>NZ_JBIAOF010000002.1:1144004-1179074 GCF_042878785.1 Nonomuraea sp. NPDC003560 | reverse complement strand
GGGGGGGGGGGGGGGGTTGCCCCCCCGGGGCGGGGGGGGGGGGGGGGGGGGGGGGGGGGGGGGGGGGGGGGGGCGGCCGGCCCCCCCCCCCCCCCCCCCCGGGCCGGGGAGACGTCAGTCGGACGCGCCTCCGACCACGACGACGTGGCTGTCCTCCGCGGGCAAGTGCGCCGGGCCGCCGCTCCACTTGACCGTGTAGGTGTATTCACCGCCCGCCTGTGGGGTGTCGGTGAAGCCGAACGTCAGCTCGCCGTACGCCTGGATCGACGGCAGCTGGACAGTCTCGGTGCCGTCGCGGTCGGTGACGGTGCGGAAGACCTCGATCAGCACAGACGACGGGAGCCGGCTTGCTGAGGTCAGCGCGCCGCTGAACTGGAGCTCCTTGCCGGCGGGGGCCTTCTTGGGGCCGGAGAGCGTGAGCTCCGCCTGCGCCTTGGCCACCGTGATGCCGAGCGTGGCGGTGGCCTGCCCGTAGAGAGCGCTGCCCGGCCAGCTCACCTCGTACGTGCCCGTCCCGCCGAGCGGCCAGGTGTCGGTGATGGTGAAGGTGCCGTCGGCGGTGGTCGTCGTCGCGGGGAGGGTCTTGCGGGTGCCGTCCGGCAGCCGGCGGGTCACCACCAGCGGTTGCGCCCCCGGCGCCGAGCCGTCGGAGAGCGCGAGCCGGCCCGTCAGCGTGAGCGGTTCGAGCACGGTTGCCGACGACGGGCCGTCAGGGTGAGCTCCGACATCGCGAGGGCGACGTCGGGTACTCTCCACAGATAAAGCCGGTCGGAGGTGTCCTTCACCACGCCGAAGACGGTCCTTGCCGGTGTGGACGAGGGTCTTGTCGACCAGCCGCACGTCGGGGTTCGCGTAGCTGAAGGTCTTCGCGCCCGTGGCCGTGTCGAAGACGCCGACGGACGTCTCGCCCCACCTCCCGCCGACCACGGAGGCGCCGTCGTAGCCCATTTCCGGAACACCTGTTGGGGAACGAATCCCGAGCCAGATCGCCAACGTCGGCGGACCGAGCTTGGTGCAATTGCACCGCCGGCGGCTCCGACTTCATGTCCCTGCACGAAGCACTCCCGGGTCACGTGATGGAGGGTTGCTGGAACACTGACGTGAAAGCTCCGGAGGTCTGTGAATGGGACTCGCCGAAGACACTCGCCCCCTGGCCCCTGCGCAGATACGCAGGACGGCGACCGTCACCGTAGGGCTGCTCATGGGTGTCTGGGTGATCGACTACGTCGATCGGGTGATGATGGCCGTCGCATTGCCGTTCATCGGCGAGGACTTCGCACTCACCAAAACCGAGCAAGGCTGGCTGATCACCGCCTTTTCCCTGGTCTATCTGCTGTGCCAGATACCGGGCGGCATCCTCGCCGACCGGTTCGGCGCCCGACGCCAGCTCATGGTCTCCCTGCTGCTCTGGTCGGTCTTCACCGCCCTCACCGGCATCGCCTGGGGCCTGGCCTCTCTCCTGGTCATCCGTGCCCTCTTCGGCGTCGGCCAGGGCCTGTTCCCCGGCGCGTCCTTCAAGGCCATCGCCGAACGCACCACCCCCGCCGTCCGCGCCACCGCCGCCGGTGCCATGCTCGCCTCCAACCAACTCGGTGCCGGCGTCGCCCCGCTCATCGTCGCGCCGCTCATCCTCGTCCTCGGCTGGCGCCACACCTTCTGGGTCACCGCCGCCGCCGGCGTCGTCATCGGGGTGCTGCTCTGGAAGCTGCTGCCCAAGGCGCTGCCCGCCCACCTCAACGGCTCCGACATCGTTCAGGACAAGGGGCTCGGCCTCGGCGCCGTGATGCGCTCGGCGTCGGTCTGGAAGTTCGCCGCCCTCTTCTGCGCCACCAACATGCTCGGCTACGGCCTGATCACATGGGTGCCGAGTTACCTGCTGGAGGAGCGCGGAATCTCCCTCATCAACACCGGCGTCATGTCCGCCATCCCCGGCCTGGTCATGTGCGCGACCGTCTTCCTCGGCGGCTGGCTGTTCGACCGCTTCTTCCATGACAGAGCCCGGCTCTACGTCATCCCCCTGCTGCTGGTCACCGCCGTGCTCCTGGTGCTCATGCTGATGGCCGACTCCGCTGTCGGGTTCACCATCTACCAGACCCTCGCCATGGGGGTGGCGGGCCTTTCCTCGATGGGCATCCTCGGCATGCCCGTGCGCGCCCTGCCGCCCGCCGTCATCGGCTCCGGCATGGGCATCGTCAACGTCGGCGGTCAGATCGCCGGCGTCCTCGCCCCCGTCCTCATGGGTTTCCTGGTCGACAAGTTCTCCTACACCGCCGCTTTCGGCCTGCTCATCGCCACCACCGTCCTCGGCGCGCTGATCGCGTTGATCGTGCCCCAGCGCCCTGAGCAGTTCAGCCTCGCTACGAAGGAGCTCGCGTGACGACATACGATCTGGTCCTGGCCCGCGGCCGGGTCATCGACCCCGAGACCGGTCTGGATGCCGTGCGCGACGTCGGCGTCGACGGCGGGGTCATCCAGGCCGTCTCCGACCAGCCGCTCGACGGCGTCACCAGTGTCGACGCGACCGGCCTGGTCGTCAGCCCGGGCTTCATCGACCTGCACAGCCACAGCACGGACGTCGCCGGCCACCGCCTGCAGGCACTCGACGGCGTCACCACCGTCCTGGAACTCGAAGCCGGCGCCTACCCGGTCGCCGCCGCCTACCGCAGAGCCGAGACCGAGGGCAGGCCGCTCAACTACGGCTTCGCCACCTCCTGGGCCGTGGCCCGCATGGCCGTCCTCCTCGGCCTCGGCACCGACGGCGACCTGACGACCGACTTCCTCGCCAACATCGGTCGCGAGGAATGGCAGCGTGCGGCCCCGCGGCAGACCGTCGACCGCATCACCGGCATGTTGGAGCGTGACCTCGGCGACGGCGCGCTCGGCATCGGAATCCTCGTCGGCTACGCGCCTCGCATCGACCCCTCCGAGTACCTCGCCGTAGCCGCCCTCGCCGCCCGCGCCGGGCTGCCCACGTACACCCACGCCCGCGAACTTGCCGAGATGGACCCCACCACTCCCGTCGACGGCGCTGAAGAGATCGTCCGCGCCGCCGCCGAGACCGGCGCGCACATGCACTACTGCCACGTCAACAGCACCTCCATACGCCATGTCGACCGCGTGCTCGGACTGGTGGAGAAGGTCCGCGCCGAAGGCTCGCGCGTCACCACCGAGGCCTACCCCTACGGCGCGGGCATGACCGGCGTCGGCGCGGCCTTCCTCGCCCCGGAACTCCTCCACCGGCGCGGACTGACCCCGCACTCCATCGGCCTGCTCGGCGCCCATGGCCGTATCCCCGACGCCGACGCCCTGCGCCGGGTCCGCGAGAGCGCACCCGGCTCGGCCGCCTTCGTCCACCTGCTCGACGAGGACGACCCCGCCCAGTTCGACTACATCCGGCGGGCCGTCACCTTCACCGACGCCGCCGTCGCCACCGACGCCGTCCCCCTCCTGTGGCGCTCCGGAGCGCCTGACCCGCTCTCATGGCCGCTCCGTCCCGACGCCGTCACCCACCCCCGTACCGCCGGCACCTATGGCCGGACGCTACGCAGGCTCGTCCGGGAGGACGGCGTCCTGTCGCTGCCTGAGGCTGTGCGCCGGTGCACACTCGTCCCCGCCGACGTCGTGGGCTCAGGCGTCCCGGCGATGCGGCGCAAAGGTCGCGTTCAGCCGGGCTGCGACGCCGACCTGACCGTTTTCGACCCCGGGACCGTCAGCGACCATGCCGACTACACCGAGACGGTCCGGCATTCCTCCGGTTTCGTTCACGTCCTCGTCGGCGGCCAGTTCGTGGTCCGCGACGAGCAGCTGCAGCCGACCGCCCTGCCCGGGCGCGCCGTCAGAGCCTGATGCCTGCCCAGGGCCGCCGGGTCGAGAAGGCCGACTGCCTGTCCGTGCGAGAATCGGGTCGTGGAGCGGCCTGGATGTGTTGCTGTCATCGGGGTGGGCGTTCTCGGAGCCTGCGTGGGCTGGAATGTGGCGCGGCACGGCGTCAAGGTGGTCTTCGTCGACGCGGGCCGGCCGGGTGAAGGGGTCACCGACTGGTCGTTCTCGTGGGTCAACGCCAGCGCCAAGACCGCGAGCAGGTCCTACTTCGAGCTGAACGTCGCGGGCATGGCGGCGTACCGCGAGCTTGCCGGGATCATCGGGCCGGACCCATGGTGGCACCCCGGCGGCCACCTGCGCTGGGCGGACGACCCCGCGACGGAGGCGAGCCTCCTGGAAACGGCCGGGCTGCTGGCCGGCTGGGGCTACCGGGCCGAGGTACGCACGGGAGCCGAGGTACGCCGCCACCTCGAACCCGCGCTCACGGTGTCCGACGAGGTTCCGGTCGTGTTCTTCCCCGACGAAGCCTGGGTGCACGGACGCCATCTCGTCGGCCGCCTGGTCGGCCAGGCCGTCGCGGCCGGCGCCGAGCACCGGTTCGGCACCACGGTCCATGACATCGGCACCGGCGCCGACGGCAGCGTGCGGACCGTCGCCCTGTCCGACGGCAGCCGTCTCGACGTCGACGTCGTCGTGAACGCCGCGGGGCCCGGCGCCGCCCACGTCGCCGGGCTCGTCGCGCGGCACCTGCCGATGCGCCGGGAGCCCGGCCTCGTCACCCGGATCGAGTGTGCCCAGGCGCCGATCCGCCGGGCCATGCACGCGCCGCGCGTCGCGATCCGTCCTGACGGAGGCGCTTCGGTGGTCCTCCACAGCCGCGAGGTCGACGCGCTCATCGACACCGGCGAAGATCCGGCGGCGCTCGAACGGCTGCTCCACGAGTCGGCGCGGCACGTCGTTCGCGGGTTCGAGGACTCCCGCATCGTCGGGACACGGGTGGTCGACCGGCCCATCCCGGGCGACGGATACCCCTCGGTGGGAGCGGTGCCGTCCGTGCCGGGCTACTACGAGGCCGTCTCCCACAGCGGCATCACGCTCGGGCCGATGATCGGCCGGCTGCTCGCGTCGGAGATCGTCAGCGGGAGGAGGGACGAGACGCTCGCCGACTTCCGCCCGGAACGGTCCTCCCATGACACCCCGGCGAGCTGACGGTACGCGTCCCTGGTGCCGCGCCCCCTGGCGGACTGAGCGAGGAGCCGCCGGTCAGCGGGCGGCGACCGTGGCCGACAGGGCCAGGGTGGCGGCGCCGCGGGCGTGGCCGCTGTCGTCCCAGGGGCGGACCATGATCTCCACTCCCGACAGCACGCCGCTCTCCACCGCCGGCCTGAACCCGGGCTCCAGATACGGCCACAGCACGTGGCTCTCGCCGATCACCGCCAGCGCCCGTACGGCCAGGACGTTCACCACGCCCGCGGCCGCCCTCCCGAGCGCCGCCCCCGCCTCGGCCATCAGGTCGCGCACGCCCGGCACGTCCTCGGCGGCCAGCCGGGGCAGCTCGGCCACCGGCACCGGCGCCGGCGTCAGCCCGCGCTCGTACACGCGGGCGGCCAGCGCGTAGTCGGCCGCGTAGGACTCCAGGCAGCCGCGCCGCCCGCACACGCAGGGCGGCCCCTGCGGGTCGATCGGCACGTGCCCGAACTCGCCCGCGACGCCGTCGGGCCCGCGATGGATGCGCCGCCCGAGCACGATGCCCATGCCGATGCCGCCGCCGACGGCCAGCACCAGGAAGTCGTCGTGGTCGCACCCGGCGCCGAACAGCAGCTCGGCGCTGGTGCTGGCGCGGGTGTCGTTGTCGATGAGGACGGGGACCGGCAGGCGTTCGGCCAGCAGGGGCCGCAGCGGCAGGTCCGACCAGCCCAGGTGCGGCGAGATGCGCACGATCCCCCTGGCCTGGTCGATCACGCCGGGGACGGCCAGGCCGATGCCGCGCACCCGGCCGCCGGCGGCGGGTTCGGCCAGCTCGCGGGCGCACACGGCGGCGAGCTGCCCGACGGGGTCGGCGCGGGGGTCGAAGGGCACCGTGAAGCGGCGCGCCTCGCTGCCGTTGAGCCGCATGAGCACGCCGACCACGTGCGTGTGGTGCACCCGCAGGCCGAGCGTGTAGGCGGCGTCCGGCACCAGCTCAAGGGGCACTTTCGGGCGACCACGCCCGGCCGCCTGCGGCGCCAGCTCGCGTACGTAGCCGAGCTCGATGAGGCGCCGGCTGTGCTCGGTCACGGTCGCCGCGCCCAGCCCCAGCCTGAGGGCGAGCTGGGTGCGGTTGAGCGGCCCGGACCCGAGCGTCGTCAGGATCTCCGTCCTGGCCAGGTCCTCGCGCATCCGCGGCCTCCCTCTTGACGTGTGTTCCGGAACAAGCCTAGGGTTCCGCATCAATAATAAATTCGACCCCGAAAAATATACCTTGACGGAGGTCCCCCCATGAAGGCACTCCTGGCCGCGGGGCTCGTACTCCTCGCCGGCGTCACCGCGTGCGGCGGCGGCGGCGGGGCGGGCACGGCGGGCGGCGCCAAACAGGACGACGGTACGGTCACCCTCGACTGGGAGATGTGGGCGGGCAGCGAGGAGGAGAAGGCCCAGCTCGACCACCTGGCCAAGATGGTCACCCAGCAGGACCCGAAGATCAGGATCAACCTGCGGACCGCGCCCTTCAACGCCTACTTCACCAAGCTGCAGACCGAGTTCGCCGCGGGCGAGCAGCCGTGCCTGGTCTCCATGCAGAGCCTGCGCCTGGGCGCCTACGCCGATCTCCTCGAACCTCTCACCGCTCCCGAAGGCTTCGCCCCCGCGGCGCTGGACGCGCTGAAGATGAACGGCCGGCAACTGGCCCTCCCCTACGACCTGGGCCCGATGCTCCTCTACTACAACAAGGACGCCTTCGCCAAGGCCGGCCTGGCCGAGCCCAAGCCCGGCTGGACCACCGCCGACTTCGAGCAGGCCGCCAGGAAGCTGACCACCGGCGGCAAGTACGGGTTCGGCATGTCCTTCTCCGACCTGCACCTGCTGTCGATGCTGCTGTCCTACAACGGCGCCAAGCCGGTCACCGACGACGTGAAGCTGCAGCTCGACAGCGAGCCCATGGTCGCGGCCACCACCTGGTACGCGGGCCTGGCCGGGAACAAGGCGGCCAGCGTGCCGGCCGGGTCGGCGGAGCTGGGCTGGGGCGAGACGCAGTTCGTCAACGGCAACGCCATGATGGCGGTCGACGGCTCCTGGAACATCGGGTCCACGATCAAGAGCGCCAAGTTCCGGGTGGGCATCGCGCAGCTTCCCGCCGGGTCCGGGGGTGCGAAGACGTACGTGGCCAACTCCGGGTTCGGGGTGGCCAAGGGCTGCCCGTACAAGGAGCAGGCGGTCAAGGCGGTCTCCGTGCTCAGCGGCAAGCAGGCGCAGGCGTACCTGGCGGGCGAGGGGCGCGGCTTCCCCGCGATGACCTCCGAGCAGTCGGCGTACGAGAACTTCCTGGTCGGTAAGAACCAGGACAAGGCCGACGACGTGCGGGCGGCGGTGTCGGCGGTCAAGGAGGCGGTGGCCGGCGGCGTGCCGCTGTTCACCACCAAGAACTGGGACGACGTCACCAAGCTCATGGCCCAGCACCTGCTCCAGGTCTACACCGGCGCGAGCGGCGCCAAGGAGGCGCTCGCCACCATCCAGCAGCAGGGGGCGCGCGGGCAGTGAGGTCACGAGAGCAGTGGAGCGCGCTGGGGTTCGCCACGCCCAGCGTGCTCGGCCTCGGGTTGTTCACCCTGTTCCCGGTCGGCATGGCCGTGGTGATGAGCTTCTTCGACTGGCCGATGCTGGGCGGGAGCAGCTTCATCGGCCTGGAGAACTTCCGCTACCTGTTCGGCGAGGACCCGGCCTTCCTGTCCGCGCTGCGCAACACGTTCGTCTTCACCGGCCTGTACGTGCCGCTCAACATCGTCCTGGCGCTGGCGCTGGCGTTCTGGATCAGCAGGTCGCGGTGGCAGAACCTGTGGCGGGTGCTGTTCTTCATCCCGGCGATCACGCCGATGGTGGCCAACGCGGTCATCTGGAAGCTGCTGTTCCAGATGGTCGGCACCGAGCCGAACCTGCTGGCCGACGGGCGCACCGCGCTGGTGTCGGTGGTGGCCATGAGCGTCTGGCAGGGGTTCGGGTACAACCTGATCGTCTTCTCCGCGGCGATCAACGAGATGTCGCCGTCGGTCCTGGAGGCGGCCTCGCTCGACGGGGCCACGGGGCTGCGCAAGCTGGTCAGCGTGCAGCTCCCGCTGATCTCGCCGGCGCTGTTCTTCGCCACGACGATGACGGTGATCAACTCGTTGCAGGTGTTCACGCAGCCGTACATCCTCACGGCCGGCGGGCCGGGCAACGCCACGGAGACGCTCGTCATGACCGTCTACCAGGCGGGGTTCCAGTCGCGCGAGCTCGGGCTGGCGGCGGCGGGCGCGTGGGTGCTGTTCGCGATCATCCTGCTCGTGACCGCCGCGCAGTTCCTCGGGCAGAGGCGGTGGGTGCACTATGAGAGTTAGATCCGTCGTCTCCCACGTGCTGCTGGCGGCGGTGACGCTGGCCTTCCTCTATCCGCTGGTCTTCGCGGTGGCCACCGCGCTGAAGCCGGCGGGCGAGACGTTCAGCGATCCCGGGTCGCTGGTCGGCTCGCGGATCCGGTGGCAGAACTTCGGCGACGTGTTCACGTACGTGCCGTTCCAGCGCTACATCCTCAACGGCGTGCTGGTGGCGGGCGTGGGCACGCTGGTCGTGCTGGCCGCCTCCGCCCTGTCCGCCTATGCCTTCGCCTCGCTGCGCTGGCGCGGCCGGGACGGCGTCTTCCTGCTGTTCCTGGCCACGCTGATGGTGCCGCAGGAGGTGCTGGTCGTGCCCATGTTCATCCTCATGCAGAAGTTCGGCTGGGTGGACAGCTACCAGTCGCTGATCTTCCCGTGGGCCTTCACCGCGTTCGGGACGTTCCTGCTGCGGCAGTTCTTCCGCTCGGTGCCGCGCGAGATGCAGGAGGCGGCGCGCATCGACAGCGCGAGCGAGCCGCGGATCTTCCTGTCCATCATGCTGCCGCTGGCCAGGCCCGCGCTCGGGGTGCTGGCCGTGTTCACCTTCATCAACTACTGGAACAGCTTCCTGTGGCCGCTCATCATGATCAACGACGTGACCGAGCGCGGCACCGTGCCGCTCGGCCTGCAGTTGTTCTTCGGCCAGAACGGCAACCAGTGGCATTTGGTGATGGCCGCCTCCATCGTGTCCATCCTGCCGACGCTGTTGCTCCTCCTCGCCCTTCAGAAGCATCTGGTCAAGGGCATCGCCACCGCCGGTCTCGCCGGCCGCTGAAAGGACCATAGTGCTGTTTTTCGACCGCCGTGTAGGCCCCGACCTGGGCGCCGACTACCCGGCGAGGGACGTGCCCGACTGGTACAGGGACGCCAAGTTCGGCGTCTTCGTCCACTGGGGGCTGTACTCGGTGCCCGCGTGGGCGACCGCCCGCCTGCCCGGCGAGCACGTGCCCGTGGAGCTGGAGTTCAGCCACCACCAGTACGCCGAATGGCACGCCAACACCGTCCGCATCCCCGGCTCGCCCGCCCGCGCCTTCCACGAGCGGGAGTACGGGGTCGGCACCCCGTACGAGGACCTGGCCGACTCCTGGCGGGCGGAGGCGTTCGACCCGGCGGCCTGGATGCGGCTGATCGCGGGGTCCGGCGCGCGCTACGTCGTGCCCACGGCCAAGCACCACGACGGGTTCTGCCTGTGGGACACCGCCACCACGGCCTTCAGCAGCGCGCGCCGCGGCCCCCGCCGCGACCTGATCGCCGAGCTGGACCGCGCCGCCCGGGCGGCGGGCCTGCGGTTCGGCCTGTACTACTCCGGTGCGCTGGACTGGCACGTGTCCGACTTCCCGCCGATCCAGTCGATGACGGACCTGTTCACGCTGCGCCGCAACGACGAGGCGTTCGCGCGCTACTGCTTCGAGCAGGCCATGGAGCTGATCGACCGGCACTCCCCCGACGTGCTGTGGAACGACATCGACTGGCCCGACTCGGGCAAGGCCGCCGGGCCGCACAGCCTGCAGGCGCTGTTCGAGCACTACTACGAGCGGGTGCCCGAGGGCATCGTGAACGATCGCTGGGGCGTGCCGCACCTGGGCTCGCGCACCCGCGAGTACGTCTCCGAGCAGCAGACCTCCCCGTGGGTGTGGGAGGCCACGCGCGGGCTCGGCCAGTCGTTCGGCTTCAACCGGGCCGAGGACGAGCGCCATCTCGTCCGGCCGGACGAGCTCGTCCACCTGCTGGTCGACACCGTCGCCAAGAACGGCAACCTGCTGCTCAACATCGGGCCGCGGGCCGACGGCTCGCTGCCGGAGTCCCAGGTCGAACGGCTGCGCCACCTGGGCGCCTGGCTGGCGGCCCACGGCGAGGCGATCTACGGCACCCGGCCGTGGGTCCGGCACGCCGAGCCCGTCGGCGACCCGGTCCGCTACACCGCCGCCCCCGACGGCGCCCTCCACGTGATCGCCCTGGACCCGGCCGCGGGACGGCTGACGCTCGCCGGCGACCTGGTCGAACGGGCGCGGGCCGGAGCCACCTGGGGTGACGGCCCGGCCGCGGTGGACCGTTCCGGCGGGGTCGTCGTCCCCGAGGCGTTGCGCGGGCTGCCGGCCGCCGTCCTCAGGCTGGCGCCCGGCGCCTGAACGGGCGTCCGCGGACGCCCTGTACGACTTCCGGCCGGAACCGCACACCGAGACGGTGGACCTCGACGGCAGGCCCGCGCGACTGTCCAAGGACGGCGACTCGGGGGCCGCCGGCGGCCCGAGCACGCCCACGGTCACCTGGAAGCTCCGCAAGGACCTGGCCGTCAAGGTGCTCATCGGCCCCGAGTACGCCAAGGAGATCGACGCCATGAGTGAGTTGAGGAAGATCGCGAAAGGCGTCCGCCCGGCCCGGTGACGCGCGCCCGGAGCGGCGCTCGTCCGATCATGGTGCGCGCGGGACCCGAGGGGCGTCCGTGCTCTCGACCTTGCGCAGCACCACGCCGAGCAGCCGGTCGGCGGTCAGGTAGCCGGTGCGGCGGGAGTCGAGCGAGCGCCGCGGGTTGTCGCCCAGCACGACGAGATGGCCGTCCGGGACGCGCGTTCCCGGCGCGATGCGAAGGGCGGGCACGGTCGCGCGGGGAATGGGGTCGCCGGGGACGGCCGCGAGCCGCTTGATCATCCAGCGCGCCTGCCCGTCCTCGGCCGCCTCCACGAGCCGGGCCAGGACGACGACCTGGCCGGTGCGCAGCCGTCGCGGCCCGGTCCTGCGCACCAGCACGCGCTCCCCGGGCCGGTAGGTGGGCAGCATGCTCTCCCCCTCCACGGTCACCACCACGTACGCGCGCCGCAGCCAGGCGAGCCCGAGCACGATCGCCCCGACCCCGGCGGCCAGGCCGGTGACGATCATCCGGGCACCTCCACGTCGTCCCGGTAGCCGCTGGCCTGCCGGGTGAACAGCCGGGCGTACGTGCCGTCCAGGGCCATCAGCTCGCCGTGCGTGCCCAGCTCGGTGACCACGCCGTCGCCGAGCACCACGATGTCGTCGGCGTCGCGGATCGCGCCGAGCCGGTGGGAGACGACGACGCTGGTCCGTCCGGCCCGCAGGCGGGCGAGCTGCCGGTGGACCTCGTGCTCGGCCTCGGCGTCGAGGCCGGCGCTCGGCTCGTCCAGGATCATCAGGTCGGCGTCGCGCCGCAGGAAGGCCCTGGCCAGCGCCAGCCGCTGCCATTGCCCGCCGGACAGCAGCACGCCGTCCTCCTCCTCGTCCTGCTCCGGCGCGAACTCGCGGCTCAGCATCGTGTCGTAGCCGTGCGGCAGGGCGGAGAGGGCGTCGTGGACGCCCGCCTCGCGGGCGGCGCGCTCCAGGCGGTCGCGATCGCCCTCCGCGGTGAGGTCGCCCACGGCGATGTTGTCGGCCGCGGTCAGCTCGTAGGAGACGAAGTCCTGGAACACCGCCCCCATGCGGGCGCGCAACGTCCCGGGGGCCACGTCCCGGATGTCCACGCCGTCCCACAGGATCGAGCCGCGGGTCGGGTCGTAGAACCGGCACAGCAGCTTGACCAGCGTGCTCTTGCCGGCGCCGTTCCGCCCGACCAGCGCGACCGTGTGCCCGTACGGGATGAACAGGTCGACGCCGCGCAGCACCCACGGGTGCTCGTCGCTGTAGCGGAACCACACGTCGCGCAGCTCGACGCCGCGGCGCAGCGCCGGCAGCGGGACGGGTCGCGCGGGCGAGGGCAGCCCCGGGCCCGAGTCCAGGATCGTGACGTGGTGGTGGAAGGTCAGCAACTGCTCGTGGGCCATCGTCCCGGCCGAGACGGTGACGTTCAGCGCCGCCTGCACGCCCGCGACGGCCGCCACGAACATCGCCACGTCGCCCACGCTCAGCCGCCCCTGGCCGGCCGCCAGGATCGCCCACACCATGCCGGCCCCGGCGACCAGCGCCGACGCGCCCGCCAGGCCCGCCTGCATCCCGAACTCGCGCCGGTCCATCGTCCGGCGGGCCCTGATGGCGGTCCACGCCTCGCCCAGCATGCGCAGCCGCAGGAACGACCCGAGGTCGAACAGCCGGATCTCCTTGGCCGCGTCGGTCGTGGACATCAGGTGGGCGTAGAACATCTCCCGGCGCTCGGCCGGCCCGATGCGCCACATCATGTCCACCCGCTGGCGGGCCAGCCGCAGCTCGATCAGCAGCGCCGGGACCGCCGACACCAGCACCAGCCCGGTGAAGGCCGGGCTGATCACCACCAGCGATCCGACGAACCCGGCGACGGTGATCACGCTGCTGGTCGTCGAGAGCGCGGTGTCCACCAGCCTGCCCGGGTTGCTGGCGCTCTGCTGGGCCATGCGCAGCCGGTTCAGGAAGGTCGGGCTCTCGAACCTGGCCAGCCCGGTGAACCCGCACACCGCGGCGAACAGCTCGGCCTTGGCCCGCACCGACACCTGCCGGTCGACCTCGGCCCGCAGGTACTGGGCCGCCTGCGCGGCGCCGGCCGCCAGCGTCGTGACGGCCGCGACGGCCACCGCCTGCCAGAGCAGCGAGGCGACCCGCCCAGTGGCGACGCCGTCGAGCACCGCCTTGGTCAGCCACGCGAGCACGACCGGGGTGACGCCGCTCACCAGCGTGACCGTGACGTACCCCAGGACGTACAGCGGCGCGGCCCGCCACACCAGCCCGACGCCCCGCACCGCGCAGGCGGCCAGGACGCGCGGGCCCGGCCCGTCCGTCATGCCGCCGAGCCGGCCGGCAGCTGGGCGACGCCGCGGATGCGCGCCAGGACACCGCCTCCCGCGGCGACCTGGAAGAAGCTGGGGAAGGAGTCCACCTGGAACGCGCCGGTCACCGGCCCGCCGTCCGGCTCGACGACCACCTGGGCCACCGGCGAGAGCGTGCGGGCCAGCGGCTCGGCGTCCACGACCACGAGCACCCGCGACCGGTCCTGCCGGGCCGCCCAGGAGGCCAGCTCGGGCAGCTCGGTCCGGCACCGGCCGCAGTCGGAGGACAGGAAGGCGACCACGGCGCCCTCGGGCAGCAGGTCGCGGGCGACGCGGTCGCCGTCGACCGTCCGCACGTCGAACGCGCCGGCCACCTCACCGGCCGCCAGGCCCTTCCCGCCGGGCCCGCCGCGCTGCTCGACGACCTCGTCCAGGGCGTCGAGCAGCTTGCCGTGCTCCTGCAGCCGCCGGGCCAACCCCAGCATCAGCACCAGGCCCGCCAGGCACAACACGCACAACAGACTCGAGACGATCAGCAATGGGGTCATGGGTTCACCTCCGGTTCGACGTTCACGACGGGTTGCTCGCCACCCGCTCGGCCCCGCGGCTCCCGGCGGTCTCGGGGAGCCGCGTGACGCTGCGGACGCGGGACAGGACCGTCCCGCCCGCGGCGACGCGGAAGACGGTCGGCACGGTCCGCGCCCCGAAGGCCTCGGCGACGTGCGCGTGGTCGCGCTCCACCACCACCCGCGCCACAGGGGAGAGCGCCGCGACCATCCGGGCGGGGTCCCCGGCGCGGGCGTCCACGACCGCCAGGACCCGCGACCGGTCCTGCCCGGCCGCCCAGGCGGTCAGCTCGGTCAGCTCCGCCCGGCAGCCCTCGCAGTCGGGCGACAGGAAGGCCACCACGCCGCCCTCCGGCAGCGAGTCCCGCGTCACGGGGGCCGCGTCCAGGTCCGTCGCGGAGAAGTCGCCGACCAGGTCGCCCGTGGCGGGGCCGTCGAGGTCGGGGGTGCCGGCGACGACCTCGTACAGGTGGTCGATGCGGGCGGTGTGCCTGCGCAGGCGCCGCAGCACCGCGAGCGCCAGCACCAGGTTCATCAGGAACAGAACGCCGGCGAGAGCCGGCACGGCGATTGCGTAGGACACTGTCCAACTCCCGGAGAGGGGCACGAACGAGGCGCCCGGCCGCCGGACGGCGGCCGGGCACCGGTCGGTCTCAGCACCACTGCTTGGCGCTCGAGTTGGTGATGCAGGAGCCGCAGTGCGAGGTGCCGTTCGGGTAGTAGCAGCAGTACTTCCAGTAGTCCGCCCTGCAACACTGGTAGTCGCAGTCGGTCGCCCGGGCGACGGTGTGCGGGGCGACCATCTCCAGCAGCCGATCGGCCAATTTGGTCATGGCACGCATGAAGCCTTCCTTTCGGTCGGTGGGCTGGTGGCCGCAGCATGCGTCAGCCTCCTGAACGATTTCTCAATGGTTTCTCAACGGCCTCCCATCGGCCCAGGCAGAGCGCCGGTTCTCCGGGCGGCGCGGCCCGGCCGGCCGATCCGGGGTGTTGCGCTGGACGGGAATCACCTGCCAACATGCGGGCGGTAAGGGATCAGCCGAAAGAATCCGTCCCACTGGCCTCGGCGAGCCCGGCGCGGGCCGGCGACTCCACGACCGACGGGTCCCGGCCGCACTCCGGCCCGTCATCCCCATCGCCCGATTCGTGAGGTTGCGATCATGCAGTACGTCGACGTGGCGTGCCGGCTGTTGCTGCTCACCACGTTCGCGCTCGCGCTGGCGAGCAAGGTGACCAGCCGCACGGCCTGGAGAGAGTTCGTCGAGTCCGTCAGGGCGATGAGGGTCGCCCGTGGCGCGGCGGCCCGGCCGGTCGCCGTCGCGGCCGCCGTGGCGGAGGCCCTCGTGGTCGTCCTGGCCGCGATCCCGCTGCCGTGGGCGGGGACGGCGGCGTTCGTGCTGGCGGCCGGGTTGCTGGTCTGCCTCACGGTCGCCGTCGTGCGCGTCGTCCGGCGCGGGGCCGCGGTGTCGTGCCGCTGTTTCGGCGCCTCGACCACGCCCATGGGGGTGCAGCACGTGGTGCGCAACCTCGTGCTCCTCGCGGTCGCCCTGCTCGGGCTGGCCGGCGCGTCGGCCCCCCAGCCTGCCGACCTCGCGCTCGCCGCCGTCGTCGGCGTCTTCGGCGCCGTCGCCGGGCTGCTCATGTCCCGCTGGGACGACCTCACCGCCCTGCTGCGCGGCTGACCCGGGTCAGAGCTCGCGAACTCGCTGACACGGGCCGGGCGGACTGCCGGGGAGCGGTTGTGGTGCAGCGGGTTCAGCTTGGCCTCGCCTGCGACCATGCCTCAGGGGTACTGGAGGGCGACGTACTCCCCCGAGTGGGGGCCTTCGCCTGCCGCCGCCTGATCTCGGCCGCCAGTTCGTCGGCGTCGCCGCGCCGGCGCGGCCACAGTCGGCGGCCGGTGCTGCGTTCCAGGGCGGCGTGGAACTCCATCATGGTCAGCACGTCCCCCGCCACCCGGATGGCCCGGCCGGTCGCGCCGGGGACGAGCGCCACGGCGGCGGTGTCGGGCACGGTGGTGCCAGTCGCGGGGCTGGATCGCAACCCCTGGCGCGCTATCGGGGCAAGGCCGGGAATGCGGGCCGGGCTTGACGAGGGTGACGCTCGCGGCGTGGGTAACGCTGTCGATCCAGGCTCAGGTCCACCGGCAAGCGCACTGGCCCTGGCTCGCACAACAACGCATCGGCCCGCGGCCTGAGGCAGGCGTAGACATCGTTCCGGAAGCGGGACAACACCCTGGAGGACTCGACACAGGCGGCATCGTTCAGAGCAGACTCACCCTCACGGCCTTGAGCGATCAGCAGCGACTCCACACTGCACATGATCCTCCAAGCCCGTCTTGCTGCCCGCGAATCGATCAGACGTGGCCCAGCACGACAATCCGGAGCTTGTTGTCCGCCGATGCGCCCGTCTCCCTTCACGGCCGCCGGTCTCAGACGGGCGCGGTGACGGAGCGCAGCCAGGCGAGTTTGTCCGCGGTGTCGGTGCAGGGCAGCGGGTTGTACAGCACCATGGTCAGGTCGGGTCTGGCGGGCAGTCTCATCTGGCTGCTCTCGAAGGTCAGCGTGCCCACGACGGGATGGTCGACCTCGTTGATCCAGATTCCTGCCGCCTGGACGTCCTGTCGTGCCCACAGCCGGGCGAACTCGGGGCTGGTCGCGTCCAGTGCGCGGACCACGTCGTGGATGTCGTGGTCGCGGGGCTGCTCAGCCGCCGTGGCGCGGAAGGCCGCCACCACGGTCGGCGCCAGGTCCTGCCAGGCCCGCTCCCGGCGTCGGTACCGCGGGTCGTGGAAGAAGCCCACCAGGCAGTTGCGCTCGGCCTGCGCCAGGTCCAGCGCGAGCCTGGCCGACTCGTTCCACGCCACGTGGTTCCAGGAGGCGTCCAGCATGGTCGCCGGCTTGGGGTCCCAGGCTTCGATCAGTCGTTGCAGTCCCTCGCAGTAGGCGTGCGGGTGTCCGGCCGGAGACGGCGGATTGTGCCCGGCCAGCGTGTACAGGTGCCGCCGTTCGACCTCGTCCAGTTGCAGCACCCGGGCCACCGCGTCCAGCACCTGCGCGGAGACGTTGATGTCGCGTCCCTGCTCCAGCCACTGGTACCAACCCGGGCTCACCCCGGCCAGCACCGCGACCTCCTCACGGCGCAGCCCCGGCGTGCGCCGGCGCCCGCCCGCCGGCAGGCCGGCGGAGGCAGGGCTGACGCGGGCGCGTCTGCTCACCAGGAAGTCCCGCAGGTCCCGGCGACGTTCCTCTCCCGACCTCACCGCGCACCGCTTCGGCTGGTGGTGCCACCACCGGTGTCACCACGCTCTCCCCGCGCGGATCGGTGATGGCCGAGCGTGGACGTCATGACGATCGACCCCTTGTCCAGGGACGCCGAGGCCGGTGCCGGAACCTCCTCCGGGGAGCACGGCGCTCGGTTCACCACGCGTGCCAAACTCATCCTTGCCATCCTGTGTGCCGCGCAATTCATCATTTCTTTGGATTTTACGATTCTAAATGTGGCCTTGCCCGATCTCGGCAGGGAGCTGGGGATGGAACAGGCCGACCTGCAATGGGCGATCACCGCCTTCGCGCTGCCCTCGGGCGGATGCCTGTTGCTGTTCGGCCGCATGGCAGACCTGTACGGCAGGCGCAGGCTCTTCCTGGGCGGCGTCCTGCTCTTCACCGTGGCCTCCGTGGTGGCCGCCCTCGCGTGGAACCCGGGGGTGTTCGTCGCGGGGCGGGTCCTGCAGGGGCTGGGGGCCGCAGCAGTCGTTCCCACCGGCATGTCGCTGCTGACGACGACCTTCGCCGAAGGGCCGCAGCGCAACCGGGCGCTCGGGGCCAGCGGGTCGGTGCTTTCCCTCGGATTCACCGTCGGCATGCTGGTCGGCGGCACCATGACCGACACGCTGGGCTGGCGTTCGACGATGGCGCTGCTGGCCGTCGCGGGCAGCGTCCTCGCCGTGGCGGCGCCCCGACTGCTGAGCGAGAGCCGGGGCGCCCGCTCTCCCCGGCTGGATCTGCCCGGAGCCGCCACCGTCAGCGGCGGCCTGGTCTGCCTCATCTTTGCCCTGTCGGCGGCGGGAGCGGTGAAAGTGGCGGCCATGGCGGCGGCCGTGCTGTTGCTGGGCGGGTTCGTGGTCATCGAGTCGCGAGCCGCGCAGCCGCTGGTCTCGCTGACGATGTTGCGCAGGCCCACGGTCGCCTTCGGCAGCCTGGGCGGCCTGATCACCTTCTCCATGATGAGCTCGTTCATCTTCCTGCTGACTCTCTACCTGCAGGACGTCGTGGCGCTGTCACCCCTGTGGACAGGTCTGTTCTTCGGCGGCCAGGGCGTCGTGCTGGCTGTGACGGGCATGGTGTCCTCCTCGGTGATCCGGGTGCTGGGCGCGGGGCGGACGCTGGTCGCGGGGCTGGCCCTGCAGGGCGTCTGCACCGCCGCGATGACCGTGACCGAGGGTGCCTGGCCGGCCTTGGCCGTGATCTGCCTGGCCTCCGTGGGCCACATGTCGGTCGTGGTCTCCTACGGCGTCACCGTGACGTCCGGGCTGCCCGACACGGCTCAAGGGGTCGCGACCGGGCTGGTGACGAGCGCCCAGCAGATCGGCATCACCGTCGGCACCCCGATCCTCAGCGCCATCTGCATGGCGCAGGTGTCCGCCCTCCGGGCCGCCGGTCAGGCCGCGGCCCCGGCTCTGCTGAGCGGTGTCCGGCTGGCCGCCGCCGTGGACGCCGGCGTGGTGCTGGTCGTCTCGCTCCTGATCGGGTACGCCCTGCTCCGCACCACCTCCCCCCGGCCACGAAGGACGCACGCGTGAAAGGCCCGCACCCCGCCGGTCACGCCGCGCCGGTCACGCCGGCGCGCCCCTACGGGAGGGCACGGTCGGCGTCGGGGATCCAGTGCCGCCCGTCCGACGGGTCCGGCGGGTGTACGCGTGGGAGCCGGCCGAGCAGCGTACGGAGCAGTGGGTGCGGGTTGCGGCGGTGCCAGACCACCCACCACGGCAGGAGGGGGATCGGGTCCACGATGGGGATGCGGCGCAGCCCGCTCCCCGTCGCGCCGATGCTCCACTCCCCCAGGCCGACGGCGCTCTTCTCGCGCAGGAACTGCTGGACCAGGTGCCCCTGGCCGATGGCGGGCTCGGTGAAGCGCAAGCAGACGCCGAGACGGTCGGCGAGGCGTCCCAGGTAGGCGCGCCATTCGGCGGCGCCCGCCGGGTCGGGCATCGCGATGCCGCCCGCCCGCAGGTCGGCGGGCCGCAGCTCCCTCAGGTGCGCGAGCGCGTGATCCTCCGGGACGAACGCGGCCAGGGGCTCCAGGTGGACCAGCCGCTGGGCCAGCTCCTCCGGCCACGGCAGGTCGCGCGCCCGTCCGAAGGCCGCGTCGATCTCCTGGCGGCGCAGCGCCGGCAACGCCACCGCGAGCCCCTGCCGCATGCTCACCTCCACGCGCAGCCGCGGTTCGCGCTCGCTCGCCTCCCTGACCATGCGCAGGGGCGTGAAGCGCTCGTCGTAGACGTCCACGCGGACGGGGCTGTCCACCACGCGGACCGCCCCCACCGCCTCGTCGAACGCCGCCACCGCCGCCACGGCCAGGGGCAGGAACCGCCTTCCGGCGGCGGTCAGCTCGATGGACCGGGTGGTCCGATCGAACAGCGGCGTGCCGAGGGCGTCCTCCAGCCTGCGGACGCGTTTCGACAACGCCTGCTGGGTGATGAACATGCGCGCGGCGGCCCTGCCGAAGTGCAGTTCTTCGGCGGTCGCGATGAAGGCGCGTACGCCGGAAACGTCTGCTTCCACGCCCAGACCCTGCATCGACAACCATCGGTTGTCAATCCGCGGTCCCATGGATGTTGGACAGTGCCATGAGCGGACCGGTTACCTGTTCCCTGACATCCGTGCTGATGAGAGGGGTCCCGCGATGGAGGTCGTGGAGGTCGACCGGCGCCTGCACCTGCTGCGGCTGACGTTCGGGCAGGCGTACCTGTGGAACGACGACGGTGTGCTCACCCTGGTGGACACGGGCATCGCCACCTCGGCCGGGGAGATCGCCGAGGCGATCGGCCTGCTGGGCCTGCGCACCGACGCCGTACGGCGGGTCGTCCTCACCCACTACCACGAGGACCACTGCGGCAGTGCGGCGGACGTGACGGCGTGGGGCGAGGTCACGGTGATGGCCCATCGCCTGGAGGCTCCGGTGATCCGAGGGGACGCGCCCGCCCCGCCGCCGAACTTCACCGACGAGGAGCGGGCCCTGCATCGCAGTCTGGGCGCCCACCTGCTGCCGCCCGCGCCGCCGTGCCGGGTGGACCGCGAGCTTGAGGACGGCGACGTGATCGCCTTCGGGGGCGGGGCCCGCGTGATCGCCACCCCCGGGCACACCGCCGGCAGCATCGCCCTCCACCTGCCGGAGCACGGAGTCCTCTTCACGGGCGACACCGTGGCGCACGTGTCCGGGCTGGTCATGCCCGGAGTGTTCAACATGGACCGTGACGAGATGCTCCGTTCGTTCCGGCGGCTGGCCGAACTGGACGTCCGGACGGCCTGCGTGGGCCACGGCGACCCCGTCACGCACGCCGGCGACGCCCTCCGGAAGGCGGCCGCCGACCTCCCCGCCTGACCCGCTGCTCAGGCGTTCTCAGCCGTCGTCTTCAGGCGTGCCGGCCAGGCCGTCAGCGAGGCGTCGGGCGCGGCGGCCATGTCCTCGGCGTCGGCGCGGATCGGGTCGCCGTCCCAGGACTCCTCGGCGCGTACCAGAACCATCAGGCAGCATGGGCGGCGCAGGCTCATCGTGGACACCGACCCGCGGGTGGCGACCGCGATCTTGGCGGTCACCGTTCCCCCTTCGTGTCGGTCCAGTCGAAGCAGAGGGCTTCAGGCGGTGCGCCGCCGTCCCGCAGGCGTGCGTAGGTGGATTCCACGTCCATGGGCGACACCCGTTCGGAGATCATTCCGGCGGTACGGAACGTGCCGGAGGCGAGGCGGCGGAAGTACAACTCGGCCACCGCGTCACGGTTGAGCGGGCCGGCTGACGGGTCGTCGGAGACGAGGGCGGCGTGGGCGTGTCGCCGAGCAGGACGACACGGCCCAGCGTCCGTGCCAGGCCGAGCCGCCTGGCATCGGTGTCGACGGCGATGACGCGGGAGGCTCCATGCGCGACCGCGTACTGGACGACCAGCTGCCCCACCGGGCCGAGTCCGATGACCACGACGGTCTCGCCCAGGGTGATCGCGGCTCTGGCGGTGCCCGCCGCCGTCGTGACGACGAGGGGCACCCACACCGCCTCCTCGTCCGCGACGCCGCCGGGCAGCAGGCGGACCTCGCGCTCGGGGAGCGTGACCAGCTCCTGGTGGGACGCGTAGCTCTGCACGCGGTCGCCGGGCCGCACTGTCGTGACGCCCTCGCCGACCGCCTCCACGCTCCCGGCCATGCTGTACCCGGGCCGGAACGGGTAACGCACCCACTCCGCCCAGTTGGTGCCGGGATCCGCCGATCGGGCTCGCCGGAGTGGGTCGGGCGGCGAGGGTTACGGGCGCTCGGGCGTCCCCAGCAGGCCGCGGTTGTACGCCTCCGCCACCGCGGACGCGCGGTCGTTGACGTCGAGTTTCGCGTAGATGTTGAGCAGGTGCGTCTTGACCGTGGCCTCGGTGATGAACAGCCGGACGGCGGCCTTGCGGTTGCTGTGGCCGGCCGCGACCAGCCGTAGCACCTCCAGTTCGCGCTGGCTCAACGGCCCGGTCGATGGGGCCGGGGTGCGGAGCCGGCTCACCAGGCGGGCGGCCACCGACGGCGAGAGCGCGACCTCGCCGCGCGCGGCCGAGCGTACGGCACGGACGAGCTCCTCGCGCGGCGCGTCCTTGAGCAGGTAACCGGTGGCGCCCGCCTCGATCGCGGGCAGCACGTGGCTGTCGGTGTCGTACGTCGTCAGCACCAGCACCCGGGCCGGCACGCCGCGCCTGGCCAGCTCGCCGATCGCGGTGACGCCGTCCATGCCCGCCATCCGCAGGTCCATCAGGATCACGTCCGGCGCGAGGGCCTCGGCCAGCCGGACGGCCTCGGCTCCGTCCGACGCCTCCCCCACCACGATGAACTCGGGATCGCGGGCGAACATGCTGCTGAGCCCGTCACGCACGACGGGGTGGTCGTCGACCACGAGCAGCCTGATGGCGTCACTCATGTGCCTGCCTCCGGCGTGTCCGCGGGCAGACAGGCCGAGATCCCGGTCCCGCCGCCCACCTCTGATTCGATTCGCAACGCGCCCGACAGCGCCTCGATCCGCTGCCGCATCGCCACCAGCCCGAAGCCCCCGTCGTGACCGGCGCGCACGTCCGGGTCGAAGCCGGGGCCGTCGTCGCGGACGTCGAGCACCACCTGCCGATCCGTGTAGGAGAGGGTGAGGCCGACGCGGGTGGCGGTGGACGCGTGCTTGAAGACGTTGGCCAGCGCCTCCTGCGCGACCCGTAACAGGGCGACCTCGGCCTGCGGGGGCATCGTCCGGGTCTCGCCGGTGACGGCCACCTGGACCGGAAGGCCGTGGCGTGCCGACCACTTGGCCGCGACCTCGCTGACGGCGTCGGCCAGACGGCCGGACTCCAGGGGTTCGGGGCGCAGCTCGTCCACCGAGCGCCGCGCCTCGGTGAGGCTCTCCCTGGCCAGCGCGGTCGCCGCCGCGTGGTGCCGCCGCCACGCGGCCGGGTCGTCGGCCGCCTGCTCGGCCGCCTGCAACTGCGTGACGATGCCGGTCAGGCCCTGGGCCAGGATGTCGTGGATCTCCCGCGCCATCCGGGCCCGCTCGTCCAGGACGCCGGTCTCGTGAGCCTGCTCGACCAGCCGTTCCTGGAGTGCCGCGTTCTCGGCCAGGGCCGCGGCCAGCCGGGCGTTGGCCTCTCTGCTCTCGCGCAGCGCCGTCTCCCGTGCCGCGTAGTAGCGTGCGCCGACCTCGCTGAGCCAGGCCATCAGGCACATCGGCACGACGTTGACGGCCAGGACTCCCAGATACTCCAGCAGGCCCATCCAGGTGCCGAAGTCCAGACCGGCCGACTGCGCCGTGCCCGCCACCACCGCGACGCCCGCGATGAAGTACAGCTCACGCGGCCAGCCGATGATCCGGAAGGCGTAGAAGTACAGCGCGGGCGTGTAGACGCCGAACCACGGATCGCGTACGACCATGACCAGCCCGAACAGGAGCAGGCCCGCGATGAACACGCTCATCACGCCGGCTCGCCCGCGCCACTGCGGGTGCAGCGTGAAGAGCACGAGCTTCCACACCGCGGCTGCCGCGCAGAGCGCGAGGTCGAGGGCGAGCGAGCCCGGCTGGTCGTGCTTGACGACGATCGTCAGGGCGGCCATGACGGCCAGCAGCACGTACGGGACCACGGTGATCATGGGAAGGAGCCGTCGCTCCCAGCCCGCCGGCGCGGCCATCCGCCAATTGTCCATCGCTCACCTGCTCCCGGAACAATCTAGCCGCCGCCGTCGAGACTCCCGCGCCGCCGGAAGCGCCGTCCGGCGCCCTCGGGTCGGCGCGCTCATGCGCCGCCTCGTCGATCGACGCGCTCAGCGCCGGTCCGCCGGCCGCCGGTTGAGCTGGACGACCACCGGCAGCAGGAGCAGGCCGCAGACACCCTGCTCCAGCTTGAACCAGAGCGGGAACAGACCGGGCAACGCGATGATCACCACGATCGCGACCAGCATGATCGAGGTGACGATCCGCAGCCGCAGCAGCATCTTCCGCTCGCCCCTGGCCGCCCGTACCGCGAAGAACCATGTGACCAGCGAAGCGACGGCGACGAGCGTGCCGCGGATCCACACCGAGTCGGGGACCATCGCCGCGTCGTTCCGGAACACGACCATCGTGACCAGCGTCAGCACGCTGACCAGGACGTACCCTCTGACCAGCCACACCACATTGCGCATCTCGACCGTCTCCGTCCTTGGTGCTCACCGACGGGATCCAGCGTCGCGACGCAGGCGCCCCGCGCGGATCGCCCGATCCTCCGAGTGGGCGGTGGATTCGGGTGACCGTTCAGGTGGTGGAGCCGATCAACCGATCGGTGGAGCACGCCCTCACCGAGCGCCCTCGCTGGCGCCGGAAGACCAGGTGTCAGTCGTACGGGAACCGCCACCCGCTCTCGCCGGCGGGGCGGGAGGCGGGTGGCGGTGGCGCCGGTGACGCGCGGAAGATGTGACGTCAGCTGAACTGCCACCAGTTCATGTTGAACAGGTAGCCGCTTCCGCCGGTGAACTTCAGGTACAGGTCGCGGGTGCCGGTCGCGCCGCTGACCGGACAGGACACGGTGGTCCAGGTCTGCCAGCCGCCCGTGCCCGGCGCGGTGCAGGTCCCGGCCGACGGGCCGTTGACGCCGTCCAGGCGGAGTTCGAGCCTGCCGCCGCCGGACGCCGAGGCGACCCGCGCGGTGAAGGTCCTGGCGCCGGCGCCGAACGCGACGCCCTTGACCTTGATGTAGTCGCCGTTCTCGATCCAGCCGACGTTCATCCCGCCTTCGCTGGAGGGCTCGGTCTCGACCCCGGACTCCCAGGCGATCGTCTCGGCCTCCTGGCGGACGTACGGGTTGAGGGTGCCCACCTGGGGCGCCCCGGACGCGGTCATGTTGATCGTCGGGATCGTGCCGCCGGAGCCGTAGGCGAACTTCTCCACGGCCACCGAACGGGTGAAGCCGCCGCCGCCCGGCAGTGCGCCGTTGTGGTAGAAGAAGTACGAGCCGCCCTGGTAGTCGACGATGCCCGCGTGGTTGGTGAAGCTGCCGCCCTGCGTGGGCATGATCGTCCCTCGGTAGGTCCAGGGCCCGGTGGGGCCGGGGGCCGTGGAGTAGGCGATGAACTCCGAGCAGCACTTGGCCGCGAACACGAGGTAGTACAGGCCGTTCCGCTTGTAGACCCAGGGCCCCTCCTCGAACAGCGTCGGGCGGTTGGCGTCGCCCGTCCTGGTGCCGAAGCCCGCCGTGGTGAGCGGGATCTGCGTCGCGCTTCCCGAGTACGAGGTCATGTCGGCGTTCAGCTTCACGTACCAGAGGTGCGGATTGCCCCAGTAGAGGTAGGCCTGCCCGTCGTCGTCGATGAAGACCGTCGGGTCGATCTCGCCGTTCTCGATCAGCGGCCGTCCGAGTGCGTCCCTGAACGGCCCGGTCGGACTGTCGGAGACGGCCACCCCGATGGCCATGCGGCCGGTCGCCCGGTTGGTCGTGGGCACGTACCAGTAGAACCGGCCGTTCCGGTAGATGGTCTGTCCCGCCCAGGCGTCGGACTTCGCCCAGCTGAAGGTGGTCAGGCTCAGCGGGGATCCGTGGTCGGTCCAGTTCACCATGTCGGCGGAGGACCAGACCCGCCAGTCCTTCATGGTGAACCAGGTCGAGCCGTCCTCGTCATGGCCGGTGTAGAGGTACACCCGTCCGTTGTGCACCAGCGGCGCCGGATCGGCGGTGTAGACGGTCTGGATGATCGGATTGTCCGCCCTGGCCGGGTGGGCGGGCAGGAACGCCACGAGGCCGAGCAGGACCAGCACCCCTACGATTCCGCGTCCGGCTCTTGTGGTGGCCGGCAACCGTAATGCCATTCTCACGATCGCTCCCGGATGACGGGTCAGTTACGGGTCCAGCGCTGGTTGGCGCCGCCGTTGCACGACCAGATGGTCAGCTTGGTGCCGTTGGCGGTGGCGTTGTTCGGCACGTCCAGGCACTTGTTCGCACCGACGGCGGTGATGGTGCCGTCGGCGTTGAAGCGCCACTGCTGATTGCTCTGGCCGTTGCAGTCCCAGATGATGACGTTGGTGCCGTCGGTGGTTCCACCGTCGTACACGTCCAGGCACTTGCCGCCGTACACGCGCAGTTCGCCGCTCGCGGTGGGCGTCCACTGCTGGTTGGCCTGGCCGTGGCAGTCCCAGATCTGCGCCTGTGAGCCGTTGGCCTGCGAGGCGCCGGCGACGTCGAGGCACCTTCCCGAGCCCACTCCCTTGATCGCGACCGCGGTGGGCGTGACGATGCCGCCTCCCGTCACGACGTACATGGCCGCCCCGTGCCCGGGGACCGGCGCGCTGATCGTCCCCGACGAGGAGGACGTCGTGTGCGCCCACAGGTCACGCACGGAGTAGGAGGACGCCGAGCCCAGCCCCAGGGCCGCGGCGGTGGTGGAGACGGTCGCGGTCGAGGTGCCTCGGTTGAGCAGGACGACCGCGACCGAGCCGTTCTTCATCGGCTTGCGCCAGACCTCCAGGTTGCCGTTGTCGCTGATCTTGTGGCCCTGTCGGCCACCCCAGTCCTGGTTGACCGCGATGACCTCGGTGTTGGTGAGGATGGCGCGCGTGTCGGCGCTCATCGTGCGCAGGTCGTTGCCGGCGATGAGGGGCGCGTTCAGCAGCGACCACAGGCTGAAGTGCGCGCGCCCCTCGGTGCCCGTCACCGAACCGACGCCGACCTCCAGCATGTCCGGGTCGTTCCAGCCCCCCGGGCCCGAGTACGACTCCAGCCCGACCTGCTGGTCCAGGATGCCCATGATGGAGCTCCAGTTGGCCGCGATGTCGCCGGTGTCACGCCAGGAGTTGCCCACCGGCGCCCCCCAGGTCCACACGTTCTCCTGACCCCAGTTGCACAGGCTGTACACGATCGGGCGGCCGGTGGCGGCCAGCGCGTCCCGCATGGCCGTGTACCGCTGCTGCCCGTTCATGCCACGGTGGTCGCCGCAGTTGTCGTATTTCAGATAGTCGATCCCCCACGACGCCCACAGGGCCGCGTCCCGCCGCTCGTAGCCCAGGCTGGCCGGGTAGCCCGCGCACGTCGTGGTGCCCGCCGAGGAGTAGATGCCGAGCTTGAGCCCCTTGGAGTGCACGTAGTCGGCCAGGGCCTTGATGCCGTTGGGGAACTTCTGCGGATCCGGCACCAGGTCTCCGCTCGCGTTCCGGCTCTTGGTGGACCAGCAGTCGTCGATGTTGACGTAGGTGTAGCCCGCCGACGCCATGCCACTGGAGACCATGGCGTCGGCCGTCTGGCGGATGAGGCCGTCGTTGACGTTGCAGCCGAAGCTGTTCCAGTCGTTCCAGCCCATCTGCGGGGTACGGGCGAGGCCGTTCTCCAGCGCGACGGCCGGGGACGTGGCACCGCCGATCGCGACGAGGGAGCCGGCCGCCAGTAACACGGCCGTCGTCAGGCCCAGAATTCTGCGCATTTCGCTTCTCCACCTCCTGGGTGTCGTCATGAGCCGGCGCGGGCCCAGCGCTGGTTGGCGGCGCCGCTGCAGGACCAGATCTGGAGCTTGACGCCGTTGGCGGTGCTGTTGCTCGGCACGTCCAGGCACTTGTTCGCACCGACGGCGGTGATGGAGCCGTCGGCGTTGAAGCGCCACTGCTGGTTGCTCTGGCCGCTGCAGTCCCAGATGATCACCCCGCTGCCGTCGGCGGTGGCGCGGTTGGCGACGTCCAGGCACTTGCCGCCGTACACGCGCAGCTCACCGGCGCTGGTCGGCGTCCAGCGCTGGTTGCTCTGGCCGTTGCAGTCCCAGATCTGCGCCTGCGCGCCGTTCGCCTGTGACGCGCCGGTGACATCCAGGCAACGGCCGGAGCCCACGCCTTTGATCTCCGTCCCGCCGGATGGTTCGCCCTGCGGCTGGCCGATGCTTCCGGGGACCGATTGCAGCGCCGCGTACCAGGCGGCGGCCATCTTGTCGTAGCCGCCGGCGGTCGGGTGGACGCCGTCGATCAGGTCCGAGGTGGTCAACCTGCTGTGCATGTCGACCAGGTGGACGTGCTTGCCGCTGTTCACCTTGCTCTGGACGATGCCGGGGATCGCCGCGTTGAAGGTGCGGGCGGCGGACTCCTGTCCGGCGTTGGACAGCGGGATGACGGTCGCGACGAAGACGTCCGCGTCCGGCACGGCCGCGGTGATGTGGTCGATCAGCGTGGACAGCCGTTGCGGAGCGCCGGCCACGTTGTAGTTCTGCAGGATGTCGTTGGTGCCCAGGTGCAGCAGCAGCGTGCGCGGCGTGTACGTGCGCAGCCAGCCCGTGACGTTCGCGTCGATCTGGTCGATCCGCCAGCCTGGGTGGCCCTCGTGATCATGATCGCCCAGGCTGCCGGGGCCGTTGAACTGTGAACCGACGAAATCGACCGTGTAGCGGCCCCCGGCCAGGCGCTGCCACAGGCCGATCCGGTAGCCGCCCGGCACCTGCGTGCCCTCGGTGATCGAGTCGCCGAGGGGCATGACCCGTACCCCGCCGTTGGACTCGGCTCCGGCGACCCCCGTCCCCATCGCCGTGCCGGCCGCCAGTAACGCCGCCACCGTCAGCACGGCGGCCCGCCATCGCCTCCAGGTACGCATGCTCACCCTCTCACCCCCGGCCGCGAGCCGGACGAGTCGGCCGAGTCGGCCGTTGACGCCCGCGCTGAGCGCATCGACCCCTCTGTTGGTGGGGACATCAGGACCTCCTGTGATCACGTTCGCTGTCGCTGACATCGCGCCGGTGTCCGACGCCGGGCCGGGGCCCGCCGGACGGCGTGGTCCGGCGGCGCCACCGGCCTCAGGTGCGGGTCCAGCGTTGGTTGGAGCCGCCGTTGCAGCTCCAGATCTGGAGCTTGACGCCGTTGGCGGTGCTGTTGCTCGGCACGTCCAGGCACTTGTTCGCACCGACGGCGGTGATGGAGCCGTCGGCGTTGAAGCGCCACTGCTGGTTGCTCTGGCCGCTGCAGTCCCAGATGATCACGCCGCTGCCGTCGGCGGTGGCGCGGTTGGCGACGTCCAGGCACTTGCCGCCGTACACGCGCAGCTCACCGGAGGCGGTGGACGTCCACTGCTGGTTGGGCTGCCCGTGGCAGTCCCAGATCTGCGCCTGGGCGCCGTTGGCCTGGGAGGCGCCCGCGACGTCGAGACACCTGCCCGACCCCGCGTTCTTGACCTGGCCGCCAGGCTCCGGGCCAGGCGAGGTGCCGTCGAGCCCGAGGAAGGAGAGGGCGTGGGGGAACATGCCCGTCAACGGCAGGGAGTGGCCCTCCCCCGCGAAGCTGAGCCCCTCGACCCGCGGCTGGGCTCCGGTGCCGCCGTACCGGGTGCGGGTGACGCCCGAGCGCGGGCTGTCGGTGTACGCAGGGGTCTGGCTCACCCCGTTCAGGCCGGACCACTGCTTGATCTCCTCGCCGAAGTTGGCGTAGGCCAGTGTGGTGTCGGCGGTGCCGTGCCAGAGCTGCATGCGCGGGTAGGCGCCGGTGTAGCCGGGGAACATGGCGCGGGCCTGGTCACCCCACTGCTGGGCGGTCTTGACGATCCGGCCGCCGGAGCACTCGCTGTTCCACAAGGACCCGTTGGTAGTGGCGAAGCATCCGGCCGGGACGCCGGAGAACGCCGCGGCGGCCGAGAACACGTCGGGGTACTGCGCGGCGAGTACGTTGGTCATCATCGCGCCCGAGGAGAAGCCGCTGACCACGATCTTGGCGGGGTCCACATTGTGGCGCTGCCGGGCATAGCTGACCATCGACATGATCCCGGTGGAGTCCCCGCCGCCGTCACGTTTCAGCGCGGCCGGGGTGGACACGTCGAAGCACTGGCCGCTGCGGGTGGCCTCCGGGACCACGATGATGTATCCGTACTGGTCGGCGGCGGTGACGTAGTCGTGCCCGACGCCGTTGAACACCCCGGCGGCCGAGCCGGTGCAGTAGTGCACCAGGACCAGCAGCGCCGGCCTCGCCGCCACCCGATCCGGGACATAGATGTACATGTTCAGGTTGGTCGGGTTGTTGCCGAAGCCGGTTACCCGGGTCAGCGACGCGGCCGCGGCGGGCCTGACGCCCAGCAGCACGGCGGCGGCCATCAGGAGGACGGCGGCGGTCACGAGCGCGGCACGCGATGCCCGGGTCGTCGCGGGGCCGCGGTCGGCGCGGCGGGCCAGGGGCATCACGTCCAGGTCCACTTCTGGTTGGTGCCGCCGTGGCAGGTGTAGAGCTGGAGCCCGGTGCCGTTGCCGGTGCCTGCGCCGACGGCGTCGAGGCACAGCCCGGACTGGACGCCGGTGATGGTGCCGTCGGAGTTGACGCGCCACTTCTGGTTGTCGCCGCCCCAGCAGGAGTAGATCTGGATCCTGGCGCCGTTTCCGGCGCCTCCGGCGTCCAGGCATTTGTCGCCGTACACCCTCAGCTCTCCGGCCGAGGTCCGCGTCCACTGCTGGTTGGTGCGGCCGTTGCAGTCCCACAGCTGTACGGCGGTGCCGGCGTTGGGCACGTCCACGCAGCGGCCGGAGGCCACTCCCCTGATCTGACCTGCGGGTGGTGGAGTCGGCGTCGTGGTGGACGAGCCGCCGTCCAGGCCGAAGAAGCGAATGGCGTACGCCGCCATCCCGGGATGTGGCAGGTCATGTCCGGCGCCGGTGACGGTGTACGCCTCGACCTGCCCGGAGCCGAAGACCCGCCGGGTCCAGCCGGGCTGCGGGCTGTCGGTGGAGGCGGGGGTCTGGCTCAGGCCGTGCACGTCGGTCCACTGGTCGACCTCCTCCTGCAACATCGTGTACGGCAGGACGGAGTCGGCGGTGCCGTGCCAGGCCATCACGCGCGGCCGGGGCCCGGTGTAGCCGGGGTAGGCGTTCCTGACCAGGTCGCCCCACTGCCGCGGCGTCTTGTCCCCGCATCCGGCGGGCCCGAGGCAGCCGTAGGGCACGCCCGAGAACGGCGCTCCCGCCTTGAACACGTCGGGGTAGGTGGCGAGCAGGTTGCCGGTCTCCATCGCTCCGGAGGAGAAACCGGTCGCGAACACCCGGTCCGGGTCGCCGCTGTAGCGTTGCAGCACGTAGTTCGTCATGGAGACGATCGACACCGGGTCGCTGCCGCCGCCGTGCCGCAGGGCCTCGTTCGACCAGACGTCGAAGCAGTTCGACAGGCCGTTGGCGCTCTTGTTCGCCTGCGGATAGATGACGATGAAGCCGTACCGGTCGGCCAGCGAGGCGAACTCGGTGCCCTGGTGGAAGCCGGGAGCCCAGCCGTTGCAGCCGTGCATCGCCACCAGGACGCCCGGCCTGGCCGCCACCCTGTCGGGGACGTAGAGGTACATCCGCAGCCCGCCCGGGTTGGCCCCGAAGTTCGTCACCTCGGTCAGGACCGCGGCCGACGCCTGCGGCGCGCCCACCAGCAGCATGGACAGACCGGTGACCGCCGCCGTGATCACAGCCGCCAGAGCGGCTCCGATGCCCGCGCGCCTCGTCCTGCGCGATTCGCCTGGCTTCATGCCTCCACCTCTCGTATGTTAGCGCTAACAAAGCGCTGCCCGGCCGAGCTCTTCCGGGCCGATGGAAGGGACGGAGGGAGCAAATACGAGCCGTAAAGGCGCTGTCAAGAGCGCCATGGCGCGCGGCGGCCGGAGGAGGCGGCCGCCGAGCGCGCTCACCTTGACATATCGAGGCGGGCCGGCGAGAGCGTCGCCATGAAACTTTCATCTGCCTCCCGCGGCAGCAGCTGACGAAACTCTCCGGACACCAAGGTGCACGTTGTACCTGCGCAATCGACGCGAACGGCACGGGTGGGGCCGGAAGCGCGCTGTCAGGCGCAGTCCACGGGAGGTGACGAGGGCAGGGAGATCGGCTGCTGCCGCCGGTACGCCTCCAGGTCGACGAGGTTCCCGTTGATCGCGTTGCGTCTCTGGAGCTCCGCCCAGTACGCCGGATCGAGGAAGATCGCGGGGTTCCACAGCGGCTGCGTCAGGTCCTTCAGCTGCCCCAGGTACAGGACGGCGTCGGCCAGCTTCCCCAGCGGGAAGCCGCACAGCCGGGGCGCGTCCATGAACTGTCCCGCGTCGGCCGACTCCAGCCAGTTGCCGGAGCACGCGATCACGGTACGCCGTGGGCAGGCCGCCAGGCGGGGATGGCTGCCGGCCACGATCACGTACACGCGCCGGCCGGTCTGCTCCTCGATCAGCGGGACCGCGTGGTCGGCGTTCCGGCCCCGCTCCGGCGAGTGCGTCACGTGCCCGCTGCCGTAGCAGATCAGCGCCCGGCGGTTCCTGGCGAGCACCTCCCGCCGCACCAGGGACGCCATGTGGGTGTCACGCTGGGCCAGGAAGCCGTCCACCTGGTCCTGGGTGGTGATGCGTGACCAGTCGATCGGCGGGTCCCCTAGGAGCACCCGGATCCTCCGCGCGGCGGGCAGCGTCCAGTTGACGGCGCGGACCGTACGGAAGAACTGCTCACGGATCGGCTGGTCGCCGGTGCCCCCGGGCGATTGCGTGGTGTTCCGCCAGACCTGCCGCAACACGTGGTCCTCGACGGCCGCGCCGGCGACGAACCGGTCGATGACCGGCTGGTAGAGCGCGTTGCCGAATTCGACGACGATGTCGTCGACCACGTCCGGCAGCCGCGGGTCCGTGAGCAGCATCTGCTGCGCGTCACCGTGTTCCTGCTGGCCGTGCGACTCGCCGACGGCGACGAGCCGGTGGTGTTCGAAGGCCGACAGGACGGCCTGGGTGAGGCCCCGTGCGGACACCTCGCCCGTGCCCTTCGAGCCGGCCGTCGAGCCGGTCGTCGAGCCGGCCGTCAGCAGTCCGCCGGCTGCCGTACCGGCCCCGGTGACGGCGAGGAACCTGCGCCGGGTCAACCGCGGATCTGTCACGTCTCGTCCTTTCCGAAGGGGAATCACGGACGGTTGTACGGCACGGCCGGTGTCGGCCGGGTGTCAGCCGCTGACACCCGCCCGACACCGGATCCCTGGCATCGTGTCCGGTGACCGGACGCGGTGGACGGAACGGCGCCACCACCGGGGTGAGGAGGACGGTCGTGCGAGTGCTGGTCGTCGAGGACTTCGAGGTCCTGGCGCGGGCGATCGGGACCGGGTTGCGGCGCGAGGGCATGGCGGTGGACGTCGTCCTCGACGGCGACGACGCCCTGGCCCGCCTGGCCGCCACCCGGTACGACGTGGTGGTGCTGGACCGCGATCTGCCGGGCACGCCCGGCGACGAGGTGTGCCGCGAGATCGCCGCCGGTGACGCGGGGTCGCGGGTGCTGATGCTCACCGCCGCGGGCACCGTACGGGACAGGGTCGAGGGTCTGGGGCTGGGCGCGGACGACTACCTGCCCAAGCCGTTCGACTTCGCCGAACTCGTGGCCCGCGTGCGCGCGCTGGGACGCCGCTCGGCGCCCGCCGTGCCGCCGATCCTCCGGGCGGAGGACCTGATCCTGGACCCGAGCAGGCGGGTGGCCTTTCGCGGCGCGCGGCGCCTGGAGCTGACCCCGAAGGAGTTCGCGCTGCTGGAGTGCCTGCTCGCCGCCGGTGACCGGGTCGTGTCCACGGAGGAGCTGCTGGAACGGGTCTGGGACGAGGCCGCCGACCCGTTCACCACGGCCGTCAAGACGACCGTGCGCCGGTTACGGGCCAAACTCGGCGAGCCACCGGTGATCGGCACCGTCCGTGAGGGCGGCTACCGCATCGGGGTCCCGCGATGAACCTGACGGTGACCGGCCGCGCTCGGCGCCACTTGCGACGGCCGTCCCTGCGCGCGCAGCTCACGACGCTGTACGCCGGGCTGGTTCTGGCCGTCGTCGTCCCGATGATGCTGGTCGCCGGATTCCTGTTCGGCAGGGACCAGGTCCGCCTCCGGGCGGGGGACGCCGCTCCACCGCCCGACAGCTCCGCCCAGCAGGTCGACGCCGTGCTCGCGGTCACCGGGATCGTCGTCGTGGTCCTGACCGTGCCGGCCGCGTGGTGGCTGGCCGGGCGCTTCCTCCGTCCGCTGCGCGCCATGACCGTGACCGCCCGGGAGATCTCGGCCACCAACCTCAGCCGTCGGCTCGGCCTGCGCGGCCCGGACGACGAGCTGACCAGGCTGGGGCGCACCCTCGACGACCTGTTCGAGCGGCTGGACTCCTCGTTCGCGGCGCAGCGCCATTTCGTGGCCAACGCCTCCCACGAGCTGCGCACCCCGCTGGCCGGTCAGCGCGCCGTGCTCCAGGTCGCGCTCGCCGACCCCGAGGCGGGTGAGGCGAGCCTGCGGGCCGCGTGTGAGGAGGCACTCGCTCTCGGAGCGCGGCAGGAACGCCTGATCGGCGCTCTCCTCACGCTGGCCGAAGGAGAGAAGGGCATCGAGCACCGGGAGCCGGTCGACCTGGCCGAGGTCGCCGAGCAGGCGGTGTCGTCGCGCCGTGCGGAGGCCGCCGGGCGAACGGTCACGGTTCGTACGTCGCTGGACCCCGCGCCCGTCAGCGGTGACCCCGACCTGATCGCCAGCATGATCGGCAATCTGGTCGACAACGCGCTCCACCACAACGTTCCCGACGGACACGTCACCATCGCCACCGGCCTCACCGGCGAGGGCGCCCGCCTGACGATCGGCAACACCGGCCCGCCCATCCGGCCGCAGGACCTGCGGCGGCTCTTCCAGCCGTTCCAGCGGCTCGGCGCCCCACGCACCCACACGACCGACGGCCACGGACTGGGCCTGGCGATCGTCCGGGCCGTCGCCCAGGCGCACGGCGCACGGCTGACGGCCCTTCCACGCGCCGATGGCGGCTTGGACGTGACGATCCTGTTCGGCTGATCCCGGTTCGGGGCGGAGATTCTCCCGATTGCGTATTCTTCGATCACGCTACGATGGCCCCATGGCATTGCTCTACCAGGCAACGCTTCGGCCTACGAAGCTTGAGCTGCTGAGCGACTGGTTGCCCGGCCGCCCCTGGTACACCGGGCCGGCCGGCGAGACGCAGCAGGTGGCCTCCTTCCGGTTCGATGACCCGGCCGGCGCGGTCGGGATGGAGACGATGCTGGTACGGGTCGGTGACGGCCCGGTTCATCAGATGCCGCTGACCTACCGGGAGGCGCCGTTGCCCGGGGGCGACGCGTGGCTGCTGGGCACCGCCGAGCACTCGGTGCTGGGTATGCGCTGGGTTTATGACGCGGTCGGTGATCCTGTCTACGCTGCGGCACTGGCGAGGGCGATCATCGGTGGCACGGGCCAGGCCGAGAAACTGGTGCAGGTCGACGGCCGTTTGGTGCGTCGCGAGCCTGATATGACCGTCATCGGTGGTGGAGGCGAGGCAGCGGTGATGCCGGCCGTGGGAGAGATCGAGCGCGTCACCGAGGACGACCCGACGGTGATCGTGACAGACACGATCGAGCTGGTCGTCGTCCGCCGACTCGACGCCGGCGTAGAGCTCGCGGACGTGGTGCTACGTGGTGCCTGGCCAGGTCAGGAGACGCCGGTGCCACTGGCGTCCGCGAGACTTCGCTGACGTCCACGAGACCACCGGCGCCTGACACGCTCGCGGCACGCCCGGCCGCCCGGAGCACGCCCGGCCGCCCGGGGCACGGACGGCACGGACGTGCTGAACCTTGTGAGCTACCAGTTGGCGTCGCTGATGGGCTCCAGCCGGAACTTCTCGTTGTCCTGGGTGCCGGTGTCGTACTGGTTCACGCTGGCACCTTGATTGAGGCTGGCGTTCT
>NZ_JBIAOF010000002.1:0-1143906 GCF_042878785.1 Nonomuraea sp. NPDC003560 | reverse complement strand
CTCGATGGCCAGCACCTTGCCCGAATGCTTGACCACGATACGGACGTAGCCGTCGCCGGCGTCACGCAGCTCGAACTTCTCGTTGTCCTGGGTGCCGGTGTCGTACTGGTTCACGCTGGCACCCTGACTGAGGCTGGCGTTCTCGATGGCCAGCACCTTGCCCGAATGCTTGACCACGATACGGACGTAGCCGTCGCCGGCGTCACGCAGCTCGAACTTCTCGTTGTCCTGGGTGCCCGTGTCGTACTGGTTCAGGCTGGCGCCGTCCTTGAGGCTGGCGTTCTCGATGGCCAGCACCTTGCCCGATTGCTTGACGATCAGCCGGGCTCGCGGCGGGAAAGGAGCCATGAGTACCTCCTGGGTAGGGGAATTGGGGGGCAGGACCCTGCCACACACACCGGACGGTGCGGCCCTGCCAGTGGTCACCACATTGAGCCGGTCGACATTCAAGGGTCAATAGCGAAACAGTGGCCATATCAGGGGCATATTTCTCAGCCTCGAATTCCGGCAGACGCGCCGGTCATGAAAACCCGTGATGAGCTGCCAGACCACGGCTGCGCCTGGAGATCATGGACTTGTCGGCAACGGCTCGATCGGCGACAGCAGGAATGGCCATTTGCTTCCCTCCAGTCGATGATCGAGGCGGCGACGCGCTGTTCGTCTCCATGAAACTTGATTGCGGGCGGGAAATCACCCTCCAGCCGTGGCCACATCCGGACAGGGTTCAAGCCTCCGCCACCTGGTCCCACCAGCAGTGTCAGACAAGCTCATCACGACGTTCCCGGCCACCCCGCCCCAAGAGAAAACGGCGCAGGCGACTATCAACGTTCAGATCCGATGCCAATGGCAGCAGCGCGTCACGGCCGACCGCATGGAGAATTATGCCCGGCCGAAGCACTGGCGCTGGTCAGGACATCGCCCACGGATAGATGGCTATCGGAATAGGCCAATAGTTCAGTTCGTCGGGAAGTTTGATTTGACCTTATCGGCTTTTGGGTGACCTGTTTCCAGGCCAACCGATCGGGTTGGCCCGACCGGACGATGCCATGCGCGGAAAAGGCGGTCAGCCCTTGACGGTGAGGAGCGGGCGCAGCTCGGCCACCGGGTCCGCCACGCCTCCCGCGTGCAGGCTCGACACCACGGGCCCGATGTCCTTGTACGCCCACGGAGCTTCCTGCTTGAGGTCGCGCCGCCAGGCCGCCATCACGTCCGCGCGGCGCGCCACGGTCGGATCGCGGTGGTCCAGCGGCGTGACCACGCGGAACTCCCGCAGGAACGCGTCGAGATCGCAGTCGCCGGCCCGTGCGGTGGCGCCGCGCGGGACTCGCCGTCCGGCGCCGTGGCAGGCGCTGGCCAACGTGCGGGCGTTGCCGTGGCCCCGCAGCAGGTAGCTGGACGCCCCCATCGACCCTGGCACGATCACGGGCTCGCCCCAGATCGCGTACGGGCCGCCGCTCATCTGCTCGTGACCACCCGCCGGCGTCGCGCCCTTGCGGTGGACGACGCGGTCCTCCTCCTGCCAGAACAGGTTGTGCGGCGCGTCGTAGAGCAGGCGGGCCGTCATCCGACCGCATTCGGCGGCGAGCCCGGCCCGCATGGTGAGGGCGAGGAAGAACCGATTGCCCGAGGCGAAGTTGGCGGCGTTGCCGAAGGCGTCCAGGTAGCGGCGCCGGGCGGCGGCCGTGCGCTCGTTCAGCAGGAACGGCAGGATCTGGTTGCGGGGTCGCGACAACCCCGGCGGCCAGGTCTGGCGCAGCCGGTCCAGCGCCGTGGCGTTGGCCTGGTGTCCCAGCGCCAGTGAGCCGCTGTGCACCATCAGGACGAGCGCGCCCGCCGTCAGGCCCCACGCGTACGCGGCGGCGGGATCGTGGACCCGTGCCACGTACTGCAGTTCGGCGAAGTGGTTGCCGCCGCCGATGCTGCCGATGAGGCTGTCATGGCTGGCGGCCTCGGTGCCGCCCGCGCTGGTGATCCAGTCGGCGAACGCCTCGCCGGTACCGGCCGGGTGCGCCGGAGCGTGCATGCGATGCAGGCAGTCCTCGGTGTCGGTCGGCTGGTGACCTTGCCAGAGGGCGTCGCCGGTGTGCAGGAGCCCCGGGAGCCCGTCGCGCAGGAGTGCCTCCCGCTGGGCGGGCGTGAGGGCGATGCGGCGGCCGCCCTCGAAGAACAGGTGCCGCAGCCGCCGTTCCAGGGCGTCCAGGCGCGGCCGTACCTGCTCCACGGTGAGTGAGGTCACCTCCAGCCGCATGCCGCAGTTGACGTCGTTGCCGACCGCCTGCGGGAGCAGCGCGCCCTCGGTCTCGATGACGGTGCCGATCGGGATGCCCGCGCCCTTGTGGAAGTCAGGGGTGAGGACGAGGCGGACCAGGCGGGGCAGCGGACCGTCGTGGCCGGGTACGGCCTCGGCGAGGCGGTCGAGGGTGTCGGCGGTCTCCAGGACGGACAGCACTTCGTCGACGGCGGCCGGTTCGAGAGGCACGCGTTCGTCGGCACAGATGTCGACGGGGATGTCCCAAGGGTTCGGGAGGGTGAGCCACTGCTCGTCGCGGCGCAGGAGGCGGCGGTCCTGACGGATGCGCATGATGGTGAGTCCTTCGGGCTGCTGAAAGCGATGCAAGGGGGCGGGCGCGACCGATAGCGCGCCGAAGAAGGCGACGGACCGGAGCCGCCGCCGCGGGCCTCGTGGTTCAGCAGCCGCGAGGTGAAGGCGTGCCCGACTGTAGTACGGCACGCGCCGCCCACACCACGGATTTCCGCCTCCGCCGAGGAGTCGATGCCGGCGTTGTCCACCCGCCATCAAGTCCACGACGCGTCCCCGGTTTTGTAAGGGGTGTCAGGCCCAAGGCCTTGACCTGCGTCAGGCGGGCGACGGCGCGCCCAGCGAACATCCCCGGGCGGCCGACTGGGGGCGCCACCGGGTCACGCGAGCTTCAGCAGTAGTTCGGTGAGCTCGGCCGGCATGGTGATCATGCAGTCGTGGCCCGTCGGCAGCTCCCACACCTGTGCGGGGCTGCCGTTGGGCTGCGTCGCCGGAACGGGCCGCCGCGTGACGCCCTCCGGTACGCCCGCGACGCAGTGGATGTGCGTCCGCGGGATCGCGTGCGTGGCGGGGTTGTCCAGCCGGACCGGTTGCTGGAGGCAGAGCGCCGGCTGGTCCGACAGCATCGCCCGCAGCCAGGCCACGTCCGCCGGGTCGGTGACCCCGAACAGGCCCAGGGGCGGCGGCAGCTCGGGCATCGCCGGGATCCGCCAGCCGGTCCCGGACTGCGCGGCGCGGTCGATGAGAGCCTGGGTGACGGGTTGCACGTCCACCGCGCTCTCGCCGTCCTCCGGGACCATCGCGTCGAGGTAGACCAGGTGGGCGATGCGTTCCGGGATGCGGTTGGCGGCGGAGGAGATGACCAGCCCGGCGTAGCTGTGGCCGACGAGGATCACGTCGGTGAGGTCGTTCGCGGTGATCAGCTCGACGATGTCGCGGGCGTGGGTGTCCAGTCCCACCTCGGGGCCGAGCAGATGGGCCTTGTCGCCGTGGCCGGTCAGCGACGGCGCGGCCGCCTGATGCCCGGCCGAGGTCAGGAGCGGCACCACCCGCTCCCAGCATCGTCCGCTGTGCCAGGCTCCGTGTACCAGCACGTACGTTGACATGTGCGGCTCCTTGCTCATCAAAGGGGTGTTCGTTCCCGAGCGAGGTTTCCGCTCGTCCGCCGGCGCAGCCAGAGCCCTCGCGATCCTGGGGGTGAGGGGGCCAGGCACGCGCCGAGCTGCGCCATTACCGTGGGACGCATGAGCGGCGAATCCAACCTTCTGGGCGAATACGTACGCGCCCGCCGGGAGCTCGTCACTCCTGAGCAGGCCGGCATCCCTTCCGTGGGCGTACGGCGGGTGCCGGGCCTGCGCCGGGAGGAGGTCGCGATGCTCGCCGGCATCAGCGCCGACTACTACCTGCGCCTGGAGCAGGGCCGCGACCGCAACCCGTCCGCGCAGGTGCTGGTGTCCCTCGCGCGCGTGCTGCGGCTCGACGACGACGCGACGGCCTATCTGCTGCGCCTCGGGGCGGGCGATCCCCGGCGGCGACGGCGGCGGCCCCGCAAGGAGAGCGTTCCCACGGGCATCGCCAAGCTCGTCGCCGCGCTCGCGCTGCCCGCGTACGTGGAGGGCCGTTCCTTCGACGTCCTGGCCGCCAACGCCCCGGCGACCGCCCTGTCGCCGCGGCTCGCGGCGGGGCGCAACCGCCTGCGGGACGTGTTCCTCGACCCCGCCGAGCAGGCTCTCTACCCGGACTGGGAGGACGCCGCGCAGGGCATGGTCGCCGGCTTCCGCAAGTCCGTCGGCGCCGACGTCGACGATCCCCGGTTCGTCGAACTCGTCGGCGAGCTCTCCCTCGCCAGCCCGCTGTTCAGCAGGCTCTGGGCCCGCCACGACGTGAACACGTGCGAGGGCGCGCCCAAACGCCTCGACCATCCCCAGGTCGGTGAGCTGTGGCTGAACCGGGAAAGGCTGGGCGTGAGCGGCGCGGCGGGCCGGACGCTCATCGTCCTGCACCCGGACCCCGGCACCGGCAGCGCCGAGAAGCTGGCGCTCCTCACCTCCGTCACGCTTTCCTCGTAAATCCCCCAGGGGCTCGCCCGCGACGTGAACGGGAACGCCGTCGCCGGCCGGCGACGCCTGTCGTGACTCAGGCGGAGGGGCGCAGGCGGCGCTCGGCCGGTGGGATCAGCAGCACCTCCAGCGCGCGGGCGCAGGCCCGCGCGTGCGCGGCGAACCAGTCGATCCGCGCGTCGCTGATGACCAGCGGCGTGGAGCGCACGGCCAGCGCGTAGCGGACGTGGTTGTGCCGGTCGAGCACCGGGACCGCGACGGTGCGGATGCCGTCGCCCGACTCCCCGTCGTTGAGCGCGTACCCGGACTCGCGCACGCGGACCAGCTCCTCGCGCAGTTCGGCGTGGTCCACGATGGTGCGGCCGGTCAGCGCCGGCAGCGGGCCGAGCGCCGCCAGGTCGGCGCTGCCCTCCGGGTCCCAGGCCAGCAGCACCTTGCCCAGCGCCGTGGAGTGCAGGGGGCGGCGCAGCCCGGCGCCGCTGTCGGGGTTGAGCGAGCCGCCGCTCAGGATGACCGCGTGCCGGTCGTTGCGGACGGCCAGGTCCACGGTGGCGGAGGTGATGCGGGCCAGCTCGGCCAGTTCGGGGGCGATGCGGTGCAGGCCGCGCCGGTGGAAGGAGAGCTGCCCCAGCTCCGTGATGGACGGCCCCAGCCGGTAGCGGCCGGTGCGCGCCTCCTGCTCCAGGAAGCCCGTGGCGGCCAGCGTCCTGGCCAGGCGGTGGGTGGTCGAGGTGGACAGCCCCATCCTGCGCGCCAGGTCGGACAGGCCGAGCGAGGCGTCACCGCCCCCGAAGCAGCCGAGCAGGCCGATGGCCCTGCGCACCGACTGGACGCTGTCGTCTGCTGCCATGCGGGAAACTCCGTCTTCCGAGTAGGGAGATCGGGGACCAGGTAGGAGCCGGTCCGGCCGGGAACGCTTCCCGCATCGCGGGACATTCTTTGCATTCCCTACCAATTTACAAGCAAACTCTGCCCATGACCACAGCCGCACTCGACGCCATCTGGTTCACCCGCTGTCCCGTCCCCACCGCCACAGGCATCGCGGCCGACCAGGGCTGGCTGGCGGGAGAGTTCGCCGGCGACGGGATCGAGGTCCGCTCGCTGCAGGACGACGACCCCGGCGTGCCCCGCGAGACCCACTACACCCACGCTCTGACCGGCCTGTTCCGCGAGGGCGGCAACGTGCCGGCGCTGTGGGCCCGCTCGCGCGGCGAGGCGACCAGGCTCATCGGGCTCACCTGGATCGAGGAGCGGCAGGTCGTGCTGGTGCGCGGCGGCACCGCCCTGGAGAGCCCCGAGCAGCTCAAGGGCCTGCGGCTGGCGGCGCCCCGGCATCGCATCGCCATCGACTTCTGGCGGGCCATGGCCCTGCGCGGCTTCCACGGCGCGCTCTCCCTGGCCGGGCTCGGGCTCGGTGACGCCGAACTGGTGGACGTCGAGGCCGAGCCGGGCGGCGGCCAGTGGGAGGCGGAGCTGGCCGCGCTGGCCGCCGGCCGGGTGGACGCGGTCTACGTCAAGGGCGCGCTCGCCGTCGAGGCCGCCCTGCGCCACGGCGCGGAGGTGGGCATCGACCTGGACGCCGTGCCGGACCGGCGCGCGCGGATCAACAACGGCACCCCCCGCCCGATCACCGTCCACCAGCGCCTGCTGGACGAGCATCCGCAGGTGGTCACCCGCTTCCTGGCCGTCCTGCTGCGCGCCGCGGACTGGGCCGCCGCGCACCCGTCCGAGGTGGCCAGGATCCTGGGCGCGGAGACCGGCGCCGGCGCGACCGGCGTGGCCGCGGCCTACCGTCCCGGCGCCTCGCTCCACCTCGACCTGTCCGCCGAACGCCTCGACCTGCTGGCCGAGCAGGAGCGCTTCCTGCGCGGCCACGGCTTCCTCGAATCACCCGTGGACGTTGCCGCCTGGGCCGACCACACCCCGCTCCAAGGAGTCACCCATGCGTAAGCTGCTGCTCGCCCTTCCGCTCGCCCTCCTGGCCACGGCCTGCGGCGGCCCGGACACCACCACCACCGCCGCCGGCCAGGAGCAGGTCGTCGTGCGCATCTCCGACCCCGGCAACAGCGGCTTCCTGGCCGTCGCGAAGAAGGACGGCAGCCTGGACGCGGCCCTGGCCAAGGTCAACGCCAAGGTCAAGTGGGCCGGTGACTTCTCCGTGTTCGCCCCGGCCGCCCAGGCCATCAACGCGGGCTCGCTCGACATCGCCACCGGCTCGATCACCTCGGGCGTCACCGCGCTGGCCGTCAAGCCCAGTTTCAAGATCTTCGCCACCGTCCCGCCCGACCTGGCCGGGGAGGGCATCGTGGTGAAGAAGGACTCGCCGATCAGGTCCGTGGCCGATCTGGCCGGGCGCAGCGTGGCCGTCGGGCACGGCGGCACCAGCGAGTACCTGCTGCTCAAGGCGTTGCAGACGTTCGACGTGCCGGTCGAGAAGGTCAAGCGGGTCTATCTGCCGCCGCCGCAGACCGCGCCGGTCTTCGGCTCGGGCGAGGTGGACGCCTGGTCCACCTTCTCCACCTTCCTCATCCCCGCCGTCACCCAGCTGGGCGCGCGCGTCCTGGCCGACGGCGAGGCGATCAAGTCGGACAACTACGTGATCTACGTGGCCGCCAACAAGCTGCTGCAGGAGCATCCCGAGGTGGTCAAGGCGCTGTTCGCGTTCATCAAGGAGGGCAGCGCCAAGGAGATCGCGGATCCGGCGGCGTACCTGAACGTCTTCACCCAGACCGGCCCGCAGGCCGTGCAGGGCGAGCAGAAGGAGCTCGTGGCCGGCATCCAGAAGAAGGGCAGGCCCGTCCAGGCGGTCACCGCCGCCGAAATCGCGAAATATCAGGACGTGGCGAGGTTCTTTCTCGACCAGAAGGTGCTCACCGCGCCGCTGGACGTCTCCCAGCACGTCGTGGACGTGAACACGCTCGGGGGCGCGCGGTCATGAGCGTGGCCACTCACACGGAGGCCGGCGTCGAAGGGCTCGTCGCGCCCCAACCGCCGCGCTCGTCCGGCCGCCACCCGGCCGTCACGCTCGCGCTGCGCGCCACCGGCCCGGTCCTGCTGCTCGCCGCCTGGTACGCGGCCACCGCCACCGGCGCCCTCACCCAGGACGTGCTCGCCGGCCCTCAGGACGTCGTCAACACCTTCGGCGAGCTGTGGGCCGACGGCCAGCTCCCCGAGGCGCTGCGCGTGTCGGTCACCAGGGCCGGGCTCGGCCTGCTGCTGGGCGCCTCCACGGGGTTGGCGCTGGGCGTCGTCTCCGGCTTCACCCGGCTCGGCGAGGAGCTCGTCGACTCCTCGATGCAGGCCCTGCGGGCCATCCCGTTCCTGGCGCTGACCTCGCTGTTCATCGTCTGGTTCGGGATCGAGGAGGCGTCCAAGATCCTGCTGATCGGGGTGGCCTGCACGTTCCCCATGTACATCAACGTCTCCAGCGGGGTGCGCAACGTGGACCGCAAGGTCGTCGAGGCGGCGCGCTCGTTCGGACTGGGCCGGCTGGCCGTCGCCCGCGAGGTCGTGCTGCCGGGCGCGCTGCCGTCGATCTTCGCCGGGCTGCGGTTGTCCACCACGCTCAGCGTGATCGCGCTCATCGCCGCCGAGGAGATCAACGTGACGGCCGGGCTCGGCTACCTCATGGCCCGGGCCACCGACTACCTGCGCACCGACATCCTCGCTCTGTGCGTGCTGCTGTACGCGGTGATCGGGCTCGCCGCCGACCTGGCCCTGCGGCTGGCCGAGCGGGTCACGATGCCCTGGCGCAGGGCGGTGACGATCCGATGAGCCTCGCCGTACGCACCCGGGGGCTGCGCAAGGTCTTCGGCGAGCGGGCCGTGCTCGACGGGGTCGACCTGGACGTGCGGCGCGGCGAGTTCCTGGCGCTGCTCGGCGCGAGCGGCACCGGCAAGACCACGCTCCTGCGCATCCTGGCCGGGCTGGACGCGGCCGGCGGCGGGAGCGTGCTGGTGCCGCCGGTGCGCACCGTCGTCTTCCAGGAGCCGCGGCTCGTCCCGTCCAAGCGCGCCCTCGCCAACGTGATCATCGGGCAGGGCCGCGCCGCCCGCGCCAAGGGCCTGGCGGCGCTGGCCGAGGTGGGGCTGAGCAGCCATGCCGACGCCTGGCCCGCGACGCTGTCCGGCGGCGAGGCCCAGCGGGTCGCGCTGGCCAGGGCCCTGGTACGCGAGCCGGAGCTGCTGCTGCTCGACGAGCCGTTCGCCGCGCTGGACGCCCTGACCCGGCTGCACATGCAGGACCTGATCGCCGAGCTGTGCGCCCGGCACCGCCCGGCCGTGGTGCTGGTCACGCATGACGTGGAGGAGGCGATCCTGCTCGCCGACCGGATCGCGGTGCTGCGCGCGGGCACGTTCGTCACCGATGTGCGGGTCGAGCTCGACCGGCCGCGCGACCGCACCGACCCCGACTTCGTCGAGCTGCGCCGCCGGCTCCTCGCCGACCTCGGCGTGGACGCCCACGCGGGAGCGGCGCCATGACGGCGCCCGGGAGCAGTGCCATGAGCAGTGCCATGAGCAGTGCCATGAGCAGTGCCGTGAGCAGGGCCGTGACGGCGGCGGGCTGGATCGCCGGGAACGCCGCCGCGCTGACCGGGCTCGCCGACCGGATCTGGGCCTACGCCGAGCCGTCGCTGCGCGAATGGCGCTCGGCCCTGGCCACCGCCGCGCTCCTGCGCGCGCACGGCTTCACGATCGCGTGGGGCACGGCCGGCCTGCCTGCCGCGTTCGTCGCCACCCACGGCGACCGCGGGCCGGTGCTGGGCTTCAACGTCGAGTACGACGCCCTGCCCGGCCTGTCCCAGCGGGCCGGCGCGGCCCGGCACGAGCCGGTCGCGTTCGAGGGCGACGAGTACGCCCCCGCCTACGGCCCCGGCCACGGCTGCGGCCACAACGCCCTGGCGGCGGCGTCGGCAGGCGCGGCCATCGCCGCCGCCACGGCACTGGGGAGCCGGGCCACGATCAAGGTGTTCGCGTCCACCGGCGAGGAGCACCTGGTCGGGAAGGCGTACGCGGTGCGCGACGGCGCCTACGACGGGCTGGACGCCTTCCTCGACTGGCACCCCGCCCCCGTCACCGGCACCGGCTGGGACGTCACCAGCGCCCTGTACTCGGCCACGTTCTCCTTCCTCGGCTCGCCCGGCCACGGCTCGAACCCGCTGGGCACCCGCAGCGGCCTGGACGGCGCGCTGCTGCTGACGGAGATGGTCGAGCGCCTGCGCGCCGGCCACGTCTCCCCCTCCGGCCGCGTCAGCTACACGATCAGCGGCGGCGGCGCCCCCAACGTCACCCCCGACCTGCAAACGGTCTGGGTCTACGTCCGCGAGTCCACGGCCGCCGCCGCCAGGACCCTCTACGACCAGGTCGTGACCTGCGCCCACGCCGCCGCCGCCGGCAGCGGGACCCGGCTGGAGCACCGCCTGGTCACCGCCGTCAGGCAGGGGCTCGGCAACCGGGCGGGCGCCGAGCTGCTGCACCACACGATGAGCGAGCTGGGGCCGCCGGCGTTCACCGACGCCGACCAGGCGTTCGCGCGGCGGCTGCAGGCGGCGATCGGCCGCCCGCCCGCCGGCCTGGCCGGCGAGGTGCTGCCGCTGCGCCCGCCCGCCGGTCCCGACCTCGGCGGCCCGTCCAGCGACACCTCCGAGGTGAGCTGGACGGCGCCGCACCTCAGCCTGGTCGCGGCCGTGGTGCCGCTCGGGGTGCCCCTGCACTCGTGGGCGGCCACCGCGGCGACCGGCACCCCGATCGCACACGCCGGGCTGCTGGCCGCCGCCCGCTACCTGGCCACGGCGGCGGTCACGCTGGTCGAGCAGCCCGAGACGCTGGCGGCGGTCAGCGCGGAGTTCGACTCCCGCGAACGGGAGCCCGCGCTCCTGCCGGCCGCCGCCGAGCCGCCGTACCACCTGCCGCCGCCCGGCTTCCTCGACGAGACGGGCCAGTCGCCGCAGCCGACCCGGACGCCGCCCGTTTCCGCTGAACCCCTAGGAAAGATCTGACATGTCCGTCCTGCTCATCTCCGGCAGCCCATCGGCCGCCTCGCGCACCGTACGCCTGCTCGACCACCTGGCCGGGCGTCTGGGCCGGCCCGCCACCGTACTGCGCCTTCGTGACCTGCCCGCCGAGGCCCTGCTGCGCGGCGACACCGCCCATCCCGAGCTGGCCCGCGCCACCGCGCAGGTGGCCGCGGCCGACACGATCGTCGTCGCCACCCCGATCTACAAGGCGTCCTACACCGGGCTGCTGAAGGCGTTCCTGGACGTCCTGCCGCAGGGCGCGTTCGCCGGCAAGACGGTGGTGCCGATCGCCACCGGCGGCACCCCGGCCCACCTGCTGGCCGTGGACTACGCCCTGCGCCCGGTGCTGAGCGTGCTCGGCGCGCGGCACGTCACGCGCGGCCTGTTCGTCCTGGACAGCCAGATCGAGCCGCTGGCCGGGGAGCTGCTCCCGCGCATCGACGCCCTGCTGGAAGAGGTCCCGCTGGGGGCGGCGGCATGACGGCGCACCGCACCGGCCGCTACCACCTGGCCCTGCCCACCCGGAGCCCCGCCCCCGTCCCGTTGCCGGGCTTCGTCACCGACGTGCGGCCGGCGCTCACCGACCCCGCCGGGCGGGCCGCCGTGGCCGCGGACCTGTCCGGGTGGGCGGGCGCGCTCTCGCCCTTCGACCCCGCCGGCCAGGAATCCCTCACCGTCGCCGCCAACGCCCTGCGCCACACCCGCCACCTGCGGGTCGTCGCCGAGTTCCACCCGGCCGTGGCCACCCCGGTCTACGCGGCCAAGCTCTCGGCGTCCCTGCAGCGTTTCTCCGCCGGACGGCTCGGCTGGCGGCTCGCGGTGGATCTGGACCCGGCCGTGGCCAGGGCGCAGGGCGACTTCCTGACCGGCGCCGCCCGGTTCGCCCGCGCCGACGAGTTCCTCACCGTGGCCAAGGGCGTCTGGGGCGGCGGCCCGTTCGACTTCGCCGGAGACTTCTACGAGGTGGTCAAGGGCGGCTTCGGCGCGCCGCTGTCGTCCCCGCCCTTCCCCGAGGTGCACCTGTCGGGCGCCTCGCCCGAGGCCCTGGAGCTGTCGCGCCGGCACGCCGACGTGCACGTCTTCGCGGCCGGTGACGACCTGGCGGCCCTCATCCCCGAGCTGCCCGGCCTGCGCTACGGCGTGCACCTGCCCTCGATCGAGGCCGCCGACGAGTACGCCGCGCTCGGCGTCACCGAGTTCTTCCTCCAGACCGAGGACGTCTACCGCCTCGGCGAGCACGTGAAGGAGCGGTCTGTTGACCGTTGACATCTACTGGCGCATCCACATGGAGGGCGACCAGCCCTCGCTGCGCCGCCGCGTCCGCAGCCGAGGCGGTTTCGCCCCCGGCGGCACCGCCCCCGGCACCAGGGACGGCCGGGACGACGGCTACAGCCACGCCGACTACATGGCCGAGGTCGCCAGGGCCGCCGAGGACGGCGGCTTCACCGGCGGGCTGCTGCCGAACTTCCCGCACACCGACGACCCGTGGGCCGCCGCCGCGACGCTGGCCCGCGAGACCACGTCGTACCGCTTCATGGTGGCCTTCCAGCCCGGCTTCCTGCACCCCGTCCAGGCCGCCCGGATGACGGCCACGCTGCAACGGGCCACCGGCGGCCGGATCGTCTACAACGTCATCTCCGGCGGCGGCGGCCCGGCGCAGCTGTGGTGGGGCGACAAGGTGGACCACGACGACCGCTACGCGCGCACCTCGGAGTTCCTGGACGTGCTCAAGGGCGTCTGGCAGGGCGGGCACACCCACCGGGGCCGCTTCTACCAGGTGGAGAACGCCGGGCTGCCGGAGGAGCTGGCCGGGCAGCCGTTCCCCGAGATCTTCTTCTCCGGCTCCTCCCCCGCCGCCATCGACGCCGCCGGCCGGCACGCCGACTACTACCTGTCCTGGCTGGAGCCGTTCGAGGCGCTGGAGGAGAAGTTCGACGCGGTGCGCGCGCACAGTGCCACGCCGCCCCGGTTCGCCGTGCGGGTGGACCTGCTGGCCCGGGAGAGCGAGGAGGAGGCATGGGCGGAGATCGAGGCCGGCTGGCGGGCCCGGCCGCGCGAGAGCGAGGCCGGCGAGGGCGACTCCGTCGGCGTGCGCCGCAGCCGCGCCTTCCTCGCCGGAGCCGGTGACGACCCCCGAGCCCTGGAGGTCGCCCCCCACGTGTGGGGCGGGTTCAGCCAGCTGCGTGACGGCCCGGCCTTCGGCCTGGTCGGCGACTACCACCAGGTCGCCGACCGCCTCGACCGGTTGCTGGATCTCGGGGTGGACGCCCTCATCCTGGCCGGGATCCCCCATCTCGAAGAGGCCCGCCGCGTGGGCCGCCACGTTCTGCCGCTACTGAAAGGACGCTCCTGATGACCACCAAGGTCGGCTTCTTCCCGCAGAACAACACGCTCTGGGTGGCCCGCCACCGCGACCTGCTGCCCGACGTCGAATGGGTGGACCTGAACGCCCTCGGCCGGGACGGGCGGGTCGATCCCACCCGGGCCCTGCCGTCCGCCCACGGCGACCACCTGTTCGACGGCGGATACGACTTCATCGGCACCGGCTCCACGCCCCCGGTCACCGCCCAGGCCAAGGGGCACGACATCGTGTACGTGGCGATCTCGGGGCCGCGGGTCGAGAACGGCCGCCTGGTGGTGCGGGACGACTCCCCGATCGGCTCGGTGGCCGAGCTGAAGGGCAGGCGGGTGGCGCTCGGGCACGGCTCCTGGCAGACCACCCTGCTGCTGCTGGCGCTGGAGCGGGCCGGGCTCGGATGGGGCGACATCGTCCCGGTGGACGCCTACGGCAACGCCGCCGAGCTGCTGGTGAACGGCGACGTGGACGCCTGGGTGGGCTCCTACCCGTACCTGACGCCGGTCGAGTCGCGCACCCGGACGCTGGTGGAGACCGAGGGCCTGTTCAGCCACCGCTCGCTCTGGTTCACCCGCCGCGACTTCGCCCAGGAACGGCCGGAGGAGCTGGCCAGGATCGTCACCGCGCTGCAGCGGGCGGACAGCTGGACGGAGCAGCACCCGCGCGAGGCCGCGGCCCTGTTCGACGGCGACCTCGACGCGTGGGAGCACGCGCTGCGCACCCGCCCGTGGGGGCTGCACCCGGTCAGCCCGGAGTTCGTCGCCGAGCAGCAGCACGCCGCCGACCTGTTCCACGCCAACGGGCTCATCGAGCGGAAGATCACGGTCGCGGACGCCGTCCTCCCCGAGATCGGCGAGCTGGTGACACGGACCCGGTGACTCCCGTCCTCTCCGCCGCCCACGCGGCAGCGGAGAGGTTTCATGGATCAGCTGCGTGCTTCGGGCGGCACGTAGGCGAAGGTGGGACCGGCGCCGCCGGGCAGCGCCATCAGGGCCTGCGCCTGGGCCCTGAGCGTGAACATGGTGCGGGTGGCGTCCGTGAGCCGCTTCGGGTCGCCGTTGAACGCCTGTTCCAGCAGGTTCAGCAGGGTGCTGTAGGTGGTGTCGAACAGATCCTGCGCCGCCCGTACGGCACTGCCCGGCTCGGCGGGCCGCGGGTTGGGTGTCATCGGCAGCACGCCGTCCGGGTCGACGCCGACCTTCTCGCCGGTCGGGCCGGTCTTCGGGGTGTCGCCCCGCTGGTAACGGCGGCCGAGCTTGAGCTCCTGAAAGCGGTAGTAGTGGGCGACCTCTTTCCGCTCGGGGTGGAGGACGTCCTGGTCACCGTCCCAGACCTCGCCGCGGGCGTTGCCCTCCCCCTGCTCGACGATCTCCTTCAGCGCGCCGAGCGCGGACTCCAGATCCTCGACGGCGAACAGCGATCCGGCAGTGTGGCGGAAGTGGGCGCCGCTCACCTGCCGGGCCGGGTCCCCGCAGAACACCTCCTTCTCGCCGAGCGTTCCGCACAGATGGCGCAACCCCTGCTCGATCGCAGCGTAGAACTGCCCGATCGTCTCGTAGCCGTCATCCTCCGGCGGCGCGCCGGGCGGCGCCGGACGCTCCAGGCGCAGGAACATCTCCAGCGCCTGCGCGCCGAACGGCACCAGCGACACCTCCAGATCACCATGAGGCAGCCTGCGCGGATACGGCGGCAACATCCCCGGCATATCCAGACGCGGCGTGCCACCGACCGCGTTCAGCAGATTCGCCGCCAACGCCAGATGCAGCATCTCCTCCACGAAGACGCCGCTCACCACCTCCACAGCCACCGGATTGCGCTCCGGATCCAACGAGTACAGCGCCGTCAGGTACGGCGGCAACGTCGCGTGCTCCAGCTCGATCGCCCACTGCAGATGCTCACGCAGGCTGCCGAGCGTGCCGATCCGGACCGGTCGTTCGTGCTTCATTCGTGTCATACCTCGGGTTGTCGGCATGGCGGATCGGACCGCCGGCCGATGGGCCGGCGGCCTGGTTCGATCCTGGGATCAGGCAGCGATGACGGCAGCCCGTGCCGTCACGCTGCGGACACCTCGCCGGGGTTCAGGACGGGCGTGGCGCGCGGCGGTCCTTGCGCCGGGCCAGCTCGGCCTCTTCCACCAGCGTGAACATCGGCTTGCCCGGCTCGCACAGCATGGTGACCGTGAACCGTACCGGGACATCGGCGCGATTGTTGCCGTCCTGGTAGTGGATGACGTCGCCACCCGGCTCCCAGAACGCCTCGCCGGCGCGGATCACCCGCTCCGGCTCCCCTTCCAGCTCCATCAGCATCTCGCCCTCAAGGACGACGCCGAAGGCGGGACCCGGGTGGCGATGCGGCGGCGCGCCCGGGTCTCCGGGCGGGTACTCGATGACCACGGTCATGGCGTGCGCGCCCTCGGGGATGAACGGAGGCTGCGCCTCCTGCAGCACGGTCAGCGCCGTCTGCCACGCGGTCGATCGCGGCTTGTCCATCGCCCCGCCCTACTTCGCGTCGGACTGGTCGAGCCAGTCTTCGTAGGTGATGGTGCCGAGCCGCGCGCCGTCGGCGGGCACCAGCGACCGCTCGCCGAGCACGCTGCCGAAGTAGCGCGCCTGCGGGTCGGTGACGACCTCGCGGGTGTCGCCCCAGGCGGCCAACGCCTTGCGGAAGAACTCGTCCATCTTGTACCGGGTCGGTCCGGCGATCTCGATCCGGCCGTTCAGCGGCGTCCCCACCGCGGTCCTGCCGACCGCCTGGGCCACGTCGTCGCCCGCGATCGGCTGGAACAGCACCGGCGCGATGTGCACCTTGCCGTCGACGGTGCCCTCGTCGGCGATGCCGCGGGCGAACTCGAAGAACTGGGTGGAGTGCACCAGCGAGAACGGGATGCCGGACTTCTCGATCAGCTGCTCCTGGGCGATCTTCGCCGCGAAGTAGCCGTTCTCCGGCATCCGTTCGGTCCCCACGATCGACACCGCCACGTGATGGCCCACCCCGGCGGCCGCCTCGGCCGCCAGCAGGTTGCCGGTGGAGGTCTGGAAGAACTTCATGACGGCCTCGCGCTCGAACGAGGGCGAGTTCGACACGTCGATCACGACCTCGGCGCCCTTCAGCACCTCGGCCAGGCCCTCCCCGGTCAGCGTGTCGACGCCGGTGTTCGGCGACGCGGCCACGGCCTCGTGGCCGTGCTCGCCCAGCTTCCTCACCAGCTTCGACCCGATGAGCCCGGTCCCGCCGATCACCACGATTTTCATTGCTGGCACCCTTCTGGCTTTCCGGGCGCTGTGGTGCGCCCTCGTCGTCAGCTAAGACAAGGCAGCCCCCTCGGTTGTGACAGGCGGCCTCGTGTCCGAGGAGGAGCGTGCTGATCGCGCGCCGCCTGGACCAGGGCGAGAGCACGCAGACCATGCTCGACCCGAAGAAGTACCCGGGGGGATCTGGTCGTGCACCGGTATGCCGTTCAGTGCCAACGCTGGAGTTTGTCGGGGTTCAGGATGATCCACACCGCCGTGACCTCGGCTCCGGCCACGCTCACGCTGACCACCGCCACGACCTTGCCCGCCCGCCGCAGCACGAGCCCCGTCCTGCCGTTCACCGATCCGATGGCCGGCTCGGTTCCCGGCTGGTCGATCAGCAACGCCGTGACGACCCGCGCGACCGCGTCCGCACCGTGGGCCGGCCGTACGGCGACGCGCACCTTGCCGCCGCCATCGCTGACGACGATCGCGTCGGCGGCCAGGACCTCCCGCAGCGCCTCGGTGTCGCCCGCCTGGCAGGCCGCGGCGAACCGGCGGGCCACCCGCTCGTGCCCGGCGCGCATCTGCGGGCCGTACCCGGCCTGGTGCGAGGCCGGGTACGGCACGGGCCGGGCCCGCGTCACCCGGCCGCCAGGCACGGGGTCAGGGTCGGGGTCGGCGACGAGCTGCAGGCAGATGTTTCCCGCTGTCCGCGTCAGCCAGGCGCGCGGCACCGCGATGGCGGCGCGCTCCTCCTCGTCGAGGGCGTACCAGCGGCGATAGGTCTCCTGGACGACGTGCTCGGCCGTGGTGTCCGAGCCGAACATGGACAGAGCGATCCCGAGCAGGTGCTGCCGTTCGTCGAGCATCTCCGCCAGCGACTCGGCGCCCGCCTCGGTCATGGTCTGCCGCCTCCTTCATCGTTGGCAGATAAGACCGGACAGCCCGTTACGTTGTGACAGAGCGGCTGCGCGAGCGCTCGAAGGCCTCGATCTTGGCCGGGTTGAGGATCCACAACAGGTGGTGGATCCCCTCCTTGGAGGCCTCCATGGCGAGCAGGGCGACGCCGGTGCCGTCCCGGGTGACGAGCACGCCTGGCAGCCCGTTCATCTCGACCCACGTGACGGCGGTGCCCGGCCAGAACCGCGGCGAGAACGCGGCCACGAACCTGGCCACCCGCTCGTTGCCCAGCACCGGGAACTTGGCCGATCCCCTGATGCCGTCGCCGTCGGAGGAGCTGACGACGTCGGCGGCGAAGAGCTTCTCCAGGGCGCCGACGTTTCCCGTCCGGGCGGCGTCGAGGAACGTCTCCAGGAGGCGCCGGTGCTGGAGCCTGTCGACGGGCTCGTGGCGGACGGCGGTCACGCGCCTGCGGGCGCGGCTCACGATCTGCCGGACGTTGACCGGGGTGAGCCGCAGGATCTCCGCTATCTGCGGATAGGGGTAGTCGAAGGCCTCGCGCAGGACGTAGGCGGCGCGCTCGGTGGGATTGAGCCTCTCCAGCAGGAGCAGAAGGGCCAGCTCCAGCGCTTCGCCGCGTTCGGCGCCGACAGTGGGGTCGAGACTGGTGTCCACGGGTTCCGGCAGCCAGGGGCCGATGTAGGATTCCCGCCGCACGCGCGCCGACTGCGCCAGGTTGATGGCCAGCCGGGTGGTGACCAGCGCCAGGAAGGCCGGCGGGTTCTCGATGGTCTCTCGGTCGGTGTCCTGCCAGCGCAGCCACACCTCCTGGACGATGTCCTCGGCCTCGGCCGCGCTGCCCAGCATCCGGTAGGCGATGCCGAACAGCCGCGGGCGCAGCTCGATGAAGGCGGACGCCGCCCGATCGAGAGCGTCCGCCTGTTCCAGGGATTCCGTGTTCATGTGCCCCACATCGATTCGCCCGTCGGCCTGAACAGGGGTTCGTCAGCCTCGCGCGTGGTCCGCGGCGTCGAGGATAGTCGCTGTCACGGCGTCGGGCTGGGAGGCCGCGAGCGCGTGGGAGGCGCCGGCGATCTCGCGCGTGCCGCGCGAGTCCGCGCGCTCGGCCATGAAGCGCAGTGCGGCGGCCGGGATGTTGCGGTCCTTGTCACCGTGGACGAACCAGGACGGGACGGTGCGCCAGGGCGCCTCGTCGACGGCGAGCCCGTCGGACAGGGCGCGCTCGGTCACCGGCCGCTGGGTCGCGGCCATCAGCGCGGCCTCCTCGCTGTCGAGGTCGGCACAGAACTGGCGGTGGAACGTGGCGGGGTCGATGCGGAACTCGTCGCCGCCGGAGGCCACCGGGTAGGCCTGCAGCGCCTGGCCGAGCGTGCTGCCCTCGAAGCCGCGCAGCGGGTTGGCCACGGCGACCGCGGTGAGCCGGCTGTCGCGCAGGCGCCGGATGACGCGGTTCCAACTGGCCGACTCGGCGAAGGCGCCGTGGACGAGGAGAACGACTGGTCGGTTCATGGGATTGCCTCTCTGGTTGTTCACTCGTGAAAGCCGATCTCGCGATGGGTGCCGTCGCAGAGCGGTTTGTTGCCGGAGTGACCGCAACGGCACAGCGTCATCCGGTTCCTAGTCTCCAGCGGCAGGCCGTCCGATCGGGTGACGGGGATTCCACCGGTCACCCACAGCGCGCCGGCGAGGCCGTCCTCCTCCTCCAGCACCGAGACGGCGCGCGGGAGGTCGGCCTCGATCGTCTCGCCGCCGCGTTCGAGGGCAAAGCTGTAGGAGCCGGAGGGGCAGTGATCGATGCGGCCCATGACGTCCGAGCGCACGTCGCTGTCGGCGGTGTCGTCGAGCATCTTGGCGATGGGCCTGGTCCGGCCGATGCAGAAGGCGGCGTGCACGCACAGCTCGCCCACCCGCCGCGCGGAGATGCCGACGCCGTCGTGCACGTGCTGCAACTCCTGGTAGGGCCGCATCGGCGCGGCCTCCGTGCCGTCGAAGCCGATCACGGCGTGAGTGCCGTCACAGAACGGCTTGGCGCCCGAACGGCCGCAGCGGCACAGCGCGTAGGTTTCCTCGGTCTCCAGCGGCTCGCCGGTCTTCCAGGTGAGCGCGTTCTTCTGCTCGGCGGAGACGATCTTCCGCTTGCGCCGCAGGGGGACGCGACCGTACACGACGTACGGCCCATCCCGGAGCACGACGATCCGCTGGTGGTCGCCCGCGCTCCAGCGGCGCAGCTCAGGCGGGACGTACTCGAAGGTGAGGCCGCCCCGCCGCATCAGCTCCTGCGCCTGGGCCTTGAGCGCGTACATCTCGCCGGTGGCGACGGCGAGCATCCTCGGGCTGCCGTTGAAGGCCAGCTCCAGCAGATGGAGGATGGCGCAGTAGGCGTGGTCGAACTCCTCCTGCGCGGCGCGGTCGGCAGGGCCGGGCGTCATGGGGAACACCCCGGTGAGATCCACCGGGAGCCTTTCACCGGTGGGCCCGGACTCAGGGGTGTCCCCGCGCCGGTAGCGGCGGCCGAGCTTCAGCTCCATGAAACGGTAGTAATGGGCGACCTCGTCCTGGTCACCGTCCCAGACCTCGCCGCGGGCGTTGCCCTCCCCCTGCTCGACGATCTCCTCAAGCGCGTCCAGCGCGGAGGCGAGGTCGGTGACGGCGACTAGTCTGCCGCCGGTGTGGCGGAAGTGGGCGCCGCTCACCTGCCGGGCCGGGTCGCCGCAGAACACCTCCTTCTCGCCGAGCGTTCCGCACAGATGGCGCAACCCCTGCTCGATCGCAGCGTAGAACTGCCCGATCGTCTCGTAGCCGTCATCCTCCGGCGGCGCGCCGGGCGGCGCCGGACGCTCCAGGCGCAGGAACATCTCCAGCGCCTGCGCGCCGAACGGCACCAGCGACACCTCCAGATCACCATGAGGCAGCCTGCGCGGAAACGGCGGCAACATCCCCGGCATATCCAGACGCGGCGTGCCACCGACCGCGTTCAGCAGATTCGCCGCCAACGCCAGATGCAGCATCTCCTCCACGAAGACGCCGCTCACCACCTCCACAGCCACCGGATTGCGCTCCGGATCCAACGAGTACAGCGCCGTCAGGTACGGCGGCAACGTCGCGTGCTCCAGCTCGATCGCCCACTGCAGATGCTCACGCAGGCTGCCGAGCGTGCCGATCCGCGGCTCAGGCAACGTCGTCACCCGGCCGCCAGCCGTCCTCCAGCACCTCGACCGCGTCGCGCAGCCCCCGCAGAGCGATCTTCTCGCGCTCGACGTCCGTCGGGTCGTACAGCCACTCGGTGACCGGCTGCCCCACCTCGTCCTCCGGGTGGCTGGCCTCGGTGATGATCAGCTCCTCCTCGATCTCGACGTGGAGCTCGTACAGGAACTCGTTCTCACCGTTCGGGGTGCTCATGTCTCCTCCAAGGGATCTCCAGTCGGCCGGCGATCCGGCCTCAGCCCGCCGACTCCCGCGCCCATGTGATCCGATCGCCAGCTAAGACAGGGCAGCCTCGGCATTTGTGACAAGATCCGGCTATTCGGCGAGCTTTCCCACGGTTGAGACGTCGCGCGGCCCCCTCGGTGACGATGCGCACCGTCTCAGGGTTGGCCGGCAGGTGACTCTCCTTGAGAGTGTCGGCCGCGTGCCGCCCAGATGGCGACGGCGACCAGCGCGACGCAGGCGGCCGCGATCAGCGCGACCACGGCGGCCACCCCGATCCACGGCGCCGCGAGCGGCGACGACATGACGGCGCCGACGCACCCTGCCACGGCGGCGCGGGGGACGACGGAGTCCGCGTCGACCAGCGCATGCACCGCCCGGAGCAGGATGAGATACACCCCGACCGGGACGGCGACCGCGTAGCCGATCGCCGTCGGCGATGCCGCCACCTGGCGCCCGCTCTGCTCCACCGCGACCTCGAGCCCGGCGCCGAGGGCCGCCAGCGCGGCGAAGACGCCGAAGTGGCCGTACCCCCACCAGTACGACCGGTGACGCCGCTCGCTGAGCCCCTCCCCCGCCTCGACCAGGAAGTACAGCCACCACAGGGCGAACAGCAGGACGAGACCGGATCCGGCGATGACGACGAGGGGAGCCGCTTCGAACGCCCCTTCAACCCCTCTGCTCGCGGCCAGGACGCTCTCGCCCAGCAGAATGATCGTGAACAGGCCGTAGCGCTCGGCGATGTGCCGCGGGTGCCAGGTGGTCGCCCTGGCCCGCTCCGCCCACCACGGCACCGCCAGCTCCAGGACGACCAGGCAGGCGAAGAACGGCAGCTGGAGCGACGCCGGCAGGAGGCCGGCGTCCAGGAGAGCGAGCCGGAGCAACCAGCCCAGCTCGACCAGACCGATGCCCGCGGCGTAGCGCAGCCCCGTACGGCGGCTCGCCGGGTCTTCGACCGCGGCCCTCAGCCATTGGGCGACGAGCCCGATCCTCATGATGAGGTAGCCCAGGGTGATGATCCCGTAGTCGGAGCGGCCGGCCGCGGCGGGCACGCCGACGGCCAGGACCAGCACCCCCGCCATCTGCACCATGGTCAGCAGCCGGTAGGGAACGTCGTCGGTGTCGTAGGACGAGGCGAACCAGGTGAAGTTCATCCACGCCCACCAGATGGCGAAGAACACCTGGAGGAACGGGACCAGCCCGGTCAGGCCATGACCTTCGGCGATGACGTGCGCGAACTGCGCCGTGACGGCCGCGACCGCGACCACGAAGGTGAGATCGAAGAGCAGTTCGAGCTGGCTCGACGCGCGATGCGGCTCGTCGACGGGCCGGGAGCTCATCCTGACCCGGATCCGGATGGTGGTCATGGTCGAGGGCACGCTCACGCTCCTGTCGCTCTTTCGGCGTCCGATTCACCCGAAAGACCGGACGGCATCGTGATCTGTGACAGATCGCCGCACCAGCGATCGAACTCAGCGGACGATGTCGGCGGTGAGCACCTCTTCCAGCGCGGCGAGGTCGCCGGACTGGGCGGCGGCGACGAACGTCCGCACGAGGCGCCGGTGCGCGGTGGTGCTCACCTGGTGGCGTCGCTCGGTGGCGAGGTGGTTGCGCGCGCGTCGCAGGAGTTGCCGCGCGTGGTCTTCGCCGAGGTGGAGGAGCTCGGAGATCTGGCGGTAGGGGTAGTCGAAGGCCGTGCGCAGGAGATAGACGGCTCGTTCGGCGGGTGTCAGCCGCTCCAGCAGCAGCCGGATCGCAGTGTCGACCGCCTCTCGTCGTTCGGCTGCCGTCTCGGGCCCGGCGGCGAGGTCCGCCGTCTCCGGGAGCCAGGAGCCGGCGGAGGTCTCCCGGCGCCTGCGGGCGGACCGGGCGACGTTGATGGCGAGCCTCGCGGTGGTCAGCGCGAGGAACGCCGGCGGGCTGATGACGACCGACCGATCGGCACGGGCCCAACGCAGCCACGTCTCCTGCACCACGTCCTCGGCTTCGCCCACGTCCTGCAGGACGCGCAGACCGATCGTGAGAAGCCGGGGCGCGGCGCTGACGAACGCCGGATCGTCTCCGTCCCCATGGGTGATCGACCGGTCACGGGTCTGCTCTGCGTGGTCTTCGTACGACTCCAACAGGCTCATGGTCACGATGGCGGCTCCGTTCGACAGCTGGCATCCGGTGATGCCACTGCGATCACGGTCGCCGTCCGGGCTGCTCCATCGCGCCCTGGGAACACCGTGGTCGGTACCCTGGCCCGCACCGTGGCGGGCGTCGGGGCAGCGGAGGAGCCTCGGGCGGTGGGATGCTCCGCGACCACCCGGCTCACCCTGCGGCCGGTGTCACCAGCAGATTGCTGGGCTTGATGGCAGAACGGTAGGTTACGTCTCCATCGAGGATGTAGCGCCGGTTTTTCCCCATGTTCAGCGGTCATGGGGCCACGAACAGATGATCGTCGGGGGCAGTGCCATGGCAAGCGGGGGTCCCGGGTCGCGACTTCTCGGGCGGCAGCTGGAGTGCGAGACGCTGGATCAGCTCGTGGCGACGGTGCAGGACGGCCACAGCTCGGTCCTGGTTCTGCGCGGCGAGGCCGGCATCGGCAAGACGGCGCTGCTGGAGTACGCGCGGGACAGCGCGTCCGGCTGCCGGATCATCAAGGCGACCGGCGTGGAATCCGAGATGGAGCTGGCCTTCGGCGGGCTGCATCAGCTGTGCTCCCCGTTCCTGGAGCATCTGGGTCGCCTGCCGGGCCCGCAACGCGACGCGCTCGGGACGGCGTTCGGCCTGAGCGCGGGAACTCCTCCGGACCGCTTCCTGGTCGGGCTCGCGGTGCTCAGCCTGCTCGCCGACGTGGCCGGGAAAGGGCCGCTGGTCTGCCTCGTCGATGACGCGCAGTGGCTCGACCAGGTCTCCGCGCAGACCCTCGCCTTCGTCGCGCGGCGCCTGCTCGCGGAGCCGATCGGGCTGGTGTTCGCGGTGCGCGAGCACCACCTCGGACCGGAGCTGAAGGGGCTGCCCCAGCTCGACGTGGGACGGCTGAGCGACAGCGACGCCCGCGCCCTGCTGGACTCCGTGACTCCCGGACGGCTCGACGAGCAGGTCCGGGACCGGATCGTCGTCGAGACGCAGGGAAACCCGCTGGCCCTGCTCGAACTGCCCCGGGGGCTGGCGCCGGCGGAGCTGGCGGGTGGATTCGGGCGGCCCGACGCGCGACCGCTGGCCGGTCAGATCGAGCAGGGCTTCCTGCGGCGGGTCCGGTCGTTGCCGGCCGAGACACAGCGGCTGCTGCTCATCGCGGCGGCCGAGCCGGTCGGGGACGTGACCCTGCTGACCCGCGCGGCGGAGTTGCTGGGCATCGAGGTGTCCGCCGCGTCGCCGGCCGAGGCGGCGGGGCTGATCACCATCGGTACGCGGGTGCGTTTCCGCCATCCCCTCATGCGATCGGCGGCCTACCGCGTCGCGTCCCCGCAGGACCGGCAGGACGTCCACCGGGCGCTGGCCGACGCGACCGATCCCCGAGCGGACCCCGATCGCCGGGCGTGGCACCTCGCCAACGCGACGGCCGGCCCCGACGAGACGGTGGCCGCCGAGTTGGAGCGCTCGGCCGATCGGGCGCAGGCGCGCGGCGGGGTCGCCGCGGCGGCGGCGTTCCACGAGCGGGCAGCCGAGCTGACCCCCGACCACGCGCGCCGCGGCGCCAGGGCCTTGGCGGCGGCACGGGCCAAGTACCAGGCCGGCGGGTACGACGCCGCGCTCGAACTGCTGGACGCAGCCGAACTCAGCACTCTGGACGAACGCGAACGCGCCCAGGCGGACCTGCTGCGCGGTCAGATCGCGTTCGCCTCCAGGAGCGCAGGCTCCGCCTTCCCACTGCTGCTCAGAGCCGGTGAGCGCCTGGCGCCGCTGGACGCCGGGCTGGCCCGCGAGACCTACCGCGACACGTTGAACGCGGCCATGAACGCGGGCCGGCTGCCGAGCGGCGCCCAGGTGGCGGACATCGCCGAGGCGCTGCTCGCCGCACCGCCGGGTCCGCCGCCGGAGCGCAACGACCTGCTCCTGAACGGCGTGGGCGTGGCGCTCACCGAGGGTTCCGCCGCGGGCGTGCCGATGGTGCTGCGGGCCCTGGAGTCCTTCCGCGCCGAAGGGGTCTCCAGGGAACAGGGCCTTGGCTGGCTGCCGTTCGCGTCCCGGATGGCCCATAACGTCTGGGACTTCGACAGTTGGTCGGTGCTCTCCGCGAGGCTGGTCGATCTGGCACGCGAGGCGGGCGCCCTGTCGGTGCTGCCCTCAGCCCTCCACATGCTCGTGTCGAACAGGGTCCTCGCCGGTGAGTTCGCCCTGGCCGACGCGCTGGTCGCCGAGGCGGCGACGATCGGCGAGGTGACGGGCAGCCGCTACCTGGCCCAGTACGCGGCCCTGATCCTCGAGCCGTGGAGAGGACGGGAGGCCGCGACCCGTCAGGTGAGCGCAGCGATCACGCGGGACCCGGCCATTCAGGGAGAAGGCAAGGTGGTGACCGCCACCCAATGGGCGAGCGCGGTGCTCTGCAACGGCCTCGGCCGGTACGAGGAGGCGTACGTCGCCGCCGAGCGGGCCTTCGAGCACCCGCAGGAGCTCGGCGGGACGGCCATCAGGTCCACGGTCGAGCTCGTCGAGGCCGCCGTCCGGAGCGGGAGGCCCGCCCGGGCGGCCGAGGTCGCCCGGCGGCTCGACGAGATGGCCCGAGCCAGCGGCACCGACTGGGCCCTCGGCACCTCGGCGTGCCTACGGGCCCAGGTGAGCGACGGAGCGGACGCCGACGTTCTCTACCGCGAGGCGATCGAGCGGCTCGGCCGCACCGAGGTCCGGACGACGCTCGCCCGCACCCGGCTGCTCTACGGCGAGTGGCTGCGCCGGGAGAACCGCCGCCTCGACGCGCGCGAGCAGCTGGGCATCGCATACGAGCTGCTCGGCGACATGGGGGCCGAGGCGTTCGCGGAACGCGCCCGGCGCGAGCTCCAGGCCACCGGTGAGACGGTACGCAGGCGCACCGTCGAGGCACGCGCCACTCTCACCGCCCAGGAGGCGCAGATAGCGCGCCTGGCCGGCGACGGGCTGACGAACCCCGAGATCGGCGCTCAGCTCTTCATCAGCCCGCACACCGTCGAATGGCACCTGCGCAAGGTCTTCGCGAAGCTCGGCATCTCCTCACGCAAGCAGATCCGCACCACGCTGCTCGAAGGCGCGGCGCTCACGGCCTGAGGATCCGCGGCCCCGCCGTCGTCCGCGAGCGGGACGGTGATGTGACGAGCGTCATGTCACGGGCGGCCTCCCGCACTTTGTCTCTGTAACGACGGTCCATGAGTCACCGCCGGGCCAACGGCGCGATGGCCGTCGATTCGAGAGACGATGCGGGAGAAGAGATGTTCGTCAAGAAGAGGTTGTTCATCGCGGCCGTGTCGCTGATCGCCTCCGCCGGTGGAATGACGCCGCCGGCCTCGGCCGACGACGGCGGCGCCTCGATCAGCTCCTGGGGCTTCCCCGGTGAGGGGTCCGACTGGCAGCCGGTGACCTACGCCGGCGGGCAGATCACCAGCAGGTCCACTCCGGGAGAGGCGCGCGACGACCGCGGCAACATCCTGCACGCCTGGCGCGGCGCGGACAACGACTCCATCTGGATCTCGTTGAACAACGGGCCCGCGTACTCGCTGCCCAACGCCCAGACCTGGACGCCGCCGCGGGTGATCTGGACCGACGACGGAGGCCGCGGCAACTTCCGGATCTTCCACACCGGCACCGAGGGCCACGTCTACCAGCACCGCGTCCAGCTCAGCCCGAGCTACCAGCTACCCGCCACCCTGCCCGGCTGGACCAGGATCCCCAACGACACGCGCACCACCGACACCGAGCCCGTGGCGGCGGCCGCGCTCCCCGGCAACTCCTTCATGCTCGCCTGGAACAGCCAGTCCACCGACGACATCTGGACGATGTACTACAACGGCGACACCGGCACCTACAGCTCGCCCAGCGTCGTGCCGGGCGCGCGGAGCAAGGACGCGCCTGGACTGGCCGCCCAGGTGGGCGCCAACGGCGACCCCGCTCCCTGGAACCAGGTCGTGCTCGCCTTCACGGGCACCGACAACTACGTGTACATGTCGCGGCAGCGGTACGGGACCGGCAACTGGACGAATCCGTTCCGGGTCTACGCGACAGGCACCCCGGGCTACACGAGGAACGGCCCGTCCGTCGCGCTCTCCCGAAGCGGCTACGGCGTCATCACCATCACCGAGGACCGTGACAACACCATCGGCAGTTACCTGATCTCGCGCGACGGCGGGTGGAGCGGCTACTACGAGGAGAACAGCTTCGCGCTCTCCCCCGGCAGGACCCCGCTGGCCGTGGTGGCCGGAACCGATCTCTACTACGTCGTCAACGGTTCGGCCGGCGGCAGGAGCGGCGTGCTGTGGAAGAAGGTCTACGACTTCGCGGCGATGCCCACGCCGTCGGCCCCGCAGTGGTGAAGCCGGCGAACACGCAGCCGGACGACGTCATCGTCACCGACGCCGGCTCCCGGCGTCCGCGTCCTTCTCGGAGAGATCACGTGAGAATGGTCCGACCAGCGGCGGCCATGATGTCCGTCCTGCTGCTCTCGTTGTCGTCGCCGGGCGGCACCCCGGCGGCGTGGGGGGCCTCCGCCTCCCCGACGTCCGTGACCGCACCCGCCACGGCGGAGGACCCGCCGTGGGCGGGGCCTGGAGCGTCCGGCCCTGACCTGAGTCACGGCAACCGCACGGCCCCGCCGGCCGGACTGCCGGACTGGTCCCGCGCCGGGTACCGAGGCGGCCAGGAGCTGCCTGAGGGCGATGCGGAGCTGACCGACGACGCCTCCTGCCGCATCTCGCCGGAAGAGCTCGCCTCCTCCTACGGGGTGACGGCGGACGACGGGACCGACGACACCGCCGGACTGCAGAAGGCGATCGACCACATCAAGAACGACTGCTCGCCGAACGCCAACTTCAACCGGCTCTCGCTCATCGAGCTACCGGCAGGCCGGATCGACATCACCCGGCAGATCTACGTAGATGCCGGATTCCTCATCGTACGGGGCAAGGGCTCCGGCGACGACGGCACCCGGCTGGTGTTCAGACCCGGCCTCCAGACCCGCTACGACCAGGTGATCAACGGCCGGTGGGACCAGGAGAGCATGATCGCCGGCACCGCCCCCGACATCGGCAACGGCGGCTGGATCTGGCCCGGGCGTGGCATGTTCCGGGTCCAGACCCGGGAGGTGGCGACCCGGTACAAGGACGACTGGGAGCTGGCCTCCAGCCTGCCCATGCGCAAGGACCTGTACGAGGGGAGCGTCAACCAGCACTGGGTCTCCGGCTTCAAGGTGGCCGCCGCGCCCGATGACCCGGGCTTCTCGGCACGGGCGGGAGGCACGGTCGTGCGGCTGGACGCGAAGGCCGACATGACGAGGTTCAGGCCCGGCGGCTATGTCTGGGTGGGCGCGGCCAACAGCAGGAAGTTCTACGCGCAGCAGGGCATCACCGAGCAGAGCATGATCGAGGCGCTCCACATGCGGCAGGAGATGTTCCGGCTCAGCCGCATGGACGCCACGGCCAGGACGATCACGCTGGACCGGCCGCTGAGGTGGGACCTGCCGGTGAACTCCGAATCGGACGGCTCCGAACCGCTGAACGGCAACGGCACCCCGTACGCCAGCAAGGTCACACCGCTGAAGGTGGTCGAGGGCGTCGGGTTCGAGGACTTCTCCTTCACCCAGGACATGAACGGCCTGCCGAAGATCGGCGGCCAGGAGACGTACTCGCTCACTCCCGAGCAGGCCGTGCACAACTACGGCAACCTGGCGCCCGAGTACGCCATGCACGGCATCGTGTTCAAGTGGGCGGCGAACAGCTGGGCGCGCGGGCTCAAGGCCACGATGACCGGCTCACACCCGATCGTCACCGAGGTGGCGCGCAACCTGCAGATCGAGCGCAACAGCTTCGACGGCGCCTGGAACAAGGGCAAGGGCGGCAACGGCTACCTGCGCGGCAGCCGCGTGTGGGACTCGTTGTGGGCGCACAACCTCAGCCGCGGCCTGCGCCACTTCACCTTCCAGTGGTCGGCGGGCGGCAACGTCGCCTTCCGCAACGACCTCGACTCCGACCTGAACCTGCACGGCGGCTGGGAGCACGACAACCTGTTCGAGCAGAACACGGTGCGAGTCCCCTACGAGCACCGCTCGGCCAGTTGCTCCGCCAACTGCGGTGGCGAGGGCGGTGAGATGGACGCGGGCACCTGGTATCCGATCTGGTGGGCGGCCGGGCCCAAGGCCGGCAAGTGGGCCGGCTCGTCCGGGCCGCAGAACGTCTTCTACGGCAACACGCTGAGCAAGCAGACCACCGCCGGCGGGCCGTTCGAGCCGTACCGGCCGTACGGCGCCCAGGCCGGCACCGCCTTCCAGTTCGGATCGGACGGCTCCGACCCACGCGCGTTCCTGCCCCTGAGCCAGGACGGGCAGGCGATCACGGACTGGACCGGGCGGGAGACCCTGAACTACCAGGGCAACGGAGTGGCCGCCCTCGACGTGGGACACCGGCAGTCGCTGTTCCTCCGCGACACCGGCGGCGAGCTTCCCCCACGCGACCCGAAGCTCGTCGAGATCAAGGCGGCCACCTGGAACATGGCCGGCGCGTCCTCGCCGCGACAGGGCGACAGGTACGCGACCGCGCTGCCCGCGCTGCACACCCGGGAGAGTCCTCCCAGGGAGAACGACCTCCTGGCCCTGCAGGAGACCGGCTATCCCACCGACCGGCACTATTGGGGCAAGGACACGATCGCGCAGACCGACTACGTCAAGAGGATGCGCGACGGCAGCACGAACGCGCCTCCCGTCGAGGAGATCTGGCTCAGCCGGACCAGTGGAGGCCGCGGCGGAGGTTACCTCTACTGGCTGAACACGAACGTCGACACCGGTTCCGGCAACCCGGAGAAGATCAATCTGGCCGTCTGGACGCGCAGAAGTGTCCGGAGGGACGAGATATTCGTCGTCCCCGGAGCGACCCGGAACGGCGTTCACGAGGGCAAGTCCCGTCCCGCGCTCGGCGTCAACTATTGCGGGGTCGTCTACTTCACCTGGCACGGGGCCGCGGCAGGCGGCACGGACAACGTCACGATGCTGCGGAACATCAGGAGTCATATGGAGAACGCCGGCCCGAACGGGCAACCGCTGCCCTGGGTGGTCCTCGGCGACTTCAACATGGAGGCTTACGGGCAGACAGGATTGTTGACCGCCCTCGGCGACGACTCCGGTCAGTTCGACGTACTGCCCTCCAGCGGGCCCACCCGGCCCGTCACGGGACGCACCATCGACTACGCCGTCACCCAGAACGGCGTCACCCCGGCGCTCTACAGGGGGTACGGGTTCGGGACGCCGATGACCGACTTCGAGATGTCGGACCACCTTCCCGTCGAATACGACTTCTCCTATCTCACCGAGGACCCGCGGTGCACGACGTCCCAGCCGGCGCGGCAGGCGAAGGCCGTTCCGCGGACGACGCAGAATCTCAGAAGCGCCTCCAGCACCCGCTCTCCCTACCCTTCGGGTGCGGGGACGCGGCCCGGCAGCAGCCGCCTCAAGACCAGGACGTTCGCCCGGTCCGAGCAGAGCGCGCACAATTTCCGGTTCCTGGCCGCCGGTGACCACCCGGGGCACTATCGCGTGCTGCACAGCCTCACGCGTACCTATCTTGGCCAGGAATCCGGACTCGCCGACGCGCCGGCGGTTCTCCAGGGCTCCGACGACGGCGACTCCCAGCTGTGGCGGTTGCTCGACATGGGAGACGGCACCTGGATATTGCTGAACAAGGCCACCGGCCAGGCGTTGACCGCCCTGGATCGCGCCGACGGCGAAGAACTGGTGGGCCGTGACCTCGCCGACGAATTCGACCCCGACCAGCGCTGGTTCCTCCAGGACGCCGAGAACGAGGCGCTGGACGTCGATGAGATCGTCACCGGCGCGGGATCGGCCATGACCGTACAGGACTCCGATCCGGAACCGGGCACGCCGGTGGCGCTCGAACCCGACAGCGACGATTCCGCGGAAGAATTCATGCCCGTATACGCCGACAAGACCGAGGGTTATTACTGCTACTACCTGGTCCACAAAGGACTGTATGTCAATTCAACGGCCACCAATCCCGGGGTCGGCGACGGCAACCTGCTCACGCTGAACGAATTCCGTCCCAATGACGGCGGCTACATGTTCTGCACCCCGCCGGCCGACAGGCACGCCTCGCAACTGACGGCGGTGGGCCAGTACGACGCGCGGGGCCGCTTCCTCAACCTCGGCACTGCCGGCCCGGGTCTGCTGGCGCTGAGCACGTCCTACGGGCTCACCTGGAACTGGAAGGCCGTCGCAGGCTGACCGCCGGTGGCGTTCCACCGGCGGCCTCGTGGCCGCCGGCGGGAGCGTGATCACAACGAGCAGTCCCGCTCCCGGTGCTCGTCGAGCGCGCGGAGCACGTCGGCGCACGCCTGCGCGAAACCGGCCAGCCGCTCGGGCCCGAGCACGTCGACGAACAGGGCGTGCACCAGCTCGGTGTGCTCGGGGACGGCCTTGTCGATCGCCGCGGAGCCCTTGTCGGTGAGCCGCACGTCGGGATAGCGGCGGTCGTCGGTGTCCACCCGCTCGACCAGCCCGCGCTGCGCCATCCGGGTGAGCTGGTGGGACAGGCGGCTCTTCTCCCACTGGGTCGCGGCGGCCACCTCCGCGACGGGCATCTCCCGCCGCTCCGACTCCGTGAGCCGGACCAGGACCTCGAAGTCGGCCGCGGACAGGTCGCACTCGCGCTGCAGGTGCTGCTGCAGGTGTGAGCCGAGGTGCTTGGCCATCTCGATGTACGTGCGCCACATCCGGTCGGCCTCGCCGATGTCCTGCTCCCATCCCATGACGCCCACTCTACCGGTTGCTTGACGTATCAACCTGGCGCTGTATGGTGGCCGGGTTGATACATCAACCTGACCACGTGAGAGGACCGTTTCCGTGAGCGAGCAGCAGATCATCGCCGTGGTGGGCGCGACCGGAGCGCAAGGAGGCGGGCTGGTCCGCGCGATCCTCGACGACCGCGGCGGGCGGTTCGCCGCGCGAGCCCTGACCCGGGACCCGGGTTCGGCGCGGGCCAGGGAGCTGGCCGCCCTGGGGGCCGAGGTCGTGCAGGCCGATCTCGACGACGCGGGCAGCCTGCGCAGGGCCTTCGACGGCGCGCACGGCGCCTTCGTGGTGACGAACTTCTGGGAGCCGCGCACGCCCGAGGAGGAGCGGGCACGGCCCGCGACCACCAAGGAGCGGGAGCAGGCCGGCAACGCCGCGCGGGCGGGCCGGGAGGCCGGCGTCCGGCATTTCGTCTGGTCCACGCTGTCCGACACCCGCGGCTACTTCCGTCCGGACGACGGGACGCCGAGCTTCGGGGGCACGTACAAGGTGCCGCACGCCGACGGCAAGGCCGAGGCCGACCGGTTCTTCCTGGAGTCGGGCGTGCCCACCACCTTCCTGCAAGCGAACGTGTACTACGAGGCATTTCGCGACATGTTCGCGCCCCGGCGTGACGAGACGGGCGCGCTGGTGCTGCCGCTCGGGTTCGGCGAGGCGAGGGTGGCCGCGCAGGCCGCGGAGGACGTCGGCAGGACCGCGCTGGGGATCTTCCGCCAGGGGAACGGGATGGCCGGCAGGCGGGTGAGCGTCGCCGGGGCCCTGCTCACCGGCGCGCAGTACGCCGCCGCGCTGAGCCAGGCGCTCGGCGAGCCCGTCACGTACCAGGCGGTCAGCCCCGACATGATCCGGGCCGCGGGGTTCCCGGGCGCGGGCGAGGTCGGCAACATGCTCCAGTACCTGGTCGCGGCCGCCCCCGACATCGCCGAGCTCATCGACTTCGAGCTGCTGCGTGCACTCAATCCGCGGCTGCAGACGTTCGACGCCTGGCTGGCCGCCCACCGGGACACCATCCCGCACTGACCGGTTCTCGCGGGCACGCTTCTCACGGCCGCCTCACCCGCCGGCGCCCCGGCGACCAGTTCCCCATGCGGCAACGGGCCAGGACCGACCTCGTGCGCGGGAAGCTCTCGTTCGCCCGGCGCCGGGGCGGCGAGGGGCCCACGACACACCTGCTGAGCGCGGCCGACACCTGTCGTGGTGCTTCGGACTCCGTGGTCAGTGCGCCTGGTCGGCGAGGTCGGCCAGGTCCTCCTCGGTCAGCTGCAGGGACGCGGCGGCGACGTTCTCCTCCAGGTGGGCGAGCGAGCCGGTGCCGGGGATGAGCAGGATGTTCGGCGACCGGGCCAGCAGCCAGGCCAGCGCCACCTGCGGCACGGTCGCGCCGTGGCGGGCGGCGACGGCGTCCAGACGCTCGGCCGTGAGCGGCCGGAACCCACCGACCGGGAAGAACGGCACGTACGCGATGCCCGCCTCGGCGCAGGCGTCCACCAGCGGGTCGTCCTCGCGCCTGGCCAGGTTGTAGAGGTTCTGGACGCAGACGATCGGCGCGATCTTCTGGGCCTCGGCGAACTCGGCGGGTGTCACGTTCGAGACGCCGAGGTGGCGGATCAGCCCCTCCTCGCGCAGCGCGAGCAACGTCTCCAGCGGACCGGCGAGCGGCGTCCCGGCGCGGTCGAGGTCGCCCATGCGCAGGTTGACGACATCGAGGCGGTCCACGCCGAGCGAGCGCAGGTTCGCCTCGACGCCGCGGCGCAGGCCGTCGGGGGTGAGGCCGGTCTTGCCCTCGGCGGGCAGGGCGAGGTCAGAGCCCTCGACCAGCGCGCCCACCTTCGTCACGATCACCAGGTCGTCCGGGTAGGGATGCAGCGCCTCCCGGATCAGCTCGTTGGCCGCCACGCCGTCGCGAGCGTAGTAGTGCGAGGTGTCGATGTGGTTCACGCCCAGGTCGACGGCCCGGCGCAGGACGGCGAGCGCGGTGTCCCTGCTGGGACGGTCGCCTTTCGGCCAGCCGGTCAGCTTCATCGCGCCGTACCCGACCCTGGCGACGCTCAGGTCGCCGCCCAACGCCCATCGTCCAGTCGTCATGATCACCCACTCTAGCGGTGGTCAGCGTCCGGGGCCGCGAGCGCCGTCGAGCATGGACCTCGCCGGTGACCAGGGCGATGCGGGCCCAGCACCCGGATGAAGACCATGATCCGCACATCTTTCGCGGAGGTTCCAAATCGCTTCCAAATGCCTTCCAAACACCCAGGAGCAGCCTGAACACATCGCAACCGATGAAGGAGCGGGAACAGATGAGCGTCAACACCCGGGACATGGAGATCGTCCACCGCGCGCTCCGCCGTGAGTCGCGGCTGCTGGTGGAGCTCGTCGCGGCCGTCGCCCCGGGTGACACCGCTCGCGCCAAGGTGATCGCCGGCCACTTCCGCGTCTACCGGCTGGGCCTGCACAACCACCACGAGGGCGAGGACGAGCTGCTGTGGCCGCCGCTGCTGTCCCGGGTGGACCTGGAGGCCGACGTCGTCCTGCGCATGCAGGCCCAGCACGAACGCGTCGCGGCCACCCTGAGCAGGCTGGACGCCGCGCTTCCCGCCTGGGAGGCCACCGCGGGCGCCGACGAACGCGACGCCCTGGCGGCCGCCCTCTGCGAGCACCGCGCGGTCCTGCTGGAACACCTCCACGACGAGGAGGCCGCCCTCCTCCCGCTCGCGGCCGAGCACATCACCCGACAGGAGTGGGCCTCCCTGGGCGACCACCTGGTGAACAACACGCCCAAGCTCACCCTGCTCACGCTCTTCGGCGCCGTCCTGGAGGACGCGAACCCGGCCGAGCGCGCCGTCGTCCTCGGCGGCCTGCCCGTCCCGGTCCGCGTCATCTGGCACCTCATCGGCCGCCCCCGCTACGCCCTCCACATCCGCCGTGTCCGCGGCTGAACCCTGCCCGTCCGTGCAAACAAGGAGTACGACCATGTCGCTGAAGAAGCTCAACACCGTCCTGGCCGCCGTCGTCGTCCTGTTCACCCTCTACCTCGGGTTGTCCTTCGTCCTGCCCCTCGGGACGACCTTCCCGGGGCTGGCGGACTGGCCCTCCGACGGCAGCGGCTTCTCCATCGTGAAGGGCAGCCGCGAGATCGGGATGGGCCTGGCCATGGGCGTCCTGCTGGTGACAGGCCACCGTCGCCCGTTGGGCTGGGTCCTGCTGATGACGGCCGTCACGCCGTTCGGCGACATGGTCAACGTCCTGGCCCACCACGGATCCACGGCCGCCGCGCTCGGCATCCACGGCCTGACCGCGGCGCTGATCGCGATCACGGGGTTGCTGATCCTCCGCGAGGCCGGAGCCACCCCGGCGACCGCCGCGCAGTCCGCCTGACGTCCGCATTTTCTGACAACTCGACAAGGGAGACGACAATGACGATCAACGATTTGCGCGGTGTCCTGAAGGGGCGCGTGCTCCTGCCCGGCGACGACGGCTTCGAACAGGCGGCCACCGCGTGGAATCTGACCGTCAGGCAGCCGGTGGCTGCCGTGGCGGAGGCCGCGGACGCCGAGGACGTGGCGGCGCTCGTGCGTTACGCGCGGCGGGCGGGCATGACGGTGACCGCGCAGCCGAGCGGGCATGGCGCCTCGGGTGACGTGGAAGGCGTGATCCTGTTGCGTACCGGCCTGCTGAACGACGTGGAGGTACGCCCGCAGGAGCGCGTGGTCCGGGTGGGCGCGGGCGCGAAGTGGGGGCAGGTGCTGGCGGCGGCCGGTCCGCTGGGTCTGACCGGCCTGTCCGGCAGCGCGCCGGGGGTCAGCGTGACCGGCTACACCCTGGGCGGAGGGGTCGGCTGGTTCAGCCGCAAGCACGGCTTGGCCTCCGACAGCGTGCGGGCCATCGACATCGTGGACGCCGACGGCCAGCCGGGCCGGGTGACCGCCGAGTCCGACCCCGACCTGTTCTGGGCGCTGCGCGGCGGTGGCGGGGACTTCGCGGTGGTGACCGCCCTCGAACTCGACCTGTATCCCGCTCCGGTCCTGTACGGCGGGCGCGTGATCTGGCCGGAGCACCGGACCGGGGAGGTGTACGACGCGTTCCTGGAGATCACCGCCGAGGCGCCGCGTGAGCTCAGCCTCTGGATCAACCGGCTCCAGCCCCCCGGCGCGCCGCCGATGGTGACGCTGGATCTGGCCTACCTGGGTGAGGCGGCGCAGGGGGCGGACCTGCTGGCACGCATCGACAAGATCGGGGGCGCGATCTCCGACAGCCGCGGCGTCGTCCCGGTCGCTGACCTGGGCAGGATCGCCGCCGAGCCCACCGATCCGGTCCCGTCCATCGCTCGTGCGGAGCTGCTCACCGGCCTGAACGCGGACACGGTGGAGCTCCTGCTGGCCAAGCCGATCGAACCGCTCATCAACGTGCAGATCAGGCACCTGGGCGGGGCGCTCGCCGAGCCGGGCGGCGGGGCCGGTGCGAGCGGCGCGGTGGCTGAGCCGTACCTGCTCGGACTGGTGGGTCTCGGCCTGCCGCACGCGGCCGACGCGACGCGCGCCAAGCAGGCCGAGGTCGTGGCCGACCTGGAGGCGTACATCAGCGGCCGCAAGCCGTACACCCTGCTGTCCCCCGGTGACACGGCGGCGCAGTCCTTCTCCGGCGACGCGCTCGCGCGGCTGCGAGAGATCAAGCGGGCCCGTGACCCGCACAACGTGTTCCGCGCGAACTACCCGGTGCTCGGATAGCTCGGTTCCCAGCGGCTCATGGCCCCTCCGCCCACCACGGCGGCGGGGCCGCACCACGTCCGCATGACAGATGTCGCCCTACGGCGACTGGACCGGCTCCGTCTCGTGCCCCGTTCGCAGACGGAGCTCCAGGACGTCCTCCCGGCCGAAGACCTGCCCGGTGGGAACGAACCCGGCAGAGGTGTAGAGCGCCCTGGCCGCGATGTTGTCGCCACGCACTCCCAACCGCAGCACCGGTGCGTCGAACGCGTCCCGCACATGGGCGATGACCTGTTGGAGGGCCGCTCGGCCCAGCCCCTTCCCCTGGTGATCCTTGTCGATCATCAAACGATAGAGCCAGATCTGGCCGTCATCGGGATCGGGGCCGTACATCGCGAAGCCCACGGCGCGCTCCTCGTGCATCACCGCACGGGTGACGAAGCCCGGCAGGAACCGGCTCTCCGCGATCGAGTACAGGTTCGACGCGATGAGATCAGCCTGGTCGTCAGCCACCCTCAGCTCGGCCACCGCTTCCCAGGTCTCCTGGCACAGGTCGTCAAGGCGCACACGAATCGACATGGATCCTCTCTATCGGATCATTGCGCAGACGGTCATGCGAATATCACCGCGACCAGGCACGGGTGACCATTGCGCGAACCGCCGCACGTCACGCACGGATGCCGGATGGCTCGCCGGAGCCTTCCGCCGTTCGGCAAGAAGTCGCCCAGCATTCGCTTCCTCCCCATGCAAGCCGTCACGCTCCTCTGCGAACGTGACGAAGGGCCGCAGGTTCACCTGCGGCCCTTCGTGCGCAAGCTCATGGGCCACCCGAGAACGACGCACCAGGTATTCCAGATGAAAGGTATGTCCCATGTGCCGCACCCATGCACACACCCACAGCGCACCGGAAGGAACGGCTGCGTTCGCCGACCTGTCCGTCTCAGAGACCGAACTGTCGCCCGCCGACCTCGGTCGGCGCCGCTTTCTGCTGAACAGTGGGCTGCTCGGCATCAGCAGTCTCGCCGTCACCGCTCTGGGAGGGCTGACCACGCGTCCCGCCGCCGCGATCAGCGGCGGCTCCCGCGCGCTCAACTGGCTGGCCGGCGACCATCACGTTCATACGCAGTACAGCTACGACGGCTTGTACACCATTGAGCAGCAGGCTGCGGGCGCCCTCAAGCACGGCCTGGACTGGCTGGTCATCACCGACCACGGGCATGCCGCGCACGAGAAGTTCGCGGTCGAGTCCACCTATGCCGACATCGTCACCTCCCGGGCCAAGCACCCTGAGCTGCTGTTGTGGCAGGGGCTGGAATGGAACGTTCCCGGAGGCGAGCACGCCACGGTGTTCTTCGACGGTGCTCGCGATGAGATCCAACTGCTGCGCGCGTTCGAGCGGCTCTTCGACTCCAGGATCAACGGCACCGGCGCGGGCAACCCGGCGAACGAGGCCAAGGCGCTGGAGGCGCTCGCCTGGCTGGAGACCGCGCTGCGCACGGGTTCGGCGAGTTCCGCGCTGTTCCTGATCAACCACGTGATGCGGCGCGGCAGGTACTCCCCGCGTGACCTGCGCACCTATCGCGACAAGGCGCCGAACATCGCAGTCGGCATGGAGGGCGCGCCTGGCGCCCAGAACGAGCCCAGGGCCCGCGGCGACTTCAACAACACCGCCGACGCCGACTCCTGGGCCGGCTGGCGGCCGGAACACTACCCGACGTACGGCGGCTTCGACTCCATGACCGGCATCCTGGGCGGCATGTGGGACTCGATGCTCGCCGAGGGCAAGGGCTGGTGGATCACTGCCAACTCCGACGGCCACTTCTACAACGGTGACACGACCGTCGAGCCCTCCCGACCTGCTGACTGGTACGACCAGCACGGTAGATACCCCGATCCCATCGACGGCGGCGTCCCGCTGCGGCACGCCGACTTCTGGCCCGGTCAGTTCAGCCGCACGGTTGTGGGGGCGACCTCACGCAGCTATGGCGCGGTCATGGAGGCGATCAAGGCCGGGCGATCCTGGGTGTCGATGGGCGGCCTCATCGACGGGCTGCACGTCGACGCGCACGCCCCCGGCAACGCCCCGGCCACGTTCGGCGGACGGCTGTCGGTGCGGCGCGGCGACGACGTCACCATCACCATCTCCGTCGATCTCGCCGGCCGTCCCAACGCCAATGAAGAGATCCCCCGGCTCGCCCGCCTGGATCTGATCCGCGGTGCGATCACCGGGCCGGCCGCCGACCCCGACGTCTTCACCGCACCGGACGTGAGTGTGGTCGAGTCGTTCATGCCGAAGGGCAGGGGCCGGGTCGCCCAGTTCCACTACAAGTTCCGCGACGTGCGCGAGCCGTTCTACTTCCGGCTGCGTGGCACCGACGGCAGGCGCAGCGCTCCGGGCGGGATGGAGCCGGCGGCGGACACAGGCCGCAATGAGAACCCCTGGCACGACCTCTGGTGCTACACCAACCCCACCTTCGTAGAACTGACATAGAACGATTCGGCGACACCCGTCCCGCTGAGGCGCTGCACCAGTTCTTTACCGTCGTACGGGCCGTCGTGGTCGGTGTCGCCGGTGCTTCCGAACCGGTGAGTTGCCGGGCATCAGGTGCGGTCTCCGGCTCCAGGGACGATCAAGCCGGTCTCGTATGCGACGACCACGGCTTGGGCGCGGCTGGACAGCTTGAGCTTGGTCATGAGGCGGCCCAGGTGGGATTTGACGGTGGCCTCGGCGATGTTCAGGCGGGTGGCGATCTGCTGGTTGGTCAGGCCCTGGCCGACCAGGTGGAGCACGGCGGTTTCCTGGCTGGTGAGCCGGGCGAGTTCCGCGGGCCGGCGCCGGTCGGGTTCGGGCGCGGTGACGAAATGGTGGACCAGGCGCCGGGTGACGCTGGGCGCCAGCAGCACCTCGCCGCGGGCGACCGTGGCGATCGCGGCCAGCATCTGGTCGGCGGGGGTGTCCTTGAGCAGAAAGCCCGAGGCGCCGGCGCGCAGGGCGGCGAAGACGTGTTCGTCCAGGTCGAAGGTGGTCAGGATGAGGATCTTCGGTGCCGGGCCGGCGGCGTGGGCGAGGATGTGGCGCGTGGCGGCGACGCCGTCCAGGTCGGGCATGCGGATGTCCATCAAGATGACATCCGGGGCGGTCGCCGCGGCCTGGGCGATGGCTTCGTGGCCGTCGGCGGCCTCGCCGACGACCGCGAGAGCGGCGTCGGTGCGGAGGAGGGCGACCAGGCCCGCGCGGACCAGGGCCTGGTCGTCGACGACCAGGACGCGGATGGTCCCGCGGCCGGTGTCGGGGCCGGTCATCGGGGCGCCCCGGGTCGTGGTGCGCTCTGCCGCGGGTGGGCCGTGGCGAGAGCGGGGTCGCTGAGCGGGGAGGCGGGCGGGTGGGCCGTGGCGAGAGCGGGGGCGGCGAGTGGGGAGGCGGGCAGGTGCGCGGTCACGGTGAAGCCGCCGTCCGTACGTGGGCCGGCGGTGAGGGTGCCGCCGTAGAGGGTGGCTCGTTCGCGCATGCCGATCAGGCCGTGCCCGTCGGCGCTGTGCCCGGTGGTGGCCGGGCCGCTGTTGCCGACCTGCAGCGTGACCGCGGCGGGCTGGTAGGTCAGGGTGATGGTCACGTCGGCGTGTGGGGCGTGTTTGAGCACGTTGGTCAATGATTCCTGGGTGATGCGGTACAGGCACCGGTCCACGCCGGGCGGCAGCGGGCGTACCTGACCGGAGGTTTCCCGCCGGATCGACAGGCCGGACAGGCGTGAGCGTTCCAGCAGCGTGTCCAGCTGGGCCAGCCCCGGCTGCGGGGCGTAGGAGTCCTCGCCGGTGTCGGACGTGAGGCGCAGGACCGACAGCATGTTCCGGAGTTCGGCCAGTGCCTCGCGGGTGGTGGCGGCGATCGCGGTGAATGCCTCACGTGCGGCGTCGGGCTCGGTGTCGATCAGACGGCCGCCGGCGCCGGACTGGATCGAGACGACCGACAGGTGGTGGGCGACCACGTCGTGCAGTTCCCTGGCGATGCGCACGCGTTCTTCGGCGACCGCTCGCAGCGCTTTCTCCTCGCGTTCGATCTCCAGGTGGCGGGCGTGCTCGACGAGGTCCTGGTGGCGCAGCCGGCGGCTGCGCACCCCCTCCCCGATGGCCCAGGCCGCGCCGAGCTGAAGCGCGTTCTCGACCAGGCTCTTGACGATCGTGAAGGTCAGCCCGGACCTGATGAGGTCGGGAACGAGGATGCCCGCCATCAACGCCAGGGCCACGACGCCGTCGCGATGGCCCTCCCGGCGGTAGGCCGCGACGGTGTAGAGGCTGACCAGCACCGGCGGGGCCTGGAATCCGTTGGGGTAGCCGGCCAGGCCGCAGCCGATCAGACCCGCCGTGATCACCGCGAGGACGGCGATGGGGTGGCGCCTGCGCAGCACCAGCGGCGCGCTGGTGAGCACCGCCAGCAGGTACGCCAGCACGACCGGGTCATGGGCGGACAAGGCGGCCTGCGTCACCGCCAGCACGGTCGACACACCGGCCAGCAGGCTGTCGGCGACCATCACCGGCAAGCCGCGCCACCAGCGGCCCCATCGTCGCACCACGTTCATGAGACGAAGGTAGCCGCCAGCATGACCCGCTTTGTCCTCCTTTGGGAGGAGTCGTTGTTAGGGCAGCGGTTGCAGAGAAGCGGGCGGTTGGTGTGCCGGTGGCAGGGCCCGGATCGACCTTCCGCACGATGTCCAGGGGCTGCTCAGGCCCCTAGTTTTGGATACAGCCGGTGATCAGTGATCAACAGGGGGCACCCCTGAGACCGGACACATCACTGCCGGACCGTCGAAATCCGACGCGCGCCGGATCCGCAGGAAACAACCCCTTCACCAAGGAACGACGCATGCTCCTCATCAAGAGTGGAACGGCTGCCGCAGTGGCACTCACGGCCGGAATCGGATTGGGCGCCGCCGGACCGGCGCAGGCGGCCACCCCCCTGGACCGCTTCCACCATCAGACGATCACCTGGCGCGCCTGCGCAACCGGACCCGGCGATCAGATGGGCGAACAGATGGACGCCGCCGGTGCTCGATGCGCCACCGTCCTGGTCCCGATGGACTACCGCAGACCGCAGGGGCGGACCCTCTCCGTCGCGATCTCACGGATCAAGGCCACCGATTCCGCCCGGCGCCGCGGCGTCTTGCTGCTCAACCCCGGCGGGCCGGGCGGCGCCGGCCTCTCGATGACGCTCCTGGGCAAGGCGATGCCCGAGGTCGCGGCCCGTTACGACCTGGTGGGCATGGACCCCCGATTCGTCGGCCGCAGCACACCGACCAGCTGCCGGTGGCAGACCGACACCTTCCTCCGCTCGGCGGGACCCGACCGGCGTACCTTCGACGAGGGGGTGCGCCTGGCCGAACAGTTGGCGGCGGGCTGCGCCAAGGGCAATCTCCAGACCCTGCCGTACGCCACGACCAGGAACACCGCACGCGACATGGACGTGATCCGGGCCGCGCTCGGCGAGCAGAAGCTGTCCTACCTCGGTTACTCCTACGGCACCTACCTGGGTGCGACCTACCTGCAGATGTTCGGCTCGCGGGCCGACCGGGTGGTGCTCGACAGCGCCGTCGACCCGCAGGTGTACGGCCCGCGCATGTTCGCACGCGCCGCCCCCGCGATGGACGCCGCGCTGCGCCGCTGGGCGTCCTGGGCCGCGTCACATGACAAGGAGTACGGGCTGGGCGGGACCCGTGACGCCGTCCTGGCGACCGTGGAGAAGATCAACCGGCATCCCGTGAAGATCGGCGCATACCGCGTCGATGCCCATGTCGTGCCGTACTGGCTGTTCGCACGCCTCTACAGCGACGACCCGCAGTCCTATGCCGTCCTCGCCGAGGAGGCGCGGGCGCTGAGCCGCGGCGGCGAGACGCCGCCGCCCGCCTCGCTGAAGGAATTCCTCGACGGCCTGTTCACCGGTTCCGGAGAGGCCACGGACCGGGCGGGCACGGCGATCCTGTGCGGTGACCGGGCCGCACCCCGCGACCCGGCGACCTACTACCGCAACATCCAGCGGCACCGCACCGCAGAACCACTGTTCGGGCCGCTCGCCCGCAACATCTCCCCGTGCGCGTTCTGGCCGGTCAAGCCGCTTGAAGCGCCCACGAGGGTCGGCAACTCCGTACCGGCGTTGATCGTCGGCGCGGCCGGCGACCCCGCGACGCCCTATCCGGGCCAGCAGGCCATGCACCGGGCGCTGACCGGCTCCCGCATGATCACCTTGAACGACGCCTTCCGCCACGGCGTCTACCTCGCGGCGGGCAACGCCTGCGTCGACACCAAGGTCACCAGCTACCTGGTCGACGGTGTCCTGCCCGGTGAGGACGTCACCTGCGGCCGCCCGGCCGTCTGACACGTTCGCGCCCCACCACCAGCCGTCCCGGCCGGAAGAGCCTCATCGTCCTCGACGACCTGTTCCAGCGAGCCGCGGCCCTTCCAGGAGCGGCAGGCCCGCCGCGTACCGCCGGAGGAAGCCGGCGGTCGGGGTGTTCGCGGTTGCGACGGCGTCCGGGGTGCCCTCCGCGACCACCGCGCCCCCGTCCGGACCGGCTCCCGGCCCCAGGTCGATCACCCAGTCCGCGGACGCGGCGACGGGGATGTCATGTTCGGCAACGACGACGGTGTTGCCCGAGTCGAGCAACACGTCGAACGCGTCCACCACCCGCTGGACGTCAGAGGGGTGCAGGCCCGAGACGGGTTCGTCGAGAACGACAAGACCGGCCTTGCGGCCCGCGGCCCCGCGCTGGATGGCGGAGGCCAGCTTCAGCCGCTGCGCCTCGCCGCCGGACAACTCCGTGGCGCTCTGGCCGAGCTGCAGATAGCCGAGCCCGACCTGGTTCAAGGCTCCCAGGGTCTCGGCGAGTTGCCGGGGTTCGGAGAACTGCTCCACCGCCTCGGCGACGGTCAGCTCCAGCACCTGATCGATGGCCAGTCCCTGGTACTTGATCTCCAAGGCCTCCGGCGTGTAGCGCCGGCCCTGGCATGCGTCGCAGACCACCCACACATCCGGCAGGAAGTGCATGTCGACCAGCTTGCGGCCATAACCGGTGCAGGGTTCGCAGCGGCCACCGCCCGCGGTGTTGAAGCTGAACCAGGACGCGTTGACCCCACGTGCGCGTGCCATGTCGGTCTCGGCGAACAGCTTACGGACGACGTCGAACGCCTTGCTGTAGGTGGCCGGGTTGGATCGCGGCGTGCGCCCGAGCGGTTCCTGATCGACGACGGCGACCCAGTCGAACCCCTCCAGGCCGGTCACCTGGCGCACGGCGTCGGTCGTCGTCCCGTTCAGAGCGGCCTCCACGCTCGCCGCGAGCGCGCCGAGCAGGCTGCTCTTGCCGCTGCCGCTCACCCCGGTCAGGCAGGTGAGCCGACCGGCGGGGAAACGCACCACGTCTGCGGTCACGTTGTGCGCGCGCAGGCCGTGCAGCTCCACCCAGCCGGTGTCATCCCCGGCCGGACGGCGGGTCCGGCGCAGCCGTGGCCCCTCACCGGCCAGGTAGCGTCCGGTCAGTGACGTGGGGTGGGCGGCCGCGTCGGCGGGAAGCCCCGACACCAGGATCTCACCGCCGAGGCGGCCCGCGCCGGGCCCCATGTCGATCACCCAGTCGGCCCGGGCGATCAGTTCGGGGTCGTGCTCGACCAGGAGCACCGTGTTGCCGGCCTCGCGCAGCTCCAGAGCGATGTCGAGCAGGTGCGCCTTGTCCGCCGGATGCAGCCCGGTCCCGGGCTCGTCCAGGACGAAGACGATGCCGCTGAGCTCGGTGCTGAGCTGTGCGGCGAGCCGGGTTCGCTGCAACTCGCCCCCGGACAGTGTCGCCGCGCTCCGGGACAGCTGGAGATGGGCCAGGCCGAGGCGGTCGAGGATCCCGAGTCTGCGGCCCAGGTCCTGCAGCAGCGGCTCACCCACCTCGCGCTGCCGGACGTCCAGGTCGCCGGCCACCCGCTCGGCCCAGCCGCGTACCTCCCGTACGTCCACCTGGAGCAGGTCGGGAAAGGTCAGCCCGCCGAGCCGCACGGACCGGGCCACCTGGTCGTACCCGCTGCCGCCGCAGGTGCCGCACGGCTGCTTGCGCATGTACGGCAGGTAGCGCTGCTTGGCGCTGGCGGTCTGGGCGTTCAGGAACACCCGCTCCACCTCGGCCAGCGCCCCCCGCAGCGGCTGGCTGGAGGTGTAGGTCACCGAGACCGTCTCCTTCTTGCTGGTCATGTCGACGGTCGCCTCGACCTTCTCCTCACCTGTGCCGTACAGCACGCAGTGGCGGAACTCCTCCGGCAGCGACCGCCATGGCAGGCCGAGGTCCACGCCGCGCTTGTCGGCGAGCGCCGGCACGAACGCGTGCTCCCCCGACCGCCACCTGGCGTACCAGGGCGAGGCCCCCTCGAAGAGGGGAAGCTCCGGACGGGTGATGATGAGGTCCTCCTGCGCCTGCCAGCGCCCGCCCACGCCGTGACAGTCCGCGCAGCTGCCTTCCGGGGTGTTGCGGTCGAAATGAGCGGTCGTCAGATGCCCGTTGACGCTCTGCGCCGCCGGGTCCGCGCCGATTCCCGGAAGGCGCGAGTACAGCAGTCCCAGATGCCCGTCGATGCCGGTGATCGTCGCGACCGTGGACCGGGGGTTGCGGTTCAGGCGGCGCTGGTCGACCGCGAGCGTCGCGCCGAGTCCCAGGATGCGGTCGACCTTCGGCCGATTGCGCTGGGTGATGTACTGCCGTACGAACGGCGAAAGCCCCTCCAGGTAGCGCAGCTGGGCCTCGTTGTGCAGGGTGTCGATGGCCAGCGAGGTCTTGCCGCTGCCGCTCACCCCGGTGAAGGCGGTGAGCCACCCCTTGGGGATGCTCACCGACACGTCCCGCAGATTGTTGGTACGAGCCCCCACCACCTCGATGGCCTCTCGCCCCATACTGGCGACGTCCCGTACGAACGCAGTCAACCTTGATCCACCCTCTCGCAACACAGCAGAACACAGGCGGACGGACGCCCACCCATGTCGAACAAGTCGATTCCGCCACTACGCGGCCGTTTGATCAGACCCCTCGGCACCCGGCCGGTCTGGATTCGGCCCATGCCGCAGATCAAGACCGGGCCCCCATCCATGAGGCCCCCGGTCCACACCCACATCGGCGCCGACCGGTGCATTGATGATCACCCTGAAACCCGACGCCTTGTGTCATGTTTTCATCCGTGTCCTGTCCCGCGACATGCTGGACAGGTCGATCCCAAGACATGGGTGACAGGTGCTGCCTTCGGCCCGTCCGTCGTGCGTTGTTGCGGCGTCGCGCGTCAGGAAGGCGGGAATGGCCCTGGTGGACATGCCCGTTGTCGAACAGCGGTACCGGGCTGTGTCGGCGGCGTCGGCGGGCATGGGTGGTGACCGGCGTCGGCGACCGCTCGCGCTTCTGTGTGATCGCCAAGGCGGTGGTGCGGGCCACTGGCCGTGCGGTCTGCCTGGCCTTTGTGGAGGCGTTCGGGGCGCCGGGCGAGGTGCTGCACTGGCAGGCCTGCCACCAGCCGGCCGCGTACTCAACCTCACGGGACAGGACAGCTAGACGTCGTCGTCCGGGCGTAGGGCGTTCAGGACCGCAGAAGTGTCCAGGTAGAACGGGTGTATCTCGGTGATGCGATCATCCTTGATCGTCATCAGCTGCATCACCGAGGTCTCCAAGGCCCGGCCGGTGGCGCGGGCGCGCAGGATGCCGCGGTTCCAGACCACGACACTGTCGCCGTCGACCACATACTTCTGCTCCAGGAACTCCAGGGACTGCCATGCCTCGCTCATGGCGGCCATGAACTGCTCGATGCCGCTCGGTCCGCGCCAGATGCCCCCGTAGGGCAGGGAGTCCGCCTGGTACATCACGACCTCTGGGTCCAGGCACTCGGCAAGCTGGCCGAAGTCGGCCTTGCCGAAGCCCCCTGCGGCGATATAGGCGACTTCCGCCCGGTAGAACCTCTCCAGCACTGCCAGTGCGCTCCTGCCCTCGTCGCCCCCCGAAGCCGGACCGTCATTCGTCATTGCTTCTGCCATCATGCGCTCATCATGTCCGCCCCCGACAGGATGCATCCGGCGCGAATCGGACCTGTAGGCGGCAAGCTCGCCACCGACGACCGGCCGCACTGCTGGACGCGGTGTCCTCCCTCCGGGACGGGGACACTGCGCCTGCCAATGATGACATCCGTCCAGGTCATGGCCATCTGGAGGCTTCGCGGCGCGGCGCGAGTCGCGCCGGCATCGCGATCTGATGAGACGTCGTCACGCTGGTACCTGTCGGCCGAAGCGGCCTGGCCGCCCACCCACGGTCCGCTCCATCCGTGCCCTCATCCTGCGTCTGGTTCGGGAGAACCACACCATCACCTGAACGGGCAGCGCCAGTACATCCTGGCCGTCATCGAGCACGCCGGCAGACGGATCCGTGTGCCGCTCGTGCGCGACCGATCGAAGGAGTAACGCAGGAATCCCGCGCCCATCGGCGCGCCCGGGATCAGGCGGCGAGGCCGAGGGCTTGGGCCACGGCCGAGGTGGCCGAACTGGTTTCCGTCGCGGTGTAGCCGCCGCGCAGGGAGGCGTCCTGGTCTTTCAGGCCGTTGCCGCTCAGCGTGATCACGATCCGCCGGCCCGGCGCGAGGTTGCCCCGGGCGTGCTGGTCGAGGAGGCCGGCGATCCCGGCGGCCGAGGCGGGCTCGGCGAAGACGCCGTCGCGCCTGGCGACCAGCTCGTACGCCTCGAAGATCTGCGCGTCGGTCACCGCGGCGATCAGCCCGCCGGACCGGTCGCGGGCGTCGAGCGCGCCGTCCCAGGTGGCCGGGCTGCCGATGCGGATCGCGCTCGCCGCGGTCTCGGGATCGGCGACCGGCGTGCCGTGGACGAGCGGCGCGGCCCCCGCCGCCTGGAAGCCCCACATGCGCGGCGACCGGCCGGACAGCCCCTCCTGCTCGTAGGCGCGGTAGCCGCCCCAGGTGGCGGTGATGTTGCCGCCGTTCCCGACGGGCAGGCAGTGGATGTCGGGCGCGTCGCCGAGCGCGTCCACGATCTCGTAGGCGACCGTGCGCTGCCCCGCCAGGCGCAGCTCGTTGCCGACCGAGTTGACCAGCGCGATCGGGTGGTGGGCGGCGAGCTCGCGGGCGACGCGCAGGCAGTCGTCGAACGTGCCGTCGATCTCGACGATCCGCGCGCCGTAACGGACCGCCTGCCCCAGCTTGGCGAGCGCGACCCGCCCCTTCGGCACGAGCACGGCGGCCGTCAGCCCGGCGCGCGCGGCGTAGGCGGCGGCCGAGGCGCTGGTGTTGCCGGTGGAGGCGCACACGGCAAGCTCGGCGCCGGCCTCGGCGGCCCTGCTGATCGCCACGGTCATCCCGCGGTCCTTGAACGACCCCGTGGGGTTGGCGCCCTCGACCTTCAGCCAGACCTCGCAGCCGGTCACCGCGGACAGGTGCGCCGAGCGCAGCAGCGGGGTGTTGCCCTCGTTGAGCGAGACGGCGGGCGTGTCGGGGGTGACCGGGAGCCAGCGCCGGTAGCCGCTGTCGATCAGTCCGTTCCAGGTACTCATACCGGCGACCGTAACACTTGTTTCATTCACTCCGCCACGCGTAACATTTGTCAGCATGGATGAGGATCCGGTGACGAACCGGCTCAGCGCGGTCTACCCCGAGCTGCCACCGGGCGAGCGGGCCGTCGTACGGGCGCTGCTCGACGACCACCCCTTCGCCGCGCTCGGCTCGCTGCGCGCGCTCGCCGAGCGGGCCGGGGTCAGCCCGCCGACCGCCTCCCGGCTGTTCGACCGGCTCGGGTACGCGGGGTTCGCCGGGTTCCAGGCGGCCGTGCGCGACGGCGTCCGCGACCGGTCGCGCCTACGCGAGTTCGTCGCCCGTCCGCCCGGCACCCGGCGGGCCGCCGAAGACCTGCGTGCCGGGCTCGACAGCACCCTCGCCGCCGTCACCGAGCCCCTGCTCGACGCCGTCGGCGACCTGCTGGCCGGAGCCGCGTCGGTCTGGGCGCTCGGCGGGCCGCTCAGCGAGCTGGCCGCCGAATACCTGATCAGGCAGCTCGCCGGCCTGCGTCCGGGGGCGCATCGGGTGCCCGACTCGGCGTCCGCGCGTGCCCGTACGCTGCTCGACCTGGGCGGTTCTGCGGCCGTGGTCGCGTACGACTTCCGGCGCTACTCCCCCGCGACGGCCCGCTTCACCGAGGCCGCGTGCGCCCGCGGGGCGCGGCTGGCGCTGATCACCGACGCCGGGGAGTCGCCGCTCGCGGCGCGGGCGGAGGTGCTGATCAGGCTGCCGCGCGAGGCCGCCGGGCCGATCGCGCCGCTCGCGCACCAGATCGCCGTCACCGAGCTGCTGCTGGTCGCCGTGGCGGCCCGCCTCGCTCCCGCCGGCCGCCTGGCCGACCTCGACGCGCTCACCGAGATGTTGTGAACCGCTTGTAGAAGAAGGGCGAGGCTGATCGTCGCGACCACGACGCCGCCGGCGTCGCGGCCCCCCAGACCATCAGCCCGTCCCGGCGACCACCGCCGCCTGCTCGCGCCACCAGCCGGCCGCCTCCTCCAGCCCGAACGGCTCCACGAACCCCACCGAGGCCCGCTCGGCACTTCCATCCGGTCACAGCACTAGCGTCGGGCTTTCGCCGGGGCGATGGACGATCTGGCGCTCGTAGGGGTTGGTTCGTCGCCGCTGTTGTGGGTGCGTTGAGTGATGGCGCGTTCGAGGCCGTCGAGGAGGGCGAGGAGGCCGAATTCGCGGGTGGTGGTGGTTGAGGGGATGGCCACGGTGGTGGCCAGCAGCGGGAAGCGGCCGGCGTTGAGGAGTAGCAGGTCGCGCATGATGGGGGCGGCGCTGCCGTCCGTCCAGGTCTGAGTGCCTTGGGTGGCGGCCGGGTGGGTGGCGCGGATGTGGTGGGACACCATCATGACGGCGTCGAGTCGTTCGCGTTCGGTCAGGGGGGTGTCGGTGAGGGCGCTGAGGGCTGTTTCGGTCCATGCGGTCTCACGTGGGCCCATGACACGGTCGCCCACGGTGATCGACGGCAGCCAGGGGTGGCACCGCCAGACGGTGGACAGTCCGCGGGCGTACTCCTCCAGCCTGGCCCGCCAGCCGGCCGCCCCGCTCAGGTCGGGGGGTGTGCCGACCGCCGCCTCGATAATGGAACAGGGCTGGTGCGATCCTCGCGGGACGGCGGACCGCTGAGCTCATGGACCACTGGGGCGGCTCTCATGGCGGTCTGCCGACCTTCGTCCCCAGCCACCGGCCGCCCGGCCCGGCGGCCAGGTGGGGCTATCCGCTGGTGACCTACGTGAACGACGGGATCGAAAGCGCGATGGCGCAGGCGAAGGCCGCCGCCGGGGAACGGGACGTCCAGATTCGTGGTGGCGCGTACACGGTGCAGCAGGCCCTCCAGGCCGGGGTGCTGGATGAAGTGCAGATCCATCACATCCCAGTACTCCTGGGCGCAGGGCGCCGGTTGTTCGACGTCCTGCCGTCGGAGATCGAGTTGGAGATCATTCAGGTGATCGACACCCCAGAGGCCACCCACATCCGCTACCGCGTCCGCCGCTGAGCCGATCGGCCACGGACCGGGCTCATGGAGATCTGGGTGGCGTTGTATATGTCGGATCCGGGTCGACGTAGACCACAGACCGGACCGGCGGCGGGCCGCCCAGGTTGCGGCCCGCCTGGGTTTCGCCCGTCTGACCCAGAATCGGTGCACCTCGCCGCCCAGGAGCTCGGACAGGACGGGCCGCGCGGCCACCCCCGTCGCGGCGGCCGAGCCCCATGGGTCAGCCGCCAGGTAAGACAGACGTGACATTTCATGCGGGCGGCGCTTCAATGGCTCGATTATGGACGATGCCGAAATGGCGGCGGAGCGGGTGATCTCGCCCGTCCTCGTCGGCCGGGACGCGGAGCTGCGGCGGCTGCGGGCGGCGGTGCGGCGTCCCCCGGCCGTCGTCATGATCGAGGGCGAGGCCGGCATCGGCAAGACGCGGCTGGTCAGCGAACTGGCCGCCGAACTGCGTGACCGGCCGCCGCTCGCCGCCGAACCGCCTGATCGGCCGCCGCTCGTCGGCGGGTGCCCGCAGATTCGGGAGCCGTTCCCGCTCGGGCCCGTGATCGAGGCGTTGCGCGGCGCGGCCGGGAGGTTGCCCGAGGGCGGCCTGTCGCCGGTGACCGGCGCGCTGCGCCCGCTGCTGCCCGAGCTCGCCGCCGTCCTCCCGGTCGAGCCCGGCCCGCTGGACGACCCCGCCGGGCTGCGGCATCGCGTGTTCCGCGGGCTCGCGGAGCTGCTCGCCGCGCTCGGCCGGGTCGTCCTGGTGCTGGAGGATCTGCACTGGGCCGACGAGCAGACGGTCGAGTTCCTCGGCTACCTGCTCGCCGACCCGCCGCCCGGGCTCGTCCTCGTGCTCACGTTCCGCGGTGAGGAGGCTGGTCCCGGTCTGCGGGCGCTCACCGCGCGGTTACGTCCTGAGCTCGCCCATGCCCACCTCGTGCTGGCCCCGCTGGACGCCGCCCGGACGAACGAGCTGACGGCCTCGATCCTGGGCACCGCGCAGGTGTCGGACGAGTTCGCTGCCTACCTGTGCGAGCGTACGTCGGGCCTGCCGTACGCCATCCAGGAGCTGGTCGCGCTGCTGCGGGCCCGCGGCGTCCTGGTCCAGCGCGGTACCAGGTGGGCGCGCAAGACGCTCGACGAGCTCGGCGTACCGGCCGGGGTGCGGGACTCCGTACTGGAACGGGTGCGCGGCCTGAGCGCGAACGCGCAGGCGGTGGCGGAGGCCGCGGCGGTGCTGCGGGTGGCCGTGCCGGTGCCCGATCTCGTGGCCACCTGCCGCGTACCGGAGCAGGACGCCCACGAGGGCCTGGACGAGCTCCTCGACCGCGGCCTGTTCGCCGAGCACGCCGGCACGGCGGGCTTCCGGCACGCGCTGGCCGTCCAGGCGGTGTACGGGAGCATCCCGCTGCCCAGGCGCCAGGACCTGCACGTCCGCGCGGCCAAGGCGGTGGCGCGGCAGAATCCCACGCCGCTCGGCCAGATCGCCCACCACCACCGTCACGCCGGCCGGCACGACGCGTGGGTGGACGCCGCGGAGAAGGCGGCCGACCAGGCCGTGGCCCTCGCCAACGACGCGGAGGCCGAACGCCTGCTGGAGGCGGTCCTGCGGCACGCGCCCCTCGACCCGGAACGCGAGGGCAGGCTCGCGGCGAAACTGGGCTGGGCGGGCGGTTACGCGCTGGGCGCCGACGAGCTCATCGGCCTGCTGCGCGCCGCCGCCGCCCGCCAGCCGCCCGGACCGGTGCGCGGCGAGCTGAACTACCTCATCGGGCTGAAGCTGGAGGCCGGGGGCGCCGCGCCGGAGCTCACCCGCGGGGCCATGATCGAGGCGGTCGCCGATCTCGCCGACCGACCGGTGCTGGCCGCGTACGCGATGGTGGGCCTGGGCATGCCGAGAACCCCTGGTGTCCCGCTCGCCGAGCACCTGCGCTGGCTCGACCTGGCGCTCGAACGGCTGCCCGAGATCGCGGAGCCCGAGCGGCGCATCTCCGTGCTCGGCAAGGTCGCCATGGTGCTGACCCTCGTCGGCGACCCGCGCGGGGCGAGCCTGACCGCGCAGGTCGTGGCGCGGACCGGCGGCCGTCCGACGAACCGGTGGGAGGTGGTGGCCTACGACTCGATCGGCGAGGTCGCCTGCCTGGCCGGGCATCACGACACCGCGTACCGCCTGCTGGACGCCGCGCTGGCCGAGGCGGCCGAGCACGACGTCACCGGCCTGATCGAGTCCAGGTGCCGGTTGAACCTGGCGGCTCTGGCGTACTGCCGGGGCTCCTGGGACGGCGTGGCGGACGAGCTCGAAGCGTTGCGGGTGCGTTTCGCCGACCTGCCCAGTTACCGGCTCACCGCGGACACCGTGTCCGGCTGCCTGGCCCTCGCGCGCGGGCGGGCCGACGCCGCGCGGCTCGACGACCTGGTGCGCGCGAACCTGGAGACGGGCGCGGCCGACGTGCTCGCACTACCGGTGAGCGCGCTGCTGCGGCTGGCCGTCGCACAGGACCGGGCCGGGGAGGCCGTGGCGCGTACCGGCGAGGCGTTCTCGTTGTGGGCGGCCAAGGGGTTGTGGCCGGTGGCCGTTCGGGCGGTTCCCGCGCTGGTCGAAGCCCTGGTGGGGCTGGGCAGGGCCGAGGAGGCCGGGGAGCTGGTGTCACGTCTCGAAGGCGAGCTCGCCGCGCTGGACGCGCCGCTCGCACGGGCGGCGCTCGACCATGCGTGGGGCTTCCTGTCCGCCGACGCCGTGCGCTTCATGGACGCGGCGGCGTCGTACGAACGGCTGGGGGCGCCGTACGAGGCGGCGCAGGCGCGCGAGCACGCGGCCGGGCTGCTGCTCACCGCCGGTGACGAGCGGGGGGCGTCGATGCTGGAGGCCGCCCTGCACGCGTACGGCGGGCTCGGCGCCGCCTGGGACCTCGACCGGGCGGGCCGGCTGAGCAGGCGCTGGGGCCTGCCCGTACCGGCCCGGCATCGCGGCGGCCCGCGCGGTTACGGGTCCGCGCTCTCCCCCAGGGAGGACGCGGTGGCCAGGCTGGCCGCCACCGGCCTGACCAACAAGGAGATCGCCAAGGAGCTGTTCCTGTCGGCCAAGACCGTGGACAAGCACCTGGGGTCGGCCATGCGCAAGCTGGGCCTGCGCTCCCGCGCGGGGCTGGCGCACCGCCTCGACGCCTGACTATTGGGGTGTTTGCCCCATAGGTAGCCATCTGTCGCTCCTGTGACGCTAGGCGCATGCCCGAAGAGCCCGATCCGAAGGACGAGCAGGACACACCCGAGCCCGAGGCCGAACCCGAGGCCGAACTCGAAGAGGGCTGGGTCGACGCATGAGGAGAGAGGCAGAACCCCCGATGCCAACCACCAGGAGGCGGCCGTGGCCGCGCGTGTCAGCGGGCGCGGCCGTAGCGGCACTGGCCGCGGGCCTGCTCACCCCGGCGACGGCCCTCGCCGCGCCTGATGAGGGCGGCCCAGGCGTCGGCACGCTCCCCGGCGCCGCGGGCGGCGAATGGAACCTCACCCTGATCACCGGCGACACCGTCCGCCTCACCAGGGACGGCGACGGACGCTACACCGCGACCCCCGAGGCCGTCCGCCGCCCCGACGGTCACACCCCGTTGTTCCGCAGCGAGGCCGGCCCGGAGGGGATCTTCGTGATCCCGGACGACGCCCAGCCCGCCCTCGACGCGGGCGTCCTGGACCTCAAACTGTTCGACGTCCGCTACCTGGCCGAGAACGGCTACGCCGACGGCACGGCCGACCGCCTGCCGCTGATCGTCCAGTACCAGGGCGCCCAGAAGAGCACCGCCCGCGCCCTGCCCGACAGCACCGCCACCCGGTCGCTGCCGAGCATCCACGGCGCCGCGCTCACGGTCGACAAGGCGAAGGCGGACGACTTCTGGGCCACCCTGCGCGACTCGGCCAGTGGCAGGACGAAGCTGGCCGGCGGCGTCGGCAAGGTCTGGCTGGACGCCAAGGTCAAGGCGGACCTGGCCGAGAGCGTGCCGCTGATCGGCGCCCCCGAGGCGTGGCAGGCCGGCTTCGACGGCTCGGGCACGACGGTCGCCGTGCTGGACACCGGCGTCGACGCCAGCCACCCCGACCTGGCCGGCCGGATCGCCGACAGCCGCAGCTTCGTCGAGGGCCAGGAGGTGACCGACCACCACGGCCACGGCACCCACGTCGCCGCGACCGTGGGGGGCTCGGGCGCGGGCTCGGACGGCACGCGCAAGGGCGTCGCCCCCGGCGCCCGGCTCGTCATCGGCAAGGTGCTGGGCGACTCGGGCTCGGGCGACACCTCCGACATCATCGCCGGCATGGAGTGGGCCGCCACCGAGAAGAAGGCGAAGATCGTCTCGATGAGCCTCGGCGGCAACCCCACCGACGGCACCGACCCGCTGTCCCAGTCCGTCAACGACCTGAGCGCCTCGACGGGCGCGCTGTTCGTGGTCGCCGCGGGCAACGACGGCCCCGGCAAGGAGACGATCGGCGCGCCCGGCGCCGCCGCGTCCGCGCTGACGGTCGCCGCCACCGACAAGTCCGACCGGCTCGCGAGCTTCTCCAGCCGCGGGCCGAGGGCCGTGGACGGCGCGCTCAAGCCGGACATCGCCGCCCCGGGCGTGGGCATCGTCGCCGCCCGCGCCGCCGGGACCTCGCTGGGCACCCCGGTCGACGCCCTCTACACCAGCCTGAACGGCACCTCGATGGCGACCCCGCACGTCGCGGGCGCGGCCGCGCTGCTGGCCCAGGAACATCCGTCCTGGGACGGCCGGCGGCTCAAGGCGGCGCTGATGTCGACCGCCAAGGACGCCGGATACTCCGCCTACGAGCAGGGCGCCGGCCGCGTCGACGTGGCCAGGGCCGTCTCCCAGACCGTCGTCTCCACCACGCCGAACCTGGACTACGGCGTCATCCCCGTAGACGTGAACGACACCGTGGACAAGACCGTCACCTACGCCAACGACGGCGCCGCCGAGGTGACGCTGACCCTCGCCGCCGCACTGGGCGAGGCCAAGGACGCGCTGACGTTCAGCGCCCCGTCGGTCACCGTCCCGGCGGGCGGCACCGCGTCCGTCACCGTCACCCTGCGCCCGGACGGCCTGCCCAAGGGCGGCCACACCGGCGCCGTGGTCGCCACGGGCCCGTCCGGTACGCACGTCACGACCCCGGTCGGGCTGCGCCGAGGGCCCAAGAAGGTGCCGCTGACCGTGCACCTCATCGACAGGTACGGCAACCCGCCCTCGCCGATGGTGACCTGGGTGGCCGCGAGCGCGGTCGACGTCCCCGACACCTACGGCGTCAGCTCGGGCGAGTTCGTCAGCGACGGCGTCTACCGCTACATGGTCGAGCCGGGCACCTACAGCGTCCAGGCCGGCGTCCAGCACAACACGACCGACAGCGGGCCTCCCCCCGTCGCCCAGCTGTACGACCCCGAGGTGGTCGTGCCGGAGGGGGGAGCCGAGATCACCCTCGACGCCCGCGAAGCCGTGCTGCTGCGCGTCAGGACGCCCAAGCCGATCGACTGGCGGCACGCCAGAGGCACCATCTCCTTCCTGCGCACAGCCTGGGACGGCACCTCGCTGTCGTCCGGGAGCATGGGCGCCCTGGGCATGAACGACTGGTACATCAGCCCCACCAAGAAGGTCACCAAGGGGAAGCTGCTGTTCTCGATGCAGGCCACGGCCGCCAACCCGCAACTGGCCGTGCGCGCCGTGTCCCCGCGGAAGTACGCGATCGACGCCAGAACCTATGAGTACTTCGACCGTGGGCTGAGCCTCGACCTCGGCTGGGACATCCCGTTCCCGGCCGGCACCCGCCGCTACGACCTCGCGTACGTCGGCGGCGGCGCGAACCCGCAGGGCGACCTGCGCGGCAAGCTCGCGCTGATGACGATCGACCCCGATGACACCTGCGTCATCGAACTCGACCGTCTCCGGGCGCTGAAGGCCGCGGGCGCCGCCGGGGTCGTGCTCTTCGCCAACCGCGTGTACCCCGGCTGCTCGATCCCCGCCTGGCCCGGCGGGGACGAAAAGCCGGAACTGCCGGTGGTCCAGATCTTCAAGGCCGTCGGCGACCGGCTCCGCGCCCAGCTCGCGGACGGCCCGGTCACGCTGGAGATCGCCAGCCACCCGATCATCGACTACACCTACCAGCTCCTGGAGTACGCGGACGGCAGGGTCCCCGACCCCGACTACCGCTTCACCGACAGCCGCCTGCGGGCCGTGGACACCGCGTACCACACGCCGATGAGCCTCGACAACCAGATGGAGATCTGGCACAGCCGCAAGCCGCTGGAGCGGGTCACGTTCTCGACGGCCTTCCACTTCGCCGCCCCCTCCAGGCGGATCGAGTACTTCAGCCTGTCCGGCGCGGACACGCTGCGCGAGGGAACCGTCAGCGGCACCGGCACGAAGACCTGGGGACTGGCGACGACGATCGAGAAGCCCGGCAGGGAGACCAGGCGCTGGGGCACCGGCCCGGCCACCCCGGGCGGCATGGTGATCCCGGAGGTCCCCGGCGTCGAGCAGAAGGTCTTGTGCGCGATGTGCCGGCGCGGCGACACGTTCCTGCCCGCCTACACCTTCGTGACCGGCGACGGGCGGCTGGCCATGACCGGCGGCAGCGTCAACACCGACGCGAAGCTGTTCAGGGACGGCAAGGAGGTCCCGCGCGTCGCCGGAGCCGCGTTCCCGATGTTCACGTTGCCCAAGGAGGAGGGCGTCTACCGGCTCGAACAGAGCGGCTCGGGCTCCGTCAACGCCTGGACCTTCCACTCCAGGGCCCGCGACGAGGACACCGTCCCGCCCACGACCGCCTGCCACCCGACCATGGGCTCGTCCGGTTCGTGCAACCCGCAGCCGCTGGTGTTCGTCGGCTACGACCTGCGTGACACCCAGGCCCTGGACACCTCCGTACGGGCCGGTGGCCGGCACACGTTCCAGATCGACGTGACCCACTCCCCGTCGGCCGAGCGGATGCCGTCCGTCGCGGGGCTGAAGCTGGCCTACAGCACCGACGACGGCCAGACCTGGAAGGACGCCAAGGTCCGCCGGGTACGTTCCGGCGTCTACACCACCACACTCACCTACCCCGCCCTCGCGGATACGAAGGGCGCCGTAACCCTCAAGGCCGAAGCCTGGGACACCGAAGGCAACAAGGTCGAACAGACCACCACCCGCGCCTTCCCCCTGCGCTGACACCTGGACCCGAATCCGTGCCCGCCACCCACCCAGGGCGGCGGGCACCCGCCTGACCGCAGCCGATACGGGTCGTTACTCTTCGCGGCAGACAGTAGTCATACGCCGCTTGACCAGCACGGATGGAAATATCGGCGGGCGGCGATTCTGAGCTGTTCCTGGCGCAAGCCTGGCGCCGAGGACGATCGGGCGAGGTCAGGCCGGGCGCTCATGCCCGAAGGTCGAGCGTTGACCGTGTCCAGAGGGTGAGATCGCTGCTGGTGGCAACATAGATGTCGCCGCCCGCGGAGAGCAGGACGCGGGCGTTCGGCCATTCGGGGCTGACGACGTCGAGGCACCAACCGTCCGGGGTGGTGCTGTGCAGGCCGCCGCCGAAGAGGCCGGCAATGCGCACCCGGCTGCCCGCGACAGGCCCGAGACCGGGGCAGGTGAGGTCCGGGGAGGCGTCAGGGGTGCTGTTGTCGGGGTCGGGATCACGGTCCCGCGAGATCACCGCAGGCGCGCTTCAGGCGTTGGGGGTGCCTTGGTGGAGGGTGCCGGTGGCCGGTCGGCCAGGGTGGTCCGGCAGAGGGCGCGCAGGTCGCTGAAGGCTTGCAGGAGGTGCGCGTCCAGGCTCTGCGAGGAATCGTCGATCCATGCCTGGGCCGCTTGGTGGAAGGTGGCCCACCCGATCTGAGCGGCCAGGCGGGCCGACCGGTCGGCGACACCGCGCTGCCGCAGCGCTTCGGCCACGGCTTCGGCGATCGACGCGGCCTTGGCCAGGTCCCGCTCGCGCAGTGCCGGCGTCGCCGCGATGACCTGCAGGCGTGGTTCGGCGAAGGGGCGGTTGTCCTCAAGGAGGTGCTCGACCTTGCGGAAGGCGTGGAGCAGCAGGTCGAGCGGCTGGAGACCGTCGGGCGCCTCCGCCACCGCCTGCACCAGGGACGCGCGCAGGTCGGCTTCGCCGTCGAAGAGCACCTCGCGTTTGTCGGGGAAGTGCCGGAAGAACGTGCGTTCGTTGAGGCCGGCCCGGGCGGCGATCTCGGCCGTGGTGGTCCGGTCGAACCCGCGTTCCCGGTACAGCTCCAGAGCCGCCTGCTGCAGGCGGCGGCGCGCTTCTGCTCCGCTGCGTGGCACGCTCCGCAGGATACCGCATACGTCAGTGACTGACGCTACTTGACGCCAGTCACTGGCGCTACCTACAGTCAGCGGCTGGCGCTACGTAGTGCCAGTAACTGGCGTTAAGGGAGAGGGTCTCATGCATGTCTTCGTCACCGGCGGTTCCGGCCAGACCGGCCCCGCCGTCGTCACCGAGCTCATCGCGGCCGGTCACACCGTCACCGCTCTGGCGCGCTCGGACGCCGCGGCCGCCCGGCTGGCCTCGCTCGGGGCCACCCCCCACCGCGGCTCCCTGGACGACCTCGACAGCCTGCGCAGCGGCGCCGAGGCCGCCGACGGAGTCCTGCACCTGGCCTACGGCGGCGACTTCTCCGATCTCGACGACATGATGAGGCGCGACCGGACGGCGATCGAGACGCTCGGCCGGCCGCTGGAACACTCGGGCAAGCCGCTCGTCGTCACCTCGGGCACCCTGGTCATGCCCGCCGGCCGGGAGAGCACCGAGCAGGACGAGCCCGACGCCGCCGGGATCGCCGCCTTCCGCCTCGCTGGGGAGCGCGCCTGCCTGGACTTCGCCACCAGGCAAGTACGCGCCGCCGTGGTGCGCCTGGCTCCCACCGTCCACGGTCCCGAAGATCATGGTTTCATCCCCATGCTCATCGCCACCGCGCGGAAGACCGGCGTATCCGCCTACGTGGGAGACGGCACCAACCGGTGGCCCGCGGTGCACCGGCTCGACGCGGCGGTCCTGTTCCGCCTGGCGGTGGAGCAGGCGCCCGCGGGCAGCGTGCTGCACGGGGTGGCCGAAAGCGGCGTCACCTTGCGGAGCATCGCCGAGGTGATCGCCCGGGGCCTGGGGGTGCCTGCGGTCTCGCTGACGCCCGCCGAGGCCGCCACGCACTTCGTCAGCCCGTTCATGGCCCTCGCGTACGGGTTCGACGGGCCTGTCTCCAGTTTCCGCACGCAGGCGCTGCTCGGCTGGTCGCCCGTAAACCCGACCCTGCTCGAAGACCTGGAGCACGGCGACTACCTGAGGTCCCCGCAACACTGAGGAGATCGCTGCGGCACGGCACCCGCTGGAACGGCGCCCGCACGGTGTCATGGTCGCGTCACGAAACGGGCCGGCAGGTCAGGGCGTCGGGCCGGGCCTCGCGGCGGGGCCGTGCACGGTCCTCCCGGTCATCACCCAGGGCGCCAAGAAGGGGTGCCGTCAACCCATGCGCCGCCAGCCGCCAAGCAGGCGCGGCACTGGCGGAGTCACTGACCTGGGAGAACCCCGTTGTGCGTGTCTGGATTCGCGCAAGGCTCTGACGCTGGGGGCTTCTTGCCTGCTTGCCCTCTACGAGATTGGGTTCACACGGGATGGACCTGCCTCTACTGTGAACGAGGTGGGCGAGGATGTGAACGAGGCGCTTGGTGTGTTGGCGCTCCTCGGGGGTGTGCTGCTGCTTGTCCTGCTGGTGTCCGGTGGCTCCGAAGCCAAGCCGGCCGACGACGAAGTCGACCCGGCCGTGCAGCGGCGGCGGTGGGAAGTGCGGGTCCAGGGGGCACGCCGCCTCCTGGAGGTCTGCCTCACCAACGCCGCCCATGGGGAGAAGCACTACCAGGAGGCTGAGAGGCGCCTTGCCACTCCCGGTTCGGAGAGCCTCGCGGCCATGGAGATCGAAAAGGCCTGCATCTACAGGCACTGGCGGGCGCTGCTGCACCTGGCGGTGATCCGCGCCATGGAGATGAAGCCCAAAGAGGCGATATATGCGTTCGACAAGGCCGTCCTGATGGTGAACCCCGCGGGGATCGAGCCCGACGACTTCCGGCCCAAGATGGTGGGGATGGCTCTGGTCTGGCTGGAGGTCCGCCCGGGGCTGGCCAAGGTGTGGGAGGACTCTGTAGGCCGGAGACATCCTGGCCTGTCCGGCTCGCAGCTGCGCGCCAAAGCCGTCGAAGAGATCATCGAGACGGTCCCGCCCTTGAAACCATGACGCCCTCGCAGGGCCGCCCGCAGGCCGGGCGGGTTCTTGCCGCTGCCCGGCGCCGCTCACTACGCCGCATCCAAGGCCGTCCTCGAACAACTCACCCGCAGCTGGGGCGCTGGAACTGGCCGGCGACGGCATCCGCGTCAACGCCCCGGCCCCACCGAAAGCCAGGCTCTGACGCCGCCGGCCTGCCCGACACCGTCATCAAGAACCGCCGCGTCGGCGATGCGCCTGCTCACCCTCGAAAGGACCAGCCCCGCTGGTGCTTCCGAGGGCGCAGCCGTCACCAACAGCAACCACGCAAGCACCTCGGCGCAACCATCGTGCCTGCCGGCAAGCACCTCAGCCCGAGCTCTGCATGATCACGCAGCCATGCGAAACCAGGTCTGTCCCCACATGTGTCCCCCAGGAGAACGCGGAAAGGCCGCGCCGACCGTGTTCAGGAGGTTCTGGATCTCCGAGCCGCTGACGTGGCCGGGTGACGCGGTGAGGGCGTCGCCGGCCACCGGGGCCTGCGATCATGAAGCACTGCGGTCCGGGTCAGGAGACCGTGTCAAGGTCGTGGACGTGCCGTCGGGGAAGCCGATGACGACCTCGCGGGCGGAGACGTCCACGGTGATCGCGTCGCGGAGGGCGGCCGGGTGCACGGCGTCGCCGGAGAGCACGACCAGAGAGACGTGCAGGCCGGGCTCGTCGGCGTGCAGGCACGGGACGGCAGAGTGCGGGCCGAACGCGTTGGACTCGACCTCGCGCTCGACGCTCGCCCGCCGCCAGCCGTACAGGGCGACGATCGCGGAGGTGAGGCCGTCCGCGCGGCGCGCCATCGCCCATCCGCGCCCGGTCGCCACGGTCGGCGGCACGTCCCCGGCCACGGCGAACCCACCTTCACGCACGCAGCCCTCCCTGCTGCCCTCGCCGCCGCCCTCACCGCCGCCCTCACCGCTGCCCTCGCCATCGGCGATCTCGTGGACGCGGAGCTCCCAGGGGCCGCGGACGACCGAGGTGCTGGTGACGAGCGCGCCGCCCGCGGTCCGATGGGAGGAGGAGGCGGTGGCGTCCGCGCACGTCAGCGGCGTGATCGCGGTACGGCGCGAGGGGATGCCGCCGGGCCCGACCAGCGCGAGGTGGTTGTCGAGATCGCGAGCCCAGGCGTGCTCGGCCGCCTCGGGGGCGGTGCGGGTGGAGTAGGCGAGCTTGGCGTAGTGCGGGTCGTCGGGCGGCGCGCCGTGGTCGCTGCCGTGGTTGAGCAGGCGGACGATCCCGTCGTGCCGGGTGCCGTGCAGGAGCAGCCCGGCGGCGGGGACGGCCGCGACGACGTCGTGCTCGTCGATGGGCAGCGGCTGCTCGCGCTCGGTCCACACCGGGTGGTCCGGCGGCAGCAGCAGCCCGAGGAACCCCTTCGACGCCCAGTACGGCGACGCGGGCCCCGAATACGCCTGCGTCACCGGCAGGAACGGCTCGTACCAGCCGAGGGAGAGCAGCCCGTCGGGGCCCGGCACGCCGCGCTCGGCGAAGTGGCGCGCCACGGAGGAGGCGAGCTTCCTGGTCTGGCCCGGCGCGAGCGGGGTGGCGCCGGCGAGCGCGCCCAGCCAGACGGGCGCGAGGGCGGCGAAGCGGTAGGCGAGCGAGCGGCCGTGATGGACGGGCGCGCCGTCCGCACCGAAGAAATGCTGATATGTCGTGAGGAATTCGTGCAGGCGGCTTGTGTACACGCCGGCCCGCTCCGCGTCGCCCGACATGCGGGTCCACAGCAGCGGGTACAGGTGCAGCGCCCAGCCGCAGTAGTAGTCGAAGTTGCGCGAGCCGCCGTCGGTGTACCAGCCGTCGCCGGCGTACCAGTCCTCGATGCGGTCCAGGCCGCGGTCGATCTCCCGCTGCTCGTACGGCCCGCCCACCGACTTCAGGAACTCCTCCGTCACCGTCTGGAACAACATCCAGTTGTTGTCCCAGGTGCGCTTGCCGACGAAGCCGCCGAGCCAGTGGGCGACCCGGTCCCGTACGCCGTCGTCGAGCCGGTCCCACAGCCACGGCCGGGTCTCGTGCAGCGCGACCGCGATCGAGGCGGCCTCCACCATCTGCTGCGAGCAGTCGGTCAGCTCGGGCCACGCCTCGCCGCTGCCGGGGTCGGTGCCCGCCGCGAGGCCCCTGGCGTACCGCTCGGCGAGGTCGGGGACGTCGCCCGCCGCGCCCGCGAGGCGGAACGCGGCGAGCAGGAACGTGCGCGCGAACCCCTCCAGCCCGTCGAGCGCCACGCCCGACCAGCTCGCCCGGCCCGGCAGCCGGATCTGCGCGAAACCGGGCGAGGCGTGCGGCGTCACCGCCCCGAGCAGCCGGTCGGCGAGAGCTTCCCAGTGCGCGCGGGTCCAGCCGGTGCGCGAGGAGAGCACGCGGTCGGTCGGCGGCAGCGACAGGTACGGAGGGATCAACGTTCAGCCTTTCTTGCCGACGGCGAGGACGGCGGTGTGGGACCGGCCTCGGGAGCCGGCCAGATCGACGGTGACGGAGGGCCGCTCGCCCGTCGTGACCGAGACGGTGTCGTCGGCCCTGACCAGGGCGTGCGCGGGATGGGGAAGCACGAGCGTCACCGCCGCCACCGTACGCCCCGGGTCGGAGACCGCCACGGTCGTCCGTCCCGCCGCCCGCCGGACCAGGACCGCGCAGGGAGCCGAGGCCGACACCCCACCCGCCCTCCCCGCCGCCCAGAACGTGGCCGCGAACAGCTCGCCGCCGCCCGCCGAGCGCCCGTGCGCGCGCACCGCCTGCACGGTCGGGGTGTTGGCCAGGATCTCGGCACGGTCGAAGTCGCGCGTCCGGTCGGGCGTGGCCCCCGGGAGCATGACCCAGGCGTAGTCCGCGCCGGACGGGCTGATCCCGTGGTCGAGCCAGAGGGTGGTGTAGTCGCAGGTCGCGGTGGCGTCCGTGCCCTGCGTGCTCGCGCCGTCGTTGATCGACCGCCAGGTGTCGGTACGGCGCTCGGTGAGCGAGCGCGGCCGGTGGCCGGACGGGAAGACGTACCCGGCGACGCCTTCGAGGTGCGCCCAGCCGTCGCCGGTGGTGAGCGGGGCGGAGGTGCGCCGGTTCTCCACGACCGTCTCGATCACCCGGCCGTCGGCGCTGGTGATCCCGGCGCCGAGACAGACGACGGCGTCGTCGAGGCACACCCAGGTCTTGCGGGCGGTGAGCGTGGTCCCCACGGCCATCAGGTCGAGCGCGGCGACGCCGTACCCGTCCGCGGTGGCGCCGCCCGCCCAGGCGTTCTTCGGGCGGAACGTGCCGGTGCCGCCGGAGGAGACGGCCGGGTCGCGCGGGCGGGTGTCGACGGTGGTCCCGGCGAGCCGGTGGGAGTCGACCGTGGGCCAGTAGCCGTCGCTGTAGTGGCCGGCGTCGAGGTAGAGGTACGTCGCGCCGTCGCCCTGGTACCAGGCCCGGTAGTTCTCGCCGTTGCCGCACTCGTACAGGGCGATCCGCTTCGACGACAGGCTGATCGCGTACGACCAGCCGGGGCGGCGGTGCACGACGCGGTCCATGTCGGCGAACACGTGGTGGCCGCTCGGCCGGGGCGCGGCGGCGACCGCGTCGTCGGCGAGCACGGCGACGGCCCTCGCGGTGGCCGCGACGTCCGCGCCCTCCAGGAACCGGCCGCGCGCGATCCATCCCTTGGCCAGCTCGCGGAACCGCGCCACGTACGGCTCCCCCGCGCCGGCCGCCAGGCGCAGGATCGCGTCCACGGTGTCGCGGCCCGCGTCGTGGTCCCGGTTGAACTGCCGCGACACCGCCCGCCCGCGCACGCTGTCCATCATCAGCCCGTCGTGGATCCACGGCGCGTACGTGCGCTCCACCGCGTCCAGCACGACCCGCACCGCCGGATCGTCCACCTGCCAGGCGCTTCCGCCGAGCAGGCCGAGGATCGCGCTCACCGACTGGAGCAGGACGACGCCGTACGAGCCGGTGTAGGCCACGACGTCGTGCTGGACGAACGAGCCGTCGGCGTAGTAGCCGTCGCCGGAGGTGACGTAGCCGAACAGGGTGTGCTTGCCGGCGTCGCGCCGGTCGGACAGGCCGTCGCGGGCGAGCGCGATCTTGTCCGAGCTCTCGCCGACGATGCCGCGCAGGGCCACGATGAGCGCCTTGTCGGCCCGGTTCGCGCCGGTCTCGGCGAAGTTCGTGAGGTTCGTCCGGCGGTCGGGGTTCGGGCAGAAGCGGTCCACGGCGCGGATCCAGGCGGCCCGCCGTCCCGCGTCGACGGCGTCGTGCATGAGCACGCAGGTGTCCATCAGCGCGCGCGGGGCGCCGATCTCCCAGTGCCACCAGTTGCCGGTCTCGCGCTTGCCCTCGTTGTAGGCGCGCTCGTAGAGGAGGTCGAGGCCGCCGATGATCTGCGCGGCCAGGGTCTCGTCGGCGTACAGGGCCGAGCCGCGGCTCGCCCAGGCGGTGGCGAGCGCGCGCAGGCGCTGGTGGCTGGTCGCGATGTCGCCGGACACGCCGGTCAGCGGGAGGTCCGGCCACAGGTGCGTACGTCCGGGAGCCAGGTTCATCGACGTCCGGTACGCCGAGGCGGCCGCGTCCAGGCGGGCCAGCGGCGCGGCGAAGGCCGGGTCGCGGGGGTCGAGGTCGCCGCCCGTGATCAGCTCGGCCGCCTTGGCCCGGAGCGCGGCGAAGTCGGCGGGACCCGCTGGTACGTCCGCCCCCGAGGCCGCTGTGCGGCGGATGGTTCCGGCCCGGGCCGGGGTCGCGGTGAGCAGGGGCGCGGCGGCGACGGCGCCGAGGAAGGCGCGGCGGCTGGTCATCGCTCGCTCAGCCGGGTCAGGTCGGCGTCCGGCGCGGGCAGGCCGAGCGCGGCCAGTTCGGCGTACCCGCTCTCCGGGATCGGGAACGCCCACGCGCGCAGGAACCCGGTGAGGTCGCGTCCGGCGACGCGGCTGAAGTACAGGGCCATCAGCGTGAAGCGCCGCGCCGAGTCCCCCGAGGACGACGGCGGCGTCTCCTCCCTGACCAGCCGGTGCACCCTGGGGTAGAAGTCGTCGCCGAACCCGAGTTCGAGCTGCCGGAACGGCACCAGCTTCTCGAACGCCCCGAGCCCGGCGTAGTCGGCGGCCGGCAGCTTGGCGAGCGCCGTCTCGTAGGCGTTGTTGGTCACCAGGTTGGACGGCATGCCGAAGCGCCGCTGCACGGCCAGGCTGTAGATGTTGACCGTGACCTCGGTGAGCTCGCCCGGCCGCCAGGCCATCTGCTGGTGCTGGTGGCCGAGCTCGTGGTAGACGCCCCAGCCGGTGGTCCGCACCTTGTCGGGCAGGAGCAGGCGGGTCGTGGCGTACGCGTCGTAGTAGGCGGTGTAGGCGTGGGTGGCGTACGCGGTGGACTTGGGGCCGTATTCGGGGCGTACGTTGACCAGGTGCCGGCCGAGCGGGGTCGGGGCGTGCAGCGGGGCGGAGCCGTCCAGGCCGGAGATCGCCGCCTCGACGTCCTCGACCTGCTCCAGCAGGGTCATGAGCTGGGCGTGGTCCTGGTCGCGCACCTGGAGGAAGGTCTCGCGCCGGACGGTCACGATCAGCTGCGGCGAGACCAGCTCGACGAAGGGCGCCTGGGTGAACGCGTCCACCTGCGCCTGGAACTCGGCCTCCGTGGTGCCCTCGGGCGCGAACACGGGCGCGGCGAAGGCCGGGCGGCCCTGCCACGCCGCCCGCGTCGCCAGCGCGGGGTCGCCGCAGCCGCTGCTCGGCGCCAGCACGTACGTCGGCGCAGGGACGCCCTCCGGCCCGAACCGCACGACCGCGTTCGCCCTGCGGTCACCGGTGAACGACAGATACACCATGCCGCCGCCCGCGTCGGTGACCGTGTTGACGCCCTCGGTGAGCGGGTGGGCGCGCGGGTACCGGTAGGCGGTGTCGGGGTTGGTGTCGGGGGCGCCGACGTGCAGGGTGGGCCGGGGGCCGTCGGGGGCACGTACCTCCAGGGTGAGGGGGCGTCCGGGCGGCAGGTACAGGCCGGTCGGCACGAACTCGGTCGTACGGTAGACGGTCTGCATGCGCAGCCGTTCCGCCTCCGCCGCCGGCCGCCCCCGCAGCACCACGGCCCTACGCGCCCCGGGCACCGCGACCCGCCGCACCTCGGCGGCCGCGACCCGGGGGACGCCCAGCAACGCCACGCCCCCGGCCGCGGCCAACCCCACGACCACGCCCCTGCGGGAAAGCCCCCCAGCGGGGAACGGGCCGGAAGCCCGCCCGGGGGCCGCCGGGGCAGGACGGGCGGACGTGCCATCGGGGTTCGCCGGGGCGAGGCGAGCGGGCGTCCCATCGAGGGACGCGGCGACGGGACCGGCGCAGGCCCGGTCAAGGGGCGCCGGGGCAGGACGGGCGGAACCCCCGTCGAAGGACGGCGAGGCGGGACGGGCGGAGGTCCCGTCAGGGGGTGTGGGGGTGGGGCGGGCAGAGGGCATGGGGGCTCCTAGTCGGTGAGCGTCGAGGGGTCGGCGGCGGGGGCCGGGAGGCCGAGGGCGGCGACCCGGGCCAGGTACTCGGCGGTCAGCGGCGCGCCCCAGCGGGTCCAGAAGCCCGACAGGTCGGCCCCCGCGATCCGCGAGGTGTAGATCGCGAGGTAGCCCCACCGCTTGGCCGACTCGGTGTAGTCGGAGGCCGGGCGTTCCTCGCGGACCAGCCGGTGCAGGCGCGGGTGGAAGTCCTCGCCGAAGGCCAGTTCGAGCTGCCGGAACGGCACGAGCTTCTCGTACGCCCCCAGCTTCCGGAAGTCGGCCGCGGGCAGCTTGGCCAGCGCGCTCTGGTACGGCGTGAGCCCCGTCCTGGCGTCGGGCCTGGTGAGGTTGGACGGCTGCGCCAGCGTGCGCTGCGCGGCCAGCGCGTAGACGTTGACCGTCACCTCGGTCAGGTCCTCCGGCTTGTAGGCCATCTGCTGGTGCTGGTGCCCGAGCTCGTGGTAGACGCCCCAGCCCCGGGTGCGCAGCCCGTCCACGGCGATGAGCCGGTCGAGGTAGGTGCGCGGGTAGGCGGTCCAGCCGTGGGTGGCGTACGCGCCGGCGCCCGTGGGCATGCGCGGGGCCTCGACGAGGTGGAAGGGCAGCGGGGAACGTTCGGCGGCGGACAGGCCGGAGATCGCGGCGTGCGAGGCGATGATCGTCTCCAGGAGCCGGAGCAGTTCCCCGTGGTCCTGGTCGCGCCAGGCGAGCATGCCGTCGCGGGTGATCGTGACGATGGCGTGCGGCGAGACCAGCTCGGCCTGCGGTGCGGCGGTCAGCGTGTCGAGCTGGGACTGGAACTCGGCCTCGGTGCTCTCCCCCAGCGTGAACGTCGGCACGCGCACCCCGCCCGACAGGAACTTGACCCTGGCGCGCTGCCCGTCGCCGGTCAGCGCCAGGTAGACGAGCCCGCCGCCGGGGTCGGTCACAGTGGTGACGCCCTCGGTGAGCCGGTAGGCGCGTGGGTTCTTGTACGCGACGTCGGCGTGGGTGTCGGGTGCGCCGACGTACAGGGTGGGCAGCACCCCGTCGGGGGCGGTCACCTCGACGGCCATCGGGGTGCCGGCGGGCAGGTGGACGCGGGTGGGGTGGAACTCGGTGGTCCTGAGCGCCTGCTGGAGCCGGAGGCGTTCGCCCTCGGCCGCGGGCCTGGCCCTGAGCGTCACGGTGTGCCGTGCCTCCTGGCCGGCCGTGCGCGCCAGGGCCGGGCGGGAGCCGAGCAGGGCCGCGCCCGTCACCGCTCCGGCCGCGCCGAGGGAGGTGCCGAGAAAGGTTCTGCGTGTGAGGGGGGTCATGGCAGGGATTGTGTAAGCGCTTACTATGCCGGTCAAGGGCTTACTAGATCTTTCTGCGGCTTTCTATCCCTGCTCCACGCCGCAATCCCGAGCCATGATCAGTAAGCGCTTCCTACGGCAGCGGCGCGACCGAGGCCCTGACCACGATGCTCGTGCCGACCTTGGCCATCGTCTGCACGGGCGAGAGGTAGTCGTCGTCGTCCCCGACGTCGAGGCCGAGGCGTACGGCCTGGCGGCCCAGCTCCTCCAGCGGGATGCGCACGGTCGTCAGCTGCGGCCGCAGCTCCTGCGCTATCGGCACGTCGTCGTAGCCCACCACCGAGACCGCCTCCGGCACCGGCACGCCCGCGAGCTCCAGCCCCTGCATCGCGCCCGCCGCGACCGTGTCGTTGGCGCAGAACAGCGCCGTGAAGTCGAGCTTGTCGGCCAGCAGCGCGCGGATCCTGTCGTAGCCGAACCTGCGGTTGAGCTGCCCGAGGTGGATCAGCCCCTTGTCGTAGGGCAGGCCGCGGAAGGCGAGCGCGCGCCGGTGCCCGGCGAGCCGCGCGACGGTCGTGGACAGGCTCGGCGGCCCGCCCAGGAAGACGATCTTCCGGTGCCCCTGCGTGATGAGGTGGTCCGTGATCGCGAAGGCGCCGCCCTCGTTGTCGTACTCGACGACCCGGGTCGGCACGTCGTCGCCGAGCGACGGCCGGCCGCACAGCACCAGCGTGGAGCCGCTGGCATGCAGCGCGCGGGCCCGGCGGGCGACCTGGGCGGCGTAGGCGCGGTCCTCGTACGCGCCGCCGACCAGGATGACGGCGTCGGCCCGCTGCTCGTGCAGCAGGTCGATGAGCGCGAGCTCCTTCTCGTGGCTGCCGTGGGTGCAGCAGACCATGCACAGGCGGCCGTGCCTGGTGGCCTCGCGCTCGACGCCCCGGGCGATGTAGGCGTAGAAGGGGTCGATCACGTCGTTGATGATGATCCCGACGGTCCTGTTGGTGGCTCCGGCCAGGGCGCGGGCGTGGGCGTTGGCGACGTAGCCCAGCTCGGCGATGGCCCGCTCGACCCGCTGGCGCGTCACCGCCGAGACCGGGTAGTTGCCGTTGATCACCCGGGACACGGTCGCGCTGGAGACGCCCGCGCGCTTCGCCACGTCGGCCATCGTCGCCAGGCTCGGCTCGGTCACCGGCACCTCCTCGCTGTCGATCATGCCATTCGGTCGAGCTCGCCGCGATCGATCTCGTGCAGCAGCGGCAGCCCGGCGGCGTAACGGGCGATCTCCCCGAGCGTGGACTCGGCCAGCCTGCCGAGCTCGTTGCCCTGCGCGCCCGCCAGATGGGGGGTCACGAACGCGTTGGGCAGGTCGAACAGCGGATGGCCGGCCGGGAGCGGCTCGGGGTCGCTGACGTCAAGTATCGCGTCGAGCCGGCCGCTGCGTACCTCCTTGACCAGCGCGTCGGTGTCGACCAGGCCGCCGCGGGCGGTGTTGACGACGACGGCGCCGTCGCGGAGCATCGACAGCCGCCTGGCGTCGAGCATGCGGCGGGTCTCGCGGGTCTCGGGGGCGTGCAGGCTGACCACGTGCGACCGCCTGACCAGGGTGTCGAGGTCGACGGCCGTGCCGCCGAGCTCGGCGATCCCGGCGGGGTCGGCGTACGGGTCGTAGACCAGCACGTCCGCGTCGAGGCCGCCGAGGAGCCCCATGACGCGCCGGCCGATCCTGGACAGCCCGACCAGGCCGACCGTGATGCCGCGGGTGCCGAGCCAGGGCAGGCCGGAGAAGTCGCGCCGGGTGCCGCGCTCCCGGTAGCGGCGGGCCAGGGTGAAGGCCCGCTTGGCGCCGAAGACGATGGCGGCGAAGGTGAACTCGGCGACGGGCACCGCGTTGGCGTCGGCCGCGCTGCAGACCCGGACGCCGCGTTCCAGGACGGCCGGGTCGAGGAAGGTCTTGACCGTGCCCGCCGCGTGCGCGACGAGGCGCAGGCCGGGGGCGCGATCGAGCAGCCCGGCGTCGATCTTCGGGCAGCCCCAGCCGGTCACCAGGACCTCGGCCCCGGCCAGCGCGCGCAGGGCGTCCGGCGAGCCGACCTCGTGCAGCACCTGGTCGTGGAGCTCGGTCAGCTCACCGAGGCGGCGCAGGGCCCCGTGCCCGAACACCTCCTCGCGCACCCCAGGCGCCATCGCCAGCACGGCGCGCGGTCTCGGCCGGGTGTGCGGAGGTCTCACCGGCGCCTCTTGTCTGCCCACGTCCATCTCCCGATAGTAAGCGCGTTCTACGCACTGCTGCGGCACGCTAGGGCTTCACCTGCGCAAAGGTCAAGGAGTCTGGCGGAGAACGGCATGACTTCCGGTCAAGGGCTTGACGAAGCATGAAAGCGCTTACTAGCTTCCTCGCCAACTGGAAGGACCCAGCGCATGACCGCTACCCTCGACGCCCCCCGTGCCGGGACAGCGTCGTCGTCCGGCGAGAGGCCGCGCAGGCTCTCGCTGTGGCGGCGCCTCCGGCGCGACCGGGTGATGCTCCTGCTGACGCTGCCCGGGCTGATCTATTTCCTGGTCTTCCACTACGGGCCGCTGTTCGGCTACGTGGTCGCGTTCAAGGAATATCAGCCCTACATCGGCTTCATCGACAGCGCCTGGGTGGGGCTGCGGAACTTCGCCACCGTCTTCGGCGACCCCGGCGTCTGGAACGCCCTCGGCAACACCCTCAAGATCACCCTCACCCAGCTCGTGCTCTTCTTCCCCGCACCGATCGCCCTCGCACTGCTGCTCAACAGCGTGGTCAGCGACAGGGTGCGCAGGTTCGTGCAGAGCGTGGTCTACCTGCCGCACTTCATCGGCTGGGTGATCATCGTCTCGGTGTTCCAGCAGATCCTCGGCGGCGCGGGCGCGCTGCCGAACTTCCTGCAGAGCGCCGGCCTGCCGCGCTACGACATGATGACCGATCCCGACGTCTTCCCGCTGCTGGTGACGTTGCAGGTGATCTGGAAGGACGCCGGCTGGGCGACGATCATCTTCCTCGCCGCCCTGCTCGCCATCAACCAGGACCTGTACGAGGCCGCCGCCATGGACGGCGCGGGCCGCTGGCGCCGCCTGTGGCACGTCACGCTGCCCGGCATCACGCCGATCATCGTCCTGCTGCTGATCCTCAACCTCGGCAGCATCCTGTCCGTCGGCTTCGAGCAGATCCTGCTCCAGCGCGACAACGTCGGCCCCGAGGCGGGCGAGGTGCTGGACACGTTCGTCTACTTCAACGGCGTCAAGGACGGCCAGTGGGGGCCCGCGGCCGCGGTCGGCCTGGTCAAGACCATCGTCGGCACCGCGATGGTGCTCGGCGCGAACAAGGTGGCCCACCTGTTCGGCCACGAGGGGGTGTACCGCGGTGGCGACAAGTAGCCGACCGGCCTGGATGGAGCGGCCCTCCACGCCCGGCCTGATCCTCAAGGGCGCGATCCTCACCGCGGTCGTCCTGCTGGTGGCCTACCCCTTCGTCGGTGTCATCGGCACCAGCCTGTCGGCCGAGTCCGACATCGCGCGGGCGGGCGGGTTCGTGCTGGTCCCGTCCGCGCCGAGCCTGGCGGCGTACTCGACGATCCTCAGCGGCGGGGTGGTGACGCGGGCGCTGCTGGTCAGCGTGCTGGTGACGGCCGTCGGCACGCTCGCCAGCATGCTCGCCACCATCGGCATGGCGTACGGGCTGAGCCGCCGCGAGGTGACCGGCTCGCGCTGGATCCTGATGGTCGCCCTGCTGACCATGCTCTTCAACCCGGGCCTGATCGCCAACTTCCTGCTGGTCAAGCAGGTCGGCCTGATCGACTCGTTCGGCGCGCTGATCCTGCCGAGCCTGGTGAGCGCGTTCAACCTGGTCGTGCTGCGCTCGTTCTTCATGGGGCTGCCGCGCGAGCTGCTGGAGAGCGCCCGCATCGACGGCGCGGGCGACTTCGGCATCCTCGTACGGATCGTGCTGCCGCTGTCGAAGGCGGTGCTCGCGGTGATCTCGCTGTTCTACGCCGTCGGCTACTGGAACGCCTTCTTCAACGCCCTGCTCTACCTCGACGACTCCGACAAGTTCCCGCTCCCGCTGATCCTGCGCACGTTCGTCCTGCAGGGCCGTTCGATGGAGACCGTGACGGCCGCCGAGGCGCCGGCGCCCGTGCAGGCGGTCCAGATGGCCGTGCTCGTGGTGGCGATCGTGCCCATCCTGCTCGTCTACCCCTTCCTGCAGCGCTACTTCACCAAGGGCGTGCTCACCGGCGCCGTCAAAGGCTGACCCCCCAACCCCCCAAGGAAGATCCCATGAGAGAAAGCGTCTCGCGCCGAGGTTTCCTCCGGCTCGGCGCCGCCACGGCGGCGGGTGTCGTCGCCTCCTCCGCCCTCGCGGCCTGCGGTGGCGGGTCCGCCGCGCCCGCCGCCAAGGCGCAGGGGCTGACCATCAAGCTGCCGACGTACACGCCGCCGGCCGGCACGCTCACCCCCGACCTGCCCGGCAGCCCCACGGGCGTGCCCGAGGGCTACTTCACCTATCCGGACAAGCTGTTCAGGGCCGTCGCCAAGCCGCCGATGTCGGGCGGGACCGTGAAGATCGCGGTGCAGACGTTCCTACCGCCGCCGCCCGGCCGCGCGGAGAACCCGGCGTGGCAGGAGGTGGAGAAGCGGCTCGGCGGGACGGCCGACGTGCAGGCGGTCTCGTCCGACGACTGGCCGACGAAGTTCAACACGATGGTCGCGGGCGGCACGTTGCCCGACATGTTCACCTACATCCAGTCGCAGGGGGTGAACAACCTGCCCGCGTTCGCGGCCAGCCAGTGCACCGACCTGACGGCGCTGCTCGGCGGGGACGCGGTCAAGGAGTACCCGAACCTGGCGGCGATCCCGCAGGTGTTCTGGAAGCAGGGCATCGTCGGCGGCAAGCTGTACGGCATCCCCATCCCGCGCAACATGGTCGGCGGGCTCGGCTTCTACCGGGCCGACATGTTCGCGAAGGCGGGCGTCGCCGACCTGGCGCAGGTCTCCGACATGGACCGCCTGTTCGAGCTGCTCAAGGAGGTGACCAGGCCCAAGGACAACCAGTGGGGCGTGCTCACCATGGTCGGCGGCGTGTACGGCCTGTCGATCTTCTCGCAGCTGTTCGGCGCCCCCAACGGCTGGCGGCTGGAGAACGGCAGGCTCGTCCACGCCATCGAGACCGAGGAGTACAAGGCGGCCGTCGAGTACGTCCGCAAGCTCCGCGAGGCGGGCGTCATCTACCCCGGCTCGGAGGGCTTCGACGGCCTCAAGCGCAAGAACGAGTTCAACTCCGGCCACGCCGCGATGGTCTACGACGGCCTGCCCGCCTACCTCGGGCCCACCGGCTACCTGCAGACGTCCAAGAAGATCGACCCGACGGCCGATCCGCGGCCGCTCACGCCGGTCGGCCCGAAGGCCAAGGCGTTCCTCAACAACATCGTCGTCTCGATCACCATGCTGAAGAAGAGCGACGAGCAGCGGGCCAAGGAACTGCTGCGGGTGGCCGACTTCTTCGCCTCGCCGTTCGGCAGCGAGGAGTACACGCTGTTCAACTACGGCCTGGAGGGCACCGACCACACGCGCGACGCCAAGGGCGCGCCGGTGCTGACCGAGCAGGGCGGGCGGGACACCGCCGTGCCGTGGAAGTTCGTCGCCGCGCCGACGCAGGCGCTGTTCGACTCCTCCTCGAAGGAGGCCGTGAAGATCATGCACGACGCCATCGGCAAGATGATCGCCGTGGGCGTGGAGGACCCGACGGTCGGGTTGTACTCCCCCGCCAACGAGAACAAGTACGAGTCGCTGTACACCATGCGCACCGACCGGGTGACCTCCATCGTGGCCGGGCGGGCGCCGCTGAGTGACCTGGACAAGCTGGTCAAGGACTGGCGGGCGCAGGGCGGCGACCAGGCCCGCGCCGAGTTCGAGGAAGCACTCAAGCAGTCACCGAAGGCGGGCTGACCATGAAGCGGACCGTCATCGCCCTCGTCGCGGCCGCGCTGCTCGGCACCGCCGCCGCCGTACCCCCGTCGCCGGGCTCGCCCGGGGTCGGCGACCCGCTGTTCCCGACGCTCGGCAACGGCGGCTACGACGTGCGCCACTACGACGTCTCCTTCGACTTCACCCCGGTCACCTACGACTTCTCCGGCGTCGTACGGTTCACCGCGAAGGCCACCCAGGCCCTGTCGTCCTTCAACCTCGACACCGACGGGCACGTGATCGACGCCGTCACCGTCGACGGCGAGCCCGCCACCTGGGCGCTCTCCCCCGGGCAGAGCGGTCAGGAGCTGACCGTCACGCCCGCCGAGCCGCTGCGCGAGCACGTCCCGTTCGAGGCCGAGGTGCGCTTCCACGGCAACGGCAAGGCGCCGCGCGCGGGCCTGACCGGCTGGCGCTTCGGCCCCGACGGCGGGTTCGCCGCCGCCGCGCAGTCCAGCAGGGCCGACACGTTCTTCCCCGTCAACGACCATCCGTCGGACAAGGCCACCTGGACCTTCCGCGTCACCGCCCCCGAGGGGTACGTCGCCACCGCCAACGGCGAGCTGACCGGCCGCGACGGCGGCACGTGGACGTTCGAGGAGCGCGAGCCGATGGCCTCGGAGCTGATCGGCCTCGCCGTGGTCAAGGGCACGTACGTCTACGGCACCGGCCCGCACGCGCTCCCGCTGCGGCACGTCGTCCCCCAGGGCCAGGAGGCCAGGTACGCGCCGATCGCCGCCGAGACCGGCGCCCAGATCGCCTGGGCGGAGGCCAGGTTCGGCCGGTTCCCGTTCTCCACGTACGGGGTGCACATCTACCCGGGGTACAGCGACGCGCTGGAGAACCAGACGCTGTCGCTGTTCGGCACCGGGTGGTTCGACCGGCCCACGTACTCCAACACGATGGTGCACGAGCTCGTCCACCAGTGGTTCGGCGACTCGGTGACCCCCGCCACCTGGCAGGACGCCTGGCTGAACGAGGGCCCGGCCGTCTACTACGCGGCCGTGTGGGCGCAGGAGCACGGCGGCCAGCCGCTGGCCGACAAGATGCGCGGCGTGTACGCCAAGCTCGACGAGGTCCGCGCCAAGGACGGCCCGCCCGGCAGGCCGAAGGGCCTCGGCGGCTACAACATCTACGACGGCGGCGCCCTCGTCCTGTACGCCCTGCGCACCGAGGTCGGCGAGGAGACGTTCGACCGGATCATGCGCCGATGGGTGCAGCGCAACAAGGACGGCAACGCCTCCACCGAGGACTTCATCACCCACGCCGCCGCCACCGCCCACCGTCCCGCCCTGGACGGCTTCCTGCGCGCCTGGCTCTTCGGCACCCAGAACCCCCCGCTGGAGGGAATGTGAACGCCGCGATCGCCCTCGCCCTGACCCTGGCCCTGCCCCCCGCGCCCCCCGCGCCCCCTGCGGCCGCCCCGGCCCCGAAGGTCTTCCACGTCGCCCCGGACGGCCGGTCCGCGGCCTGCAACCAGGTCAACCCGTGCTCCCTGGAGACCGCGCGGGACAAGGTCCGCGAGGCCCTGGCCGGCGGCATGGACCGCGACGTCGAGGTCCGCCTGGCGGGCGGCGTCTACCGGATGGCCGCGCCGCTCGTCCTGGACCGGCGCGACTCCGGCCCCGACGGGCACACGGTGACCTGGACCGCCGCCCCCGGCGCTCGTCCGGTGCTGTCCGGCGGCGTGCCGATCACCGGCTGGCGGCAGGAGGGACGCCTCCAGGTCGCGCCCGTTCCCGAGGGCCTCTCGCCCCGGCAGCTGTTCGTCGGCGGCGTACGCGCGGTCCGGGCACGCGGCGGGTCGTGCCCGGCCGCGACCTGCGACGCGACGAAGACGGGCATGACCGGCGCGGTGAAGAGCGGGGTCGCGGGCTGGGCCGACCCGGCGAACGCCGAGGCGGTCATCAAGGTCAGGTGGCGGAACTACCGCTGCAGGATCGACCGCGTGGACGGCGACGTGATCACCTTCGTCCAGCCGTGCTGGACGAACTCCGCGAGCGGCACCGGCCGCACCGGGCCCGCGTGGGACTCGACGACGGTCGACTCCTCCCGGTACTCCAAGGTGTCCTTCTTCGAGAACGCCGCCGAGCTGCTCGACGAGCCGGGCGAGTTCGTCTTCGACCGGACCGCCCGTACCGTCTCCTACCTGCCCCGGGCGGGCGAGCGACTGGACGACGTGATCGCGCCCGCCACCGAGACATTGCTGCGCCTGGAGGGCGCGAGGCGGGTCAGGATCGCCGGGCTGGGCTTCGAGCACGCCGCCTACCGGCAGCCGGACACCGCCGAGGGGTACGCGGGCACGCAGGGCGGCCTCACCCTGACCGGCGCGACCGGCCCCGAGGACCACGCCGGCCGCTTCTACACCAAGCCGGCCGCGGCCGTCGTCGTGCGCGGCGGCCGGGACGTGACCGTCGAGGGCGCCGCGTTCGCGCGCCTCGGCGGCGCCGGCGTGATCCTGGAGGGCGGCACCAAGGACTCGGCGGTCACCGGCTCGACGTTCACCGACCTGTCGTCGGGCGCGGTCTACGTCGGCGACACCGAGCCCAATCCCCCGGCCGAGCTGCGCGGCGAGCGCAACACGGTGGCCCGCAACACCATCACCTGGACCGGCCGCGAGTTCACCGACGCGGTGGGCGTCTGGGCGGGCTACGAGTCCGGGCTGCGCGTGGACCACAACACGCTGGAGAAGCTGCCGTACTCGGGCGTGTCGGTCGGGTGGGGCTGGAACCAGCCAGTGGCCCAGAACCCGGACATGCGCGACAACCGGATCACCGGCAACAGGATCGTGGACGCCATGATGGTCGCCGAGGACCAGCACGACGGCGGCGCGATCTACACCCAGGGCCCGCAGCCCGGCACGGTGATCTCCGGCAACTACCTCAACCGGTCGGCGTACGGCAACACCGAGCGCGACGGCAACGGCGTCTACCTCGACGAGCAGAGCTCCCACATCACCGTCGAAGGCAACGTGATCACCCGCGTCGGCTACAAGTGGATCTCCAACTGGGCCGGGTACGGCATCGACAACCTCGCGACCGGCAACTGGACCGACACCACCGCGCCGGAGCTGTCCGGCCGCGGCTCGCGGCAGGTGGACAACCACACCGCCCTGGAACGGCTGCCCGACGCGGCGCTCGCCGTCGTCGCGGCGGCGGGCGCGAGCCCCGGCCCGGTCGAGCAGCTCGCACCCGACCTGGCCAGGACGGGCAGCGCCACCCAGTCCGCCACCGAGGGCGCCGCGGCGGCCGCCGACGCCCTCGACGGCTCCACGGTGACCGACACCAGGACGACGTCCGCGCCCGGCTCCTGGTGGCAGGTCGACCTGGGCGGCCCGCACCGGATCGGCACGGTGGAGATCTGGAACGACGCCTCCATGACCACGGCCGACGCCGAGCTGCTGGTCTCGGCCACGCCCGACTTCGAGCGGGCCACGCGGGTGCCGCTGCCGGGCCGGGCGCTGCGCCCGTCCGTGATCGCGGTGGACGCCGAGGGCCGGTACGTGCGAATCCAGCGGACCGGCACCGGCAGGATCGGCCTGTCGGCCGTCATGGTGCACCCATGAGCTGGTTCACGCAGGCCCGGTTCGGCCTGTTCATCCACTGGGGCATCTACGCGGCGGCCGCCCGCCACGAGTGGGTGCAGTCGTACGAGAAGATGGACGACGAGCGCTACCGCCGCTACTTCGACCACTTCGACCCCGACCTCTACGACCCGGCCGCCTGGGCCGACGAGGCCGTCAACGCCGGGATGAAGTACCTGGTCGTGACGGGCAAGCACCACGACGGCTTCTGCCTGTGGGACTCCGCGCTGACCGATTTCAAGGCCCGGCGCGACCTGCTCGCCCCCATGCTCGACGCCTTCAGGGAGCGCGGCCTGCGTACCGGCCTGTACTACTCCCTGCTCGACTGGCACCACCCCGACTTCCCCAACGACCTCTACCACCCCCGCCGCGACGAGGACCTCGGCGAACGCGACGTCGCCAAGTACGCCGACTACCTGCACGGCCAGGTGCGCGAGCTGCTGACCCGCTACGGCCGCATCGACACGATGTGGTTCGACTTCTCCTACGCCGGGCGCGGCTTCGGCGCCAAGGGCCCCGACGAGTGGCGTTCGGCGGAGCTGGAGCGGATGGTCCGCGAGCTGCAGCCGGGCATCCTCGTCAACAACCGGCTCGGGCTCGGCGGCGGCGACTTCACCACGCCCGAGCAGGTCATGCCGCCCGGCGGCGTGCCCGGCCACCGGCCGTGGGAGGCCTGCCAGACGCTCAACGGCAGCTGGGGACACCACCGCGACAACCAGGACTGGAAGCCGGTCGAGCTGCTGGTGAAGATGCTGGTCGACACCGTGTCCAAGGGCGGCAACATGCTGCTGAACGTCGGCCCGAACGCCCGGGGCGAGTTCGAGCCGCGCGCCCTGGAACGGCTGCGCGGGATCGGCGCGTGGATGCGCCTGCACGCCCGGTCCATCCACGGGGCAGGGCCCGCGGAGTTCGAGGCCCCGCCCGACTGCCGCTACACCCGACGCGGCGACCGGCTCTACCTGCACCTGCTGTCGTGGCCGATGCAGCACGTGCACCTGCCCGGCCTCGGCGGCCGGGTGGCCTACGCCCAGTTCCTGCACGACGCCTCGGAGGTGCCGTTCGTCGAGATCGACCCGAAGGAGCCGTTCCACCACTACCTGCGCGGCCTGCCGGAGGACACCCTGACCCTGCGGCTGCCGATCACCCGCCCCGACGTGACGATCCCGGTCGTCGAGCTGCTCCTGAGGCCCTAGTGCCGCGTTCCTCAGGGTGTAGGTGAACCGTCGCCGGCGGCTGTCCGGGCGTTGCGGCGGAGAGTCCGGCGCCCGTCAGGGCTGCGGCAGCGGGATGATCTTGCGGTACTTCCCTCCGGCCGACTGCTCCGGCGGCTCCTCGGCGCGCTCGATCGTCACGTGACCGGCCTTGTGCTCGGCGAGCAGATGGACGGCCCGGTCGTGGGCGGCCTGCCAGACGCGGTCCGCGTCGGCGCCGCCGGCGGCCCGCAGGCGTACCCGCAGGACGGTGGGCGCGGTCTGGACGAGCTGGAACTGCTCCATGCCGGGTACGGCCAGCGCGGTGCTGAAGGACATGGGCGAGATGCCGACGCGCTCGCCGGACCCGGTGGGAAAGGTGAGCAGATCGGCCGCACGCCCCTGCACCTGGACGGCCGGGAGCGGATTGCCGCACGGGCAGGGGTCAGGACGCATCAGGACGCTGTCGCCGAGGTCGTAGCGCAGGATCGGCTGGACCCGGTTGGCGAGGTTGCTGATCAGGACGGTGTGTGAGAGCCGCCCGGGCGGCACCGGCCGGTGGTCGGCGTCGACCGGCTCCAGGACGACCCAGTCACTGTTGACGTGGTACCAGCCCTCCCGGCAGCCGGCGGTGAGGAAGCCGCACTCGCCACAGGCGTAGGCGGCGCGGACCTTCGCCCCGAACGCGGCGGCCAGGCGTTCCCGGGTCTGCGGGCTCAGCGTCTCGCCGCCGGGGATGACGAGCGCCGGGCGGATGCGCAACCGGCCGGCCTCCTGTTCCCCTGCCAGCAGCGTGAGCAGCCCGACGAAACCGGCGACGCTGGCCGGATCGAACCGGTTGAGCTCGTCGACCATCTCCTCCATCGACTGGTCGGTCCGGATGATCCGCATCAACCGGCCCAGCCACGGCCGTTCCAGGGCCGCCCGTGCCGGTCCGGCGAGGGTGGCGAAGTGGCCCCCGGGCGCCGTGACGATGGCGGTGCGGCCGGCGCGGGCGAGCGTGCGCAGGACGTCGCGGGCCGACAGTCCGGCGCCGGTGCGCAACCCGGTGGCGGTGTGCACGGCCAGGCACCGATCGTCCTGCACGAACAGGCCGCGCTGCCCGCTGGTGCCGGTGGTCGTGGTGACCAGGTAACGGCCCAGGAACCGGTGGCCCACCAGATCGGGATCGGCCACGAACTCCTCGACTCGCTCCCGGGTCACCGCACGGTCGGTGACCCAGTCGTCGAAGCGGGCCATCAGTGTCCTCTTGTCGGTGACGGGGAGCAGCTGCGGGTCGTCGGCCCCTTCCGGCAGGTCATGGTAGAGCTCGCGGTAGAAGGGCGAGTGAGCGCGGGCATGGGCCACCAGCTCGGCCAGGCGACCCCGCCGCCGCCGCGCGATCGCCTCCGGGCCTTCCCGTACGGCGCGCCGCATGTCGCGGGCGAGCCGCCGGACGCTTTCCTCCATGATCGTCGCTCCTGTCTGCGGTGATGCGTCAAGGGTTCGGGGTGGACGGCGGCACCGAGCGCAGACCACGCATGGCGATCTCGACGCCGTGCCGGGCGGCCTCCCACAACTCCTCCTGGGACCGGCCGAGCTGGACGCTGGCCAGGCCCGCCTGCTGGACGGCGCCCATCAGGGCCCCGATCATCGCGGCCGCGGTGATCGGGTCGAGGCCGGGGAAAGCCTTCAGCAGCTCTCCGACGACGCGCTGCTGAAGGTCGAGCAGCAGGTAGAGCCCCTTGGCCTGGAGCGCCGGCGTGGTCAGGGCCAGCCGGGTCACGCCGGACAGCTCCGCGGCCTCCTTGGCGGGGATCTTGGGGCGGCGGTGGGCGGCGTACCGCTCGACCGCCCTGGCCAGCACCTCGCCGGGGCCCTCCTCGGGGCGGCGGTCCGCGATGGCTCCGACCAGCACGTCGAAGTCCCGCTCCATGTCGACGAAGAGCACTTCGTCCTTGGTGCGGAAGTAGTTGAAGAACGTCTTGGGATCGACGTCCGCCGCCGCGGCGATCTGCGTCACGGTGGTCTGCTCATAGCCCTGTTGTTCGAACAGAGCTATGGCCGCCGACACGATGCGCTGCCGGGTCTCCCGCTTCTTCCGCTCCCGCCGCGACTCTTGCATGCGAGCGAATATACTCTTACTAGAATTTTCCAGCAACTGGAAGTTTGTCCGCGCGCGCCCGCCCCGGAGCCGCCACGGCCGGTCTCTCGGCGCGCAGCACAGCGCCCGAAGGGGCCGGCGCGCCGTCCTTCTTGCGCGTGCCCGAGGGATCGTCTACCTTAATTCCCACTAAACCAGTAGCTTATTGTGGAATAGGGGCGGAGACGATGATCCGTGGGGTCGGGCTGCGGGTGGCGGGGGTGGTCCTGCTGGCCGCGATCTGGTGGGCGGTCGCGGCCTCCCGCCTGTGGCCCGAGGTGTTCGTCCCCAGCCCGCAGCAGCGCGCCGCCATCGCCCGGGCGCTCGCGCCCGACCCCGCGATCCTGCTGATGGACGAGCCGTTCGCCGCGCTCGACGCGCTCACCAGAGAGCGGCTCCAGGAGGAACTGCGACGGCTGTGGCAGGCCACGGGCAAGACCGTGCTGTTCGTCACGCACAGCGTCGACGAGGCCGTCTACCTGGGCACCCGCCTGCTGGTGATGAGCCGCGGGCCGGGCACGATCGTGCTCGACCAGCCCTCGGAGCTGCCGCGCGCGGCCGATCCGCGCACCCATCCCGACTTCCCGTCCGTACGCGAGACCGTGGCCGCAGCCGTCCGGCGGGCCGCTTCGTCCGACCCCGAGGTTTCCTGATGCGTTTCCACTGGTTCCTGCCCACGACCGGTGACGGTCACGACGTACGCTCGGCCATCACCACCACCGACGCCTACCGCCCCTCCGCCCGCCCGGCCACCGTCGCGTACCTGACGCAGGTGGCCAGGGCGGCCGAGCAGGCGGGGTTCGAGGCCGCGCTCACCCCCGTCGGCGCGGGCTGCCCCGACCCATGGATCGTGTGCGCGGCCCTGGCCCAGCACACCGAGCGGCTGCGGCTGCTGGTCGCCTTCCGCACCGGGTACGCGCTGCCCACCCTGCTCGCCCAGCAGGCCCAGTCCTTCCAGGAGATCTCCGGCGGCCGGCTGCTGCTGAACGTCGTGACCGGGGGCGACCCCGTCGAGCAGCGCGCGTACGGAGACTTCCTCGACCACGACGCCCGCTACGCCAGGACCGGCGAGTTCCTGCACGTGCTCCGCCGCGCGTGGGACGGCGCGCCGTTCGACCACCACGGCGAGCACTACCGGGTCGAGAGCGGCGGCCTGCCCGCGCCGCTCGACCCGAGGCCGCCGCTCTACTTCGGCGGCGCGTCACCGGCCGCCGAGCAGGTCGCCGCCCGCCACGCCGACGTCGTGCTCATGTGGGGCGAGCCGCCGCAGGCGGTCGCCGAGCGGGTGGCCAGGCTGCGCACGCTCAGCGCCGCGCACGGCCGCACCCTCGGGTACGGCCTGCGCGTGCACGTCATCGCCCGCGACACGAACGAAGCCGCCTGGGCCGAGGCCGACCGGCTGCTCACGGGCATGGACCCGGGCCGCATCGCCGAGGCCCAACACCGCTTCGCCCGCTACGACTCCGTCGGCCAGCGCCGCATGGTGGACCTGCACGCCGGCGGCACCCGTGAGCTGGAGATCCACCCGGGGCTGTGGGCCGGGGTCGGGCTGGTGCGCGAGGGCGCCGGCACCGCCCTGGTCGGCTCGTACGACGAGGTCGCGGCGCTGTTCCACGAATACGCGGCGGCAGGGGTGGAGGAGTTCGTGCTGTCCGGGTGGCCGCATCTGGAGGAGGCGTACCGGGTCGGCGAGCACGTCCTGCCGCGCGTGCCACGGACGGCGGCCCTTCCGGCCTGAGCCTCCGTGGGAGGCGGGTCGGTCGCCGCGGCGCTCGTCGGCGAGCTTGCGCGCGATCTGCGCCGGCTCGGCCGCGGTTCTCCGGTCGGCCGGAGGATCGCTGCCTCGCCCTGCACGCAGTTCGGAGATCTGCGCCCCCCGCGCGGAGCGGAGGCGGCCGTCTCAAGGGGGCTGCTGCCCGGCTGCCGCACCAGCAGCCCGCCGCGACGAGCAGACAGCCTCACCGCCTTGCTGACCAAAACCGCCTGCTTCTGCGGACCTGTTCGACAACCTCATCCGGGACCTCGACCACACCCGGCGGTCGTTCGGCTTCGACTACGCCTTCGAGGCCCGCAGGCCGCCGGCCAAGCGCCGCTTCGGCCACTACGTCACCCCGCTGCTGCCGGAACCCGCCTGGTCGGACGGGCTGACCTCATGCGCGACGGCCCCGTTCTGCGCACCCTGGCGATGCACCGTGAACCCGGCCCGTCCGCCGGGCCACGACTTGGTCCTGCAGGCGGGCCGACGCCTGGTCGAGCACGTCGGCCGGCGCGGCACCGGCAGTGAGGCCGCCCGATCTCGAAATGCCTGCTACGGCGCCGCCGCCGCTCACCCCACGAAGGGGGACTCGAAGGAGAACTGCTCCCGCCTGACCAGGTCTGTGACCTGGGCGGAGCCCAGGGCACGGTCGAACTGGAAGGGGTTGTTGTCGGGCACGCTGCGAGTGCCACAGAACGCCGTCTGCCCGTTCTGGAGGTTGATGTTGACGCAGCGGGCGTCCGCGGGAAGAGACTCCAGGCGGGCGGTGAGGTTCTCGACCTCCACCGAGAAACCCGTGCCGTTGAAGACCTCCGTCTGAGCCTGCTTCCAGGCGGCACCGGTCCCCCAGATACAAGCTCGGGCCGACAGACCGGGGAAGACGAGACTGGACGTCCAGCTTCCGCATGTCGGGTCGGCCGCGGCCGAGGCGCCGCTCGTGCCGGTCAGGCCCGGCGCCATCGTCACAGTAGCCGCCACCACCGCTGCGATCAGGGCACGGGACAGGGCCTTCGCCCATCGGTTGCTCATCGTGGTCGTCCCTTCGTAACAGCCTGATCGCCGCCGCCGGACGTAGGTGTCGCATCGACGGTGGTCGGACGCTGGATCTTCAGGCCGGAGCGCCTGCTGTCCGATCGCTCGATCTTCGGATCGTCGCTGGTTGTAACCGCCCCTCGACAGGGTCCATGTTGTTGGTGGAAACGGCGACGGGCAATCTTCGGTCCACTCAGTGGACCGGCGGAAGCAGCCGCTCTCGCGGGGAGACAGCTCGGCCAACACCCGGATCGGTCAACTCCAAGCCGAGCGCATTCGTCCAGTCGACCCGGGCACGCACCACCCGACATGCAAGATCGACAGCAGCCGCACGCGACGCCACCGAAGATGTCGTTCCCACTCAAACACGACAAAGAGCGGCCCCGCGATCTCACTGGTGATCACGGGGCCGCTTCGTCCCTTGCTCAATTCGCCGACAATGTCGCCATCGAGGATGCGGGGCTGTCGTGAGGTTGGTTGCGCCTTCTAGTCGGGCAGGCGGTCCAGGAGCCAGGTGGCGCCCTCTTCCGTGATCTCGGTGTGGCCGCGGTTGTCGCCGGCGCACATGAAGTCGTCGAAGTCGCTCTCGTCCGGGGACAGCGCGTCGATGTCGGTGTACAGGTCGGCGTCGGTGACGTCGCGGACGGAGACGGCGCTGATGGACGGGACGAAGCAGTGCCCGGCGATCGGATTGTCGACGTCCAGGCCGAGACCTGTGGCTTCGGCGATGGCGTTCAGCGCGTCGGCGAGGATCTTGAAGCCGGTCAGGATGCCGCCGGGCGCGCCGTCCACGCACGGGACTCCCGGCGCCTGCACCTCGATGACGTCGGGCGTCACCAGGCGAAGCATGCCGGCCAGGGTCTCGGGCGCCTTGGGCTGCGTGCGCAGGTCGGTACCGGTGATGAGGTCGCCGGTGCCCAGCAGCGCGCTCTCCCCGGCGCCGGTGCCGTTGCCCGCACCGTTGCCCGCACCGTCGGCCACGGCGAGCAGGCGCGGGATGCGCGGCCACCCACCGACGGACTCCAGCTCGCGCAGGAACTGGGTACGCAGCGGGTCGACACCGGGCACGCCGTCGGTGCCAGGCAGGTGCCAGGCGAGCAGCTGGCGGGCGGCGGGGCTGTTGAACAGGTCGGAGAAGCGCGAGTCGTAGGCGTTGATGTGGTGCGCGAACGCCTGAAGCGAGATCGGCACGTAGGCGCCGCGGTGCGGGGTGTCCCAGGAGAAGTACACGCCGACCTGGTGGTCGATGCGCTGCCTCTCCATCCGGGCCAGGGCGTAGCGGGTGACCAGGCCGCCCATGCTGAACCCGCCGGCCAGCAGGCGGGCGCCGCCGACCCGCTCGGCGGCGGCGCGATGGATCGCCGCGGTGGCGGTCTGCGCGTTGTCGAGGATGGAGGCGCCGCGGTCGTCGTAGCCGATGATGACGACGTCGCGTCCGCGCCGGCGCAGCTCGCTGATCAGCGGGAAGGCACGCCTCTCCAGGCCGTCGTAGAGCTCGTCGATGTCGCTGGCCCCGGATCCGAAGCCGTCGGCCAGGAGCACCGGCCGGGTCAGGGCCTGGTTGCGTTCGCCGTAATACACCCACGCGGTGCCGCCGGGCAGCGGCCAGCGGTCGCTCCACTCCGCGGCGGGAGGAGCGGTGGTGGTGGCGGCCGCCCTTGAGCTGGCGCTGGACGACAGGACGACCGGCGGCGCGGCGCTCAGAGCGCTCGCGATCTGCTGTTTGTTGATCACCCCAGAGTTATCACCATTAGTGGCCACACGAACACCTAAAGCTATGATCTCGGCCGGCTCCTGGTTTGGTTCGCACAGGACCGCAGCAGGAAGTCCAACGTTCCGAACTCGCCGGACGAGGACACCGTGGCCACGTAGGCATCCGGTTCGATCATGGCGAGGCGCCCTCGTGCCGCACCGCGGGCGCTGCCGCTGTCCCGGTACACCCACTCGGCGGCACCGCCCTTGCAGCGGACGTGAGTGCGGCGGTCTCGTAGAGCATCCGCCACCGCCTCTTCTTGCGCAGCGGGAGACCACTGGCGCGACAGCAGCCGGTGGATGGTGGTCCTGGCCACAGCGCGGGCCTCGTCGGCACTTTCCCTGCGGCGTTCGGCCTCAGCCGGGACCGATGGGGCGGCCCAGTGTTTCCTGGTGTGGCGCCAGGTGAGCCAGGAGGTGGTGGCGGTTGCGGTTTCAGGTCGCTGCAATCACGCCCTGCGCCGCCTGGAGTAGAAGGGAGGCGGGCGCCTCGGCTCTGCCCTGCTCGCCTCCCTCACCTCCGCTTCGGCCGCCGGCCGCGCCCACCCCGTGTCTCGGCCGGCAGCATTCCGCCCCGGGCAAGGTCCTGGGACAGCGCCAGCCGCGCCGTCCCACTACCGCTGCGACAACCACTCCACCACCTGACCATCGAACGGTGCCGCCGGATGGCGCCCTGGGCCGTAGTCCCGACACACGAGGACGCCGGCCCATGGCTCGCAGCGCCAGGGCGAAGGTGGGCATGTCCTCATCGATCACCTTCGGCCCGGCCGCCGTGGTGGCCGGGCGCGGCGGCGGCCTGCCGGCCTCCAGGGTCCCTTGTCGCGGATGTGGTCGTGGTCGCGCTGGGCGGAGACGGCCAGCACCGCCAAATGAGTCACGATCTCAGGTGAGTAGTGAGACGACCGGCCCGTTGCCGGGGCCATCGGATCCTATTCCCAGCTGACGCCGACCTGCCGGAAGCGCCACAGCTGGTTGTTGCCGGAGCCGGGCCCGCCGCAGGTGCCCTGAATGACGTTGGCGCCGTGCTCAAGGCGAGCGTTGGCCACGTCCAGACACTTTCCGCTGTGCCGGGCGCGGATGCGGGCGGTGCCGTCGGTCTTCACGTACTCGATGCGCCATTGCTGGTTGTAGGCGGCCGGCCCGCCGCAGACGCCTTGAATGACGTTCGCGCCGTGTTTGGTGCTGGCATAGGCGACATCGAGGCACAGGCCGCTGTGCCGGGCGATGAGGCGGATGTAGTTGCCGGAGGCGCCGCTGTCGACGATGCGCCACTGCTGGTTGTAGCCGCTGCCGCGGGGGGCGCAGGTGCCCTGGATGACGTTGGCGGCGTGCCCGGTTCTGGCGTACGCCACGTCCAGGCACTTTCCGCTGTGCTGAGCCACGACCTGGTACCAGTACACCGGACCGGCCGCCGACGCCGACGCCACCGCCGACGCGGGCACGCAGAGCGTGCCGGCCAGCAGACCGGCTGACGCAACGGCTACGGCGAGTCGCCTACCACTCATGATCTCTCCTGTGCTTCCTCGGTGACACGGGCTGAACTCCCCCACCATCACCGGCCCAGGCGAGATCGGTCATGAGTAACCCCATACTCGGATTTCGACCCGCGGGGGCCTTCAGGGAGGAGCGGACCGGATTGGTGCTGCGCCATCCCGAGCTCGGGTTCGGGTCGAGGAATCGATGGTCATCTTGGGTTCTCAAGCGATGGCGAGAGCCGTGGGCCGGGGAGGATCCAGCGTGCCGTTCACGAACTGCTGGAGTCTGCGCGGACAGTCGAGCCATGGCCGGTGCACATGTCGGCCATCGGGCTCGCGCCTCGCCCCGCCCCGCCCCGCCCCGCCCCGGAAGTTCAGATGAGTGACGGACTGGACGGACAAATTCGGCTATGTTGCCCGGCTGGGGAACCACCCCTTTCTCCCCAGCCCCGACAGACAGGTGACCGTTCACACCAGCGAGCCCGGCATCGATTCTGATGCCGGCTACACCGTGGGCTACGGATGTTTGAAACGCTTGTTTGCGGCGTTGGTAGGATCGTCACGTGGGAGTTCCTGAGGATTTGCTGGCCGCGACCAAGCAGTGTCTGTCCGAGCGCGGATATGCCCGCACGACGGTGCGCGACATCATCGCCGTCTCCGGCAGCAACCTCGCCGCGATCAACTACCACTTCCGCTCCAAGGACGCGCTGCTCACCCAGGCCATGATCGAGGTGACCGGCGAGGCGGTCGCGGAGATCCTCAAGGCTTTTCCCGACGACTCCAAGGAATGGTTCGAGGCCTTCTGGGGTGAGCTGATCGAGTCCTTCCGCACCAACCCGACCGTCTGGCGGGCCAATGTCGAGACGCTCGCGCAGGCCTCTCACCTGCCTGATGTGCGGGCCCGGCTGGCCGAGGGGCAGGCGCTGGCCCAGCGGGAGCTGAGCGCGCGCCTCCCCGGGCACGACGAGGCGGGGGCCCAGGTGCTGCTGACGCTGTTCATCGGGCTGCTGGTGCGCTGGCAGATCGACCCCGACAACGCCCCGGCGGCCCACGATCTGGCCACCGGCCTCCGCGCGGTCGCCCAGGCGGCGGGCCACGGGGAATCGGCACCCGCCTGACCGCTCGGCCCCACTCCAGGCTCCTCGCCCCGGCGGCCCTGTTCCGCCCGCCTCGTTCCGACCCGCCCCCTTCCGCCTGCCGTGGCAAGCGGCCTCTTCAGCGCATCGCGTGGCGGCCGGCGTGCCGGTCCTCAGGTGGCGGCGGGGTGCCCTTCGCCTGCCGTACGGCACGCAGCATGACGGGAGCGAGCACCGCCATCACGCACAACGCGGCGGCCGCGGCGAGCATGGCGTAGTGCTGACCCTGTGTGAAGCCCTCGCGGGCGGCGGCGGCCAGCGTGGTCGCGGCCGGTTCCGTCAGGTGCCGCGCCGACTCCAGGGCGCCGCCCAGAGTGTCGAGTGCCGGTGACGGAGCGCCCGTCTCGGCGAGGTGTCCCCGGTAGACGGCGGTGCCGATGCTGCCCAGCAGGGAGATGCCGAGCGCGCCGCCGAACTCGGTGGCCACCTGTGACAGCCCGGCGACCGATCCCGCGCGCTCCGGCGGAGCGGTGGCGATGATCAGGTCGGAGGAGACCGTCAGGACGAGCGTGACGCCACCGGCCATCAGCATGATCCCGGCGATCAGCAGACCGCTCTGCCCCGTCACGTCCAGCCGGGACAGCAGCATGAACCCGCTCGCGCCGACGAGCAGCCCGGCGCAGACCACCAGGCCCGGCCTGACCTTGCGGGCGAGCACCGGCGCCAGCCCGGCGGCCAGCATCGCCATGCCCGCCGACGGCAGCGCGTACAGCCCGGCGATGAGCGGCCTGGCGCCCATGACCATCTGCAGGTACTGGGTCGTGAACAGGCTGGAGCCGACCATCGCGAAGACCCCGAGGGTGTTGGCGCCGATCGAGACGGTGAAGGCGCGGCTGCCGAACAGGCGCACGTCCAGCATCGGATCGGCCATCGAGCGCTGGCGCCGGACGAAGGCGGCCCCCAGCGTCAGCCCGGCGACGATGGCCAGCGCCGGCGCCCAGCCGAGGCCGTCCTGGGCGATGTGCTGGATCCCGTAGATCGTCGGCAGGATGGCGCCCAGCGACAACGCCACTCCGAGCAGATCGAACCTGCCCGGACGCGGGTCACGCGACTCGGGCAGCAGCAGCGGCGCCAGGACCAGCAGCAGCGCCATGACCGGCAGGTTGACCAGGAACACCGACCCCCACCAGAAGTGCTCGAGCAACGCGCCGCCCATCAGCGGGCCCAGCATCGCGCCGCCGGCGAACGCGCCGGTCCAGATGGCGATCGCCACGCGGCGCTGGCCGTCATCGTGGAACATGTTGCGAAGCAGCGACAACGTCGAGGGCATCAACGTGGCGCCACCCACCCCGAGCAGGGCACGGGTGACGATCAGCAGGTCGGCACTGGGAGAGAACGCGGCGACCGCGGAGGCGGCCCCGAACGCGGCGGCCCCCGCCATCAGCAGCCGCCGCCGCCCGACCCGGTCACCGAGCGTGCCCATCGGCAGCAGCAGCCCGGCGAGCATGAACGGATAGATGTCGATGATCCACAGCAGCTGGGCACCGCTCGGCGCCAGGGAGGCGCTGATGAACGGCAGCGCGTAGGACAGGACGTGCAGGTCGACGGAGATCAGGAGTACGGGCAGGACCAGGACGGCCAGCCCGATCCACTGCTTGCGTCCGGCCTTCATGAGCGGCCCTTCTCTCGGAGCGGAGCACCGGCCTGGTGCAGGTGACGCAGCGCCTCGGCGTGCGAGGCGACGAAACTGACTTCGTGGTACGGCAGGCGCAATTGCCGGCAGTGGGCCTGCACGATGGGTTGCGCCAGGCGCAGGTTGGGGGTGGGCATGTTGGGGAACAGGTGGTGTTCGATCTGGTAGTTGAGCCCGCCCATGGCGATGTCGGTGAACCGGCCGCCGCGCACGTTGCGGGTGGTGAGCACCTGCTTGCGTAGAAAGTCGAGCTTGGCCTCCCCCGTGAGGGTCGGCATTCCCTTGTGGCCGGGGGCGAACACGCAGCCCATGTAGACGCCGAACAGCCCCTGGTGGATGGCGAGGAAGACCAGTGCCTTGCCCGGTGACAGGGTCCAAGCCAGCACGCCCAGGTAACAGGCGAAGTGCGCGAACAGCAGCGCGCCCTCCAGGAAGCGCTGTTTCATCCAGGGCTGCCGCAGGGCCCGCACACCGCTGACGTGCAGGTTGAGCCCTTCGAGCAGGAGCAGCGGGTAGAGGAGGAACGCCTGCCGGCCGCCGATGAGCCGGGCCAGGCCGCGCGCGTCGCGTGCCTGTTCCTGTGACCACACGAGGACGTCGGGTGTGACGTCCGGATCGAGTTGCTCGTGGTTGGGGTTGGCGTGGTGGCGGGTGTGCTTGTTCATCCACCAGCCGTAGCCGAGGCCGATGGCGAGGTTGCCGCCGAGCCGCCCGAGGATCTCGCTCGGGCGGCGATCGCTGAAGACCTGCCGGTGAGCCAGATCGTGCAGAACCAGGGCGACCTGCGCGAAGACGATCGCGAAGTAGGGGGCCAGCAGGAGCTGGAGCCAGGAGTCGCCCAGCCAGAGGAACGCTGCCGCTCCTGCAAGGTAGGCGGCTGCGACGGCGGTGATCCGGACCAGGTAGTAGCGGGGGCGCCGGTCGAGGAGCCCGGCCTGCCGGATGAGTCTGGACAGGCGGCTGAAGTCGCTCGCGGCCGTAACCGCTGCGGTTGCTTGTGCCATGCCGACGACCATACACACGTTTGAAACGTTCGTGCAAAACATGTGTTTGTGACGGTTGTTTGGATAAGGTGGCGGAATGAAGGAGCGAGACAAGCTGATCGAGGGCGCCAAACGCTGCCTGCAGGAACGCGGCTACGCGCACACCACGGCACGCGACATCGCCAGGACTTCCGGCGCCAACCTGGCCTCCATCGGCTACCACTTCGGATCGAAGGACGCGCTGCTGGCCGACGCCATGGTCGAGGCGACCGCCGAGTGGGCCGACAAGCTACGCCAGGCCATGGCGGGCGAAGTGCCACGCGAGGGGGATGGGAAGTTGTGGCAGCAGGCGATCGAGCTGCTCGACCTCCACCGCCCAGTCTTCGTGGCCGGCATCGAAGTCTTCGCTCAGGCCGAGCGCAGGCCACAGCTGCGCCAGGCATTGGCCGACGCTCAGGAGGCCGCACGCCTGGAATTGACCAACTGGCTCGCTGAAGGGACGTCGCCTCCAGCGACGCAGCGGGCGGTCGGCGCCTTCTACCTGACCTTGCTGACGGGGCTGATCCTGCAACGTCTCATCGACCCGGAACGCGCCCCCACCGCCGAATCACTGACGGAGGCGCTGGGTGCCGTGCGTGCGCGTGCCGGCGCATGACGGCGATACCTTCACTCACCCTGCGTCAAGCTCTGCTGGTCGTGGACGCGGTGAACGGCATGCACTCCACCGACCGCCTGGCCGGCACGCGCCTGCTGGCACAGGAAGTGGAGGCGGTGATCGCGTTGGGCGCGGCAGCGGTATGGGCGGAGGAAGGGCACGCTCTGTTGGACATGATCAAGGCATGGACGACCTGCGAGCGCCTGGCGGTCATCGCCGCCGCCGAGCGATTCTGGGCATGTTCCGAGGGCGGCTATGAAGAGGGGCTGCGAGCAGTAGGACTGCTGCCCGAACCATGAGTCCGGCTTGAACCTGCGGACAGCCGTTGGCGGTACCCGCGAGCAACTTAGCCGGACGCACCTCTGCAAGCTGGGCGCCAGCGCGGGCGGGCGTTCGCGACGACGGTCAGCTGGCCGTACAGGGCCTCCTCCGACAGGGTGCCGCCGTGGAGCGCGGGCTGCCGGCCGAAGCGGAACACCGGCACGGCGGTCACCTCCCGAGCCCACGGCACGGGGACCGTCTCATCCCATCGCACGCCCTGCTCGGCAGCCAGGGCACGCAGCACGCCGAGGCTGCCGATGTGGGCGCCGTCCACGAAATGGGCCTGGAACAGCCGCGCGGTCATGGCCTCGCCCAGCCCCTGGTCGGCGGCCATGGCGATGAGCTGGTGCGCGTGCCGGGTGCCGGCCGTCAACGCCTTGGCGAAGTCCAGCGGAATGCCCTCGGCCGCCGCGAGGGCGTTGACCCGCGCCACCCCGCTCTCGCCGAACCTGGCCAGGCTCTGCGCGAGCTTGGACTCGCCGCCCACCGCGCCGGGCTCCACCTGCCAGGACCGGATCGTCAGGTCGACGTGCCCGCCCTCGTCTCGGAAGCGGGCGGCGGCTCGCCGGTATCGGGTGAAGGCCAGGTAGGACCAGATGCAGCTGACGTCGAGGGTGATGTCCACGGATACGGTGTTCTTCATGGTGTCCAGGGTCGCCACCGCCCCCACCCGCGGCAACGCCGGATTTCGCAACGATCGCTAACGTACGGGTTATGGAACGGCGTGACATCGAGATCTTCCTGACCTTGGCCGAGGAGCTGCACTTCGGTCGTACGGCGGAGCGGCTGGGCGTCAGCGGGGCCCGGGTGAGCCAGACGATCAAGCAGCTGGAGCGCCGGTTCGGTGTCGCGTTGTTCCAGCGGACCAGCCGCCACGTGACGCTCACCCCGGTGGGCAGTCAGCTCCGCGACGACGTGCAGGCGGGCTACCAGCGCATCCAGGAAGGCATCGCCAAGGCCGTCGCCGCCGGCCGGGGGTTCGCCGGGACCCTTCGGGTGGGCTTTTCCAGCCCCCTGGTGGGCGAGGCCATCATGGCCGCCGCGCAGGCGTTCCGCGCCCGCCATCCGGACTGCGAGGTGCGCATCCGCGAGGTGCACCTGTCGGACGCCTTCCGTGCGCTGCGGGGCGACGAACTCGACCTGCAGATCACCGAGCTGCCCGTCCGGGAGAGCGACCTGTCGAGCGGGCCCGCCCTGCTGCGCGACCCCCGCCTGCTGGCCGTCTCCGCGCGGCACCCCTTCGCCCGGCGCGCCGCCGTCACGGTGGAGGACCTGGCCAGGGACCTGGTGCTGGTCCCCGCCGACGCGCCCGCCTACCTGCTCGACGCCCTCATCCCGGCGCAGACCCCCAGCGGCCGCCCCATCCGGCGGGAGCAGGTGCTGACCTCGCGGCAGGAACTGCTCACCCTGGTCAGCGGCGGCGCGGGCATGGCCGTCGTGGGCGGGCAGGCCACGCGGTACCACTCCAGGCCGGACCTCGCCTACGTGCCTATCGCCGACCTACCGCCGATCGAGTACGGCCCCGTCTGGCCGGTCGGCGGCCAGACCAGCAGGGTGCGCTCCTTCCTCAAGCTCCTGCAGGCAGAGCTCGATCGCTAACCCAGGGGTTGAGGATCGTTTCGGATCTCGTCGTTGTTGCAGGTCAGTGCGGCGCCCAGGGTGGAGGCATGGCAACGACGAAGGAGCACACCATGACGAACCCCATCCCCGAGGAGTACAAGGGCGGCGTCCCCTACCTCAACGTGCACGACGCCAAGGCGGCGATCGCCTTCTACCGGGAGGCCTTCGGCGCGGACGTGCGCATCGAGATCCCCCGCCAGGGCGACAAGATCGCGCACGCCGAGTTCCGCATCGGCGACGCCGTCTTCATGCTGCGCGACGAGTACCCCGAGTACCGTTTCCGCAGCCCGAAGACGATCGGCGGCACCCCGGTCAACCTGATGGTCTTCGTCGCGGACGTCGAGACGTTCGCGACGCGCGCCATCGCGGCCGGAGCGCACGTGATCCGGCCGGTGGAGATGCAGTTCCACGGCGATCTGCAGGTCGAGCTGGAGGACCCCTTCGGGCACTCCTGGTTCTTCACCAGCCGGGTGGCCCACATGGACGAGGCGGAGCTGAAGGAGACCGCCTCGGCGGTGAACCTCTGATCCGGCCGGGCCCTCGGCGGGGGACGTCCGCCCGCAGCGCTACCGGCAACGGTCCGGTCCGTCAGCGCGGCGATGGCCGCGCTGACGGTAGTGCGCCCCCGGTTCAGCTCCGCTGCGATCGCCTCGCCCACGCCCGGCACCGCGCCTGCCGATGACTGCATCCGCCCAGGTCATTGTCTGCGAGGGCTTTCGCTGCAACGTACGCGAGTTCCGGTCAGCCGGGAGACGGAAACGCGTACGGCAGGATGATCCGCTGTGCTGCTCCGCCTGGCCTACCTGACCGTCACGAACGCCTTCGCCGCGCTGCGACTGCTGCCCATGAGCGAACGGGACAAGGACCTGGAAATTCTCGTTCCGCGTCACCAGATCGCCGTCCTCCAATGCCAACTCGGCGCTGACACGAGAGCGCGATCCACACCCGAGGACCGGGCCCTTCTCGCCGCTCTCCTCACCTCGATCAGGCCCTCCAGCTGGGCCTCGAAGAGGCCCGTGTCACGCCACTACCGGAAGCGGTTGCAGACGGTCGGCCAGGCACCCAGGCCCCGCCCCGAGAGCGAATCCCACAGATTGATCAAGGGTCCGGACCTCGCAGTGCCTGATCCGTCCGGTCTCCGGCGCTGGTTGCCCTCGTGGGCATCGGTGGAGCTTGCCTACTGTGTCCGTGTGAGTGACGTGACGAGCGGGCGTACGGGACGGGTGGTCGTGCTGGTGCTGCCCGAGGTGAACCTGTTGGATCTCGGCGGCCCGGTCCAGGTCTTCTCTGCGGCAGCCCACTTGGGCGGCTGCTACCGGCTGGAGTACGTCGCCGAGACCGGTGGGGTGCGCTCGGCGCAGGGGCTGGAGCTCGCTGGGCTCCAGGCGCTCGCGGCGACGCAGGCGGGACCGGGTGATCTGGTGCTGGTGCCGGGGCCACGACTGACCGGATCCGACCGACTGGTGTCGAGCGCCGCAGTGCGATGGCTGCGGGAGGCTTATGACGCGGGGGCGCGGGTGGCGTCGGTGTGCAGCGGCGCCGCGGCCCTGGGAGAGGCGGGGCTGCTGGATGGACGGGCGTGCACGACGCACTGGTCGCTGACCGGAGCGATGCGCGAGCGGTATCCGGCAGCCCGGGTCCGCGAGGCGGCCCTTTACGTCCACGACGGGCGCATCAGTACCAGCGCGGGCATCTCCTCCGGGATCGACCTTGCACTGTCCCTCGTCGAACGCGACCACGGCCCGGAACTGGCCGCCGCCGTCGCCCGTGAGCTGGTGCTCTATCTACGGCGGGACGGCGATGCTGCCCAGATCAGCCCGTTCCTGCGCTACCGCGACCATCTGCAGCCCGCCGTGCACCGGGTGCAGGACCACCTGGCTCAGAACCTGGACGCCCCGCACTCCCTCGACGAGCTCGCCGCCGTTGCCCATCTGTCGCCGCGCGGTCTGACGCGGGCCTTCATCACGGCCACCGGGATCACCCCGCTGGCCTACCAGCGCCGGCTGCGCCTGGAACGGGCCCGTGCCCTGCTGACGGACACCGACCTGACGGTGGAGACGATCGCCGCCCGTTGCGGCTTCCGTGACGCACGGCAGTTGCGCCGCCTGGTCACCGCGAGCTTCGGCATTTCGCCGTCCCGACTCCGCACGCAGTTGCGCCCCGCCGGCTGAAACGCCCGCTGGGAACGGCTCCTGACGCCTTCCCTCGGCCACTTCCTTTCTTGTTCTCCCCATGGGGGCGGTTGCGTGTGCCGCACCCCCACCAATCGTCCGCTTTATGGAGGTATGTCGTGTCAAGATTGAATAGGGGGCGCTGGGTGGTCCGCCGTGCGGGCTGGGTGCTCATGGGCACGGCGCTGTCGGTGGCGTCGTTCGCCGGGATCGCCTTCGCGGGGGTGAGCATGTCGATGGCGGACAGTTTCGCCCCAGCACCGACCGCATCGGACGCGCGTGCGTGGCCGACCGCGCGGGCCGTGCCGACCGGCCGGATCACGGTGGCCGTGGTGGTCAGCAACGAGGGGTCTGTGGCCACCGACGTGATGGCGCCGTACCGGGTGTTCGCCGAGTCGGAGAAGTTCTTCGTCTACACCGTGGCGGCCGAGCGCCGCGTCTCCCCGCTGTCCGGCGGAGCCCATCTCCTGCCCGACCACACGTTGGCCGAGGTGGGCAGCGGAGTGATCCCTGAGCCCGATGTGGTGGTCGTGCCCGCGGTGACCGAACCGGCCGACGCCAAGGAGGCGCGGCTGCGGGAGTGGATCGTGGAGCGGCACCGCAAGGGCGCGCGTGTTCTGGGAGTATGCGCGGGCTCTGAGCTGCTGGCGGCCTCCGGCCTGCTGGACGGCCGGGACGCGACCTCCTTCTGGTCCAACATCAGCTCCTTGCAGCGCGATCACCCCCGGGTGCACTGGAAGCGCGGCCAGCGGTATGTGGAGGACGGCCGGGTCACCACCACCGCCGGCATCACCTCCGGTACGGTCGGAGCCCTAAGGGTCGTGGAGAAACTGGCAGGCAACGGCGAAGCCGCCCGAATCGGGAAGGGCCTGTCGTATCCGGGCTGGACTCTGGACGGGCCGACCACGATCCCGGCCAACCACCTCACACTCGGCGACCTGCCGTACGCCCTGAACGCCGCGTTCCCCTGGCTTCGCTCCACGGTGGGGATCGGCCTGGTCGACGGCGTCGATGAGATCGACGCCGCAGCCGCCTTCGAAGCGTACGGCGGGGTGTCCTTCAGCGCACGTACGGTGGTCCTCGGCAGCCGTGGCACAGTCACCACTCGTCACGGCCTCGTTCTGGTCGCCCAGCCGACAGGTTCCGGCTCCCACGGAGTGGACCGCTTCGTGGTGCCGGGCGTCGCGGATGTGTCGGCCGTCGACACGTCGCTGCGCACCTGGGCGCAGCGCGACAAGCTGGCCGTCGAACTGCCCGGCGGGGGACGGCATGCCGGTGAGTTCGGCTTTGATCCGGTCCTGCGTGACGTCGCCCGCCACAGCGACCGCTCCACGGCCCGGGTCACGGCGAAGTTCTCGGAGTACCCCTCCGCCCACCTGACGCTCACCGGGGCGGCCTGGCCCTGGCGGTCGACCCTGCTGGCCGTCGCGGCGGCCGCGGTCAGCGTCGGTGCGGGGTTCCTTCCGACGGCGATCCGGCGGGCCGTGCGGCGCCGGCGGGCGGCATGACAGCGCGTCGCACCCCGCGGGGTGCTCTCCCAGCCCACAGCCGCTTGTAGGTGTCCACCCCGCGGCCGGTCACCTTGCGCAGACAGGTCATGCGCTGGTCGTAGGTGGAGGCAGGGCTGCAGCCGATGGTGGCGACGGAAGACAGCCGCAATAGGGGTGCCGTCGGAGATACGGCAGAAACGGGCCGTGCGAGCACGTCGCCGCAGGCAGTGGAGAAGCCTCGCGGCGGTCAGATGGCTTGCACCGGGACCCCGACTCCCGTCATTGAAGGGATCATGGACGCGTGAGGGCGGAGATGCTTGCGAATCTGTCGGCGGCCGATCCGGGCATGCGGGCCGAGGCGCTGCGGTGGTTCACGGCGCACGGGGACTCCGGCGACGCGGCGGTCGTGGCACCTCTCGTGCTGGATCCGGGCGAGTTCGATGATCGGGATCATGACGATCCACCCGAGTCGGCGCGAACCCCCGTCCGGATGGTCGCCCTCGAAGCGCTCGCCCGGCTGCGGGCGCCGGGGATGTTCGCCGGGGTGTTCGACGACGCGCTTCAGGACGGCGATCTCCGGGTGCGGGGGCGGGCCGCGCTGGGCGCTTCGGCCGGGGCGCTGCTGGCGCGGCTCGCCGTTGAGGGCGATCGGGGGGTGCGGTACCGGATCGCGGTCGGGCTGCTCGCCGGTGACGTCGGCCGCGACCAGGCGGTTACGGCCCTCGAACGGCTGCGCGGCGGCGACGATCCGGCAGCGGTCGCCGCCGCCTCCGTCCTCGGCGCGGTGGCGTGCCTGCCGGATGCGGCCCGTTCCTGCCGCATTCCGGCGGCACTCCCAGAAGATCTTGGCCGGTAGCCGGGGTCGATGAGCGGCGTGGTGGTGAAGGAGGCCCGCGCGACAGCTGTGACAGGCCGGCGGGGAACCCCCTTCCTCGCCTTCGGGGTCGGGATCGGGAACCGCGATGGAGTCCTCCAGCTTCGAAGGCCGCGCACCTGTCGTGCCGGAATTCACGGAAACGCGACTTGACCTTGACCCTAAGGTCAAGGGTGACGCTGGTGGCATGACGAACTCGAACGCTGCCCACCTGGGATGGAAGGGCCTGTTGCCGGTGGAGGACACCGCACTGGCCGTGACCGACACCGGCGGGTCAGGCATCCCCGTGGTCTACCTGAACGGCTCCTACGCGAGCCAGCGGCACTGGCGCCCCGTCATCAACGCCCTGGGGCCGGGGTGGCGGCACATCACCTACGACGAGCGGGCTCGCGGCAAATCGAAGAAGTCGGCGGACTACTCCTTCGAGGCCTGCGTCCGGGATCTCGACGCCGTCCTGAAAGCCAGGCGGGTGGAGCGACCGCTCTTGGTGGGCTGGTCCTACGGCGCCTTGCTCGGGGTCCACTGGGCCGCTCGGCATCCGGGCCGCGTCGCCGGCGTGGTCGGGGTCGACGGCCCCTTTCCGTCCGGGTGGACCGACGAGGCCGGCCACGAACGCATCCGGCGGCTGTTCCACAAGGCCCGATGGGCGTTGCCGATGGCGCGCCTCATCGGCAACGCCGCGCGGATGAGTGCCGCACAGCATGCCGAGATCAACATCGAGGCCCACATCCTGCACGCCGCCCTCGAACCGGTCCTCGACAGCCTGACGGTCCCGGTCCGGTATGTGGTCGGCTCGGGGGAGGCCCTGGGAAGCAAGAATGACGAGCAGGAGCAGATGCGCACTACTCTCAACCCTGTGCTCGCCCGCAACCCGAACCTCACGATAGGCGCGAAGGTCGCCGGCAACCACGGCACGATCGTGCGCAAGGATTTCCGCGCCATCGCCGAGGTCACACGCGAGCTCGCCGCCCTCACCCGCGAAAGTCGCTGATGACCATGACCGGCGGCGTCACGATCGGCCAGGCGGCGGCCTTCGCCGGCGTCACGATCAAGACCGTCCGCCACTACCACCGGCTCGGCCTGGTCGACGAACCGCGCCGGGACGCTTCCGGCTATCGCCGCTACGGGTCGTCCGACCTGCTGCGGCTGGTCCAGGCCCGGACACTGGCCGAGTCCGGCGTACCGCTGTCCGAGATCGCTGCCCTGCTCGATGCCGATCCGGAGCGGTTCGCCGTCCGCCTGGCCGAGGTCAAACGGCGGCTGACCGAGCGGATCGAGGAGCTGATCGCGCGCGGCGACTCGCTGGACCGGCTCGCCAACAGTGACCGGGCCCTGTTGCCCGACCGGGCCTGCGCGCTGCTGGACCGGGCCGCCGGCCTCGGCTTCACCCCGGATGAGGTGGCGGCCTACCGCGAGGGCATGGTGCTGGCCAGGGCCCTGGTCCCCGACGGCTTCGACGACTATCTCACCACGGCCGAGCACGTCCTCGACGACGCTCGGTTCGTCGCCTTGAACAAGGAATGCTGGGCCGCCAAGGACCTGGCGCCCGACGACCCCCGCATCGAGGAACTCGCGACCGCCGTGGCCGACCGCTTCCTCGCCAACCCCGCGCTGCTCGCGATCTCGAGCGGCTTCCAGGCCCGCACCGACGTCACCCGATACGGCCTGCTCAACCATCACGGCGAAGACCAGGGGTCGGCCATGGCCCAGCTGACCACGCTGGTCGAGGCGAAACTGCGCTCCGCCGGCGTGGACATCCCCCACCAATAGACGCCGCTCACCGTCCACAGTCCCGGCGCGGTGAGCCGACCACCACACGGTGGCCGGTCGGGGTATGCCTCACTTGTGAGGATCACGAACCGCGACCGTGATCGATCACAGAGCTACTTGGCGGCTGGGGACACGTTCGAGAGAAGACCTCCTGATCGAAGCGTTTGAGCAGTATCTCGCGCAGGGCCTGCCCGGTCATGTGGGCGGGCCGGCCGTCGCTGGTGGTTCGCAACCTGCCTTCCTTCCACACGGGCGGGAAGAGAGCGCCGGGGGTCCGGCCGCGCACGCTGATCCACGCGGCGATCAGCTCGGCGACGTCGTCGGGCACGTACCCGTCGCGCTCCTTGTTGCCCTTGCCCAGGGTGCGGACGGGTTCAGGGAACTCCCGAACGCCGACCGGAACCGGCTCTACGAGGCGCCCGGTCAGCTTCTCCTCCAGCGGCACGTCGAACATGCCCCGAAGCTGGAGGACGCGGGCGGTGCGGCGTACAGGGGTGGTGCGGGTGATGTCCGCGCGCACGAGGATCCTTCCAGGGGTCACGATCACGTCACTCGGCGTCCATTGAGCCCGGTTCCGGCCGCATCATCGGGCCCATGGCGAAGAAGTCCATTTCGATCGTGATCCCCATGATCGGTTGTGCACTGGTGGCGTCGATCGTCTGGATGCTGGGCCCAGGGACGCGCTGGATACTTGAGAACATCGACGGGGTGACCATCGGCGGGCCGACAGGACTGACCGGTAAGGATCTGGCGGCGGCTCTGGACGCGGTCCGAGGCAGGGTGCTGGCCGTGGCCACCGGGCTGGCTGCTCTGCTGGCGGTGTTCTACACCGCGCGCAACGCCGACACTGCCCGCCGTTCCTTCCAACTCGGCGAGCGCGGCCACGTGACCGACCGCTACAGCAAGGCCGTCGAGCAGCTCGGCAGCCCCCAGGCCCCAGTCCGCCTGGGGGGACTGTACGCGCTGGAGCAGCTCGCCCAGGGCACGCCTGACCCCGAGTTCCGGCAGACGATCGTGGACGTGATCTGCGCCTACCTGCGCATGCCGTTCACTCCGCCCACAGAGGGAACCACTTCGGAGCCCGCCGGCCGTGACCCCCAGGAGGAGCGGCAGGTCCGCCTGGCCGCCCAGCGCATCCTTGCCCATCATCTGCGCCATCACTCTCCGACCGCACGTCCTTGGCGGCGGATTCGCCCCGCTGACCTCAACGCCCGTCACTGGCCGGACGTCCGCATCGACCTCTCCGGCGCAACACTCATTGACCTCGACCTCCGTAACTGCCATATCAGCGAAGCCAGGTTCGCCGAGAGCATCTTCATAGGTGACAGCACGTTCGCTGGGTCGATCTTCGTCGGCGATGCCATGTTTGACGGGACCGTTTTCAACGGAGCCGCCCGGTTCGGCGGAACGACCTTCGATGGTGCCGCCTGGTTCGAGCGAGCGACCTTCACCGGAGCCGCCACTTTTGCGGGGGCCACCTTCACCATCGCCGCTCAGTTCGAGGGAGCGACGTTCAACCGCGCTGCTCGGTTCACCGGGGCGGCCTTCGTTGGCGCCGCCTGGTTTGGTGGCGCGACTTTTGCTGGTGCCTGGTTCGCAGGAGCGACCTTCGACAGCGATGCCTGGTTTGGTGGAGCGACCTTCACTGACAGTGCCTTGTTCGAGAGGGCAGTGGGACTGGAGACCGCAGCGTTAGGCGGCGTGCGACTGGCGCCGGTGGCCAAGGACGTGGTGAGGATATGGCCGACGGCCTGGAAGGAGGCGTCGGATGGCACGGGAGGGCGGACGCTTCGATTGGCGCAGCCGCCCGCCGAAGGCGCCGATGAAGCCAGAGAGCCAGGCGAGTCCAGCGCTACCTGAGGGCCCGGACGGCGCGGCCTTCGGCGGCCAGGAGCGGGACCTCGGCCTCGCCGAGGTGGCCGGCGGCGCTGTGGCGCAGCTGGTGCAGGTCGAACCCGGCGTACTTCTCCAGGACGCGGGCCGGTCGTAGCCGAGTATGCTGCCTACGCCGGAACAGGCGTTTTCCCCCACATTTTTGGGCACGGAGGCGGCATGTTGGATCAGGCGTTGATCGCCTTGGCCTCGGCGGCCGGGGTAGCAGTGGCTCAGGCGGCCGGCACGGACGCCTGGCAGGGCTTCCGGGAGCGGGCGGCCCGTGTCTTCGGCCGTGGCCCTGCGGCGGATGCCGCTCAGGAAGCAGCCCTGGACAGGCTGGACCGTACGGCAGCCGAACTGGAGAGCGCCGATTCCGGCGCGGCCGAGCAGGTGCGGGACGCCGCGGTGACCGCCTGGCGGACCCGCTTCCAGGATCTGCTGGAGGAGTTGGACGAGGGCGGCCGTGAGCAAGTGGCAGCCCAGATACGTGAGCTGGTGGCCCTGGCTCAGCAGGCCGGCGGCGGTGTGTCGGCCGCGGACGACGGCATCGCCATCGGCGGCGACGTGCACATCGAGGCCCGGAACCACGCGGCAGCGGCTGTGAAGATGGGCGACGTGACCTTCGGAAACCCCTTGTCGCCGGGTCCGGACGGGAGCTGACCGCGCCCGGCGCTCGGCACGCTCCGCACATCACCGCGCACCTGTCGATCCACGCGGATTCGGGTGGGCTCGCCGCCGGGTACATCGAGCGGCTCGACTATCACGCCCCGCCGCGCCCTCCGGTCGTCTGGCCGGTGGTGGTGGGCGATGTGCCGCTCTTGGCCTCCGCCTTCCAGCCGCGCCCCGGCCTGCGCGGCCGGATCGACCGGGCATGGGCCGGACGCACCTCTCTGGTGCTCTCCGGCGGCGGCGGTGTGGGCAAGTCCCAGCTCGCGGCCGCCCGGGCACAGCAGGCCCTGGCCGCCGGCACCGAACTGGTGGTGTGGGTGAACGCCGTTGACACGGCGCAGGTCGTCACCGGCTACGCCGCCGCCGCCCTCCGCGTCCGGGCAGAGGGCGCGCAGGGGCAGGACGTCGAGAGTGATGCGCGGGCCTTTCTGGAGTGGCTGGCCGCCACCTCCCGCTCGTGGCTGGTCGTACTCGACGACGTCGCCGACACGGAGAGCATCAAGCGGTGGTGGCCGCCGTCATCGTCCAACTGGGACGGCCGGGTGCTGGCCACGTCCCGGCGCCGCGACGCTCTGATGTCCGGCGGCGGCCGGGCCGTCGTCGATGTCGGCACCTACGCCCCGGACGAAGCCATCGCCTACCTGCGTCACCGGTTCACCGACACGGACATGTCCCGACTGCTGGACGCGCAGGCCACGGATCTGCTGCGCGAGCTGGGACACCTGCCGCTGGCCTTGTCACACGCGGCCGCCTACATGATCAACGAGGATGTGCCCTGCGCGTCCTATCTTCGGCTGTTCGTCGACCAGCGGACCCGTCTGGAGGCGATGCTGCCTCCCGAGGCTGACACCGAGGGCTATGGCCGGCCTGTCGCGGCCGCGCTGCTGCTGGCGCTGGACGCCGTCCGGCGCCGCGACCCGTCGGGCGTGGCTGCGCCGGCCCTGTGCCTGACAGCTCACCTGGACCCGGTCGGTCACCCCTTGAGTCTGTGGGCCGATGCGGCGGTCATCAGCTACCTGAGCACCCACCGCAGCTTGCCCTCCGGTCATGCGGACGCCCTTGAGCCCGCAGAGGTCACCGCCGAACAGGCCCGGTCCGTGCTGTGGCTGCTGCACCACTACAGCCTGATCACCTTCGGCTCCCAGGACGGCGCCCGCGCGGTGAGCATGCACGCGCTGACCGCCCGTGCCGCCCGCGAGAACGCCCCCGCGCCCGTGCTCGCCGCGGCCATGAGCGCCGCCGCGGACGCCCTCGCGGCGATCTGGCCCGAGGAGGACCACACCGATCGCGACCTGGCCACTGTGTTGAGGGCCAACACCGACACCCTGACCCTCCTGGCCGGCGACCTGCTGTGGCAGCCCGACCTCCACCCGGTTCTGTACCGGGCCGGGATGAGTCTGCTGGACGCCGGCGCACACGCCGCCGCGGTGACCCACTGGCAGCGGCTTGCCGTCGACGCCGAGCGGCTGCTGGGCGACGAGCATCCCGACACCCTGACCTTCCTCAGCCTCCTGGCCGACTCGTACCGCCGGGCGGGGCGCACCGCGGAAGCGATCGCCCTTGGAGAGCAGGTCGCCGCCGACTCCGAACGGCTGCTGGGCGACGATCACCCCGACACCCTGACCTCCCGCAGCATCCTGGCCAACTCCTATTTGGTGGCGGGGCGCACCGCTGCGGCGATAGCCCTCGGGGAGCGCGTCGTCGCCGACCGCGAGCGGCTCTGGGGCCAGGACGCCCCGGCCACCGTCCTGGCCCGCAGCAACCTGGCCGCCTACTACTCACTGGCGGGGCGCACCGCTGAGTCGATCACCCTCGGGGAGCGCGTCCTCGCCGACCGCGAGCGGGTCCTGGAACCGGATCACCCCGACACCCTGGCCTCCCGCAGCATCCTGGCCGGCTCCTACTCAGAGGCGGGGCGCACCGCTGAGGCGATCGCCCTCGGGGAGCGCATCGTCGCCGACCGGGAGCGGATCCTGGGCGAGGGCCATCCCACCACCGTGGAGAGCCGAGCGAACCTCGTCGGCTACTACCACGCAGCGGGCCGCACCGGAGAAGCGATCGACCTGGCGGAACGGGCCATCACCGACGCCGAGCGGCTGCTGGGCGATGACGATCCTGTCACCCTCGTGGCCCGCGGCAACCTGGCCGCGCTGCACTTCGAGGCAGGGCACGTCGACGAAGCAATCGTTCTCGGGGAGCGGCTCGTCGCCGACGCCGAGCGCATCCTCGGTACCGGTCACCCGTACACCCGCAAGTTTCGGGACACCCTGGCCGACACCTACCGAGCGTCGGGGCGTCCGGACCACGCGATCGACGTGGCGCAGCTCAACGTCACCGAGGCCGAACGGCTGCTGGGTGAGGACCATCCCGACACCGTCATGGCCCGCATGGAGCTGGCCGCCTGCTACTGGGATGCGGGCCGTACGGAGGAAGCGATGGTCCTGGCGCGGCGGCTAGTGGAACCGGACAATCCCGACGGCTTGTCTGCCTACGCCGGCCTGGTGCGGTTCTACGAGACGACGGGGCAGGCCGAGGAAGCGCAGGCTCTACGGCGCGTGGTGGCCGACGTCGGGCGGGTTCTGGGCGAGGACCAGTCCGATGCCGTCGGAGTGGACGAGAAGGTCGCGCTGCTGGAGCGGGCCGCAGCCGACCTCGGGCGGATTCTGGGCGAAGACCATTCCCACACTGTCACCATCCGCGGCGGCATGGGTTTCGTCCTCCTGGAGGCGGGACGCTCAAAGGAAGCGATTCCCCTGCTGGAGCGGGTTGCCGCCGACACGGAGCGGCTGTTCGGCCTTCAGGACGCCATCGAGGGATTCATCAACCTGGGGATCGCCTACTCAAGGGTGGATCGCTGGGGAGAAGCGATCACGTTGCTGAAGAGAGTCGTCGCCGACGCCGACCGGATACTCGGTCCTCACCACCCCGGCACGCAGGACGCTCGCGCGGCCCTGGGCCGATGCTACGGCGCGGCGTTCCGGGCGCGGTTGGGCAGGCTGCGCCCGTGGCGGCGCAGGCAGAAGCCGCGAGAGTGACGGCCGTCCGAAGAGCATGTTCTGATCCGCCGACAGAAACGGGGGCAGCACGGCCAACCTGGTCTGCAAGCGCGTGTCGACCGACCAGCAGTCGACCGGCCGTCAGAACCTCGTTCTCGCCGAGGCCGGGATCGAAGACCCGGTCGTCTTCGAGAAGGACCCCGGCGCCTCCAGCCGCCTTCACCCGCTGGAACGACCGAAGCTCAGCGAACTGCTTACCTACGCGCGGCCTGGCGACACCGTGCACATCCCCGAGATGTTCCGCCTCGTACGCGGCACCGGGGCACATCCTCGCGGGCGGACGGGAGTCGGCGATGATCAGCCGGAGCCGAGCCCGGCATCCCGCGCCCGGGCAACCGCCGCCGAACGGTCGGAGACGTGCAGCTTGGCGAAGATGTTGGAGACGTGGTTGCGCACGGTCTTCTCGCTCAGCACGAGCCGCCGCGCGATCGCCTGGTTGTTCAGACCGACCGCGACCAGGTCGAGGATCTCCACCTCGCGGTCGGTCAGCTCGGGCAGCGGGCGCGGGCGTGCCGCGGTCGTGGCGAGCACCGACAGCAGGCGTTCGCCCGTAGAGGCGCCGAACACCACCTGCCCGGCCGCGACCGCCCGCACCGAGCGTACGATGTCCTCGCCGGTCGACTCCTTCAGCAGGTAGCCGCGGGCCCCGGCGCGGATCGCGGCGAGCACGCTCTCGTCGTCGGTGAGCATCGTCAGCGCCAGCACGACCGTCTCCGGCCGGTCGGCGAGGATGCGGGCGGTCGCCTCCACGCCGCTGATGCCCGGCAGGTGCAGGTCCATGAGCACCACCTCCGGCGCGACCCGTCCGGCGAGCTCGACGGCGGCCTCGCCGGTGCTCGCGACGCCCACGACGTCGATCTCCGGCGCGTCGCCGAGGAGCGCGACCAGGCCCTCGGCGAACACCGGGTGGTCCTCCACCACCATGACCCTGATCATCAGGCCGCCAGCGGGAGTCTGACGAGCAGGAGCGTGCCCGGTCCCGAGCCGGTGACCAGCTCGAACGTGCCGTTCAGCTCCTCGGACCTGCGCCGCATCGAGGCCAGGCCGAACCCGCGCCGGACGGGCGCGCCGACGCCCACGCCGTCGTCCTGCACGCGCAGCTCCAGGGTGTCGGTGGCGCGCAGCGTGACCGTGCAGCGGGAGGCCATGGCATGCCGTACGGCGTTCGTCAGCGCCTCGGCGGCGATCCGGTAAGCGGCGAGCTCGACCGGCGGCGGCAGCACGGGCAGGTCGGGCGGCACCTCCACGTCGACCGCGAGGTCGCCGGCGAAGCCTCTGCCGAGCTCGGCCAGCGCGCCGGCCAGGCCCAGGTCGTCCAGGGGCGGCGGCCGCAGGTCGTTGACGATCGTGCGGACGTCCTCGACGGTGGCGCGGATGCGCCTGGACAGCTCGTCCATCACCCCCTTGGCCTTGGCGGGGTCGGTGTCCACGAGGCGGCGGGCGCGGTCGGTCTGGAGCGCGAGCGCGGCCAGGTTGGGGCCGAGGCCGTCGTGCAGCTCGTACAGCAGGCGGTCGCGTTCCTCCTGGCGGGCGGCGAGCATACGGCCGTGCGAACGCTCCAGGTCGGCGCCGAGACGGTGGGCGTGCACGGCCACCGCGACGTGCGGGGCGAGCTCGCCCACCAGCTTGTGGTCCTTCGGGCGCAGCCGTTCGCCGAGCAGCAGCGCGCCGACCGGCTCGCCCCGGTGCAGCAGCGGCACGCTCTCGGCGACCTCACCCGGACGGCCCCAGGAGGCGACGACCGCGCCGGACTCCTCGACCGCGACGTAGTGGACGCGCAACACCCTGCCGACCTCCGCGGCCATCTGGTCGAGCAACTCGCCCGGCACGCCGGCGCCGGACAGGCGGGTGCCGAGCATGCGCAGCGCGCGGGCCGGGTTGTCGCGGTCGCCGTACACCAGGCGGTTGGCGGCGGCGAGGACCCGGGCGTACAGGGGATGCACGACGCACGCCACGAGCACCGCCGACACGCCCGCGCCGACGATGCCACCGAGGGTGAACGCGACCAGCGCGTACATGATCAGCAGCCCGACGCTGAGCGCGCCGAAGGCGAGCGCCCGCGACAGCAGGAGGTCCAGGTCCCACAGGCGGTGGGCGACGATCGCGACCGAGACCGCCACCGGCAGCGGCACCGCCGCCAGCACGAGCGCGCCCGCTCCCCAGGACGCGACGAGCGCCACCCCGGCCAGCGCGACCGTGATCAGCGCGGCGGCCACCACCCACTGGAGCCGCCTGCGCACCTCCTCGCCCGACGACCGGTAGCGGACGGCGAGCGAGGCCACCGCGGCGGCCACCGCCCCCGCCGTGCACGCGACGACCGGCCCGTCCAGCACGTCGGGCAGGCCGCGCAGACCGGCCAGCACGCCCGCGTACCCGTCGGGGAACAGGCCGGGCACGTTCTCGTACGGCACCGGCCGCAGCATCCAGTCCAGCGTGTTGGCCCCGATCGCGACGAGCGCCGCCACCAGCGCGGGCCGCCAGCGGCGCGAGGGCAGCCGCCCGTCCGGGAAGATCAGCAGGAAGACCGTCGGCACGACGAGGTAAGCCGGCATCCACAACCAGTTGGACGCCCACATCGCCCAGTCGTCACCCGGCAGCCGCCCGCCCCCGACGCCGCCCTCGACGCCCTGGTTGATGCCGAGCAGCCCGTACGTGCCGAGCGCCAGTCCCACCGCCTGGGCCGCCCCGGTGAACACCATCACCCAGCCCACCCGGCCCGCCGGCCCGCCCGGCCGCTGCGACACCACGAAGAGCCCCGGCACGCCGAACGACAGCGCCGCCACACCGCGGAAGGCGTCGAACCGCTCGACGATCCCCGTGACGCCGAGCGCCCGCAACCGCGGCTCGACCGCCAGCGAGCCGACCACGAGGGCGACGAGCACCCCGCCGACCAGCGCAGCACGCCGTACCGATCTGTCCTTCATGGAGTGAATCGTGCCACCCGGTTGTCCCACCGTCACGGGACGAGAAGTCCCCTCCAGGTCGGGACATGAGGCTCATGACGCCCGGCGGCCGCCCCGCACATCCTTGAGGCCGTTCCCCACGACCTCAGGAGAAGAACATGTCCGTCTCCACCACGACCACCACCGACCGGCCGCTGAAGGTCTCGCTGCTCGCCGGGGTCGGGCTGCTGCTCGCACTGGACCTGGCCGGCGCGGTCATCTCGCTGTCGGCCGGGCTGAACGCCACGTTCCTGGACGCGCTCGGCTCCCAGGCGCGCCTGTCGGCGCCGATCCCGATGATGGTCGCGCAGGTCATCCTGGTCGCGGGGGCAACCACCCGCCGCCGGGCGCTCGCCGCGCCCGCCGCCGGGCTGCTGGTCGTGGCGGGGGTGCTGGCGTTCATGTCCGGCTTCTACGACGGAGGCTACGCGGCCGACCTCACCGGCGGGCAGCGGATCTTCCAGATCGTCCTGGTGTGCGCGCATCTGGGGGTGGGCGTGCTGGCCGCGATCCGGCTGGTCGGGCTGCTGCGCCGCCGCAAGCCACTTTCGTGAGCAGGAGAACGTCGATCGCCGGAGCCGGCGGCGCGAGGCGGGCCATCAGCCTGGCGTGCGCAGCGCCACGACGGCGGCCGCCATGGCGGTTCGCAGCATTCCGCCGCTGAGCTCGGGACGCCGGACTGCCGCGCATCTCCGGGGCCGCCTACCGGTCGCGACACCGAGAGCTCCACTGAGCTCCCGCGTCCCGACAAGAGGCGGGCAAGGGAGCTCGTGGCGCGTACTGCATCCGGCCCCGCACGACTGGATCGATCCGGCGCGCGAGGTCGTATTCCGGTGGTACCCGCTCTGTGTCAAGCCGCGGGCCGCAGGTGCTGCAGAGCCCATTCGTACGAGTCGTACAGGACCAGGCTGCCGTGCTCGGCCAGCTTGCTCATGAACTCCAGCCGGCGCGGGTGAGCCGACGCCCGATCGCCCTCGCACGCTTGACTTCCGCGATCTGGTCGAGCACTGCCCGGCCCGCGTCGGTGACGTGCCAGCGGTAACCATTCGCGAGATCGTCCCGCTCATCGCGAATCAGCCCCTGTTCGGCCAACCGCTTGAAGTCAGCGCGCTTTGTCCAGTCGCCCCACAAGGTGTTCACGTCGCCAGTGATCACTGTGGAGTCCCGGATGCGAATCAAGAGCTTGCGTTGCCCCTCGGTGAGGTCGATCGGCGTGGCGTTCATCGCCGACCTCCGCGTCGCGTCTCGGAATAGATGCGGAGCTTCACGGTGTCGCTCATGAGGCATCATCGCCCTCGACGCCGACGCTGATCAAGTTCGCATCGGCGATGGGCAAAACTCCGGCCCGGACGGCGAGCCGATGAGCGACCCCGGCCTTCGACGCGGTCTTCGCCGACGCCGGCCTGCGCGTCATCAAGAGCCTCACAGGATTCCGCATGGACCGATTCCTTGCCTTGTCACGGCGTCGCCGACGCAGCCGATGTCCCGGTCACCGTCACAAGGCCATGCGCAACGTCGGCCTGGAGCTGCGCTCATCCGCTTCCGTCCGCACCCGAAGCCAGGGATGCGGCCGCGAACACCCGCGCCGCTTCGGCCGGCCATCCGCTTCGTCCTCGGCCTCGGCCGCCGGAAGCCGTCCGTCGTCGAGTAGAAGTCCGAGAAAGGGACGGGCCGGAAAGGGTGTTATGTGGTATTTGTGATCTAGGCATTGGGTCGAGCAGGGAACAGACGTGATCCATAAGCGGCTGATGATCTCGCCGACACTCGTCGGCCGCGCCGGTGAGCTGGCCCAGCTGACCGAGACCGTCTCCAACGCCCCAGCGGTCGCCGTGGTCGAGGGCGAGGCGGGCATCGGCAAGACCCGCCTGGTGGCCGAGCTGTCCCGGACCGGTCTCCGCATCCTGACCGGCGGCTGCGCCAGGATCAGGGAGCCGTTCCCCCTCGGCCCGATCGTCGAGGCGCTGCGCGAGGTGCCCGATGACCTGACCGGCCTGTCGGCGGTCGCGGGCGCGCTGCGCCCGCTCCTGCCCGAGCTGGCCGAACGCCTGCCGGAGCCCCCCGACCCCCTGGACGACCGCGCGGGCGAGCGCCACCGGGTGTTCCGCGGCCTGAGTGAGCTCCTGCGCGCGCTGGGCAAGGCCGTGCTGGTCGTGGAGGACTTGCACTGGGCCGACGAGCAGACCGTGGAGTTCCTCGGCTACCTGCTGTCCGACCCGCCCCGGGACCTGGCCGTGGTGCTGACCTACCGCGCCGACGAGGCCTCCGCCGACCTGCGTGCGGTGACGGCCCGCCTGCCGCGCGCCGTCACCCACGCCCGCGTACGGCTGGCGCCCATGGACGTGGCCCAGACCAGGGCGCTGGCGGCGGCGATTCTGGACACCGAGGAGATCTCGCTCGACTTCGCCGAGCACCTGTGCGAGCGGGCCTCCGGCGTCCCGCTGGCGGTGCAGGAACTGGTGGCGCTGCTGCGCCAGCGCGGGACGCTCATGCACCGGGGCGGGGAGTGGGCGCGCAGGACCATCGCCAGGCTGGACGTGCCGGTGGGCGTGCGCGACCCGGTGCTGGAGCGGGTGGGCCGCCTGTCGCCGCAGGCCGAGGCGGTGGTGAGGGCGGCCTCGGTGTTGCAGGAGCCGATGCCGGTCGAGGTGCTGGCGGCCACCGCCCGCCTGCCGTACGAGAGCGCGCTGGACGGGCTGGACGAGGCGGTGGAGCACGGCCTGCTGACCGCGCGCGGTGATACGGCGGCGTTCCGGCACGTGCTGGCGGCGCAGGCGGTGTACGAGGACATTCCGGCGGCCAGGCGGCGCGACCTGCATGCCAGGGCCGCCGCCGCGGTGGAGGCGATGCCGTCGGTGCCGCTGGGGCAACTGGCCCACCACCACCGGCGCGCCGGGCACATGGCGGCCTGGGTGGAGGCCGCCGAACGAGCCGCCGACCAGGCGCTGCGGCTGGGCGACGACGCCGAGGTGGTCAGGATCCTGGAGGCGGTCCTGCGGCACGCTCCCCTGGAGGCGGAGCACCGCGGGCGGCTGACGGTCAAGCTCGGCTGGGCGGCCGAGGGGCTGCTGCACATTCCCGACGTCATCGACCTGCTGGCCCTGGCCTTGGACCAGGGCCCCTCGCCGGTGCTGCGCGCCGAGCTGACCCTGCTGTTGATCTATCTGAAGGACGCGACCGGACAGGGGCCCGGCCCCTGGTTCGAGGCGCTGACCTCGGCCGTGGCGGACCTGGACATCGAGGCCCAGCCCGAGCTGGCGGTGCGGATGATGACCGTCCTGAGCATGGGGCGGGACGCCAGAACCGCCGACCGGCACTGGATGGGCAGGACGCTGGCCGTCCTGCCCGCGGTCAAGAACGCGGCCCTGCAGATCTTCGTGCTCGGCAAGATCACCAGCAGTATGGTGCTGATGGGCGACCCGCGCTGGGCCGAGCTGATCGAGGAGGTGCGCGGGAGCCTCGGGCACCGGTCCTGGCACCGGGCGAAGGTCAACGCCTACTACTCGATCGGCTCGGCACTGGCCTTCGTCGGTGACCACGTCCAGGCGCAGACGATATTACGGGTGGCCCTGGAGGGCGCGGCCCCCCTGGTCGAGGTGAGCGGCGGGGACATGATCGACCGGTGCCGTTCCGCGCTGGCGGTGGCCGACTACTGCGCGGGTTCCTGGGACGGGCTGACCACCGAGACGGCCATGCTGGCCGAGCGGCTCAGCGAGCGGCCCAAGGACAGGTACGCGGCGGCGACCGTGACCGCCTGCCTGGCACTGGCCCGCACCGACGCGGCCGGCGCCGAGTTCGGCATCCGCCAGGTGATGACCGAGGTCCCGGGCACCATGGACGAGACGGCGCTGCTGATCACCGCGCTGCTGCGCCAGGCCGTCGCGCGCGGCGAGCCGGACCGAGCGGTGGCGGAGGTCCTGCCGCTGATCGAGTCGTGGTTCGAGCGCGGCCTGCGGCCCTCGGAGGTGCGGACCGTGCCCGCGCTGGCCGAGGCGATGGTGGCGGCCGGGCGCGCCGCGGAGGCCGCGGACCTGGTGAACCGCTCCGAACGGGCGATGGCGGGCCTGCACGCGCCGCTTGCTCCCGCCGCGCTGCGCCACGCCCGCGGCGTCCTCGACCCCTCCGGCGGTCACTTCACCGCGGCGGCCGAGCTCTACGAGGCCATCCAGTGCCCGTACGAGGCGGCCCAGGCCAGGGAGCAGGCCGGGACCGATGAGCAGCTCAGGCGGGCCATCGAGACCTACGAGGCGCTCGGCGCCCGCTGGGACCTGGACCGCGCGGCCCGCCTGGCGCGCGAGCGCGGCCTGTCGCTGCCCGCCAGGCACCGGGGCGGCACCCGCGGCTATGGCGACGCCCTGTCACCCCGCGAGCGGGACGTCGCGCGGCTGGCCGCCTCCGGGCTGACCAACAAGGAGATCGCGCAGGAGCTGTTCCTGTCGGCCAAGACGGTGGAGCGGCATCTCAGCGCCGTCCTGCGCAAGCTGAACCTGCGCTCGCGGATCGAGCTGGCCCTCATGGGGGACGCCGCCACGGCGGAATGAGGGATCTCCCGCATAGCTAGCTGAATGTCCCATTCGTCACGATCTTCGCATGTCCGACGTACACGAGGCCGAGGACGAGCCCGTCGAGGATGAGCTCACCGAGGACGAAGGCGTGGAGATCGCGCCTGAAGAAGGCGGAAGCGAAGACGACAAGGACGGCTGGGTCAAGGCATGAACAAGTCAACCTCCCGGCTGGGCGCGGCCTGCCTCGCGCTCACGCTGGTCACCGGGCTCGGCACCGCCGAGGCCACGACAGAACCCCCGCCGAAGGCCGCGACCGGGCCCGGCGCCACGGTCACGCTGGTGACCGGTGACAAGGTGCAGGTGGACCCCACCGGCAGCGCCACCGTCATCGACCCCGGCGATGGCGTGTTCGCCCAGCTCACCCTGAACGGCGACGAGTACGTCATCCCCGCCGAGGCCGCCCCCTTCTTGGGCAGCACCCTGGACGTCCGCCTGTTCAACGTCAGTTACCTGGTGCGCGCCGGGCTGGACGACGCGCACGCCGACGCCCTGCCGGTCAAGGTCGAGTCGGGCGGCGTGGCCACGCTCGGCCCGCAGTCCAGGACCCTGGCCAAGAAGGACGCCGAAGGCTTCGGCCAGGAGCTGGCCGGCAAGTGGAAGGCCGGGCAGAAGCCGGGCACCGGCCGCATCACGCTGGCCCAGCCCGAAGGCGCCCCGGCCCTGCCCGCCGATCCGATGGCGGCGCCGGCCGACTATCCCGAGTACCACACGGTCACCGTCGACTCCATCGACCGCACCGGCAAGCCCGGCGTCATGCTCGGCTCCATCCACAGCCTGGACGACCCGACGTTCACGCTGTTCCAGGTGGGCGACGGCGTGGAGGGCACCTCCCAGGCCGTCTTCAGCGTGCCGGCGGGCCACTACAGCATCGAGGCCAGCGTCCTGACCGGACCGGTCCTGGACATGGGCTCCACCGGCGCCCTGGTGATCGAGCCGGAGTTCTCCGTCACCGAGGACATGTCGCTCACGCTGGACGCACGCAAGGCCGTGCCGTACGAGACGACGATCGAGGGCGTGCCCGAGACCGCCGACACGCAGTACGACCTCATCACCTACAACCGCACCACCGTCCAGGGCGACCAGGTCGGCAACCCGCCCTTCGGCAACTCGGTCACGGCGCTGTTCCTCATGCGCCTGGTCTCCGGAGGGGACTTCGGGGTCCACACCCTGTACGCCACGCCGACCAGGCGCGTGACCAAGGGCAGCCTGGACTTCCTGGCCATGACCTCGATCGGCGGTCCCACCGGGGCCGATCCCACGTACAAGGTGGTCTTCCACGAGCCCGGCGGCGTGCCGGCCTCGCTCACCCGCACGGTCAGGCGCTCGGACCTGACGACCGTGGACTCCACGATCCACAACACTCCGGGAGCCACCTCCCAGCACCCGGAGCTCCTGAGCACGGTCTACCTGCCGTGGACGCAGACCACCTTCGGCGTCACCGCCCCCCTGGACGGCGGCAGGCGCACCGACTACTGGTACAGCAACGCCCCCGGCAAGGTCTCCTGGGAGCCCATCCTGCGACCGGACCTTGGGCTGCGCCTGTTGGGGGAGCGCCGGCTGATCCGGCCGGGCCAGCACCTCACCGAGACCTGGAACAAGGGACCGCAGGTGCCCTCCAGCAGTGCACCGTACGTGCAGGAGGCCCTGATCGGGATCCAGGACACCCCTGACACGAACGTCACCAGCGCGCTGCAGCAGGTGTGCGTGGCCTGCCGGCAGGGCGATCTGGGGCTGCTGTACCTCAACCCGTACGCCGACTCCACCGCCGGCCACTACCGCTCGGCCCTCGACGGACTCGCGAAGGTGGAGTTCTACCGCGACGGCGCGCTCGCCTTCACCTCGGCGACCCGGGGCGACGGCACACGTCTCACGCAGCTGCTGGACCTGCCGCTGCTGCCGCGGCCCGCCGAATACCGGCTGAAGGTGACCGGCGACAACCCTGGTGTGGGGGACGCGACCAGCACCACCGACTGGACCTTCCGCACCACGAGCCGCGACCGGTCGGCCGATCTGCCCGACCAGGCGATGTGCGCGCCCGACCCCGCCCGCCGCTGCTCGTTCCTGCCCCTGCTGTTCGTACGGCCCGACCTGCCGCTGGACATCGACAACGCCACCCCCGCCGGCGAGCCGTTCGAGGTGGCCTTCACGGTGCGGCACCAGCAGTACCAGGACGACCCCAGCAGGGTGAACGCCACCGTCTCCGTCTCCTACGACGGCGGCACGACGTGGTCGGAGCCCCGGACCGCGAACCGGGGACGCGACGGCCGCTTCACCACGACCCTCACCAGCCCCGGCAGCGGCGGGTACGCCGCCCTGCGGATCAAGGCCACAGACCGCGACGGCAACGCCGTCGAGCAGACCAACCTCCGCGCCTACCGGCTCGCACCGAAGGACCAGTGACCGTGATCATCTCCCGGCTGCTCCCCGCGATCGTGCTCGGCCTGACCCTGCTGGTGCCGGCGTCGGCTCAGGCCGCCGGCGACTGCTCCACCCCCGACTGTCTGCTGAAGGTCACCTCCAAGTCCGACGCGAACGTCAGCGACGGGCTCAAGGCGGCCGACCTGCAGGACGCCTACAAGCTGCCCTCGTCCTGGCTGGGCGGCGGCCAGACCCTCGCGGTCGTGGTCCCGTACGGCCATCCCGGCGCCGAGCGCGACCTGAACGAGTATCGCAAGGGCAACGACCTGCCGCTGTGCGATGAGATGTTCCCCTGCTTCCGTCACGTGGACCAGCGCGGCGGCACCACCAGGCCACCGACCCACAACGGCTACGCGCTGCACACCGCGGCCGGGCTCGACCTGGGCTCGGCCGCCTGCCCCAACTGCAAGCTGCTGCTGGTCGAGGCCGACGACGAGACGCCGGCCAGCATAGGCGCCGCGGTCGACCAGGCGGTCGTCCAGGGCGCCGACGCGGTCTCGGTGATGACCGGCTTCTACGAGTACGCCGGCCAGCGGGCCGACGCGGCGCACTACGACCACCCCGGCGTCCCGATCGTCGCGGGCGGCGGCAGCGGGTTCGGCAACGGCGTGGGCAGGCAGATGGTCCCGGCCGCCTACGGATCGGTGATCGCGGTGGGCGCGACCACCCTGTGGCGTGACCCGGGCAACGCGCGTGGCTGGAGCGAGATGGCCTCCTCGGGGTCCGGCTCGGGCTGCTCGGTGTACGAGGCGCGCCCGGCCTGGCAGCCGAAGGGGCAGTGCGGCGCCAAGCGCACGGTCGCCGACGTGGCCGCGGTGGGCGATGCCCGCTCCCCCGTGCAGCTCTACGAGAGCACCTCCTGGGGCGGCTGGATCGGCGTCAGCGGCACCCCGATCAGCGTCGCGCTGATCGGCGGCGTGTACGCGCTGGGCGACAACGGCCAGGAGATCGTGCCCGGCCAGAAGCTCTACGGCTCCGGCCAGTACCTGTTCGACATCACCACCGGCGCCAACGGGTCCTGCGGCGGCTCGCCGCTGTGCACCGCCAGGCGCGGACACGACGGGCCCACCGGCATGGGCGTACCCAACGGCATCGGCGCCTTCTGAGGAGCATTCGTGCGCAGCATACGCAGAACCGCGGTCGCCCTGGCGGCGACGGCATTGACCACCGCGCTCACGACCGGCGCGGCGACGGCGGCCTCGGCCGCCGCCTGCACCCCCACCTGGAAGTTGCTCGACGTGCCCGCCATCCCCGACGGCGGCGTCTCGGTGGCCCACGCGTCGTCCGTCTCATCCGAGCAGGCGGTGTTCACCACCGAGGGTGACCGCACCTCCGCCACCCTGACCTCGGACGGCAGGTCGGTCAAGCTCCTGCCCAAGCAGATCCCGCACGCGGCCATGGCCCCCGGCGGTGCCTGGGAGACGACCTTCGACTCGACGTCCAGCGGGTGGGCGCGCTACCAGTTCCGCTACGGCGACACCTACGGCAGCGGCGTCCCGGTCTTCGCGCGCCTGAACGGCGGGCGGTGGACCTTCGTGCCCACCGCGATCTCCCCCGACCCCACCGCGACCAGGCCCAATCTTCAGTCCATCGACTCGGTCTCGTCCTCGGTCGCCTGGACCGTCGGTGAGTACACCACACAGAGCGCGGACTCCGCCGGCGCCGCCATCCAGCAGTGGAACGGCAGAGTGTGGAAGAACGTCGACCACCCGGCGATGAGCCGGGCGAACGCAACCCTGCGCGCTGTGCACGCGCGGTCCCGTGACGACGTCTGGGCGGTCGGCAGGCAGTACACCGACCCCGCCCGGATCGAGTCGCTGATCCTGCACTACGACGGGAAGGCGTGGAGGGAAATGCCCGGCGTGGCCGGGCTGCTCGCCGAGCTCGTCTCCGTCAGCGCTCGTGCCTCCGACGACGTCTGGGCGGTCGGCTACGAGCGGAAGCCGGGCACCTTCGCCCCCGTGGCGCTGCACTGGGACGGCAGGTCCTGGAGTGCCGCGCCCACGCCGTCGGCGGCCTGGACCTCGCCCTTCTCTGTCTACGCCGCGGGCCCCGACGACGTGTGGATCACCGCGACGTCGCCGGCAGACGGCTCGTCGCAGCCCCCGCTGCAGCACTGGGACGGCAAGTCCTGGACGGACGTGCGGCCCGAGGGCGTCCAGGCGCCCGGCTCGGCCTACATCTACACCGCGCTGACCGGCTCCGGGCCCAAGGACGTCTGGGCGAGCGGCCAGATTCTCAACGGCACCGGCTGGGAGAGCACTTCACAGCCACTCGTCGCGCACCTGAGCTGCGAAGGACGCTGACATGAAAATCATCACTTTAGCGGTGGGCGCGCTCATGGCCGCCTCCCTCCTGGCCCCCGCCCCGGCGGCGGCCGCCGCGCCGGCTGATCCGCGTCCGCTGGGCGGGGAAGTGCTCGCGGCCTACGCCGCCAAGGACCGCACCGACCTGTGGGTGCTGCTGTCCGACAAGGCCGACACCAAGAGCGCCGAGCGGGCCAGGACCCGCACCGCGCGCGGCGAGCAGGTCGTGCGCGCCCTGCGCGACACGGCCGACCGTTCGCAGGCCCCGCTGCGCAAGCTGCTGAAGGCCGAGGGCCGCAAGAGCGAGGCGTTCTGGGCGGCCAACGCCGTGTACGTCCGCGACGTGCCACTGAAGCTGGCCGAAAAGCTGGCGAAGCTGGACGGGGTGAGCGAGGTCCGGGCGCCCAGAACCTATCCGGTGGCCCTGCCGGTGGAGACCAAGGGCGCCGCCGCGACGGCCGCCGCCGTGGAGTGGGGCATCGCCAACATCAAGGCCGACCAGGTGTGGCAGCAGTACGGCGTGCGCGGCGAGGACATCGTCGTGGCCAACGTCGACACCGGCGTGGAGTACACCCACCCGGCGCTGATCGGCTCCTACCGGGGCAACAACGGCGACGGCACCTTCACCCACGACTACAACTGGTACGACGCGGCCGGGAACTGCGACGAGCCCGGCCCGTGCGACGGCCACAACCACGGCTCGCACACCATGGGCACCATGGTGGGCGACGACGGCAAGGGCAACCAGATCGGCGTCGCGCCCAAGGCCAAGTGGATCGCCGCCAGCGGCTGCCAGGCCGGCGGCTGCAGCGACCTGGACCTGATGCGGGCCAGCCAGTGGATGCTGGCGCCCACCGACGCGGCCGGGCAGAACCCCGACCCGGCCAAGCGCCCGCACATCGTCAACAACTCCTGGGGCAGCGACCTGCCCTCCAACGAGCCGATGTTCGAGGAGATCCAGGCGGCCTGGGCGGCGTCCGGCATCTTCGGCATGTGGGCCAACGGCAACGAAGGGCCCGAGTGCCGGACCTCGGGCACCCCCGGCAGCCGTACGCTCAACTACTCCGTGGGCGCCTACGACAGCAACAACAAGATCGCCAGCTTCTCCAGCCGGGGGGACGGCCAGGACGGGCAGATCAAGCCCGACATCTCGGCTCCCGGCGTGGACGTCCGCTCCTCCGTCAGGGGCGGAGGCTACCTCTTGATGTCGGGCACCTCGATGGCCACGCCGCACGCGTCGGGCGCGGTGGCCCTGCTCTGGTCGGCCAACCCGTCGCTGGCCCGCGACATCGAGGGCACCCGCACGCTGCTGGACCTGACCGCCGTCGACACCGCCGACCCGCAGTGCGGCGGCGACGCGGCCAACAACAACGTCTACGGCGAGGGCCGCCTGGACGCGCTGGCGCTGGTGCAGGCGGGCGCCCAGGGCCTGGGCACGCTTTCGGGCACCGTCACCGACGCCGCCACCGGCGATCCGCTCAAGGGCGCCACCGTGTCGCTGAGCGGGCAGCTCAACCGCCAGTCCACCTCCGGCGAGGACGGCGCGTACACCTTCAAGCTGCTGGCCGGTGACTACGAGCTCAAGGTGAGCGCCTACGGCTACCAGGACGCCACCTTGGCGATCAAGGTGACGAAGGACGGCTCGATCAAGCAGGACGTCCCGCTCACCCCGACCCAGCGCAAGACCCTGTCCGGCACGCTCACCGACGGCTCCGGCCACGGCTGGCCGCTGGGCGCCAAGGTGACCGCCGACGACGGCAAGGGCCATACGTGGGACGCCACCGCAGACGCGATCACCGGCCGCTACTCCCTGTCCCTGCTGCCCGCCACCGACTACACGCTGCGCATCACCCCGGGCGCACCCGGCTACGACCCGGTCAGCAGGAAGGTCAGTCTGGGGGCGGAGGACCAGACCGTGGACGCCGCCCTGCCTGCCGCCCTCGCGTGCGTGGCCCCCGGCTACCTGGCGAGCAGGGCGGGCACGCCCGAGCCGTTCAGCTCGGGCAAGCCCACCGGGTGGCAGGTCACCAACGTCGATCCCGGCTTCCCCGGGTTCGACCACCAGCCGGGCTGGGTCTTCGACAACCCCGGCGCCCGGGAGAACCGGACCGGCGGGAGCGGCAGGTTCGCCATCGTCGACTCCGACCACTCCGGCAAGGGGCATGTCCAGGACACCTACCTGACCAGCCCGGTGCTGAACCTGGCCAAGCACACCAGCCCTGTGCTGGAGTTCGCGGGCGACCTCAAGCCCGGCGTCAACGCCATCGCCTGGGCCGACCTCAGCCTGGACGGCGGGCGCACCTGGACGACGGTGTGGACCCGTAAGGGCTTCCCCGGCGCTTCCGGCCCGGCCGCGCAGGTGGTGGCGATGCCGCAGGCGGCGGGCAAGACCAAGGCCCAGGTCCGCTTCCACTACCGGGGCAACCGCTCGGGCTGGTGGGCGATCGACGACGTCTACGTCGGTGACCGCACCTGCCAGAAGGTCACGGGCGGCCTGGTGACCGGCACGGTCACCGATGCCGCCACCGGCAAGCCCGTGCAGGGAGCGGCGGTCGCCTCTGACGGGCGAACGGCCACCACCGACGCCTCCGGCGCCTACTGGCTGTTCTCCGCCCGGACCGGCGATCGGGAGGTCACGGTCACCAAGAGCGGCTACGCCGCCACGACCGCCACCGCCGCCGTCGCCACCGACCGAATCACCGGGCTCGATGTGAAGCTCGCGTCATCCTGATCCCCCGCGCCCCCGGCAGCCCTCTGCCGGGGGCGCGGCGCGCAGCACCAGCAGGCGGCGGGCCGCCTCGACCCGCAGGCTCTCCACGAGCCCCACCGCTCAGGTCGGCACGAGGGGTGATCGCCGACCGCTGGGACCGCAGGCGCACCCTGCTGATCTGTCAGACCGGACGGGCGCCGGCCATGGCCTCCGTCGCCGCCGCCGTGTGGCTGGACGCCTGCTCCTTCCCGCACATCCTGCCGGTGGCACTGCTCGACGGCCTGCTCGGGGCCGCGTTCGAGCCCGCCGGGCAGGCCGCGCCGCCGCAGGTGGTGCCCACCTCGCAGCTCTCGCGGACGGCGGCGGTCGGGCCGCTGCTCGGCGGAGCGCTGGTCACGGCGGGGACCGGCGGCATCCTGGCCTGCGCCGCCGCGCTCGCGACCACGCTCAGCCCGACCCTCCGCCGCTCCCCACCGCCGCTTTCAAGACGCCGGGCGAGCGAACGAGACAGAGGGCGGCATGGCCACTCCCGATCCCACCTCCGGGCCTCAGCCGCCGAACTGATGACGAGCCCGGCGATCAGCGTCCCCCGAGGCGTCCGCCGTCTCGGCCGCCCGTCTGATGGGCGTCGGGGTTGAGCAACAGGTAGCCGCAGCCAGTCCTTGTGGGCGGGGGCGCGATTCCAGAGCCGTGACCAATCGGTAAGTCGGCCTGCGAACATTTCGAGAAGACGGAACAATCCTTGCGCCTCGTCACGGGAGGGGTAAAGCTCTTCGGGGCGAGCCGCCGCCGGGTCGCTCTCGAACTCCTCATCCTTCAGCGAGGGCAATGAGTAATGGAGAACCTGAGTGACGAACTACGGCTGCGACGCGAACAGGCCGGCCTGACCCAGCAGGAACTCGCCGCCCGGTCCGGGGTGAGCGTCGCCGTGATCCGTGACGTCGAGCAGGGCCGCACGCGCCGCCCACGTGCCGAAACCCTGCGCCGCCTGTCGGACGTCCTCCCGCTGGTCATGTCCGGATCGGGCGATCCCTTTCGCGGTCCGGCGTCGGCGGCGGTCTGGCTGCGGATATTGGGCCCGCTCGAAGTGCGGGAGCACGGATCGTTCGTCGCGTTGGGCGGTGAACGGCAGAGAGGCGTTCTCGGATTGCTCGCGTTGTCCGCGAACCAGGTCGTGCCGATGGAATCCATCGCCGACGCATTATGGGGTGACGCGGCCGGCGACGGTTGTGTGCGAGCGGTGCACGGCCATGTCAGCAAGCTTCGCCGCACATTGCATCACGGGGCCCGGAACAAGAAACTCATCATTTGCCGTCAGCACGGCTATCAGCTGTCCGTGGCGGACGGCGACGTGGACGTCCTGACCTTCCGGCGGCTTCTTCGCCAGGCGCGCGAACATCGTGACAGGGCCGAGCTCGACGCGGCCGCGGTGTCGTTCGGGCAGGCGATGGACCTGTGGCGGGACAGCCCGCTGCTGGACGTCCCCGCGCTGCACAACCATCCGAAGGTGTCCGCGTTGAGCGCGGAGCGGGTGACGGCCGCGCTGGAGTTCGCGGAGGTGGCCGAGTCGCTCGGCCGGCACGAGCTCGTCCTGTCGCCGCTGCGTGCGATCACGCAGGTGGAACGGCTGCACGAACGGGCGCACGCGCGGCTGATGATCGCGCTGGCCGGCTGCGGCGAGCAGGCCGCCGCGCTGGAGGTGTTCGGCGGGATCAGCCGGCGGCTGGTCGACGACCTGGGGGTGTCCCCCGGCCCGGAACTCGTGGACGCGCAGCTCCACGTGCTCCGGCAGGGAGTGGACGGCGCCGTGGAGATCCGGACGTCCGGCGCGCCGGCGGAGCCCGGCACCGGCGCGCCGACCGCTCCCCGCGAGCTGCCGCCCGTGGTGCCGGGTTTCGTCGGACGGACGGGGCTGATCGACGCGCTCGTGCGCGACGTGGTCGGCAGGCGTCCGCAGCCGATCCTGATCTCCGGCTGCGGCGGCATCGGCAAGTCGGCGCTGGCGGTCAAGGCCGCCTGGCAGGCCGCCCACCATTTTCCCGACGGGCAGTTCTACCTCAACCTGCACGGCTCGACGCCCGACCTCGAACCGCTGGACCCCCTGCGGTCCCTCGGCCGCCTGCTGCGGTCGCTCGGCGTGGACCGGGCCGCCGTCCCCACGGACGTCGACGAGGCCGCCGCCCAGTTCCGGTCCCGCACCGCCGGACGCCGCATGCTGTTCGTGTTCGACAACGTGCTGGACGTCAGACAGGTACGCGCGCTGCTCCCGGCGAGCCCTACCTGCGGTGTCATCGTGACCAGTCGCAGGACGCTCGCCGCGCTGGAGGGCCGCGTCCCGTACGAGCTGGAGGTGCTGCCCGAGGAGGACTGCCGCGCCCTGCTGACCCGCCACGCCGCCGATCCCGCCACCGGTCCCGCCACCGGTCCCGCCACTGGGCCGGACGACATCGAGGCCCAGAACGCCGTCGCCCGGCAGTGCGCCTACCTTCCGCTGGCGCTCTCGATCGCGGCCGCCCGGCTGTCGGTGCGGCCCGCCTGGACCTGGCGGACGCTGGCGGACAGGCTGGCCGAGGAGGGGCGGCGTCTCACGGAGCTGGAGCTGGAGGACCGCGCGGTCAGAGCCAGTCTCATGGTCGGCTACCGGGATCTCGACCCGGCGCAGGCCCGCATGTTCCGGTGCATGAGCCTGCTCGGCGTCACGGAGCTCGGCGTGGACACCGCCGCGGCCCTCGCCGGCCTCCCGGCCACGACCGCCGAGGACCTGCTCGACCAGCTCACCGAGGCGCATCTGGTACAGACCGCCGCCCCCGGACGCTATTGCGTGCACGACCTGGCCCGGCTCTTCGCCCGGGAGCTCGCCGCGGAGCACGACCCGCCGGAGGAGCGGCGGCGTGCCGTCCTGCGCGCGCTGCACGACGGGCTGGCCGTCGCCAGAGACGCGAGCAGGCAGGTGATCCCCGTCGCCGTGTGGCGGACGACGCTGGGTCCGGCGACGACGCCCGGCGCGGGGCCGGGCTTCCGCGACCGGCAGGAGGTGTACGCGTGGGTCGACGCGGAGGCCGCGCAGCTTCCGGCGGTGCTGGGCAGCGCGGCGGCGCTGGGCGCCGACGACCTGGTCACCGCGCTGTCGGCGGCGCTGTTCTTCCCGCTGTACGAACGAGGGCGGTGGCGGGAGCTGTGGGAGGTCAGCGAGACGGGCGCCGCCGCGGCCGACCGCCTTGGCGAGCCCCACCACCGGGCGGTGACCCACGGCGACCTCGGATACGTGCTGGCCGACCTCGGCCGGCTGGACGACGCGCTGGTCCACCTGAAGGTGTCACTCGCACAACACCGGCAGACCGGCAACCGCCGGGGAGAGGCCGCCCAGCTCGACCGTCTGGGGGTCGTCCACAGCAGGCTGGGCCGGTTCGCGGAGGCCGTCGGCCACTTCCGCCTCTCGATCGACCTGGAGAGCGGCCAGGGCAACCGGTACGGCGAGGCGATCACCCTCACCAACCTCGGGCTCACCTACCTGCGCGGCGGCGACCCGGAGGCGGCCGTCACGGCCTTGTGCGACGCCCTGTCCGGCACCCGGGAGATCGAGGACCTGGTGGGCACGGCCATCGCGCTCGGCTACCTCGCCGAGGCACATCGGCGCATGGGCCGCCACCAGGAGTCCGAGCGTTACTTCCGGATGGCGCTGGACGCCGACCGCGCGGCCGACGACCTCGGCAGTTGCACGGAGGCGCGCCACTGGTGGGGCCTGGGCCTGGTCCATCGTGCGCTCGGGGCGGAGGATCGCGCCCGGGAGTGCCGGCGCAACGCCGTGACGATCCTGCACGACCTCCGGCTCATCAGCGCCGGCGAACGGTCCCGCATCGAGGCCGGCGACGACCCGGGCACGCCGGACGTCATCCTCAGGAACCTGTGAGCACGACGGCCGTACTCCTTCCCGTACCGAGAGCCGCATTATGCCCCCGGGCCGCCGTCGTCCCAGGTCACCGCGCCTGTGGGGTGCGGGAATCCGCGTACCGGCGATCACCACAAAATCGCAAGATCCGCCGTTCACGATGGAGTGGTCCATCGAGGAACGGCACGCCCGGGCCTCGCTGACGACCAGTTGGTGAAGGAGAGCGGAACCATGATCGCGACGATCACGAGAATCAGCGACCGCCTGCTGGAGCGGGTCGCGCCCAAGGCCGACGCGTCGGCGACCGCGGCCGGCTGCACGTGGCGGTACATGTGCTGCACCATGGGCGGCCAGGTCGTCTACGGCAAGAGGCTGTACGACCTCGTCCACGGCACGAACTGCGGCGCGTGCACGGTCATCTCCAGCTACTGCTAGCCGTTGAGCGCTTGTCCGCCCGGCCGGGGCGGGCAAGCGCGCTTTGAGCTCCGTATCGAGGAAATCTGGTGGAGTTTGTCGCTTTGGGCGGCCAGTGTCTGATCGGTGTCGTCTTCGCGATGTCGGCACTGAGCAAGATCCGCGGCCGCACGGCCTACGCCGAGTTCGTACGGGCGACCGGAGCCCTGCTCACCGCCCTGCTGGGACACGGCACGGGCCCGCGGACCGCCCGCTGGGCGGCGGCCTTGGTCGTCGTGGCCGAGTCGGCCGTCCCGGTGCTGATCGCCGCGCAGGTCCTTCATCCGCTCGCGTCCGTTGTGGGGTCGGCCGCCGCCGCCGTCCTGCTCGGCCTGTTCAGCGTGGCGATCGTCCGCGCCCTGCGTCGCGGCGTGCGCACGTCCTGCCGGTGCTTCGGGACGTCGCAGGCCCCTCTGGGACGACGCCATCCGGCCCGCAACCTCGGCCTCCTGGCGGTGGCCCTGACCTGCGGAGTCGTCCTCCCGCAGGCATGGTCACAGGCATGGTCGCAGCCGGCCGGCACGGCGGTCGCGGGCGGCGCGGGACTGGTGCTGGCCGTGCTCGTCAGCCGGTTGGACGACCTGGTCGAACTGTTCGTGTCCCCGGCGGCGAACGCCGGACCGGCGCCGAAAGGAGAACGTCATGTCGATGCTCGTCACCGGGATGATCCTGGTGGGGGCGCTGTGCCTCTTCGACCTGGTGCTGACGCTGGGAGTGGTCAGACGGCTGCGGGAGCACACCGATCAGCTGCGGAGCCTCCTGTCCCACGGTGACCGTCCGCCGGGGAGGCTCCGCGGGAGCGTCGGCGACTTCCTGGCCACCACCGTCGACGGTGAGCCGGTCTCCCGCGACCTGCTGACGGGTGAGACCCTGGTCGCCTTCTTCAGCCCCGGCTGCACGACGTGCCGGGAGACGCTGCCGGAGTTCGTCGAGTTCGCCCGCGGCCTGCCGGGCGGGCGGCGGCAGGTCCTCGCCGTCCTGGCCGGTGACCAGGAGGACAGCGACGAGATGGTCCGCACGCTCACACCGGTGGCCCGCGTGACCGTGGAGGAGTTCGACGGCGAGCTCAGCCGGGCCTTCGCGGTTGACGGGTTCCCCGCGCACTACGTCGTCGACAGCACCGGCGCGCTGCTCGCCACCGCGCCCGACGTCGCCCTGCTGCGGGTCATGAGGGCTGCGTGAGCCGGGAGCCCAGGACATCCCCTGGCGCGTTCGCGGCCACCGCGGCGCGGGTCGTGGCGCTGACGTTCCGTTCGGCGCCCCTGCACGGCCTGGCGTACCTGGTGTGCACGGCGGCGGTCGCGGTGATCCCGATCGCGGTGGCCTGGCTGACGAAGGCCGTCCTGGACCGGTTGACGTCCGCGCCGGGCTCGCCGTCCGGGCTGGTGGGGCCCGCGGCCGGGCTCGCGGCGGCGGGGATCGCGCTCGGGGTCGTGCCGCGCGTCGCCCAGTACCTGCGGGCCGAGATGGACCGCAGGGCCGCCCTCCGCGGGCACGACGAGCTGTTCGCCGCGGTCGAGCAGGTGGCGGGGATCGCCAGGTTCGAGGATCCGCACTTCCAGGACCGGCTCCGGCTGGCCCAGCAGAGCGCGTCCGCGCCGGCCAGGACCGCCGACGCGGTGTTCGAGGTGGTACGCGGGGCGCTCACCCTGGCCGGGTTCCTCGGCTCGCTGACCGTGATCAGCACGGGGTTCACGGTCGTCGTGCTGGCCGCCGCCGTCCCCACGGTGATCCTGGAGCTGCAGCTGTCCCGGCGGCGCGCCGCGATGATGTGGCGGATCGGCCCGGCGGAACGGCGGCAGATGTTGTACGGCGACCTGCTCGCCAGCGCGGCGGCGGCCAAGGAGATCCGGCTGTTCGGCCTCGGCCCCTATCTCCGCGGTCGGCTGGTCGCCGAGCGGCGCGCCGCCGACGAGGCCCGGCGGCGGACGGACCGGCGGGAGGTCGTCGTCCAGGGGGCGCTGGCGGCGCTGTCGGCGGTCATCGCCGGTGGCGGGCTGGTGTGGGTCGTCGTGGCCGCCGGGCGGGGGCAGGTGACGGTGGGCGACGTGTCGATGTTCGTGGCCGTGGTCGCCGGTCTGCAGGGGGCGCTCGGCGGGCTGATCACGTCGATGGCCGGGGCGCACCACCAAGTGCTCCTGTTCGGCCACTACGTCGCGGTGGTCGACGCCGGGCCGGACCTGCCCCCGCCGGACGACCCGGCGCCGCTGCCCGCGCTTCGCCGCGGCATCGAACTGCGCGACGTCTGGTTCCGCTACAGCGACGACCATCCGTGGGCGCTGCGCGGCGTCACCCTCTTCCTGCCCCACGGCGCCTCGACGGCGCTGGTCGGCCATAACGGCGCGGGCAAGAGCACGCTGGTCAAGCTGCTGTGCCGGTTCTACGACCCCACCCGGGGGGCGATCCTCTGGGACGGGGTGGACCTGCGCGACGTGCCCGTGGAGGAGTTGCGGTGCCGGGTCGGCGCGGTGCTCCAGGACTTCATGACCTACGACTTCAGCGCGGCCGACAACATCGCCATGGGCGACCTGACGGCGCTCGGCGACCTGGAACGCATCCGCGGCGCGGCCGTCCGGGCCGGGATCGACGGCACCCTGTCCCGCCTGCCCCACGGCTACGGGACGCTGCTGACCCGCCTGTTCTTCGCCGACGACGAGGCCGACGACCCCGGGAACGGGGTGATGTTGTCCGGCGGCCAGTGGCAGCGGGTGGCCCTCGCGCGGGCCTTCCTCCGCGAGGACCGGGACCTGATGATCCTCGACGAGCCGAACGCGGGCCTGGACCCCGAGGCCGAGCACGAGGTGCACGAGCGGCTGCGGAGGATGCGCGACGGCCGCAGCAGCCTGCTCATCTCCCACCGCCTCAACACGATCCGGGACGCCGACCTCATCGTCGTCCTGTCCGGCGGGCTGGTCGTCGAACAGGGGCGGCACGCCGACCTGCTCGCCGCCCGGGGCACGTACGCCCGGCTGTTCAGCGTTCAGGCGGCCGGTTACGCCGAGGAGCCCGTGGAGCCGGTGACGCGATGAGTGGAGGGGAACGCCGTTGAGACCCGTCCTGGCACTGCTGGCGGCGGCGGGGTGCGTCCTCGGGGCGTCGGCCGCGGTCGCCGTCCGGCTGCGCCGTCGCTACCTCGTCATCACGGTGGCGGGCGTGAGCATGGAGCCGGCGTTCCGCGACGGCGACCGGGTGCTGGTCCGGCGGGCGTCCCTGGACGCGGTCCGGCGCGGCCAGGTGGTGCTGCTCGTCGGCAGCCTCACGGAGATGTGGCCGGAGATGGCGGCCGAGGCCGCGCTCGCCACCGACCCCCGTGCGCCGTCGGGCCGACCGGTGAACGGCCGGAAGCCGGCCGGAAGGCCCGTCGCGGCGCGCGAACCCGCGGACGAGCCGTTCCGGGTGGTCAAGCGCGTGACCGCCGTGCCTGGTGACCCGGTTCCCCGCGAGATCGCCTCCTTGCCGCACGCTCCCGGCCGGGTCGTGCCCGACGGATGCCTGGTCGTGCTCGGCGACAACGCGGCGGCCTCGCGCGACTCGCGGCACTTCGGCTACGTGCCGGCGGAATGGCTGCTCGGCGTGGTGGTACGGCGCATCGCCCCGGCGCCCGAGTCCAGGCAGGAGGACGGCGGACGCGGGCCACGGGCCGGCACGCCTCGGCCGCCGGCCGGTTCCTGAGCATCCGGCCCTGCTCGAACAACGAGCGGCCGTGCTCGCGGCGGTCGCCCGGCAGGCTCCAGTCGTTCAGCGTCCGCTCGACCCGTACGCTCAGCCGGTCGCCCGCTCCTGCCGCGCTCCCCACCAGCACCACGTTCTCCTGCCACTCCATGACCGGGCCGTGCCCGCGGGTGAGGCACCGGTGGACAGCCGCCGGCGCTGAGAAGGATCTTGGGTGCAGAGAGCTGAAGCTCGTTGATGAGTTCGGTGGTGGCGGGCGCGGGCCAGATGGAGCTTGAGCAGGGTGACGTAGCCGCGGTCGTCCAGCAGGACGGTGCGCACGCTGCCGCCCTCGCCGTGGATGCGGACGTGTCCGTCGTCCATGCGCAGGTCGAGATCCTCATCGAGCAACAACGCCAAGTCGTCAAGATGGCGGGCGATCGTGTGCTCTCCCTCCCAGCACGAGCCACCGGTACCGCGCTGGTCGTAGCGGCGGACCAGGCACAGGTCGTCGATGACGCCGGCGACCGGGGCGAGACAGTCGGGGACTCCGGGCCCCGCCGTGGACCATGACCACGGGAAACCTCTGCGAAATCGCCGGCTTGCAAGCGGCGAGTTGATTCCACCACAGCCTGGGCCAGGTAGCTCGATATTCGAACGGCACATCATTCAGTCGCTCGGTGGGTGGTGACGGGCGCGGCCGGGAATCACTTGATCTCCCGGCGCCCTGGCAAGCGGACGGGAATCCCATGGATCCGGACGGCGCGCTCCCCGCTCGATCCGGACAAGGTCGCAAACTGCTTCGATCGGTTCAGAGCCGAGAGCGAGAGCGAAGGCCGGTCGGAGGCGGCCCGGCGCCTCGAACGGAGGGGAAATGCAGGGGGGGCGGGAGCCGGCCATGAGCGCGTCGGTGTGCGTCCGGAATCTGAATTGATGGTCATAGGGGTGACCGCCCGGCGCGTGCGATAAGCCGGGCCGGGGTCAATCGGGCCATGCTCAGGTGGCCCGGAAACGTCCGGCGGTGGTCCTGGTGCGGCGGTTCCGCTTGTCTGCAATCTTACGGGGCGACTTTGTCCGGGCTTTTTCGTATGCATGAAAACGGAGAGGGCCGTGGCATGAATGTCACAGAACAACGTTGGCATGTCCTGATGGCATACCGGCCGCGACTGCTGGCCTTGGCGTTACGCATGGGGGCGGGGGCGGACGCGGAGGACGTCGTCCAGGACGCGTTGCTGCGTACCGCCACCTTCGCCGGCCTGGAGGAGGAACGGGCGTGGCCCTTCCTCGCCATCGTCACGGCGCGACTCGTGGTCGACCACCACCGCCGGACGGCTCGCGAACTGGTGTTACGCCGCCACGCGGCACTCATGCCACGCCCCCACGGCTTCGAGGACGCCGTGGCCGACGGGGACGAGGCCAGGCGCGCGGCACCCTTGATCGCACGGCTCGACCCCGAGATCCGCCATGTGCTCCGCCTGCGAATGGAAGGCGCCACCTGGGGACAGATCGGTGTCGCGCGCGGCGAATCGGCCGCCGCCGTCGAGATGCGGTATCGCCGTGCGACAGCTCCCGTGCGGCGGGCCATGAACCGCCCGGCCGGAAATCGGCGATGAATTCCGTCGAGCTCGCCGGCCAGGAACGTACTACCGGTGAAGGGTTCGTTCGTTCAGGCCGATATGCGATTCTTGGGAATCGCGGAAAAGGACAGCCATGAGAAGCTCGCGAAGGCGTGTTCCGCCCGTACGGCATGCGTTTGTCGTGCTGCTGGCGGCGGCGCTCGCCTGCTTGATGTTCGCGCCCGCGGCGGGAGCGGAGAGCAGGACGTCCCAGAAGGTCTCGTCGTCTCTTACGGATCCCGACACCGAACTGGCCACCACGGAGAACGGCGAGGAACCGCTGGACTCCGTCTCCAGCGAGGATTATCTCGCGAAGCTCGCCCAGAACGACGTCATCGTCTCGGCGGAGGAACGGACCCAGATCATGGCGAGTTCCTGCTGGATGTACACCGGCTACCGGGGCGGCAAGAACCGCGTCGGCCAATGGCTCTGGAAGTATTTCCAGAGAATGGACTACTGCCGCGACGGCTCCCGGATCACCAGTGCCCACTTCTACACCAGGTGGGCCGAGGTCTACATGGTGGGCTGGTCGTTCAAGGGTCACGAGTCGCTCGTGAGCAACGGCGGCCGGGGAGCGACCCAATGGCGCAAGCGGACCCAGGGCGTCTTCTGCCTGGTCCCGTACGTCTCCTGCATACAGGAATCGCACCCCTGGGTGGACATGACCGTCTACGGTAACGGCGCGAGGTCCTTCAGCGCCGGCGGCTGACACACGAGAGCGTCGGTCCGGGAACCCCCGGGCCGGGGCTCTGTGCCGTCGGCGGCGAACGGAAGCGTCATGATCTCCTGCGGAAACGAGACGGCGAACCCCGGCCCACGCCACGAACGCCCGCCGCGAGGACTCGGCGGAGGAGAGCCCGCACCGCCGGGCGATGGCCGCGCCCGGCTCACGAGTGCCGGTGAGCAACCGGGCGGCCGCTTCGAGCCGCGTCTCGCGCACCGGCCGCGAGGGAGTCCGGCCGACGCACTCGACGAACAACCTGCTCAGATGCCGCTCGCTCACCCCGGTGAGCGCGGCCGGACGGGCGACACCGAGGGTTGGCGGCGGCGGTCTCATGCCCCTGGCCGCCCGACACGATCAGGGTGTCGATGGGGCCGCGGGCGCTGGCAGGGGCCGTCGCGGAGTACGCCGCGTACCGTGTCGAGCCGTACACCCGGGTCGAACTCCGTCAGCCACCAGGTCGCGCCGGCGGCGGCGTACGGCAGCGGGTCGACGCCGGCGGGCAGGCTGACGGCGATGTCGTACGAGCCCATGTCGCCGTGTCGCAGCTCGGTGAGGGCGCCGGCGACCTCGGCGAGCTGGTCGGGGTGCTCAAGGTTGATCGGAAAGAAGCCGTCGAGCCGGGCGGCCCGGCGGATCGGCTTGACGTTGCCGGGGAATCCGGCGGCCCATACCGGCACTCCTGGCCGCTGAACCGGCTGCGGCAGGAACGTGATGTCGTCGACGGTGTAGTGCTCGCCGCGGTGGCGCACCGGCTCTCCGGACCACGCGGCGGTCAGGATGGCCAAGGACTCGTCGAGCATCCGCCCCCGCTGCCGGTCGTCGAGCTGCTCGCCGGTCCTGGACAGCTCGCCGCCGAACCGATCGCTGCCGAGTCCGACGCCAAGGGTGAGGCGGCCGTCGCTCAGCCGGTCCAGTGTCGCGGTCTCCCGCGCCACCTTGGCCGGCCGCCGGCGGGCCAGCGTCGCCACCATCGGACCGAGCCGCAGCCGCTCGGTGGCGGTCGCGATCGCCGCCAGCGTGGTCCACGAGTCGGCGACCTGCTGGACCGGCTCCCGCCAGGACAGGTGATCCCACACGAAGCAGCCGTCCCACCCGGCCTCCTCCGCGTCGGCGGCCAGGTTCGCCACCGCCCGCGGGTCGGCGAGCTCGTCGAAGAGCGGCAGCCAGAGTGCCGATCGCAGCCGGCTCACGGGCGCTCTCCGCCGGAGACCGAAAGGATCTCTGCGATCGCGACGTCCCAGAGCTCCGGCGGTGGCATCTGGTGCCCCATGCCCTTGAGCGGGACCAGCCGAGCTCCCGGGATCTCCCGTGCCAGCGCCTCGCCGTGCCCGTACGGGAGCAGCGGGTCCGCGGTGCCGTGCAACACCAGCGTGGGCGCCGCGATCTCACCGAGGCGGCCGCGGACGGGCTCGCCGCCGTCGAGCTGCCAGTGGTTCTGCGCCGAGGCAGGGGACGGGCTGCGGTCCCAGACGCGGCCGGCGATGCTGCGCATCCGCTCCTCGTCGACGGGAATGGCGCCCGCGAAGGTGCGCTCGCCGTCGGTGTAGTACGCGATGACGGCCTCGCGGTCGGACCAGTCGGGCGTCTGGTCGCCGCCCTCGGCGAACCGCTTCGCCAGTTCGGCGCTCATCGGCGGCAGGTCATGGCGGTCGGAGCCGCCGGGGCCGCCCGGGCTGGTGGCGATGAGCGTCAGGGAGGCGACCCGGCCGGGGTGGCGCACGGCCAGGTGCTGGGCGATTCCGCCGCCCATGGAGACGCCGACGATGTGGGCGGCCGCGATGCCGAGTTCGTCGAGCAGGCCGACGGCGTCGTCGAGCAGGGCGTCGTTTCCGTACGGCGGCGCGCCGGGCGGGAAGGTCGTGGAGCGGCCGGTGTCCCGGGTGTCGTACCGGATGACGTGCCGGCCGCCGGCGGCGAGGCGCTCGCAGAACTCGTCGTCCCACCAGTCCATCGACGCCTCGGCGCCGCCGATGAGCAGCAGGGCGGGCGCGGCCGGGTCGCCGAACGTCTGGACGCAGAGCTTTATGCCGTTGACGTCGAGAAGCTGCTCGGGGTGAACTTGGTTGGCGTTCATGTCCGGCACGCTAAGCCTGGCTACCTCATCGCGAAAAGCTATGATTTTCGATCGAGTCGATCGCCTACAGCGATATACCGTGTTCCATCTGGCCGGCCAGTTCGGCGGCGGCCGCGACGGCGAGGTCGATGGCCCGGGCCGCCAGCGGCGACCGGGTGCGCCCGGCCGGCCGGCACAGGTACCACGTGCAGGTGGGCGGCGGTTCCAGCCGATGGATGCGGAGCCGGTCGTCGGACCAGACGTCCGACCCCAGGAGGGCAAGCCAGGGCAACACCGCCGAGCCCAGGCCCACCCGCACCATCGACACGACGGTTTCGTGGCCGGCCGTGCGGAACACGATCCGCGGCCGGGCGCCCGCGCCGGCGAGCTCCCGTTCCAGCCATCTCTGGTGGACGGTGGGCGGCCAGGCGACCATGGGGGTGTCGTCGAGCAGCTCGACCGGCACCGGACCGTCGGGGAACGCGCCCGCGGCGGCCACCAGGAGGTGAGGCTCGTCCAGCAGCTCGACGTGTTCGACGTCGCCGTCGATGCGGTCGTAGTGGAACAACAGGTCGAGATCTCCGATGTTCGGGTTCTCCGGTGCCACTTCCGACAGCCTGACGTCGCAGCCGGGGTGCTCGCTCAGCAACCCGCGCACCACTGCCGGCAGGATCAGCCGGGTCGCGCCCTGGAAGGTGCCGATGTCGATCCGGCCGTGCCCCGCCTTGAAGCGATCGACGGCGTCGGTCAGCGCCTCCGACCTCGCGAGCAGATCACGCCCGTGGGCCAGGACCAGCTCGCCGAGAGGAGTGGCGCGCACCGGCCTGGGACCTCCCGGCCGGTCGAAGACGGCCCCGCCGACGGCCTTCTCCAGCGCGGCGATCTGCTGGCTCACCGACGACTGGGTGTAGCCGAGGCGAACCGCCGCCCGGCCGAACGTCCCCTCCTCGGCGATGGCGGCCATCGTCCTCAGGTGGCGCAGCTCCACGTCAACCATGACATCAGAATATCGTTGAGAGCGATTGATGCAGCAGGAACCGATCGCTTTTATTGATAAGTGCGGGTTCCTGGGATCATCGGCATGACAACCCGTCCTGGCCTTCGGGGGCGCTGCTGCCTGTGCTCCTGCGCGACCGGCTGGGCCGCAGCCCTGCATGGCCCCGCCGTCGGCTACCTCCGCACCACCCGGCCCCCTGCGCGCTCAGCTCTCTGAGAACAGCATGACCAGCTCCTCCCTCATGACGTCGTCCAGGGTGGCAGCCGAAGGCCCGGGCCAGTTCGCCGACGTGGTTGCGGGCACGTGTCTCACGTTGCCGGAGCACGGCGCCGACGTCTGCGAGAGGCGGCGCGGTGACAGAAACCGCGCTTTCGGGCGGTTGCGCAGCCTGCCGCTCACGCTGGACCGGCTCGAAAGCCGGGAGCGTGCGGTCCGTGGACGTGACCCCAGAAGGCAGGTAACCACATGGTGTGGCCGCATCCGGCTGTGGCTTGACCCAGGAGTTGGCGCGATAATCCCCTCAGGGCCAGGATTCTCGGGGAAGAGGGACCACGCAAGCCGGCCACAGCTCGGCGAACACTGATCGCTCCGGAGCACGGACGCAATGGGTGCTCGCGACTGAGTCGGCGCGGGTACTGCCGCCATCGGCACAGATGTGATGGAGGACTCCATGCCGAACGCATCGTTTCCCGTTGCCGGGCTGATCGGCGAGCGCTGGCAGGAACTGCTGGCGGAGAATGGCCCTCTTGGCGCTCCCGTCAGCGTCGAAATGGATCTCAACGACGGTCAGCGCGGACGACGGCAGAGTTTCGCGCACGGCGTGATCGCATGGATGCCCGATCAGGAGATGGTGCTTACTGTCTTCCGTCTCGGCGGTGAGATGGTCTTCGACTGGTCGGTGACACGCGAGTCGCAGCTGCACTACGACTACTTCCGCATCGACGTCCTGTACAGGCGGGATGGATCGCAGCCCTTCACCGGTGCAGGTCATGCAAACCTGGAACTGAGTGGGTTCAAACTTCCGGAGCTGCCTGGCGTGCGGCGCGGAACGTACTTTGTGCGACTCCACGATTTCGGTGAATACGCGTTCAAGGTGAAGGGTGTCGATGCCCCGGGCCTGTTCGGTGGCGAGTCCAGTGTTCAGGGGTGGACCCCGCTGATTCGTTTCACGATCGATCCGGCCGCTGTTCCAGCTGAGGCTGCGGTTCCCGATGATCCGCTCATCGCTGAGCGTTGGCATGTTTTCGGCGCTGGCGATGGGGTGTTCGGGGCGCCGGTCGGATCCTCGGTCGCAGCAGACGGCGGTGGCCGCAGCCAAACCTTCGAGCGAGGCGTAATCGCCACCTTCCCGCAGTACGGGCCCAGAGCTACGCTCGCCGGCTATCGAGACGCCCGCGCGGTGCACGTCTATTGGGGTTACACCGATGTCGCCGCACCTCTTGGGACATTCGACAACACTGTTGAAGCATTCAACCTGGATGTCGGCCAAGGCGCGGAACACTCCCAGACCATCAATTCGAACGAGATCGAGTGGCTGAAATGGGCGCAGAACGGATACAGCTCCGGCTATGCTCGTTTCTATCCCGTGCGCAACGCAGGCGTTCCGTGGGACACGGAGTCATCGAGGAATTACCTGATCAAGGTCACAGATTTCGCCGGGCAGCAATTCGCTGCGAAACTGAAGTTCTGGCATCAGCCGATCAGTCCGCATCTGGACCGGCCCGCTCTCGATGGCAGCCCCGAGCACGCAGCGGCGAGCCACCGAGACCGAATCAACGCGGTCGCCGAACACTACATCCGCACCCAACCCTTCGATCTACGCAATATGCCCAGCGACGGCGAGGATGTGACGTTCCAACTGATCGCGCACCTGCACATGATGCGGCAGCAGAGTGACTATCGCAGCGAGGGGCAGCCGCGAAGCTCCGTTCAAGTGGCCGTGGCGCTACGTCAGATGAATCCCAAGTCTCCCATGGGCACCGACGGCGAATACGACATGACCATCAAAGGTTTGATGACCATCATGCTGCGTTACCGCCAACAGCTGACCGAGCCACTCATTACCTGGATGATGTCCAAATTGGTTCCACTGGAGCTGCATGGCGGTCACGACGAGGACATCGAAAGTTACACAGCCGTGCCCGTCATCGGTGTCGGGCCGGAAACTGAGAACCATGTACTCATGATCGAGTCGTCACGATTCCTTGCCAATCAGATCTACTTCGAACTCACTCAGGACGACCAGTACGACAATCTGAAAAATGGGCTCGCCGACTGGCTGATGAACATGCTGCAGGTCTGGGCCAAATACGATCTGCTAGAGTTCAATTCACGCCCCTACAACCGGCCGACGGTGCACTCGCTGCTCAACCTCTACGAGTTCTCCACCGACCCACCGCTGCGCACCGCCGCGCGCCATGTACTGGACTACCTGGCCGTCAAATTCGCAGTCTCCAGTTGCCGGCACAGACATGCCGGCCCCTTCCGTCGCCGCCGTGAACACGTCAACGCGGCCACGGGCGAACTCAATAGCCTGATGTGGAAAGACGGTCACCCGTTGACCGGTTTCTCGTTGGCGTACTTCGGGCCGATCGCCCCCGATGGCACTCCGTCGATGTGGTTCGACGACAACTGGCTGCCCGAGGCACTGTTATTCGCGGCCGGCAGCTATCGCCCGCCCGCGGCCGCATACATTCTGTCGCTCACCGAGCAAGCGGCCTATCAACACACCTTCTACCACGGCACCCGTCCCATCCCGCCGCACGGCGAGCAACCCGACGGGGGTGTCGAAATCTACTACAAATCACCATCTTTCCTGCTTACGGCCGGAGGAACGTTCCTCAACAGCGGAAGTGGCAGCGACAACGTGGTCATGTCGAGAACGGGAACCAACGGATGCGCCGTACCTCAGGCCACGACCCTCCTGCCGCGGCACGCCGATCCGTTCTTCGCCGACCTCATCCGATTCGATCCCTATACCGAACGCGGCGTCAACACCTGCGTGCACCTCGGCTTCGCGTGCGGCGGAAATCTCAGATTGCCAGGGTTTCCCGCGGGCCAGCGCGGCTGGTTCTTCATCGACCATGGCGATCTGGGCTACTACGTCGCCGCGTATCGAACCCCGCCCGGCGGGGCCCAGCTGGTGGAGCCGCTGGACAGCCTCGGCTTCATCTATGTCCTCGAACTGCGGACCCCGGGTGATCCGGATGCTCCCGCCCCGATGACATTCGCCGAATTCAAAGAGCAGACCCTGGACCGCAATCAGCTTCCTGACCCGCTCGACTACGCCACCGACTACCTGTTCAACGCGGCGGACGGTCACAGCTTCCTATTCCGGACGTGGGCCGAAGGGGAGAAGTACCGTCCGCGCATCCTCAGGATGGACGGTCAGCTCCTCCCCGAATCCTTCGGCACCACACACCTGGTGGAAGGCCCTTACCTCAACGCGCCCAACGGCCACGACGGCTATCTGGAAATCCGTCACCCGCAGTGCAACACGCCCCTCGTCCTAGATTTCCGCAACCACCTCGTACCCCACCGCGCCGACAACTCAGCCGCGTGCCCCCAATGGCACCACGCCGTCATTGACGCCACCTATCAGCGCGCAAAAGCCTTCTTCGGCGCGGGCAAATACCTCGACGCTCGCGCCGCCACCCTGCAAGGCCTCGACGAATTCCGGCGGGCACGGTTGGACAATCCCGGCCTGGGCGACGATCAGCTCCGCGACCTCGCCGGTCAATGGCACAGCACCGCCCGAAGCGCCCACCCGGACAACGTGCCCGTCCAGCTCGCGGCAGCGCACAACGCATGGGACATCTACCAGTTCCTCGCGTCCGAAGAAGAAGACGAACTCGTGATCCTCGCGTCCCAGATCGTCGATCTGATGGGCTACCTCGCTTTCGGCTCTCCCATCAGCGCCGACGCGTCTGACGCCGCAGGCCTGGCCCGCGACCTCTACGCCCGGTCTCCCGGAGACCACTCGGTGGACATCGCCGGAGTATGGACCAACGAAGCGCAAGTCCACCACCTGACCTCCTTCGTCGTCGCGGCCTGGCCCGGCGACGCAGTCGAGCAACTCCATCAGCGCGAAGCCGCCGCCGAAGCGCTCTCGATCTTGGACCCGATCGTACGGTCCCTGCCGTCCTCCGAGGTTTCGGAGGAGGACCTGGGACGCATCGCGGGCATGTTGAACATGCTGATCGGGTTCGCAAGCTTCGGCTCGGCCGACTCGGCGCCCAGCGACCACGCCGGTGAGCTGGTGCACATCGTCTATGCGAACCTGCACGACCGCGACCACCGGGTCGACCTCGCGCGGGCCTACACGGCCCTCGCCATGCGCCATCACGAGACCGGCTACTGGTTCGGCCACTGGGCCGGCAACCCGGATCTCGGCAACGCCGAACTTGCGAAGCAGCGCGAGGTAGCACAACGCGCGGCAGCGATCGCCGAGCCCATGGCCGAAGCACTTCCCGACCCAGATCTTGGGTCCGACGACCTACTCGGGCTTGCCGGACTCCTGCGGAAACTCATCGGACTCCTCACCCATGGGTCATCGAACATAGAGCCGGGAGTCAGAGCTGCCGAGCTCGCCCGCCGGGCCTACAAATACCTGGAAGGCGACCACCGGATCGATGTTGCCCAGGTTTGGACGGACCTCGCGATGCGCCATCACGAGACCTCCTTTGTCGCGGGCTGTCCCGACCCCGAAGCCGAGCGTCATCACCAGCGTGAAGCCGCCGCCGAAGCGACCCGACTCCTGCTGGCCATCGGCGATCAGCTACAGACCTACCCCCAGCTCGACCGCCGGGACGCCGCCGACATGCTGGACAAGCTGACCGGTCTGCTCGTCTTCGGCGCGCCCCCGCCCCCCGATCCCGAAACGATCTCGATGCAGAACCTCGCCGAATCAGCCGGGCAGCTTCGCGACCGCATCCGCTCCACCTTGTGATGCCAGCCGATATCTTGGGTTGCTCTCAGCAGTGCGCCAAGCACTTCAAGTAGCGTGAGCGGCTACTTGGCGCACAGTATCTGAGGGTCCGTACGGCATGTTGGAACGGGTCAGGTGCGTACTCCGTGCCGCTGGGCAAGGCCATGTCGTACGGGGTCGCCTGCGAGGTGTTCTTCCGCCTGGCCAGGCGAATCGGCCGCCTCGGTGAGCGCCGCCACGGGACGCCCGGACACCCTGCTCGTCGGTGATCGCGACGTCGGGGTTCGCCTCCCGCCCCGGGACCTCCCGGGCGCGGGCGGTGCGCGCCTTCTCCTGGGTGGAGTCAGCCAGCAGATGACTGTAGGCCGACCAGTACGGCGAGACCACCGGCGCCTGCCAGCGGCGGGCGCTGACGCGGAGCCGTCGACGCCGGCCACGATCGGTTCGCGCATCACCCTCCGCCCCCGCTGGCCCTCGACCGCCACCTTCCCGAAACCGACATCGAGCCACAAGTAGCCACAAATCACTCAGCACGATCGTGGTCGGCCCCTTGCCCAACCCTGACCCTCGCCGGGGTGTGGCGGCTAGGACCAGGGGTGCATGTAGAGGAACGTGGGTGCTCACAGCTGGTTCGACGCGTTCCGCGCCCTGGCGGACCGTCGCGGCCGTCCCGGGGTTCGGCTGCTCGACGCCCTCACCGAGGCCGCCGTGGCCGGACACGCATCCGCCGAGACCTGGGCCCCTGAAACGGCCAGGCGGTTCGGGCTGCCCGCGGCCTCGGCGTTCGGGCCGGCCACCTTCTACGCCGACCTGGCCGCCCCGCACGGCCGGCGCCACGTACGGGTCTGCACCGCGGCGGCCTGCTTCGCCGCTCGGGCGGGCCGGCACGTCCGCGAGGTCGGAGAGGTTCTGGGTGTCGGCGTCGATCAGGTCTCCGCGGATGGGGAGGTCTCCCTGCAGGGTGTCCGATGCCTCGGCTACTGCTACGCCGGCCCCGCCTGTCTCGACGGCGACACACCGTGCACGGGCCCGGCGCTCGCCGCCCAGCTCTCCGGCCGCGCGCTCCCCCACGCCCCGCCGATCCCCGCCACCGACGTCACGGGCGCTCCCGTCGTGCTGGCGGGCGTCGTCCAGGGGCAGGACGCCTGGCAGGTGTGGCCGGACGTGCTGCGGGCCGGCGCACCGGAACGGGTCCTGCGCGAGGTGGCGGCCTCCGGGCTGCGCGGGCGCGGCGGAGCGGGGTTCCCCGTCGCCGCCAAATGGGCCGCCGCCGGACGTTCGCCCGGCACGGTGGTGGTCGCCAACGGCGACGAGGGCGATCCCGGCTCCTACGCCGACCGGCTGCTGATGGAGGCGGATCCGGAGCGGGTGCTGGAGGGGCTGGCGCTGGCCTGCTTCGCCTGCGGAAGCAGCCGTGGCGTGGTGCTGGTCCGATCGGAGTACCCACACGCGCTGGCCACCATGCGGATGGCGGTCGAGCGAGCCCGTGCCGACGGACATCTGGGACGGCGCGTCCACGGCACCGACGTCGATCTCGACATCGAGGTGGCCGAGGGCTCGGGCTCCTACGTGACCGGTGAGGAGACCGCCCTCATCTCAGGGCTCGAAGGCGGCCGCGGCTGCGCCCGGCCGCGCCCGCCGTACCCGACACAGCACGGCCTCTGGGACGCCCCCACCGTCGTGAACAACGTCGAGACGCTGGCCGCGATCCCCTGGATCGTCGAGCACAGCGGGAACGCCTACGCCGCGCGCGGCACGCCGTCGGAGACCGGCACCAAGCTGGTCTGCCTGTCCGAACGGTTCGCCCGGCCCGGCTGCTACGAGGTCGAGATCGGCACACCGGTGCGCAGGATCGTCGACGAGCTCGGCGGCGGCCTGCGCGAAGGCGCGGAACTGGCCGTCGTCCAGGTCGGCGGCCCTCTCGGCGGTTTCCTCGCCGCCGACCAGCTCGACGTGCCGCTGTCGGAGACGGATCTGGCCGCGCGCGGGGCGGCGCTCGGACACGCCGGGCTGGTCGCCTTCGACCAGCGGATCGACCCCGCGGACGTGCTGCGCCACGTGTGGGAGTTCGCCGCCGCCGAGAGCTGCGGCGCCTGCTCGCCCTGCCGCGTCGGGTCCCGCCGCGGCCTGGAGATCGTCCGGGCCGAGCAGCCGGGCGAGGAATACGAGCGGCTGCTCCGCGTCATGGGTGAGGCCAGTCTGTGCGCCTTCGGGCGGCGCGTCCCGGCGGCCGTGCGCAGCCTCGTCCGCGCCTTCGGCGACCGGCTGGCGGGGTGGGACGGGTGAGGGTGCGCGTCGGCGGGACGACCGCGCACGTGGCCGAGGGCGCCTCGGTTCTCGACGCCGTGCGCGCGGCCGGGATCGGTCTCCCCACGCTGTGCCACGACGACCGCCTGACGCCGGCCGGCTCCTGCCGCGCCTGCCTGGTGAGAGCCGGCGGCAAGGTGGTCGCCGCGTGCGTGACACCGGCCGCTGAGGACGCTCCGATCGAGGTCGACGCGGATGACCTGCGCGTCCTGCGCCGCGAGGCCGTGGAGGTCATCGTCTCGGTCCTGCCGCCGCACGCCCTGGACGGCGAGCACGGCGGCAGCGAGCTGGCCAGGGTCTGCCACGACCTCGGCATCGCGCCGGACACGGCCCGGGGAACCGGCGGCCGGGGCCGCGACGACAGCCATCCGTACGTCCGCCTCGACCGGGACCTGTGCATCGCCTGCGGCCGGTGCGTGCGCATGTGCGCCGAGGTCCAGGGCACCTTCGCCCTCACCCTGGCCGGACGGGGCGCCGACACGGTGGTCGCGCCCGGCACGGGCGGACCGTGGGCGGAGTCCGACTGCGTCGCCTGCGGCGGCTGCGTCGACACCTGCCCCACCGGCGCGCTCACCGAGCCCGGCCTGCCCGGCGGCGGCCGCGCGCCGGAGCTGCCACGTACCCGCACCACCTGCGGATACTGCGGCGTCGGCTGCTCCCTGGACGTGCTCACCAGCGGCGATTCGGTGACCGCCGTGCTGCCCGCCCGCGACGGCCCCGTCAACCGGGGCCACGCCTGCGTCAAGGGCCGCTTCGCCCACGGGTTCCTCCGCTCGCCCGACCGGCTCACCCGGCCGCTGCTGCGCCGCGACGGCCGCCTGGAACCGGTGAGCTGGGAAGAAGCCCTCCAGCACGTGGCCCGAGGGCTTCGCGCGGCGGTCGCGGCGGGCGGCCCCGGCGCGGTGGCGGCGATCTCCTCGGCCAGGGCCACCAACGAGGAGAACTACCTGCTGCAGAAGTTCATGCGGACGGTGATCGGCACCAACAACGTCGACAACTGCTCACGGCTGTGCCACGCCCCGTCGGCGGCCGGCCTGACGGCGGCGTTCGGCCTGCCGGGCGGGACCGACCCCTTCGAGGACGTGGAGAGCGCCGACTGCCTGCTGCTCGTGGGCGCGAACCCCGTCGAGGCGCACCCCGTGGTCGGCGCGCGACTCCTCCAGCGTGTGCTGCGCGGGACGCGGCTCGTCGTCGCCGACCCGCGCGCGGTGGGCCTGGCCCGCCATGCCGACGTCCACCTGCGCCCCCGTCCCGGCGCCAACGTCGCCCTCTTCCACGCGATCGCCCACGTGATGCTGGCCGAGGGCCTGATCGACGACGAGTTCCTGCGCGAGCGGTCGGCCGGCCTGCCCGAGCTCACCGCGCTGCTCGCCGACTACTCCCCCGACCGTACGGCCGCCGTCACCGGCGTGCCCGCCTCCGACGTCGTCGCCGCCGCGCGGCTGTTCGGCCTGGCGGAGAGACCGGCGATCGTCTACGGGCTGGGCGTCACCGAGCACCTGCACGGCACGGACGGCGTACGCGCCCTGTCCAACCTCGCCATCCTTCGCGGAGCGGTCGGCACCGGACGCGGGTTCGGCGTGAACCCGCTGCGCGGCCAGAACAACGTCCAGGGCGCGTCCGACATGGGCGCGCTGCCGGACCTCCTGCCCGGGTACGCCAAGGTGGCCGACGCCGACGCCCGCCTCCGCGCGGAACGCGTGTGGGGCGTGCCCGTCCCGCCCCGTCCCGGCCTGCGGATCCCGGAGATGTTCGCCGCCGCCCGCTCCGGAGAACTGCGCGCCCTGTGGATCCTCGGCGAGGACGTGTGCGCCACCGATCCCGACAGCAACCAGGTAATCCAGGCCCTGGAGAGGTGCCCGCTGGTGATCTGCGACGAGTTGTTCCTGTCCGAGACCGCACGCAGGGCCGACGTCGTGTTCCCCGCCGCGTCCTGGCTGGAGAAGGACGGTACGTTCGTCAACTTCGACCGCCGCTTCCAGCGGGTGCGGGCCGCGCTCGCCCCGCCGGGAGCCGCGCGGCCCGACTTCCAGATCATCCACGCGGTCGCCGCGGCGCTCGGCGCCGACCTCGGATGCGCCACGCCCGCCCAGGCCCTGGCCGAGTGCGGCCGGCTGGCCCCCGTCTTCGCGGGTCTGTCGCACGAACGGCTCGACCGGGACGGGGCCGTCCCCTGGCCGTGCCGTCATCCCGACCGGCCCGGCGAGTCCTCGCTCCACCGGGAACGGTTCGCCACCCCGGACGGGCTGGCGCACCTCGGCGCCGTGCCGTACCTGCCGCCCGGCGAGGAGCCCGACGATCGGTTCCCGCTGGTTCTGGTCACAGGGCGGCGCTGGGCGCACTACAACTCCGGCGGCATGACCCGGCGTACGGACAACCTCCTGCTCGACCCCACCGACCGGCTCGACGTCCATCCCGCCGACGCGGCCCGCCACCGCCTGGGCGACGGCGACCGCGTCACGGTGCGCAGCCGCTACGGAGAGGCGCGCCTGACCGTCCAGGTCAGCGATGACGTGACACCCGGCCAGGTGTTCTGCGCCTTCCATTTCCCCGCCAGCGGAGTCAATGCCCTCACCTCGGATCGCGGCGACGCCGCGACGTCATGCCCCGAGTACAAGGTCACGGCGGTGCGACTGGAGCCCGTTGGCGGAAAAGCCACGACAAGCGAGACAGACCAGGAGTTTCCCGGCCGGTGAGGCTCATCCGGCAGGAGCGGCGGGAAGGCTCATCCGGCAGGACCCTTCCTCGTCCGGGCGGCGGCAGTGCACGCTGACCAGGCCGACCGGCCCATCCTGGTCGGCTACGACGACTCGCCCGAGAGCCGTGACGCGCTGCGCTGGGCGGTCGAGGAGGCACGGCTGCGGAGGGTGTCCGTGCTGGTCTGCCACGCCCTGCACTGGCCTTACGCGCCGAGGCCGGTCGCGGAGGAGGTCCTCACGCAGATCGAGCAGGTCGCCCTCGCCGTCGTCGACGAGGGCGTGCGCCGCGCCAAGGAGCCGGCCCCGGAGGTGGACGTCCAGCCGGTCCTGGGGAAGGGCACGCCCGCCGCGGTGCTGCTGGAGGTCGCGAGCGGGGCGGTGTTCACCGAGTTCGTGACCGAACGCCCCAACGCGTCCTGGTCGACTCGACGAAGGACGCCACGCTCCTCGTCCTCGGCAACCGGGGGAACGGATCTCCCGCCTGCCTGCTGCTCGGCCCGGTCCCCCAGACCGCGCTGCTCGAATCCTGGTGCCCGGTCGCGGTGACTCCCGCCGAGGTCCTGAACCCGCGGCTGCCGCCCGGATGGTCGGCAGACCGGGCTGAGACAGGTGAAGGGGCTGGGGGAGACGAAAGAGATGGTTGGACGGATCGTGGCGGGCGTGGACGGCTCCCCGCCCTCGATGGCAGCGGTCGAATGGGGCACGGCTGACGCCCGCAGACGCTCGCTGGAGCTGCGCCTGGTGCACGTGTGCGAGCAGTGGCCCGTGGCCAGATCGCGGAGGTGATGGAGATTCCCCTCATCGCAGGTGTCGACGCGTTCGCGCATGGCCGCTCCCTCGCATCGGCGGTGAACATGCGTGCGTGCAGACGCGTTACTCGCACTGGGCCGTTCGGTCACATACCTGGCCCTGGAGGAACCCGGCCGGGTCTCACGCCGAGGTGTCCATGCTCACCTTGCACCTGCTGCAGTCCTCATTGGTGTTCATCGATACCCAGCTCCTTCAGGCCGTTCTGCGAGATCCGCAGTGGGCCGGCAAACCCACCGAGGAAGATCGGCGTGCGCTCAGCCCGCTGTTCTGGGCTCACGTGAACCCCTACGGCCGGTTCCGGCTGGACATGGAAACCCGGCTCGACCTCACCGCGGTGTGAGCGGCCCTCTGGCGGATCAGCGCACTGGCGCTGGCGCCATCTTCTGCTTCCTCGGCCGCCACGCCTCCACCCGGGTGTGTGGGCCCGATTGTCGCCGAACCTCGCGCGGTGCTTGGATGGGGATCATGGCCCTCGACGAGCTGCGCGACCTCCTCATCCGCCATGCTCGACCTGATCTCGCCACTCCCATCGAGGATGTGCTGATCTTCAAGGCCGAACGCCCCCAGCCTCCGGCACCGACGACCTACGGCAAGGTGCTGGCGCTCGTCGCCCAGGGCACGAAACGGTTCGCGCTGGGCGACCGCCTGTACGAGTACCACGAGGGGCAGTACCTCGTCGCCTCGATCGACCTGCCGGTGACCGCCCATTTCGCCAGGGCCGACGCCGGACGACCCGGGCTCGGGGTCGGGCTGACCCTGCATCCGGCGGCCATCGCGGAGGTGTTGCTGCAGGCGGGCCCGGACGATCTGTCGGAGCTCGGCGACGATGCGCCGGCCGGGCTGGCGGTCAGCACCGCCTCCGCCGAGCTGCTCGACGCGGTCGTCCGGCTGCTGCGTCTGCTCGACCGGCCCGGCGACATCACCGTCCTCGCGCCGCTCGTCAAACGGGAGATCCTGTGGCGGCTGATCACGGGCGAGCAGGGCGCGATCGTGCGCCAGTTCGGGCTTCCCGACAGCAGCCTCAGCCACGTCGCCCGCGCGGTGCAGTGGATCCGCGACCACTACGCGCAGCCCTTCGGCGTCGAGGACGTGGCCAGACTGGCGGGGATGAGCGTCTCGGCCTTCCACCGCAACTTCCACGCCGCCACCGCGATGAGCCCGATCCAGTTCCAGAAGCAGATCCGCCTCCAGCAGGCACGGCTCCAGCTCGCCGCGGCGCCGGGTGACGTCGCCGCCGTCAGCCGGCGCGTCGGCTACACCAGCCCGTCCCAGTTCAGCCGCGAGTACCGTCGCCAGTTCGGCGCGCCGCCGAGCCAGGACGCCAGGCGCCTCACTCCAGCACGCGATCGAGACGGATCGGCAGGGATCTCTGCCTGACGCCGGTGGCGTGCCAGACGGCGTTCGCGATCGCGGCGGCCGTGCCGACGTTGCCGATCTCGCCGACGCCCTTGACGCCCATGGGGATGCCGGGCTCGTGGTCGGGTACGAAGTCGGCTTGGATGTCGGGCACGTCGGCGTGCGCGGCGATGTGGTAGCCGGCGAAGTCCGCGTTGACGTGCCGGCCGGAGACGGGATCGCGCAGGCCCTCTTCGTGCAACGCCATGGAGAGCCCGCCGATCATTCCGCCGACGACCTGGCTGCGGGCCATGAGCGGGTTGACCACCCGCCCTACCGCGAACATCCCGAGCAGCCGCCGCACCCGCACCTCGCCCGTCATCGGATCGACGGTCACGTCGGTGAACACGGCGCTGAAGGCGTGCCGTTCCAGGGACGGCAACCCGCCGAGCGAGCTCGTGGTGTCGGCCGTGACCGTCCCGCGGCGGCCCTGGCCGCGTAGCTTCGCCGCGGCCTCGATGATCGCCCAGCCCCAGGACGTGGTCCCCCGGGAACCGCCCGCGCCCCACGCGGGACCGAGGCCGCTGTCGGAGATCCGGAGCCGGATCCGGTCCGTGCCGACCGCCAGCGCGTCGGCGGCGATCGCGGTCAGCGCGGTGCGCGCGCCGGTGCCGAGGTCGGTGGCGCCGACGGCGACCGTGAAGGTCCCGTCCGCCTCGGCGGTGATCGTGGCCGAGGAGGGGAAGGCCCCGGCGCTGAAGGACGTCGCGGCCAGCCCCGTGCCGACCAGCAGAGGCCCCTCCCGCCGCGTCCGCGGCCGGTGATCGCGGGTGTCCCAGCCGAACCTGCGGGCGCCTTCGCGCAGGCACGCGACCAGATTGCGGCTGCTGAACGGAAGGCCGGACACGGGACCGGCCACCGGCTCGTTGCGCAGCCGCAGTTCCAGCGGATCCATGCCCAGCCGCTCGGCCAGCTCGTCCATGGCGGATTCGAGGGCGAACGACCCGGGCGCGGCGCCCGGTCCCCGCATCGAGTACGGCGGCAGGATGTCGAGCGGCACCGCGCTGAGCCGGGTTCGGATCGCGCGCACCGCGTAGAGCGTCTTGGTGAGCTCGGTGCAGCCCTCCAGGTACTCCACCAGCGGCGAGATCTCGAACGCCGCCTCGTGGTGGATCGCCCGCAGCCGGCCGTCCGCGTCGGCGCCGATCCGGATCAGCTGGTCGGTCGCGGGCCGCATCGCCGTCGCCAGGAACACCTGGGCACGGGTGAGCGTGACCCGCACCGGCCGGCCGAACAGCCGCGCGGCCATCGCGGCCAGGATCAACTGCGGGCCGCAGAGCCCCTTGGAGCCGAAGCCGCCGCCGACGTGCTCGGTGCGGACGCGTACCAGTTCCGGGCTCAAGGAGAACAGCGTGGCCAGGGTGCGGGCCACGGAGAAAGGTCCCTGGTTGGAGTCGATCGCCTCCAGGTGCTCTCCCTCCCACCACGCGGTCGCCGAGTGCGGCTCCATGGCGCTGCAGTGTTCCTCGGGGGTGCGGTAGCGCTCCTCGACCACCACCTGCGACGCGGCGAGCTCCGCCGCCACGTCGCCGACGTCCACGGGCTCGTCGAAGATCGTCACCGCAGGACGGCTCCCCGGGTGGTCGGCGGTGAAGGCCGTGTCGTGCGGCTCCTCGTCGTAGATCACCGGCAGCGCCTCGGCCGCCGCCTGGGCCTGTTCGAGTGTCTCGGCCACGACGAGCGCGACGGGCCGACCGGCGAAGGGGATCAGCTCGTCCTGCAACAGCTGCAGCTGGCCGTCCGGGCCGAAGAAGCCGCCCGCCGCCGGGTCCAGCCGAGGCGCGTTCCGGTGGTCGATCACACCCAGCACGCCGGGCATGCTCTGGACGGTGGAGACGCCGACGTCCCTGACGCGGCCCCGGGACACGGTGGCCAGGACGACCACGCCGAAGGCCAGGCCCGGCACCGGCACGTCGGCGGCATAAAGGGCGGCGCCGGTGACCTTGGCCCGGCCCTCGATCCGCGGCCGCGCCGCCCCGACCGCGTTCGTCATGGCAGGAGCTCCTCAAGGACGGTCTCGATGAGATTGCCGGCCAGCCGCACCTTGTAGCCGTTGCCGGGCAGCGGTTCGGCGGCGGCCAGTTCGGCGTCCGCGGCGGCACGGAACGCCTCGGGCGTGAGGGGAGCGTCCGACAGGAAGGCCTCGGCGGTGCGGGCGCGCCAGGGCCGCGAGGCGACCCCGCCGAGAGCGATGCGCACCGAGCCCTCGTCCGGGTCGAGCGCCGCCGCGACGGAGACGGTGGCGAAGGCGTAGGACGCGCGCTCGCGGACCTTCCGGTAGCGCGAGCGCGGGGACACCGCGCTCCCGGGCAGGGCCACCGCGGTGATCAACGCGCCCGGCGGCAGCGCCGTCTCGCGGTCCGGCGTGTCCCCGACCGGCGGGTAGAAGCCCGCCAGTGGGAGCTCCCCGGGGCCGTCGAGCGTCTCGTAACGCACGACCGCGTCGAACGCCAGCATCGCGACCGCCATGTCGGAGGGATGGGTGGCCACGCAGCTCGGCGTCCAGCCGAGGACGGCGTGGTTGTGGTGCTCCCCGGCGATCGCGGGACAGCCGGTGCCGGGGACGCGCTTGTTGCACACCTGCGCGGCGAAGTAGGCGCACCGGGTCCGCTGGAGCAGGTTGCCGCCCACCGTGGCCATGTTGCGGAGCTGGCCGGACGCGCCGGCCAGCACCGCCTGGCTCAGCGCCGGGTAGCGCCGCCGTACCTCGGGGTGGGCGGCGAGGTCGCTGTTGGTCGTCGTGGCGCCGACGACCAGCCCGCCGTCCGGCGCCTCGGCGACGCCGGCGAGCGGCAGCCGCCGTATGTCGACCAGCCTCGTGGGAGCCTCCACCCCGGCCTTCATCAGATCGACGAGATTGGTGCCGCCGCCCAGGAACCGGGCGCCGCCGCCGGCTGCGATCAACGCTTGACGGACGTCCGCCGCGCGTTCGTAGGCGAACTCCCTCATCCCGCGATCTCCTTCCGGGCAGCCGTCTCCAGCACGGCCCGGACGATGGACGGGTAGGCGCCGCAGCGGCACAGGTTGCCGCTCATTCGCTCCCGTACCTCCGCCGCGTCCAGCACCGGCGCCGGGCCGCCCGGGGACACGTCGGCGGTGACCGCGCTGGGCCAGCCCGCCGCGTGTTCGGCCAGCATCCCGGCCGCCGAGCAGAGCTGCCCGGACGTGCAGTATCCGCACTGGAAGCCGTCGAGCCCGATGAACGCCCGCTGCAGCGGCAGCAGCTCGCCGTCACCGGCCAGCCCTTCGACGGTCGTGACCTCGGCGTCCTCGGCGGCCACCGCCAGCATCAGGCAGGAGACCACCCGCCGGCCGTCGAGGAGCACGGTGCACGCGCCGCACTGGCCGTGGTCGCAGCCCTTCTTGGGGCCGGTGTGGCCGACGTCCTCGCGCAACGCGTCCAGCAGCGTCGTGCGGTTGTCGACGTCCAGCCGGTGCGGCACGCCGTTGACCTGGAGCGAGATCACGCTGCGGTGATGGTTCGTCATCGTCCTCCCTCTCTCAGGGCTACGTAATCAGTCCCGCGCCGGGCGGACGATCCCCGAAGCTCGCGCGTCCTTGCCCATTCCTGCTCACGAGGCGGGCGGCTCTCGGCGGCGATCAGCGCGGCCAGGACGGCCACCACGACGGCCGGCCCGACCAGCGGCGGCAGGACCGCGGCGACCGGCGCGGCGGCAAGGACGGCGCAGGCCGCGGCCGGCCGCCGGCGGCCGAGCGTGCGATGCGTCCGGAGCCTGAACAGCAGATGTCCCACGAGGTAGAGCGCGACACCGCCATGGAGCGCGAGCGCGGAGAACACACCCAAGGGCGCACCCTCGCCGGCGTGCGCGACCACGCCCTCGACACCCAGAGCGGTGAGCAGAATCCCGGCGATCATGGGGAAGTGCCCGTAGGTGTAGGCCTCGACGGCCAGCATGACCTGCTCCTCGCCGCGTACGCCGCGCAGCCTGCGCTCGGCCGCGCCCGCCACCACGTCGAAGTAGAGCCACCACAGGCACACCGCGACGGCGATGCCGAGGACGGCCGCCAGCAGCAGCCCCGCGCTGATGGGCCGTCCTGCGGCGCCGACGCCGACAGCGACGACCGACTCGCCGATGGCCAGGATCAGGAACAACCCGTGCCGCTCGGTCAGGTGCGCCGGGCTGCGCAGCCGCCAGTGACCGTTCCTGGCCGTGAGGTAGATGCCCGCCCAGTCCACCACCAGGGCGACCGCGAACAGCAGCACCTGCGTCCAGCTCCCCAGCGCCGTCCCGGACACCAGGAGCGCCGCGCTCGCCGTCATGGGCAGCCAGGTGATGGCGATCTGACGGCGCAGCCCGGTGTCACCGTCCGCGGCCACGGCGAAGACCACGAGATGCACCCACCGGACCACCAGATAGGCGCCCACCAGCACGAAGGCGCCCGGCCCGTCGGCCCACGCCTCCGGGATGGTGAGGCCGACCACGAACATCGCCGCCATCGCGACGACCATCCCGCCCCGCAGCAGACCGCCGTCCGCCCGGGAATGGTTGCCCAGCCAGGTGTAGCCGGACCAGGTGCCCCACAGCAGTGCCAGCATCAGCAGCCCCCGGAACACGCCGTCGGCGTCGCGCTCGCGTGCCATGGAGCCGGTGAGCTGCGTGATCGCGAAGACGTAGACGAGGTCGAAGAACAGTTCGAAGGGCGTCGCCCGGTGGTCCTCGCCGACCGGCGAAGTCTTCTGCCGCATCTAATCGAGGGCCAGGGCCCAGACACGGGGCCGGCGGCAGAAGTAGACGAACGCGGGCGGCACGTTGGCCCACACCGTCCGGCTGACCACGACCTCCTCGAACAGCCCGTCCAGGGATCGCCGTAACCGTCGCGCCGGCGGCGTCCACCGCGTGTGCGCGTACGCGAACGTGGTGAATGCGCCGTGCGGGGCGAGGGCGCCGGTGAGGGCGTCGAGCAGGTCGTGCTGGCGGTTCGCGGTGAACGCCGCCCAGGGCAGTCCGCTCACGATGACGTCCGCGCGGTGGTGGCCGCGCGCCGCGAGCACCTCTCCCAGGTCCCGGGCGTCGGCCACGGCGACGTCGATCCGCGGGTACCGGGTGGCGAGACGCCGCGCGAACCGCTCGTTGACCTCGACGGCCAGGTGACGGCCACGGCCGCCGAGCCGGCGCTGGATCGCCGCGGTGAACGCGCCCGTGCCCGGACCGACCTCGACGACCAGCGGGTCACCGTCACGTGTGACAGGCGAGGTGATCAGGTCGGCCAGCGGCTCGCCGCTCGGCGCGACCGCGCCGACGGTGAAGGGGGCGCGCGCGAACTCGTGCAGGAACGCGGCGCGGTCGTGGGCGCTCACCGGACGGCTCCGGGCGACGTGCCCAGCACCCGGGCGAGCCAGTCGTTCCTGGTACGCCGGGCCGCGACCGAGATCCGGGCCTCGGGACACAGGGCGTCGAAGCCGTGAAAGCCGCCCGCCCAGACGTGCAGCTCCGCCTGGCCGCCGGCGGCCCAGATCCGGGTGGCGAACGCGACGTCCTCGTCACGGAACACCTCGGCCGTCCCGGCGTCGACGTAGGTGGTCGGCAGGCCGGACAGGTCCTCGGCGATCGCGGGCGACAGGTAGCCGGACACCTCGCCGCCGCCGATGAGCGACCGCCAGCCGAACGCGTTCATCTCGCGGGTCCAGACCCCGGGCGCACCGGAGTACTGGCGGCTGGAGGTGGTGTCGTTGCGGTGATCGAGCATGGGACAGATGAGCACCTGCGCGGCGATCGGCGGCCCGCCCCGGTCACGGGCCATCAGGGTGAGCCCGGCGGCCAGGCCACCGCCGGCGCTGACCCCCGCCACGACGATCCGGCTCGGGTCGATGCCCAGCTCACCGGCGTGTTCGGCGACCCAGAGCAGGCCCTGGTAACAGTCCTCGACCGGGATCGTGCCGGTGGCCTCCGGCGCCAGCCGGTAGTCCACGGAGACGACGGCGGCACCGAACAGGTCGAGCCAGTCCAGGGGGATCTCGATCTGCGAGAAGCGGTCTCCCATGACCATGCCGCCGCCGTGGACCCAGTAGACGCACGGGGTCGGCGCGTGACCGGTCCTGGCCGGGGTGAAGATCGACATGGGGACGGGAGCGATGATCTCGCGGTGGCCGGCGGCGCGGCCCTGGAGGATGGCGTCGACCGGCGTGGACGGCAGTCCGCGCAGCTCGGCGAGCACCTCCGGACCGAGCTCGGCCATGGGAGGCAGGCCGGCGAGGAACGCGCGCAGTTCGGGGTCGAGGCCGGGACGGGCCATCGTGGTCTCCTCGTTCACAGGGCGGCCTTGCCGCCGACGGGAATCTCGTCGGCGTACCGCGGCTGCCCGGCCAGCAGCGGCTGGAGGGCGGCGGCGAACGTCTGGGCCTGCTCGGTCGCGAAGAACCGGGCGTGGGCCTCCGGGCTGACCCAGCCCTCGGTGACGTAAACGGTGTCCGGATCGCCGGCCGAGCGGCCGACCAGGAAGACACGGCAGTCGTCGTTCGGCAGGGACGGCGCGTCGAGCAGGGCGGCGACCAGGTCGTCGCCCCGGCCCGGCTGCGCGGTCATGGCGGCGTGGAAGCCGTGGCCGATGGTCATGGGATCACTCCTCACGGGTGGATCTGTCGCAGCCCACTGTCGGCGCCGCCCGGCCGGCGCCACATCAGTCATCCGACTCCCGCCTTGAACGCCCATGGCGGCCGATGACCTAACCGCTGATGCGGTTAGGTCATTTGACAGATGCGCGGCCCGGGCGTGTGCCCGACCATCGACACGTGACGAGTCCTTCGGAGCCGCCGGCCGTCCTGCGCATGCGGGAGGTCCGGGACCGGGCGCTGTTCGACCCGGACGACGGTGCGGTCACGCCGTCGAACCGGGCCGAGCTCAAAGCGGTCGCACACCTGCTGAACGTGCTGCTGGCCAGCCTGGTCGTGTCCTCGTTGCAGTACGAGCAGCACGCCCTGCTCGTCCGCGGGCCGTCGCATCGAGCGGTCGCGGAGTTCCTGCACGGCTGCGCCGACCGTGACCGCGCCGGCGCGCGGCTGCTCGCGACCCGCATCGCTCAGCTCGGGTTCGCCGCCGACCACGACCCACGGCACCTGCCGGCGCGGTCGCGCATCACCTTCCAGGCGTTCCAGGACGGCGATCTCACCGGCATCGTGACGCAGGACCTCGTGGGGGCGCGGATCCTCGTCCAGTCGTTGCAGGAGGCGGTGCGCTGGGTCGGGGCCGACGACCCCACCACCCGGCGCCTGCTGGAGCGGCTGCTGGAGGAGAAGGAGGCACAGGCCGACGAGCTCAGCGCGGGGCTTCGGGATCCGGTGCGAGAGCATCCCTGAGCCCGGCGCGGGAGGCGACGCCGAGCTTGGGGAAGATGCGGTACAGGTGCGCGCCCACCGTCCGGTGCGAGAGGTACAGCCGCTCGGCGATCTGTTTGTTGGTCAGGCCGCTCGCCGCCAGCTCGGCGATCTGCAACTCCTGCGCGGTCAGGGCGGCCGGGCCGCCTGCCGAGGTCTCGGCCGGTCGGTGTCCGGCGGCGTGCAGCTCGTTCCGTGCACGCTCGACCCAGGGCCCGGCGGCCATCGCGGCGAAGCCGTCGCGGGCGATGAGCAGCTGCCGGCGCGCCTGCGACGCCGACCTGTCACGACGCAGCCTCTCGCCGAGGACGAGCCGGACGCGGGAGGCGTCCCACAGCCACCGTTTCGCCACGTGGCCCGACAACAGCGACTCCAGCCGCGCCCTCGTCCCCTCGTCGTCGGACACGAGGAACTCCGCGGCCGCCTGGACCAGCGTCATCCGGGTCGACAACGCGGCCACGTCGGCGGCCCGCATCGCCTCGACGTGCGCCCTGGCCTCGACCATCCGCCCGGTCCGCACCGCCGCCTCGACGAGGTCGAGCATGACCCACGTGCAGTGAGGCACGTACGCGGCGAGCGCGCCGGGCGGGCTCATCGCGGCCGCGTGGTGGAAAGCCGCGCCGAAGTCCCCCTGTCCCAGCGCCGCCAGGGCACGCGGATGCTGGGCGAACAGCGCCGCGGCCGCCACACCGCGTGGGAGCGCCCAATGGGTGATCTCGTCGGCGAGCGCGTACGCCTCCTCGAAGCGTCCCCGTCCGGCGGCGAGGATCGCCCTGTTGTACAGGAAGTACCACGCGAAGAAGGAGAAACCGCTGGTCTCGCAGACCTGCTGACCCTCACTGGCCAGTTCCTCGGCCTCGTCCCATCGGCCGACGAGAAAGTCGTCCAGGCACAGGTGCATGAGGGCGCCGAGGTGCCGTCGGGGCGCGCCTCCGTCCCGTCCCTGCTGGACCAGCCGCCACGAGGACTCGCGGCAGTCACCCAGCCTGTCCAGATAGACCGAGGCCGTGCCGACCCGCACGATCCGCGTGGGGTCGGTCTCGTCCGCCAGAGTGTCGAGGATGCGCCGGCTGCTCGCCAGCGCCGAGGCCCCCGTGCGGACCGGGTCCGGGAAGGTCCTGCTCGCCAGCGACAACACGTCGGGCGGTCGCGGCTCCAACCGTTCCAACACCCGGTAGAACGGCTCCCAGTATTCCGGAGCGCTGCCGTACCAGGACAACAGCATCAACGTGTGCATGGCCTCGACGAGCGCGGGATCCTCCGCCCGGTAGCCGTGCCCGGCGGTCTCGATGGCGCCGAGCAGGAGCCGGTGGGCGGTGGCGACGTCGCCGTCCCCGTTGAGCATCAGGAACGCGGCCGCGTTGGCCGCGTGAAGCGAGCCGGTGGAATCCGGAGCCGCCCGCCGCGCGTCGGTCAGGAGCGTCTTCGCGTCGTCGACGGCCCCGCTCGCCTCGGCGCCGATGTACGCGGCCTCGGACAGCCGACGCCCCCGATCGGCGCTCGTCACGCTCAACTCGGCCGCCCGGACCAGCGCGGCGACCGCGGCCAACGCGTCACCGCGCAGCATGATGCGATGCGCCGAGCCCTCCAGCAGCGCCGCCACCGTCTCGTCCGGGCCGACGGCGGCCGCGGCCAGATGCCACGCACGACGTTCCTGGTCACCCGGCAGGGCGCCGGCGAGGGCGACATGCGCGGTCCGGCGCTCTTCGTGCGTGGACCCCGCCACGATCGCCGACCTGATCAGCGGGTGCCGGAACGCGATCCGCGCCGTGGCGTCGTCCACGCGTACCAGCTGCGCCCGCTCGGCGGGGGCGAGGTCGGCCAGCCCGGCCTCATCCGCCGAGGCAGCCCTGAGCACCCGGACGTCGCCGGTGCCCTCGAACGTGGCCAGCAACAGCATTCTCCGGGTCGACGCCGGCAGGTCGGCGATCCGCGCGGCGAACATCGCCTGGAGCCGGTCGCTGAGCGGGACCACCTCCGAGTGCGCCACCGCGGGACGCGTCGCGCCCAGCAACGTCGAAGGCAGTTCCGTCAAGGCCAGCGGATTGCCCTGGGCCAGGTCGAGCAGCCGATTCCTGATCCGTACCGGCATGTCCGGGAAGTGGACGTCGACCAGTTGCCCGGCCGCCGCTCGATCCAGGGGCTGGACGGCCATCTCGGTCAACCCGCGCGGCGCCGCGGAGCTCACTGCGCCCGTTCTTGCGGAGAACAGCAGCGCGGCCCCGACCCCCTGCAGCCGGCGGGCGACGAATCCCAGCACGACGGCGCTGGCCCGGTCGATCCATTGGACGTCGTCCACCAGAAGGGCGAGCGGTGTCTCAGCGGCGACCCTCTTGACGAGCAGGAGCGCGGCGTTGCAGACCAGGAGCGCGTCTGTGGGCGCGCCGATGCCGAACCCCAACGCCACCGACAATGCCTCTCGAAGCTGCGGCGGCAGGTGCTGGATGTCGGCCTCGACCGGCAGGAGCAGCTGATTGAGGCAGGAGTAACTGACGTCGGCTTCGAACTCCGACCCGGACGCTCGCAGCACGCGCATCCCCGCCGTGACCGCCAGCTCGGCCGCAGCGGCCATGAGAGCGGACTTGCCGATGCCGGGGTCACCCCACATCAGCCGCGCGTCGCCATGCCGCCGAGCCGCGTCGAGAAAGCTGGACAGCTGTTCGAGCTCGGCACGGCGGCCGAATAATGCATCACTGGCCACGGGTACCTCACTGCGTCGGTCAGTGCCTCACCACTTCCGGATACAGGCTGCTGCGAGCTTAGCCGTCACGCGATCACCCTCAGGCGCTGCTTCCGCCTCTCCTCTGAGAAGAGCGGGATTGAGCAAGAGATCGCTACTATCGAGCAAGTCCGCCGCGCCTCACCCCCATGGGCAGTCAGCGGTCCGGCAGGTCCAGCAGGTCGAGGAACGCGCTCGCCGCCGGGGTACGGTCAACGCCGCTCCAGATGAGGTACTCGACGCGCATGGGGGCGTCAGTGATCTCGATGGTGGCCAGACCGGTCAGGTGGGGGACGTAGGCCGAGGGCAGCAGCGCGACAGCCAGCCCCTTCCGCACGAGCCGGGCCATCATGAAGTCCGCGGTGGTGACCTCGAACGCGACCTCACGGCTCAGACCCGCGGCGGCGAACGCCTCGTCCGACTGCGCCCGCGCGGCCGAGCGCGGAGGCAGGTCGATGAAGGTCTCGGCAGAGAGCCGGGCGAGGTCGACGGCCGGTTCGCCCACCAGCGGGTGGTCGGGGGCGACGACGGCGACCAACCGGTCCCGGGCGAGTTCACGGGCGTTGACGCCCACCGGTCGCGCGCTGGTGGGCAACCCGAGGAAGGCGACCTCGATCCTGCCCTGTCTGACCTGCTCGGTGAGTTCTTCGCTGCCGCCGACCCGGATGTTCAGCTGGACCTGGGGATATCTGTCGCGGAACCGGCTCAGTGCGTCCGGGATGTCGACGGCGGCCACGGTGGGGATGACGCCGAGAGCGAGCCTGCCGCGCACCTCGCCGGTCACCGCGGCGACGTCGGCGGCCGCCCGCTCCGCGGCGTTGAGACTCTCGCGGGCCGCCGCCACGAACGCCTTCCCGGCCGGGGTGATGCGCACGTGGCGGCTGGTGCGCTCGAACAGCCGCGCGCCCAGTTCCCGTTCGAGACTGGCGATCTGGCGGCTCAGCGCCGACTGGACGACCAGGCACTGCTCCGCCGCCCGGGTGAAGCTGTTCGTCTCGGCGACGGCGAGGACGTAACGCATCTGCTGGAGTTCCATGGATCAATGATGGTTCGGCATCGCTGAGGTGACAACAATGCGTTGGACTCATCGCCGGCGCGCCGCAAGACTCGAGTCGTGGCAAGGCCACCATCGGGACTTCGGAGGTGTACGGATCGTCATGGCCGATGCGCGAGAGAAAGTGACCGCGATCGACGTTTGGGTCGATCCGCGCTGTCCGTGGGCGTGGATCACGTCGCGGTGGCTGCTGGAGGTCGAGCGGGTCCGGCCCGTGCGGACACGGTTCCACATCATGAGCCTCTCGGTGCTCAACGAGAACCGGGAGGTGCCGGAGAAGTACCGGCAGGCGCAGATCGAGGGCTGGGGTCCGGTGCGGGTGTGCGTCGCCGCGGCGCAACAGCACGGGGAAGCGGTGCTGCGCCCGCTGTACGAGGCGATGGGAGCGCGGATTCATCTCGAGGGCGCCGGGCTGGGCCGGGACATGATGCTCGCCGCGCTGCGTGCCGTCGCCCTGCCGGACACGCTCGTCGACGCGGCGGAGGACACCCGCTACGACACGGCGTTGCGGGCCGGCCACCACGCGGGGATGGCTCCGGTCGGCGGCGAGGTGGGCACCCCCGTCATCCACGTTCCCGGTCCCGCCGGCGACCGGATCGCCTTCTTCGGTCCCGTCATCACCCCTGCGCCGCGCGGCGAGGCCGCGGGCGCGCTCTGGGACGGGGTCGTCACCGTCGCCGCGACGGACGGGTTCTTCGAGCTGAAGCGCGGCCGCGACCGCGAACCCAGCTTCTCCTGACCTCGCACTCTTCCCCGCTCGTGCGGGGACGTTCGTAAGGACACGTATGACCATTGTCAGTACTGAATCGCGCTCACAGATGCGGGCATGGCTGGGCGTCGCGGCCATCACCGCGAGCCTGTTCGTCTTCGTCACCACCGAGCTGATGCCCGTCGGGCTGCTCACCCCGGTCAGCGCGGGACTGTCCGTCTCCGTCAGCCTCGCGGGCATGATGGTGACGCTGTACGGCATCTCCGCGGGCGTGGGGGTGCCGTTCCTGGTCGCGTGGAGCCGTACGGTGAACCGCCGCGCTCTCCTCGCCATGCTGCTGGTGATCATGGCACTCGGCAACCTCGTCACGGCCGTGTCGCCGGACTTCCCGATCGTCCTGGCCGCCCGGCTCGTCACCGGGTTCGCACACGGCGTGTTCTGGGCGATCGGCGTCGCCATGGCGATGCGGCTCGTTCCCGGCGAAAAGGCCAGCAAGGCCGCCGCGGTCGTGCTCTCCGGCATGTCGATCGCCACCGTCGTGGGCATGCCGCTGGGCACGCTCATCGAGAGCCTCACCGACTGGCGCACCACGTTCCTCATCTGGAGCGGCCTGAGCCTGGCCGTGCTCCTCGCCGTCGTGCTCACGCTTCCGTCGCTGCCGTCCCAGAGCGCCATCCCGGTGCGCGAGGTGTTCGCGCTGCCGATCCGGAACGGGCGGCTGCGGGTCGTGATGATCACCGTCGCGCTGTACGTGCTCGGGCACTTCGGGGCTTACACGTTCATCCGCCCCTTCATGGAGCAGCGTGCCGGGGCGTCGGCGGCGTGGGTGACCGGGCTGCTGATCGTCTTCGGGGTCGGCGGCGCGGTCGGCAACTTCGTCGCCGGCCACACGGTCAACAAGAACATGCGCGCGACGTTCGTCGTCGCCTGCACCGGGCTCGTCACCTCGCTGCTGCTACTCGTGGTGATCGGCGACAGCCCGGCGGGGCTGGCGGTCGCCGTGGTGATATGGGGGTTGTCCTTCGGCGCCGCCAACCTCTGCCAGGTCAACATGATGCTCGCCGCGGCCCCGGACACCTTCGAGGCCGCCATGTCCCTCAACACCATGGGCTACAACATCTCGATCGCGCTCGGCGCGCTCCTGGGCGGACTGTTCGCGGACGGCTTCGGGACCACGGGCGCGGTCTGGTTCGGCGTCGCGCTGACGGCGACCGCACTACTGACCGCCTTCAGCTCGCACCGCGACGCCGCGGACGCCTGAGAGGGGCACACGTGAACACCAGCACGCACAACGGGGCCATCCGCGTGACGGCACTGGACCACATCGTCCTGAACGTCGAGGACGTCGACCGCTCGCTGCGGTTCTACAGCGACATCCTGGGCCTCGAGGCCGAACGGGTCGACAAGTGGCGCCGCGGCCAGGTCTCCTTCCCCTCGGTCCGTGTCGACGCGGCCACGATCATCGACCTCGTCGAACGCCCGCGCGGGGAGTCCAACGTGGACCACATCTGTCTGGTCGTGGCGCCGCTCGACTGGCCGGCGGTCATCGACGCCGGAGTGCTCGACGTGGTCCAGGGCCCGGTTGTCCGCTCGGGCGCCCGCGGCGACGGCCAGTCGATCTACGTCCGCGACCCCGACGGCAACACCGTCGAACTCCGCTGGTACCCCCAGGACCTCGACCAGCCCCCGCTCGACGGCGAGCTCGTGCGTGACCCGGCGGCCCGCGAGCGGGCCGCGGCCGACTTCGGCCACGTCGTGCACACCGTCCCCGAGGCGGTGCTCCGTCCCGGCTCGGTCGCGGACGTCGCCGCCGTCGTGCGGTGGGCGGCCGGCGCCGGCAGGCAGGTCGCCGCCCAGGGCGCGCGGCACTCGGTGTACGGCCGGTCCCAGGTCGAGCGCGGCGTTGTCGTCGACATGTCCGGACACAACACGATCCACCAGGTCGGCGCGGACCGGATCGTCGTCGACGCGGGCGCGACCTGGCGCGACGTCCTCACGGCCGCGCTCCGCGACGGCCGCACCCCACCGGTCCTCCCCGAGTACCTCGACCTGACGATCGGCGGCACCGTCACCGTCGGCGGCGTCGGCGGCGCCAGCTGGCGGCACGGCGTCGTGAGCGACTCCGTGCTCGCGCTCGAGGTCGTCACCGGCGACGGACACGTCCGCACCTGCTCACCCGGTGAGCACCCGGACCTGTTCGACGCCGTGCGCGCCGGACTCGGCCAGGTGGGCGTCATCACGCGGGCGACCCTGCGGCTGACGGCGGCGCCCGAGTCCGTCCGCAGGTACCAGCTCCTCTACTCCGACCTCGACGCGATGCTCACCGATCAGCGCCTGCTCCTCGACGAGGGCAGATGGGACTACCTCCAGGGCCGCGCCGTCCCCGGCCGGGAAGGCGGCTGGACCTACCTCGCCGACGGGGCGGCGCTGTTCTCCGGCGAGGCGCCCGACGACGACGCCATGCTCGCGGGACTCGCCGACGACCGCGCGAAGGCGACCATCGGCACACACGACTACCGCACCTACACCGACCGGTTCACGCCCCTGGAGAACGCCCTGCGTGACGCCGGGCGCTGGGATTCCCCGCACCCATGGCTGTTCACCTTCATCGGGGCGTCCCGCGCGGGTGCGGTCCTGGCGGAGACGCTCGCCGGGCTCACCGTCGGCGATCTCGGCGACCACGGCGTCGTCTCGGTCCTGCCGCTGCGGACGAGCGCCGTACGCAGCCCGCTGTTCCGGCTCCCCGCGGAGCCGGTGGCGTTCGCGATGAATCTCATGCGATATCCGACACCGGGCTCCGCCGACATGGCCGCCGCCATGGTGGCCGACAACCGCGCCGTGTATGAGCGGGTCGTCGCGGCGGGCGGCACGCTCAACCCGGCCAGCGCCCTGCCCATGTCCGCCCGCGACTGGCAGGCCCACTTCGGTCCGGTATGGGACCGGCTCGCCGCCGCCAAGCGGGCGTATGACCCCGGCCGTGTCCTCACCCCCGGCTACGAGGTCTTCCCGAGGCAGGACGGGTGAGGAGTTTTGTCCAGGAAGCGGCACACCGGGTGCTGGCAGAGACCGTTCGTGCGGAAAGATCCGTGGTCACTCGTGTGGTCGCCGCCGGCGTAACCTCCAAAGGCTTCCGGCAGCCGCGGCGTAGCGTGTGGTGGCTTGAGGGGTGTAGCTGAGCATCCCGGCAACAACCGGGGCCGGGGCTTGGAGTACGAGTTGACGCAGGGCGGCTCCCCAGGCGGCGCCGCCGGGGAAGCCGAGTTGCCGGAGTTGCCCTACGGCCATTCCGACCTGGACGAGCCGGATGCCGGTGAGCTGCTGGTCCGGAGTGCCGTAGGCGGAGGTGCAAGTGCCGCCGTCCCAGCCGCACTGGCCGCCGAGCAGTGGGCGGCCGTGCCGCTACCGTCCGATGCTCCGCGGCCGTCGCGTCGTCCGACGCTGACCGCATGTCGGATCACCCTGGTCGAACCCACGATCTGGAAGTCAGCACTCGACGTCGAAATCGAGCTCGTCGTAGCGGAACTCCGCGACCTGCTCCCGGGTCCCCGAGATGAGGGTGATGCAGCCGTCCCCGAAGACCGCGCTCTCCGGGATGGAGGCGAACAGCACCTTCCCGCGCGCTTCCACCGGGTTGTGCCAGGCGCGGGAGTAGCCGCCGAGCTGGATGTCGAATCTCCATCGGAGGTCAGGAATCTCCCCTATGTCATCGATGAACTCAGCCACCAGGCGGGCCCGCTCGGCGTCCCCCTTGACGTAGTCGGCCGCTTCCGCAACGTCGGACCAGCGAAGACCGGCAGACCAGGTGATGCCAGGAACCGCGTAGAGCGGGAACGACTCGTGAGCCTTCGCCTGCGAGTGGCGTTCGACGGTCTCGGTGCCTGGCGGCAGGTGGATGACGACGCCTTCGTCGAGGTCGGTGATCTCGGCGAGGATGACCAGGTGGCCGTCGGCGGGAAAGCCGATGTCGAGGACGCCGGTGGGCAGGGCGGCGCAGTCGATGGTCACCACGTGCGGCACGTATGAGGGCAGTTCCAGGTCCTTGGGCAGATGGGGAAGCCCGACGGCACGAGCGGCCGGACGGGCGTTCTTCTTCAGCTCTTCCGGCAGTTCGTCATGGGGGCAGAGGTAGACACAGGGGCGCAGGAGGCGAATGAACGCCTCGGTCACCGGTTCGGGTAGGTCAAGGGCCCGTCCGGCGTCGAGGACGGCTTCACGCACGCTCACCTTCATGGAGGTCACAGTGCCATGCGCCACTGACACCCTGCGCACCGGCCAGGTGCGGGTCACCTGATCCGTCATGCCGGCCGGCCGCTGATGCCCTTGATCGCGATGTCCAGCAGCCGGTCGGCCTGACGGTCGTCCTCGTGATGCTCGGTGGCCAGTGAGATGGCGTTGACGAGCGCGAGCAGGTCCTCGGCGCGGATCCCTGGGCGTACGGCGCCTGCCTGTTGTGCTCGTCGCAGGAGTTCGCGCGCCGCTTCTGTGATCATCGCCTGGCAGCCCTCGTTCTGCTCCAGCAGGTCGGCATCCCGGCTGCCGTGCAGCAGCGAGGCGGCCAGACCGCGACTGGCGCTCGCGTAGGCGTTGAGGTCGCCCAGCCAGGTCAGGAGCGCGGGGCCCGGCTCGCTCTGCTCGGCGCGTTGTGCCGCCATGGCGCACAACTCCTCGACGCGGTCATGGAAGACGGCTTCGAGCAGGGCGCGACGGGAGGGGAAGAGGCGGTGCAGCGTCGCCGATCCTGTCCCGGCTTGACGGGCGATCTCGTTCAGGGCGGCGCCGGCGCCGTCACGTGCGAAGACGTCCCGGGCCGCGCTGACGATGCGGTCGTAGTTGCGCTGGGCGTCCGCACGCAGGGGCTGCCGCCGGGTGGTGTGGGGCATGGCCTCCTCCAGGTTTTGACAAGTGGGCTGGCGCTCCGGTTAGAGTAGCCGAACCATAAGTGGGCCGCCAGCCCACTTATGCTCGAAGCGACTGGGAGAGATCATGCGCGCCGTCCAATACACCCGTTTCGGCCCTCCCGAGGTGCTGCGCGTCGACGACGTGCCCACACCTCGGCCCGGGCCAGGAGAAGTGCTCGTCGAGGTCCGTGCCGCGAGCGTGGACGCCGGCGAACTCGCCTTCCGCGCAGGCCGGCTGCGCGGCATCGCCCGCGCCCGATTCCCCCGCGGCCTGGGAGGGGACTTCACCGGCCGCGTCGCGGCCCTGGGGCCCGGTGTACCCGCCTGGAGCGTGGGAGAGGAGGTGTGGGGGCTGATGCCGCACTTCGCCTTCGGCGCCATCGCCGACTACGTGGCCGTCCCCGAACAGCGGCTCGCCCGAGCCCCCGAGAACCTGAGCCTGCTCGACGCCGCCGCCCTGCCCTCGTCCGGCACCACCGCCCTCACCGCCCTGACCGACAAGGCCGGCCTCACCAGCGGTGAACGGCTTTTGGTCCGCGGCGCCACAGGCGGCGTCGGCAGCATCGCCGTACAACTGGGCAAGGCGCTCGGCGCCCACGTCACCGCGCTCGCCGGCGCCCGCAATCTCGGCTGGGTCACCGAACTCGGCGCCGACGCGGCCCTGGACTACCGCACGACCCGGCCTCAGGACCTCGGTCATTACGATGTGATCCTCGATGTCGTAGGCACCGATCTCGGCGCCTACCAGGCCCGGCTCGCCCGGCGTGGCCGCATGGTCGCGCTCGCCTTCGACCAGGACCGCATCCTGGCCTCCATGGTCACCACGGGACTGCGAGCCGCCCTCTCGCCCCGGCGCATGAAACTCTTCAGCAACAACCCCTCCCCCGCGCGGATCACCGAGCTCACCGCCTCCGCCGAGGCGGGTAGCATCCGCCCTGTGATCGACACGGCCTACCCGATCGGCGACGTCGCAGAGGCTCACCGACGACTCGAAGCCGGCGGAGTCCGCGGGAAGCTCATCATCGACATGCAACGCTGACCTGACGAGCGAGAGCGCTCTGTTGGCTTCGAGGGCCGTGATCGACTTCTGGCGGGTGCCGTTCCAGGATGCCAAGCGGGGCGGGGATGCGACGTCCCGGAGCAGGTGGATCCGGCTGCACTACGGCTGTTACTGCCCCCACCAGGAGGCCTCGGGTAAGGGATCGATTCAGACGAACGTGCGTCGTCCTTGGAGTCCACGGTGCGGAGAATGCAAGACGGAAATCGCGGTTGATGCGGAGGTTCCCTCGGTCCGGCTCTTGGTCTGAGTCCCCGATCGGACGGTATGCGGGCATGATGACCGCGACCCGGTGAGGACATGTCCAGATCCGCGTGTCATGCGATGACGACGTCCGGCACCGATGAGTCCATGGCGATCCCTCCTCGATACGGTCGTGCCGTGACTGGGCGGAAAGGCCGATGGGTGAAGGCTGACCAGGACGGCGGCATCGAGGACGCGACCCTGCTCATCTTGGAGTGGCTCGCCGAGCAGGGCATCAATGCGATGCTCAGGGTTGATGCCGAGAGGCTGGCGGCGGGTCGGCATTCCTGGACTTTCGCGGCGAGCGGCGGCCCGCTGGAGGCGGGCATGCGGGCCGACGGCGCCAGCGCCGCGCTGTGTCTGTCGACGGCAGTCGCCCGGCTGCGCGAGCTCGGCGTGGTCGTGCCGTTTTGATCACGATCACGTGTGCGTCCCTGGGTGCGGGCATGCCGAGGTGGATCGGGGCGACTCTGGCGAGTCGACGGGTCTGGTCTCGCTTCTGACGCAGGAAGGTGAGGGTGAGGTCGATGCCTTCGATCTCGCCGAGGCGGGGCAGCATCTTCGGGTTGATGTTGATCACGGGACATCGCAGGCAGGCTTCTCTGAACTAGAAGTGCCGGGTGCTGGTTCCGCTCTCGGGCAAGGCGGACGGCCATTCACGATGTTGAATATCCGGGTGGTGGACTGGACGCGGTTGGAGGACGTCTTCGGGGCGGCCAATCAGATACCCGTGCTCCTGGCTCGAGTCGAGCAGGGGTCCGACGATGTCGCCTGGCAGGAACTCGGTGATCGCCTCCTCGACGCCGCTCACAGGAACGGCCGCACCTCGATCTTCCGATCGCAGACCTTCGACGCCTCCGCGGCGAGCTTGAGCGCCACATCCAGATCGGGGGCCTCCCACACCCAGACGCCGGCGAGATACTCCTTCGACTCCACGAAAGGCCCATCGCTGACCACCGCCTGCTCGCCCCGGTTGTCGATGACCGTAGCCGCGTCGGTGTCCGCGAGCCCGCCCGAGAAGACCCAGTAGCCCTCGGCGATCAGCCGTTCGTTGAACGCGCTGATGGCGGGCTGCCTGTCCGTGCTGCCCGGATCGCTCTTGTCATCGATCACGGAAACCAGGTACCGCATTTGAAGGTCAACTCCTGTGGTGTCAAGACAGCGTGGTCCGATGGCCAGGGACTTCAGGCCGTCGCATACTGCGGGCGCCCGGCCGGCCGGTAGACCTGGATCGACACACCCTTGGAGTCGACCCGCGATTCGACCAGGTCGAGCGCAAGATCCGGGCCCGCGTCGGGGAACAACCGCGCGCCCTGGCCGACAACCACCGGGATCACGATCAGAGTCATCTCGTCGACCAGGTCGTTCTCCAGCAGCCACTGAATCAGGATGCCACTGCCGTGCACCTGCAGCTCACCCCCGGGCTTGGCCTTCAGCTCACTGACAGCCGCCGCGAGGTCACCGCGGAGAACGGTCGTGTCCTGCCAACGCGGGGTGGTGAGCATGGTCGAGGCAACGTACTTGGCGGCCTCGTTCAAGGCCACGCCGATGGGATGTGCACGCATCTGGTCGATTGCCCCCCAAGAGCCGGCGAACAGCTCATAAGTGCGCCGGCCGAACAGGAACGCCTCGGCGCGCTGAAATGCCTGCGTGATGAACGTCCTGGTCTCGTCGTCACCCTTCCCCCGGGCCCATCCGCCGCGCTCGAATCCGTTCCCGCGGTCATCCGACGCGGCGCCGTTTCCCTGCATCACTCCGTCGATGGTGACCTGAGTCATGGTCGTCAGCTTCATGTCGCGGTTCCTTCGCCGTGGCGCCGCCCCCTGCGGGCGGCCTCACCCCTGCTACGAACGCCACCGCCCCGATCCGACACACCGACGCGGACACCAGCGGCGAACGCATTGGATGCGGAGAATTTCAACGATGGCGCGGGGGGCGACGCTGGGACCGAATCAGACGCTGGAACTGCGCCATGGCGTTGACCTGGCAGGATCCGCTTCGGTAGAGCAAGCCGTCGCTGTGACGCCAGGACGCTCGAAGCGTGGAGCGGGGCGCATGCGATGGCCGGATATGGCCACGGCAATACGTTGACCTAGCGCTAGCTTCCGATCATCGTCAAGGGTGCTTCGGCGGGCGAGGAGGGGTGGTCATGGCGGCTGGGGATGCGATGGTCAAGGTCTACGGCGACCGCGCTTACAAGTACGTGGCGATGGTTCGCCATCAGGGCACCACTGTGGCGTTGGCGATGGACGCGGCGCGGCGGATCGTCTACAACGTCCTGAACCTGGCCAAGCAGGATCCGGCCAAGGGAGAGCTGGACGCGGCCTACTGGGCCGACAACCCGGCCGAACTGCCGTTCCCGCGCGAGATCACCGAGGTCGGCCACGCGATCGCGGGCGCCACGATGATGCCCACGGTCAAGCGCGGCGGCCGCATCGAGGCGGGGAAGGACGAGCAGCTCGAACCCGAGGAGATCGACTCGTTCCTCTCCACGACCGCGCGGCTGTCGGCCGCTGCACCGTTCCAGGTGCTCTCGGACGGCAGCTACGTGATCGTCCTACGCCAGTCGATCGGCGACGGCCACGGCGACTCGGTGTTCAAGCTGACCGGCGGCGGCTGCTCGGCCGACGCGGCCAGGAAGGACTACGTGCTCAGCGGCGGCAAGCAGGTGCCGCTGGTGCGTGACACGCTGCTGGTCGACCGGTTCCTGCTGGTCGACGGCAAGCTCAAGCCGGTGCTCGAAGTGCGCTACCGGCGCAGCCGCCACGCCACCAAGCCTGACTCGGCCAAGGACACCCTGGGCACCGAGGACATGGAAGGGCGGCCGTTCTACGAGCCGACCAGGGAGTTGTCCTTCATCAGGAACCTGAAGGAGGGCCGGTTCACCGCGGTGCACGTGCCGACCGCGACGAACGAGATGTGGCGCTGGCAGGTGTTCGCGCACAACGACGCCACGGGACGCGTCGACTGCTTCAACGTCGAGCGCGGCGCCGACGGCTGGTTCAACACCCAGGGCACCCGCTTCTACACCAGCCCCGACGCCAAGTACCGCGACGCGGTCTTCGAGCGCAGCCCTGGAACGTGCCCGTTCACCAACCGCGAGCTGGTGCCGGTCACGGGCGCGACAGGTCACGCCGAGACCGCGCTGCTCTTCGACGGCAAGACCGGCCGCGTCGACCTGGGCAGCCCGGCCGCCCTGGCGTTCGGCGCCGGGCCGTACACGATCGAGGCGTGGATCAAGCCGGCCGCCCACGACGGGCTCGTCCTGGGCAAGGGCGTGGCCTGCCAGTTCGGGACGCGCCAAGACGGCACGCTCTTCCTCGCGCACGACGCCGTGCCCTTCTCCGTGGCCACCACCGACACCGTCACGCTGAACGAGTACTCCCACGTGGCCGCGGTCTTCGACGGCGCCGACGCGACCGTGTACATCAACGGGCGGCCGAGCGCCACCGTTCGCCTGCCGTACCGGGCCGGGAAGGCCACGCAGGTCCTGATCGGCGCGACGGACGTCAACGGCCAGCCGAGCAAGTTCTTCAACGGCGAGATCGACGAGGTCCGCATCTGGGACCGCGCGCGCCCGGTGGCGGAGCTGAAGCGCGATCTCGACCACCGCCTCATCGGCAACGAGCCCGGCCTGGTCGCCTACTACCGCCTCGACGAGGGCCTCGGCACCGTCGTTCACGACCAGAGCGACAACGGCCTGCACGGCACGGCGCACTCCTCGGTGTGGGTGGCCTCGCAGGCGCCCGTGGGCGACCACCCGGGCGTGCGCCGCGACAGCTTCACCGTCAAGGGCAGGAACGTCGCCTCCGGGCTGGCCTCCGTCGTCTACCACCAGCAGCAGTCCACCACCACCGGGTACGGCACCGCCCCCAAGCCGGTCAAGATGCACACCCGTGTGCTCCTGGCCTTCGCCACCAAGGCGACCGGCGACAAGGAGGCCCAGGTGGCCACCCTGGACTTCGGCGTGGGCCGCGACGGACGGCTGACCCAGGTGAACGACGTCCTCGACCTGCCGGTGCTGCAGCGGCCCCCCGCCAGCCAGGACCTGGACGCGATCAGCGTGCTGGAGCAGCGGGTCGCCTCGCTGGAGGCCGAGATCCTGAGCCTGCCCAGGGACATCGACGCGCTCAGGGCGGACGCCGCGAACGTGCCCGCGTTCACGGCCGACCGCGACCGCCTCGCCCGCGACGTCGTGTCCATCCAGACGACCATCGACGGGCTGAAGGACAAGCTGACGTCCTGGCGGTATCGGCTGCGGTTCAACAGCAGCAGGGAGACCTGGCAGGAGCTCTACATCACGGTCCGGGGCGACAGCCTCGACAACGAGGCCCCGCTGAGCAAGGTGGTCGACGGCAGCTCGCGTTCCGGCCTGTGGGTGTTCGAGGAGACGGGCGAGACCCACAACGGCCGGACCGTCTACTTCATCAAGAACGTGCTGTCCGGCAAGGACATGAACGTGCAGGGCGACAGCACCACGGACGGAGCGTCCGTCATCCAGTACCAGCGGCTCTTCAAATCGAGTTGTCAGTTCTACTTGGTGCCGGATGGTGACTGGGTCAGGATCCTTGCCCGCCACACCAACTTTGCGATCAGCTCCGCACTCGGCAGGGTCAGCCAGATGCAGGGCGCCACGATCATGGAATTCGGCCAGATCAAGATGATCCGATCCGGCATGGTCGACGGCTGGGAAGAGCGGCTCAAAGACGCCCAGCACGCGCTGCAGAAGGCTCAGGCCGCCCTGGACGCGGCGCTCAGGGCGCAGACCAGGATCGACGAGCTGACCCGTCGGCTGGCGGCCAAGCAGGCCGAGCTGACCAAGGTCAGCGCCCAACTCGCCGCGATGACCGGCGCCACCAAGGGCGACCCCGACCTGACCGTGAACCTGCCGCTGCTCGACCTCGACCGCACCGGCCTGAGCTGCTCCGGCGCCCTGCTGGGCTTCGCCCGCTGCGCCGACGCGCCCACCCTGCTGGACAGCGCCAACGGCAATGTCGTGCTGTACTACCGAGGCGCCAACGACCAGTTCTTCGCCGCCTACCTGGACACCCAGGTCAAGCCGTCGGTTCAGGAACTGGTCAGCGGCGGCAGCGCGGTCCTGTTCACGGCCAAGGACGCGGCCATCGACCTCGGCTCGTTCACGATCACGGTGACCGACGGCGACGCCCCGAGCCGCTGCGACCTGACCATCACCGCCGGTAATGAGAGCGAGGTCTGGAAGTCGCTGCCGCGCGACACCGCGCGCATGGCGGCCGTCCTCGCCGGAAACGCGGCCGAGCCGGTCAAACTCGGCTTGATCACAACAACGGCCCGCGACACGATGACGCTGGCCGAGCCGCTGGCGGTCGACGTGCCGGAGCGGGCCCACCTCATGATCGGCACCGGGACCGGGTTCCGCGCGGCCTCCCCGCACGCCGTGGGCGAGAAGACTCTCACCCTGACCTCGGCCGGCGGGGCGATCAGGTTCCCCGCGCAGGTCTTCCTCATCGCCTACGACTACGACCAGGCCACCAGCTCCCGGCAGGGCGCGACGCTGTCGTCGGGCTCACGCCTGCTCACCCTCACACCCGGGAGCATCACCAGCATGCCGAACGGCAAGGCCAGGAAGCTGGTCACCGGGCACGGCAGCCGCTGGCGGGGCGAGATGCCCGGCCGCACCTACTCCTTCGACGGCCGCCAGCAGCACCTGCGCCTGCCCGCCACCCAGCTCGACCGCGTCACGACGACCGGCGACCTGACCATGGAGGCCTGGGTTCACGCCTCGCCCATGTCCGGCACAGCCAGGATCCTGAACGCCAACGCCGGCGGCTCGCAGTACATGCTGGCCCTCTCGGAAGCGCCCCGGATGACCGCGCGGGTGTTCAAGGGCGCCTCCGAGGACGCCTACGAGCTGAGCGACAACATCGACCTGGCCGGACGGGACTTCACCATCGAGATGTGGGTCCGGCGCACCACCGCCCGTGCGGTCGTCGAACCGCTGCTGGTGCACGGCGAGATGGGCGGAGCGCAGAACCGGACCCTGCACCTGCAGATCACCTCCGACAACTCCTTCGGCTTCTGCCTGTACGGCGATGACCTGCACAGCCCCGCGAGCGCCCCGGATCTGAACTGGCACCACTGGGCCGCCGTGTACGAGCACGCCACCCGCTCCCAGATCATCTACCGCGACGGCGTCGAGGTCGCCCGCCGCGTCTCCAACGCTCCGTACTCCGGCAAGGGCCCGATGCGCCTGGGCGTCAGGAACTTCAACACCGAGCACCTGAGCGGCGAGATCGACGAGGTGCGCCTCTTCGGCCGGGTCAGGACCGAGGCCGAGATCACCATCGAACGCAACCAGCGGCTGTCCGGCCGAGAGCCCGGCCTGCTGGGTTACTGGACCTTCCCCGGCCCGTCGGCCGTGCAGTCCCCGATCAAGGGCCACCAGGTGCTGGCCGGGGTCGGCAACCGGACCCTCCGCAGCCGCGACGTCTTCCCCTGCGGTGAGTGGGCGCACCTCGCGGCCGGTTTCGAGCAGTCGTGGGGCATCCGGTTCTCCGGCGGCGCGTACCTGGAGGTCGACAAGGACGAGGCGCTCGACCTGCCGGAGGACCTGACCATCGAGGCGTTCCTCAAGGTCGACCGGCTGGGGCAGCGCATGGGCCTGATCTCCAAGGGCGAGACGGAGATGGGGATCGGCGTGCCGTACCAGCTCTGTGTCCAGGGGGACGGCAAGCTGCAGTTCTCCTTCGTGGAGCCCGACGGCAAGGTTGTGCGCTTCACGTCCAACCGGGCGATCGGCGCGAACGCCTTCCATCGGGTCGCCGTGGTCCGCCAGGGACGCCAGGTCGCGGTCTCCTCCGTGACCCAGACAGCCGACGCCCAGCCCTGGACGGACATCCGCTTCTACATCGACGGCCAGGGCGCCGGCGCCGAGAGGTACACCGGCCCCGGCGCGCAGGGCAACTCCGGGGGCCTGACGATCGGGCTGGCCCGCGACGCGGGCAAGGTCTCCGCGCTGTCCGGCTCGCTGGGCGAGGTCAGGCTGTGGCGGGTGGCCCGCAAGGACGCCCAGATCGGCCAGGCCGTCACCGGCCACGACAAGGGCCTGGTGGCTCGCTGGGGATTCGAGGAGAACACCGGCAACGTCACCTTCGACGACGGCAACACCTACCCGGCTCGCCTGCGCCGCGCCGCCTGGACCGTCGACCCGGACCAGAACGCCAGCCGGCTCCGTGTGTACCGCAACGGCGAGCTCATCACCTGTGACCCGGGCACCGGTGCCGGCGACTACGGCGACCAGCAGCTCACCCTGGCCGCCCGGCTGTCCGGCGGGACGGTGAGCGAGCCGTTCGGCGGCAAGCTGGAGGAGGTGCGCATCTGGCGTACCGTGCGCACCCCCGAGCAGATCCTGGACAGCCTCTTCACCCGGCTCCATGGCGACAAGCAGGACCTCATCGCCTACTGGCCCTTCGACCGCGACTCCACCACCGACGCCTCCAAGCAGATCCGTGACGAGGGCCTGCGCGGCAACTCCCTGGACTTCCCCGCGTCCCGTCCCACGCTGATGCTGTCCAACGCGCCCATCTCCACCGACAGCTCCCAGGTGCGCTCGGCGCTGGCCGCCATCCGCACCCCGTTCCACGACACGATCACCTCGTCCCCGGCCGTGGGCGAGTACGCCGACGCGCAGCGCACGGCCAAGGGCGTGTCGTTCGGCGTGCTCAAGCGCTGCTACGGCTACCTGCGTGACGGGCGCTGGTACCTCGTCACCGGGTACAAGGTCGGCAGCCTGGTCTCGGAGTGGGTGGGCCAGGTTCAGTTCGACCCGCAGCTCATCGGCTACATCGAGAGCGCGCCCCCGGTGCCGTCGGAGAACCTGACCGGCGCCGACTCGTGGGCCGGCGCCTCCAGCGTCGAGTTCAACGAGGCCAACCAGGTCGTCTACAGCCTGTCGTCCAACCGCACCAGCAGCGTCGACTTCGCCTTCAACCTGGCCTTCAGCATCAACAACGCCGAGAACCTCCTGGCGATCACCGCACCCGGAGGCATGGGAACCGCCACCCCGCTCGCGAAGGTCACCCACACCGGGAACTTCAAATTCGGCCTGGAGTTCTCCAACGCCTGGTCGAGCGAGGCGAAGGTGTCGCAGGGCGTCAACACCACGCGCGCGGCCAAGCTGCGGCTCACCGGCCATCTGGAGGACGCCACCAAGGTGCTCAACTCCGCCATCGGCCGCCGCTACGTGCCGGCCAACGTGGGATATGCGCTGGTGCAGTCGGAGACGGCCGACGTCTTCGCGCTGCGCCTGGCCCACACGGGCGCGCTGGTCGCCTACCGGATGCTGGCCAATCCCGACATCCCCAAGGACTGGAACATCATCTCGTTCCCGGTCAACCCTCGCTACACCAAGCAGGGCACCTTGGACGGCGCGGTCGGCTTCGACGACCGCGGCAAGGTCTGCGATCCCGACTATCCGACCGCCATCGACTACGGGCAGTACAGCTTCTTCAAGCCCCGGGAGGCATACGCGCTCAAGCGCAGGATCATCCGCGAGCAGGAGCGGTTGCGCGCCTACTACGAGGGCGTCTCCACCGAGACCCACCACGCCGACCCCACGGGCAAGCAGGCCCGTAAGGTCCTGCGCGCCATGGGCATCAGCGAGCCGCCCGCCCCGCCCGCGCGGGACGCCAGCCCCAACCCCATTCCCGCGGGCTTCTCCCACCGCGACCTGGTCAACACCTACGTCTGGACCGCCCAGGGCGGCTTCTTCGCCGAGACCACCCAGGCCACGGACGCGGTCACGGAGACCCATACCGGCTCCTACTCGTTCAAGGCCACGCTGAGCGCCGCCTACGAGGTGGGCTTCGAGATCAAGGGGAAAGGCGCGTCATTCGGCTTGGAGGCGTCCTTCGCCGGCGGCACCTCGGTGACGCGGGCCAGGAGCAAGGACGCCAGCCGAGGCTTCGGCCTGACCGTCGAGTGCGCGCCCTCGGGCGACCTGCAGCGCTACGACAACGGCAAACCAGTCTTCAACGCTCAGGGCAAGCCCGTACTCGTGCCCGGAAAGGTGGACGCCTACCGCTTCCTCACCTTCTACCTCGGTGAGAGCAGCGCCAACTTCGACGACTTCTACAACAAGGTCGTCGACCCGATGTGGCTGACGAACAGCAGCGAGGCCAACGCCGCCGCGCTGCGGCAGGCTCGCCAGTCGGTCGCCAAGCCGCCCTGCTGGCGGGTCATGCACCGGGTGACCTACATCAGCCGGGTGCTCCCGCCCGTGCCGCCGCCCGGCGCGCCGCCGCTGGAGAAGGCGATCAGGGCGGAGAACATCGACAGCAACTACGAACTGATCCAGCGCCTGGATCCGTACGTCCGCACCTCCGCGACCCGCGCGTCGGACCTGGCGGTCGCGACCCGGGCGGCGCTCGCCGCGCGCCTGCCCGAACTGCTGCCGCACGCCGACGACGTCATCGCCTATCTGGCCCAGTACTACGGACTGGACCTCTGATTCCACCACCTGCCGCCCCTCCTGGTCCGGGGGGCGGCAGGTGCCACATCTCCCATGGTTTCCGGCGTACTCCGGCCGGACCCGCATCACGTGAGATGTGACCTGTGGCGGGCACGTCCGCCGAGCAGGTACACGGCCGGCAGAACCACGATCATGGCGACGTTTCGCGGCTTGGTGACGGCGGATCCGATCTTGCTCATGGCCTCCCGGGCCATGAGAGCGCCACCAAAGCGCCATCGAAGCCCATGACCTGTATCGGGCGGGCAATTGGGGGTACGGCGCGCTTCGACCGAGAAGATGACGGGGGCCGGCATGCCCGAGATCGTGGACGAGAGCTTGGCCATCCGGCTGGTCGAGTGAGGTGCGGACACCGTGTTCGGACTGCCGGGCGACGGCATCAACGGCCTGATGGAGGGCTTTCGTCAGCAGCGCGAGAAACTCCGGTTCGTCCTGGTGCACCAAAGGAGGGCAGCGGCGTTCATGGCGTATGTCTTGCCTTCTTGTGGCCAGGGAGGGTCCGCGTGATCATTTCCCTGTTTTTCGCAGCCGCCGAACAATGAGTACGGCCAGAGCGACTCCTGCGCCCGCGACGACCAGCAGATCCGGCACCGATACGGCTGCCGCCGCCTGCTGGAGGCCGGCCTCCCATGCCTCGGGGATCGGCATCGTCAGGGTCCGGGTGCCGTCGAAGGCCAGGAAGAGCACGCCGAGGACGATGAAGACAAGCCCGGAGGCCACGGTCGTGGTGTGCAGGCGCAACCCGCCGAGCCGCAGGCCACGGCCGCGCAGCCAGCGCCGGCGGCCGAGGTCGAAGCGCTGCCACACGAGGGCCAGAGCCAGCAGGGGCGCGGCCATGCCCGCCGCGTACAGAGCCAGCAGCACGGCGCCGCGCAGCGTGCTGCCGGACGCGGCGGCGATGGTGAGCACCGCACCGAGCACCGGCCCGGCGCAGAACCCGGCCAACCCCGAGACGGCGCCCAGCGCCAGCACGGCACCAGGCGAGTCCCCGCGGACATGGCCGCGCAGCCGTTCCAGCGGACCGATCGCCCAGCCCTGCCCCGTCAGCTGCAGCACACCGAGCAGGATCAGCATCACTCCCGCTGCCGTGATCAACACGTCTTGGTGGCCGTAGAAGAACCCGGTGACCAGTGCGGAGCCCATCCCCAGCGGGACCAGCACCGCGCACAGGCCCAGGTAGAACAGAAGCGTGCGGCCGACCAGGGCGGCATTCCCAGGGAAGGCATAGGCAAAGAAGGCGGGCAGCAGCAACGCACTGCACGGGCCGAGGAGGGCGAACAGCCCACCCAGGAAGGCAGCGGCGTACCCGACCTCACTCATGGCGGGCCTTCTCGATCTGCTTGACGAACTCCGACAGCGGCTGGGCTCCGAAGAAGAACGTGCCGTTGATCAGGAACCCCGGGGTGCCGGGCATGCCGAGCTGGGCGCCGAAGGCGAAATCCTGCTCCACCGCCTCGCGCAGGGCCGGATCACGGCGGTCGGCGTCGAAGGCGGCCATGTCGAGGCCGATCCTGGCCGCCAGCGAGCGCAGCTTCTCCTCGCCGAGGCCACCGGACTGGTCAGCGTAGACCGCGTCGTGGAAGGCCCAGAACTTACCTTGCCGAGCCGCCGCGCGTCCGGCGATCGCGGCCCGCATGGACTGGCGGCCCTGGGCGGGGAAGTCGCGCCAGAACAGCCGTACGACACCCGTGTCGATGTAGCGGCGGCGCAGCTCGGGCTCGATCTCGCGGGCGAATCTTCCGCAGTTCACGCACTTGAAGTCGCCGAACTCGACGATCGTGACGGGCGCCGACGCCACACCGCGGGCCAGGGAGTCATCGATCGGCGGAACCGTCGGCCCCTCCCAGGTCGGCGTCGGTTGCGCGGCCTCCTCCGACGGCTCGACGGTGTGCGTCGCGCCCGCGTCCGGCGACTCGGCGATGGTCGGTGCCGACTCAGTGACGGCTACGGGGCCGCCGACGCCGGAACCGGAGTCCGGAGGCCGATCCAGTGCGGCGACCGCCAGCACACCCAGCACCACCGCTGCCGCCGCCGTCATGGCCAGCACCCGGCCACGCGGACCGAGACGGGTCCGCTCGACAGGCTCTTCTCTCACGTGCCCCGTCCTTCCTGATGTCAGGGACAGGATCTCGCAGTCCCGGCACGGGCAAGGACACAGGTATCAGCAGCGGCACAATGCCGGCGGTTTCCTGGGACCGTCGCCCGGCAGGCAGAATGCGGACGCCAAGCAAGAACCGAAAGGGGGAAAGGTCATGAACCGCCCTGCGGCGCTACGCGACCACCGGTCTGGTGGGGGTGCCGGACGCCTGGCGCATGACGTCGGCGAGTTTGACGTCCTTGCCGGCGAGGATGGGCGTCACGTAGCCGGAGACGAAGGGCACCCGGGTGAGGCCGAGCATGATGCGCCGGACGCGTAAACCCATCGGCGAGGAGGGCAGGAACCAGCGTGCCATCGACCGGGCGTTACGTTGTTCCCCCTCGACCACGGGCCGCCGCAGGCGCTCGAAGTCGGCGGTGGCCCGCTCGATGGCCGGTACGCGCACCAGCCTGTCGGCGCGCAGGAAGGCGCCGGCGGTGCCGAGCGACGCGCCCTGTCCGGCGATCAGCGACACGGCATCGCCGGCATCTCCCAGCAGGACGACGTGGCCGGCGCTCCACTCGGGCATCTCGATCTGCGGAGAAGGCCGTCTGCCGGTCGACCGAGTCGGTGAGGCAGAACGCGCGCCTTGTGGCAGCATGCACGTCCGGCGCGTCGAGGGTGAACGCCGCCGTGTACAGGCCAGGCTCCGTAAGCCGGACGCGGCGCGATCCCCGGGCAGGTGCCGCTCAGCCGTCCGCCGCGGGCGGGCAGAGGCCTGCCTGGCGGTAGACGGCCGTGAGGTAGCGCAGCATCTCGGTGGCGTCCGGCGGGTCTGGCTGCAGCACGCGGTAGGTCACCGCGCCGGCCATCATGTCGATGAGCACGTCCAGGTCGGCGTCGGCGGCTACCATCCCGTCCTGCTGGGCGCGGCGGAGCATCGCGGCGGCCAGTTCGCGACGGGGAAGGACGTAGTGCTTCCAGTAGATCTCCATCAGCGCTGGATGGCTCACCGCTGATCCCATGATGCGGGCGACCAGCGCGCGGAAGCCGGGGCTGGCGGCCATCTCGGCCGCCGCGGGCAGAACGCGTTCGACGATGGCCTGCGGCGGCAGGGCGTAGACGTCGGCCGCGGAAGGGGTCACCTCACTGCTCACCCACTGCTCGATGGCCTGGGCGAGCAGTTCTTCCTTGCTGCTCCAGCGGCGGTAGACGGTCAGTTTCCCCACCCCGGCGCGCTTGGCGACCTGTTCGATGCTGGTGCCCTCGACGCCGCGCTCGACGAACAGCTCCAGCGCGGCGGACAAGATGGAGGCGTCGGTCTCGGGGTCACGCGGGCGGCCTCGTCCTCGGGTGGCGGTCATCCCAGCGCTCCGTCCAGCCAGCGGGCGAGGTCGGCGGGGCTGCCCTTGCAGGCCAGGTGCCCGTCCGGGCGGACGAGCAGGGTCGGCCCGCCGGCCCGGAGCCGGACGACTCGGTCGCCGAGCCGCCGCCGCGCCACCTCGAAGTGGTCCTCGGTGTTATCGCCCAGCACGGCCCACCTCCCGCGCAGCTCGGCGTGCAGGCGGGTACGGCTGCCGTCGAGGCGCTCGCACGTCAGGTCGCCGACGCGGTCGCCGGGGCGCGGCCTGCCGCCCCGCCCGCCCAGTGGGCCACGCCGATAGCTCACCCACAGCTGCGAGGTCGTGTACGTGGTCCACCGCTGCATCCACGGCCGGCTGAACACCCGCATCAGCACCTGGTCCCGCAAGAACCGGCCGAACGGGCTGCCGGCGATGTTGACCTTGGTGGCCGCGGTGCTGCCGCGCAACACCGCGGTCGCCAGCGGGCGGCGTTCGGCCTGGTAGGTGTCGAGCAGCCGCTGCCCGGCCAGACCGCGGGTGACCAGGGCGAGCTTCCAGGCGAGGTTCTCGGCGTCGCCCAGCCCGGTCAGCATGCCCTGCCCGCCGACTCCTCCTGGCTGGGCTTGCCGTCGCGGAAGGTGGCGTCGTAGGCGAGCAGCCGCCACTGATCGCCCGGCATCGGCATGGCGCCCAGCACACCGTCGGGGTGCGCCCAGCCGCTGGTGCCCGATCGGTCGAGTGGTGGATCGCCGTCGAGGCGGCCGTCGACGAGCAGGAACCGTTCGCTGATCTTGACGCCTGGGAAGCCGATGCCGGCCAGCTTGCGCACAGTGCTGCCGGTGCCGTCGCAGCCCACCAGCCAGCGCGCGCGGACGGTACGGCCGTCGCCGAGCGTCGCGGTGACTCCGTCGGCGTCCTGTTCCGCCTGGACCAGTGCCGATCCCCACTCCGGCCGGCCGCCCAGCACCGCCAGCCGCTCGCGCAGCCTCGCCTCGACGCGAGCCTGGGAGATCACCATTGGGGGTGCGGCAGTGCCCAGGCCAGGGTCGCCGAACCGGATCCTCATCATGGGGCGGTTGCCCGCGTAGGTGGTGATCGTCATGGCCCGCACTGACTCCTGTGGCAGGTCGCCCAAGGCGTCCAGGCGGTCGAGTACCTCGGAACCGCGGGCGTGTACGAAGTTCGCCCGCGAGGTGGTGGCCGGCCGGGCGGCCTTGTCGACCACTCGTACGGTCAGGCCGTGTTGCAGCAGCGCACAAGCCAGCGCCAAGCCCACGGGACCGGCTCCGACCACCAGCACATCGGTGTCCATCACCCCACCTTTTATTTACGAGTCGGTGTCGTAAAATAAATAGTGCTCTCGACGGGACGTCCTGTCCAGAGCAGCCGTTGATCGATGGAAGAGTCGGCCGTCCGCCTCGGCCAGGAGGGGCCGTCACCGTTGCTGTCACGGGCATGGCGGATGGCCCATGCGTGCAGGGCCAGCCCCGCGCCCACCACAATCATCGTCGGCCAGAGCAGCGTGGCCGAACCCCCGCAGGCCAGCCAGGCGATGACGAAGACGACGAAGACGGCTGCCCGGACAGCGATGTCGCGATACACGCTGGTCTCCTCTTCTGTTCCAGCTGGTGCGATGCCGATCCTTGGTCAGGCGACGGTGACTCTGAGCCCGGGCCTTGTGGGCGGCCTTTTTGTCGGCTGCCTCACGTGTCGCCGTGTTCGTGCGTACGAGAGCGGCCGAGTTCGTGAAGAGCCCGGCTGATGGTGGGGAGCCTGTCCAGGTCGTCGGGATCGTCGGGGAGCACGTGGGAGCCTCCCGTGATGATCAGGCGACCGCCCAAAGTGCGAGCCCGATCGGCAGCCGAACGCATGATCCCGCAGCCGGCCTGGTCACAGCACGTGAGCGCCTCGACATCCAGAACGATCTTGGGAGGGGAATGCGTGACCAGAGCACTGTTGACGTACATCCGCACGATGTCCACGGACGCGCCTGACAGGGGGCCGGCCAGCTGGATCAGCAGGACGGCGCCCTGGTTGCGGACTCTGATGGAGAAGTCCCCGGCCTCGGGACGAGCAAAGTCGGTGTTGGGCATGGGGGCTCTCTCCTGGGTGACGAGGCAGACGGACGAGACCGCGGCCCCGTCACATCAGGTAGCGCAGCCACAGATACGGCGCCACCAGGACGACGGTGACAACGGTGACGATCAGGCCGTACTTGGTGAACTGCCAGAAGCTGATCGGGGTGCCGTTGCGGGCGGCGATGCCGAGCACGACGACGTTGGCGGCGGCGCCGACGGCGGTGGCGTTGCCGCCGAGGTCGGCGCCGAAGGCCAGCGCCCACCACAGCACCTGCCCGGGCCCGTTGCCGCCTTCGGCCTGCACCAGTTGTTCCACGATCGGGCTCATCGTGGCGACGTAGGGGATGTTGTCCATGATGGCCGACACCACCGCCGAACCGCCCAGCAGCCCCATCGTGGTCAGCTCGGGACGGCCGGCGGTGGCCGCGACCGCGGCCTGCGACAGCTGTCCGATGACGCCGGTCTCGACCAGGGCGCCGACCATGACGAACAGCCCGGCGAAGAACACCAGCGTGGGCCATTCCACCTCGGCGATGGCCTGCTCGGTGCGTACCTTGGTGGCGGCCACCAGCACGCCGGCGCCCAGCAGCGCGACCACCGACGGCTCGTAGTGCAGCACCGGGTGCAGCACGAACGCGGCCATCACCAGGGCCAGCACGGCCAGCGACTGCCACAGCAGCCGCCGGTCGGCGATCGCCTCCCGCTCGTCCAGCGCCATGACCTGTCCGGCGCGCTCGGGGTCGTAGCGGAGCGACCGGCCGAACAGCAGCCAGCACAGGGCGACGAACACCACCATGAGAATGACGATCATCGGCGCCATGTGGACGAGGAAGTCGTTGAAGGTCAGGCCGCCGCGGCTGGCGATGATGATGTTGGGCGGATCGCCGACCAGCGTGGCGGCGCCGCCGATGTTGGACGCCATCGCCTCGGCGATCAGGAACGGCACCGGGCTGACCGCCAGCCGCTCGCACACCAGGAACGTCACGGGCGCGATCAGCAGCACCGTGGTGACGTTGTCCAGCAGCGCCGAGGCGACCGCGGTGATCAGCACCAGCAGCACCATCAGCCGGAACGGCCGGCCACGGGCGCGTTTGGCGGCCCAGATCGCCAGGTACTCGAAGACGCCGGTCTCCTTGAGCACTCCGACGATGACCATCATGCCGAGCAGCAGGAAGATGACGTTCCAGTCGATGCCGGTGTGCTCGGAGAAGAACGCGGCCTTCGCATTGGTGGCGTGGATCAGGAGCATGATCCCGGCGCCGCCCAGCGCCGCCGCGACCCGGTGGACCTTCTCGGTGGCGATCAGCGCGTAGGCGGCCAGGAACGCCGCCACGCTCACCCAGGCGAGCACGCTCACGCGGGCAGCACCCGGTCCAGCAGCGCCTGCAGCGTCACCGCGCCCAGCAACCGCCCGGCGTCCACCACCGCCACCAGCGGGCTGCGGGTGCGTGCCATCAAGGAGGCGAGCTCCAGGACGGTGGCGTCGGGATCCGTGACCGGCAGCTCGCGCGGACGCTCCGGCAGCGCTTCACGCACGGTGCGGCCGTCCAGTCCGCGCAGGAACGCGTCGGCATGGGCCTCGTCGACCACCCGGGCCAACGCAGGATCCTCCATGCAGTAGCCGGGCACCGCCAGGCGCAGCACCTGGGTGCCGGGGAGGATCGTGAACGGCGTGCCGTCGTCCTCGACGACGATGAGGCCGGGCAGATCCTGGTCGGCGAGCAGCCGGGCCGCGTCGATCACCGGGCTGTCGAGCTCGACCGTGGGGAAGTCGGCAAGTAGGTCTCGGGCGCGCACCAGCACATCCTTTGCGACAACGGGACAAGGACCTGCCGACCAGACTTCCCGGCGCACCTGCACACAAGGTATCAGGACCTGCCCGATCACAGCCGGCGCGCACAGGACAGGCAGCCGCCGGTCGATCAGCGGCAGCGTCTTCCAGACGCTTTGTGGCGCCGGCGCCTCCCCTCACCTGCGGTCAGGACCCCGGATCGGGAAGCCGTCGCACAGGACGGTGTCATGTCCGGTCCCGGTGGTCTGCTGCGCGATGCCGCCGTCAAGAACTCGTATGTGCGCACCGCCAATGCGCGCTGTTAAGGTAATCGCCGGTGCGCCGGGAAGTCTGGTCGGCAACGTTCTTGACGACGATCCGACCGGAGACCCTCGCAGCCATGATCCTTTCCTCCCGGCGTGCTTGATGGGCGCCCTGCTGACCGCGTTCGCGGGCCTGCTGCTGCTGGCGGTGCTGCTGTCCAGCCTGGCCCACCGCACCGTCCTGTCCACGGCGGCGCTGTTCCTGGTGGCCGGGTTCGTGCTCGGCGACGGCATGCGGGTGGGCTGGGCCGAGCTGCGCAGCGCGTGGCGGCTGCCGGGGCGGGCGCTCGGCTGGGGCCTGCCGCTCACCCTGGTCATCACCGCCGCCGGCGCGCACTACCTGCTCGGGCTGGGCTGGGTCGAGTCGCTGCTGATCGGCGCGATCCTGGCGCCCACCGACCCGGTGTTCGCCGCCGCCCTGGTCGGCAACGAGAAGGTGCCGCCGCGGCTGCGGCAGCTGCTGAACGTCGAGTCCGGCGTCAACGACGGGCTCGCGCTGCCGTTCGTCATCCTGTTCCTGGCGATCGCCGCCGGCTCAGCCGACCTGCACCTCGGCGAGCTGGGGCTGGAGCTCGGCCTGGGCGTGCTCATCGGCGTGGCGATCCCGTGGGCGGCGATCAGGCTGGAGCAGACCCGCTGGTTCGCCGCCTCCACCGCCTACGAGCCGCTCAACGCCCTGGCCATCGGCCTGCTCGTGCTGGCCGTGGGCAAGGCCACGCACGGCAACCTGTTCCTGGCCGCGTTCTCGGCCGGGATCACCGTGGCGACCTTCGGGCAGCGGCAGCGGGAGTCGTTCGAGCACTTCGGGGAGCTGATCGCGGAGATCTTCAAGCTGGCGGCGCTGCTGGTGTTCGGAGCGCTCATCACGCCGTCGTTGCTGGGCTCGGTGGGCTGGCAGGGGTGGCTGTTCGCGATCCTGGCGCTGGTGGTGGCGCGGCCGGTGGCGATCTGGCTGTCGTTCCTGCGTTCCGGGCTGACGGTGCGCGAGCAGGCGGCGGTGGCGTGGTTCGGCCCGAAGGGGTTCGCCTCGGTGGTGTACGGGCTGCTCGTGCTCGCCTCCGGGATCGCCGCCGCGCAGCAGGTGTTCCAGATCGTCGCCGTCACCATCGTGGCCTCGATCCTGCTCCACTCCTCCACCGACATCGTGGTGGCCCGCGGCTTCGACGACGAGCACGACGTCCCGGCCTGGTTCGGCCGCCTCCGCAAGCGCGACCGGACCCCGTGAGACGGTCGTACGGACTCCTGGGCCGCTTCCAGCACCCGGCCCAGGTGATCGTCACCGGGTCCGCCGCCGTGGCCCTGATCGGCACCGCCCTGCTCGCCTCGCCGGTCGCCACCGAGTCGGGCGAGTCGGCGGGCTGGCTGACGGCCCTGTTCACCGCGACGTCCGCGGTGTGCGTCACCGGTCTGGTGGTCGTGGACACCGCCACCCACTGGTCGGTGTTCGGCGAGTGGGTGATCGCCGGGCTGATCCAGGTCGGCGGGCTGGGCATCATGACCCTGGCCACGCTGTTCACCGTCCTGGTGACCGGACGCCTCGGCCTTCGCGCCAGGATGTTCGCCCAGGCCGAGACCAAGACCCTGCACATGACCGACGTCCGGCACGTGGTCCGCAAGGTGGTGCTCTTCAGCCTGGTCTGCGAGGCCGTCGCGGCGCTGGTCCTGACCGGCCGGTTCCTGCTCGGCTACGGCGAGCCGTTCGGCCGTGCCCTCTACCTGGGCGTCTTCCACGCGATCTCGGCGTTCAACAACGCCGGGTTCGCTCTGTGGCCCGACAGCCTGATGCGCTACGTCACCGACCCGTGGATCTGCCTGACCATCGCGACCGCGGTGATCGTGGGCGGGCTCGGCTTCCCGGTGGCGTTCGAGCTGCTGCGCAGCTGGCGCAGGCCCGGCCGCTGGTCGGTGCTGACCAGGATCACCGTCGGCGTCACCGTGGTCCTGCTGGCCGGCGGCACGCTGGTGTTCCTGGCCACCGAATGGCGCAACCCGAGGACGCTCGGCGCGCTCGACGACTCGGGCAAACTGCTGGCCGGGTTCTTCACCGCGGTCATGCCGCGGACAGCGGGCTTCAACAGTCTCGACCTCGCCGCGATGTACCCCACCAGCTGGCTGGCCACCGACCTGCTGATGTTCATCGGCGGCGGCAGCGCCGGCACCGCGGGCGGCATCAAGGTCACCACCTTCGGCCTGCTGGCCTTCGTCATCTGGGCGGAGATGCGCGGCGAGCGCGAGGTCCACGTCGGCCATCGCCGCCTCACGGAGGCGGCCCAGCGTCAGGCCGTCTCGATCAGCCTCGTCAGCATCGCGCTGGTCGCGGTGTCGACGTACGTGCTGCTCGCGTTGACGCCGCACAGCCTGGACCGGGTGTTGTTCGAGGTCGTCTCGGCCTTCGGCACCGCTGGCCTGTCGACCGGCATCACCGCGGACGTCACCCCGGCCGGGCAGGTGCTGCTGACGCTGCTCATGTTCATCGGCAGGACCGGACCGCTCACCCTCGGTTCCGCCCTGGCGCTGAAGGACCGCGTCCGCAACTACCAGCTGCCCGAGGAGAGGGTCATCGTTGGCTGACAAGAACCGCGATCCGGTCGTGGTGATCGGTCTGGGACGGTTCGGCAGCTCGCTGGCCCTCGAACTGACCTGGCGCGGCACCGAGGTGCTGGCCATCGACAATCACCCCAAACACGTCCAGAGCCTGGCAGGGGAAATCACCCACATCGCCACCGCGGACACGACTGACATGGCGGTCCTGCGCCAGCTCGGGGTGCCCGACTTCTACCGTGCCGTCGTCGCGATCGGCGGGGACATCGAAGCGAGCATCCTGACCGCGTCCCTGCTCGGGGAGCTGGAGATCGAGCACATCTGGGCCAAGGCGGTCAGCAGGCAGCACGGACGGATCCTGGACCGGATCGGCGTCCACCACGTGGTGTTCCCCGAGCACGACATGGGCGAGCGGGTCGCCCACCTGGTCAGCGGCCGGATGCTCGACTTCATGCAGGTGGACGAGAATTTCGCGCTGGTCAAGACGCACCCGCCGAAGGACTACGTCGGCTGTCCAGCGTTTGCGGCCCTTGCCGGTCGGGTCCAGGCCCATGATCGCCATGTAGACGCATTTGAGCGCTGCCCGCTCGTTCGGGAAGTGGCCGCGAGCCTTGACCGCCCGCCGGATGCGCGCGTTCACGGACTCGATGGCATCGGTCGAGCAGATCACCCGACGGATCTCGGTGTCGAAGTGGAGAAAGGGCACGAACTCGGCCCAGGCGTCCTCCCCCATCGACGGTGACCGCCAGCGCCACGGAGATGGGCCGGTTGGCGACCTGCCCCTCGCGACCTTGACGTGGATGGCGTCGATGAAGACCACCGGATAGACGGCATCGAGCGGCCGGTTCTGCCATTGCGTCATGCCGTGCAGCACCTTGTCGGTGATCGTGGAGATGGTCTGCTTCGACACTTCGGCCCCGTAGACCTCGGCCACCTGCCCGCGCCTGGGGCCGAAGGCGCCGACGTAGCGGCCCCCGGCGCCGGGGCGGGTGGAGCAGGCCGGACAGGTGGCGTAGTCGTAGGCGACGGTGACGGTGATGGTCTGCGCGGCGGTGGTGGCGGGAGGGTGAGAACGTGCAGGCGAAGGTGCCGGCACACTGCGGGTTCGGCCCGGACCGGCCGTCCTCGTGCTGCTGTTGGAACACGACATGGCCTCCGACTGCCTGGTTCCTGGTTGTCGTCGGCCTCGGCTGAGTCATCGTTCGGTGCCACTGGGCAGATCGGCACCATCTCCACCGTCCACGCCTATTCAAGCTGTTTTTTGAGCTTGCGCCACCCGCCGGCTCGGTTGTTGGCGATGATCTGGCGGAACATGGCAGTGAGAGCAGGAGCGTTGATGGTTTCTCCTTCACGGAATGCCACCGTGCGGGCGGTCTTGTTGTGGTGGCCGGCCGTGATGATGCCTTCGGGGTCGGGGACGATGGCGCCGTCGTACAGAAAGACGTTGACGTGGTCCTTGGCGGCGAGCAGTGCGCACACGTTGCCCTGGAGCACGAAGTAGGGCCGGACCGTTCGCTTGATGGTCTCGCCTATCTCGGGGTCCGCGGCGTGGATCAGGTCCCGAACCTGCCGGCAGATGTCCTGCTGCCATCCGGGCAGGGCGTCGATGTAGTCGTCCACACGAGGGTCTGTCTCATAGGGGCGTACGTCGTTCACAGCCAGGCACCCACGATCGCCGAGGTAACGAGAATTTTCATCAGCCAGTCGCCGGCGTGCAGCGCTGCGGTGACGGCGGGCGTCCTCTCCCACATCATGGACCCGGTGAGCAGCACTGCCGGGAATCCGACCCACAGCACCAGGCCGAGCGCCATCACCGGGCCTGCCCCGGTGATTCCGGCGTACTCGGCCAAGCCCGCGATCACGGCGGCGATCACGACGCCGCGCGCCAGCTCCAGGAGGATCTTCAGTGGTGGCGGCCGGTCGCCTCGGTCCGGGGCACGCTCACCCAGCAGGCGTTTCTCGGTCGGGGTGAGCAGGGCGTAGTAGGTCGAGCTGAGTACGAACACCGCGATTGATGCGGCAATGACGGAGATCACGTTACCCATGGACCGCCTCCAGGTAAACTACACGGTACCGTTTATGCGTGGTAAAACTAAACCGGGTAGTGTTCTCTGTCAAGGAGGAGTCCGTTGACCGCTTCGGCACGGGCCGAGGTCCGATCGGCGCGCAAGCGCCAGGAGATTCTCACGGCCGCGCGGTCGGTGTTCACCGCCCACGGCTACGTCGGTACGAGCATGGATGCGGTGGCCGCCGCGGCAGGAGCCTCGAAGCGGACGGTGTACCAGTACTTCGCCGACAAGGAGGATCTGTTCGCCGGCGTCGTCCTGGACACCGTTGATCGCGGTTATGAGCACTTCAAGCCCGCAATCCGCGCGCTCGCGGAGACGGACGACATCGAGACCGCCTTGCGGGACCATGCACGGATGACCCTGGCCGGGTTGATGAACCGGGAGGTCCTGCAGATGCGACGGTTGGTCATCGCCGAAGCGGAACGCTTCCCGACCATTGGACGCGAGTACTTCGAGCGGAGCTGGGGGCGCACGCTCAAACTTCTCGCGGAGACCTTCGCAAGGCTGACCGAACGCGGCCTGCTGAACACCCCCGACCCAGAGCGCGCCGCCTACTTGTTCACCTGGCTGACCTCCTCGATTCCCACCAACCGGGTCGCCTTCCTAGGCGACGCGGCCGCCGGATCCCCCGAGGAACTGACCGAACTCGCCGACGAGGGCACCCGCGTTTTTCTCGCCGCCTTCACTCCTCGGTAACCCGGCGAGCAGATCGCCTGTGCACGACCACCAGCAAGAACGAATGCCGGAGGCGCCCGTCGTACGCCTATGAGCGGGTGCTGCTGTGGTGGGCGCTGGCCTTCGGCGCCGATCTCGGCGGCAACGCCACCGCCGTCGGCGCCGCCGCCAACGTCGTCGTGCTCGGCATCGCCGCCCGCAACGGCACCCCGATCAGCTTCTGGCAGTTCACCAAGTACGGCCTGATCGTCACCGTTGTCACCGTCGCCCTGGTGGCGCCGTATCTGTGGCTGCGCTACCTGATGTGACGGAGCCGCTTTGATGAGGTCTCGGCCGGAGTCAGCCGCTTTGATGGTGCCAGCGTTGCAGCAGGGCGGGGAGTTCGCCGAGTAGAAATTCGTAAAAGGCGTGCATTTGCGTCAGGCGCTGCCGAGCGGGATCGCCCTCCTCGGTGGCGGCGATCCCGGCGGTCGCGGCTTTGAGCATGGCCTGGATGACGGTGTTCTGGCTGGTGAACAGGGTGGCCCAGGCGTCGTCACGGAGTCGGTAGTGCTCACGGCGGCTGCCGGGGGCGGGCAGGCGTTCGATCAGTCCGACGGCCAGCAGGGATTTGATGGCGCCGGAGACCGATCCCGCACTGGCCTCAAGTCGTTCGGCGATCTCGCCGGCGGTGACACTGTCCTGATCGGTGAACAGGAAGACCGCGAGCGTGCGAGCGGGCATGCGCTGAAGCCCGCCCTCGATCAAGGTCAGGGCCAGTCGTTCCGCCGCCTGCCACTGTTCAGACCTGTCGTTCAAGGCGCCTCCTTCTCAAGAGGCAGGCTATCGAACGCGCTAACCCTTCAGTAATTTCTGAAACTTCGATACAGTCATCACATCGGCCTCTCCGCGAGAGGACACGATGGTGTGCCGGGAAGCCTGGTCGGCGAGCAGCATTGCCGACCCCAGGAGACGACCCGATGCCTTCCCCGCCACCCCGGCCATTGTGCGCGACGCCATCGACCGGCCGACGGCACGGCCGTCATGCCGGCGTCGGCGGGCCGCTCGCGACCGGCACGAACCTGCGCGCCTCGGAGCACGCGATCTTCCACGACCATCAGCACCCGTCAGCCCTCTGGCTGCCCCTCACTTCAGGAGCATCGTGAAACTACTGGTTCTCGGCGGCACCCACCACGTGGGCCGCGCCGTCGTGGAGGCCGCGCTGGAGCGGGGCGATAAGGCGAGCACGCTCAACCGCGGACTCAGCCGCGCCCCCGCACGCGGCGTGCGGCCGCTGCTCGCCGACCGCACCGACACCGAGTCCGTACGGCAGGCACTGGGCGACACCGAGTGGGACGCGGTCATCGACACCTGGGCCTGGGCGCCCAAGGTGGTGCGCGACAGCGCCCGCCTGCTGTCCGGCCGCGCCGGACACTACGGATACGTCTCCAGCCGCGGCGTACACCGCTGGCCCTGGCCGGCGGACGCCGACGAGCAGGCGCCGCTGGTCGACGGCGACCCCGCCAGTACGGACGACGCCGACTACGCCGCGGCCAAGCGCGGCGGCGAACTCGCCGTCCTGGAATCCTTCGGCGAGCGGGCACTGCTGGCCAGGGCAGGGATGATCCTCGGCCCGTACGAGGACGTCGGCCGCATCCCGTGGTGGCTGCGCCGCCTGGAGAAGGGCGGCAGGGTCCTGGCCCCCGCTCCCGCCCAGACGCCCTTGCAGTATCTCGACGTCCGGGACCTGGCCACCTGGATGCTGCGTTCGGCCGAACGCGGCCTGAACGGGGCCTTCACCGTGACCGGCCCGCCGGGCGCGACCACCCTCGGCGACCTGCTCACCACGGCGCTGGACGTCACCGGCTTCGACACCGAACTGGTGTGGACACCGCCCGAGCTGCTCCTGCGGCACGGCCTGCCGCTCGGCATGGAGTTCGGACTACGGCTGCCCGACGGCAGCGTGCCGAGCGGCATGCACGACGCCGACGTCAGCGCCGCACTGGCCGAAGGGCTCACCACCCGCCCGCTGCGCGAAACCCTCGCCGACACCTGGGCCTGGCTCCAGGCCGAAGGCGACCCCGTACCCCGCGCCGACGCACCCTCCCCCGACACCTGGCTGGACGCCGCCGCCGAACAGCGGCTGCTCGACCAGCTCTCCCACTGAAGGAAGCACCCATCATGCGCGCCGTCATCATCGGAGCCGGCATCGCCGGCCTGGCCACCGCCCTGCGCCTGCGCCAGATCGGCTGGGACACCCTCATCGTCGAACGCGCCCCGGCCCGCCGCGGCGGCGGCTACGCGGTCACCTTCGGCGGCATCGGCTACGACGCCGCCGAACACATGGACATCGTGTCCGACCTGCGAGCCAAGGCCTTCGACACCACCGAGCTCGTCTACCACAAGAGCGACGGCTCCCGCCGCTTCGCACTCGATCGCGCCACCATCGCCGCCACCACCGGGCCACGCTCGATCACCATCCTGCGCGGCGACCTCGAAGCCGTCCTGTACGACAAGGTCCGCGACCACACCGAGATCCGCTTCGGCACCACCCTCACCCACGTCGACCAGGACGACCATGGCGTCCGCGTCACCCTGAGCGACAGCTCGGTCGAGGAGGCCGACCTGCTGATCGGCGCCGACGGCCTGCACTCGGCCACCCGCGCTCTGCTGTTCGGCCCGGAGGAGGACTTCCTGCTCGACCTGGAGCACAAGGTCGCCGTCTTCATGCTGGACCGGCTGCCCGCCACCATCGCGCCCGGCGCGACCGGCACCTTGTCCTCCAACGGTCGTACCGCGGCGGTCATCAGCGTCGGCGACGGCCGCAACGTCGCCTTCTTCGGCTACCGCACCGACCACGCCCGCCCTGGCGAGGACGTCACCACCCAGCTGGGACGCGTCTACGGCGACCTCGGCTGGGTCATCCCCGAAGCCCTCGCCGGCCTCCAGCGGGCCGACTCGGTCTACTTCGACACCATCAGCCAGGTCGTCGCCCCGTCCTGGAGCAAGGGTCGGGTGGTGCTGCTCGGCGATGCCGCCTGGTGCGTCACCCTGTTCGCCGGGTACGGCTCCTCGCTGGCCGTCGGCGGCGCCGACCGGCTCGGCACCGAACTGGCCGCCCACCCCGGCGACATCCCCGCCGCGTTGGCCGCGTGGGAGGCCGCGATCCGTCCCGAGGCCGAGCGCAAGCAGAAGCTCGGCCGCCGGGTCAAGGGCGTCTACGCCCCGGCCAACCCCCTGGTGCTGTGGCTGAGCCTGCTTCCGCTGCGGCTGGCGTCCCTGCCACCGGTGCGCCGGTACATGACCCGCCGCTTCATCAAGGGCTGAAGCCGTGTGAGATCTGGCCGGGCGGGCGGCCAGGTGTTACATTCCAGGCGTCTGTATGAACGTGCCCCAAGAAGGGGCGCGAACGTCGGTGAGCCGGGAAGCCTGGTCGGCCCGCGATCGTCCGATCGCGGAGCTAGGAGGCTTGCTCCCCATGCGCCCGACCACGACCCTGCTCGGCTGCGGAATCGCCGCCGGCGTACTCGTCCCCGTGCTGCTCCTGATCGACGGCGCCACCCGGCCCGGATACAGCCTCTGGCACAACGGCGCCAGCCAGCTCGGCACCGGCGAACGCGGCTGGCTGCAAACGGCCAACTTCGTGATCGGTGGGCTCCTGCTGCTCGCCTTCGCCGCCGGGATACGCCGTGTTCTTCCTCCCGGACGGGCCGCCGTCCGGGCGCCGTTCCTCCTGGTGGCCGGTGGTCTGGCGATGGTCGTGGCGGGGATCGTGCCCACTGATCCGGCCCTCGGCTATCCGCCGGGCCGACCCGAGGTGGTCACGACCGCGGGCCGCGTCCACGGGCTGGCCGGCCTGGTGCTGTTCGCCGCGCTGGCGGCCCTGCCGCTCGTGCCGGCACGGGGCCCGCACGCCGGGAGCCGAGGGTGGATGATCTACTCGCGATGGTCCGGGGCTCTTGTCATCGCCTTCGCCGTCGCCGCGGGAGTCGCCTTCCGCCTGGATGTTCAGGGCGTGGTCCGGCCGGCGCCCGCCGGGCTGCTCGAACACGCCGCCCTGCTGGTCGGCTTCGCCTGGATCACCGTCGCCGCCGCCCGCCTGCGCCGCCGGAACGCCGTCAGTGAGGTATGAGGTGGGGTCGTGCTGCGTCCTGCCTGCCATCACCCGGCGATGAAGGAGCACCATGCGCAACGCAGGGGTCCCGGTCATCGAGGTGGCCGGCCTGACCAAACGCTACACCGGCGTCGTGGCCGTCGACGACGTCAGCCTGAGTGTGCGCAGAGGCGAGATCTACGCGCTGCTGGGCCTCAACGGCGCAGGCAAGACGACCCTGATCCGCATGCTGCTCGGCATGATCGCGCCCACCGCCGGAACCGTGCGCGTCCTGGGCGCCGACGTGTCCGCCGGCGACCGCTCCGCGTGGGCGCGGGTGGGCTACCTGGTGGAGGCTGCCGCCGCCTACCCCGAGCTCACCGTACGCGAGAACCTGACCGTGGTACGCCGCCTCCGCCGCCTGCCCGGCAGCGCCGACGACATCATCGAACGCCTCGCGCTCACCCCCTACGCCGACCGCCGCGCCCGCACCCTCTCCCTCGGCAACCTCCAGCGCCTGGCCCTGGCCAGAGCCCTCATCCACGCCCCCGACCTGCTCATCCTCGACGAGCCCGGCAACGCCCTCGACCCCGCCGGCGTCGCCGAGATCCGCGCCCTGCTCGCCGACCTGGCCCAGCAGCACGGCACCACCGTGCTGCTGTCCAGCCACCTGCTGGCCGAGGTCGCCCGCCTGGCCACCCGCATCGGCATCCTGCACCACGGCCACCTGCTCGGCGAACACGACGCCGACCAATTGGACCGTCACCGCCGCCGCCACCTGCGCCTGGCCACCCGCGACGACCAAGCCGCCCGAGCACTGCTCCGCGCCCACGGCTACCGTCCCGAACCCGCCACGCCGACCGGTCTGCTGCTCGCCGACCCGCGCGCCCTGGCCGAACCGGAGCAAGTCGCCACCGTCCTCGTGCACGGCGGGGTACCGCCCACCGAGCTCCACCTGGAGGAAGAGGACCTCGAAGGGTTCTTCCTGCGTACGGTCGCGCCAGAGGAAGGGAGTGGACATGCGTGAGGCACTGTGGGCCGAACTGCTCAAGGTACGCCGCAGCCGCCTGCCCTGGATCACCGCGCTGGCCTTCACCATCGCCGCGCTGGTGTGCGGGATGTTCATGTTCATCCTGGCCGACCCCGCCCGCGCGCGGGCGTTCGGCCTGCTCGGCGGCAAGGCCCAACTGTCGGGCGCCACCGCCGACTGGCCCGGCCACCTCGCCCTGCTCGCCCAGGCCGTAGCGGTCGGCGGCCTGGGCATTTACGGGCTGATCGCCATCTGGCTGTTCGGCCGGGAGTTCAGCGACCGCACCGCCACCGACCTGCTCGCCCTTCCCACCTCCCGAACCGCCGTCGTGGCCGCCAAGTTCACCGTCGCCGCCATGTGGGCACTGCTGCTGGCCCTGTTACTCGCCGGGCTCGGGCTGCTGATCGGCGCGGTGCTCGCCCTGCCCGGCTGGTCGGTGCCGGTCGTGGCCGCCGGAGTCGCACACCTCGTGGCCGCGGCGGGTCTGGCCGCGCTGACCACCACGCCGCTGGCCCTGGCCGCCAGCGCCGGCCGCGGCTACCTCGCCGCCGTCGGTGTCCTGTTCGGCATCATCTTCGCCGCCCAGATCATCGCCGCACTCGGCTACGGCGCCGTCTTCCCCTGGTCGGTGCCCGGCCTGTACGCCGGCATCGCCGGCGCGGGCCAAGACCCGCCCGGCCCGGCCGGGCTGCTGCTGGTCGCGGCCACCGGGACGATCGGCGCCATCGCCACCGCCGCGTGGTGGAACCGCGCGGACCATACGCGCTGAGCTCGCAAGTGATTTCTCGCGTGAAAGACGACCCGCATTCCCGTCTGACTGGGCCCCACTTCGTGATCTTCGTCGGTCCCAGTTCGCGTGGAAAGTGGCCCCACTTAGCGATCGTGGACGCCCGCCAACCTCACGGCCTCCGCTGCCGACTCCGCCAGCTCTCGCACCGCGCGGCTGTGCAGGCCAGGCCCCAGTTCCCTCGCCATCGACAAGTCGCCGGCCAGGATGGCGGCATGCCGGAGCAGGCCTCCGTCCCGCTCTGGCCCGGCAGCCGGATGGTTCGCGCCGTCCACGCCTCACCGGTCAATGACACCTCGGTGGGCGTGATCCAACTTCTGCCTCGGCCATCGAACTGAGTGCCTGGCACTGCGGCGCTACTGAGGCTCGCCCGGTTCAGCGGCGGGGTCTCCTATGAATCGGTCCAGCGGACCGGATGACCAGATGGATGCGTGGTGAGCCAGGTGCCGTCCCCGAGAGGGCGGATGTCGTAGGGATGCTCCCCGCGCGCGTCGAGCTCGGCTTGGACTTGGCCAGAGCGCGCATCGACGCGGTAGTGGTGGATCCACTCCTGCTCGTCCTGGGTTTCGCCAGCGATGGTGACGATGACGGTGTCTGGGCTCAGGTAGCCGCCGCACCATTCCACATAGGCCTCGTCCGGGTCGTGTCCGAAGGCGTCGACCGAGAGGGTGAACGCCACCCCGCCTTCGTGGTAGGCGTGGACGGCGATGTCAGCCTGGTTGTGGTCAACGGTCATGAACTGGCGGCCATCGGGCGACAGGTCGATGAGGCATCGATCGTCCCAGGGGTAGCAGAAGAGATCGATCCCGGCCTCGGTCAGTGAGGCGCGGTAGATGACCGAACCGTCCTGTCCTTCTCCCACGTTGAGGAGGACTTGACCGCTCGTCCCGTGCAGCAGTTGCACTCCGCCGTGCCCGACGGTCTGCAGATCAGCCTGCGCGATGACCGCTCCGGACCAGGCGTCCAGGGCTACCCACTGGTCGGGTCGGTCACGGCCGGCCATGGCGTCAGGGCGGTAGACCCACACCACGCGTCCATCGAACGACAGCACACAGCCAGGCTCGTGTCGGTATCGCTGGACTGACTCTGGTTCAAGCCCAGACCGCCAGACCTCGGCTCCGTCCGGCGTCACGCACACGACCGCGTCCAGAGTTGTGTAGTAGACACGCTGAAAGTCAGCGGCAATTGCGTGGTCGATGACGTGGTCCCCGGGAGACGGTGGACAAATCATGGCGGGTGACAGCACGCCGCTGGCCTTGGCAGCCAGGTCGTAGACGCAGATGCGTCCGTCCACGAGCCGCGTGATGATCTGGCGGGGGTGCCGTGATTCAGCCATGCCCGGAGGTTAGCGCCCCCGAAGCACTTTCGAGGCAGCTGCCTCCTTGGCTGCCCCACCTGCTGCCAGGCATCCCGGAATCGACCACATCCGATCGGCCCAGTCGCCGCATCATCGCAACGTCCTCTTCCAGCGGAGAACACAGCTTCTGACCGAGATGCGCCCTCGGTTGGGAGGGGATCAGGATGCTTCTCCGTCCAGTCGGCTGAGGAGGCCGTCGAAGATCTGTTCGTGGGCGATGGAGCGGTGTCCGGCCTGGGCCTGCACCGCGCCCAGCACCGCCTCGACCTCGCCCGTGCCAAGAACGCGGGGCAGAGCGCGCGGCGTGCGCAGCGGCGGTGCCCCGCGATTACCGCTCCGCCTGCGGTTGGCCAGCCCCACCGGCACCGGATTGCGTTGAAGTTCTCCGTGCCCGCTCCGCCGGCCGGACGGAGCATCGCCTCGGCCCGGCTGGAGATGCTCTACCAGAAGACCGATCAGCAGGCTGCCGTCACCGAGGTGCGCTCGGTCGCCGACAACTCCTGGACCGAGTCCATGACCTACCCCGCGCGGCCCGCGCCCGGTCCCGTCGTCGCCACCGCGACCCTGCCCGCGCCCGGCGCCGCATCAGCTTCGACGTCTCCGCTACGGTCCGCGCGGCCGGTACGTACTCCTTCGCCATGACCAACTTCAGCGCCGAGTCGGCGACCGTCGTGCACTCGCGCGGGGCCGGCGACCTGGGCCCCCGGCTGATCGTAAGCTACGCCCAGCCGACCCTGTGCGGGGCGTCCTTCGCCGCCGAGACCGGCGAGACCCATCAGCAGGCGCTGGCTCGTGAGGACTCCCTGTTCGGCGGGCTGAAGGCGGTACGCGTCTTCTACGGCGGCCTGCCCGACCCCTGGCCCGGCAAGCTGAACGCCGGCAAGCGGCCCATGGTCATCTCGTTCAAAGCGGCCCCCACCGTGGCCGAGCTCGGCAGCCACATCGCCGCCGGCGACGACGGCACCCGTCGCGGCGCCTGGCTCGACCAGATGACCGCCTACCTCAACGGGCACGGCACCCTGTGGGCGCTCTACTTCGACCTCGACTGGTCAACCGGCGACTACCGCCTGCGCGACCCGGCGAGCCGCGCCGCTTGGACCGCCTTCTGCGCCTGATCTCCCGTACCGGCGCCACCACCGCACTCCCGCCACGGCCTGGCGGGGGCGCGGCACGTCCGATCCCGCGGAATCAGCGCTTGGGGGCCGGCGGCAGCCGGAGGAGGGCCTTGTCGGAGTCGAGCTCGGCGGTCGTCTCCGACGCGGGCGGCGCCTTGATCGAGACCTTGGCGCCCCAGCCGGAGTAGGTGGTCTCCATGGTGACCGGGCCCAGACCCGCCTTGGGACTGGAGAGCCGGGTGCTCATCGTGCGCCGCTGCAAGAGCGGGAACGATGAAGTCATTCCGGCGCCCGGCGGGCTCTGAGCTCCTGGGCACCGGCGGTGGTCCATGAAAGAACACCTGTGGGGCTGTGGCCTGGCCCTCCTGCGCGCTCGGGGAGGGCGCCGGCGGTATGAGCACATCGATGTCGGGTGAGTGCACTCGCAGACCAACGTGGCAGAGCCCGGCGATCCGCAGGAGCCAGGGATCGAACCCAGCTTTCTCGAACTGCGGTAACGCTCGTGTGGTCTGCTCGTGGAAACCCCACCGTCGCGCCTCCTTGCCGGGGCCTGGGAAGCCCACCCGCTGACGTTAAGAGATCCCCACCGCGCTCACAATGATCACAACCTGTCAGGTTGGACCGAAACAATCAGAGTGGAGCTCACATTCTCATTGAGGACCATCCATTACATCCCTGCTCCGCTCGGCAGCCAATCCGCAGCCATCGCGCGCTCTTGCCTACCTCGAACGCGAAACCGCACATCCGCGCCTAAGCGCCCCAACCACGGCCCGCCACAAGGGGCAGATTACGCAAGACCCGCCCCTTCCGTCCCGTCAGCCCCCAAGAGGGACTGCGGTAAATGTCTTCGTGCCATGGCCTCATCCGGCCACGTGCCCGACAGCTGTGACGACCTTGCGCTCCGTCGGCGGCCCAGGGCGAGCGGGGGCTGCAGTCAGGAGCGCTCGCCGGTGCCCGTTTGGCTGGCGCCGTGGTGCCACAGGCTGGAGCCGGTCCAAGCCGTCGGTGTTGAAGTTGTGGATCACGTCCCGGACCCGGTCAGCGCTGGCGAAGGACAGCTCAGCGATCTTCGCCGCAGGCCTGGTCGTGCACGGTCGGCGTTGCTGGCGCTCGGCTCGTCCACGGCCCTCCGCAAACTGATCGACAGGAAGCACAATCGCCAGTGGGACGTCCGCTGCATGCTCGCCGACGAACGGTGGCGGCGTCCCCGCCGTGCCCAGAACCCGTACTGGAGTCGCCCGCATCCGGCGTAGCCGGCCAGCATCAGTTCAGGTACAGCGGCCGGCGGGATCGTCACACTGGTGGACGCCGACTCTGCGCTCCTGAGGGCTGATCGACCGCGCGAGCAGACGTACGAACGCGACGGCCGTGAGCGCGGCCACCGTGACCGCCATGGCGGCCCCGCCCAGCACGCCGATGGCGACGATCAGCCACGCCGGCTGCCCCTCCTGCCACAAGGGTGTGGTCACCAGCGTGAACACGCCCAGCGCGGCCAGCCACGACCCAGCGGTCGCGACCACCCACCAGAACGCCGCGCGCACGTGACGGCGCAGCACCCGCCACTGCAGCAGCCCCATGGCGGCAAGCAAGGTCAGCCCCAGCAGGGCGAGAAAGGCGGGCGGCCAGCCCAGCACACGGTCATCGAGGACGGGCAGCGCGCCCACGCACCAGGCGATGGCGGCTCCTCCCATGGTCGCGCGCACCCAATCGCGGGTGGCGATCGCGGGCAGAGCTGTCCGCAGGACGTACGCCTGCGCCAGGCCGAGGACGGCGCCCTCCACGGTCCCGGCCATGACGACCGCGGCCGCGCGCAGGAGCGGCTCGATGCCCAGCGCGCTCCACGCGGGGCCGGCGACCAAGGCGCCCACGAGCGCGGGCATGGAGAAGCCGACGATCTCCCCCAAGGTGACCGTACGCATCCAGAGCCACCCCACTTGCGCGGGAACGCCGGCCGGAGCCGGAGCCGCCGTCGTCAGGCGGACCGTCACGACGACCGGTGCCGGCATCGCCGTGCCGGCGCCCGAGCCGCCCGTCACCGGACCCGCGGGAGCCCGGCCGACCTCGGCATGCCCCTCGCGGGGTACGCCGTCCAGGATGATCCGCACGGGCGCGCCGCCCCCGAGGTTGCGCCACCACAGCCGCGACGGCCTGCTCGTCACCGTGAGCGTGTCGCCATGCCGTTCGTACTGGACGGGCAGCCGGATGGCCGCCCCGCTCCTGCGGCCCGTGACCGTCAGCAGCATGACCCGCCTCGACAGCAGGTCGTGCAACGGCGTGCGGAGCAGCCATCCGACGATGGGGTTCACCAGTCGGGTCTGGAAACCGTCCAGCAGCTTCCACGCCGAGATCATGACCGGCGACGCCGTCCCCACAGGAGGTAGGCGAGAGGGCCGACCGGCTGAACGAAGATCACCGGCCACCACAGCCCCTTGCGCCCCCGTACGTCCGCCCGTGGCCGGAACCAGAGATCCACCGCCGCGGCCGTCGTGGCCGCGAACTCCGCGGACGCCAGCACCAGCAGCCAGCTCCGCTGCTTCTGCGACATCTCGTCCCATCGCATCGACGGGCTCCTCTCTCTCAGGCTTTCGGCATCAGGATGAGGGCGTACGCGCCCGGCTACCCGAGCACGAAGTCGCGATTCCGCGGGACTTTCGCCCCTGTCACCTCTGGCGATGGCGGAGTGGGCTGAAGGTGCCGGCTCCGCCGATGAGGAGGCCGTCATGGAATGGAGCCTGGCGATCAGTCGTCGTGGTCGGCGGCCACCTCGACGACGCCCTCGACGGAGCGGACCGCTTCCGCCAGCGCGAGGATCTGCGACGTCCAGCGCACTCGGCCGCTGATCCGCACCACGCCTCCGTCCGCCTCGACGGAGAACGAGCCGGCGTCCTTGAGCCCCGCCCTGACGTCCGCCTCCATTCGGCGGCGGAGCGGGTGAGACCCGCAGCACGTCATGCAGATGGACGGCGCCGACGACGCCCCCTCACCGGATCGATCACGAGCAGTCGCTCGATGCGCTTGTCGTGCATCAGCCGGGCCGCGTCACGCACGGCGGTGCCGGGAGTGACGGTGACCGCGGGTGAGGTCATCAGCTGAGCCGCCCTGACCGCGACCGCCTTGTCGTGCTCCCGCCGGTGCCGCGCCGGCGGGAGCACGACGAGGAGCCGGGCCGCCGGGCCTTCGTACAGGTCGGTCTCCACCCGCACGCCCGAGCTGGTGGAGCGGGCGCACTCGGCGCCGTGCCAGAGCACGTGGTCGGCGGCCTTGCGCAGGTGGGCCTTGGCTTCCTCCTCCGCCTCACCGTACGGCCACTGCCACGCGTGAACGAGGGGCAAGGGCAGTCCCCTCAGCTCGGCCTCGTCGAGCGCCCAGTCCAGGGCCTGCATCGAGAAGTCAGAGCCGCCGTAGCCGAGCACGATGTGATCCATGGCGGTGATCCCTCCAGGTGTCCGTAGGATCCAGCCTCGGCGTCTGGAGGGCGCTCTCCCAGAGCGCCCCTCTTTGACGGGTCCCTGGTCCTCCGCTGCCGGCTTCTTCCCCCGTGACCGGTGTCCATCGGCACGAGAACCGGGTCTTTCGCCCGCAGTCGTGCCGGCGGATCGATGGTGCGCTGAGAGGGTGAGCACATATCCCGTACGGGTGGAGGCCCGGCTCGAGGAGCCGCTGAACCGGGGCCTGTGGGTCGTCAAGTGGTTCCTGGCGATCCCCCACTACATCGCGCTCGGCTTCCTGTGGATCGCCTTCGGCGTCCTCACTGTCATCGCGTTCTTCGCGATCCTGTTCACCGGCCGCTATCCGCGCTCGCTGTTCGACTTCAACCTCGGCGTCCTGCGCTGGACCTGGCGGGTGGCGTACTACACCTACGGCGCGCTAGGCACCGACCGGTACCCGCCCTTCACGCTCGGACCGGCGCCGGACTACCCGGCCACGCTGGAGATCGACTATCCCGAACGCCTCTCGCGGGGGCTGGTGCTGGTGAAATGGTGGTTGCTGGCGATCCCGCACTACCTGATCGTGGGTCTGTTCACCAGCGGCAGCCTCATCTCCTGGGCCGGCGGCCTGCCCGACGGCGGCGGCGTGCTCTACACGCTCGACTGGGGCGGTCTCATCGGGCTGCTCGTCCTCGTCGCCGCCCTGTGCCTGCTGTTCACCGGTCGCTACCCACTCGGTCTGTACGACTTCGTGCTCGGGATGAACCGCTGGGCGCTCAGGGTGGCCGCGTACGCGACGCTCATGACCGACGCCTACCCGCCGTTCCGGCTGGAGCAGGGCGGCCACGAGCTGCCGCGCATGGAGCCGCCGCCCCTGTCGCGTCACGCGCCCGTGCGGCACGGCGCCGGGTCGGTCGTGGCGATCCTCGCGGGCGCGCTGCTCGCGTTCGGCGCCGTCGGTACGGCGGCCACCGGCTCGCTGTCGGCGGTGCTCGCCCACGCGCGTGCCTCGGACGGCTTCATCAGCACGAACAGCGAGCGGATCGCCACCCCGGCGTACGCGCTCGCCACCGAGCCGGTCGCGATCAGCGGCCAGGGCGTGGAGTACCTGCGCGCCTTCACCGGCCAGGTACGCATCGAGGCGGCAGCCAAGGGCAGCCCGCTGTTCGTCGGCGTCGGCCCCCGGGCCGACGTGGAGAGGTACCTGATCGCCACGGGTTATGACCGCGTCACCCGCCTGACCTTCGGATCTGGCCCTGACGACACGGCCTACACACGGCATCCGGGCGGGCAGCCGGCAGCGCCTCCAGCCGCGCAGCCGTTCTGGGCGGCGACGGGATCGGGCAGCCTCACCTGGACGCCCGAGGCGGGCGACTGGACCGTAGTGATCATGAACGCGGACGCGAGCCCGGTGATCTCGGCCGACCTGCGGCTGTCGGCCACGCTCCCCGGACTGAACGGGCTGACCGCCTGGCTGTTCGTCTCGACCGGGATCCTGCTGCCGATCGGCGTCGGCCTCGTCCTGCTCGGCGTCCGCCTGACCCGCAGCCCGGCTCCCCGGAGCAGGCGCGACCAACCGGCGCCCCGCACCTGAGTCCGTCAGGACTGGCGGCAACCGGGATGTCAGTGCGTCACGGACGGTCCGACGAGGGAGGCCGGCGCCCTGCCACCGACCTGTCTCATGCGGACTGCTGACACCCACAGGGGCCATGGCGATGATGAGGACATGGCCGCCGCACGCCGCGAGGGGCGGGCTCGCCGCCCGCCCCTGGAAACCCGTCCGGCGCGCCTGCGCCTCGAGCACCGGCGCACGTCGGACAGGTTCGCGGTTGCCGTCGTCAGGCGTTGCCGCGCGCCGGCCGGGGCGTTCAGTGAGCAGCGCGGCAGCCGTCGGGGCACGCCCGGCTCGGCGGCGGCGCGCCGGATGATCGGCCAGGCGTGCGGAAGGCCGGCGACCGTACGCAGCCGGGCCCGCCAGGCGTCGGGGACGATCAGGCGGAGGGAAGGGGCCGGTTCGGGGAACGTGCTCGGCGCGCCAGTAAGCGTCGATGTGCTGCGTCGTCGTCATGATGACGAAGATTTCCGGGTCTGTCCTCGCCTCCGAGGGACCTTGGTCCCGTTCCCAGGGGCCGGAGGGTCCTGCGCTCAGAGAGGGACCCGCCAGCTCAGCCGGGTGCCTCCGCCCTCCGGGCTCTCCAGCTGGCACGTGCCGCCGAGACCGGCCGCGCGTTCCTCGATGTTGCGCACGCCGCTGCGCCGGGTGGGCGCGTCCAGGCCGACGCCGTTGTCGGACACCACCAGGGTGAGCCCGCCGGAGGCCGCCTCGATGGCGACCTCGGCGCGGGTGGCGCGCGAGTGGCGGACCACGTTCGACAGCGCCTCCCGCAACACGGCGAGCAGATGCTCGGCGACAGGCTCGGACACCAGGGTGTCGATCTGCCCTTCCATCCGCAGGCCGGGCATGAAGCCCAGATGGCCGCCCGCTCCCTCCACCAGGTCGACGATCCGCCCGCGCAGGCTCGGCGCGGCCTCCTCAAGAGGGCCCTGCAGGGCGAAGATGGACGAGCGGATCTGCCGGATCGTGCCGTCCAGCTCGTCGATCGCATGTTGCAGCCGCTTGGCCGCCTCCGGGCGCTCCACCAGCCGGACCGTGCTCATCAACGTCATCGCGGTCGCGAACAGCCGCTGGATCACCACGTCGTGCAGGTCCTTGGCGATGCGGTCGCGGTCCTCCAGCAGGCCGAGCCGCTCGGCGTCACGGCGGGCCTCGGCCAGTTCCAGCGCGATCGCGGCCTGCCCCGCGAACGCCTGCAGCATCTGCTGGTCGGCCCTGCTGAACGGCAGCCGCCCGCTCCGCTTGGCCAGCACCAGCACCCCGCGCACATCCGGCGTGGTGCCCAGCGGAACCATCAGCCCGGGTCCGTAGCCCAGGCGCCGCAGCGGCGAGTCCTGGTATGGAGCGCTCTGCATGTCCGCTTCGGACATCGGCTCTCCCTGCGTGAACACCTCGCCGGCGAGCGTGGTGGAGATGCCGAAGACGGCCCCTTCGAGCTCCTCTGAGCCGTCGCCGTCCGCGGCCTCCGCGATCAGTGACTCCTTCGACGGATCAGGCAGCAGCACCTGGACGAGGCCGGCGTCGGTCATCTGGCGAGCGCGGGCGGCCACCACCTGCAGTACCTGGCGCGGGTCCGCTCCGGACAGCAGGCTCGTGGTCACCTCCGACGAGGCGTGCAGCCACGTCTCGCGCCGCCGCGACTCCTCGTACAAGCGGGCGTTCTCGACCGCTACGCCGGCCGCGGTGGCGAGCGCGATGACGATGGCCTCGTCCTCCTCGTCGAAGTCGCCGCCGCCGCGTTTCTCGGTGAGGTAGAGGTTGCCGAACACCTCCTCGCGCACGCGCACCGGGACGCCGAGGAAGGTGCCCATCGGCGGATGACCGGGCGGGAAACCGTAGGACTCGGGGTGGTCGGAGATGCGGCCGAGGCGCAGCGGACGGGCGTCCTTGATCAGCAGGCCGAGCAGCCCCAGCCCGTGCGGCCAGTGCTCGATCCGGGCGATCTCCTCCTCGCTCAACCCGACGGGGATGAACTGCAGGAGCGTCTGCTCCTCGCCGACCACGCCCAGCGCGCCATAACTGGCGTCCACCAGCCTGGTCGCGGTCTCCACGATCCGCCGCAGCACCGTCTCCAGGTCGAGGTCGCTGCCGACCGACACCACGGCCTCCAGCAGCGCGTGCACCCGATCCCGGGTGGCCAGCACCGCGCTCAGCCGCACCTGCAACTCGGCCAGCAGCTCATCAAGTCGCATCTGCGGCATCAATGGACGGTGCTCGCTCTCCATGGCGATCAGTCTCGCATCCGGGGTGGACGGTGCAAACCCTGCCTTACCAGACACCTCCCAAGGTCCACCTGGCCAGGGGCCTTCCGCCCCTACGCCTCCACCGTGGCAGGCGGTGACATGGAAGGGAGAGCTGACAGGAGGAACATGATGCGGATCACCGTGAGAGAGGTCATGACCCGGCAGGTGACGGCGGTCCAGGCCGATGCCCCCTTCAAGGACGTCGCCGAAGTGCTCGTGACGAGCGGGATCAGCGCCGTGCCCGTCTTGGGCGAGGACGATCGCGTCATCGGCGTGGTCTCCGAAGGCGACCTCATGCGCAAGGAGGAGTTCCGGGAGCAGTACTGGGGCGAGAGCTACCGCCCGCCGCTCCGCGCGCGGCTGCGCCGGCGCCTCACCGGTGCGGGCGAGGAGGGCGCGCGGAAGGCCGCCGGGCACACCGCCGCCGACCTGATGACGAGTCCCGCCGTGACCGTCCCCGCGTCCGCCTCCACGGTCAGGGCCGCCCGGATCATGGACGAGAGCGGCGTCAAACGGCTGGTCGTCACCGATGCCGAAGGCAGGCTGGAGGGCATCGTCAGCAGGCGGGACCTGCTCAGGATGTACCTGCGCGACGACGACGAGATCAGACGCCGCGTCATCGAGGGGCTCGAGCCGCGATCCAGGTGGGACGACCGCGACGGGATCATCGTCGAGGTCCATGACGGCATCGTCACGCTTTCCGGCCACCTGGACAGGCGCAGTGAGGCGGCGGCTGCCGTCCACGCCGCCGAGCGGACCGACGGGATCGTCGGGGTGCGGGAGTCTCTCGGCTGGAAGGAGGACGACATCCTGGAACTGCCCCTAACCTGGGACCGCCCGTGAACCTGGGCCCACGGCGGCGGCGAGGACCAGTTCGAACCCGCTGACGATCTCCGGCCTGATGCGGATCACCTGATCCATCTGTCCCGCCGCCCAGGGCTGGAGGGCCTCCTGGAAACGGGCCTTCTCCTCGGCGTCCTCGACCAGGCGGGCGACGCCGGTGACGACCACGCTCCAGCCGGTGCGTTCCTTGGCGTCCAGTTCGTCGGCTTCGTAGGCCACCACGGCTTCGTGTGCGGCCAGTTCCGCGCTCAGGATGGTCCCCGTGCTGGACCGGATGACGATCTGGCCGTCGGCCACCACATGGTTAACGGGCCGGATGGCCGGGAGAGCGTGCCGGGTGAACACGACGCGGCCGAGCGGCACACCGGCCAGCCGCCGAAGAGCCTCGTCAGCAGTCAGCTCCCTGAGAAGCCGATCGTCCATGGCGCCTGCCGTGTCGTACATCACCATCACAGCCTGACCGGCGGGACGGCGTCGGGACCAGGGACTGAAGCCCCTTCTCACGATGCACCTCCCGAGGCGCCTCCGAGGGGGAGCATCGCGGCCGCGGGCCTGTCCTGGCGCGGCGACGCGCAAGACCGGCTCATGATCCGCACCTGGCGCGGCGCCAGCCCGTTGACCAGGGAGGCGAGCAGTGCCCTCAGCGCCGCGTCCTCGACGAGCCGCTCGGCCGACGCCTGCCGGTCCTCCACCATCTCGCCCAGCGCCCACAGCCGCCGTCCCTCGCCTGCCGTCACGTCGAGACTGACGCACCTTCGCGGCAGCCGGCGCAGCGCGATGGCCTTGGGCGGCTCCTGTCCCGCCTACTCCGCCAGCTCCTGGTCGGCGGCCGCCGGCATCTGTGGGTGGCGTCCGCCTCCGCGCGTGCGGTCCTCGCGAGCTGGTCCTGGACGCCGATCGGCAGGCGGATCGTCTGCGCGTGCTCCAACCCTCGCTGGACTGCCTTGCGGATCCACCACGTGGGGACTGTGGAGAAACGGTTGCGCCTGGCGTGGTCGAAGCGCTCGACGGCCTCGATCAGCCCCAGGTTCCCGTCCTGGATCACGTCGGCGAGCAAGAGCCCCCTGTGCGGCACCCTGCTCGATCAGGTGAGCGACGTACGTTCCGGCCTCCGTCCGTCTGGCGAGTTCCCCTTCCTCGCCGGCGGTCAGCAGGTCGACGTCGCGGATCCGCGACAGATGGTCGCTCAGCTGGTCGTGTGGGGCCGCCTCGACGTTCACCGGACGCTCCTGACCACGGCCAGAGGGCACGATGCCCGGTGGAGCAGTTCATGGGTGACCGAGCCGAGGACCATCCCGGCGAGCGCGCGGTGTCCGTGTGAGCCGACCACCAGCAGGGCAGCACGGTCCGACGCCTGGCGCAGCACCTCGACGGGATGGCCGTGCACCGACTCCTCGACGAGAGCGACGTCCGGATACCGCTCGGCGAAGGGTCCCACCGGTCCGGACGTCTCCGCCGGGTCGAACAGACCGGCATGCGGAGCGGTCCTGGCGTGCACGACGCGCAACCGCGCTCCTCGTAGCCGCGCCTCTTTGACGGCGAACTCCAGCACCCCGTACGAAGCGGGCGAGCCGTCAACGCCGGCCACGATCTCCTCCTCCGGCGGCGGCATGCGTTGCTCGCGGACCACCACGACGTCGCAGGAAGCGTGCCCGGCCACGCCGTAGGCGACCGACCCCAGGAGCATCCCGCGGAAGCCGCCGACGCCGTGGTTGCCGACCACCAGCAGGTCGGCCGAGTCCGCGGCGGCGATGAGGGCGGTGCGGGGATCGTCGGGCAGGAACGCGGTGTCCACGGTGATCTTCGGCTGTTCCCGTCGTGCCCGTTCCTCGGCCGCCTCCAGCACGCTCCTGCCGCCCTCGCGCAGCCACGCGCCGACCTCGGCGTACGGGCCGCCCTCGCTCTCGTACGCCCACCGGGGCATGGCGTGCGCCACCAGCAGCGGCAGATCACGCAAGGCCGACTCGCGCGCGGCCCAGGTGACCGCTTCCAGCCCGGCCCGTGAGCCGTCCACTCCGACGAGAATCATGGTTCCTCCCTGTGTCTCCACCAAGGACATGCCGGGACCGGTTTCCGGCTCCACGGTCGAAGGGCCTCTGCGGACAGGGCCTTCGGCCCACTTTGGGATTCGCCGGGTCCGGCTAGCGTTGGGGACATGATTCGTGTGTTCCTGCTTGACGACCATGAGGTCGTGCGGCGCGGAGTGGCCGCCCTCCTCGACTCCGAGGACGACATCGAGGTCGTCGGCGAGGCGGGAACAGGCGAGTCCGACCCGCAGACCACCGCCGCCATGATGCGACGCCTGCGCGACCAGAACGTCAAGAAGGACCCGCTGGCCGCCCTGACCGAGCAGGAACGCCACATCCTCGACCTGATCGGCGAGGGCCTGACCAACCGGCAGATCGGCGAGCGGCACGACTGACGCCGTCCGCTACAGCAGCGGCGGGACGACGACGAGGTCGTCGTGGTCAACGGCCAGGTCGCAGGTCACGTCGATCACGCCTTCGACGGCGCGTACCGCCTCTGCCATCGCGATCGCCTGCGACCTGCGCCGCACGCGGCCGCTGAGCCTCACGACCCCCTGCTCGATCTCGACGACGACCGGTTCGGCGTCCGGAAGTACGGCTCTGATGTCGGCCTCTACCTCCGCCGTCGGCCGGGAGAAGACGCGCAGCACGTCACGCTGGTGCAGGGTCCCGATGATGCGCCCGGTCGCCGGGTCGATCACGGGCAGCTGCTTGATCCGCCTTTCGTGCATCAGCCGGGCCGCGTCACGTACGGGCATGGCCGGCGTGACGGTGATCGCCGGGGAGGTCATCAGCTGTGCCGCCCTGACCGCGGCGGCCTTGTGGTGCTCGTCGCGGCGGTGGCGGGACTCGAACATCGACGTGCTGTGCCGCACCGGGTCGATCTCCTTGAGCAGCAGGTCGTCCTCGGAGACGACGCCCACCGGGCGACGGTCGGCGTCGATCACGGTTACCGCGCCGACCGCGAACCTCTTCATCGCGTTCACGACGTCGGTGAACGACGCGGCCTCCAGCACGGCGATGGCCACACGGCCCATGACGTCCTTGACTTCGATCGACATGGCGTACCTCCTTCTCCCCCTTCACCTTGCTCCTCGGGAGGCCGGTTTCCGCAGTGTCGAACGTCCCCGGAAGCAGGGCCCAAGGCCATGTCCCGCCCTGGGCCCGGATGGTCGAAAACCCGCACGTCATGGGACCTTCGTCCCTGGCCGGTGAGCCCGGCACCGGCGAGCGTGGAAGGAGGGAACCGAAGAGGAGGCACGATGAAGGCACTCATCTATCACGGGCCGGGCCGGCGCTCATGGGGCGAGGCCCCCGATCCCCAGCCGGTCGAGCCGACGGACGCGGTCGTACGCGTGGACGCGGTCACCATCTGCGGCACCGACCTGCACATCCTGAAGGGCGACGTGCCCGCCGTCCAGCCGGGAACCATCCTCGGCCACGAGGCCGTCGGCACCGTGACGGCCACCGGCCCCTCGGTCACCGCAGTCAAGCCGGGAGACCGCGTCCTGGTCTCGTGCATCTCGGCCTGTGGCCGCTGCCGCTACTGCCGCACGGGCGCGTTCGGCCAGTGCCTGGGTGGGGGCGGCTGGATCCTCGGCCACCGCGTCAACGGCACCCAGGCCGAGTACGTCCGCGTCCCCTTCGCCGACACCTCCACGCACCTGCTGCCCGAAGGCGTCTCCGACGAGGCGGCGCTCATGCTGGCCGACATCCTGCCCACCGCGTACGAGGTGGGCGTGCTCAACGGGCGCGTGCGGCCGGGCGACACGGTCGTGGTCGTCGGCGCCGGGCCGATCGGGCTGGCCACGATCACCACCGCGCAGCTGTTCACGCCCGGCCACATCGTCGCGGTCGACCCCGCCCCGGCCCGGCTGGAGGCCGCCAAGCGGCTCGGCGCGGACGTGATCGTCGGCGCCGGCGACGACCCGGCCACCGCCGTCGGCGAGCTGACCGGCGGGCTCGGCGCCGACGTCACGATCGAGGCCGTCGGCATCCCGGAGACCTTCGAGCTGTGCACCAGGCTGGTACGTCCGGGCGGCCACGTCGCCAATGTCGGCGTGCACGGCCGGTCGGCCACTCTGCACCTGGAAGACCTGTGGATCCGCAACCTCACCATCACGACCGGTCTGGTCGACACCTACTCCACGCCGGCCCTGCTGGGCATGATCGCCGCCGGGCGGCTGGACCCCACCGGGTTCATCACCCACCGTTTCGCGTTGGACGACATGGCCGCCGCGTACGACGCCTTCGGCGACCCGAAGTCGACCGGGGCGCTCAAGGTGGTCCTGTCCAGAAGCTGACCGGAATGGTTGAGGGGAGCCGACGCGGGTGCCGGCTCCCCTCAACCATTTCCCAGGGTCAGTTCTCCGTACGGACCACCGCCACGGGGCAGCGGGCGTGGTGGAGGACGCCACGGCTGACCGAGCCGAGCAGCGCCGAGCCGAGGCCGCCGCGCCCGTGCGAACCCACCACCAGCAGGCCGGCCTGGCCGGAAGCGGTGGTGAGCGCGTCGACCGGGTGCGCGGACGGGGCCTCCTGCACCACGCTCACCTGCGGGTAGTCCGAGGCGAAGACGCGTACCCGGTCGCCGATGAGCCGGTGTTGCGCCTCGCGGATCTCGTCCAGGTCGTAGCTGATCTCGGGGGCGAACGCGTGCACCGGAAGCTGCCAGGCGTGCACCACGCGAAGCGCGGCTCCGCGCAGCCGGGCCTGCTCGAAGGCGTAGGCGAGGGCCGGCTCGCACTCGGGCGAGTCGTCCACGCCCACCACGACCTCCCCTCGCACGCGACGGTGCTCGCCGCGGACCACGACGACGGGGCAGCGGGCGTGGCCGGCCACGTTCGTGCTGACCGACCCCAGCAGCGCGCCGGCGAAGCCACCGCGGCCGCGGCAGCCGAGCACGATCTCGGTGGCTTCCTTGTCCTGATCCAGCAGGACGGCGGCGGGCAGCCCTTCGACGTCCTTCGTCGTCACCTCTCATGGGACCTCGTCTACCCTGTTCCTCCCAGAGCCGGAGGTCAGCCGGGCGAGGGCCGAAGGGCCCTGCTCGCTAGCGGAACAGCGCGTCCTCGACCCTGAAGCGGATGAACTCCCCGTCGGCCCACCTTCCGGTCCCGGGCCACCATCCGCCCCGCATCCGGGCCGGGACGGTGAACCCGTCGAAGGTGGCCTCGTGCCCGCACTCCACCCCGAACAGGTGACTGCGGAACGGGCCTTTGTCCGGGTTGCCCCACCGTTCGACGGTGACGGCGGTGAGCGCGCCGGTCGGAGCGACGGTCAGCGTCACCTCGAAGTCCTCGCCGCCGACCGGCACGACGGCGATCGCCCGATCGTCGTCGAGGGGCTTCCACCGCAGGCGCGGGTCGAGCGCCGCGGCGGGCGCCATGACGAACTCGCACGCCAGCCGTCCCGCCGCGCTCCTGGTGATGTCCGGGCCGGTGCCCGACATGACGGGGACGGTCCCCAGCAGCCGCCAGCGCATCTCCCCCACTCCCGCGCGATAGCGGTCGAAGCCGCTCACCGGCAGCGGCCCCATCCAGGCTCTGGCCGTCCAGACGAACCCTTCCATCGGCACCAGCGCCTGCGAGGCCTCGAAACGCCGCCAGTCGCCGAGCCTGATGTCGCCGCGCATACGCAGCACCACCGCCCTGAGCAGCGGCGTGCCGGGCTCGATGGCGTGCAGGACCCAGCGCCGGGCCGGCTCGGGCAGCGGCTCCGCCTCGGCGGGGTCGAACGGGCGAGGGGCGGGCGTCTCGGCCTGCAGCAGGTCCCAGTCGTGGCGGGCCTGCTCGGTCAGGTGCGGCGGCGCGAGGACGACGGTCATGACGACACGCCTCCCGTCCGTACGACGGCCACCGGGCAGCGGGCGTGGTGCAGGATGCCGTGACTCACCGAGCCGAGCACGGCGGAGGCGAACCCGCCGAGCCCGCGCGAGCCGACCACCACAAGGTCGGCGTGGCGGGAAGCACGGGCGAGCAGCGCGACCGGATGCCCGGCCACCACCTCTTCGGCCACCTCGACGTCCGGGTACTTGTTGCGCCAGGGCGCCAGTCGCTGACCGATCTCCTGGACGGAGACGCCCCAGGGAATCGGCCCGTAGCCGACCGGCTGGGGCGCCGGGGTGGGCGTCCGCACGCCGTACACCACCCGCAGCCGCGCGCCTTCCGCACGGGCCTGCTCCAGCGCGTACGCGACAGCCGCCTCGGCGTCCGCCGACCCGTCGAACCCCGCCACGATCTCGCCGAACCTCTCCGGTGCCGCCTCCCGGACGACGACGAGAGGGCAGGGGACATGGCCCGCCAACGTCAGCCCGACCGAGCCCAGCAGCAGGCCGGTGAACCCGCCGAGACCCCGGTTTCCCAGCACCAGCGCGTCGGCGTGCTGCGCTTCATGCCGCAGCCGCTCGGCCACGGCGCCCGTGCTCAGCGCGGTGATCACGTGCAGTCCTGGTCGCCGTTCCCGCGCCTGTCGCGCCGCCGCGTTCAGCAGCTCGCCGTCTCGTTCGGTCAGCGTGTGGTGATCACTGGCGGCGGTGAGCGGGTGCTCGGCCGCCCATGGTTCGCGGACGTGGACGACGCGCAGGTCCAGCCCGCGCCGTGCGGCGTCATCGGCCGCCCAGTCCACCGCGGCGTACGCGGATGCCGAGCCGTCGACCCCAACGACGATCATCTTGACCCCCTTCATGGTTTCCTGTACCGCCAGCACACTCCGCTCAAGCGGCCGGTCATAGAGGAGAAGGTCCACCCGGTACGCCTGCCTTTGGTCCCCGCCGTCCCGTGACGTTCGCCGGTGTGCGGAACGCGCGCGGACGCCCACCATGTTGTCTGTACCGGCAAGGCGAAGGAGAGGTGAGTCACCATGATCGGCGCACGGATGCTCATGGAGTCGCCGGCAATCGATGCCGAGCTGCTGGCGCTGAAGAAGCGGGTCGACGAGCTGGAGAACCAGGTGCGCACCCTGACGGCAGCCGGCCTCGCGCTCGCCCGGGGGCTGGAGAACCTTCAGCGCGCCACGACGAGACCGGCGTCCACCGGCTGAGCGACGCCGAGACCCGCCGGGGGCACTACGACCACGGCACACCAGAACCAGCGCAGGCACGACAGCAGCACCGCGCCGAGCACCAGAATCACGCTCGCGACGCCGCGCACGCTGCCGAGGACGAGGACGTCGGCCTGCTGCAGGAACACGACGTGGACGGCGGTGATCACGCCCATGACCGCCGTCGCCACCGCGTCTTTCCATGTCAACCTCATCGCCCGTTCCTCCCTTCTGCTCTCAGGCTCACGCCGGGCTTGACAGGAGCGCAGTGCCGAAAGACCTGCCAGGTGTGACTTTCGCCCCTGACCTCGTCCGGCCCGGATGCTGGACGTTGGAGGAAAGGAGGTTTCCATGAACAACGACATGCTGCCCCATATGGGAAGCGGCATCGCCTGGATGGGCGGAGGCGTGGTGCTGCTCCTCTGGATCGCCCTGCTCGCCTCGGCGTGCTGGCTCGTCATCCGGGCCGCCTCCCCCACGCGGCTGATCCCCGTCCGCGTGGACCGGGCCCGCGACCTGCTCGCCGAACGTTACGCGCGCGGCGAGATCTCGACGGAGGAGTACCTGACCCGACTGACGCACCTGACGTCCCGCTGACGACCTTTTACGGTGCTGACCTGCGCCAACAGTAGTTCTGAGAGACACGCACCGGCAGGGCGGAGTGGTCGCGCTGGTGGTCGCCTCACGTCGTCCTGAATTGGTTCACTCGTTGACTCTGATCGAGCCGTCTCCGCTGCGGACCGCGCAGGAGCATCCTGTGGTGGCGGAGCTCTGCCAGATCCGAGGCAGGCAGCCTGCCCTCCCAGCAGGTAGGCATCAACGTCGAGGTCGGCGAGGAGGAGCAGGGTGATCTCCCGGGCGGTGATCCCGTGGTCGGCCACGCTCTCCCCGTTCACCCGGAGCACGGACAAGGGCGTGTGAACGCACTTGTCCATGAGCCTGATCAGAGGCTGGTGACGCCGTGGGCCTGGAACTGGGCGTGGACTCGGTCCATGAGGGCCTGGTCGGGTGGTTCGACGTCGGCGAGAGGGCAGCGCAGGCCGAGCCGCTCGTACTTGGCCAGGCCCATGCGGTGGAAGGGCAGCACGTCGACCCGTTCGACGTTGCCGAGCCCGGCCACGAAGCGGGCCAGCCCGTCCACGTTCTCGGGTGCGTCCGTCAGTCCGGGTACGAGGACGAACCGTATCCAGGTGGGACGGCCGAGCTCGGCGAGCCGGTGGGCGAAGCGCAGCGTGGGCTCGACCGGCCCGCCCGTGACCCGGCGGTAGGCGGCCGGGTCGTAGGACTTGATGTCGAGCAGGACGAGGTCGGTGTCGGCGAGCATGGCGTCGGTGGCGCGGACCCCGAGCAGGCCGGAAGTGTCCAGGGCGGTGTGCAGGCCGCTGTCGTGGCAGCGGCGCAGCAGGTCGGCGGTGAAGCGGGGCTGCAGCAGCGGCTCGCCGCCGCTGATGGTCACCCCGCCGCCGGAGACGGCGAGGAAGCGCCGGTACTTGCCGATCTCGTCCATGATCTCGTCGGTGGTCACCTGGTGACCGTCGCGCATCCGCCAGGTCTCCGGATTGTGGCAGTACTGGCAGCGCAGCGGGCAGCCGGCGGTGAACACGACGAAGCGGGTGCCGGGCCCGTCCACCCCCGTGGACAGGTCCCAGGAGCTGACCGAACCGTTCACAACGAGCCGTGGAAGGTGCGGTTGACGACGTCGCGCTGCTGCTCGGGGGTGAGGCGGACGAAGTTGACCGCGTAGCCGGAGACCCGGATGGTGAGCTGCGGGTACCGGCCGGGGTGTTCCATCGCGTCCAGCAGGACGGCCCGGGTCAGGACGTTGACGTTCATGTGGAAGCCGCCGGCGTCGACGTAGCCGTCCAGCACGCCCACCAGGTTGTCCACCCGCTCGGCAGGGGTTCGTCCGAGGCCGTCGGGGGTGGTGGTGCTGGTCAGGGAGATGCCGTCCAGGGCCTGGTCGTACGGCAGCTTGGCGACCGACAGCGCGGAGGCGACCAGGCCGTGGCGGTCGCGGCCGTTCATCGGGTTGGCGCCCGGCGCGAACGGCTCGCCCGCACGGCGGCCGTCGGGGGTGTTGCCGGTGTGCTTGCCGTACACGACGTTGGAGGTGATCGTGAGCACCGACTGGGTGTGCTCGGCGTCCCGGTAGGTGCGATGCTTCCGGATCTTCGCCATGAAGGAGCGCACCAGGTCGACGGCGATGGCGTCGGCGCGGTCGTCGTTGTTGCCGTAGGCCGGGAACTCGCCCTCGACCTCGTAGTCGATCGCGAGCCCGGTCTCGTCGCGGACGACCTTGACCCGCGCGTGCCTGATGGCCGACAGGCTGTCGGCGGCGACCGACAGGCCGGCGATGCCGCAGGCCAGCGTGCGCTTGACGGGGTAGTCGTGCAGGGCCATCTCGATGCGCTCGTAGGCGTACTTGTCGTGCATGTAGTGGATGATGTTGAGCGCGTTGACGTACGTGCGGGCCAGCCAGTCCAGCATCCGGTCGTAGGCGGCCATGACCTGTTCGTGATCCAGGTACTCGCCGGTCAGCGGCGGGTGGGCGGGGCCGACCTGATCGCCGGTGATCTCGTCGCGGCCGCCGTTGATCGCGTACAGGAGGGTCTTGGCCAGGTTGACGCGGGCGCCGAAGAACTGCATCTGCTTTCCGACCGGCGCGGCGGAGACGCAGCAGGCGATGGCGGTGTCGTCGCCGTGCCGGGGGCGCATCAGGTCGTCGCTCTCGTACTGGATCGAGCTGGTCTCGATCGACAGGGCCGCGCAGAAGCGCTTGAACGGCATCGGCAGCCGCGGCGACCAGAAGACGGTGAGGTTCGGCTCGGGAGCCGGGCCGAGATTGCGCAGCGTCTGCAGGTAGCGGAAGCTGGTGCGGGTCACCAGCGGGCGGCCGTCCGCGCCGATGCCGCCGATCGACTCGGTGACCCAGGTGGGATCGCCGGAGAACAGCTGGTCGTACTCCGGCGTGCGCAGGAAGCGGACGATGCGCAGCTTGATGACGAAGTCGTCGACGAGCTCCTGCGCCCGCTCCTCGGTGATACGGCCTTCGGCGAGGTCGCGCTCGATGTAGACGTCGAGGAAGGTGGAGGTGCGACCGAGCGACATGGCCGCGCCGTTCTGCTCCTTGATCGCGGCGAGGTAGGCGAAGTACAGCCACTGGACGGCCTGGTGCGCGGTGGCGGCCGGGAGGGAGATGTCGTGGCCGTAGGAGGCGGCCATCGTCTTGAGCTCGTCCAGGGCGCGGAGCTGCTCGGCCAGCTCCTCCCGGTCGCGGATCACGGCGTCGGTGGCGTCGGCGTCGTCCAGGGAGCGCAGCTCGGCGTGCTTGGCCTCGATCAGCCGGTCCACTCCGTACAGGGCGACGCGGCGGTAGTCGCCGATGATGCGGCCGCGGCCGTAGGAGTCGGGCAGGCCGGTGATGACGCCGGCCTTGCGGGCGCGCCTGATCTCCGGGGTGTAGGCGTCGAACACGCCGTCGTTGTGGGTCCTGCGGTACTTGGTGAAGATCTCCTTGACGGCCGGGTCGAGCTTGTGGCCGTAGGCGGCCAGGCCGTTCTCGACCATGCGCAGCCCGCCCGCGGGCATGATCGCCCGCTTGAGCGGCGCGTCGGTCTGCAGGCCGACGATCAGTTCGAGGTCCCGGTCGATGTAGCCGGGCCGGTGCGCGGTGATCGAGGAGGGGGTCGAGGCGTCCACGTCGAGGATCCCGCGCTCGCGCTCCTCGGGGAACAGCTTCGACACCGCCGCCCACACAGCCCGCGTCCGTTCCGTGGGCCCGGCCAGGAAGCTGGCGTCACCCCCGTACGGCGTGTAGTTGGCCTGGATGAAGGCGCGCACGTCGGGCGCCGAACGCCACCCCTCTCCCTCGAACCCACGCCACGCATCCATGGTTCCCCCTTCGCGTCGATGTCCCTTCTCACTGTCTTCGGAGGGAACGACGGCCGCCGCGGTCCAAGGCCACCGATGGACGGGACCAAGGTCCCGGACGCCGTGGCTCATGCGGCGAGCAGCGGGCGGAGCAGGCGTTTGGCGCCCTCGTTGGCCGCGACGTACAGGACGGTCAGGGCGGCGAGCGCGCCGAGCACCGGCCACGTCAGCGGCACCAGCCCCAGCGGGCCGCCGACCGGCGTGTACGGCAGCGCCACCGTCAGCACGGCCACCGCCACGCTCGTCAGCAGCAACGGCCTGGACGGGCGGCTGCGGTAGAACGGCCGCGCGGTCCTGAGCACGAGCATGACCGCCAGCTCGGTCGCCGTGGACTCGATGAACCAGCCGGTGCGGAAGACGTCCGCGCCGGCGTCCAGGCCCAGCCGGAGAACCAGGAACGTGGCGATGTCGAACACCGAGCTGAGCAGCCCGAACACGATCATGAACGTGCGGATCCCACTCAGGTTCCACGACCGGGGGCGTCGAAGCTGCTCGGGATCGACCTGGTCGGTGGCGATCGTGGTGCCCGGGATGTCGGACAGGAAGTTGAGCAGCAGGATCTGGCGCGGCAGCAGCGGCAGGAACGGCAGGAACGCCGAGGCGGCGGCCATGCTGAGCATGTTGCCGAAGTTCGCGCTGATGGTGACCCGAACGTACTTGAGGGTGTTGGCGAACGTGCGCCGGCCCAGGCGCACCCCGTCGGCGATGACCTTCAGGTCCTTGTCCAGCAGCACGATCGCGGCCGACTGCTTGGCCACGTCCACGGCCGTGTCGACGGAGATGCCGACGTCGGCGGCGTGCAGGGCGGGGGCGTCGTTGATGCCGTCGCCGAGGAAGCCCACGGTGGCGCCGGAGGCGCGCAACGCGCGGACGATCCGCTCCTTGTGCAGCGGCTCGACCTCGGCGAACACCTCGACACCCGTGACGCGGGCGGCCAGCGCGTGCTCGTCCAGCCGGTCGAGGTCGGCGCCGGTCAGCACCTCGCCGCCGAGGCCGACCTCGCGGGCGACGCGTTCGGCGGCCAGCCGGTTGTCGCCGGTGATCAGGCGTACGGAGATGCCCAGGCCGGCCAGGTCGCGTACGGCTTCGGCGGTGCCCTCCTTGGCCGGGTCGTGGAAGGCGAGCACTCCCACGAGCGTCATCCCGCTCTCGTCGGCGACGGTGGCGGTGGAGCGGCCGGGGAGGGCGGCGATGGCCAGGCCGAGCGCGCGGAAGCCATCGCGGCTCAACTCGGCGAAGCGTCCCATGACCGCCTCGCGCACCGCCTCCAGCGGCACGGTGCCCTCGTCCGTACGGGCGGTCGTGCAGACGGCGAGCACTGACTCCAGGGCGCCCTTCGTGATCAGCGTCGGGACGCCGGCCTCGTCCACGAGCACGGACAGGCGCTTGCGCTGGAAGTCGTAGGGCACCTCGTCGAGCCGCGCCGCCGCGTCGAGCGGCGGCGCCCCCGCGAGGACGGCCTCGTCCAGAGGGTTGGCGAAGCCGTGCTGGAGCCCGGCGTTGAGGCGGGCCAGCCGCAGCACCTCCCCGCTCGGCTCGCCGCCGACTCCGGTCGCCTGGTCCAGCCGCACCGCGCCGGCGGTGAGCGTGCCCGTCTTGTCGGTGCACAGCACGGTCATCGCGCCGAAGTCCTCGATCGCGTCCAGCCGCTTGACGATGACGCGCTCGGCGGCCATCTTGCGGGCGCCGGCCGACAGGCTGACGGCCACGATCGCGGGCAGCAGCTGCGGGGTCAGGCCGACGGCCAGGGCGAGGGAGAACAGCAGCGCGTCCACGACGGGACGGTCCAGGACCACGTTCACCACGAAGATGGCGGTGACCAGCACGACCATCGCCCGTACCAGGAGCAGGCCGAAGCGGGTCATGCCGCGCTCGAAGCCGGTGGTGACGTCCCGTCCGGCCAGCTCGGCGGTCACCTCGGCGAACTTGGTCGCGTGACCGGTGCGCAGGACGGTCGCGGTGGCGGTACCGCTGGCGACGTGGGTGGCGGCGTACAGCTCGGCCGCGACGCCCTTCTCGGCGGGGAACGACTCGCCGGTCAGCGCCGACTCGTCCACCAGCAGGCTCTGGGCCCGTTCGACGGCGCAGTCGGCCGGGACGATGTCTCCTGCCCGCAGCACCAGCACGTCGCCGAGCACCACGTCCTCGGCGGGCACGGACACTTCGCGGCCGTCCCTGATCACCTCGGTCTCCACGCGGACACGGGCCAGCAGGGCGTCGACGGCGCTTCCGGCTGAGTGTTCCTGCCAGAACCCGAGCGCGCCGCTCGCGACGATGATCACCAGGATGATGAACCCGTCGGTCAGGTCGCCGAGCACCATCGACAGGATCGTGGCGGCGATCAGGATGAGCACGATGGGGCTGGTGAACTGAGCCAGCAGCAACCGTAACCCGCGGTGTCCGCGCGGCCCGGCCACCTGGTTCGGCCCGTGCAGCCGGAGCAGCCGCTGCGCTTCCAGGCTCGTCAGCCCGGGCTCTGCCGGTCTGTCCATGAGGACCTCCTCCTTCCAGGAGCTCCCCCAGCACAGCAGGGCCGCCCGCCCCGTTCAGGAGTCTTACGACATGGATGCGACAGACCTTCGTCCTTGTCGTGCATGTCCGCCGGGCGCACGGCAAAACGCCCACCCCCCGGGTGCTGAGGGGGTGGGCGTGTCCTGGTGCGCACTACTTCAGCCAGCCGTTGCGCCGCACGACGGGCAGGTTGCCGAGGCCGAGAGTGGTGCCGGCGCCGGCCAGGGCCAGGCCGATCAGGACGATCGCGTAGACGATGTGCTCATCCATGAAGGGGTTGTTGGCCAAGGGCAGTTCAGCCGCCCACATCAGGACCAGCATCAGCGTGCCGGTGACCGCGGCGACCCGGGTGCCGATCCCGAGGACCAGCGCCAGGCCGATGCCCAGCAGACCGGCCATGAACAGCCAGTCCACCCACGCCTGACCGGCCAGCGAGGCGAACAGCCCGCCGAGCGCGTTCTCGCCGGTGCCCTTGAGGAAGCCGGTCGTCGGGCTGCCCCCGGCGATCCACGCCTTGTTCGCCGGGGTCGCGAAGCCCCAGCCGAACGTCTTGTCCAGGAACGCCCACAGGAAGATCCAGCCGATCGCGATCCGGGCGACGGCCCAGACGTACTCGACCGGGCGGCGTCCGGCGGTGGTGGCGCCCGTGTGCGTGACGGGCCTGTCGATCGTGGTGGCCATGACGGCCCCCCTTCGATGGGGATTCGTGGTCCTCTTACGTGCTTCCATCACACCGTTTCCGGTGACCCGCCCGCAGTGCCGCACGGCCCTCGTGCGGAGGACCTTGGTCCTGCGTCCGCGCGCCTCGAATCGTGGGGCCGCGACCATGACCGGGATCGCCTCGACGGGCTGTCCTCGGGAGCAGGACGTGACCGTGCGCTGTGCCCGGGGCGGGAGTTGATCGCGGGCGTGGCTCACGCCATCCGCCGGGCCATCTCTACCAGGCGGTTGGCGTAGCCCCACTCGTTGTCGTACCAGCCGAATACCTTGACCAAATCGCCGCTCGCCTGGGTGAGCGGGGAGTCGAACACGCAGGAGGACGCGTCGCCGATGATGTCGCGGGAGACGAGCGGGGCGGTGCTGTAGCGCAGGACGCCGTGCAGCTCGTCCTCAGCCGCGGCGGCGAAGGCGTCGTTCACCTCCTGCGCGGTGACCGGCCGGGAGAGCTGCGCGGACAGGTCGGTGATCGAGCCGTCCTCGACCGGCACCCGGATGGCGACGCCGTCCAGGCGGCCGTCGAGCTCCGGCAGCACCTGGCCGACCATGCGGGCGGCGCCGGTGGTCGTGGGGACGATGTTGACGGCCGCGGAGCGCGCCCGGCGCGGGTCCTTGTGCGGGGCGTCGAGGAGCACCTGGTCGCCGGTGTAGGCGTGGATGGTGGTCATGAACCCCCGGACCAGGCCGAAGCGGTCGTTCAGCACCTTGACCATGGGGGCGACGCAGTTGGTGGTGCACGAGGCGAGCGAGACGATCTCGTGCCTGGCCGGGTCGTAGGCGGCGTCGTTGACGCCGGGCACGATGGTGGCGTCCAGCCCCTTGCCGGGCGCCGACAGCAGGACCCGGCGCGCGCCGGCCTTCAAATGGCCCTCCAGGGCGTCCCTGGTACGGAACCGGCCGGTGGCGTCGATGACCAGCTCGACGTCGTGGGCGCGCCAGTCGATCTCGGCGGGGTCGCGCCGCCCGCTGACGGCGATCGTCCTGCCGTCGACCTCCAGCGACTCCGGGGACGCGCTGACGGGCAGGCCGAGCGGGCCGTAGGTGGAGTCGTAGGCGAGCAGGTGGGCCAGCGTGGCCGCGTCGGTGATGTCGTTGACGGCGACGATGTCGAGGTCGGTGCGCAGTGCGCGGCGCAGGACGGCTCTGCCGATCCTGCCGAAGCCGTTGATTCCGATTCTCATGCCTTCATCGTCCGGCGGCATGGGGCCGGCCATCAGGGGCGACGGTCCTCACGGGGTGGGACCTTCGGCACCCGTGCGCGAAAGCGGACGGAAGGCTTCGTGGTTCCTCCCGTCCGCTCACGACCGGCTTCAGTGCTCGACGGTGATCCGCCGGCCCTCCGCCTTCTTCTCCTCGGCCAGCCCGACGCTGATTTCGAGGACCCCGTTCGCATAGGTGGCCTTGACGTCGTCGGTCTTGGCCGTGGCGGGCAGGGTCACCGTCCGCGCGAGCGCTCCGTAGGCGAACTCGGAGCGATGCGGCTCGGTGGTCCTGCGGGTCTTCTCCGCCCGGATGTGCAGGACACGGTCGTCGACGACGATCTCGACGTCCTTGTCGGGGTCGACCCCGGGCAGTTCGGCGCGCAGGACGTACCGCCCCTCGGCGATGTAGTCCTCGACCCGGAGGATCTGTCCGAACGGCCGGAACCCGAACATGGGCTGCTCCAGCCATTCCATCAGCTCCGGGAACGGGAGTCTGACGTCTCTCCGCTCTGGCAGGCTCATCGCGTCCTCCTTCTGTGAGTCCCGATCCCACCTCTCCAGCACACGCCCGGCACGTTCGCGCCAGGAGAGGCGGACGTCCTTTCGCGACATGACCTTCGGCCCTGCTTGCGGTCCCCTCCATCCGGACAAGCTGAGAGACAGGACCGCGAACGGGAGATCCGCCATGCCTGAGGGATACGACGTGCTGCTGCGCGACGGCGGCATAGCCCACGTGCGCCCGTTGCTTCCCACCGACCGCGACGCCCTGCACGAGCTGGTGGACCGCTCCTCGGAACGCTCGGCCTACCTGCGCTTCTTCACCGGGGGCCGCAACACCGCCCACGCCTACATGGACCGGGTGACGAGCGACGCCTACCAGGGCCACGCGTTGGTGGCCGCCATCCACGACCGGCTGGTCGGGGTCGCCGAGTACATCCCCATCGACGGGCACCGCGCCGACCTGGGAATCCTCATCGACGACGCCGCGCACGGGCACGGCCTGGGCACCCTGCTGCTGGAGCACGTCGCCCTGGACGCCGCCGAGCACGGCGTCCACGAGCTGATGGCCGACGTGCTGACCGAGAACCGGCCGATGCTCCGGATGCTGCACGACCTCGGGCTAGAGGTCACCCAGCGCACCGAAGGCGGCACCCTGCATCTCGGCATCGCCGCCGAGCCAACCCCTGGGCTGCGGGCCGGCATCGAGTCCCGCGACCATGAGGCCGGATGCGCCTCGCTCACGCGGGTGCTCACCCCTCGCTCGGTGGCGGTGATCGGCGCGAGCCGGAACGAGCGCGCCGTCGGCCACAAGGTGCTGCGCAACCTCATCGACGGCGGCTTTCCCGGCGCAATCCATCCGGTCAACCCCAACGCCGCCGAGGTGGCCGGACTCGCCTGCCACGACAGGGTCCCGGAGGGCGTGGATCTGGCGGTTGTGGCGGTGCCCGCCGCGCGGGTGCTGGAGGTGGCGCGCGACTGCGCGAAGGCGGGCGTCGCCGGGCTGGTGGTGCTGACGTCGGGGTTCGCCGAGGCCGGGCAGCCCGGTGCGGAGTCGGAGCTGCTGCGCATCTGCCGTTCTTCCGGGATGCGGCTCATCGGCCCGAACTGCCTGGGCATCGTCAACACTGCGGCCCACCTGAACGCCAGCTTCCTGCCGCACAATCCCGTCCAGGGCCGCGTGGCGCTCATGTCGCAGTCCGGCGCCGTCGCGGCGGCGCTGCTGGAGCGGCTGGACGTGTCCATGTTCGTCTCGGTCGGCAACAAGGCCGACGTCAGCGGCAACGACCTCCTCCAATGCTGGGCGGACGACCCGCACACCGACGTGATCGCCTTGTACCTGGAGTCGTTCGGCAACCCGCGCAGGTTCGTGCGGATCGCCCGGCGCGTGGGCGCCCGGAAGCCGGTGCTGCTGGTCAAGAGCGGGCGCGGCGAGGCCGGAGGCCGGGCCGTGCGCTCACACACCGCCGCCGCGGCCACCCCCGACGTGGCCGTGGACGCCCTGGTCCGCGCCGCCGGAGTGATCCGGCTCGACAGCGTGCCCGAACTGATCGACGCCGCCCGGCTCCTGGCCTTCCAGCCACTGCCCCGGGGGCGCCGGGTGGCCATCGTGGGCAACTCCGGCGGGCCGCAGGCGATGGCCGCCGACTCCTGCGAGCGCCAGGGCCTGGCCGTCCCCGAACTCCGGGCCGGGCTGCTGGACGCGCGGGCCGCGGCCGCGCTGGGCAACCCCGTCGACCTGACCGCCGACGCCACCGCCGCCGAGATCGGCTCCGCCGTACGGGCGGTGGCCGCCGTGCCGGACGTCGACGCCGTCCTGGTCGTCTACACCCCGCCATTCGGATCCGGCCTGGAGGAGACTCGCCGGGCCATCGCCGAGGCGGCCAAGGAGGCGGGCAAGACCGTCCTGGCCTGTGTCGTCGGCCACGACGGGCTGATCGACGGCCGCGTCCCCTGCTACGCCTTCCCGGAGCAGGCCGTCCAGGCCCTCGGCCATGCCGTGAGGTACGCCGAGTGGCGCCGGACGCCCGAGCCTGTGGCGATCCCCGTGGCGGCCGACAGGGAGGGGGCACGGCGGATCGTCCAGGCCGAGCTGGAGGCGCGGCCGGAGGGCGGGTGGCTCTCCCCCGATGCGACCGCCCGGCTGCTGGACTGCTACGGCGTCGCACGGGCCGAGTCGGTCGAGGTGCGCGACGGCGAGTCCGCCGCCCGGGCCGCCGCCCGCGTCGGGCTGCCGACGGCCCTCAAGGCCGTCGGCCCGGTGCACAAGAGCGACGTCGGCGGCGTCCGGCTCAGCCTGCGTACCGAAGACGCGGTCCGCCGCGCATATCAAGAAATGTCGGAGCGCATCGGTCCGGAGATGACGGGCGCGATCGTCCAGCCCATGCTCTCCGGCGGGATCGAGATGATCGTCGGCGGTGTCAACTACCCGGTCTTCGGGCCCCTCGTCATGGTCGGCCTGGGCGGCGTGGCGGCCGACCTGCTGGCCGACCGCGCCTTCCGCGTCCCGCCGGTCACCGACCCCGCCGGCATGCTCGCCGAGCTGCGCTGCGCACCCCTCCTGCACGGCTACCGCGGCTCGCCGGCCATGGACGTCAAGGCCCTCGAAGGCCAGCTCGTCAGGATCGGCCGGCTGCTCGACGACCTGCCCCAGATCGCCGAACTCGACCTCAACCCCGTCATCGTCACCCCCGACGGCGCGACCACCGTGGACGCCCGCATCCGCGTCGCTCCCGCCCAGGCCCCGCCCTCACCGCTGCTACGCCGCCTGCGCTGACCCACGGCCGAGCCCGCTCGGGACTTCCGCCCCTACCCGCCCGGCTTGACCCGAGTTGTGCTGAGGACAGAAACGAAGCCCCCGGAAGGAGCCGACCCCATGAAGATGACCGTCGCGGACGTGATGACCGGAAAGGTCGTGTCCGTCACCCCCGCCACCCCGTTCAAGGACATCGCCGAAGCGCTCATCACCGGCGGCATCAGCGCCGTCCCCGTCGTCGACGACGAGCAGCACGTGGTCGGCATGGTGTCCGAGGCCGACCTGCTGCGCAAGGAGGAGTTCCGCGAGCAGTTCTACCGCGAGGGCTACCGTCCCCCGCTGCGCGCCCGGCTGCGCCACCCCAAGGGACGCCAGAAGGCCGACGGCGACACCGCCGCCGAACTGATGACGAGCCCGGCGATCAGCGTCTCCCCCGAGGCGTCCGCGGTCTCGGCCGCCCGCCTCATGGACGCCCATGACGTCAAGCGCCTCGCCGTGGTCGACCGCGACGGCCGCCTCCAGGGCATCGTCAGCCGCCGCGACCTGGTCAAGCTGTTCCTGCGTCCCGACGAGGAGATCGCCGCCGAGGTGCGCGACGAGATCCTCGACCAGAAGCTGTGGGTGGACACCGCCGGCGTGCGGGTAGAGGTGCGTCAGGGAGTCGTGACGCTGTCCGGCTGGATGGACCGCCGCACCGAGGCCGGCATCGCCGTCCGCATGACCAGCCGGGTCAACGGCGTGGTCGACGTCGTCGACAAGCTGACCTGGAAGACCGACGACTCCAAGTGGGAGGCCGGATAGCGACGCTCGTCCGCGAGGTCATGAGCAGCCCGGCGGTCACCGTCCGCCCGGCCGCCACGTCCCGCTCCCCCGCCGCGTCATGGACGTCATGACCCGCGACGTCGTCACCGTCACCGAGACCACCGACGTCACCGTCGCCATCGACCTCATGGTCGGCAAGCGGGTCAAGAGCCCGCCCGTTGTGAACGGCTCGCGGATCGCCGGCATGGTCAGCCGCCGCGACCTGATGGCCATGCTCGCCCGTACGGACGAGGACCTGCGCCAGGAGGTCGAGGCGGCGCTGCGCGAGCAGTACCCGAACGGCCCGAGCCTGGACGTCGCCGTCCACGACGGCGTGCCCTCGGCGGCCCGGCACCGCGCTGTCGGCGGCGGGCTGATCGCCCCTACTGGAGCAGGACCTTGGCCTCTGCTCGCACGCCCCCGCCGCCGGAATGCTGGGAGAAGCCGAAGATGGGGAGCAGCGAGATGACAGTCACCCGCGAAGAGGTCAAGGTCCACGGCAGCGAGCTCGCCGACAAGGTCAAGACCCTGATTCACGAAGGCAACGTCCAAAGGATCATCGTCAAGGACTCGCACGGGCACACGGTGATGGAAGTCCCCCTCGCGGTCGGCGTGGTGGCGTTCATCGCCGCCCCCGTCGTCACGGCCGTGGCCGCCATGGCCGCTGCCGCCGCCGAGTGGTCCATCCAGGTCGAACGCCACCCGCAGGACGAGCAGTACGTACCACCACAGGTCTGACCGCACCTCTTCCCCGCCATCAGCCGTACGTGCCGGTGGCGGGGAAGCCATGTCGGGACCATCGGCCCCCGGTCACCGCCTTTCGCCCCTGCCCTCGGCCCACCGGACCTGGTGCCATCGAGACATGGACGCCTGCCACGCATTCCGCCGCCTGCTCCGACCGATGCTTCTCCTGCAAGCCGCCGGAGCGGCCGCCTATCTGCTGCTCGTCCGCCCCGGGCTGCTGCGCTGGGGCGCCACCGAGGGCGAAGCGGCCCGTCCGCTGCCCGGCGACGACATCGTCCCGCGACCGCACATCGGCGCCACCCGCGCCATCAGCGTCAACGCCCCTCCCGAGGCCGTGTGGCCATGGCTCGTGCAGATGGGCGGCCATCCCCGGGCGGGCTGGTACGCCTACGACCACATCACCAACGACGGCCGTCCCAGCGCGGATCGCATCGTCCCGGAGTTGCAGCGACTGGAGGTGGGCGACCTGCTGCGCACTCCTCCGTCGGGCATCGGCTACACGGTGGAACGTATCGTCCCCGGACGTGAGATCGTGCTCGCCGTCCGGGCCTTCCACGTGACCGTGAGCTGGGCGATCGTGCTGCTCGGCACGGAGGAGCACAGCCGCCTGCTGTTCCGGCTCCGCATCCGCTGCCGCCCCGGCCTCCGCGGGCTGGTCTACCTGCTGCTGTCGGAGTCGGCGGACTTCCTGGTGACGCGCAGGCAGCTGATCACCATCAAGGCCCTGGCCGAAGCGCACAAGCACTGAGGATCCCGGCGGTTCACAGCCCGTGCACCACGGCGACGGGACATGCCGCACCATGCACCACCGTCTGGCTCACCGAGCCGAGCAGCAGCCCGCGCGCCTCCCCCAGGCCGGCGAGCCCCCACCCCCGGCAGGGTCGCCCGCCGCGCCGCCCCCAGCAGGGCCGGGCGCATCGGCTCGTCGACGAACTCCACGTCTCCTTGACCCGGCGCTGCGCCGGTCTGCGTGCCAAGTCGAGCGGCCCCAGTTCACCGGTCCACTCGTGATGAGGCCGTTCCCACGCGCGACACACGGTCAGCGGCAGCCCCGGGCCGCAACCTCGGCCGCGCCCCGGATGAGGTGCCGCACCGCCGACGGCGACTTCTCGGAGCCCACCACCACTCCGAGCCCGCGATTCATGACGAACTCCGTTCCGACTGCCTGACTTCATCGTCGTCCAGACGGCGCGGGCCATCCAGAGGCGTCACTCACGGGGCTTCGTCCTGAGGCGGACCCTGCCTTGACGCCGCCGGCGCGAATGCCCGTTGTGAGACGTTCGGCGGGACTTCTGGCCCTGCCGCCTCGCGGGGGCGGAGGACAGCGTGGGTTCCAAGGAGGTGCGTCATGACCACTGCACTCACCACCGACCTCGCCGTCAGGCGGCTGCTCGTGGCGGCCGGAGAGGCGCCTTCGGTGCTCAACACCCAGCCGTGGCGCTTCACCGTACGCCATGGGGACGTCATAGACCTGCTCGCCGACTGGGACCGCTGGTTGCGGGTCAGCGACCCCCGCGGCCGCTCCCTGCACGTCAGCTGCGGCGCCGCGCTCTTCAACCTCCGTATCGCGGCCCGGGCCACCGGTCGCAGCCCAGTCGTACGCCTGCTGCCTGAACCCCAGCGCGCACCGGACCTGCTGGCCCGCGTCACGATCGGCGCGCATGCCCCGGCGACGTCGGACGAACGCCACCTGTACGGCCTCATCCCCATCCGGCGCACCAACAGAACCCCGTTCAGCGACCGGCTCATCCCGGCGCCGGTGCTGAGCGAGATGCGCGTCGCGGCGACCCTGGAGGGCGCCAGGCTGTCCTTCCTGGACGAGCGCTCCTCCGCCGACCTGCTCGACTACGCGGCCCTGGCACAGGACGAGCTGGCCCGCGACGAGGAGTACCTGGCCGAGCTGGCCGCCTGGACGGGCGGCCACGGCGTGCCCTCGTACGTGCAGGGACCGGTCGCGACCGGCGACGTGGACCCCGTCCGCGACTACGGCCGCCGGATCGGCAGCGCGCGCTTCGAGCCCCGTCCGCAGCTCGCGGTCCTCACCACCGCCGGCGACGAGCCGCTGGACTGGCTGCGCGCAGGGCAAGCACTTCAGCGGGTGCTCCTGGTGGCGACCGGGCACTGGGTCTCGGCCTCGTACCTCAACCAGCCCCTCGACCTGCGTGACATGCGGCGACGGCGAGACCCGCACCACCGGCGCGGCCACCCCCAGATGATCATGCGCCTGGGATACGGCGAGATGGTGCCCCGCGCTCCCCGCCGCCCCGTGACCGAGCTCCTGCCGGACGGCTCCTGTGAGGCGGGACCTCCCCCAACCCTTAGGGCGGACACGCGATGCTCCGCTCCCGAGCATGCCGTGGCGACGCCGGGCAAGCGAAGGACCGCCGCGTCGGCCGCTCCGCGGGCGTGCTCCTCCCAGGAGGCGAGCAGCGTCGTGGCGCCGCGCAGGTAAGGATCGGCATCGTCAGCACGGTCATCGCGCGACCTTGCCGGGCTCCCAGTGCTCGGGTACCAGGACGACCTGGAAGCCGTCGGGGTCCTGAAACGTTGTCGCGTGCGCGGCCCAGTACGGGTTCGCGGGTGTAACGGGATCGGCGGCAAGGCGGCTCGCGGCGGCCCGCACTGCCTTCTCCTCGCCCAGGTAGAGCACGAGCAGCGATTGCGGATGCGGCGAGGGAGCCCCATGACCGCCACCGGTGGTCAGCTCAAGGTGGGTGCCGGTTCCCGGTACCTCGAGCAACACCCCGTCACAGCCGTCGTGATCGCGGAAGCGGCCGATCTCGGTCAGCCCGAGACCGTCGCGGTAGAACGCGGCGAGCTCGTCCAGGCGCTCGGTGTGTCGCGTCACGCGAAGCCCCGTCGCCGCAGCCGTTCCCGCGCGGGCCGAGCCTTGCAGGTCAAGGGAGAGCCAGACCTGGTCCCGCAGTGGAATGCCGTCCACCTCCATCGCGGGATAGCCGGCCTGTGGGGTGAAGACATCCCGTTCCACGCGCAACAGCCGAAACCCGAGCCGCTGATAGAAGCCCAGCACGCGCGTATCGGCAGCCGCGGTCGCGACCAGAAGCGTCGGCCGATGCTCCTGCCGGCAGACCGCCACCGCGCGCTCCACGAGCATCCGACCGACCCCAGCGCCTTGACGATCCTCGCGAACCGCAAGGCTCTTGACCTCCGCCTCCCCAGCTCGCTCACCCGCGATGAGCTGCAGGTGGCCGATGACGGTCACGCCGTCTCGGGCCACCAGCACCCGCCCCAGCTCGCGGTACCGGCTCACCGCCGCGGGTGAGTCGTCCGCAAGCTCGAACAGGCCGGCCAGCGCCTCACGCGGACCCTCGAACCAGTCGACCGCCACCATCGCACCCACCAGACCACGCGCCTCGAAGCACCTGCTGCCAATGCCCTTCGACCATAAGGTCCGGACCCGGCTCAGCTCCACGGCATTTCGCCTCGTCCCCACGATGCCAAGCACGGGCAGCTCGCCACCGTCGCTTCAGCAGCGTCCACGCCGCGATCAGCTCTTCCGGCACCCGCTCCGAAGCGCGCGAACGTGGTTGCGTCGCTTGCCGCCGCCGCAGGATGGAGAGGTGTCGCAGGAAGGCTGAGACGCCCTCCTGCCGGACTTGGGGTACGGCCGGAGCACGCCAGAAACACACCGCGTGCTTGCGACGTCCGGGTTCGGCGCCTGCCTCGGCGTGCCGCCGGATCATGCTCGGCGGTGCGGCCGGCGAGTAGGCGGGGTAGCAGGCGGGCTGTGGCTGTGGCCCGGTGCACGTACTCGATGGCGCCGCCCTTGGAGCGCACGCGGGCGCACCGGAACTCCAGATCGAGGTCCTCGACGTCGAGCGGCAAGATCTCCTCCGCCCGGGCCGCGGTCTCATACAGCAGTCGCCACAGCACCCGCTCGCGCAGCGGATGGCGGTCATCGGTGAAGAGCTTCTCCAACCGCACGGCCGGGATGGCGCGGTCACCGCGCTGAGGTGTCTTGCGGCACAGCAGGCGGCGGGCCGGGTTGGTGGCCAGCAGGTCCTGGCGCTGGGCCCAGGTGGTGCAGGAGATCAGCGCGGACAGGTGCCGGTTCCAGGTGGCCGCCGCGGTGGTGTCCCAGGTGGCCATCACCGCGGCGTAGTCGTCGCAGTCGAGCTCGGCGACCGGATGCCGGGGCCGGCCACGGTGGCCAGCCGGGTCAGGGTGCGGGCGTAGCTGCGGCGGGTGGTGGCCGTGGGCAGGGAGTCGAGGAAGCGGTCGACGGCTCCGGCGACGGTGGCACGCTCGTCCAGGTCGCCGGCAGAGGCATCCGCGCCGTGCGCGCCGGGGAAGGCCAGGACCGGCATGACCACCTCCGCACGGCTTGATGTGACAGATGACGCTACCGAGTCGGTCTGGCTGGAGGCAGTGGCGAGCGTCCGGGTGCTGCGACCAGGGGGCGGTTCGGCGTCAGCGACATCGTCACCGCGCAGGTGCTTACGGCTGTCCGGCGGTTCCTCAACCTCGTGGTCCGCGAATTGGGCGACCGCGCGTACGGGAAGCGATTGATCAGATACGCGTCGTTATCTACGCTGTCATCATGTCACTGCCCACCGAGCCGATCGGCAGCATCCCCCGCCCGCCTGCCCTGCTGGCCATCGCAGCCTCCGAACCGGCCGAGGGAGCGTCCGCGCTGGCCGAGGCGCAGGAACAGGCCGTCCGCGACACCGTCCACCGTCTCCAAGAGCTGGGTTCGCCGGTGGTCACCGACGGCGAGCAGGCCAAGCCCAGCTTCGCCACCTACCCGATCGCCGGGCTCGACGGGCTCGTCCCGGACGGCGTGGTGATCCCCTTCGCCGACGGGCACCAGCGGCAGTTGCCCCGGCTGACGGCCGGACCGTTCCGCTACCAGGTCCACGCCGAGCGCTACCTGCGCGCCGCCCAGCGCCACGCGAGCGTGCCGGTCAAGCAGGCCGTCATCGCGCCGTCGGCGCTGAGCCTGCTCTACCCGGGCGAGGGCATCGACGGCTACCCGCGCGAGGCGTTCCTGGCCGACCTGGCCGACCAGGCCGAGGCCGACATCCGCGGCTGCCTGGAGGCCGGGGCGCACGTGGTGCAACTCGACTTCACCGAAGGCCGGCTCTCGCTCAAGCTCGACCCCAGCGGCGGAGTGCTGGACGACTTCGTCGCGTTCAACAACAGCGTGCTGGAGCGCTTCACCGACGCAGAACGCGCGCGCATCGGGGTGCACACCTGCCCCGGCGGCGACCAGGACTCCACCCACAGCCTCGACGTCGACTATGCGGCCCTGCTGCCCCAGCTGTTCCGGCTCAAGGCGGGCAACTTCTACCTCCAACTGGCCAGCGAGGCCGACCCGGACAAGGTCCTGGCGGTCGCCGCCGAACACCTGCCAGCCGACGCGCGGATCTTCGTTGGCGTGATCGACCCGGTGGACCCGCGTGTCGAGACCGCCGAGGAGGTCCGCGACCGCGTCCTGACCGCCGCCCGCCACCTGCCCGCCGACCGGCTGGGCACCTGTGACGACTGCGGGTTCGCGCCGTTCGCCGACGACACCTCCACCTCACGGGAGACGGCGTTCGCCAAGATCCGGGCCCGGCTGGAGGGCACAGAGCTGGCCTCGGCCGTGCTCGGCATCTGATCGTTCCGCCTGCCCGTCCGTGAGAACGTTGCCCAAGGACGAGCAGGTCACCCGCAAGAAGTTAGGCGGGGTGCGGCGCACGGACCGCAGGCCCACCAGGACCCTCGTGTCGCATGGCCGTGGCGCCAAATCAGGAGAGAAACCTGGGCCACCTCTTAGCCGGCACCGCCAGCGTCGGCCCGGAGATTGTGGCGGGAGCCGCAGTGCGTGGACAACCTGGCGTCCTTTGGGCTGGGTGGTGGTGTCCGCGACCAGGATCACTGAGCGGGTCACTCCGCTTGTTACCGGACGCATGTGGATCGCGCTGGACAGGCTCTCCCAGCAGCCTTCGGGCTTGGTGCCGTTCGCGGCCAGGTCAGACAGGATGAGCCGCCGTCGGCCAGGGGTGCCGATGGTCAACGCCTCGGTGAAGTCCCGGCGACCACCTGCGACAACGTATTGGAACCTCTCGCCGTGTTCGCGTACGACCTCGCTCATGGTCGCTGTCACGTTCTCGATTCCGGTCGCGCCCGAGCCAAGGACCAGGCGCACCTGGTTGATGTGATCTCCGAGCAGATCATTCACCTGCGAGATGGTGATCGGCCATCGGGCGCCGTCGATCAGCGTCCGTCGGGTCTGTCGGGCGATGACCTCAGGTGGGACCGATTCCGTCTTCGCGCGAACCAGTTCGGTTTCGACCTCCTCGCTCGTGCCGATCATGCTCAGCGCGTTGGGCGAACGCAGGCGCCATCCGACTCCGTCGGTATCGGGCCGCAGCACCCCAAGACCGACGAGCTCTGACAGGTAGGAGCGAAATGCCTCGGCGTAGAGCTTGGCGAATCCCTCCGGCCACCATGCCTGACATTCTTCGACGAGTTGAGTGTCGGACATGAGGGCGTCGAGCTCGTTCTCGTACGCGTAATGCGCGAGCACGTTGGCGATGACGTTGTAACGTGGGTCGAGGATGAGCGTCCCGCGGAATGCGCCGATGATGTCATGGCGCAGCTCTGTATCGGACTCCACAGCCTCCACAACCTCTTCGTGATCGAACAGGGCGGGCCGCCAAGGTCCTTCGTGCGCCTTTCGTGCATGGCTTCGATCAGCCGGCTGCCGAACATCTGCAGGAGGTAGGGCTGATAGGTGCAGTGGTTCAGGACGCGATGCACGAGTTCCGGCGCCTCGAACGAGAACCCTAGAGCGCCGAGCGGGCGTGTGATTAGGTCGAAGGCGTGCTTCGGGCGCAGCGGACCGACGACTATCGCCTTGCCGATGTGGCTGAAGGGCCCGTACTCGCGAGTTTGGCGAAACGCTGCACGGAATGCAGTCCGGCGAAGACCATTCTCGCCCGCCCGTCCGACTCCAGTACGAGTTCTTTGAGCCTCTTGGTCTCGCGAAAATTGGCCACGTTGGAGTAATCCGATTCAAAGAATTCGTCGCACTCGTCCAGCAGTATGAGAAGCCTGCGGCGGGAGTCCCTTCGCAGCCAATCCAGGATCCCGTCGTGAACGTCCTTCCAAGGATCCCGGTGCTGCTTCTTGGAGGCGGGCGGCCGGACTACTCCAGCGGTCTTGAGTGTCTGGCTCAACCGGTCCCAGCGCTCACACTCGCCGAGATCTCCGAACGCCAGGCGTTCAGCCGCGTCGTTTGGGACAAGGACCGCGCAGCGGTCTTCAGAGTTGCCGCCGCACACCTCGGTAATGGTTTCGACCAGGCCATGCCGCTGGGGCGGCCGTCGGCGCGGGGCAGCGGCGGGCCGCTGCAGCTCCCGGGTCGGGGGCCTACAGGTCGCGGGCTTTGCCCGTCGAGGATCTGACCACCAGGCGCGGCGCGAAAACGTGATCCACGTGTGGGGCGTGATACCCCTGCAGCGACTGCCACATCGCCGTCGCCACCGCAGCCGCCATCGCCTCCACCGGTTGCTGTACGGTCGTCAGCGCCGGGTCGCCGTGCACGGCCAGGTAGGAGTCGTCGTATCCGACGACTGACACCTCGCCCGGAACTGCCAGCCCGGCCTCGCGGACGGCCGCGACCGCACCCAGCGCCATCAGGTCGCTTCCTGCGATCAGCGCCGTCGCGCCGACTGCCAGCAGCCGCCGGGCGGCTGCGTGACCGCCGGTCAGCGAGTAGTCCGACTCGACATGCAGCATGTCGTCCACTGAGCCGAACGAGCGTCGCATTTCCCGGCGCCAGCCTGTCAGCCGGTTCTGCGAGGGCCGCAGATAGCCCTGACCGCCAGCCAGCCCGATCCGCTCATGGCCGAGTTCGCGCAGGTGTGCCACCGCCATCGCCGCGCCCGCCGCCTCGTCGGTGGTGACCGTGGAGACCGGGAGGTCGGGCACCTGGCCGCCTACCAGCACCATGGGGATGCGCTGTTGGTGGAGCTGCCAGTAGAAGCTATGGTCGGCGGCCGGGTTGGCGTGTCGTCCCGAGATGAGGACCAGGCCTTGGATGCCCCGCCGTACCAGGGCGGAGATGTAGTCGAGCTCGGTAGGGCCCTTGGCGGTGGAGCTGCCGATCAGCGCGGTGACGCCGTGGCTGCCGAGCTTGGCCTCGATGGCGCCTGCCAGCAGCGGGAAGACCGGATTGTCCAACTCGGGGACGATGATGCCGACGAACGGCTCAGCTGCGGGTGCGATCAGGCCGTGTTCCCGCATGCCCCGCAGGACCTTGGCCCGCAGTTCCTCCGAGACGCCGGGCCGGCCGTTGAGCACCCTGCTGACCGTCGCGGCGCTCACTCCCACGCGGGTGGCGATCGTCCGCACGGATGGTCGAGGCATGGGGGACCCTTCGAGAATCCGGTGAAACATGTTTCGAAGTGTTGCGGCGCTGTTTCCACGGCTCCTAAGCTCGCGACACATCTGACCTGGTGAACAGCGCATTTTGGAGCATTAACAGCATGGGGCATCGAAGAACACTCTGCAACACCCGGGCGCACCACGACGGGTCGCCGCTGTACGTCAGTGATTCGTCGCCGTCACTCGGTGATCACGTTCAGGTGTTCCTGCGTACCTCGCTCGATCTGGACGTGCGGCAAGTCCACGTGCGTACCACGCCGGACGGCGAGCCCCGGTTCGCCGAGGCGACGGCCGACCGGGTCACCGGTTCCGAGATCTGGTGGCGCGCCACGGTCAAGATGGTGAACCCGGAGTGCGGCTACCGTTTCCTGCTGCAGACCGCGACCGGCCCGCTGTGGCTGACCGCTGCTGGGCTGTCGCCGCTGGACGTGCCGGACACCACCGACTTCGTGCTGACCGCCTACCCGCCCCCGCCCGCATGGGCCGCCGACTCGGTGATCTACCAGATCTTCCCCGACCGTTTCGCCCGCTCAGGCAGAGACCATGGGCCCGACCCCGCGTGGGTACGGCGGGCTGACTGGGACGACCCGATCCCCTGGGGCAGAGACGGCGCGTTGCAGCAGGTCTACGGCGGAGACCTGTGGGGCGTGACCGACCGCCTCGACCACATCGCCGACCTGGGTGCGAACCTGCTGTATCTGACGCCGTTCTTCCCCGCCCGTTCCAACCACCGCTACGACGCGACCACCTTCGACAGAGTGGATCCACTACTCGGCGGCGACGAGGCGCTGCGCGCGCTGACCGATGCGGCCCACCTCCGCGGCATGCGCGTCATCGGCGACATCACGCTCAACCACTCGGGCGACGGCCACGAGTGGTTCGCCGAGGGCAGTCCTGTACGCGAGGACTTCTACTACGTGGACGGGCCCGACTACGCCACCTTCGCCGGCGTCAGGACGCTGCCCAAGTTCGATCATCGTTCCGCCACACTGCGCCGCCGCCTCTACGACGGCCCAGGCTCGGTGATCGCCCGTTATCTGCACGAGTTCGGCCTCGACGGCTGGCGGGTGGACGTCGCCCAGTCGGCGGGCCGCCACGGCGGGGTCGAGCTGAACGACCAGGTCGCCAGGCTGACGCGAGCCACAGTGGGCGACGCGCTGCTGCTGGCAGAGCACCAGTTCGACGCCTCCAGCGCACTGCGCGGCACCGGCTGGCACGGCACGATGTCCTACGCCGGTTTCGCCCGGCCCGTCTGGTCATGGCTGGCACGGGAACGCTCCACTGAGTTCTGGGGCGTGCCCGGTCCGATCCCGCAGTACGGCGGCGCGGACGTGGCGGAGGTGATGCGCCGCTACGCCGCGCTCGTCCCGTGGCGGGCCTATACCCACAACCTGACGCTGCTCGACTCGCACGACACGGCCAGGTTCCGGTCGATCGCCGGGCGCGAGCACCAGCATCTGGGCGCCGCGTTGCTGCTCACGCTACCGGGCCTGCCGATGATCTTCGCTGGTGACGAGGTCGGGGTCGAGGGGGTGCATCTGGAGGACGGCCGCCGTCCCTTCCCCTGGGACACCGCCCGCTGGGACCACGGAACCCACCGGCTCTACCGCGACCTGGTGGGGCTGCGCCGCTCGCACGAGGCCCTGCGCACCGGCGGCCTGCGCTGGCTGCACGCCGACGCCGACACCCTCGTCTACGAGCGGGCCACGCCGGGACAGACACTGCTCATCCAGGTCAGCAGGGCCGCGCACGAACCGTTCCGCGCCCCCGCGGCAGGAGCCTGCCTCACCGGCGGCCCCGACCTGCGCCCGGGAGCGCCCATGCCCGCCGACGGGCCCGCCTTCCACGTCTGGGAGCTCGAAGCATGATCGACATTCTGCGCGGCATCCACTCCGCCGCACTCGGGAACGCGCGTGACGTCTTCGTCTACCTGCCGCCCGGCTACGACCCCGCGGACGGCCCCTACCCGGTGGTGTACCTGCACGACGGACAGCACCTGTTCGCGGCGGCCGGGCTGGAGCCGAGCTGGCGCCTGGACGAGACGCTCGACGCCCTGATCACCACCGGGACACTGCCGCCGCTGGTCGCGGTCGGGGTGTCCAACGCGGGCGAGGCTCGCGGCGCGGAGTACTCCCACATCGCGCCCTACCCCCGCGACCCGTACGGCAGGCTCGCCGGGCAGTCCTACGAGGACTTCCTGATCGACGAGTTGATGCCGCTGATCCGCTCGCGGTACGCGGTGACCGGCGCGGCCGAGCGGACGGCGGTCATGGGCTCGTCGATGGGCGGCCTGGTCAGCTACCACCTGGCCTTCCGGCGGCCCGAGGTGTTCGGGCTGGCGGCGATCATGTCGCCGTTCCTGGTGTTCGTCGACCCGCAGACGCTGGAGGAGACGCCCGTCTACCGGCGTTTCACCGAACGGGGGCCGCGCCGGGTGTGGCTGGACATCGGCGGGATGGAGGGCCTCATCACCGTCCACCACGCCCGGGAACTGGCCGAGCAGCTCATCGGGCTCGGCTACCGCCCGGACGCCGAGCTGCGCTACCGGCACGACCCGGCGGCCCCGCACCACGAGAGCGCGTGGGCGATCCGGGCGGCCGACGCGCTGCTGCACCTGTTCGGGACGGAGGGCCCGCCGGTCGAGCTGTCCGTCCCCTCCCCCGCCCCTGACGCCGAGGTGGCCGCGGTCGGCCAGGCCGTGGACGTCGCGCCGCTCGCGCTGCGGGCCGACGGCTGCACGTACTCCGCGCTCGGCGCCGGCCTCTCCTGGGACCCCGAGCCCCTGCTCAAGCCGGCGGGCACAGCCCTGCTCACCCCCACCGCACCCGGCCTCGCGCGGGTGCGGGCCACAACGGGCGGCCTGACCGTCGAACGCGAGCTGTCCGTCGTGGACGGCGAGCCCACCGCGACGCTCGACGTCACGGTCATCACCCCCGCCGGCACCCCAGAAGCCGACACCGTCTACTTCTCCGGCCTGGTCACCACCCCGATCGCGCCCGGCGTGCACCACGGCGTCTGGCGGCTGCCCCGGGGGCTCGGGCTCAACGGCTCGGTCGGCAGGGGCTGGCGATGCGATGGGCTGAACTCCGACGGCCTGCCCGTCAGCGAACCGCTCAGGCACGACCGCGACCGCCGCTTGGTCGTCCACGTCCACGGCTGGAGCGACCCCGGCGCCCAGCACGACCCGCACCAAGGCACCGACGGCTCATGAGGAGCACCCACATGCGCACGACCATCCTGGCCGTGACCGGCCTGGCCCTGCTGGCCGCCGGTTGCGCCACCGCCACCCCAGCCACCCCCGCCCCCGCCGCGAAGGCGGCGGCCGTCCTCACCGTCTGGGCCGACGACAGCCGCGCCAAACCGCTGCAGGACCTGGCCGCGGCCTTCCAGAAGGCCAGAGGCGTCCGGGTCAAGATCGTGCAGAAGAGCATGGGCGGCCTCCGCGACGACTTCATCTCCCAGACCCCCACCGGCCAGGGCCCGGATCTGATCGCCGGGCCGCACGACTGGCTCGGCAAGCTCGTCCAGAACGGCGTCGTCGCCCCCATCGACCTCGGCGCCACCGCCGCGGCCTTCCCGAAACTCGCGCTCGACGCGATGCGCTACGAAGGGCAGACGTACGGTCTGCCGTACGCGATCGAGAGCGTGGCGCTGCTGCGGAACACCAAGCTCGCGCCGAAACGGCCGCAGACGTTCGGCGAGCTGGTCGCCGCCGGTCAGAAGCTGGTCCGCGACGGCAAGGCGGACTTCCCCGTCGGGCTGCCCGTCGACCCCAAGGCGGGCTCGCCCTACCACCTCTACCCGCTGCAGACCTCCTTCGGCTCCAGCGTGTTCGACGGCGGCGAGCTGGGGATCGACGACAAGGGCGGGCTGGCGTTCGCCGCCTACCTGCGCGGGCTGGCCGAAGCCAAGGTGATCTCCACTTCGCTGAGCGGCGAGATCGCCACCGACGCCTTCCGCGAGGGTCGCACCCCGTACCTGGTCACCGGGCCGTGGGACGCGCCCGCGCTGGCCAGGTCCGGCCTGGCCTTCTCCGTCGAACCGGTGCCCCCGGCGGGCGATCAGCCCGCCCGGCCGTTCGTCGGCGTGCAGGGCTTCTACGTCAGCGCCAAGTCGGCCAACCCGATCCTGGCCAACGACTTCCTGCTGAACTTCCTGGCCACCCCCGACGCGCAACGCGAGCTGTACGCGGCGGGTGGCCGGCCGCCGGCCCTGACCTCCCTACGCGAGGAGCTGCGCGGCGACCTGGTGCTGACCGGATTCGCCGAGGCGGCGCTGGCCGGCAGCCCCGCGCCCAACGTCCCGGCCATGGACGCGGTCTGGGGCGACTGGGGTCTGTCGCAACTGGCGATCATCACCGGGGACGGCGATCCGGCGAAGCTGACCAGGGACGCCGCCGACCGCATCCGAGCGAAGATCGCGAACTGACCGATGAACAGGTATGTGAAGCCGCTGGTGCTGGGCGTGGTGGACGCGTTCGCGGTCTACGGGCTGGTGGCGCTCGCCGGTCAGCGCTCGTGGTGGGCGTTCGCCGCGATGCTGGCGGGCACGCTCGCGATCAACGTCATCTACCTCGGCAAACGGCGCGTCCCCGCGAAGTACCTCGCGCCGGGCGTGGTCCTGCTGCTCCTCTACCAGGTGTACGTCGTCCTCTACACCGGCTATGCGGCCTTCACCAACTACGGCGACGGCCACAACGGCACCAAACAGGACGCGGTGGCCGCGATCCTGGCGGCCAGCGAGGTCAGGGTGCCGGGGTCGCCCGTCCAGCCGGTCCGGATCGTCGAGCGGGACGGCGAGCTGGGGTTCCTGGTGAGCGGCAGGGTCGGTTCCGCCACGCGGCCGCTGATCCCGGGGGCGGCCCCGGACGGGTGGCGGCCGCTGACGTACGCCGAGGTCGTGGCACGGCAGGCGGAGATCACCGCGCTGCGCGTGCCGGTGCCGGGCCAGGGCAGCCTGCGCACCTCCGACGCCGTGACAGTGGCGACCTACCGTTCGACGCTTCGCTACGACGAACGCGCGGGCACCGTCACCGACCCCGCCGGCACCGGCACTGTCTATCGTGACGACGGCCGCGGCCGGTTCGTGGCGCCCGACGGGAGGGCGCTCAGTCCCGGCTGGAAGGTGTTCGTCGGACTGGAGAACTTCCGCACAGTCCTCACCGATCCCGGTATCAGAGGCCCGTTCCTCGGCGTGCTCGGCTGGACCTTCGCCTTCGCCGGGCTGTCGGTCGGGCTGATGTTCGCCCTCGGGCTGGGCCTCGCGCTGGTGCTGGACCGGCCGGGACTGCGCGGGCACCGGGCCTACCGCTCCCTGATCGTGTTCCCCTATGCCTTCCCCGCCTTCATGGCGGCCATCCTCTGGCAGGGGCTGCTCAACCCCGACCACGGTTTCGTCAACGCCGTCCTGCTCGGCGGCGGGCACGTGCCGTGGCTCACCGACCCCTGGCTGGCCAAGCTCAGCGTGCTCGCCGTCAACGTCTGGATCGGCTTCCCCTATATGTTCCTCATCTGCACCGGCGCGCTGAAGGCCATCCCGCCGGCGCTCACCGAGGCCGCGCAGCTCGACGGCGCGAACCCCTGGCGGGTGCTGCGCCACGTCAAGCTGCCGATGCTGCTGGCCGCGACCGCGCCCGTGCTCGTGGCCACCTTCGCCTTCACCTTCAACAACTTCAACGTGATCTACATGCTCACCGGCGGCGGCCCCAGGGACGCGTCCTCACCGGTCGACATCGGCTCCACCGATCTGCTCATCTCGCTGGTCTACAAGCTCGCCTTCGGCGGGAGCGCCAGGAACTACGGCCTGGCCTGCGCGGTGTCCATCCTCATCTTCGCCGTCATCGCGGCGATCTCGCTCGCCGGGTTCCGCAGGGCGCGCCGGCTGGAGGAGAGCTGACATGGGCCGCTGGTTCCTCAGGTACGGGTGGCGCCACGCCGTCGGCGTGGCGGCGGTCGCCGTGGCGCTGTTCCCGCTGCTGTTCGTCCTCGCCGCCTCGACCAACCCGAGCGGCACACTGACCGGCTCGAACGACCTGTTCACCGAGCCGACCCCGGCGCACTACCTGGCGCTCTTCACCGACCCGCTGCACCCGTTCCCGAGCTGGTTCGCCAACTCCATGATCATCGGCTTGACGACGGCCGCTGGGTCGGTCTTCCTCGGCGCGTGCGCCGCCTACGCCTTTTCCAGGTTCACCTTCACCGGACGCAGGGCCGGGCTGCTCGTGCTGGTCTTCGTCCAGCTCTTCCCGCAGCTCCTGGCCTACGTCGCGATCTTCCTGCTGCTGTCGGCGCTCAAGGACGTCTTTCCCGCCATCGGCCTCGGCAGCAGGCTCGGCCTGGTCATGGTGTACCTGGGCGGGGCGCTGGGCGTGAACACGTACCTGATGAAGGGCTTCTTCGACACCGTCCCCAGGGAGCTGGACGAATCCGCCCAGATCGACGGCGCCTCGCACGCGCAGGTGTTCTTCCGCGTGCTGCTGCCGCTGGTCGCCCCGATCCTGGTGGTCGTCGGACTCTTCTCCTTCGTGGCGACGCTGAACGACTTCGTCATCGCCGGGCTGGTCCTGACCGACCCCGACCAGCAGACGCTCGCCGTCGGCCTCTACCAACTCGTCTCCGACAAACTCGGCCAGAACTGGGGGCTGTTCGCCGCCGGCGCACTGGTCGGAGCGCTGCCTGTGCTCGTGCTGTTCCAGTTCTTGCAGCGCTTCATTGTCGGTGGCCTGACCAGCGGCGCGGTCAAGGGCTGAGGCCCGTGCAGGCACCCATCATCAAGTCAACGTGATCGATCTGGCGAAGTCGAACGCGGCGATGCTGCGCAGCCCGTCCGATGGCACGTAGGGCTGCGATCCCTCCAAGGTGATGAGTGATAAACCTCGTGCCGCGCCGGGTCGGGCACCAGCCCCCTTCTCCTGCTTCACGCCCGCCCGCGACATCGCCAGTATGCGCAGGTTGCCCTGATAACCGATGCTGCCGGCGACCGCCCACACCGCGGCTTGCGCCCTGTCGGCCTTGGCCGGCGCGAGCAGCCGATACGACCAGCCCGCGATGAGGGCATCGCGCCCCACGTTCGCCACGGCGGGGATCCGGTTCCGGTAGACCTGTTGTGAAGGGACTGCACAGATCTAGGAGCGCCTGAGAAGGCTCGTCAGGGCTTGTTGTGCGGTCACCCCGGCCGCTGGTCAGCCTTCTGGGTGCCCGTCGTAAACTCGGATCTTGTATTCGGTCGTCTCCAGGGCGAGAGTGAGCTCGCGGATCTGCCGCACGATGCGCTCGCGCTGGTCGAGCATGATGCGCCGCCGTTCCGGGACGGTGCTCGGGCCCTGCTCGACGAGGGCGATGTAGCGCTTGAGATCCTGCATGGTCATTCCCGACAGCCGCATCCGGGTGAGGAAGATGAGGCGGCGCAGGTCGAACGCCGAGTATTCGCGGTAACCGGAGGCGTTGCGTGCCGGCCGCAGGAGTCCCTCCTGCTCGTAGTAGCGGAGGGTGTGGGGAGACAGGCCGATCAGGCGGGCGGCCTCGGCGACACTCTTGGGCGCCGCCGAGGTCTCGATCGTGGTGTCGTCAAGGAGTCTGTGCAGCGCATCGATGACCGACGAGGACGGTTCGTCGTCGGCGGCGAGGATGCGCTCGATCAGGTCTTCGGTGGCCATGTTCGACAGGGTACGGAGCTCAGAACGCGCGTAGCGCCGGCGGCATGCCGGGAAAGTCGGCCGTCTGGCTCACATGCGCCCACTTCTCGACGTCGCTGAGCGCGTTGCTGTAGCTGCGGGTGAGATTGCGCACGGCCTCGGCGCCGAGCGGAAGCCTGAGCGGCGCATCGGGCGTGTCGAGCATGTCGCGGATGGCCGAGGCGGCGCGTGCCGGGTCGCCCTCCTGGATGCCGTCGGCCTCGACCATGTTCGCGCGGACGGCGCCGAGCACCTCGTCATAGATCGGGCGCTGGTCCACGATGTTGAGTACCTCGGCAGCGTTGAAGGCGGTGCGGAAGCGGCTGGGCTCGGCGATGAGGACGCGGACGCCGAACGGCGCGACCTCGCCCGCCAGTGCCTCCGACCAGCCTTCGAGCGCGAACTTGCCGGCCGAGTAACTGCCGACGGCAGGGAAGGACATCCGCCCGCCCTGACTGCTCATCTGCACGATCGCACCGGAACGACGCGCACGCATGTGCGGCAGCACCGCGCGCACGTAGGCGGCCGGGCCATAGAGGTGCTGCTCCAGCATGTCGCGCAACTGCGCGTCCGTGACCTCCTCCGCGGCGCCCACCTGCCCGGCTCCGGCGTTGTTGACGAGTACGTCGACGTGCCCGAATGCGTCGAGCGCGCGCCGTACGACCGCCGCGGCCGCGTCCGTGTCGCGCACGTCGTGCTCGACCGGCAGGAGCCGGTCGCCGTACTGAGCCCGCAGCGCGTCGAACCGGCCGGTCCGCCGCGCCGTGCCGAGTACGTGCTCGCCCGCGGCCAGCGCCGCCTCGGCCAACGCCAGGCCGAGTCCGGAGCTCGCACCGGTGATGATCCAGGTCTTGGTCCCTTTTGTCGTAGTCATGACGGCGAAGATAGACATTCGAGCGCGCTCGAAGGCAAGCAGACCATCCGGCGGCGCAACGGTGATCGTCAGTTCCAGAGGGTCGGGCCGGAGGCGCAGAAAGGCGAAGGGGCACTCGCAGCGGTCTACGCGGCGGCCCCTGGATGGGGCGTGATGGTCGCCTGGCCCGCACCGCACGCTGTCGCGGACACGCCTGAGCCAAGGCCGGCGCAGCCGGAGGGAAACGCGGTCGAACGCGTGTGGTCGCAGGCAGTGTTCACCATGCCCGCGCGCTCCAGGCCGCTGGCGGCGATCAGCGCCACGGAGGTGCTGGTCCGGGGCGAGCGAGGAACGCTCGAGGTCTACGACACGGCCTCCAAGCGTTCACGAACCGTCGCCTCCCTCAGCCAGGCGCAGCAGCCGGCCGTCGACTGTGAGCGGGCGGTGGCTGGCCGACGGGCAGGTCCGGGCTGCTCCCTTGCGGGCCGGCGGGGAGGCGAGGAAGGTGGGGCCGATCCCTGGCGAGAACGTCGATCACATGGCGCTCGTCGGCCAGGACATCGTCTGGTCAGCACCGCTGGACGGGGTCTGGCGGATGAGTATCGCCAGCGGAGTCCCCGAACGGGTGCTCAGGCCGAAGGGACTGCAGCTCGTGGAGTGGCCGTGGGCGACAGACGAGCCTCTGGACGTGCGCACAAATCCGACTAGAGTCGTCAATCTGCAGACGGGAGACACCACTCAGGAAACGACACCGTTGTCCAGAGCAGCGACGGCAGCGACGACGACGTCCATCAATGGCTGCGCGACTCCCCCTGTCGGGATCGGTTCTTCACCGGTTCCGGTGACATCTACGACGCCCGCACACGGACGGCCGTGCCCCTCGAGGGCGCCCAACTGTCGTCGGGTGGCCGGCAGTGGTCGTCAGGTAGCGGTGTCAAGTTCTGGACGCAGGACAGCGGCGTCCGCGTGGTGAACCTGACAGCCGTTTCTCAGTCGTAGAAGGCATCGACAACAATCAGATCATTGACCACTCGCGGGCCGAGCCCGGTTCGCCGCTTCCAGTCGCGGTACCAGGACGCCCAACCGTCGCGCTTCTGCCAGGATGTGTCGTCATGCGTGGGCTCGCGTCCGGACCCGGCGGTTCAGGATCGATGCTCCCGCGCAGAGGATGCCGATCAGGAACGGATGCACAGCGCCGCGTTCAACGAGTCCGATGATGCCGACGATGGTGTCGCCGGCGGAGAAGATGGCGGCGAGATAGAGCAGCATCGCAAGCAGGCCGATCATGCCAACCGTGATCAGCGCTCTCCCGAGTACCGGCGAGAGTCCGACCCGCCTGCGCATGCTTCCGAGCACGATGGCCAGCAAGTTGCCACCGATGAAGCCCGCGAAGGCTCCCAAGCTGTGGAATTCGCCCGTGCCGTCTTCGAGTGCCTCGCCGGAGCCGGGAAACAGAGCGAGCAGGATCCCGCCGACGGCCAGCAGGGTCGCGGGCACCAGCGCGGCCCAGCGGTGTCGCCACGGCAAACCGCGCAGCAACGCGGTACCGGCGAGGATCGTGATTCCGAACAGGAAGAAGCCGGTGTTCATCACCCACGCGAGCGGTGAGTACATGTACTGCCCGAACAGTGTCGAGGGTCCGCGGACTCCCAGGTCGCTGACGAAGTGATGGGTGTAGCTGGAGGGCGGATCGGTCCAAGCCGCGGCGGCGATGACCTCCGAACCCGCACCTGCCCCGCTGTCGCGCAACAGGAGCTACGCCACGCTGTGGAGCGGGCAGTTTCTCTCCGAGCTGGGCAACGAGATCAACTTCATCGCGATCCCCCTGCTGATCCTGGCCATGTCCGGCTCCGCCCTGGAAGCCGGGCTGGCCTCCTCGGTGGTGGCGGCCGGCCACATGATCGCCAACCTTCCCGCCGGGGTGATCGCCGACCGCTGGGACCGCAGGCGCACCCTGCTGATCTGTCAGACCGGACGGGCGCCGGCCATGGCCTCCGTCGCCGCCGCCGTGTGGCTGGACGCCTGCTCCTTCCCGCACATCCTGCTGGTGGCACTGCTCGACGGCCTGCTCGGGGCCGCGTTCGAGCCCGCCGAGCAGGCCGCGCTGCCGCAGGTGGTGCCCACCTCGCAGCTCTCGCGGGCGGTGGCGGTCAACACCGCGCGGCCGTTCATCGCGACCTTGGTGGGACCGGCGCTGGCCGGCTTCCTGTTCGCCCTGCAGCGGGCGATCCCGTTCGTGGTGGACGCCGTCATGCTCGCGTTCTCCTCCGTAGCGCTGCTCTTCCTGCGGCTGCCCGCGCGTCCGGATCCCACCGGGGAGGATCGGGGGCCGGGCGGTGACCTCGTGGCCGGGGTGCGATGGGTGCTGGGCCGACGGGTCATCAGGACGACGTTGCTGTGGATGCTGCTGTCCAACCTGGTCTTCACCGCTCTGATCATCATCGTGCTGGCGACGTCCCACGAGGACCAGGTGGGCGCCGGAGTGATCGGACTGAGCATGGCCTGCATGGGGGCGGGCGGGCTGCTCGGCGCCGCGCTGGCCGACCGGCTGCACGCCGCGCTGCCCGCGCCGGTCGTGATCGTGGGCTTCTCCTGGGTCACTGCCGCGCTGACGGCGCTGATGGCGGTCGTGCCGAGCGGCCTGCCGCTCGGGCTGCTGCTCGGCTGCGCCGCCTTCTTCGTCCCCCTTGCCAACACCACGATCCTGACCTACCAGATCACCGTCACCCCGGACGAGCTGCGCGGCCAGCTGACGGGCATCACGGGGCTATGCGGCGGCGGCGCGGCGGCGCTCGGGCCGCTGCTCGGCGGAGCGCTGGTCACGGCGGGGACCGGCGGCATCCTGGCCTGCGCCGCCGCGCTCGCCCTCGTGGCGACCGCGACCACGCTCAGCCCGACCCTCCGCCGCTTCCCCACCGCCCGCCACTAATGGCACCACCGGGTCGGCCTCGCTGGCAGAGTCGGTGCCTGGTAGCCGCTGGTGAGTGAGCACTCTCCACCACTGGACTTCGAGTCCTAGGGTCAGATCGTGCCCTCACCAGTGGTCAGGGGCCTTTGATCGCTGATGGGATCCTTGCGCGGCCGCCGCGAGCAAATCGCGGCCAAGACCTTGGCGACGTCGGCGGCCGCGGCCGGGCGGGGCAGGGCCTTCGGGACCCGAAGCGTGGACGGTCCCGCAGGCCCGCAACCTGCTCATGGACCTCGGCGACCGCATCGGTTTCTTCCGCTTCATCATCCGCGACCGAGGTACCAAGTTCACCAAGGTGTTCGACGCGGTTTTCGCTGGCGCGGGCGTGACAGTTGTGAAGATCCCGCCGCGCACGCCGCGGGCGAACTGCCATGCCGAGCGGTGGGTGCGCACTGTACGGGCCGAGTGTACCGACCGCATGCTGATCTACGGCGAACGGCACGTGCAGTCGGTTCTGACGGAGTATGCCGCTCACTACAACGGCCATCGGCCGCACCAGCTCCGCTCGCAGCGACCGCCCGATCACGAGGAGCGGACGACCGTACCCCTGAAGGCCGGATCGAACGCCGGAAGGTGCTCGACGGGCTGATCAACGAGTACCACCGAGCCGCATAGCCGCTTGATCCTGCCGCGCGCATCACGCGCCCACGCGTTCGCCGAGCGATGGGTCCGCACCGCACGCACGGAGTGCGCCAACAGGCTGCTGATCTTGGGTGAACGGCACCTCCGCACCATGCTGGACGAATATGCCGATCATTACAATCGGGACAGGCCCACCCATTATCTCGGCCTTCGAGCTCCCACCGATGATGACTCCGACGGGGTCGAGCAGGAGCTCCATCCCGGCGCGGACCACTGTCTTGCCATTCGAACTCGATCCGGTAGCCGTGGGGCTAGGGAGTGCTCGGCTCCGGCTGGCTCAGGTGCGTGGTGGCATGGTCGATGCCCGCTCAAACCACGGTCAGGGCGACGCCGCGACGACGCCGGGTCGAAGCCAGCCGGTACGCGGCCAGGAGCGACGCCCATGCCATGATGAGCGCGATGGCGAGGGCGAAGGCGACGTTGGCCACCCTGAAGCCCTGCGCCGCGAAGATCGAGATCCAGGCCGCCACGAAGATCGCGCCGGTCATCCTGCTGAAGGCGGCCCAGCGGCGACGGCCGGCCGCCGCGAACCGCCGTCCGAACGCGAAACACGCGGCGATCAGCGCGAGAAAGGCGATCCCGGAGACGAGGAGGTGCAGCATCGCCTGCGTGCTCATGCTTGTGGGCGGGCCGACGGGCGTCCCGGGCGGAAAGCCGTCGGCAGGGTCGGCGGAGAAGCAGGCAGCGGCGATCATCCCGGCGCCGAAGACGCCGACCAGTCGCGGCCCCCAAGTGCCGCCCCAGCCCGCCGGGCCACGAGCCTGGTGGAGGCCGACCGCTTCGGCCACGAACAGCAGGCCGCTGACCGCGAAGTTGGCGATCTGCATCCATCCTTGGTCGCCGTTGCTCAGCATGCTGGCCGGGTACCGGCTGATGTCGAATCCGTCCCTGGTGAGCATCTGCAGCAGGACCACGATGATGTAGAGCGGGCCGGCGACGGTGCCGCACGTCAGCAGCGTCCTCGTCGTCCTGCTGACCGCTGTGAAAGCGGGGTTGTCGGTCATCCGGCCTGCTCCTCTCTTGAGAACGGAACGACTCACCGCGCGGCGGGTCACCTGTCGCCGTCCCTGCCGGCCTCGGGGGCGAAGTGCTGCGCGGCGAAGGCGACGGCCGCGGCGAGGTCGTCGTCGCCGGTGCCCCAAGCGGCCTGGACCGCGGGTCCCCAGACGTGGCAACTGGCGTTGACGAACTCCTTCGCCTCGGCCGTGCGGCCCCATGTCGCGGGGTCGAACGTGACGCCGCGCAGGAACAGGTCGAGACCGAGCAGCTCGAGCTCCCAGCCGACTCCCATGCCGATCGTGGTACCGGGCCCGTACGTACGTGCCATCTCATCGACGATCTCGGCGGGCGCGGCGTGCTCCAACTCCAGGACGGTCCCACCGCCGTCACCGCTGGGCGCGAGGCGCACTTCGACCTCAGTGGGCACGCCCTCCCCCAATACCCAGGCCACTTTGATCAGATGGGGCTTCTCACAGCGCAGGATCTCCCCGCCGGCGTTGTCCTTGAGCTGGAACGTACCGCCGAGCCGCAGGTCGCCGTCGATCGGGGTGAGCCATCGGCTGATCCGGTCGGGGTCGGTGCAGGCGCTCCACACGGCCTCGATCGTGGCGTCGTACGTGCGCCGCAGCAGCAGTGAGCGTCCCGCGCCGACGGCGACCGGCTGGTTGCCGATCTCCCGTTGGGTGGCGCTTGTCTGGTTGACGATGTCGATCATTCGTCCTTCTTCTCGTCGTTCGAGTTTGGTCGTCCCTCATCGGACGGAGTCTCCTCAAGCGGGTGGCGGCGCTCGCGCCGGGCGCGCGCGACTTCCGCGGCCAGCGCGTCCAGGTGCCGGCTCCAGAACCTGCGAAAGCGCTCCAACTGGATGCCGACTTCCCCGACTGGTTGGAGTCGACGCCGCACGGGCACCGAAGGTGCCGACAGCGCCGCCGAGCACGTCGAGTGCGTGCAGGAGTCATAATTTCAGCCGCTACTTATATAAGTCAAACCTGATACAAGTGAGATCGGTCAGGGATGCCTGCCGGACATCTCATCCATGCAGTTCAAGCGGCATGCGGCTCTTTGTAGAGGACACCGTCGAGCCCGTCTGTCGGCGTATGTTCAGGCTGGTGGTTCGCTTTGGGTCAGGACGGTGGCCGCGGTGCTGGTTGCAGAAGTGTTCGTGCTCGCGTAGGCGTTCCTTGCCGACATGCCGTCCCCGCACGTCATCCAGATCGCCCTGCTGATCACGACGTGCGCCGGCCTGGCTCAACGAAGATCAGTTAGCAACCGCAACGCCATGAACAGCGATCACGCCCGCCAGGACGGAAACGCCGAACCGCAGGTCAACCTCAACGGCCGAGCTTCGGACACCCCCAGGGTGGAGTCCCCTTCAAGCCTGCGTCCGGTGAACGTTCTTCGATCCCTGAGACTTCGGCGCACGACAGGTCGACGGCGAGACCGGACGTGGCGATGCCGATCTCACCGTCGTATTCGGCCCCTGCGGCGGCTCGCGCGGCCGAGGTGTCCGTGCCTGGCTGGAGGTGCGTCAGCAGCAGGTGCCGGACATGGGCTTCCAGCGCCTGCCGGCCTGCCTGACGGGCGCTGGTCAGGTGACCTCGGGAACCCTCCGGGACGTGGTTCACATAGGTGGCCTCGGCCAGTAGCAGGTCAGCGCCACGCGCCAGTTCCACCCTGTCGGGGCTCGGGCCGCTGTCGCCGGTGTACGCGAGCACCCGTCCGCCCGCTGTCAGCCGTATGCCGGCATTGGGTACCGAGTGCGGCAGCAGGCGAGTCTGTGCGCGAAACGGGCCGATGTCGAATCTGCTGCCGTCGGTGAACTCGCGCAGGACGTAGGCGTCGGTCAGCACTCCCGGGCGGTCAAGCGCGAGCACCGCGTCCAGGGCGCCGGGCAGCGAGTACACCGGCAATGGCGCCGACGGGTCATCACGCATAGTGCGCGCCCGTAGCAGCGGGTTCAGGTCGGCGCAGTGGTCGGGATGTCCGTGGCTGATGAACACCGCATCGATCTGATCGGCGTCGACCCGTTCCAGCAGCCGCGGCACCGTCCCAGATCCGAGGTCGACGAGCAGCCTGAACCCGTCGTGCTCCACGAGGTAACCACTGCAGGCCTGGCCCGCCGCCGGCCACGCACCGCATCCGCCAAGGATCGTCAGCAGCATCGGTGAACCTTAACGGATGTCGCTCGTCCTGAGCGGCCGGCGAGCCACCTCTTCCCAAGAGCTGTTGGGAAAACGTAATATCCCAAGGTGCCTTTGGAAAATCCGGATGACCTTGTTCCTCTCCGCGCCCTGGCCAACCCGCTGCGTATCCGCATCGTGTCGCTGCTCACCGGCGCGTCGATGTCGGCCACCGAGGTCGCCGACGAACTCGGCATCGCGCACGCCTCGGCCAGCTACCACCTGCGCCAGCTGGCCAAAGCGGGCTTCCTCCAGCAGACGGACGAGCGTCCGCGGGCAGGCAAGGGCCGCCCGCAGCTGCGCTACCGGTACGACCCGTCCAGCGGCGAGCGCCTCGACCGGTCCGAGGGGCTGCAACTCCTCCATCAGGCGATGAGCACCGACCTGGCCAGGCGCCTGGCTGAGACCGATCGCCGGCGCACGTCCATGGACGCCGAGGTGTGGCTGGCCAGGCCCGTCTGGGAGGAGATCGTCGGCCTGATCGACCAGGCCGTGGCGCTCCTGCACGACAAGGCCGGACCGCCGCACGACGGCGTCAAGGTCAGCATGACCGCGCTTCTGCTCGAATTACGTGACGAACGGTGATCGGCCGCCTGCTCGGCTGCGCGACCGGCGCATTCCTGTCGATCGGACTGCTCGTCCCGGCGGTTCCGCGATACCTCACCGGCCCACTGGGCCAGCAGGCGGGCATGGTGGGCGTCTCGCTGGCCGTCACCGCCGCGGCCGGCGTGCTCGCCCGCCCGCTGGCCGGATGGCTGGCCGACAGGGCCGGACGCCGCACGGCCCTGTGTGCGGGCGCGCTGCTGCTGTCCGGCACGTCCCTCGCGCTGCTCGCCGTCGGACAGTTACCGCTCTTCTTCGTCCTGCGCGGCGTCGCCGGCGTCGGTGAGGCGCTCGCCTACGTCGGCCTCGCCACTCTGGCCAGCGACCACCGGCGGCCCGGCGCGGCGATCAACCACTTCTCCGCCGTCGTCAACACCGGCCTGCTCGCGGGGCCTGTCATCGCCGAGACGCTGTACGCCGCGTCCGGGTTCGCCGCCGTCTGGATCACGGCCGCGGCCGTGGCGCTGGGGTCGGCTGTGCTCGGCCGCACCCTGCCGAAGACCATGAGCCCCGACACGGAGAGGACCAGGCCGGATCCGGGAACCGGGCGGGCCCGGCTGTACCACACGTCCGCTCTACGACCCGGCTTCGGCTACCTGGCCTCCGTGTGGGGCTACACCGCCATCAGCGCCTTCCTGCCGCTGCACCTCGCCGCGCTCGGCGGCGGCTCCGGCGGCCTCCATTTCCTGGTCTACGGCGGTGTCCTCGTCGCCGTCCGGCTGGCCGGACATCGCCTGCTCGCCATGGCGGCCCCGGCGCGCCTGGCCGTCGCCTCCCTCCTGCTGACCGGGACGGGATCGATCCTGCTTGCCGCCTGGCCCTCGCCGGTCGGGACATGGTGCGCGATCGCGCTGATCGGCGCCGGGCAGGGCCTCGGGCTGCCCGCCTTCCTGCGGATGGCGGTGCACGGCCTGCCCGCCGGCGAGCGCGGATCCGCCGTCGCCACCACGACGGCCTTCTTCGACGTCGGATTCCTCAGCGCTGCCCTGTCCCTTGGCGTCCTCGCCGACCGGTTCGGCCTGGCCGGCGGCTTCGCCCTCGTGGGCGCCGTGTCCGCCGCCGGAGCGCTGCTGTTCCTGCCGATACGCCACAACGAACACGAAGGAGCCCCCCTTGACCATTCCCCCCGCTGACCTGTCGGACTATGCCGACGTCGTGTTCGACGTGGCCGTGCCCCTGCTGGCGGACGACCGGGTGCTGATCAACGCCGAGATCGAGCACGCCCCGCTCGCCCGCGCCCTGGCCGAGGCCGCCTACGCCCGAGGCGCCCGCTACGCCGACATCTGGTACTTCGACCCGCACGCCAAACGCTCCCGACTCCGGCACGCCGACACCGCGAGCCTGGCCGAGGTGCCCTCGTGGCTCGACGCCCGCAACGACGAGCTGGGACGCAACGGCGGCATCATCGTCAACGTCCGCGGCGCCGCCGCCCCCGACCTCCTGGCCGGGCTGGATCCGATCCGCGTCGGGCTGGACCGCATGCCGTCGCTGACCTCACGGCAGCGGCTCCAGCTCGACAACCTGGTCCGCTGGACGATCGTCCCCTACGCGACCCCCGAGTGGGCCCGTGCCGTCTTCGGCGAACCCGACCAGGCCAGGCTGTGGCGGCACCTGCGCCGCATCCTCCGTCTCGACGAACCCGACCCGCGCGAGGCGTGGCGGCAGCGCATCGCCGAACTGCTCGATCGCGCTCGACGGCTCACCGACATGCGCCTGGACGCCGTGCGGTTCGAGGGCCCCGGCACAGACCTGACCATCGGCCTGCTCCCGGACGCCCACTGGACCGCCGCCCGCCTGGAGGACGTCAACGGCCGCCCGTTCCAGGCCAACCTGCCGACCGAGGAGGTGTTCACCACCCCTGACTACCGCCGCGTCGCCGGTACGGTCCGCGCCACCCGGCCGCTGTCCCTCGACGGCACCCTCATCCGCGACCTGGAGCTGACCTTCGCCGATGGCGTCGTGACCGATGTCAGGGCGAGCGCCGGAGCCGAGGTCGTTCGCGCGCACCAGGCCACCGACGCGGGCGCCGCCCGGCTGGGCGAGCTCGCTCTGGTCGACCGTTCCTCGCGGGTGGGCGAAAGCGGCATCACCTACCTGGAAACCCTTCTGGACGAGAACGCCGCCTGCCACCTGGCCTGGGGCGCAGGGCTGCCTCCGGGCGTGCCCGCCCACCTGCGTACGGACGACCCCGCACGGCTGGACGCGGCGGGCGTGAACACCTCGCGCGTGCACGTCGACTTCATGGTCGGCGGCCCGGACGTCACGGTCACCGGGCTGGGGCCCGGCGGGAAGGTGGTGCTCCTGCGCGACGACACCTGGGAGTTCTGACGCCCTGCCACAGTCAGAAGGGTCAACTCAAGGGCTGTTGGGTGGCCGGAGGAGGTCTCCCCCGGCTCCCGCAGACCCGGACGTGAACCTCTCGGCTTGTCCGGCTCCTGTCATCCGGCGCGCCGTCCTCGCTGCTGGACTTCCCATCTCCAGTCAGCCAGTGGCCCCAGTTGCGATCTCTGATCTTGGCTAGGGTCCGGTGGGACCGGGCGAGCGCCCGGCGCAGATGCTTGTTGTCCCGCCCCGAACACGGGATGACCGCCAGTGCCTTTGAGCGCGGAGGACCGGGACTCGATCTGCCGCGGTCTCGAGGCTGGAGTCTCACTACGTTCGATCGCCGTGGCGATCGGCCGCCCGGTATCCACAGTGAGCCGGGAGGCCGCTCGCAACGACGGCCGACTGAAGTGCCGTGCGGTCCCCGAGCAACGTGCTCAATGACAGGGAGTCAACACATCCTCAACGAATTCGCCACATGATCCGCCCGACTGTTGCACCGCAACGTCAGGCAAGGTGCTCATCCATTTCGTGAGAGGAAGCGATCGTCACGCAGATTCGTATGATCACGGTAGCGCTCACCGCAGCTGTGGCGGTCTCGTTGGCGCCGGGCGTGGCGGGCATCTCGGCGGCCTCCGCTCAGGCAAGCCCTGCCGGGCCTGCCAGCACATGAGCCGACCGCCCGGCAAGGTGGCAGGCCGAGCAGGGCATCAGCGGGAGGACGCTCGCCACGGGCTCGGGCGTCGTGCAGCTGCTCCAGGTGGGTGGCGAGGTCCACGGTCTGGCGCGGCTCAAGAACGCCGACCTCACCGCCCCCAGATGACCAGCATGGGTGTCAGCGACATCGTCTCCGCCGCACGGTTCGGCCTGCCAATATGGATCTTGTCATCCGGTACATGGGCGTCCTGACCGATCAGAACCCGGCGCGTTGATCGACGACAGGACCTCGATGTCAGCGGGCCCTTCGGACGCGGGCGCTCCGGCATGGGGTGCGCCACCTGTGGGCGCCGAGAAGTGCCTCACCTGCTCTGACCTGGCATGTGTCCCTCGGACAGCGGCGGCGGTCGTCACCGCGTCGAGCCCCGCGCTGACGAGCACGGCGTCGCGCGTCGCCAGTTGTCCTGTCCGGTGAGGTCGGGTACGCGGCCGGCGGGTGGCAGGCCGTTCAGGGTGGGGCCGTGGGGGCTCAGGCAGACGGGCGGAGCAGGTCGAGGAGGTGTTCGCGGAGCTCGCGCGGCCCGAGATCGGTCAGGACGAGCACGCCGTCCTCGCCGTCCGCCTCAGGTTCGGCCAGCACCACGCGGCCCCGTGGCGCGTAGATCGTCCAGCGTGTCTCCTCGACTTCGTCGGCCGGCCCGAGGCGGTGGTGGCTGATCTGGGTGATCGCCAGGGCCTCGGCGAAGATGTCCTGGCCCACGCCGCGCGCGATGTCGGTGAGCGCGACCCGCCGCAGCCCGTTCCCCTGCCGCTGCCCGGCTCCCGCGTGCGGGTCGCAGAACTCGGCGAACCGTTCGGCCAGCCGCTCGATCGGCCCGATGGCCAGGCCGTGCAGGCCGCTCTCGTTGACGTTCTCCTCCACGGCCACGGGCCCGGGGCCGACGTAGAACACGCGGGCCTGCCTGCTGTCGGCGAGGATCCGCTCGGCCATCACGACGTGCCGGGGCGTACGGCGGGCGGCGAGCAGGTCCTGCAGGTCGTCGGAGAGCAGCAGCGCGACGTCGTCGTCGCCCTCGCCGGTCGGCTCCGGGCGGGCGATGCCGCGCGCGATCAGGCTGCGCAGGGCCACCATGCAAGCGGTGTCCCTGGCTGCCGGGTCCTGGGAGTCGTACCAGGGGCGGGGGGCGAGCTGGTCGGCGTCGGGGCCGTCGAGCACGGTGAGCTCTTCGTCGGTGAGAGCGATGACGGGCACGTACGCTGTCCGTGCGCGTTCGAGCAGGGATTCCATGTCACCTCGCAGGATGGGTCAGGGACCAGGTGAGCTTCCGCCAGCCGTCGACGGCCTTGTCGGTCGTGTGCTTCTTCAGCCAGTTGCCGACGCCCCTGGCCTGCTTGTTCTCCTTGCCCTTCTCGACCCCCCACTTGCCGAACGTCCAGCCCGCCGAGATGGTCCCGAGGGCGAGGCCGGTGATGACGATCGCCTCCGTCGCGCCGGTGAACGAGCCGATGAAGCCGCCGAACAGGACCAGCAGGCCGCCCGCGAGTCCCGAGCCGCCGGCGACGTAGGTGCCGGTCCGGACCCAGCCCGAGTCCTGGTTGTTGATGAGGTCGTCGACCCCGGCGATGATGCCCAGGACTGCGGAGCCCTTGGCCAGCCCCTTGGCCACCTTGGCGTACCTGCCCGCGGCCAGGCCCTCGCCCAGGTCGGCCGCGAGCTGGGGCCGCGCCTCGGCCATGATGCGCTCGGCCGTCTCCACCCGCTGGTTCGCGGCCGCGATCTTTCCGGCCAGCTCGCGGGCCCTGGCCCCCAGCTCGCCGCGCGGTGTGCCGCCCTCCCTCCAGAGCTGGTTGATCAGCGCCTTCTCGAGCTCGGCCCTGGAGAGCTTGCGCTTGGCCATCTTGCCGAGCACGCCCTGCTTCAGGTAATGGAACACGGTGGCGGCCTTGGTGCCCCCGTCCAAGAGCCCGAGGAAGGCGAGCACGGGGTCCGTGGCGCCCTTGAAAGCCGCGTAACCCTTGTACTGCGCCGAGTGCAGGAAACGGTCCAGCAGGCCCTTCGGGTCGGGGTCCGCCTTCTTCTCCAGTTTCAGCTGGGCCAGCGCATAGAGGGGTGCGGTGGCCTTGTCGCCGTCCCGCAGAAGGTCGCCCTTGTTCCCTTCTGCCATTTGCGGCCAAAAGGTAAATAACCGGCCTCTCAGGTACGATTGCCGCTCTGCCGATAAGCCGGGCTTGGCGAGCTCCCTCTCGTCGTCCTCGTATCCCCGGATGATCCAGTCGCGCATTTCCTTCTGCGCCTTCTCCAGGGCCGCGGCGTACCTCTTCACCCCCTGGCTGACCGCTTTGAGGGCGTTTCCTTCGACTTCCAGCGCGGTGAAGGTGCCCCCGGCGGTGACGGCGAACATGGCGGCATGGATGCCGGTCCAGCCGTTGAGCGCGGTGACCGCGTGGGCCTCGACCTGTTTGGAGGCCCGGATCAGGTCCTCGCCGGCGCGGCCGAGCCGGGCGGCCTCGCGGCGGAGCGCGCCCGGGTCGCCTTTCGGCACCTTGAAAGGGGCGGTCACCTCATTCGCCTCCCGTCGTTCTGCGCAGATTCGCCGACATGGCCCGCAGCGCCTGGCCGAGGTAATTCACGTCCGCCGTCAGGTGCCCGGCCGTGCGCCGGAAACCGGCGGTGGCGTCATTGGCGGCCGGGGGGACGCTGTTCTCCGAAGCTGCCGCGACTCCGCGCAAAGCACTTGTCACCTCGGTCATCATTCCCGTGAGGCAGGAGTGAACGCTGGCCATCCCTTGGGCACCCGCGTCCATGTTGTCCGGTTTTCCGCCTAGAAAACCCATGCGCAGCGACCTTTCCGAATGATCATTCTCACCCCGGAGCGTCATGATAGCTGAATGATCATGACAAATCCTGAGAAAGGTGGTCGCTATGCTGCCTGCGTGGCGAAAGCGAACAATGGGCGGTGTTCCTGATGCGCCTCTCCCTCAGCGTGCTGACCGGCCGGGGGCTGCGTGACGTCGTGATCAGCGGCGACGAGAGCGCCACCGTGGGCCACCTCGTCCACGCCTTCCAGAAGCACCTCCAGGTTCCGGCGCAGGGCCTCTGGGCGGACGGCGTGCCGCTGCACCCGGACGCGCCCGTGGCCGCGGCGCTGCGGGACGGCGACGTCGTGGCCTTCAGCGCCACGGCGGCCACCGCCACCAGGAAGGGCGATCAGCCCGCCGGTGTGGCCGAGGTGCGGGTCAGCGGCGGCCCGTCCGCGGGCGGCGTGCACCGCCTGGGCTACGGGACGGCCACCGTCGGATCAGGCCGGTGGTGCACGATCACGGTCGACGACCCCGCCGCACCCGACTGCGTCGCCGACCTACGGGTGGAGGCGGGCGGCGTCATGGTGGCGCCCATGGCCGACGGCGTCACACTGGACGGCGAGCGGCTCTACGAGCCGGTCCCGTGGCCGGCCGGCGGGGTGCTCAAGGCCGGCACGACCCTCCTCACGCTGGCCGTGCCCACTCCCCCGGACGCGCACGTGAGCGTCATGCCGGAGGGCAATCTGGCCTACAACCGCCCGCCGCGCCTCAACAAGCCGGCCGTCGTGCACACCGTCGAGGTGCCCGGCCATCCGGCACGCCAGGACTACCACCGCCTCCAACTGCTGGCGAGCGTGATCTTCGGGGTGGGCGGCGTCGTCATGGCCGTCGCCCTGTCCACCCCCTGGTTCCTGCTCATGGCGCTTCTGACGCCGATCACCATGGTCGCGCAGTGGTGGAGCGACCGGCGGTACGGGCGCAGACAGTACCGCCAGGCCATGAAGGAGTACCAGGCCCGCATGACGGCCTTCGAGCAACGCCTGGAGGAGCTGCGCAGGGCCGACCAGCGGGATCGCCGGGCCGAGTTCCCCGACCCCGCCGAGGTGTTCCTGAACGCCGTCGGCCCACGGCAGCGCCTCTGGGAGCGCCGCCTGCACGACCCGGACACCCTGCATCTGCGGGTCGGGCTGGCCGACCTGCCGTCCAAGATCGAGCTTGTCCCGGAGCAGGGCGTCATGTCCGCGATGAAGGAGCAGCCGCCGGTTCCGGTGTCGCACGCGGTGCCCGTGGTGCTGCCGCTCCCCCAGGCCGGGGTCATCGGCCTCACCGGGTGGCCGGCCGCCTCCCGATCGCTGGCCCGCTGGCTGGTCGCGCAGGCGGCGGCCCTGCACAGCCCGCGCGACCTGGCGGTCGTCGTGCTCAGCGCCGACCCGCAGGGCGCGGCGAACTGGGACTGGGTCCGGTGGCTGCCGCACTGCGTGCCCCGGGAGGGCGAGGAGTGCGTGGCCCTGGTCGGCAACGACCCCGACTCGGCCGCACGGCGCATCGGCGAGCTGATCGGTAAGATCAACGCGCGCAGGGAACTCCACCGGTCGCCCGACGCCGGTGCGCTCTTCTCCTTCGGGCAAGGACCGTCCGGCGGGTACGCCAGCGCGCAGCCGTACAACGTGCTGGTGGTGCTGGACGGCGCCCGCGCGCTGCGCGGGCTGCCCGGAGTTCCGCAGATCCTGCAGCTCGGGCCGACGGTGGGGATCTACGCCCTCTGCGTGGACGACGACCAGCGGCTGCTGCCCGAGGAGTGCACGGTCGTGGCCGTCTGCGAACACGAGCGCCCCGGCCTGGTACGGCTGCGCGGCGGCGCCCAGCACGACGTGCCGCCCGAGGCCGTCGGCGACCAGGTCAGCGTGGAGTGGTGCGACCGGCTGGCCCGGGCGATCGCACCCCTGCGGGACATCGGCCGCGAGGACGCCGACTCGGTCATCCCGTCCTCGGCCCGGCTGCTGGACCTGCTCGGCCTGCCCAACCCCCGCCCCGAGCAGATCCACACCCTGTGGGAAAGGGGCCGGACGACGCGGGTGCCGATCGGCGTGGGCGCGGAGGGGGTCCACAGCGTGGACCTGCGCCTCGACGGCCCCCACGGGCTGATCGCCGGAACGACGGGCGCCGGCAAGTCGGAGCTGCTGCAGTCGCTGATCGCCTCGCTCGCGGTGCACAACCGGCCCGACGAGATGAACTTCGTGCTCATCGACTACAAGGGCGGCAGCGCGTTCAAGGACTGCGCCAAGCTGCCGCACACCGTCGGCATGGTCTCCGACCTGGACGGCCACCTCACCGAGCGGGCGCTGGAGTCTCTGGCCGCCGAGCTCAGGCGGCGCGAGCACCTGCTGCTCAGGGGGGACGCCAAGGACATCGAGGACTACAACGACTATCGCGACGCGGGCCGGCCGCTGGAGCCGATGCCCCGGCTCCTCCTGGTCATCGACGAGTTCGCGGCGATGGTGACCGAGCTGCCGGACTTCATCCTCGGCCTGGTGGACATCGCCCGCCGTGGCCGGTCGCTCGGCGTCCATCTGATCCTGGCCACGCAGCGCCCCGGCGGCGTGGTCACGCCCGACATCGCGGCCAACACCAACCTGCGGATCGCGCTGCGCGTGACGAGCAACGAGGAGTCCATGGACGTCATCGACTCCCGCAACGCCGCCGCGATCTCGAAGACCACTCCGGGACGGTGTTTCATCAGGTCAGGAGCCTCCTCGCTGCACGCGGTGCAGTCGGCCCGGATCGGCGGGAGGCGTCCGGGCCAGGGGCGGGCGGCGGCGCGGGAGGTGCGCGTCCATCCGGTCGCCTGGCAGGACCTCGGCGTCACGCTGCCCGCGGCCCCGGCGGGCGGCGACGAGGACGACGCCACCATGCTGACCGACCTCTCCGTGCTGGTGGAGGCGGTGGGCGCGGCGGCCGCGCAGCTCGGGCTCGAACGTACGCGCAGCCCGTGGCTGCCTCCGCTGCCCGAGCTCGTCACCATGTCCGAGCTGCCGCCCTCCGACGGGCGGGCGCTGCGGCTGCCGTTCGCCCTGGCCGACCTGCCGTCCCAGCAGTCGCGGCGGACCGAGTACTACGACCTCGCCGCGGCCGGGCACCTGCTCGTGGTGGGCGGCGGGCGTACCGGGCGCTCGACCGTGCTGCGCGCGATCGCCGCGTCGGCCGGCCTCCTGTGCGGCCCGGCCGACGTGCACCTGTACGGCGTGGACTGCGGCAACAACGCCCTGCTGCCCCTGGCCGGGATGCCGCACTGCGGCGCGGTCGTCGGCCGGGACTCACCCGACCGGCTGGGACGGCTGACCAAACGCCTCATGGAGACGATCGTCGAGCGCCAGCAGGCGCTGTCCGCGCAGGGCTTCGCCGACGTCACCGAACAGCGGGCCGCGGTGCGGCCGGAGGAGCGGCTGCCCTACGTCCTCGTGCTCTTCGACCGCTGGGAGGGCTTCCACGCGGCCTTCGAGTCCGTCGACCACGGCGTGCTGATCGACCAGTGGATGCAGATCTTCCAGGAGGGACCGGGCGCCGGGGTGAAGGTGGTGCTGACAGGGGACCGCAGCACACTCGTCGGGCGGATCGCCACGCTCTTCGACGACCGGCTGGTGCTCAGGCTCACCGATCCCACCGACTACACCTACGTCGGGATGAAGACCAGGGACGTTCCCGAGCACATGCCCGCCGGTCGCGCCTTCCGCGCGACGTCCGAGCTGCGGGAGGTGCAGGTCGCGCTCCTCGACCGCGATCCGGCCGGCACGGCGCAGGTCGCGGCCCTGCACCAGGTGGCGCGTACTGCGAAGGGCCGGCACGGGAGCCTGCCGCCGGGGCGGCGGCCGTTCCGCGTGGACGCGCTGCCGTCCGGCATCACGCTGGCCGAGACGCTCGCGCTGGCCGGTCAGGAGCCGCCGCCGGACGCGGTCGTGGTCGGGGTGGGCGGCGACACGCTGGGCGCGCGGTTCCTCCGTACCGGCGAGGACGGCCCGGCACTGGTGGTGGCCGGGACGCCGAAGTCGGGCCGGAGCACGGCTCTATGCACGATGTTGACGTGCCTGCTGGACAGGGGCTGGCAGGCGGTGCTCGTCACCCCGCGGCTCAGCCCCCTGCGCGAGTTGGGCGGCCGTCCGGGCGTCCGGGCCTGCTTCGGCGGTGACGCCGACGCCGAGCGCGTACGTGAGGCCGTCTCCGGACCGGGCCGCTGCGCGCTGCTGATCGACGACCTGGAGCTGCTGGGGAACTCCGGCCCGCTCGCGGACTGGATCACCGATCACGTCGGCGAGTCGCGGGACAGCGGGAACCTCGTGATCGGCGCCGGGAATGTCGACGACCTGGACAGCATGTACTCGGGCCCCGTCGTGGCCATGAAGCGGACCCGGTCGGGACTCCTGCTGCGGCCCAACCAGCCAGGCCAGGGCGACCTGTTCGGCGTCCAGCTCCCGCGCAGCGTCGCCACCGGGATCGGGCCGCCCGGCCGGGCCCTGCTGTTCAGGGGCGGCACGTGGGAACGCGTGCAGGTGGCCGTGCCCTGAGGAGCGAGGAGCGAGGAGCGGCGGGACGGCCGCCGCTCCTTCGTCCGGCGGACGTGCCGGTCAGCCGCCCCCGCCCATGGTGGCGATGAGCGCCGCCTTCTGCTTCTGGATGCCCTGCTGCGCTTCCTGCAGGTCGCGCTGGAGATTGTCGAACGTCTTCTTGTACGTCTCCCACGCCGCCTTGAACTTCTCCGCGTTGCCGCCGGACCAGACGTCGGGGATCTGCTGGACCTGGGCGTCGAGCGCCGCCTTCATCGACTGCGCCGCCTCGCCCTGCTGAACGAATGTCTTGCCCATCGTCTCAAGTGCCTCGGGGGTCGCGCCAAGCCTGGGGGGCATTTCTTGTCCCTTCCGAACCATTCGTGGTGATCGCAGCGCATAACAATAGAGGCACCCGGATCGCATTTGACGGAGATTGTCAACATTAGCCACGTCCGCCTCATTTGTTGCTAGCTTTGGGCCTCCGGAGGTTTGGCGATGATCCAGGCACTACGCGGCAACGACCCTGTCGCGATCGGCGGGTACCGGCTCGAAGGACGGCTGGGCGAGCGCGTCTTCTGCGGGCGGCGGGCGGATGGCCTCGCCGTGGCGATCCACGCGTTCCTGCCGCCCGGCGGGTACGACCTGCTGGCCCAGTTGCCGCCCTTCTGTACCGCCCGCGTGATCGAGGTGGGCAGCGTGGGCGAATGGGCGTACGTGGCCGGCGAGTTCGTGCCCGGGCCGTCCCTCGCCGAGCTGGTGTCGGTCGAAGGACCGCGTGGCGGCCACGAGCTCGACCAGGTCGCGATCAGGACGCTCACCGCGCTCGGCGCGCTGCACGGCGCCGGGATCGTCCACGGTGACCTGCACCCCGGCAACGTGATCCAGGGCCCGGAAGGCGCCACCGTGACCGGGTTCGGCCTCTCGCGCGGCGGCGCCCCGGCCTACACGGCCCCTGAGCAGGTCGCCGCGGACGAGTTCACCCCGGCGGGCGACATGTTCGCCTGGGCCTGCACCATCGTCCACGTCGCGACGGGACGCCCGCCGTTCGGCGACGGCGAGCCCGCCGCCGTCTTCGATCGGATCCTACGCGGCCAGCCGGACCTGGGGACGATGTCGGGGGCGTTACGCGATGTCGTTGCCGCCTGCCTGGCCAAGGACCCGGCTGCCCGCCCGCCCGCGCAGTACGCGCAGCAGCTGCTGATCAGCGGCACCCCGTCCGCTCCCGCTCTGGCCGCCCGTAAGCAACCACAGGTGCGGCCGCCCGCGCCCAGGAAGAAGCGCGACCTGCGGGTGCCCGTCATCTCCGGGATCGCGGTGGTGACGGTGATCGGCGTGGTCGCCGGATGGCTGCTGCTGGGCGGCCGGGACGAGCCGCCCAAGACCACGCTGCTCGCGAACAACGCGCGCCCGGCCGCCACGCCGACCCCCACACCGACCCCCACGCCCACGCCCGCTCCGGCGAGGAAGAAGCGCAAGCGGCCCACCCCGAACCCCACGGTGACGGTACAGGTCCCGGTCTATCCACAGCCGGTCCCGACCCCGACAAGGAAGAAGCGCAGGCCCGCGCCGACGCCCACGGTGACCAAGACCGTCACTCCCACCCCTACGCGTCCCGCGGAATCGCCAAAGCCCCAGGAACCGACCGTACGGCCCACCCCCGCTCCCACTCCCACGCTTGCCCAACGCGCCTCGACCGTAAGGAACCAGGCGACCGGGTTGTGCCTGGCCGTCCCCCACGGCGAAGCCGTCGCGGGCAAGGCGGTGATCCAGTGGACCTGCACGGGCGGCCCCGAGCAGCAGTGGATCCGCAAGGGCGGTCAGCTCGTCAACAATGCGTCCGGGATGTGCCTGGGCAAGGGCGAGGGCAAGCCGGGCAAGCCTGCCGTCCAGAACCCGTGCAACGGCGGCTCCGTCCAGTACTGGAGCCATCAGGGCGGCCGGCTGGTCAACGCCGCGACAGGTTTGTGCCTGGTCATCTCGCACAGCGAGGCGACACCCGGCAAGAGGGCGACCCTGTGGGGCTGCAACAGCAGCTACCGTGACCAGCAGTGGCTCATCCAATAGAAGCCGTTCGTCACGGCGGCTGATCCGTTCTCGCTCTTCCTGCTCGACGGCCCGAGATCCACTGGCCGCCATCCGTGACGCTCTTGCGCGGTGGGGCTCGGCCTGCCGGGCGGGGACGATGAGTCCGCGTTCCGGCACGACTACGGCAGTCGATCGTCTGCTCGAACCACTTCCCGAGGTCTTCCCCGACCATCCTCAGCTTTATCAGCATTGACTTATATAAGTGGAGGATGAAACTATCGGGCTGCGCACGCGTTCGACGTGCTCGGCGGCGTCGTAGGCGCCTCAGGGAGGTCGGCATCTGGCTGTGCGGGTCGACATGCCCGAGGCCGGACGCCTGACGGTGCCGTCCGCTCGCGAATCGACGGGATGGTTTGGCCGATCTGCAGGTGTGCCACTCAGGTGATCCATGGCCTGGCGGGCTGACTTGTCAGACATAGAAGATTGTGTCGGTATGCACCTTTTGCGAGCGACCGTTCTTGTGCTCACAGCGACGCTGACCTGCGCATGCGGGCCGAAGGATCAGCCGGTGCGCGACATCCCGCCGGCCGCGGCCTCCAGCACCAGCCCCTCGGTGCCGCCCTCCGCCCCGGCTACGGCGGAGGCGGGCTACGTGAGCGAGGGCATGGCCGGTTTCTACATCGCCACCCCCTTCAAGATCGAGGTGCGGGCCATCGAGCGGCACGCCAAGCTGACCGTGCTACGCATGGACATCATGACCACGGCGACCACCGACACCGCCGGCGACTTCGGCTACGGCACCATGCCGACCTCCTTCGCCAGGTTCAGGTTGTTCGACCCGATCGGCAGGAAGGTCTACTTCACCCTGCGGGAGAACGACCACAACGGCGACGCCTTCGGCACCAGGCACCGCATCGCCACTGCCGACTATCCCGACGACTTCGTGCCAGGCGTGCGCTACCCGGTGGAGGTCTACTTCCCGCCGCTTGCCGCCGCCGCCAGGACGATGTCGATCGTGCCCGACATGCCGATGGGCCCGATGACCGGCATCCCGGTCACCGACGGCGGCGCCGAGCCGACCGCCCGCGAGCGCAGTTCCTCCGAACTGCCGAAGACCGGCGACACGTTCCAGTGGCCCGTCGTCGTACCGGACGGCGAGATCTGGTCAGCCGTCTCCGACGTGAACGAACTCGTGGAGACACCGGTGAAGACCACTACCCAGGCGGGCGACACGGAGACGATCGGCCTGCGCACCGACGTCCTGTTCGCCTTCGACAAGGCACGGCTGAGCACGAAAGCGGCGGCCGTACTCGACGACGTAGTCGAAGAGACCAGGCGACGGGCCGACCCCGCCAAACCGCCCATCACGATCACCGGCCACACCGACGACAAGGGCTCCGACGACTACAACCAGAACCTGTCGGTCGAACGAGCCGAGGCGGTGCAGAAGTATCTCGCCGCCAGGCTCGGCAACGACTACCAGTACCGACCGGAAGGCAAGGGCGAGAGCGAGCCGATCGCCAAGAACCAGAAGCAGGACGGCAGCGACAATCCGGCAGGACGGGCCAGGAACCGCCGCGTAGAGATCTCCTACTCCATCAGGCAACAGGGCCCGGACGTGGCCACCACCACAAGCCCCTCCCCCGACCGAGTACGCGGCTCCACGGGAGCGGCGGCCCCCTTCCGCGCCGACCCAGGAGCGCGGGTGGCCGGTTTCACCTGGTCGTTCCGCAGCCAAGCGGACAAACTCAACGTGGACGTGCTGCCGCTCTATCGTGACGGCGCCTACGTGGTGGCCTCCTTCGACATCACCAAGACCACCGATGGCATGTTCATCCCGTTACCCGCTCCTTTCTCCGGGTGGGATCACGAGTTCTCCGCCGGCTCCGATTTCGGCGCCTTCATCCTCGTCGATCCCGTCACCAAGGCGCGTTACCACCCGCTCAAGATGTCCACGGAGTTCGTCGAGAACTACGTGCCCGTCCTGGACGCAGGCGAGACCAGCAGGGCCTACGTCTACTATCCCGCCCCGCCGGACGATCGCACGAGCATCACGCTGGAGGTGGCCAACGGAGGCGTCTACCCGGCGGTCCCCATCGGACGCTGACCGGCCGGGAGGCCGGGACAGGACCGCGAGCGGGACTCCGACCAGCCGTCGCGCTCCCGGTCAGGGCGGCGCGCCGGTCGTGGATGGACGCCCATGACCTGCTCGCCCCGCTGTCACCGATCAACGCGCCAACCTCGATCGTGTACGGCGACCAGCATCCGGTCCATCCGCTCGGCCACGGCGAAGCCCTGGCTGCCGCGATTCCCCGAGCGATACTGCACGCTGCATCGACGGCGTCCCATCGCACGCCGTCAAAGGAACGCCGTTCGAAGCGGCCGACCAGCATGCGGCCGACCTGGACCCAGCCATCTGCGTCAACGCGATCGGTACGCAGCACGGCCGTTCCTGGCACCTGTTCCCGCGCTTCGGCATGGCGCATGCCGTCCTGCCCACGGTCGAGCCCGGCGCGGAACCGGCCCAGTTGTCGTTCCACCCGTGCCGCGTCCCGGCCGACCTGCTCACCCGCACCCCACAGGTGCTGCCGCGCCTGGTCAGCGTCGGGGAGTTCCGGCCTCCCGGCAAAGGGGTGCTGCTCCTGGGCGAAGTGGCGGTCGACGTGCGGAACGGCCGCCTCTACCTGGCCGAGGTAGGCCCTGAGGCGGTCGAGCTCAGCCATCTGAGCCGGCTGGTCAGACGGCGATGGAATGCGAGCCGTATGGCACATCCGAACTCCAGACCAATGGCCCCAACCTCCCATCGCTTTCTTGGTTGGTGCACCGGCGCCGGACCGAGCTGGCGGACCGGGCGGGCCGCCAGCTCACCGCCCCTGGCCCTCCTGCAGGACGAGACCTTGTTCGGCGATCTCCGCCCACCAGCCCGCCTTCACCGAACCCTACGGCCGGGCACTCGACAGCCTGCACAGATTCGGGGCCCGTGCCACCGTCGCGCAGCGGGCAGCGGGCAGCGGGCAGCGGGCAGCGGGCAGCGGGCAGCCAAGCTGTAACACCGCACACTCACGCCATCCAGGACAACACACCACAACACGCCGATCCGCCTCCGGACCCCTGAGCATCTCCCCCACGCTGAGCACATGCGTGAACACCGCCGTCACCCCCGCCTCTCCGCTCGAACCACCAGGCGACTCGCCACGCGCCGCCGGACTGGTCGGCCTCTGCGTCGCAGACTCACCTCCATCCAGCTCTGGATGGGCGTCGCGGGGATCATCGGGAGTCTCATGTCGGTGCCCGCGTTCATCGTCTCCATGAACGCGCTGCGCGTCAGCGAGCAGCAGCGATCGGAGGTTCAGCAGGCGAGACTGGCTTCTGAGCGGGCTGGCCGGCGCGATTTCGCCCTGCGCGTCACCGTGGAACCGGGCGAAGTAGACATCGCCACCCCGCTCATGACCGGCGGCACGATCACGGTCAAGAACGGGAACGCCCTGCCGACCACGATCCAGGTCCATATCGTGCTGTCCCACGACGAGAAGGCGCAACATCCGGTGCAGTACGCCACCTTCGACGCTCCCGCGTGCAGCCAGGTCGACTACCACATGCAGCGCGACGAGGAGCGCGTACGGGCCTTCACCAGGGCCGACGGCTGGACCACGCTCGTCGTCATCGTCAACCCGCTCGACCCGGACTCCCGCTTCTGGTCGGCCGGGCTCGGGGCGGAACCGGTCACGACGGATGAGGTGACGAGGTTGAGCGCGGCGGACTCCCTCTCCATCAGCGACTTCATCCCCACGAGCCGCTACCTCCCCACCTGCGTATGAACCCCACCGGACATGACGGCTGAGCGCATGGGCGACGTCCGGCCTGTCATCCAGCCGCTCACGCCCTGGATGCCGGAACCGCCGCTGGGCTGCGGCAGAAGCGGTTCGATCACCGCCCACAACTCGTCGCTGACCTCCCACGGCTTCAGCTCGGCCACCCGCGCCCCTCTCTCGGCTACAGCGAGAGAGCAAAGCACAACAGAGATCATTCTGTTAGGCGTTCTAAGGACCACTTCGAGGTTGGGATCGCGGGGCGGGGTGGTGTCAGTCAAAGGATGTAGTCCGATTTCCTCAACTGGCAGGAAGCCGCGCGAAGAGGGCCTGAATAGGCTGTTTCGAAGACACCGCCCGCCCAACCCTCTCGAAAGGATCGTTTATGGCCTCCGTCCGTAAAACGCTACTCACTGGCTCGATCACCTTCGTGGTGGGACTGGCGCTTTGGCTGTTCGGACCGGATGGGGAGATCTTCATCTTCACACCGTCCAAGGTCGGCTTGGTCCTCATGGTCATCGGAGGCCTGGAGACCCTGTATGGCGTCTACAAGAGCGTGCGTGGCAAGTACGTGGAGCGCACCTGGTACTAATCCGCAGGCACCGAGTTCGAGCCCCTGCTTCCTGCCACTAATTCCGCCCGACCTGCGGCTTATCTGAGCGGTGAGAATGGCCGGGGCCATGCTCGTCACACGATCTTCCGCTATCGGAAGCAGATCCGGCCGTACTCCTACAAGGAGCTGCGGCGATGGATGAGATCTTCGCCCGGTAGTCACTCAGTTAGTCACTCACCAATGCGTAAGGGTGCCACCCATTCGAGTGACACCCTTACCGACCAGCTAAAACCTGGTCGGGACGACAGGATTTGAACCTGCGACCCCTTGACCCCCAGTCAAGTGCGCTACCAAGCTGCGCTACGTCCCGGTTGTGTCGGCCGCCCCCTGCGGGGCGGGACGTCATAACCTTAGCGCACATCGGAGGTAGGCGCGTACACGGAAAGCGGGAGCGGAGGGCGTGGTGGGGCGGAGGCCTAGCGTTGATCGGGCGGAGCTGGCGCGGCTGGTGGCCGGCGGGATGAGCGTGCAGGAGCTGGCCGCTCATTTCGGGGTGTCCGAGTCGGGGGTGCTCCAGGCCAAGCGGGCCGCCGGGCTGGCCAAGCCGATGCTCGACCACAGTGCCGCCGTACCGTGGAAGCTGGCGCGCGTGCACGCGCAGTCCGGGCCGGCCACCAATCTGCGGAACCTGTCGGCGGCGGCGCAGGGGAAGCCGCCGGCGGCGGAGCGGTTGAACACGGCGCTGCGGTGGGCGCAGCGGCTCGTGGACGCGGAGCTGGACGTCCGGTACGACGCGGCTGAGGGGTTCAGTGAGGTTCCGGCGTCACCTGCGGGCTCGCACGTCGCGACGGTGCTGGAGGCCGCCAGGAGAGGGCTTGCAGCTCACTGAGCACGCGAGTTTCGACGGCCTTGATCGTGGGCAGTCGCAGGTCTCATTACAGAGACCGGAGGCGAACATCAATGACCACCTTGATCTGGGTGGCCGTCGTCGTGGTCGCGGTGGTGGCGCTCGCCGCAGTGGGCTATGTCGTGCTACAGCAGCAACGCCGCAGCCGTCTCCGCGAACGTTTCGGCCCTGAGTACGAGCGTACGGTGGCCGAGAGTGACAACCGGCGTGAGGCCGAGCGGGAGCTCATCGCCCGCGAGCAGCGCCATTCCGAGCTCGACATCCGGCCGCTGCCGGAGGAGACGCGCGACGCGTACGCCAACCGGTGGACCGAGGTCCAGGAGCGTTTCGTCGACGCCCCCGGGTTCGCGGTGACCGAGGCGGATCAGCTCGTCACCTCGGTGATGGCGGACCGCGGCTACCCCACGGACGACTTCGAGCAGCGGCTGTCCGATCTGTCGGTCGGGCACGCGGCCACTCTCGACCACTACAGGACGGCCCACGAGATCAGCGGGCGGGCGGCCAGGAAGGAAGCCTCGACCGAGGAGCTCCGGCAGGCCATGGTTCATTACCGCGCGTTGTTCGAGGAACTGCTGCACGAGACCACGCGAGGGCGGTGAACGTAGATGAGCAGCAGCAGGAGAAGTGAGGACGAGCTCAAGGTCCCGTCGCAGCGGTCGGACGAGGCCGGCAGGGACGGCGAGCACCGGGACCTCACCGACGGGTCCGGCGACCGTTACGACGACACCACCGGGCGGCACGACGGCGGCTACCCGAACGACGCCGGTCACACTTCGGCGAGCCACGGGTACGCCCCCGCGGTCCCCGACCGGGATCATGACGACGAGCCGTCCTACAAGGACCCCTACGCGAGCACCGGCGACGCCGGCGACCTGCCGACCGAGCCGCACCGCGAGACCCCTCTGGGACACGGTGCCGATCACCGCTCCCCCGACCCCGACCCCGCTCACGCCGGCGTCCCCGCCGACGAGACGCCCGGGCACGAGACCTCCCGGGACGTGCTGTCCGGCCCCGGGGCACGCCACGACGACCGGTCCGACGACGTGCTCGTGCACAGCGACCGGTCCGATGATGTGCTGGTCCAAAGTGACCGGTCCGATGATGTGCTGGTGCACGGCGACCCGTCCGAGGACAGGTCGGTGCGCGGCGACCGGCCCCACGACGAACTGGCCCATGACGGGCGAGCCCAGGACGACGACGTCCTGGTGCACGGCGAGCGGGACGACGACGATCTGGCGCGTGACAACCTGACCCCAGCTGGGGCGGCCCGCGACGGGCTGGCGGCCCACAGCGGTCTCACCGACCACCGTCGCACCGACGGTGAGTTCGGCGAGGGCGGGCGGCCGGTCGAGGGGGCTCCCCTAGAAGGGGCGCCCGTCCAGGGAGCGCCCGTCGAGGGCGCTCCGGTCGATGACGTCCCCTCGCACGCGGCTCCTCTGGAGGTCGCCCTGTTCGACCAGGACCCCGCCGAGGTGCAGGCCCGCTGGCGGGACGTCCAGGCGTCCTTCGTGGACGACCCCGCCGAGGCGATCCAGCGCGCGGACGGCCTGGTCGGCGAGGTGGTGGAGTCGCTGACCAACTCCCTCACCAGCCGCACCGGCGCTCTGCGCGAACGCTGGAAGGACGTCGACTCCCCCGACACCGAGGACCTGCGTCAGGCGTTCCGCGACTACCGCAACGTCCTGGAGCGGCTGCTCGCGCTGTCCACGCACAATCTGTCCGCTGAAACGAGGAGGTGATCGGCATGCTCGCAGTCGTCGCAGCGATCATCTTCGGGTTGGGCTTCCTGCTCGACCTCGTGGGTGTGAAGATCGGCGGGATCTCCGGCATGACGTTCGTCCTGCTGGGGCTGACCTTGCTGGCCCTGCATCAGGCAGGCGTCGGCACGGCGAGCATCCGCGGCGGGACCGGCCACTGGCGCGGCCGCAGCCGCCGCTGAGCAGGCTACCGACCAGCCGCCGACCCAGGCGCTGAGCAGCCGCTGAGCAGCCGCTGAACGCCGGTCAGGGTGGGAGGCCGACTGGCCTCCCACCCGAACCACCTCAAACACCACAAAGAACTAAATAGCGCTAAATATCCAGACAAATCGCTATACACCCGGGCCAGCACGACGTGAAGAAGAGTCGACCTCAAGATCGGCGAAGATCGACGAAGACAGGCCCAGCGCATCCGGGCCAGGCGCCGAAGCCGGCTTCCCCGAGGATCACCCCTTACCGGGAAACCTCATGATCACGGTGCTCCCCCCGCTCCCCACCCGCAACGTGAAATCAGAGGACAGCAGCCGCGCCACCCACAACCCCATCCCCCCCACCGCCCCCGGCAGCGGCCCCGGCTTCCAGAAGCCCTCGTCGTGCACCTCGACCACCAGGTCCCCGCTGATCACCCAGGTCCGCATGGCCGCCCGGTCGGCCCCGTGCGTGACCGCGTTGGTCGCCACCTCGTTGACCGCGATGACGAAGTCGCCGACCGCCTCCTCGGGCATCCCCACGGCACGGGCCTCGTCCTCGGCGAACTGCCGGACCTCCGGCAGATCCGGCAGGCGGAAGCGCAGCTCCTTCACGGGCACGCCGGGTGGCGGGCTCGTGTAGCCCGACTGAGGCTCGACGTCCTCGTTCACCCGGCGACTCGCCTTTCTCTCACCAGCCGGCCAGCGGCTAACCGACCAGCAGCTCACTGCGGAGCTGGTCGAGTACCTTACGGAGAATCCGTGAGACGTGCATCTGCGAGATGCCGAACTCGGCGGCGATCTCGGCCTGCGTCATGTTGCCGAAGAAGCGCAGCAGCAGGATGTGCTTCTCGCGGCTGGGCAGCGCGTCGATGAGCGGCTTGACGGCCTCGCGGTCGACCATGGTGCTCAGCGTGTCGTCGTCCTCGGGGATGACGTCGCCGAGCGAGGCCGCGTCGTCGTCGGTGCCGAGCGGCGCGTCGAGCGACAGCGTGCTGTACGCGGCCGAGGCGTCGAGGGTGAGCAGGACGTCCTCCTCCGAGATGTTCATCTTCGCGGCCAGCTCGGCCACGGTCGGGGACCTGCCGAGGTCCTGGCTGAGGTCGGCGACGAGCCGGTTGAGCTCGGACCGTCGCTCCTGGTAGAGACGCGGGACCCGGATGGCCCAGGTGCGGTCGCGGAAGTGCCGCTTGACCTCACCGGTCATCGTGACGACCGCGTAGCCCCTGAAGGCGTGGCCGAGGGTCGGGTCGAAGCCGTTGACGGCCTTCATCAGGCCGACGTACGCGGCCTGGAGGAGGTCCTCCAGAGGTTCGCCCCGGTATCGGTAACGCCTGGCGATCTCCATGGCCAGCGGCCGGTGCATCTCCACGATGCGCTCGCGCAGCCGCTCCCTGTGGCTGTCGGGTGTGTCTTCCCTGACCATCTCAGCCAGGAGTTCTTCCGCGGTCATCTCCTCGAGGACGTACTCCTGCACAGCCATCGCTGCTCCTCATATGGGTCGCAGGGCGGCCTCCGCCAGCAGAAAAGCCCAGGCAGAGGCACGCCTCGCTCTACTCTCGAGACGGAAGCCCTCTGCTGGACTTCGGTCCCAGTCTCCCCCCTGCCGCGGGAAGTATTCCTCGGTCGCGTGGTGACAGTAGGGTTGCTTCGTGACAATGCCCGAAAACGGCGAGGGGCCCGTGGCCGCCCTGAGCCTGACGTCATCGCCCGTCGGCGAGATCACCGTCGTCAAGGTCGACGGTGTGCTCGACGCCACGACGCGTGAGCAGTTCGCCGACTACCTGTCGCTGGCCGGAGCCGACCTGATACTCGATCTGGCCGGGGTGACGTTCATGGATTCGCGGGCACTCGGGCTGATCGTCCATCACTGGCAGACGAGTCTGGCCTCACGTGCGAAGTTCGCGCTGGTCGGCGTGGAGTACTCCAAGTCGAAGGTGATGTGGATCACCGGGCTGGCCCAGCGTCTGCCGCTGTACGACACGCTCGACGACGCCCTGGCCGCCATCGGCTGAGGCCCTATGAGCGACGCGTCGACTTGCGCTGGTGCTCCTCCACCAGCAGCCTGGCCAGATCGGCCACCTTGACCTGATGGTGCTGCGAGATCCTGCGCAGCTCCTCGAAGGCGGCCTCGGCCGTGCATCCGCTGGTCTGCATGATGATGCCCTTGGCCTGGTCGATGACCGACCGGCCGGCCAGGGCCTCCTGGAGCTGGGCGGCGTCGGTGCGCACCTCCTCGAACTCCCACATGTTCGCCATGGCCACCCCGACCTGCTCGGTCAGCATGTCGGCCAGCGAGTGGGCGGCCTGCGGGGAGAAGGCACCCGGCCGCACGGAGTAGAGTCCGACGATGAGCTGCGCCGGCGCCACCTCGATGGGCACGATCAGTACCGAACGCACCCCCCAGCGGGTCGCCAGTGCGTTGTAGCGGGGCCAGCGGCTGTCGCTCAGCACGTCGCTCACGCTCGCGCGGGCGCCGCTCTGGCGGGCCTCCAGAGAGGGTCCCTCACCGAGTTCGCGTTCGCCCTCGACCAGCATGATCAGCTCGCTGTGCGAGCCGGAGACCAGCACCCGCTGGTCGCGCCAGTGTTCGGCCGAGCCGCCCGAGCACCCGGGCACACCGGCCGCCAGCGCCGTGGTCAGGCCGCGCAACACGCTCTCCGTGGAGGTGTCCTCACCCAGTCGCCCCAGCGCCGCCAGGTCTCGGGCGAGCCCGGGAGTGATCATCGCGGTCGATTCCATAGCAAGAAGCCCCTACCCCTTATGGCTACCGTTATCCCCGGTGGCGTAGCGTCAAAGGATGACCATGCCGGACCTCGAACACGCTCTGGACGCGCTGGCGGGACGCGTGTCGTCCTTGCGTGAGGCGAGGACCGCCTACCCTACCGACCTCGCGCCCACGCTCGACGCGGCCCTGGCCGAACTGGACACCGCCGCCGAGTTGCTCGCCGAGGCGCGCGAGGCGCTGCGCAAGGCGCCCAAGCGCGCCGCGAGCAAGAAGGACGGCACCCAGCGGGAGCTGAAGCTGCTGCGCCAGGTGTTCCGGGCCTTCCCGGTGCCGGTGATCGTGCTCGACGGCGGCGGGGTGGTCCGGCGGATCAACCCGGAGACCTCGCGGGTGCTCGGCAGCCCCGACGGCTACCTGGTGGGGCGGTCGTTCCCGCTGCTGGTGGACGTCTCCAGGCGGGCGGCGTTCCGCTCGCACCTGAACTCGGTGCTGCAGACCGGGCAGCCGTCGGCGTTCGAGACGCGGCTGGCGCACCAGGGGCGGACGCACACCGTGCAGCTCGCGCTGACGCGGGTGACGATGCCGGGCGAGCCGCAGCAGATGGTGGCGGCCGTGGCGCTGCCCACCGAGGTGCAGCTCCCCGAGCCCGGGGGGCGGCGGCCCGAGCAGTCCGACGGGGCGCTGCTGCTGGCCGCGTCCAAACGGCAGGACCTGCTGGCCAGGGTCGGCGGGCTGCTGCTGGACGAGGAGGCGCTGCTGCGCCCGGTGGCGCTGCCGCGCACGACGCGCCTGCTGGCGGCCGAGTGGGCCGACTGGGTGATCGCCGACCTGGTGCGCGACGGGCTGCCGCGGCGTTCGGTGGTGGTGGCGCCGAAGAACCATCCGCTGGGCGACCTGGTGCGGCTGGTGGAGTCGGCCGACCCGGCCGGCAGCCAGGTGGTGATGCAGGTGCTGGAGCGCGGCTCGGGCGTGGTGCACGAGATGGTCGACGACGAGTCGCTGCTCGGCTTCACCGCCGACGGGCCGCTGCTGACCGCGATGGGCGCCGGCTCGCTGCTGTCGGTGCCGATCGGGCAGTCCGACGGCGTGCTGACGCTGGTGCGCACGCACGACCGGCCGCCGTTCTCGCTGGCCGACCTGGGCGTGCTGCAGGACGTCGGGATGCAGCTCGGCCTGGCCGTGCGCGCCCAGTCGAGCTTCCAGAGCCGTTCGCGGGCCGCCGACGCGCTGTCGGCCAGCGTGGCCCCGCGCAACCTGCCCGACGTGCCCGGCTACGAGGCGTCGGCGGTCTACCATCCGGGTGCGTCGGTGGGCGCGGAGTTCTACGACGTGTTCCCGGTCGCGGGCGGCTGGGGGTTCGCCCTGGGCGGCGCGGCGGGCAAGGGCGAGGAGGCGGCCTCGGTCAGCGCCATGGTGCGCGGCGGGCTGCGGGTGCTCAGCACCTGGGAGTCCCATCCCGACCTGGTGATGCGCAAGGTCAACGAGGCTCTGGTGGCGCAGGGCACGGGCATGTTCGTCATGGCCGTGGTGGGCTTCGTCAAGGGCCGGACGATCCAGCTCTCCTCGGCCGGTCACCATCCGGCGGCGCTGCTGCAGCCCGACGGCAACGTGCGCTTCGCGGCGGGCGGCGGCGTGCCGATGGGCATCTCCCCCGAGGCCGAGACGGGCGTGCAGGAGCTGACCGTCTCCGTCGGGGAGACGCTGGTGCTCTACTCCGAGGGCCTGATCTCCTCCAGGAACGACGCCGGCGAGCCGTACGGCGAGGAGCGGCTGGCCGACGTGCTGGGCCGTTGCGCGGGCCAGTCACCGGCCACCGTGGTCAAGGCCGTGGAGGCCGACCGGCACGCCTTCTCGGGCGGCCAGGTGTGGGACGAGATCGTCGTCCTGGCCCTCAAGGGTGTCTGATCTGCGGGGGTTTGCTATCCGGCTAAACATGGGTATTGTCTTTCCGTAGAACAACGTGCCTAAGACGCAGGCACACCTTGAAGGCTTTTCCACGCTGAGGTGTGCCATGAATATTGCGATCGTCGCGTCCGCCAAGGGAAACCAGCGCCACCGTATCCTCTCCGTAGCGCGCGAGCTGGGCCGCGAACACCACGTCACCATCTACTCCCGCCGTGACGACGCCGAGGGCAAGCCCAAGACGCGGGTGGCCCCGGGGGTCACTCTGGAGCAGATCGACGTGGGCCCGGCCAAGGACCTCACGCCCGAGGACGTCGTGCCGTACCTGAACGACGTGGGCGAGCACCTCATGAAGCGCTGGAACCAGGAGCGCCCGGACGTGATCCACGCCCACTCGTGGACCGGGGGGCTCGCCGCCGTGGCGGGCGCCAAGGGGTTGGACGTCCCGGTCATGCAGACCTTCCACACCGTGGACGCCGCGCACCAGAAGCTGGAGCGGGCGCTCGGACGCCGGGCCAAGGCGGTCATCGCCGGCTCGGGCGACGAGGAGTCGGCGTTGATCAGGCTGGGCGTGCCGCGCGGGAACATCGCGATCGTGCCGCACGGCGTGGACACCGAGCGTTTCCAGCGGCGCGGGGCGATCGCCACCAAGGGCGCCCGCAAGCGGCTGCTGCACGTCGGCCCGCTGTCCCCCGAGCGCGGGGCGTACACGGCGGTGCGGGCGTTGCAGGGGCTGACGGACGTCGAGCTGGTCATCGCCGGCGGCCCCGAGCCCGAGGAACTGGACGACGACAGGGACGCGCGCCGGCTGCGCGCCCTGGCCGAGCAGCTCGGCGTCGCCGACCGGGTGACGCTGCTGGGGCAGGTCAAGCGGGCCTCGGTGCCGAAGCTCATGCGCAGCGCGGACGCCGTGGTGTCGGTGCCGCGCGAGGCCGCGACGGGCGTCGTCGCGCTGGAGGCCATGGCCTGCGGCGTGCCGGTGATCGCCTCGGCCGTGGGCGCCCACCTCGACTCCGTGATCGACGGCGTGACCGGCCTGCTGGTCCCGCCGGACCGGCCGGCGCGCACCGCGCGGCTGGCCCGCGAGATCCTGTGCGACCCGACGCTGCGCACCGCGCTCGGGTACGCCGGCGCCGACCGGGCGCGCTCGCGCTACTCCTGGGAGCGCGTGAGCCAGGAACTGGTCCGCGTCTACGAGTCGGCCTGCGCCTGACGGAGACCGTGACGGAGACCACGCGGGAGGCGGGCGGCGGAAGCCGTCCGCCTTCCGCCGTTCCCAGGCGTGACCGCCGGCGCCCAACCTGTCCGGAAGGGGCCCTTGTTACCAGAGTGAGATCTTTGCTTCGATGGTCCGCATGGCTACTCGCGGTTCGAAGCGGGCGGCGGTGGCGGCGCTGATCACGGCCCTCGCCCTGCCCCAGAGCGCACAGGCGGAGACGTCGAGGTGGGGCGCGCCCGTCCTCGTCGAGAACTTCGACGGCTCCTCGGTCGACACGGGCAAATGGATGGTCTACCACTCGCCGGACGCGGCCCGTAATCCCCGTACGGGCCGGGCCGCCACGGTCGCAGGCGGGATGCTGCGCCTCAAGGGCGGCCGGTACGGCGGCAAGGACCTGTCCGGCGGCGTGGCCACCCGGCTCACCCAGCGCTACGGCAGGTGGGAGGTGCGGTTCAGGGCCGAGGCGGGCAACGGCTACACGCCGGTCGCGCTGCTGTGGCCCACCGCCCAGAGCGAGGGCGACGGTTACGCCGAGGTCGACTTCGCCGAGATCGTGGACCCGCGCCGGCAGGGCGGCGGCATCTTCGTGCACGGCGGGCGCGGACGGGCGCAACGGCAGCTGCGCGCCGACTTCACCCGCTGGCACACCGCCGCCGTGGACTGGCTGCCCGGCCGGCTGACGTTCTGGCTGGACGGCAGGAAGGTGTGGGACTACCGCGGCCCGTACGTGCCCGACGGCGACCGCATGGGCCTGGCGCTGCAGAACGACGTGGTGTGCGAGCCGCGCTGCCGCGACTCCTCCACCCCCGCGACGGTGTCGATGTACGTGGACTGGGTGAAGGTCTACCGGCCGTCCTGAGGCAGCAGCCTGGCCGCCTTCAGCCCGAGGTGCACGGTCAGCCGGTCGTCGCCGTCGGACAGGTCCCGGTGCAGGAGGCGTTCGGCCTTGCCCAGGCGGTAGTAGAGGGTCTGGCGGTGGACGCCCAGCTCGGCGGCCGTCTTCTGGGCGTGGCCGCCGAGATCGAGGTAGACCTCCAGCGTCTGGGCCAGCTCGGCGTCGAGGGCGGCGGTCTCGGCGGCCAGCTCGCGCAGGTCGGCGCGGCCGAGGCGGGCCAGCAGGCGGTGCACGCCCAGGTCCTGCCAGCGGGCGATGGGGGCGTGCCGGGGGAAGTGCTCGGCGATGCGCAGCGCCTGGCGGGCCTCGCGCCAGCTCTGCCACGCCTCGGCCGGGTCGTTCCTGGGGGCGCCGATGCCGGCGGCGGTGCCGTACGCGCTCTGCAGGGTCTGGGCGACCTCTCCGGCCAGGTGGGCGGGGGCCAGCAGGGCGACGGGCGAGCCGGTGCGGGCCAGCACGCCGCGCGGGAGCGTCCAGAGGGCGGCCACGCGCTCGCTGGACTCGCGCACGGCGACCGCGGTGACCGGGCCGGGGACCTCGATGGAGGCCGCGGCGCGTTCCTCGGGGTCGGCGGAGAGCAGGGCGAGCAGGCCGCGGCCGAGGTCCTGGCGGCTCCTGGCCTCCTGGGCGAGCGCCGCGGCGGCCCTGGCGACCAGCGGCGCGACGCGGCGCAGCGCCTCGTCGGCGAGGCTGCCGGAGTCCAGCAGCCACAGGTAGCCGTAGGTGACCTCGCCGTGGCGCAGCGGCCAGCAGACCCGGGCCAGCACCTTGAGCTCGGCGTCGGCCGGGATCCGGACCGGGCCGCCGGCCCTGGCGATGCCGTAGCGTTCGAAGTAGTCGCGCACCTCGCCGGTGGCGCGCCGGCGCAGGATCGACTCCTGGCGGACCGTGTCGATGTCGCCGTGCTGGGCGCCGTACGCGAGCAGCCGGAACGAGCGGTCCTCCAGCGTCACGGACGCCCCGAGCGTGGCGGCGATCTCGTCGACGATTTCCTGAAGGTCGGACGTGTTGTGCATTTGTATGACAGCCTGCCACATCGATCGTTACGCGCGTTCATGGCCCCCTCTGACCTGGGCTTTCTAGACTTGAGGCATGTTGGGTCAACTGCTCCTTGCCGCCTCCGGGAGCGGCGTCGTGCGCCGTTCCGTGTCAGGCTTTCCGCTCACCCGCAAGGTGGTGGACCGGTTCGTCGCGGGCGAGAGCGTCCAGGAGGCCCGGAACGCCATCGAACGGCTGCGTGACGCCAACCTGGCCGTGACCGTCGACCACCTCGGCGAGGAGACGCGCGACGCGCGCGCCGCCGAGACCGTGGCGCAGGCGTACGTGACGCTGCTGGAGGCGCTGAAGCCGCTCCAGCTCGGCGCCCGGGGCGAGGTGTCGGTCAAGTTGTCGGCGGTCGGGCAGCGGCTCGACGACGGCATGGCCCTGGAGCACGCCCGCGAGATCTGCGCCGCCGCCGCGGCTAACGGCTCGACGGTGACGCTCGACATGGAGGACCACACCACCGTCGACTCGACGCTGGGCATCCTGCGCAAGCTGCGCGAGGACTACCCGTCCACCGGCGTGGCGATCCAGGCCTACCTGTTCCGCAGCGAGGACGACTGCCGCGACCTGGCCCACGAGGGCTCGCGCGTCCGGCTGGTCAAGGGCGCCTACCGCGAGCCCGCCTCGGTCGCGCACCAGGACAAGCAGGCCGTGGACAAGGCGTACGTGCGATGCCTGCGCATCCTCATGGCGGGGAAGGGTTACCCCATGGTGGCCACGCACGACGACCGGCTGATCTCCATCACCGAGCTGCTCGCCGACCGCTTCGGCCGCACGCTCGGCGACCACGAGTTCCAGATGCTCTACGGGATCCGGACCGACCGGCAGGAGGCCCTGGCCGGGGCCGGCCACACGGTCCGCGTGTACGTCCCCTACGGCGACGACTGGTACGGCTACTTCATGCGCCGGCTGGCCGAGCGCCCCGCCAACGTCGCCTTCTTCCTTCGTGCCCTTGGGGGTAAGTAAATGGATGCCATCAGCAACGTCCCCGTCCCCGTGAACGAGCCCGTGCTCGGCTACGCGCCGGGCAGCGCCGAGCGTTCGGCACTGGAGGACCGCATCAAGGAGCTGGCCGGCTCCCCCGTCGACCTGACCATGACCATCGACGGCGAGCAGCGGCTCGGCGGCGGCGCGCCCATCGACGTGGTGCAGCCGCACAACCATGCCTCCGTCCTGGGCCGTACCAACGACGCTACGGCTCAGGACGTGCAGGACGCCATCGACAGCGCCCTGCGGGCGGCGCCCGCCTGGCGGGCGCTGTCCTTCGACGAGCGGGCCGCGGTCTTCCTCAAGGCCGCCGACCTGCTTGCCGGTCCGTGGCGCCAGACGCTGAACGCGGCCACCGTGCTGGGCCAGTCGAAGTCGGCGCAGCAGGCGGAGATCGACGCGGCCTGCGAGCTGATCGACTTCCTGCGCTTCAACGTGACCTACGCCCGTCAGCTCTACTCCGACCAGCCGATCTCGTCGCCCGGCGTGTGGAACCGGATGGAGTACCGGCCCCTTGAGGGGTTCGTGCTGGCGATCACGCCGTTCAACTTCACCGCCATCGCCGGAAATTTGCCGACTTCTGCCGCTTTGATGGGGAATGTCGTCGTCTGGAAGCCGTCGCCGACGCAGCAGCTCGCCGCGCACCACACGATGCGCCTGCTGGAGGCGGCCGGGCTGCCGCCGGGCGTGATCAACATGGTCACCGGCAACGGGCAGGCCGTCTCCGAGGTCGCGATGACGCACCCGGCCCTGGCCGGCGTGCACTTCACCGGCTCGACCCCCACCTTCCAGCACCTGTGGGGCACGATCGGCGCCAACATCGCCTCCTACCACGGCTACCCGCGCCTGGTGGGCGAGACCGGCGGCAAGGACTTCGTGCTGGCCCACCCGTCGGCCGACCCGGCGGTGCTCTCGACCGCGCTGGTCAGGGGCGCCTTCGAGTACCAGGGCCAGAAGTGCTCGGCGGCCTCGCGGGCGTACGTGCCGCGTTCGGTGTGGAACCGCATGCGTGACGACTTCGTGGGCGTGGCCGAGTCGCTGACCGTGGGCGACGTGGCGGCCGACCTGTCGACGTTCATGGGCGCGGTCATCGACGAGCGGGCCTTCGCCAAGCACAAGGACGCCATCGACCGGGCGCGGGCCGCCTCGAACATCGACGTGCTCACCGGCTCCTACGACTCCGGCGTCGGCTACTTCGTCAAGCCGACCATCCTGGAGTGCGCCGACCCGACGGACGAGATCTTCGTCAAGGAGTACTTCGGGCCGATCCTCGGCGTGCACGTCTACGAGGACCGCGACTTCGACACGGTGCTCGACCAGATGGAGGGCATCGCCCCGTACGCGCTGACCGGCTCGATCATCGCCCAGGACCGGTACGCCATCGCCGCGGCCTCGGAGCGGCTGCGCTTCGCGGCGGGCAACTTCTACGTCAACGACAAGCCGACGGGCGCGGTCGTGGGCCAGCAGCCGTTCGGCGGCGCGCGCGCCTCGGGCACCAACGACAAGGCCGGCTCGATCTTCAACCTGATCCGCTGGGTGAACGCCCGCACGATCAAGGAGACCTTCGTCCCGCCGACCGACCACCGCTACCCCCACATGGGCTGACGCCCCCAAGAGCCACGGCCGGCACCCCTGCAGGGGTGCCGGCCGTCTCCAATTCCGTCAGAAACCGCCCTCTACGATCGTCAGGAGACTTCCCGCGCCACTGGCGAAGCCCGGAACGCCTGCCCTGCCCAGCGCGGCGAGGACGTCATGGATGGTCATGGGCGGACGGCGTTTCCCTGCCGCCATCCGGGCCAGCACGTCCAGCACCTCACGCGAACTGCGGCTGAGCAGCGAGCACAGGTACGCATCGGGAGTGCTGACGCGCACCCCGTGGCGGCCGAGGAACGACGCCGGGAAGTCCGTGACGTTCCAGGTGACCAGAGTCCGGGCGTGACCCGCTATCGCGGCAGCCATGTGATGGCGGTCGTCGAGGTCGGGGCCCTCCATCTGATCGATCAGATGCTTGTAGTCGTCCTCGGAGACCCGGCTGTCGGCGAAGAACTCACGGATCACCTCCCCGATGCGCGCCGCCGCATGGGCGGAGCGGTGCTGCTCGCGCACGATGACACGTTTCCATTCCGAGAGCAGGTGATCGCTCCAGACCCACGTGTGCACGGCGTCCTCGGTCAGCGCGAGCATGAGGTCCATCAGCGAGAACGGGAACAGCACGCTGGTGTCGACGAAGACCCGCGCCATCAGCCAATATCCCTCGGGAGATCAGTAGGGTAGTTCCGCCTCCTCGGCGACCTCCATGATCCTGCGACGGGCTTCGGCGCGACGCTCCCGGCGATCCTGGAACTCCAGGACATCTTCCAGGCGAACGACACGATGACGGCTGCCTGGAAGAGGTTGCGCGGGGATCTCGCCTTCGTCCAGCAGTCGCACGACGAAGGGACGCGACAGCCCGAGCAGCTCCGCGACCTCGCTGGGACTCAACAGGGCTTCGGCGGGCAGGGCCCAGACGGCGTGTCCCTTGCCGAGGTCGTGCGCCGCGGCGACCAGGAGCCTGACCAACGAGCGCGGCAGCACGAGGTCGGTGCCGTCCGGCCCGCGCAGCACCAGCGACGCGTTCCCTGCGGCAGCCGTCGCCTCCAGATGTTCGAGCAGCTTGCGGTCACCGCTGTCGGCTTCGACGCGCGTCGCGCCGGCCAGGACGCCGCTGCGGGGCATGACCACCTCCGACCCTCGATATCTGCAATAAGTGTAACCCGCCTGCGCCAGGAGGCGGGAGCCGGTGGCGTAATGTGCAAGGTTTGTGTCATTGACGCCAATGCAGGGCCGCGACCAGCATGAAGGCATGCAGCGACGGATCGTGATCGTCGTCTTCCCGGGCTTCCAGTTGCTGGACATGGCCGGGCCGGCGGACGTGTTCGCGACCGCCGACCTGATCGCCCGGGGGCGGGGTTACCGGGTCGAGGTGGCCGGCGTGGCGGGGGGCGCGGTGAGCGCGTCGAACGGGGTCACCGTCATGGCGGGGGCGCTCGGCGAGGTGTCGGGGCCGATCGACACGCTCATGGTGGCCGGCGGGCTGTCGGTGCCCCGGCAGCTGGAGGACCGCGCGCTGGTCGGGGCGGTCGCCGCCCTGGCCGCGCGGGCGGGACGGGTGGCCTCGGTCTGCAACGGGGCCTTCCTGCTGGCCGAGGCCGGGCTGCTCGGCCGCCGCCGGGCCACCACCCACTGGCTGTCCGCCGACGACCTGCGCCACCGCTACGCCGACGTCGAGGTGGACCCCGATCCGCTCTACATCGAGGACGGCAACGTGTGGACCTCGGCGGGCGTGCTGTCCGGCGTGGACCTCGCGCTCGCGCTGGTGGCCAGGGACCACGGCCACGAGCTGGCCCGCGACGTCGCCCGCGGGCTCGTCGTCTACCTGCACCGGCCGGGCGGGCAGAGCCAGTTCAGCGCGCCGATGCGGGCCATGACGCCGCGCAGCCTCCCCCTGCGGGAGCTGCAGGGCTACATCGACGCCAACCCGGCCGCCGACCTGAGCGTGCCCGCGCTCGCCCGGCGCGTCGGGATGAGCGAACGGCACTTCTCCCGCGTCTTCACCGAGCAGACCGGCCTGCCACCCGGCCGGTACGTCGAACGCAGCCGCGCCGACGCCGCCAGGCGCCTCCTGGAGGTCACCGGGCACCCCCTGGAGACCGTGGCCAGGGAGGCGGGCCTGGGCACGCCGGAGACCCTCTACCGCGTCTTCCGCCGCCACTGGCGGGTGTCGCCGGGCGAGCACCGCCGCAGATTCCAGTCGAAGGAGAAATGACACCATGCACGTGGCAATCCCGCTTTATCCCCGTTTCACCGCTCTCGACGCGGTCGGCCCCTACACGGTGCTGGCGTTCGCGCCCGGCGTCACGGTGACGTTCGTCGCCGGGGAGGTGGGGCCGGTGACCGACGACCAGGGCACCCTGTCGATCGCCGCCACCGCCTCCTACGCCGACCTGCCGCGTCCCGACGTGGTGCTCGTGCCCGGCGGGCCCGGCACGATGGAGGCGATGTCGGACGAGGCGCTGCTCGGCTGGCTGCGCGAGGCCCACGAGCACACGCGGTGGACGACGTCGGTGTGCAGCGGCTCGTACGTGCTGGGCGCGGCGGGACTGCTCATGGGCGTGCGCGCGACCACCCACTGGGCGGTGCTGGACGGCCTGACGGGCGTCGGCGCCGAGCCGGTGGGCGAGCGCGTCGTCACCGAGGGCAAGATCGTGACGGCCGCCGGGGTGTCGGCCGGGATCGACATGGCCCTGACCCTGCTGGCCCAGGCCGACGGCGTCGAGACGGCCCAGGCGGTGCAGCTCGCGATCGAGTACGACCCGCGGCCGCCATTCGACGCGGGCTCGCCCGCCAAGGCGCCCGAGGGCACCGTCGAGCGGGCCATGGCCCTGATCTCCTGATCGTCCGGCCACGGCGCCCCCGTCCCTCCCGGGACGGGGGCGCCGTGCGTCGCAGGGGTCAGGACCGGTCCTGCGCGGGCGGGTCGCCCGTGGCCCCGAGCGGCAGGACGTCGAAGTGCACGACGACGTGGGCGCCGCCGGCGGGGGCGTCTCTGCCGTCCGACAGGCGGCGGAAGCGGTCCAGCACCTCCAGCACCCGGTCGCGCAGGTCGGCCGTCTCCTCCGGGGTGAGCCGCAGCGAGCGGCGGGCGAACACACTGGCCTGCATCCATTCCTCGGGAGCCTGCGCCGAGCCCTCGCGCCAGCGGGTCAGCTCCGCGCCGCGCTGCCGGACCATGTCGTCCAGCAGGAACTCCAGGGCGTCGGCCTCCTCCGGGTGGTCCCGGGCCGGTCCGAAGCTGAAGCCCCCGGGCGTGATCCGCCAGTACTTCTCCTTGCCCCGGCCCAGCTCGGGCGCGATCTCGATCATGCCGTGGCGGGCCAGCTCGCGCAGGTGGTAGCTGGTGGCCCCGGTGTTCTGCCCGAGCAGGCCGGCCAGGCCGGTGGCGGTGGCCGGGCCGTGCTCGTCGAGCAGCTCGTAGATGCGCAGCCGCAGCGGATGCGCGAACGACTTCAGCGCCTTCGCGTCGAGGGTGCGGGCGGAAAAGCCCTTGCCGTCTGTCACTGTGCAAGCCTATCTTTGCAAAGGAATCTATGCACACTTTTCTTTACACACTATCGGAGTGACTCGTGAACCGTCTCGGGCGGGCCTTCTGGTTCCTGTGGTCGTCCACCGCGCTGTCGAACCTGGCCGACGGTGTCCTGCGGGTGGGCGCGCCGCTGCTGGCCGTGTCCATGACCCGCTCCCCCACGCTGGTGTCGCTGGCCGGGGCCGCCGCGACCGCGCCCTGGCTGCTGCTGGCGCTGCACGCGGGGGCGGTGGCCGACCGGGTCGACCGCCGCCGGATCATGACGCTGGCCAACGCCGCGCGTACGGCGGTGCTGGCGGTGGCGGCGCTGCTGGCGACGGCGGGCCTGCTGAACCTGTGGACGCTGCTCGCGGTGATCTTCGCGGCCGGGGTCAGCGAGGTCTTCGCCGACACCTCGGCACAGTCCGTCCTGCCCATGACCGTCGCCAAGGACGACCTCACCAGGGCCAACGCCCGGATCGTCGGCGTCCAGACCGTCGGCAACGACTTCGTCGGCGCGCCGGTGGCCGGGCTGCTCGCCGGCCTGCTGCCCGCCGCCCTCTTCGGCGCCCCCGCCCTCCTCTACGCCGCCGCCGCCCTGCTGCTGACCGGCATGGCCGGCTCCTTCCGGGCCGCTCCGGCCGCGTCCGGGCCGCGCCGCCCGCTGCGTGCCGACATCGCCGAGGCGCTGCGCTACCTGTGGACCCACCGGCTGCTGCGCAGGCTGGCGATCTCCGCGGGCATGCTGAACCTGGCCAACGCCGGATACTTCGCCGTCTTCGTCCTGTGGGCCGTCGGCGACGGGTCGCGCATCGGCCTCGACCCGAGCGGCTACGGCCTCATGATGACCGCGTTCGCGGCCGGCGCGGTGCTCGGCTCGCCGCTGACCGGGCCGGTCACACGGCTGATCGGCGAGGCCGGCACGCTGGTCGGGGCGTGGCTGATCAGCAGTCTGCTGCTGCTCGTCCCCATGCTCGTGCCGTCGCCGTGGGCGCTGTACCCGGTCGCGGTGGTGTGGGGCGTGACGGGGGCGGCGGCCAACGTGCTGGTCGTCTCGATCCGCCAGCGGCTGATCCCCGGCGAGATGCTGGGACGGGTGAACTCCGCCTACCGGCTGGTCGGCATGGGCGGCATGCCGGTGGGCGCGGCGCTCGGCGGCTTGGCGGGCGATCTGTTCGGGCTGTCCGCCGTCCTGGCCGGGGCCGCGGGGCTGTGCCTGGTGGCGGTGGGGCTCGTGTGGCGCGCCCTGCCTGGGCGAATTTCTGCGGCGCTGACCAGCGAACCTACACTTCCCGACATATCCAGATCACGTTAGGCACCCTATGCCGTGTGCGGAGATGACATGATTATCCCCGAGCTTGAGGGGATGGTATGCGGGAGATCGGCGGACGGTACCTCCTGAACGAGGAGGCCGGTCGTGGGGGTATGGGAGTCGTCTGGCGGGCGTTCGATCGGCTCCTCCACCGAGAGGTGGCGTTGAAGGAGCTGACTCTGGCCGGTGAGGCCGAGATGGTTCGCCGCCGGGTGCTGCGTGAGGCCCGGATGGCGGCCGGCCTGACGCACCCCAACATCGTCACGGTCCACGACCTGATGGAAGTGGGCGGCAAGCTCTGGATCGTGATGGAGTACCTGCACGGGCTCTCACTCCACCAGTTGCTCTCCCAGGTGGGCACGTTGCCCGCGCAGTCGGTGGTGGCGATCGGCCAGCACCTGCTCGCCGCGCTGCGCACCGCCCACAAGGCCGGCGTGCTCCATCGCGACGTCAAGCCCGCGAACGTGATGCTGACCGGCGACCGCGTGGTGCTGACCGACTTCGGCATCGCCACGGCCGAGGGCGACATCCGCATGACGACCTCGCGGCGGCTGCGCGGCACGCCCGCGTTCATGGCCCCGGAGCGGCTGCACGGCGGGCCGGCCAGCAAGGAGGCCGACATGTGGTCCTTCGGCGCGACGCTCTACAGCGCCGTCGAGGGCCAGCCGCCCTACCCCGGGCAGGACGCGGCCACGGTGCTCGGCATGGCGCGCAGCGGCCCGTACCCGCCGCCGCGGCGGGCCGGGGTGATGCGCCCGCTCATCGAGGGGCTGCTCCACCACGACCCGGTGCGCCGCTACACGCCGGAGCAGACGGCGGGCCTGCTGGCGGGCATGCGCGCCAGCGCCTACCAGGCCGCCATCTGACCGGTTCAGGCGGGCTCAGGCGGGCTCAGTCCCGCTGGGCGCGGGCCTCGGCCTCGGCGGCGTCCATGGCGGCCGCCTCCTCGGGGGTGGGCGCGGTGCCGCCCAGGTGCGCGGGCTGCCACCACACGCCCGGCGGCACCTCGGGATAGGTGCGCTGCGCCCGGTCGACCAGCTCCGACAGGCGCGTGTGCAGGTCGACGGTGTGCTGGTTGACGTCCTCCCCGCGCTTGGGGTGGAACGGCTCGCCCACCAGGATGGTGATCGGCACGTGCCGCTGGGTGAGCTGCTTGGGACGGCCCTTCGTCCACAACCGCTGGCTGCCCCACAGGGCGACCGGGATGACCGGCACGTTGGTGGCCTGGGCCATGCGGATCGCGCCGTTCTTGATCTCCTTGACGGTGAAGGAGCGGCTGATCGTGGCCTCGGCGAAGACGCCCACCACCTCGCCGGCCTTGAGCTTGCGCAGCGCGGTGGCGTACGAGCCCGCCCCGGCCCCGCGGTCGACCGGGATGTGGTGCATGCCGCGCATCAGCGGCCCGGAGACGCGGTGGTCGAAGACGTCCTGCTTGGCCATGAAGCGCACCAGCCGCTTGGACGGCACCGCGGCGAACCCCGCGAAGATGAAGTCGAGATAGCTGATGTGATTGCTCACCAGCACCGCTCCCCCGGTCCGCGGCACGTGCTCCGTGCCCTCCATGTGGAAGCGGTAGTCGAGCACGCGAAAGAGGGTCCGCGCGGCGGCGATCACCGGCGGGTACACAATCTCAGCCATGAGCAGAAGGTAGCCTACTCACGCCGGTCGGCAGGCCACCCGGGAGACCTGGTCCCGCCCGGAAAAGATCGGCTCGGGTCACGAGATCGTAGGACATCCCCCCTGTTCACGCGGCGGCGCTTGCCCTCCCGTGCGAACGGGCAGATGTTTTGACCATGAAGAAGCTCATCAACACCGCCGACTCCGTGGTGGAGGACGCGCTGAACGGCATGGCCGCGGCCCATCCCGAGCTGAGGGTCCGGGACCGCGTGGTCTACCGGGCCGCGGGGCCGCGCCCCGGCAAGGTGGGGCTGGTGTCGGGCGGCGGCTCGGGCCACGAGCCCCTGCACGCCGGGTTCGTCGGCCACGGCATGCTGGACGCCGCCTGCCCCGGCGAGATCTTCACCTCGCCCGTGCCCGACCAGATCATCGAGGCCACCAAGGCCGTCGACGGCGGCGCCGGGGTGCTGCACATCGTCAAGAACTACACCGGCGACGTGCTCAACTTCGAGATGGCCGCCGAACTGGCCGAGGACAACGACGTGGCCTCCGTGCTGGTCGACGACGACGTGGCCGTCCAGAACTCGCTCTACACGGCCGGGCGGCGCGGCACGGGCGCGACGCTGTTCGTGGAGAAGATCGCGGGCGCGCTGGCCGAGGAGGGCGCGCCGCTGACCGAGGTGGCCAGGGTGGCCACCGAGGTGAACGAGCGCAGCCGGTCCTTCGGCATCGCGCTGACCTCGTGCACGACGCCGTCGGCGGGCAAGCCGACGTTCGACCTGCCCGAGACGGACGTGGAGCTGGGCATCGGCATCCACGGCGAGCCCGGCCGCACGCGGGTGCCGATGGCCTCGGCCCGCGAGCTGGCCGCCGTCGCCATGGAGGCCCTGCACAGCGACCTGCCGCTCCGCGGCGACCTGCTGGTCATGGTCAACGGCATGGGCGGCACCCCGCTCATGGAGTTGTACGTGCTGTTCGCCGAGGTCGCGGCGTTCGTGAAGGGCAAGGACGCGCGGGTGGCCCGCTCGCTCGTCGGCAACTACGTGACGAGCCTGGACATGCAGGGCTTCTCGGTCACCGTGTGCCGGGTCGACGACCCGCTCATCCGGCTCTGGGACGCGCCCGTCGAGACGCCGGCGCTGCGCTGGGGGCGTTGATGGACACCCGCTTCTTCGCGGACTGGCTCGACGAGGCGGCCCGCCTGGTCCGCCGCGACCGCGAACGGCTGACGGACCTCGACGCGGCCATCGGCGACGCCGACCACGGCGCGAACCTCGACCGCGGCTTCACCGAGGTCGCCAAGGCGCTGGCCGACCGGCCGCCGGGCTCCCCCGGGCAGGTGCTGGCCGACGCCGGCACGGCCCTCATCCGCCGCGTCGGCGGCGCCTCCGGCCCGCTGTACGGGTCGATGTTCCGGCAGATGGGCCGGACGCTGGAGTCCCCGGTGACGCTGGCCCGCTTCGAGGCGGCGTTCGAGGAGGGGGTGGTCGCGCTGGAACGGCTGGGCAAGGCGGCCGTGGGCGACAAGACCATGGTGGACGCGCTGGTCCCGGCCTCCCGGTCGCTGGCCCTGGCCGTACGGGACGGCATCGGGGCGCTGGAGGCGTTCGAACGGGCGGCGGACGCGGCGGCCGAGGGCGCGCGGGAGACGATCCCCCTCCAGGCCCGCAAGGGCCGGGCCAGCTACCTGGGCGAACGCAGCGTGGGCCACGAGGACCCGGGAGCCGCCTCGGCGGCCCTGATCATGCGCGCCCTGGCCACAGTGGCCCGGAACCGCGCAGAGGGCCAGGACCAGGCAGCGGACCAGGACCAGGCCGAGAGCCGGCCCCCCGGAGAGGGCCGGAGCCCGGCAGAGGGCCAGGGGCGGGCGGAGGGCTGATGGTCGGGGTGGTGCTGGTCTCGCACAGTGCCGGGCTGGCGGCCGAGACGGCGGCGCTGGCCCTGGGGATCGCCGCGGAGCCCGTGCCGGTGGCGGCGGCCGGCGGCACCGCGGACGGCGGCCTCGGCACCAGCTTCGACCTCGTCGAGCAGGCGGTGCGCAGCGTGGACCGGGGCGACGGCGTGCTGATCATCCCCGACCTCGGCAGCTCGGTGCTGACCGCCCGGCTGCTGGAGGAGGACGGGCGGGTGGTGATCGCGGACGTGCCGTTCGTGGAAGGGGCGGTGGCGGCGTGCGTGGCGGCGTGCACGGGCGGGTCGCTCGCGGAGGTGCTGGCCGCCGCCGAAGAGGCCCGCACCTATCGCAAACTCTGACCGCCCCGAACCCCGGCCCCGGACCCGGCCCATGGCCCCGCTCAGTGGCCTTTGAAGGCCTCCTCCAGCCACCAGGAGCCGTGTTCGCCGGTGATCCTGGCGTGCACCAGCAGCGGGCGGTCCCTGGGCCCCTTGAGCCATTCGGCCACGCCCGCCAGCCCGGCGGCGTCCGTGACGGTCACCGCCGCGAACCCGTGGCCCCGGGCGATCGCGGCCAGGTCGGCGGGCGGGAAGCGGACCGTGCCGAGCGGATGCCCGTGCGGCCCGAAGTGGTGCACCTCCGCCCCGTACGCCTCGTCGTCGTAGACCACGACCACCATGGGCAGCCCCAGCCGGACGACGGTCTCCAGCTCGGCGATGCCCATGAACGCGCCGCCGTCGCCCAGGGCGGCCACCGGGAGCCGGTCCGGACGGGCCAGGGCGGCCCCGATCGCGGTCGCCAGGCCGAGCCCGACCGACTGGAACGCCTGGGTGAAGCAGAACCCGCCCGCGTCCGGCACGTCCAGGAACATCGAGGGATATCCCATGAAGTTGCCCGAGTCGACGGACACGACGCGCTCGCTCGGGAGCAGGTCGTCCAGGGCGATGGTGAGCGTTCTCGGGTCGATGCGGCCCGCGCCGCTCTCGTCCCGGTACGGCACCGCGCGCCAGCGCCCCTCGTCCCTGATCCGCCGGGCCAGCTCGGCCGACCGGTAGCCCGGCGCGGCGCCGCCCGGCCCGGTGAGGGCCGCCGCCACGGCGCGGACGTCCCCGACCACGCCGAGGTCGGCCCGGACGTGCGCGCCGACGGCCGCCGGGTCGAGGTCGACCTGGGCCACCTTCGCCTCCGGCGGGATCAGCGTGCCGTGGCGGGTCGTCCACATGTTCAGGGCGCAGCCCCAGCCGACGATCAGGTCCGCGCCGCGGATCAGCTCGGCGGCCAGCGGGGTGGCGAAGCCGCCGCTCACGTCGAGGTCCCAGGGGCTGCCGCGGAACAGGCCCTTGGCGACGGCGGAGGTGACCAGCAGGGCGCCGGTGCGGTCGGCCAGCGCCTCCAGCTCGCGGCGGGCGTGCCGGGCGCCGCGACCCGCGACGAACACCGGCCGCCGCGCCCCGGCCAGCAGCCGCCCCAGCTCGGCGGTCGCGTCGTCCGCGGCCTCCCGGTCGAGCCCGGCCGTGCCGGTCAGGGCAGGTGCGGGCGCGCGGGAGCGGGAGGGGGTGGACTGCACGTCGAGCGGCAGGTTCAGCAGGACCGTGCGGCGTTCCCGCGAGGCCACGCGGAAGGCTTCGAGCGCCTGCTCCTCGGCCCGCGCGGCGTCCGTGAGACGCATGGGGACCGCGCCCACCGCCGCGGCCAGGGCGTCCTGGTCGATGTGGAAGTTGGAGCGGGCGTCCGTCGCCTCACCGGCCAGGACGATCATCGGCGTACGGCTCTTGGCCGCCTCGGCGATCCCCGTCATCGCGTTGGTCAGCCCCGGCCCCTGGTGGACCGTGACGACGCCGACCTCGCCGCTCATCCGGGCGTAGGCGTCGGCCATGGTCGCCGCCCCGCCCTCGTGCCGCGCGGCGACGAACCGCACGCCGTGCTCGACCAGCGCGTTCGTGACGTGGAAGTTGCCGCTGCCGACCACCCCGAACGCCGTGCGGACGCCGCCGGCGGCCAGCGCCCGGCCGACCGCCGCGGCCGCCGTCTCCGGGACGGTCAACGTTCCACCAGGGCCAGGACGCGGACGGGGCTGCCGGAGCCGCCCACGATGGGCAGCGGCGGGGCGACCACGGCGGCCCCCGTCACCGGCAGGCGGTCGAGGTTGCGGAGCTGGGTCAGGCCGTACTTGCCCGCGCCGAGCAGGAAGGAGTGGCAGGGGAAGGGCGGGGCGAAGGAGTGGGCGGCCCCGGCGTCGGTGCCGACGGTCTCCACGCCGAGCCCGAGGATCGGGGTCTCGGCGGCCAGCCAGGACGCGCACTCGACCGAGATGCCCGGCGAGTGCGGGCCGGTCTCGTCGGCGTTGAGGAAGGCGGCCTGGTCGGCGGAGCGGGCGTCCCAGCCGGTGCGGTAGAGCAGCCAGCCGCCGTCGGGCAGCGGGCCGTTGGCGCGTTCCCATTCCTTGACGTGGTCGATCTGCAGCAGGAAGTCGGGGTCCTTGGCCGCCTCGGCGGCGAAGTCGAGCACGACCGCGGGCGCGATCAGACTGCGTACGGGCACCTGGGAGACGTCCTGGCCGTCGCGGGCGGTGACCCAGTGGACGGGGGCGTCGAAGTGGGTGCCGGAGTGCTCGCCGGTGTGGATGTCGTTCCAGTACCAGGCGGGGCCGCGGTCGTCGTAACGGCTGATCTCCTCCAGCCGGAACGGGATGGTGTTGCCGAACGGCTCGGGCAACTGGAGGATCGGCGTCTCGGAGGACAGGGGCGCGGTGAGGTCGATCACCTCGATCGCACCGCCGCGCACGCTGTCCAGGAAGCTCTGCAACACCGACATGTCATCCTCCTTGTTGGGCTGAGCGCATCCTCCTCCAGCGGGACTCACCCGCGCAACGACACGGCAGGGCGGTCTTCACAGGTCGTCCCAGGCGGGTTGGGCGGCGGTGCCGCCGGCCGCGCGGGTGGACAACGATCCGCAGGCCACGGCCACGTCGAGGCACTCGCGCGGGCTCATCCCGCGCAGCCTGGCGGCGAGGTAGCCCGCGTCGAAGCTGTCGCCCGCGCCGACGGTGTCCACGGGCTCGACGGGCCTGGCCGGGGCCCGCGTCACCAGGCCGGACTCCCAGGCCAGCGCGCCGTCCGCGCCGTCCTTGACGACGACGGCCGGTCCGAGGGCGCCCAGCCGCGCCGCGACGGCCTCCAGCGGCCCGTCACGGACGCCGGACAGGCGGGCCGCGATCGCCCTGGCCTCGCCGGCGTTGGGCAGGAACACGTCGGTGGCGGCGAGCACGTCCGCCAGGCCGTCCCAGCGGCCGGCCGGGTCGTCGTTGGTGTCCAGCGAGGTCGTGGCGCCCGCCGCGCGCAGCTCCGCCAGCAGCGCGGGCAGCCCGTCCGCCAGTCCCGGCTGCAGGAAGTACGACGACACGTGCACGTGCCGGGCCAGGCCGCGCGGCACGTCCGCGGCGGTCAGGTGCGGCAGGCAGCCCGGCGAGGTGAGGATGGCCCGGTCCGTCCCGTCGGCGAGCACGACGGTCATGGCCGTGGGCCGGGGGTCGGTGACGCAGTGGGAGACGTCCACCCCGCGCTCGGCCAGCGCGCCGAGCACGAAACGCCCCGCCGCGTCGTCGCCCACGCGGCCGGCGAAGGCGGTGCGCAGGCCGAGCCTGGCGGCCCCGCACGCGGTTATCGCGCCGGACCCGCCGAGGACCAGGTCGCCGCCCGCGACGAGCTGTTCGCGCTGGCCGTACGCCAGGTCGCGTGGCGCGCCGGTCAGCACGATGTCGGGGTTGGCGTCGCCGACGACCAGGAGGTCGAACCCACCGGCGGCCGTCACGCCTTGGTCCACTGTGCGCATCCGGCGGTCTGGAACGCCTTGTCGCCCGGCTCGATGGTGACGCTCGCCGGGCCGGTCGGCGCGCCCGCGTTGATCACCGAGCCGAGGTCGGGGGACGTGCTGTTCAGCCGGGCCCAGAAGCAGTTCGTGGAACCGGCGACGGGACCGGTCGTGCGATAGGTCCCGGGCTGCATGTCCACGCCCACGACGAACGTGCGCATCCCGGCCATCGGCCCGGTCTGCGCGGGTCCGGTCTGCGCCGGTCCGGGTTGCGTGGGACCGGTCTGCGCCGGTCCGGGCTGCGTGGGACCGGTTTGAGCGGGACCGGTCTGGGCGGGACCGGTCTGGGCGGGACCGGTCTGGGCGGGACCGGTCTGGGCGGGACCGGTCTGGGCGGGACCGGTCTGGGCGGGACCGGTCTGGAGGGGGTCCGTCTGGAGGGGGCCGGTCCGCGGGGCGTCCGTCGGGGCGGGCTGGGTGGCGGGGACGGAGGCCGAGGGCGGCCCGGTGCCCTCGACCGTCACCGTGACCCTGGGGGCCGGCGAGGCCGACGAGCCCTCCGCGCCGTACCCCACGAAGATGCCCAGGATGAAGGCCACCACGGCGGCCAGCCCGGACACGAGCAGGATGATCGGCGGACTGCTCGTCGCCCGAGGGGGCTCAGGGGGGCCGTACGTCACGGACCCAAGGGTGCCATCTCCATCGACGCCCCTGTCAACGCCCCGGTCAGCGGTGGAGGTAGTCGACGAGCGACGCCTTCTCCGTCTCCAGCTCCTCGATCGCGCTCTTGACCACGTCGCCGATGCTGACGATGCCCACCAGGCGGCCGTTCTCGACCACGGGCATGTGACGGAACCGGTGGGTGGTCATCGTGCGGCGCAGCTCGTCGACGTTGTCGCCGGGCCCGGCCGTGCGGACCTCGGTCGTCATGATCGAGGAGACCGGCGCGTCGAGGATCTCGGGGCCCCGGTCGTGCAGCCGCCGCACCACGTCGCGCTCGGAGACGATCCCCTGGATCGTCGTGCCGTCGGTGGAGACGACGACCGCGCCGATGTTGTGGTCGGCGAGCTTGCCGAGCAGTTCCCGTACCGTCGCCGCCGGCGCCACCGTGGTGACAGCGCTTCCCTTGTTGCGCAGGATCGTCCCGATGAGCATGTGCACCACCTCTGCTCCCGTTGTCCCCGGCCGAGGGCCGGCTTATGCCCGGTCCTCACAGGCAAACAACCGAGTGGGGACCCCGTCAAGCGGTCACGTAGGCTGACTTGCCGCATCTCCGACGACGTGGAAGGCATCGATGACCGAGCAGCTCAACACCGGAAGCCACGACCTGCCCATCACCCCGGAGCTGGCCGCGTTCATGCGCACCGGCTGGGCCGACACCCGGCGCACCGGCGTGACCGCGCTGCCGATCGCTCCCTGGGCGGCCCGGCGCAGGGCGGCGCTGGCCGCGCGTTTCCCCGGTGAGCGGCTGGTCGTCCCGTCGGGCACGCTCAAGGTGCGCAGCAACGACAGCGACTACCGGTTCCGTCCGCACAGCGCGTACTCCTACCTGACGGGCGCGGGCGAGCCCGGCGATGTGCTGGTCATCGAGCCGTCCGGGCAGGCCGTGCTGTACGTGCGGCCGCGCTCGCCGCGCGAGGAGGGCGAGGAGTTCTACCGCGACCGGCGCTACGGCGAGTTCTGGGTGGGCCGCAGGCCCGACCTGGCCGAGGCGTCGGAGCTGTACCAGATCGAGTGCGCGCACATCCGCGACCTGCGCTCCGAGGGCCCGGCCCGTGTGCTGCGCGGCGTCGACGCCTCCGTCGACGTGCTGGTGCCGGCGGGCGGCCGCGACGCCGAGCTGGAGGTGTTCCTGTCGGAGATGCGGCTGGTCAAGGACGAGTGGGAGGTCGGCGAGCTGCAGTCGGCCGTGGACGCCACCGTGCGCGGCTTCGAGGACGTCGTGCGCGCCCTGCCCGCGGCCCTCGGCCACCCGCGCGGCGAGCGTTACCTGGAGGGCGTCTTCGGGCTGCGCTCGCGCCTGGAGGGGAACGCGGTCGGCTACGACAGCATCGTGGCCTCCGGCGCCCACGCCTGCGTGCTCCACTGGATCCGCAACGACGGCGCGCTGGCCGAGGGCGACCTGCTCCTGCTGGACGCCGGCGTCGAGACCGACACCCTCTACACCGCCGACGTCACCCGGACGTTCCCGCTGTCGGGCCGGTTCACCGCGGCGCAGCGGCAGGCGTACGAGCTGGTGCTGGCCGCCCAGGACGCCGGCATCGCGGCGCTGAAGCCCGGCGCGAGCTTCCGCGACTTCCACCTGGCGGCCATGCGCGTCATCTGCGAGGGCCTGCACGACTGGGGCCTGCTGAAGGACTCCCCCGACGCCCTCATGGAGTCGGGCCTGTACCGCCGGTACACGCTGTGCAGCAGCGGCCACATGCTCGGCCTCGACGTGCACGACTGCGCCAGGTCGCGGGCCGAGGTCTACCTCGACGGCGTGCTGGAGGAGGGCAACGTCCTGACGGTCGAGCCGGGCCTGTACTTCCAGCCCGACGACCTGACGCTGCCCGCCGAGCTGCGCGGCATGGGCATCCGCATCGAGGACGACCTGGTGGTCACCGCCGAGGGCGCCACCCTGATGTCGAAGGCCCTCCCCCGCCACCCCGACGAGATCGAGTCCTGGATGAACGTCGTCCGCTCGTGACGGCCCGGTCACTTTTCGTGGCCGACTGACAAGGTTCGCCTGGGCTGGCATCGTGGGCTGGAGTGCGGCGGGACGGCGGCGGGGGCGGCGGTGGGCGGGTGGTTCACACGGGGGCGGGTGCTCGGCGCGCTGGCGGCGATGCTGGCGGCGGCCGTCGCGGCCACGGCCGTGCCGCAGTGGATCGACGCCTCCCGGGCCCGGGACGCGTTGGCCCGCCTGGAGCGCGAACGTGCCCTGCGCCTGGAGGTCTCCGGCGCCGCGAGCGCCTTCGGCCAGGCCCTGCTCAGCTACGACTACAAGGACCTCCAGAGCGCCCGGTCGACCCTGTCCGCCCAGGCCACGGGCGACTTCCAGGCCACCTACGACGCGGCGTTCGGCGGCGCGATGTCCCAGGTGATCGTCAAGCTCAGGGCCGTCTCCCGGGCCAAGGTCCGCGAGGTCTACCTGGCCGACGCCGGCGAGGCCAGCGCGCACGCCATCGTCGTCGTGGACCAGCAGGTGAACACCGCGCAGGCGATTCGCTCGGTGCAGGATTCGCACCTTAAGATCACGCTTGTGAAGCAGAAGGGCGCCTGGAAGGTCCAGGACGTGACCGTGCTCGGCGCGGCCTCGGAGGACCAGCACAAGCTCGACGACCCCGCGGCGAAGAAGAAGGACTGACGATCGTCCCCCTGGCGATGGGCGGCCGCCCCGAAGAGGTGCGCGCCCCCGAGACGTGGCTGACCGAGGCCGAGCGCGAACGCGCCGACCGGTTCGTCTTCCCCGCCGACCGCGCCTGTTTCGTCGCGGCCCACCTGCTCGTCCGCCTGTGCGCCGCGGCCGTGCTGGATCTGCCGCCGGACGGGCTGACCCTGCTGCAGCACTGCGAGGTGCACGGTCCCGGCCACGGCAGGCCGTACCTGCGCGAGGCCCCCGATCTGGGCGTGAGCTTCAGCCACACCCGCGGCTACGTGTGCGCCGCGGCCGGCCCCGGCCGGGTCGGCGTGGACGCCGAGCACGTGCCGGCGGGCCCGCTGAACGAGGGCCTGGCCGACCACGCGCTCACCCCCGCCGAACGCGCCCTGGTGACCGGCAACGACGACCTGATCCGCCACTGGACCCGCAAGGAGGCCCTGGTCAAACGCGGCGAGCTCACCCTGGACGAGCTGCGCACGACCGGCGTCGACCCGCTGCCGGTCGGCCACCTGCTGGAATGGCGGGCCGCGCCGGACATCAGGGTCGCCGTCGTCACCGACACGCCGGCCGAGCGGATTCCCGTCCCGTCGCTCTGAGGGCCCGGTCAGCGGCGGCGGGTCGGGGTGGGGTCGAGGAAGACCAGGGTGACGCCGGAGAAGCGGTCGCGCAGCCGCCGGTCGATCTCGTCGCAGGCGATCTCCACGCCCGCCGCGCTCGCCTCGTCCCGGAAGTCGATCTTGGCGGCGATCATGATGGAGCCCGGCCCGATCATCATCGTCAGCAGCTCGACCACGTCGTCCACCTCGGGCTGGGCCAGCAGCACCGCGCGGATGCCGACCTCGATCTGCCTGGGGGCGGCCTGGCCGATCAGCAGCGACAGGTTCGACTGGATCAGGATGAGCGCGACCACCAGCAGGAGCAGGCCGATGGCGACCGAGGCCGCGCCGTCCCACAGGGCCGAGCCGGACAACTGCGAGCCGAGCAGCCCGAGCGCCGCGATCACCAGGCCCACCAGCGCGGCGGCGTCCTCGAACAGCACGGCCTTGAGCGCGGTGTCGGACGTGATCCGCACCAGCCGCGCCGGATGCACCTTGTACCGCCCGGCCTCGGCGCGCAACTGCGAGTACGCCTTCGTGAACGAGATGCCCTCGATCACGAACGAGACGGCCAGCACGACGTAGGACGGCGTGAGGTTGCCCAGCTGCTCGCCGTGGCTGATCTCGTGCAGCCCGTGGGTGACGGAGAACCCCGCACCGCCGACCAGCGTCGCGACCGCCGCCATCATCGCCCAGAAGAACCCCGCCTTGCCGTAGCCGAACGGGTGGCGCTCGTCGGGCGGCTTGCCCGCCCGACGTACGGAGACCAGCAGCAGCAGCTCGGTCATCGTGTCGGCGGCCGAGTGGGCCGCCTCGGACAACATCGCGGCCGAGCCGCCGATCAGCCCCGCGACAAGCTTGGCCAGGGCGATGGTCAGGTTCGCGGCGCCCGCGACCAGCACGGTCGCCAGGCTCTCCCCCGACTTCTCCTCCATCAGATCACTGTACGGCGGCCCTGCGCGGCGGCCCCCCGCAGGTAGCCGCGTCGTCGCGGGCGTGCGATAGATTGGGGATCATGAGCGCGCCCCGCTGGCTTTCCCCCGCCGAACAGCGTGCCTGGCGTACGCATCTCGCGCTGCACAAGCTGCTCATGCACCGCCTCGACCGCGAGCTGCAGGAGCACCAGCTCTCGCTGAACGACTACGAGATCCTGGTCAACCTCTCCGAGAGCCCCGAGCGGCGCATGCGGATGAGCGACCTGGCCGACGCCACGATCCAGTCGCGCAGCAGGCTGTCGCACCAGATCTCCCGCATGGAGGCCAAAGGACTGGTCACCAGGGAAGACTGCCGCGACGACCGGCGCGGCACGTTCGCCGTCCTGACCGACGAGGGCTGGGCGACGATCCAGCGGGTGGCGCCCGACCACGTCGCGAGCGTGCGCGAGCATTTCGTCGACCGGCTCACCGACGACCAGCTGGAGGCGCTGGAGCAGGCGTTCGGCCCCATCGTCGACCACCTGAAGAAGCTGCGCTGAGGCCCAACCGATATCGGTGACGGCTCACCGGCGTTCCCGGGCGCTCGCTACGATCCGCTCATGCTCCGAAAGCTGCTGATCGTTGTCGTGCTCGCGCTGATGCCCGCCTGCTCCGCGGGGGGCGGGGGTGACGAGCTCCCCGCCGGGCCCGAGGTGATGAAGAAGTCCGCGGAGGCCATGAAGGCCGTCAGGTCGGCCGGTTTCTCGATCGCCACGGAGGGCAAGCCCAACGTGCCGCTCAAGAAGGCCGACGGCAGGCTCACCTCGGCGGGCGACGCCGACGGCACGATCACGCTGGACGTGCTGGGCACCCTGCAGGAGATCACCTTCGCCCTGATCGGCGACACCGTGCACTTCAAGGGGCCGACCGGCGGCTTCCAGACGATGACCAGGCAGCAGCTCGCCCAGTTCTACGACCCGTCGGTGATCCTCGACCCGGGCAAGGGCATCGCGCAGCTGCTCGCCTCGGCGACCGACCCCAAGGTGGAGGCGGTCGAGGACGGCTCGTACCGGGTGGCCACGACGTTCTCCGGGCAGGTCGTCGGGCAGATCGTCCCGGGCGTCACGCAGGGCGTCAACGGCAAGGTCTGGATCGACAAGGCCAGCAGCAGGCTCACCAAGGCGAGCCTGCCGCTGCAGAACGGCACGGTGACGGTGACGTTCAGCGACTACGACGCGCCGGTCACGATCACGCCGCCCCCGTCCGGATGAGCCGGATGAGCCGGAACGTCCCGGCCGACCGCGCCCGGCGGGTCGCGCTCGGCGCGGGCGGCGCGGTGGTGCTGCTGGCCGCGCTCGACGCCTACGTGGTCGTGACGGTCCTGATGGACATCGCCCACGATGTCGGCGTGCCGCAGAACCATCTGGAGCGGGTCACACCGGTCGTCACCGGGTTCCTGCTCGGCTACGTCGCCGCGATGCCGCTGCTCGGCCAGCTCTCCGACCGTTACGGCCGGCGGCCGCTGATCCACGCCTGCCTGGCGGCGTTCGCGCTCGGCTCGGTGCTGACCGCGCTGGCGGCCGGTGAGGCGATGGTGGTGTCGGGCCGTACGGTGCAGGGCGTGGCGGGCGGGGCGCTGCTGCCGATCACGATGGCGCTGATCGGCGACCTGTGGGAGGAGCGCGACCGGCCGCTCGCGCTGGGCGCGGTGGGCGCGGCGCAGGAGCTGGGCAGCGCCCTCGGCCCCCTGTACGGCGGCGTGCTGGCGCTGGTCCCGCCGGTCGCCGTGGCGGGCGTGGAGCTGGGCGGCTGGCACGCCATCTTCTGGGTCAACGTGCCCCTCGCCGCCTTGGCCGCCGTGGCCGTGCAGCGTACGGTCCCGGCCCGGCCGCCCTCCGGCACGGCCCGCGTCGACGTCGTCGGCGGCGCCCTGCTGGCGCTGGCGCTGGCCCTCCTGGTCGTCGGCCTGTACAACCCCGACCCGGCCACGACCGTGCTGCCGCCGTGGGGTCCGCCGGTGATCGCGGCCGGGGCGGTGGCGGGCGGCGTCTTCGTCTGGTGGGAGATCCGCTCCCCCGTCCGGCTGCTCGACCTGTCGGCCGCCCGCAAGTCGCCGCTGCTGGCGACGCTGGGCGTGAGCTTCCTGGCGGGCGCGGCCCTGCTGGTGACGATGGTGTTCGTGCAGTTCGCCGCCCAGACGCTGCTGGACAAGGACGCCCTGGGCGCGGCGCTGGTCCTGGCCCGGTTCCTCGGCGCGCTGGCCGTGGGCGCGCTGCTCGGCGGCGTGCTGGCCCGGCGGGCCGGCGAACGCGCGGTGGCGGTGCCCGGCCTGCTGATCGCCGCGGCCGGATACTGGCTGATGAGCCGCTGGCCGCTCGACCTGGCCGGCGCGGGCCTGGCCGTGGACGCCGACCTGGTCGTGGCGGGGCTCGGCCTCGGCCTGGTGATCGCGCCGGTCTCGTCGGCGGTCCTGCGGGTGAGCCCGGCCGTCCAGCACGGCGTCGCCTCGGCGGCGGTCGTGGTGGCCAGGATGATGGGCATGCTCGTCGGTGTGGCGGGCGTGTCGGCGTGGGGGTTCCACCGGTTCCAGTCGCTGACCGCCCACCTGGACACGCCGCTGCCGTTCGGCGTGGACGCGCAGACCTACCAGCGGCGGCTGGCCGACTACCTGGCCCAGGTCGATGCCGCCCTGCACGTCGAGTACACCGAGATGTTCCTGCTCACGGCGTTCGTCTGCCTGCTGGGGGCGGCGGTGGCGCTGCTCATGCCGCGCCGCGCCCTGCCGGAGGCGGCGCCCGCCCTCGCGGACGCCGCCCCCGACCCCGAAGACTGACCGCGGATCAGGGGGCGCCGCCGGTCAGGGCGACAGGCGGTGCAGGTCGCGGGGGAAGGCGGTGGTCTGGCGGATGTTGGCGGCGCCGGTCAGCCGGGCCGTCCAGCGTTCCAGGCCGAGGGCGAACCCGCCGTGCGGCGGCATCCCGTACCGGAACGCCTGGAGGTAGCCCTCGTACGGCTCCACGTCCCCGTCCAGGGCCTGGACGTAGTCGTCGAACCGGTGCAGGCGCTGGCCGCCGGTCACCAGCTCCAGGCCCCTGAACAGCAGGTCGAAGCCGTTGGAGTAGCCCGGTCTGGCCGGGTCGGGATGGGTGTAGAACGGCCGCTTGGACATCGGGTAGCCGGTGACGAACAGGAACTCCGACCCGTGCTCGCGCAGCGCCCAGTCCGACAACCAGCGTTCCTGGGCCGGTGACAGGTCGGGCTCGTCCTCGCCGGTCAGTCGCTGGGCCTCGGTGAAGTGCACGGCCGGGATCTCGGCGGGCACGGCGGGCAGCACGGCCCCGGCCGCCTCGACGGCGGACCCGGCCCGGCGGCGCACCGACTCCACCATGCCGGCGACGACCTCCCGCAGCACGGCCATCACGTCCCGATGGTCGGCCACGAAGCCCAGCTCGGCGTCGAGGCTGGTGTACTGGGCCAGGTGGCGGACGGTGTCGTGCGGCTCGGCGCGGAAGACCGGCCCGACCTCGTAGACCCGCTCGAACACCCCGACCATCGTCTGCTTGTAGAACTGCGGCGACTGCGCGAGGTAGGCGCGGCGGCCGAAGTAGTCGATGCCGAAGACGTTCGCGCCGGACTCGGTGGCCGAGGCCACGATCTTGGGCGTGTGGATCTCGGTGAAGCCGAGGCCGTCCAGCGTCTCGCGGAACCCGGCCACGCTCGCCGCCGAGATCTCCAGCGGCGCCCGCAGCAGCGGATGCCGCAGCGCGACGGGCGCGTGGTCGAGGACCGTCGGCAGCGTCGCGGCCACGACCGGCCGGTAGAGGTCGAACGGCGGCGCCTGGGCGGGCTCGGCCAGGACCTCGATCTCCGGGCCGGTCAGCTCGACCCCGCCCGGCGCCTGCCCGGCCGGGGTCACGGTGCCGGTGACCCGGACGACGCTCTCCTCCGGCGGCAGCTCCCCGTCCGCGCTGACCACCTGGGCCAGCCCGGCACGGTCGCGTACGACCAGGAAGGAGACGGATTTCAGGTGCCGGCGGCGATGGACCCAGCCGGCGATCGTCACTCGTCGGCCGGCGTGCTCAGCGAGCGACGCCGACAGGACACGAGAGATCATTACAGCTCCTCTGCAGGAAATGCATGACCCCTTGGGAGTGCGGGGGAGAAGGGAGCTCCCGGTGCCACCGCACTTTCGCCGCCCGCGAGGGGCGGCCTCCACGACCCGATGACGGGGGTCAGGCCGGCGGGGCATTTCCTCCCCGCACTCGGGAGTGTCTTCACCAGCGGACACGGGACCGCCTTCACAGCTGCCGGCGGCTCTCTGGGCCCGTGCGGCCCGCTGGCTACTCGTCTCCGTCCACGTGTTGCCGTAGATGATACGGCAACGCCGTTACTTGTCCTTCTTGGGGCGCTTCTCGCGGATCTTCATCGTGACGTCGATCGGCGACCCGGCGAACCCGAACTCCTCGCGGATGCGCCGCTCGATGAAGCGCCGGTAGGTGTCCTCCAGCCAGCCGGAGGTGAACAGCACGAACTTGGGCGGCTCGACGGACGCCTGCGTGGCGAACAGGATCTTCGGCTGCTTGCCACCCCGGACGGGCGGCGGCGTCGCGTGCACCAGCTCGGTGAGGAACGCGTTGAGCCGCGCCGTCGGCACCCGGGTGGACCAGGAGTCGAGCGCCTTCTCCAGCGCCGGCACCAGCCGGTCCATGTGGCGGCCGGTCTTGGCGGAGATGTTCACCCGCAGCGCCCACGGGGTGCGCACGAGCTGCCGGTCGATCTCCTTCTCCAGGTAGTAGCGGCGGTCTTCGTCGACGAGGTCCCACTTGTTGAAGGCCACCACCATGGCCCGCCCCGACTCGATCACCAGGCCGATGATCCGCAGGTCCTGCTCGGTGAGCGGCTCGCTGGCGTCGATCAGCACGATCGCCACCTCCGAGCGCTCCAGGGCGGCGCGGGTGCGCATGGCCGCGTAGAAGTCGGCGCCCTGCAGCTCGCGGTCGCGCCGCCGGATGCCGGCGGTGTCGACGAAGCGCCAGGTGCGCCCGCCCAGCTCGATCAGCTCGTCGACCGGGTCGCGGGTGGTGCCCGCCATCGGGTCGACCAGCACCCGCTCCTCGCCCGCCAGCTTGTTGAGCAGCGAGGACTTGCCCACGTTGGGCTTGCCGAGCAGCGCCACGCGGGCCGGGCCGCGCTCGCCGCCGAAGGTCAGCTGCGGCGTCTCGGGCAGCGCGTCGAGCACCACGTCGAGCAGGTCGCCGCTGGAGCGGCCGTGCAGCGCGGAGACCGGGTAGGGCTCGCCCAGGCCGAGCGCCCACAGCGCGGCGGCCTCCAGCTCCAGCTGCTGGTTGTCGACCTTGTTGGCGGCCAGGAGCACCGGCTTGCCCGACTGGCGCAGCACCGCGCCCACGATCTCGTCGGCGTCGGTGGCGCCCACGGTGGCGTCGACCACGAACACGATTACGTCGGCCAGCTCGACGGCGACCTGGGCCTGCTCGGCGATGCGCAGGTTCATGCCGGTGGCGTCAGGGTCCCAGCCGCCGGTGTCGACGACGGTGAAGCGGCGGCCGCGCCAGTTGGCGTCGTAGGTGACGCGGTCGCGGGTGACGCCCGGCACGTCCTCCACGACCGCCTCGCGGCGGCCGATGATGCGGTTGACCAGCGTGGACTTGCCCACGTTGGGGCGGCCCACGATGGCCACGACCGGCAGCGGCGTGGTGTCGCCGTGCTCGGTGACTTCCAGCTCGTCGAGGTCAGCCTCGACCCAGTCCCCCGTTGACATGCTTGTTCATCCTTAGGTGAGTACCGCACCTGGAGGTCAGGTGCGCTCCTTGACCAGCCTCAGCACCTCCGCGATGACCTCTTCGAGGTTCAGCGCGGTGGTGTCGAGCTCGACGGCGCCATCCGCCATCGAGAGTGGGTCCGTCTTACGTGTCGAGTCCAGGGTGTCACGCCGCTCCATGGCGGCCTGCTGCGCCTCCACCGTGGAGCCGGCCACTTCGGCGCTCCTGCGGCGGGCGCGGGCCTCGGCGCTGGCCGTCAGGTAGACCTTGACGGGCGCGTCGGGGCAGACGACCTTGCCGATGTCGCGGCCCTCGACCACGATGTCACCGGCGGCGGCGATCTCCCGCTGCAGCGCGACCAGCCGCCTGCGCACCTCGGGGACGGCGGCCACGGCGGAGACCGAGCCGGTCACCTCGGCCTCCCGGATGGGCCCGCCCACGTCGACGCCGTCGACCAGGATCGTCGGCCCCTCGGGGTCGGTGCCGGAGACGATGGACGGCTCGCCGCAACGGGCCGCGACCGCCTCGGGATCGGCCAGGTCGACGCCCTGCCGGAGCATCCACCACGTCATCGCCCGGTACATGGCCCCGGTGTCGAGGTAACGCAGGCCCAGCGCACGGGCGACCCCGCGCGACACGCTCGACTTGCCCGACCCCGAAGGACCGTCCATGGCGACGACCAGACCGGACACGGCCTCTCCCTCTTCACGTGTGTTTCCCCAACCTGAAGAGGCTACCGCCTCCGGTCAGTCCGCGATCCAGCTCCCGTGGAAGCCGAGCGGGACCCTGGCGGGCAGGTGCACGACCGCGACCGGCTCGCCGGTGAAGTCCTGGGCCGAGAGGATCACCAGGTCGGCCGCTCCCCTGGCCGGGTCGTTGACGTAGGTGAGCAGGTAGCCGTCGTCCTCGGCGGCGCCGGAGGGCACGAAGACCGGCTCCCCCACGTACGCGCCGCGGCCGAACCGCCGCGCCTCCTGCGTGCCGCGTTCCAGGTCGTGCTTGATGAGCGTGTTGTCGAACGCCTCGTCCGGCAGGTCCTCCAGCTCGGCGGCCGGGTAGATCACGTCGTGCAGGTCGGCGGCGGCCGAGGTGTAGCCGTAGCGGTACGGGCTGCCGGTGCGGCGCTCGTCGATGCGGGGGAACTCCTGGGGGCGGTCGTCCAGGCGGGTGGTGGTGACCCGGCCCGCGCCGGGGTCGATGCGCCACCGGTCGAGCGTGGGCGCGCCGCCCAGGTCGAGCCGGGCGTCCACGAACCGCTTGGGGTAGCGGACGACGTCCACCACGACCTGGTCGCCGTCGTCGTAGGCGTTCAGGGTGTGGAAGACCCAGCAGGGGTCGATCTCCACCCACTGCACGTCGCCGGTCTCGCGGGAGAGCAGGCCGAGCCGGGCGGGCCGGGCGTCGTCCCACGCGTACGGGAGCGGCGCGCCGCGCTCGGCGTGGGCCATGCTGAGCGTGACCGGCAGGTCGTAGATCACGACGTACCGGCGGGTCAGCGCGAAGTCGTGCAGCATCGGGCGGTCGGCGACCGGGATGTCCCTGACCTGGGCCACCACGCCCTTGGGGTCGATCACGATGTGCTGGTGGTGATCCCAGCCGGCGAAGTAGGCCATCGCGTGCAGCTCGCCGGTCACCGGGTCGAGGTGGGTGTGGGCGGCGTACCCGCCGGGCAGGCCGCCGACGAAGTCGCACGCGCCGACCGTGTCGAGCTCGTAGCTCAGCTCGTACGGCAGCCCGCCCGCCTCGACGGTCGCGAACGTGCGCCCGGCGATGCCGATGACGTGCGTGTTGGCCGCGAAGTCCATGCCCGCGTGCACCGGGCCCGGCGCCGGCGGCTCGCCCAGCCGGCGGGCCACCTCGGCGTTGCGCACCCACCGGTTGCGGTACCACTCGGCCCGCCCGCCGCGCAGCCGCACGCCGTGGACCATGCCCTGCCCCATGAACAGGTGGGTGGCGGCCGGGTCGTCGAGGCTGAGCGGGTTGGGGCCGTTGCGCAGGTAGCGGCCGTCGAGCTCGGCGGGGATGCGGCCGGTGACCTCCAGGTCGAAGGCCGTGATCTCCTCCGTCGCGGGTGCGAAGCCGTTGCGGAAGGGTGTGCTGGTCATCGTGCGCTTCCTCTCAGGTCAGGAACGGCGTGAGCACGGAGGTGTAGAGCAGCCGGTAGCGCCGCTCCGCCTCGGCGCTGTCGAAGAATCCGGAGATCTCCAGGCTCACCGCGCCGTGGATCGCCATCCACAGCACGTCGGCTATCTCGCCGGCGGCGGCCCCGCGCAGCCGTCCGGCCTCCAGGCAGGCGGCCACGGCCTCGACCAGGATGTCGAAGGTCCGCCGGCCGGCCGCGACCGCGTCGGGGGCGGGCTGGAAGCCGTGCATCGCGTTCTGGAACATGACCCGGTAGTAGTCGGGCTCGTCCAGCGCGTACTCGCGGTAGGCCGCCAGGCCCGCGTGCAACGCCGGGAGCGGGTCCTCCTCGGCGGGGACGGCCAGCAGGCGCGCCTCCAGCCGGGCGAAGCCCTCCAGCCACAGCGCCTCGCTGAGGCCGTCCTTGCCGCCGAAGAGGGTGTAGATCACCTTCGTGGAGCAGCCGACCTCGCCGGAGATGCGCCGGACGGTGAGCGCCGCCGGGCCCTCGGCGACGAGCAGGTGCTTGGCGGCGTCGAGGATGGCCGTCCTGACCACGCTCTGGCCTTCCTGCTGGGCTTGCCGGTACGCGGTGACCGCCATGTGAGTAACACCGTTTCTTCTCGGTAACGCTGTTACCGACCTTTGTACGCCTCCCGCGTCCCGCCGTCAATGCCGCCGACGAGGAGTAAGGGCGTCCGCCCAGGTAAGGAGGTCCGGCGTGACGGAGACGAACCGAGCGCGGGTCACGGTCGTGGTGGCCACCAGGGACCGGGTCAGAACGCTGGCCCGGACGATCCCCCGCCACCCGAGGCCGGTGATCCTCGTCGACAACGGCTCCTCCGACGGGACCGCCGGCTTCGTCCGCAAGCACTTCCCCGACGTCCAGGTGGTCGAGGCGGGGGCCAACCTGGGCGCGCCGGGCCGCAACGTCGGCGTGCGCCTGGCCGAGACGCCCTACGTCGCCTTCGCCGACGACGACTCCTGGTGGGCGCCCGGCGCCCTGGAGCTGGCCGCCGACGTGCTGGACGCCCACCCTCGCCTGGCCGTGCTGGGCGCGCGCGTGCTGGTCGGGCCGCAGGAGCGGCTGGACGCGGTGTCGGAGGCGATGCGCGACTCCCCGCTCGGCGTCGAGGACGACCTGCCGGGGCCGAGCGTGCTGGGCTTCCTGGCCTGCGGGGCCGTCGTGCGCAGGGAGGCGTTCCTGGAGGCGGGCGGCTTCGACGACGTGATCTTCTTCTTCGGCGAGGAGGAACGGCTGGCCGTGGACCTGGCCGCGCGCGGCTGGGGGCTGGCCTACGTGGACGACGTCGTCGCCCACCACCACCCCTCCCCCGCCCGCGACCCGCGCGGCAGGCAGGCGCTGGCGGCGCGCAACGCCGTGCTGACCGCCGTGCTGCGCCGTCCCTGGCCGGTGGTGGCGCGCCGGTCCCTGGAGGCGCTGCTGGGCGGGCCGGCGGGCCGGGAGGGGCTGCGCACCGCCGTACGGCGGCTGCCCAGGGCCCTGGCCGCCCGGCGCGGCCTGCCGGTCGCCGTGGAGCGCGCCCGCCGAAGACTGGAACGCACGGCCGGCTGACGCCGTGGGCGGGGCTCGGCGCCCGCCCGTCGCGTCGTGCTCAGTGTCCCCGGTCAGGGGACGTCAGGGGACCTGCCAGCCGCGTTCGCGCAGGGCGTCGGCGAGCGGGGAGGCCGCGTCCGGCTGGACCCACAGCTCGGCGATGCCCAGGGGCAGTCCGGGCGCGTGCTCCAGCCGCACGTCCTCGACGTTGACGCCGACCTCGTCGCACACCTGGAACAGCCGCGCCAGCTGGCCGGGACGGTCACCGATGACCACCTGGACGACCACGTACGCGGGAGCCGGGCCGCCGTGCTTACCCGGGATGCGCCCGTGCCCGGCGACGCCGCGCTTGAGGAGCTGGGTGAGGTCGCCGCTCGCGGTGCCGTCGCCCTCGGCCAGGGAGCGCAGCGCGGTCGCGGCCTCGGCCAGGTCGCGGGAGACCGCCTCCAGCACCTCGGCGACCGGGGTCGCGTTGCCCGACAGGATGCCGAGCCAGAGCCCGGGGTCGCCGCCCGCGATCCTGGTCACGTCGCGCACCCCCTGCCCGGCCAGGCCGAGCGCGACCTCGGTGGCGTCGGCCAGGCGGGCCGCCACGGCCGAGGCGGCGACGTGCGGGGCGTGCGAGACGACGGCCACCGCGCGGTCGTGCTCCTCCGCGCCCACCTCGACGGGGTTGGCGCCGCACAGCTCGACCAGCTTGAGCACCGCCGCCCTGGCGTCGTCGGCGGCCTCGCCGGTCGGGCAGAGCGCCCACGGCCGGCCGAGGAACAGGTCGGCCCTGGCCGCGCCCGGACCGGACTTCTCCCGCCCGGCCAGCGGGTGGGAGGCGACGTAGGTCGTCAGGTCGCAGCCGAGCCGCGCGGCCATGCGGATGGGCTCGGCCTTGACGCTGGCGACGTCGGTGTAGAACCGGGCCACGCCGCGGCTCTGCAGCTTCAGCAGCTCGTCGGCCACGTGCGCCGGGGGCACCGCGATGACCGCCAGGTCGACCTGCCCGGCGGGCAGCCGCTCCGGCTCCCACTCCTCGCCCGCGCCCAGTTCCCTGGCCAGCCGCACGGCGGCCGCGTCACGGTCGGCGAGCAGCACGCGCACGTCGTGCTTGCGCAGCGCCAGGGCCGCCGAGGTGCCGATGAGACCGGTGCCGACGACGAGCACGGTACGGAGTTCCGAGGCCATATCGATGTCCTGATTTATCGGGCTAGTGAGAGTGTTGCCTGCCGTGTCCGTCAGGCACGTGCCGCACGACGATCCGGCTCACGCCGGTCGCCTACTGGGCGATGTCCTGCCGCAGCGCCACCGCGCCCCGCAGATACACATGCTGCATCTCTGCCCGCGGACGGTCGGTCTCCACATGCGCCATCAGGCGCACCACGCGCGGCAGCGCCCCCGGCACGCCGATCTCGGTGCAGCAGATCAGCGGCACGTCGTGGAAACCCAGCTTGCGCGCCGCGAGGGCGGGGAACTCGGAGGTCAGGTCGGGAGTGGCGGTGAACAGCACGCTGATCACGTCGTCGGTGGTCAGGCTGTTGCGCTCCATGATCGCCTGGACCAGCTCGGTCGTCCCCTGGATGATCGAGTCGCGGTCGTCGGCATCCACCTGGATCGCCCCGCGGATCGCCCGCACCATGCGCCCTGTTCCCCTTCCATAGCGGGAGAGCCCGTGCGGAGAATGCGCACGGGCCCCTGCGTTCCGGCCAGATTACAGCTTCACGGCCGCGTAAAGCTCGCCGACCTCCTTCAGGCTCAGCGCGCGGACCGTGCCGGCCTTGGTGCGGCCCAGCTTCACCGGACCGAACTCGATCCGGGCCAGGTCGATCACCCGGTGACCGGCCTCCTCCAGCATGCGCCGCACGACGTGCTTGCGGCCCTCGTGCAGCACCACCTCGACCAGCGCCTGCTGGCCGTGCTCCTGGACGATGGCGAAGCTGTCGGCCTTGGCGATGCCGTCCTCCAGCTCGATGCCCTGCTTGAGCCTGCGGCCCAGGTCGCGCGGGATCGGCCCCGGCACCTTGGCCCAGTACTTCTTCTGCACCCCGTAGCTCGGGTGCGTCAGCCGGTTGGCCAGCTCGCCGTCGTTGGTGAGCAGCAGCAGGCCCTCGGTCTCGGTGTCGAGCCGGCCGACGTGGAACAGGCGGGGAGCCAGCTCCTCGACGTAGTCGGCCAGGCACGGGCGGCCCTGCGGGTCGTCCATGGTGGACACGACGCCGATCGGCTTGTTGAGTGCGTAGTAGACGAGGTCGGGGGCGGTCGGGATGCGCTTGCCGTCGACGTGGATGACCTGGGCGGCGGGGTCGACCTTGGCGCCGAAGCGGCGCACGACCTGGCCGTTGACCGTGACGCGGCCGTCGCCGATCATCTCCTCGCAGGCGCGCCTGCTGGCCACGCCCGCCTGGGCGAGCACCTTCTGCAGGCGAACGCCGTTGGGCACCTCGGTGGTGTCGCGCTCGTCGGTGTAGTCGTCGTCGTAGAAGGCACGGTCGCGCAGCGGCTGGCGGGCGGCCTTGACGCGCCTGGCCTGGGGGCTCTCAGCGCCGGCCGTACGACGTCCGCCGCCGAGCGTCTGCACGTCGTCGCGCCTCGGGGTGCGCGGCTGCTGCCCGCGGGGGTTGTCCTCGCGCCTGCCGAAACGGGCGCGGGTGTTGCCGGCGGAGGCGGACCTGGGAGCGTCGTCCCTGCGCCCGCCGCGGTCGGCACGGAAGCCGCCGCGCTCCTGACGCTCGCCGTCGCCGCCACGTACGGGACGCCCGTCGCCACGGGAGCCGGCGTAACCGCCACGCTCCCCGCGCCGCTCGCCCGCGTAACCGCCGCGGCCCGCGGAGGATCCGCCACGACCGCCGGAGAACCCGCCGCGACCGCCGGAGAACCCGCCACCGTCGCCCGAGAAGCCACCGCGCTCGCCGGAGCCGCCACGGTCGCCGGAGTATCCGCCGCGGTCGCTCGAATACCCGCCACGCTCGCCACCGGCGTAGCCGCCGCGCTCACCGCGCCGGTCGCCGCCGTAGCCGCCGCGCCGGTCGTCGCCGAACCTGCCCCGGTCGCCGGACCGGGAAGCCCCGCCGAAGCCCTCACCACGCGGCCGGTCCCCGCCCTCACGACGCGGACGCTCGAAGCCGCCCTCACGGCGCGGACGCTCGAAACGGTCGCCGCCGCGCGGGCCGCGGTCACCGCGGTCGTCACGGGGACGGTCGTCGCGGAAGCGGTCGCCGCGGTCACCACCGGCGGGCCGGTCGGCGCGCTGGTAGCGGTCGCCGCGGTCGTCACGCGCCGGACGGTCGGCGCGGTCGCCGCGCGAGTAGCCGTCACGGTCGCCACCGGAACGCCCGAAGCGGTCACCGCCTGAAGCGGGACGACCGGCACGGTCACCGCCGAAGCCGGGACGACCCGAACGGTCACCACTGAAACCGGAGCGGTCGCCGCCGGAGGTGGGACGGCCGGAGCGGTCGCCGCCGCGGAAGCCGGAGTCCTGGCGGGGTCGGTCGTCGCGGTCGCCGAAGCGGGCGCGGGCGCCGCCGCGGTCGGCGCGAAGGGAGTCGCGGCGGGGGTCGTCCCCGCCGAAGCCGCCGCCGGAGCCGTCGCGGCGGTTGTCGTCGGAGCGGAAGGCGGGACGCCCGCCGCGGCCGGAGCCGCCGGTACGTCCACGACCGCGTCCATCACCGGACGGGGTGCTGCGCCTGTTGATCACTTTGTTGTCTCCTCGAGGTTCTCCACGTCGTCGGGGAGGAAGGGGGCGAGCTCGGGAAGCTCGCTCAGGTCCCGCAGTCCCAGACGTTCTAGGAAGTATGAGCTTGTCCGGTAGAGCACTGCCTGGCTCTCCGGGTCGGTGCCGGCCTCCTCGACCAGCCCCCTGGCGACGAGCGTCCGCATGACGCCGTCGCTGTTGACGCCGCGTACGGCGGCGACACGGGCGCGGCTCACCGGTTGCCGGTAGGCCACGACCGCGAGGGTCTCCAGCGCGGCCTGGGTCAGCCGCGTCTGCTGGCCGTCGCGGACGAACCGCTCGACCAGCGCCGCGCAGTCGGCCCGCGTGTAGAAACGCCAGCCACCCGCGACTTCCCGCAGATCAAAACCCCGCCCGGCGGCCGTATATTCCGCCGCCAGCCCCCTGAGTGCCGCCGCGACCTCGTGAGTGGGGCGCTCCAGCACCTGGGCCAGCGTGATCTCGGCGACGGGCTCGTCGACGACCATCAGGATGGCCTCCAGAGCCGCCTCAAGAGCGGGCCCTTCCGCCTGAACCTCCCCCTCCGGGGTGTCCTGCTGGTCTTCCTCCCGGTCGGCGGCGGTGTCCGCGGGCCGCTCGGGGCCCGCGGAAGGCGACTCGGTGAAGGACGACTGGGGCGACGGCGACTCAGGGGCCGGCGACTCAGAGGACGGCGACTCGGGCGACGGCGAGGGCTTCGGCGGCGCGACCGGCAATTCGGGGCCGGCGGGCAGGGCGGACGCCTCCTCCGGGGAGGACGGCTGGACGAGAGAGCCCGGGAGCGTCATCCAGGCGGGCAGCGGCGACCCCGAGTCGGGGGCCTTGCGGGGGCCCGGCAGGGGGTTGGGGTTGTCAGTCATTCGATGGTTTCTCCGCGGGTTCCTCGTAGTCGTCCCCCACCGCGACGTCGCCGTCGTCGGCGCCCGTCCAGGTCACGTGGAGCTCTCCCAGCGCCTCGACCTGCTCGAACGTCACCGCGGACTCCCGGAACAACTCCAGCACGGCCAGGAAGCGGGCGATGACCTGGAAGGTGCCCTCGCAGTCGGCCGTCAGCGCGCGGAAGGTGGCCCGGCGCAGCCTGCGCAGGTGCATGACCAGGATGGCCGCCTGCTCCTTGACGCTGGCCAGCGGCTGGTAGATGTGGCCGACGCTGACGGTGGGCGGCAGTTTCGGGGTGAACGCCTTGGCCGCGATGCGGGCGAGCTGCTCGGGCCCGATGCCGAGGATGAGCTCGGGCAGCAGGTTGGCGAACTGCGGCTCCAGCGACACCGTGCGGGGGAAACGCAGGCTCTCCTCGGCCATCCGCCCCGCGAAGACCTTCGCGACCTCCTTGTACGCCTTGTACTGCAGCAGCCGGGCGAACAGCAGGTCTCTGGCCTCCAGGAGGGCGAGGTCCTCTTCGTCCTCCACCTCGCCGGACGGCAGCAGCCGGGCCGCCTTCAGGTCGAGCAGCGTGGCCGCGACCAGCAGGAAGTGGCTGGTCTGGTCGAGGTCCCACTCCGGGCCCTTGGACCGGATGTAGGCGATGAACTCGTCGGTGACCTTGGAGAGCGAGACCTCGGTGATGTCGAGCTTGTGCTTGGCGATCAGGCCGAGGAGCAGGTCGAAGGGGCCTTCGAAGACGTCCAGGTGTACCTGGAAGCCTTGGGGGGCCTCGGTCTGCTCTGCGGTCACCTGGCCATTGTCGCAGGAGCCGGCCAGCGCGAGAGCACCTCGCGGGCCAGTTCGCGGTAGGCGTTGGCGCCGAGGGACGACGGGTCGAAGGTGGTGATCGGCTCGCCGGCGACGGTGGCGTCGGGGAAGCGGACCGTACGGTTGATCACCGTGTGGAACACCTTGTCGCCGAACGCCTCCACCACGCGGGCCAGCACCTCGCGGCCGTGCAGGGTACGGGCGTCGTACATGGTGGCGAGCAGGCCCTCGATCTCGAGGTCTTCGTTGAGCCGCTCCTGGACCTTGGAGATGGTGTCCATGAGCAGCGCCACGCCGCGCAGGGCGAAGAACTCGCACTCCAGCGGCACCATGACGCCGTGGGCGCAGGTCAGCGCGTTGATGGTGAGCAGGCCGAGCGACGGCTGGCAGTCGATGAGGCAGACGTCGTAGTGCGGCAGCAGCGGCTTGATGACCCGGCCGAGCACCTGCTCGCGGGCGACCTCGGTGACGAGCTGCACTTCGGCGGCCGACAGGTCGATGTTGCTGGGCAGCAGGTCGAGGCCCTCGACGCCGGTCTCCAGCAGGACGTCCTCGGCGGTGACGCCGCGGTCCATCAGCAGGTTGTAGACGGTCAGGTCGAGCTGGAGCGGGTTGATGCCCAGGCCGACCGAGAGCGCGCCCTGCGGGTCGAAGTCGACCAGCAGCACCTTCAGCCCGCACTCGACCAGCGCCGCGCCCAGGTTGATGGTGGTGGTCGTCTTGCCGACGCCGCCCTTCTGGTTGACCATCGCGACCACTCGCGCCGGACCGTGCACTTGCGGCGGGACCGGTTCAGGGAACACCGGTCGCGGGCGCTGGGTGGGGCCCAGGTTGACGCCGTTGGAAGGCGCGTTGGTCTTGGTGTCACCCCAGGGGTTGTCGGGGGTCCCCGGGGTCGAACCCTTGGTCGTCACAGTCACCAGCTCGAACCTCCCTGACGATCCCGAACCGGACCGTCCGGACGGACACTATGGCGTCACCACTAAACGCGGCAAGGCGGCACGCCGGGGCACCGCGCACGCGCAAAAGACTATAGATCACTGCCGGGCGCGCGGGTGCGCCGCGGCGTAGACCTCGCGGAGTTTGTCGACCGTCACCAGGGTGTAGACCTGCGTGGTGGTGACGGAGGCGTGACCGAGCAGCTCCTGGACCACCCGGACGTCCGCGCCGCCGTCGAGCAGGTGGGTGGCGAAGGAGTGGCGCAGGACGTGCGGGCTGATGCCGGCCAGGCCGGCGCGTTCGGCCGCGGCCTGGAGCACTTCCCAGGCTCCCTGCCTGGTCAGCCGGCCGCCGCGGGCGTTGAGGAAGACCCCGGGGGTGCCGCGGCCGTGGGCCAGCAGGCCGGGCCTGGCCCGGACGAGGTAGGCGTCGAGCGCCGAGCGGGCGTAGCGGCCGAGCGGGACGACGCGGGTGCGGCCGCCCTTGCCGCGCAGTCGCACCTGGTCGGGTTCGAGGTCGTCCACGGCCAGGCCGACGGCCTCGGAGATGCGGGCGCCGGTGCCGTACAGGACCTCCAGCAGGGCGCGGTTGCGCAGGGTGAGCGGGGCGCCGTCGGGGCCGGAGGCGGCGATGAGGCGTTCGACCTCGTCGACGGCGATCGCCTTGGGCAGCCTGCGGAGCTGGCGCGGCGGGCGTACCTCGTGGGCGGGGTCGTGGGCCGTGACGCCTTCGCGCAGAGCGAACCGGTGAAGCCCCCGTACGGCCGAGACGGCCCGCGCGGCCGAGCTGGCCACGAGGGCGGGATGTTCCCGGTCGCCCTCGCGCAACGCGGCGAGGAAGGCCTGGACGTCGGCCTCCCCCACCTCGTCGAGCTTCAGCCGCCCGCGCGCCTGCAGATGTTCGAAGTATCGCCGCAGGTCACGGCGGTAGGACGCGAGCGTGTTGGCAGCCAGGCCCCGCTCCACCGCCAGATGGGCGAGGTAGCTGGAGAGCACCGCCTCCACGACATGGTCCTTCCGTCACGCCTCCGGGGCGTCGGCGGGGCGCAACAGGGCGAATCCCTCAACCGAAGCCGCATATGCGGCGAGGATACCGGCCACGGCCGGGGAATTGTGGATCATTCCCATGAGCGCCTTCTCGACCGCGTCGGACAGCGGCACCCATTCGACCGGCATGCCGATCTCCTCGTGCCGGTGGACGAAGGTGTTCTCCTCGTCGGGGATCCTGCTCAGGCCGCGGGCGAGGAAGACCCTGATCCGCTCGTCGGTCATGCCGGGAGAGGAGCGCAGGTCGACCAGGGTGTGCCAGGTGTCGGCGCGGTAACCGGACTCCTCGGCGAGCTCGCGGGCCGCGGTGTCGGCGAGCGGTTCGCCCGCCACGTCGCGGATGCCGGCCGGCAGCTCCCACATGAGCTGCCGGGTGGGGTGGCGGTACTGCCTGATCATCAGGACGCGGTCGTGGTCGTCGAGCGCGAGCACGGCGACCGAGCCGGGGTGGACGACGTAGTCGCGGTCGGCGACCTCGTCCTGGGGCATCCTGACCGTGTCGGTGACGACCTTGATCACGTACCCCTGGAAGTGCTCCTTGGACGCGACGACGTCCCACGCCTCGGGCGTGTCCTGAACCTTCACTTGCCGACCTTGGTGGTCACGCGGCTGTCGGCGTAGGTCAGGGCGGCGCCGATGAGGCCCTTGAACATCGGGTTGGCCCGGGTGGGACGGGAGCGGAACTCGGGGTGCGCCTGCGTGCCGATGAAGAACGGGTGCACGTCGACGGGCAGCTCGGTGTACTCCACCAGGCGGCCGTCGGGCGACAGGCCGGAGAAGACCAGGCCGACGTTCTCCAGGCGCTCGCGGTAGGCGTTGTTGACCTCGTACCTGTGACGGTGGCGCTCGTCGGCCTTGGCCTTGCCGCCGTAGAGCTGCCTGGCCAGGGTGCCCTCGCCCAGCTTGGCGGTGTAGCTGCCGAGCCGCATGGTGCCGCCCATGTCCCGCTCGCCGGCGACGACGTCCTCCTGGTCGGCCATGGTGGAGATGACCGCGTGCTTGGTGTCGGGGTCGAACTCGGCGGAGTTGGCGTCCTCGATGCCGGCCATGTTGCGGGCCGCCTCGATGACCATGCCCTGCATGCCGAGGCAGATGCCGAGCAGCGGGATGCGTCCCTCGCGGGCGTGCCGGATGGCGCCGATCTTGCCCTCGATGCCGCGCACGCCGAACCCGCCGGGGATCAGCACGCCGTCGACGCCGTCGAGCTCGCGCTCGGCGCCCTCGGGGGTCTCGCAGTCGTCGCTCTTGACCCAGCGGATGTTGACCCGCGCGTCGTTGGCGAAACCGCCGGCGCGCAGCGCCTCGGTGACCGACAGGTACGCGTCGGGCAGGTCGATGTACTTGCCGACCAGCGCGATCGTGACCTCCTTGGCCGGGCGGTGCACGCGGCGCAGGAGCTGCTCCCACTCCTTCCAGTCGACGTCGCGGAAGGGCAGGCCGAGGCGGCGCACGACGTAGGCGTCGAGGCCCTCGGCGTGCAGCACCTTGGGGATGTCGTAGATGGAGGCGGCGTCGACGGCCGAGACGACGGCGTCCTCGTCGACGTCGCACATGAGGCTGATCTTGCGCTTGATCGCCGTCTGGACCGGACGGTCGGAGCGCAGCACGATCGCGTCGGGCTGGATGCCGATGCTGCGCAGCGCGGCCACGCTGTGCTGGGTCGGCTTGGTCTTCAGCTCGCCGGACGGGCCGATGTAGGGCAGCAGCGACACGTGCAGGAAGAAGACGTTGTCGCGGCCGACCTCGTGCCTGATCTGGCGGACGGCCTCCAGGAACGGCAGCGACTCGATGTCGCCGACCGTGCCGCCGACCTCGGTGATCACGACGTCGACGTCGGGGCCGGCCATGCCCCGGATGCGGTCCTTGATCTCGTTGGTGATGTGCGGGATGACCTGGACGGTGTCGCCCAGGTATTCGCCGCGCCGCTCCTTGGCGATGACGTTGGAGTAGACCTGGCCGGTGGTGACGTTGGCCGAGCCGTGCAGGTCGGTGTCGAGGAACCGCTCGTAGTGGCCGACGTCGAGGTCGGTCTCGGAGCCGTCGTCGGTGACGAAGACCTCGCCGTGCTGGAACGGGTTCATCGTGCCGGGGTCGACGTTGAGGTAAGGGTCGAGCTTCTGCATGGTGACCCGGAGACCGCGCCCCTTGAGCAGCCGGCCGAGGCTGGAGGCCGTGAGCCCCTTGCCGAGACTGGAGGCGACACCGCCGGTGACGAACAGATGCTTGGTTTGCGATGCGCTGCGCAAAGGGGCTCCCGTGGCTCGAATGGTGGCCGAAGTGTCCACGGGCTCTCAGGATATCAAACAACGCCCCTCACATGCCCGAACGGCATGACCTAGCGGTAACTTTGGGCCCTATGTCACTAGTACGCCGGGCCATGGGCGCACTGATTCACCGTGCGTACGCGGCGATCCGCCACGCCGGGGCGATCTCCCCGGACTCCACGGCGGGTTACCGTTTCCGCCGGATCGGCGAGGGAGTCAGCATCGCCTTCCCGCCGGGGGCGATCTTCGGCGAGCGGTGGATCGAGATCGGCGAGCACACGCTGATCGGCGAGCGCGTGTCGATCTCCTGCGGCATGTGGCCGGGCGTCGAGCTCGGCCCGGACTCGATCCTGCGGATCGGCGGCTCGTGCTCGATCGGCAGGGGCTCGCACATCGTGGCCCACCAGTCGATCGACATCGGCGACCACGTCTTCACCGGCCCGTACGTCTACATCACCGACCAGAACCACGTCTACGACGACCCCGAGACGCCGATCGGGCGGCAGTGGCCGCGCAACAGCCCGGTCTCGATCGGCGCCGGGTCCTGGCTCGGCACGGGCGCGATCATCCTGCCGGGCACGGTCCTCGGGCGGCAGTGCGTGGTGGCGGGGGGCGCGGTGGTGCGCGGCGAGTTTCCCGACCACAGCGTGGTCGCCGGGGTGCCCGCCAAGCGCGTCCGCGGGTACACGCCGGAGCTCGGCTGGCACGCCCCCGGCGCCGCCGAGGCGGCCGCCGCGATCGCCCTGGCGCTCGACGGGCAGGCCGGGCCGTCCTGAGGTCCGGGACGCGCGGACCCGGGAAACGGGGATGGACCGAACAAGCTTCTGGAGGTTAGCGTCGGTGCATGCGGACCGCCATCTGTGAGCGCCTGGGCGTCGAGTTCCCGCTGTTCGCCTTCAGCCACTGCCGCGACGTGGTGGCCGCGGTCACGAACGCGGGCGGGTTCGGGGTGCTGGGGGCCGTCGCGTACTCGCCGGAGCGGCTGGACGCCGAGCTGACCTGGATCGACGAGCGGGTGGGCGGGCGGCCGTACGGGGTGGACGTGCTCGTCCCCGGCCGGATCGACGCCTCGGCGCTCGACCTGCGGGCCCACCTGCTGGACTTCGTGCCCGACCGCCACCGCGACTTCGTCGCCCACCTGCTGGCCAAGTACGGCGTGAACGCGCCGCCGCAGCCCCTGAGCGCGGTGGCCGACGAGTTCGGCCGGCGGGTGACGGCGCCGGGGGCGACCGCGCTGGTCGACGTGGCGCTCAAGCACCCGATCGGGCTCATCGCCAGCGCGCTCGGACCGCCGCCGCCGGAGATGGTGGTGGGCGCCAGGAAGGCGGGCGTGCCGGTGGCCGCGCTGGTCGGAACGGTGGAGCACGCCCGCAGGCAGGTGGCGGCCGGGGCGGACATCGTCGTGGCCCAGGGCACCGAGGCGGGCGGCCACACCGGCGAGATCTCCACGATGGTGCTCGTGCCGCAGGTCGTGGACGCGGTCGCGCCGGTCCCGGTGCTGGCCGCGGGCGGCATCGCCTCGGGACGCCAGATGGCCGCGGCCATGGCGCTCGGGGCCGAGGGCGTCTGGTGCGGCTCGGTGTGGCTGACCACCGAGGAGGCGGAGACGTCGCCCGCGCTGCGGCGCAAGCTGCTGGCCGCCTCGTCGCTGGACACCGTCCGGTCCCGGTCGCGCACGGGCAAGCCGGCGCGGCAGCTCAGGTCGGCCTGGACCGAGGAGTGGGACTCCGGGCAGGAGAGCCCGGGGCCGCTGGGCATGCCCCTGCAACTGCTGCTGGCCGAGGGGGCGATGGCCCGCATCGGCGCGGCGGCCGACCGCGGCGACCCCGGGGCCGTGGAGCTCGTCACCTACTACGTGGGCCAGGTGGTGGGCCAGCTCGATCGCGTGCGTCCGGCCCGTGACGTGGTGTACGACATGATCAGCGAGTTCACCGACGCCGTGACCCGCCTCTCGTCGTCCTGAGTGGTTCCTCCCGTATGGCCCGATAGCATGCGCGTGTGGTCGGGACACCGCCTGAGCTGGAGCGTGGCACCGGGGTTCCCGCGCACACGCAGATCGAGCAGTGGCTGCTGGCGGCGATCTCCTCCAGCGAGATGGCCCCGGGCGACCGGCTGCCCGGCGAGCGGGAGCTGGCCGCCCGCCTCGGCGTGAGCAGGATGACCCTGCGCCAGGCCCTGGCCACCCTCGAACGCGACGGCGTGCTGATCAGGCTCCCCGGCAGGTCGGGCGGCGCGTTCGTGGCCGAGCCGCGCATCGAGTGCGACCTGACGGGCCTGGCCGGGTTCACCGAGCAGATGCGCCGCGCCCACCTGCGGGCCGAGGCGCGGATCCTGACGGCCGCCACCGTGCCCGCACCCGCGGCCGTGGCCGCCGCGCTCGGCGTCGGGCCGGGCGAGCCGGTGCACGAGGTGGCCCGGGTGCGGTCGGCGGGCCGGTCGCCGGTGGCGCTCGAACGGTCCTTCTTCCCCGCGCTGCCCGGCTTCCTGGACGAGGACCTCGGCGGCTCGCTCTACGCCCTGCTGGCCGGCCGCTACGGGCTGGAGCCGCGGACCGCGGTCGAGCATCTGGACCCGGTGATCGCCGGTCCTGAGGAGGCGGCCGAGCTGGGCATCGCGGCGGGCGCGCCGCTCATGCTGATCGAGCGCACGGCCTACGCCGCCGACGGCGCCCCCGTCGAGTACGCCCGCGACCTGTTCCGCCCCGACCGGGTGCGCCTGTCGGTGCGCAGCGGCGTCACCGCGCCCGCGACCCCGCCGGATCGTACAGCGGCTCCCTGACCACGACGCCCGGCACCCACTCCCCCTCGACCTCGACCTGGACCTCGGCCCCCGGCCCGACCGGCAGGTACGCGTAGGCGATCGACCGCTCGACCGTGTACCCGTAGCCGCCGGAGGTGACCCGGGCCACGACCTGGCCGTCCACCCGGACGGGCTCGTTGCCCAGGGCGACCGCCCGCGGGTCGGCCAGGGTGAGGCAGCGCAGGCGGCGGGCCGGGTGGGGGTCGAGGGCGTCGCGGCCGAGGAAGTCCTTGCCGGGCTTGACGCAGAACCCGAGCCCGGCCTCGTACGGCGTCGTCTCGGGCCCGATGTCGGCGCCCCACACCCGGTAACCCTTCTCCAGCCGCAGGCTGTCGATGGCCCGGTAGCCGCCCGCGACCAGCCCGTACGGCTCGCCCGCCCGCCACAGCGTCTCCCACAGCGCGAGCCCGTACTCGCTGGAGCAGTACAGCTCCCAGCCGTGCTCCCCCACGAACGTCACCCGCAGCGCCAGCGCGGGCACGTCGCCCACGGTGAGCTCCCGGGCCGACATGAACGGCAGGTCCGGCGGGTCCGGGGTCAGCCCGGCCAGGATGTCGCGGGCCTTGGGGCCCCACAGGGCGAAACAGGCGTACTGGCCGGTGACGTCGGCGATCCTGGCCGTCGAGCCGGTGAGCGCGGCCTGCCGGCGCAGCCAGGCGAGGTCGCGGGAGCCCGACGCGGTGCCGGTGACGATGAGGAACTCCTGCTCGCCGCGCCGGGTGACGGTGAAGTCGCACTCGATGCCGCCGCGCCGGTTCAGCGCCTGCGTGTAGGTGACGGCGCCCACCTGGCGGGCCACGTGGTTGTCGCACACCCATTCCAGCAGGGCGGCGGCGTCCGGACCGGTGACCTCGATCTTGGCGAAGGAGCTCTCGTCGAACAGCCCGGCCGTGGTGCGGGTGGCGCGGTGCTCGGCACCGACGGCGGGCGACCACAGGCGTCCGGCCCAGCCGCGGGGGCGTTCGTCCGTGCCGTCGGGGGCGGCGGAGTAGTGGTTGACCCGCTCCCAGCCCGCCTTCTCGCCGAAGACGGCCCCGTGGGCGGCGTGCCAGGAGTAGGCGGGCGAGACCCGCAGCGGGCGTCCGGCCGCGCGCTCGTGGCCCGGGTAGCGGATGTCGTAGTACGTCTCGTAGTTCTCGACCGAGCGTTTGACGGTGTACGACGGCGACCGGTACTGGCGGCCGAAGCGGCGCACGTCCATGTGGTGGACGTCCATGCCTGGCTCGCCGTCGACGATCCAGTCGGCCATGATCCTGCCGATGCCGCCCGCGCCGGCAATGCCGTGGGCGCAGAACCCGGCCGCCACGAAGAACCCGCCCACCTCGGTCTCCCCCAGGCAGAACTCGTTGTCCGGGGTGAACGCCTCCGGCCCGTTGATCAGCTTGCGGATGCCGACGTCGGCCATCGCGGGCACCCGGATCCGGGAGTTGGCGGAGATCTCCTCCAGGCGCGGCCAGTCCTCGGGCAGCAGCCTGCCGTTGAAGTCGGCCGGCACGGCGTCGTAGGAGGTCGCGGAGGCCGTCCAGGGGGCGCAGGTGCGCTCGTAGCCGCCCATGACCATGCCGCGCACCTCCTGCCGGTAGTAGACGAGCAGGTCGGGGTCGCGCAGCGTGGGCAGGACGGGGTGGTCGTGGCAGGCGTCGGTGACGACGTACTGGTGGGACATCGGCACGATCGGGATGCGCACCCCGGCCATGCGGCCGATCTCGGCGGCGAACATGCCGCCGCAGTTGACCACGATCTCGCAGGCGATGTCGCCCTGGTCGGTGCGGACGCCGGTGACGCGCCCGCGCTCGACGTCGATGCCCAGCACCCGCGTACGGGTGCGCAGGCGGGCGCCGCCCTCGCGGGCGCGGGCGGCGAGGGCGTAGCACAGCATCGAGGGGTCGATCTGGCCGTCGGTCGGCAGGTACGCCGCTCCCACCACCCCCGACGGGTCCATCAGCGGGAACAGCTCGACCGCCGCGGCGACCGAGATCTCCTCCAGCGGCAGCCCGAACGTCCTGGCCCAGCCGATCTGGCGGCGGATCTCGGCCATCCGCTCGGGGGTGGAGGCCAGCTTGAGTCCGCCGCACTCGGTCCAGCCGGCGTCGAGGGTGCGGTAGAGCTCGACGGAGTACTGGTTCATCCGGGTCAGGGTGGGGTCGGAGCGCAGCTGGCCGACCAGGCCGGCCGAGTGGAAGGTGGAGCCGCTGGTGAGCTCGTCCCGCTCCAGCAGGACGACGTCGCGTTCGCCGCGCCGGGTGAGGTGGTAGGCGACGGACGCGCCGCCCACCCCGCCGCCGATGATCACGATGCGGGCCGAGTCGCTCATGGTCGCGAGGCTAACCCGCGTACCCTAAAAGGTCTAGACCGTTTAGGACGGCGGAGCTAGCATCGATCATGGCGATCGCCCGGGTCCTCGACCGCATCCCGCTGCTGTCCGGCCTGCCGCGCTCCGTCGAGGAGCTGCCCGGCGGGATGACCAACCGCAACTACAAGGTCACCACCCCGGACGGGGTCTACGTCGTGCGCGTGGCCGCCAGCGACGGCTCCCTGCTGGGCATCGACAAGGACGCCGAGCACGCCGACTCGCTCGCCGCCGCGCGGACCGGGGTCGGGGCGCCCGTGCACGGCTACCTGCCGGAGGCGGGCGTGCTGGTGATCGGGTTCCTGCCGGGCCGGACGTTCACCGAGGCCGACCTGTGGGAGCCGGCAAATCTGGCGCGGGTGGCGGAGGTGTGCCGGCGGCTGCACGCGGGGCCGCGCTTCGTGCGCGATTTCGACATGTTCGAGGTGCAGCGGGAGTATCTGCGGATCGTCCAGAAGCGAGGGTTCCGACTTCCTGCGAAATATCTGGATTTCATGCCCGTCGCCGCAGAAATCAGGAAATGTCTGGCGGTACGCGCCGAACCCACCGTTCCCTGCCACAACGATCTCCTCCCCGGCAACATCGTCGAGTGCGGCGACCGCCTCCATCTCATCGACTACGAGTACGCCGGCAACAACGACCCCTGCTTCGAGCTCGGCAACCTCTGGAGCGAGGCGGACCTGCCGCCCGGCCACCTGGAGGAGCTCGTCACCGCCTACTACGGCCGCCGCCTGCGCCACAGGATCGCCCGCGCCCGGCTGCTCGGCCTGATGTCCAAGTACGGCTGGACCCTGTGGGCCTCGATCCAGGACGGCGCCAACGACACGATCGACTTCGACTTCTGGTCCTGGGGCATGGAGAAGTACGAGCGTGCGGCGGCCGAGTTCACCCGGCCGGGCCTGGCCCGCGTGATGGAGGCCGCGGCGGGGGCAGACTAGGGGGATGTTCGCCGCGCTGACCGGTCTCGGCCTCTCCACCGCCGCCGGCCTTAACGCCTACATCCCGCTCCTGGTCGTGGGCGTGCTGGCCAACCTCACCGACAAGGTGAAGCTGCCCGACGGCTACGCCTGGCTGTCGAACTGGGGCGTGCTCGCGATCATCGCGGTGCTGCTGCTCGCCGAGATGGTACTCGACAAGGTGCCGGCCGTCGACACCGTCAACGACGCCATCCAGACCGTGGTGCGCCCGGCCGCGGGCGGCGTGGTCTTCTCCGCCACCAACGCCGCCGCCGAGCTCGACCACTCCACCTGGATGACCGAGAACCCGTGGGCCGGCTGGCTGCTGGGCATCGTGATGGCGCTGGCCGTCCACACGCTGAAGGCGACGGCCCGTCCGGTGATCAACGCGGGCACGGCCGGGGTGGGCGCGCCCGTGGTGAGCACCGCCGAGGACGCCGGCTCGCTCGGCATGAGCCTGATCGCGGTGTTCCTGCCGGTGCTGGTGATCGTCGCGCTGCTGCTGTTCGTCGTGCTCGCGTGGTGGACCTTCCGGCGGGTACGCCGGCTGCGCGCCCGGCGCAGGATCAGGAGGAATCCACCCACAGGCTGAGTACGCCTCACCCTGCGGGCTGATTCGCCGCCCCGTCCGGCGCTTCTACGGTGTTCCCTCATGAAGCGAGTCATCATCACGGGGGGAGTCGCTGCTCTCGGCCTGGCCGCGTCGGTCGCGCCCGTCCCGGCGTCGGCGTCGGCGAGCGTCACGGTCGTCGCCGCCAAGCTCGACGGCCCGCGCGGCCTGACCTTCGGCCCCGACGGCGCCCTGTACGTCGCCGAGTCCGGTTCCGGCGGGAAGATCAAGTGCGCGACCGTGCCCGCCGAGCCGGGCGGCGAGGCGAGCAAGGTGTGCCTCGGCCTCACCGGGAAGATCTCCAAGCTGGCCGACGGCACGCTGACCACCGTGGTCAAGGACCTGCCCTCGGCCGGCTCCGACGGCCTCGGCACCGGCCCGCACGACGTCGCCTTCGCCGCGGACGGCTCCATGCTGGTGCCCGTCGGCCTGGGCGGCAACGGCAAGCTGCGGGCCGACCTCGGCCCCAAGGGCCGCACCCTCGGCACGCTGCTGAAGATCAAGGACGGGAAGCCGTCCGTCATGGGCGACCTGCTGGCGTTCGAGGTCAAGCACAACCCCGACAAGAAGGACAAGGGCAGCGCGATCGACTCGTACCCGTTCGCGGTCGTGCCGACCCCGCAGGGCGGCGCGCTGGTCACGGACGTGGGCGGCAACGACGTGCTCCAGGTCAGCGCGTCGGGCAAGGTGACGCTGCGGGCGGTGTTCCACGCGCGCAAGGTCGCGGCCCCGGCCATGCTCAAGCTGCCCAAGGGCAGCAAGGTGCCGATGCAGTCGGTGCCGATGGGCATCGCGGCCGCCCCCGACGGCTCCTACTACGTGGCGGAGCACGCCGGGTTCCCGCAGCCCGAGGGCGTGGCCAGGGTGTTCAGGCTGGCCGGGAAGAAGGCCGAGACCGCCGTCAAGGGCTTCACCACCGCGGTCGACGTCGCCTTCGACGCCTCGGGCCGGCTGCTCGTGCTGGGCTCGGTCGGCCCGGTGCCCGCCGACCACCAGCCCCGTACGTCGCTCTACCGCATCGAGGCCGACGGCACGCGCACCGAGCTGCTCAAGCCGGGCACGCTGACCGTGCCGCTGGGCATGGCGGTCGCCGGCGACGGTTCGGTCTACGTGTCGAACAAGGGCTTCACCCCCGGCAAGGGCGAGATCGTCCGGGTGGAGCCGCCCGCATAGACGTGTGAGCGCCATGGCCCCCAACCCCCGTGGCGCGCTCACACGGAGGGCCCGGCAGCAGCGTCCGCGCTGCCGGGCCCTTCACCATGCCGGTCAACGCCGGTCAACGCCGGTCAACGCCGGTCAACGCGCCCTGAGCCAGCCCTCCAGCACGCGGACGAACTCCGCCGGGCGCTCCTCGTGCAGCCGGTGGCCCGAGCCCTCCCAGCACACGACCTTCGAGCCCGGATGCTTGAGCAGGCCGGACTCCCAGGCCGCGCGCCCGGGGTCGGCCCAGATCGACAACACCGGGCAGCGCCGGCGGGCCAGGTACTCGTCGCTGACCGGCCGCACGCCGATGGCCCCCGGGGCGGTGAACATGGCCTCGAACGCCTCGGCCAGCACGTGCGGGGGCATGCCGTACAGGCGGCGTTTGTGCCAGCGCCGGATGACGGCGGGCGTCGCGGAGGTGGTGCACCACCGGTCGATCTCCTCGGCGGCGGCGTGCGGGTGCGCGCCGCGCAGGCCCGCGATCATGCCGGGGAAGCCCGCGGCGAGGTCCTGGCCCATGCCGTAGCCGGGGTCGAGGGTGACCAGCGCCCGTACGCGGCCCGGATGCTCGACCGCGAGGATCGAGACGACCTGGCCGCCCATGGAGTGGCCGACCGCGACCACCTCGGGGACGTCCAGGCGGTCGAGCAGCGTGTTCAGGTCCTCGGCCATCGCCTGGGGGGTGTTGCCGGTCTCCGGGACCGAGGAGTAGCCGTGGCCGCGCAGGTCCACGGCGATGACGCGGTGGCGGGCGGCCAGGGCGTCGATGTGCCAGGACCACTGGTGGGAGTCGGCGCCCCAGCCGTGCACGAGCAGCAGCGGCGGGTCGCCGGCGCCGTCGTCGGTGTAGAAGAGGCTGATGGTTGCCGAAATTTCGGCGTACGGCATGAAAAATCCCCTTATTTGACGGCGCGGATGGCGGCGCACACCCGGTCCGTGGCGTCGGCGGCGGCGGGCAGGATCGCGCCCGTGCCGAAGAAGCCGTGGAACAGGCCCTCGTACCGGACGCACTCCGCCTCGACCCCGGAGTGGCGCAGGTGGCGGGCGTACGCCTCGCCCTCGTCGCGCAGCGGGTCGTGCCCGGCCGTGATCACCAAGGCCGGCGGCAGGCCGCTCACGTCCGCGCCCAGGGGCGAGCTGTACGGCTCCCCGCGCCGCTCCCGGTCGGGCTGGTAGCAGTCCCAGAACCACCGCATGTGCGCCGTCGTCAGGAAATATCCCTCGCCGTTCTGGTCGTACGAGGGCCAGTGACGGACGCCGTCCGTCGCGGGATAGACCAGCACCTGCAGCACGATCGGCGGCCCGCCCTCCTCGCGCGCCCGCAGGCAGGTGACGGTGGCGAGGTTGCCACCGGCGCTGTCGCCCGCCACCACCAGCGCCCCTGGGTCTGCGCCGAGCCCGGCCGCGTGCTCGTGGGCCCACCGGGTGACGGCGAAGGCGTCCTCGACGGCGGCCGGATAGGGGTGCTCGGGCGCGAGCCGGTAGTCGGCGGCGACCACCACCGCCCCGGACCCGGCGCAGATCTGCCGGCAGACGCCGTCATGGCTGTCCAGCGACCCCAGGGTGAAGCCGCCGCCGTGGAAGTACACGACGAGCGGCCGCCTTTCGGCGCCCTCCGGTGGCCAGTGGATCCGCACGGGGACGCCCGCCGCGTCGCGGTCCTCCACCCGGCCCACGGGCATCGGCTCCGGGCTCGGGACCGAGGCCAGCACGCGGCGCGCCGCCACCGGGTCCCAGGGGCCCTCGCCCTTGGGGAAGAACTCGCTCATCAGGTCGATGACCGCGCGGGTCGGCTCGTCAACGGCCATCTCCGGCCCCCTCCTCCGCGGCGGGAGCGGCCTCGCGCGGGACGGAGCCGAGCAGGGCCGTCTCCCCCGCCGTCCAGCCGCCGTCGATCGCCAGCTCCGCGCCCGTGACGTACGAGGCAGCGTCGGACAGCAGGAACGCGATGGCCTCGGCGACCTCCTCCGGCTCACCCCATCGCCCGGCGGCGGCCAGCGGGAACGTGCCCTCGCCCGAGACCGCGCCCAGCGAGACCGTCATCGGGGTGACGATCATCCCGGGATGCACCGAGTTCACCCTGATGCGGTCCCGCCCGAACTCCAGCGCCGCGATCTTGGTCAGCCCGCGTACGCCCCACTTCGACGCGCCGTACCCGCCCGTGCCGGGCAGCGCGGTCAGCCCCGCGACCGACGAGAGGTTCACCACGGCCCCGCCGCCGGACGCCCGCATGGCCCCGGCCACGGCCTTCAGCCCGAGGAACACGCCGACCAGGTTCACCTGGAGCACCCGCTCGAACTCCGCCAGGGTCTGCTGCTCGATGGTCCGCACGGTGACGATCCCGGCGTTGTTCACCAGCCCGTCGAGCCGCCCGTGCGCCTCGACGGTCGAGGCCACCACGGCCGCCCACTGCTCCGGGTCCGTCACGTCGTGCGGGACGAACGTGCCTCCGACGTCCTTGGCGGTGGCCATCCCCTCCTCGGTGAGCACGTCGGTGAGCACGACCCGCGCCCCGGCCGCCGCGCACCGGCGCGCCGTGGCCGCACCCATGCCCCGGGCGGCGCCCGTGATGATCACTACCTTGCCGTCGAGCACGCGCACCCCTCATCCGAGACGACCGAACATGTGCACTGAAACACGCGCCCGCGTCCCCGATCAAGAGCTTGCTCGGCACGGTCGGCGGAACCCGGGATCCCCGTCGCGCGTTGAACCCCTTGGGGGTCGAACTATCCTTCTAGGCAACAACCCCACGGGAGGTGGCGGAGATCAGCGAGTTCCTTGTCATCGTGCTGGCCATCCTGGCGTTTCTCCTGCTGCTGACCGGCGTGGGCGTCTATCTGCTGGTCAAGGTGGGCAAGAAGGCGGCCAAGAAGGCCCGGCAGGCCACCACCCGGCTGACCACGCACGTCAACGCCATGGGCACCGGCGACGCGGCCGAGGTCGAACGCCTCCGCCTCGACCTGCGCCGCGAGGTGACCCTCACCCGCCAGGCCGTCGAGCAGGCCCAGCAGCGCGGCTGGGGCCTCGGCGACCTGCCCCGGCTGCTGGCCGACCTGTCGGCCCAGGCCGACGTGCACGACGGCCAGCTCGCCACCTACGCCCAGCAGCGCCGCGTCTCGCCGTACGTCGACCACGCCGCCCTCGACCGGCTGCGCGAGCACCAGGCCAAGCTGACCGCCATGTGCGCCCGCATCCGCGCCGACCTCCTGGGCGACCAGATGCACCACGCGTCCTCCGGCATCGACGAGCTGTACTCGCGCACGGAGCTGGAGATCGAGGCCCGCCGCCGTCCCCCGGACCCGCTGGACCAGATCGACGAGCTCTACCGCCGCTCGATGGAGCAGCGCAAAGACCACTCCTGAGGTCCGCCTGACGTGGCTCCATGATGGAGCAGCGCAAAGGCTACTCCTGAGGTCCGCCTGACGTGGCACCATGAGCGCGCCGAGCGCTCGTCCGGAAGGTGCCCGCCCGATGTCCCCAGCCCTGCCCGCCTGGTCGCGCCCCTTCACCGCGGCCGGCCCGCTCGACGCGCTCCCGCCAGGCGCTCCCCGGCGCGCCGAGCTGATCGACGGCGTGCTCGTGACGCGGCCGCCGCAGAGCGCCTTCCGCATGTTCGCGACCCGGCTGTTCGAGCGGTCGCTCAGGCCGCCCGCGCACCTGGCGGTGATCCGCTCGATGACCGTGGCCCTCGGGCCGCGTCTGCTGCTCGCGCCGGACGTCCTGGTGGCCCGCAGGCCGGCGATCGGCCCGGCCACCACGTCGTTCCGTCCTGATCAGGTGCACCTCGTCTGCGAGGTGGTCCCGGCGGCGTCCCGCGAGCGGGATCGCCGTACCAGGCCGATCAGGTACGCCGGGGCGGGCATCGAGCACTACTGGCGGGTGGAGTGCGAAGACGACCAGCCGGTGGTGCACGCCTTCCACCTCGACCGCGACGCCGGGGTCTACGTGTCCGCCGGCGTCCATCGCGGGCGGCTGCGCCTCGACGTCGGGTTCGACGTGGACATCGACCTCGGCCTGGAATGGCCGCCCGCCTAGCTCCGGGCGTGGCCATGAGGGGGCCCAGGCGGTCCTGCGGCCCTTCGGCGGCGCGGACCGGCAGCGGCCGGGGTCAGCGGTGCCGGCGGTACTGCAGCTCCATGATCCCGCCCTCGGAGGCGAAGCTGGAGACCAGGTCGAGCCGGTAGGACTTGGGGAAGCCGTCGAACAGCCGGGTGCCCTCGCCCGCGACGTAGGGGAACACGCTGAGCCGGAACTCGTCGATCAGGTCGAGCCGCATGAGCGACCGCCAGAGGCCGACACCGCCCCAGACCAGGATGTGGCCGTCGCCGTCCAGCCGGAGTTTGTCGATCTCCTCCGCCGGGTCGCCGTCGGCGACGGTGGTGTTGGCCCAGTCGGCCGTCTTCATGGTCCGGGAGAAGACGACCTTGCGCCCGGCGGTCAGGATGTCGGCGAACGGGTGGTCGGTGGCGGTCGTCATGCCCTTGGCGATGCCCTCGTAGGCGTTGCGGCCCATGACGTGCGCGTGCGCGCTCCGCAGGAAGTCGAGGTAGGCCGGGGAGTCGGGCCGATTGTTCTCGGGCAGGTCGAAGCAGAACTTCCAGAAGTCGGTGCCCTCGTCGGCGAGCAGGCCGTCGAGGGAGTAGTTGAAGACCGTCGCTATGAGCTTCCGCATGATCGCATCTCCGTGGTCGCGGGTCGTCCGGTGACACGTACGACACCGGAGCCGCCCGGAAATCATCGGTGTCCGGCCGGTCGCTCAGTACTTGTCGACGCAGATGGTCAGCGCGGGGACGGGCCACGTCCAGGAATGTCGGGTCACGCCATCGCAGGCGGTGGCGTCCTTGTCGGCGTTCCCTCGCAGAACGCGCCGCACGGTGAACGTCTTCGGCGCTCGGCATTTCCGGGCGAAGTCCACGAACTCATCGTTCTTCGACCACTTGTAGCAGTAGTTCCGCCCGAACTGGTAGGCCAGGCAGTACAGCACGTCGTCGTGGATGAGATAGCGGTGGTTGGTCGTGCCGTCGCAGAGCCCGGAGGGAGTGGTGATGGCGGCCACCCGATAGGGCGCGCCCTGCTTGCAACTGTCGACCACAGGCGCGTCCGGCAGTCCGGACAGGCAGTCGCCGACCTCGAAGGCGGCCACCGGCTCGCTCGGCTCCACGGTCGGGGCCGAGGTGGGTGCCGAGGTGGGCGGCGCCTGGCTGGGGAAGTCGGCGGGCGTGGGGAACGACGACGTCTCGGCGGGCTCGGTCGTGGCCTCCGAAGAGCCGGTCAGGGCCTCGCGTACGTTGTTCTTGACCACGTTCTTCGCGACCACCGCGAGCACCACCAGCACGACGGCCACCACCGCGGCCCCGATGCCGACCATTTTCGACCGTCCGGCACCGGAAACCGCCTCGGCCTGCCGGGCAGGCGGCGAGACCGGCTCCGGCCGCGCGGCCTCGCGTAATCGCGCGGCCCACTGCGCGGGCATGGGACGGCTGAACGGGGGCTGGTCGAGCGCGGTCGTGGCGAACTCCGCCAGGCCGGGATGGACGGCGGCCAACGCGGACACGTCGGTGGTGGACGGGTCACGGGCGAAGACACGGACGGCCAGCAGCGCGAACTGGTAGGCGTCACCCTGCGGCGTCCCCGGCTGCTCCCCGGCGGGGATCCGCCGGTCGGGCGGCGTCTCCACGGGCGGCAGCGCCCGCGCTCCGCCCAGCCCCATCGCGTCGCAGCCGATGAGGAAGCATCCCGGCGGCGGCTCTGTCGTGAACAGCACGTTCCCGGGGGACAGATCGCCGACGACGACGCCCGCCGCGTGCAGGCGGGCGAGCGTGTCGGCGAGATCGGCCAGGATCAGCAGGCGGTCGCGGTCGGTGACGTCCTCCTGGCCGAACAGGCGGTCGAGGGTCGCGAGCCGGCGTACGGCGCCGGACGGGCCGGGCGTCTCGCGGAAGAACCGCTGTGGCACGGTCCGCATCAGGAAGCCGACGACGGCGCCGTTCTCCTCCACCAGTTCGGCGGGCCAGGCCGCGCGCTCCTCCAACCAGGCGACGTCCGAGGGGGAGAGACGGCCGGCCAGCTGCGTCATCGCGGTGAGGACGGCGACGTCGAGGCCCGGTCGGACGTCGTAGTCGATCTCCTTGTACGCGACCCCCGGCCGGCCGTTGATCCTGCCGCTGAGCTCCTCGTACACCATTCCCTGGCCCTCACGGCCGAGCGGCCGCCCGAGGGCGAGCTTTGCGCGGCCGATCACGGTTTGTCACCTCTGGCCTTGACCATGCAGCGACCCTAGTTCCGCGGGCACCGGAGATCAAAGAGACATGTCTCACCTCCGGCACCGAGCCCGTTCGGCCGCCGACGACTTTCCCGAGAGGAAAACAGATGCTACTTTCCTTACAGGAAAGCAGTAGCCGACCCCGGAGAAGGCCCATGAACCAGCACGACGCCCAGACTTCGCTCGACGACATCCACCGCCTCCAGGCCAGGACCCGGCAGCAGATCGTCCGCCAGAGCTTCGCGCTCCCCCGCGTGCTCGTCTCCGCGCTCGGCCTCTTCGTCATGCTCGCGGCCTTGGACCTGCCGAGCCCGTGGTTCTACCTCGGCGCGGCGCTCGGGGTGGTCGTGTACGCGGGCGTGGGGATCGTCTACGAGCACCGGGCCTCGGTCCGGCGGAAGGCCACCGGCCGGGAGGCCCTGTTCCACGGCGTGCTGCTGGCCTGCGTCATGGTGGGCTTCGGCATCGGCCGGATCGCCTCCTTCGCGCTGTTCGACCTGCCGCCGCACGGGCTGCTGTCGCAGGCGGTCGCGGGCGCGGTCGTGGCGGCCCTGGTGTACGTCGCGGCCACGCCCGTCAACCGCCTGGTCATGAGGTCGATCGTGCGGCAGGACGGCGGGGTCGCCTGATGGATCCGCTCTTCGACGAGTTCCTGCACGTCCCGGCGCGTCTGTCCATCGTGGCGCTGCTGGCGCCGGCCGAATGGGTGGACTTCGGCTTCCTCAGGGACTCGGTCGGCACCAGCGACTCGGCGCTGTCCAAGCAGGTCTCCGCGCTGGCCGCCGCCGGGTATGTGGTCGTCCGCAAGGACCAGGACAAACGGGCGCGGCGGACGTACGTGCAGCTCACCCCGCAGGGGCGGTCGGCCTTCCAACGGCATGCGGCGGCCCTGGAGCGGATCGTCGCCCTCGCCCGCGACTCCGCCGCCCGCCCCGCCGCCGACCAGAAGTGACGGGCCGCCGGGGCCTTCCGCAGGGCGCGTGTCGCGCTCAGCTGTTCCAGTCCGCGTAGATCACGGCGGCCAGCTCCTGTTCCGTGGCGCCCTTGCGGGCCAGGGCCTTGGTGGCCTGGGCCTGGGCCGTCGTGGGCAGGCGGCCCTCGATCAGCACGGGCAGCGAGAGCCGGCGCACCAGCACCTCCGTGGCCGCGATCCCGTACGGGCGGCGCGTCACGGCCACGTTGACCCGCAGCGCGTGCTCGTTGCCGGGCGGCACGCCGGGGCGGTCGATCTCGACGGCCGAGTAGCGGAACCCGTTCGCGAGATCGCAGGAGGCGCATCCGGCCGGGCCGCGGCTCAGCCGGCCGCCGCACTCGGGGCACGTCAGGCGGTCGTAGGCGGCGTCCACGACCCGCCACGGGTGCTTGTCGGGCTCGTCGACCACCATGCGGGCGATGAGCTGCTCGTCCGGCGGGGCCACGGTGCCGAACTCCGCCAGCAGGAAGGCACGCCAGCCCTCCTCGACCAGTTCGTCCACCAGCCCGGCGCAGCGGTCGCAGTCCGGCGCGCCGGCGGGTTCCTGATGTCCGCACACCTCACATCGCCGCATGGCCGAACCGTACAAGCCGGGCTGGTCACGGCGCACCCGGTTATCGGGCCGCCGTTTATTCGATTGCGAGTGCCGTGCCGGACCCGGCATACTCGTCCGCGTCGATCGCAGCGAGACGAAGGGAGGCTGAGACCGTGACGACCGTTGCCCGCGTGCCGTTTTCCGCGACCTCAGACCTTCCCACCAGGTGTCCGCTGACCTGATCCGTCCGGCGAGCCGGTGGGGCCTCGAAACTGGAGACATCTCACCGTGCCCAAGCACTCGCAACACCGCCGCCGTGGCAAGTTCGCGCTCGACGCCGACGACATCGAATGGCTCGAAAGCGCCCCCGAGACCGATGACGGCCCGCCCGAGGGCGACCGCTGGTCCACCTGGGACCAGAGCACGCCCACCGAGAAGGGGCCGAAGCCGCACCCCGGCTGGCTGGTCACCGAGCTGGCCGCCGTCGACACCGAGCTCGGCCTGCTCAAGACCGGCAAGGAGGCCGACGTCCACCTGATCTCGCGGGGCGTGCCGGGCACCGACCGGGTCTGCCTGCTGGCGGCCAAACGTTACCGCTCCTCCGAGCACCGCCTGTTCCACCGGGACTCCGGCTACCTGGAGGGCCGCAGGGCCCGCGAGAGCCGGATGAACCGGGCCATGGCCAACCGCACCGCCTTCGGCAAGCAGGTGATCGCCGCGCAGTGGGCGGTGGCCGAGTTCACGGCGCTCTGCCGGCTGTGGGAGCTGGGGGTGCCGGTGCCGTACCCGGTGCAGATCGTGGGGACGGAGATCCTGGAGGAGTTCGTCGGCACCCCCGACGGGTACGCCGCCCCGCGCCTGGCCCAGGTCTCCGACGGGCTCGACGACCTGTGGGAGCAGCTCGTGGCGGCCATGGTGACGCTGGCCGCGGAAGGGCTGGCGCACGGGGACCTGTCGCCGTACAACCTGCTGGTGCACCAGGGGCGGCTGGTGATCATCGACCTGCCGCAGATCGTCGACGTGATCGCCCATCCCACGGGCCCGTCGTACCTGGAACGGGACGCCCGCAACGTGGCCACCTGGTTCGCCGCCAAGGGCGTGGCCGCCGCGGACCCCGACGCCCTCGCCGACCTGCTCCGCAAGGAGTCCGGCCGGACGTGACCGGCGGAACGCGCGCGGCCCGCCCGCCGGAGCGCCGGGCCCGTCCGCGCGGATCGGCTACGTACGAGCGGGGACGGGCAGGGGCCGTTCCTCCCCTGCCGCCGTCGGTAGCCGGGTGTCGAGGAGGACGCGTACCGCGCCCACCCACACCATCGCCGAGCCCAGCAGGTGGGCGAGGACGACGACCTCGGGCAGGTCCGTCACGATCTGCGTCAGGCCGACGAGCCCCTGGCCGAGCAGCACGGCGAGGAACAACGTGGTGCGCCGGTGGGCCGCCGAGCCCGGCTCGCGCCGGGTCCTGAGCCACAGGGCTACGGCCAGGCCGAGGCTGAGCGCGGCGGCGACCCCGTGCAGCCAGACCATCCCCGTCCAGTTGAACGGCATGCGCGGCACGTCGGAGGAGTCACCCGCGTGCGGCCCGGTGCCGGTGACGATCGTGCCGGCCGCGACCAGCAGCGCCACGGACGCCACCAGCGCCGCCGGAAGGCGGCCCACCGGCACGGAGAGCGGCCGCGCGGGCCGGTCGAGCAGGCGGGCCTTGTGCCAGACGACCGTGGTGGCGGTCAGGAACAGCACGGCGGCCAGGAAGTGCGCGGCGACGAGGTACGGGCTCAGCCGCGCCCACACGGTGAGGCCGCCGACGACCGCGTTCAGCACGACGATCCAGAACTGCACCCACCCCCACCGGGTCAGCTCGGGCACCGGACGGCGCTGCAGCCGGGCCACGACGATGAGCCAGCCGACGGCGACGCACACGACCCCGGACAACACCCGGTTGGTGAACTCGATCGCGCCGTGGACGCCGAGCTCGGGCGTGGCCGCGAAACCGGCCTCCGAGCAGCGCGGCCACCCGTCACAGCCCAGCCCTGACCCGGTCAGCCGGACGACTCCGCCGGTCACGATGATCATCAGGCTGGTGGCCAGCGCCGCGCCCGCGGCCCGGCGCAGGGCGGCTCGTTCGAAGGCGATCCGGGCGGCGAGCCACTGGAAGGGAGTGGTCATGGGGGAAGAGGTCTCTCTGCTGCTCGGCGAACCGCCGCGGGGCGGCCGGAAACACGATCAGGACCTTACTCTACAGCCCGTAGAGCACCCCTCCCGGCTCCACCTCCTCGGCAGGCGTCCAGAGCCGTGCGGCACCCCCTTGCGGCCCGGGACGGCCACCTCCGCCGATGGCCGGAGGTGGCCTGCTTCCCCCGCGGGTCAGCTGGTTTCGTTCTTCTTGGTGACCTCACCGGTGGCGGCGTCGACCATCACCTCGTGCTGGGTCCCGTCCGGGGTCATCACGTCCGACTTCCAGACGGTCTTGCCGTTCTCGGTGTCGAGCTTCAGCTTGGTGACGCTTCCCTCCGGTACGGCCGCGGCGACCTTGTCGGCGGCCTGGGCGTAGTCGAGCTTGGCCTCGGTGATGCGGGTGTGCATCTTGGCCTTCTCCTGCTCGTCCATCTGCTCGGCGGTCGGCCCCTTGACGACCTTGCCGGACTTCACGTCGACCTGGTGTTCCGTGCCGTCGGAGCCGACGACCTTGACCTCCCAGACCATGCCGTTCTCCTCGCTCTCGACGGAGACGACCTTGGATCCGGGCACCGCGGCCATCGCGACCTTGGCGGCGTCCTTGAGCTCTCCGGCTCCTGGCTTCATGGACGTGGCGCCCGGCGAGGGGGACATGGTCCCCGTTTCGGGCGGGCTTTCCATCGACGGAGACGGGCTTCCCATGGTGGGGCCCGGCGTGGGCTCGACGGCGAACTGGCCGACTTCCCGTACGGCGCCGCAGCCGGCTGCGAGCAGCGCCGCACCGACCAGAGCCCCGATGATCGACTTGTTCATACCTGGACCGCTGCCCCAGGAATCCGCCTTCATTCCCGCAGGTCAGAACCCTGAGCCACGGCCGGGGCCGGCGAGGGCGCGCCACGCGGGGACCCGCCGCCGGCCCGCCGGCCCCTACTGGACGCCCGCTTCGCGCATGCTGTCGGCCACTACTGGACGACCGCGTCGCGCATGTCGCCGGCCCCTACTTGACGCCTGCTTCGCGCATGTCGCGCAGCTCGCGCTTGAGCTCCTTGATCTCGTCGCGCAGCCGGGCGGCCACCTCGAACTGAAGGTCGGCGGCCGACTGGTGCATCTGCTCGGTCAGCGACTCGATCAGCGACTCCATCTGCGCCCGCGGCATCTCGCCCGCGATGGCCTTGGCGTGCTGGCCCGCCTGGCGGGCGGCGAAGCCGGGCACCGGGGCCTTGCCGCGCGACTGCTGACGGCCGCCGCCGAGCAGCTTGTCGGTGTCGGCGTCCTCGCGCTGGAGGGAGTCGAGGATGTCGGCGATCTTCTTGCGCAGCGGCTGCGGGTCGATGCCGTTGGCCTCGTTGTAGGCCATCTGCTTGGCCCGGCGCCGGTTGGTCTCGTCGATGGCCCGCTCCATCGACGGCGTGATCTTGTCGGCGTACATGTGGACCTGGCCGGACACGTTACGGGCGGCGCGGCCGATGGTCTGGATCAGGGAGGTCTCCGAGCGCAGGAAGCCCTCCTTGTCGGCGTCGAGGATGGCCACCAGCGACACCTCGGGCAGGTCGAGGCCCTCGCGCAGCAGGTTGATGCCGACCAGCACGTCGAACTCGCCGATGCGCAGCTCGCGCAGCAGCTCGATGCGGCGCAGCGTGTCGACCTCGCTGTGCAGGTAGCGCACCCGGATGCCGAGCTCCAGGAGATAGTCGGTCAAGTCTTCGGACATCTTCTTGGTCAGCGTGGTGACCAGGACGCGCTCGTCGCGCTCGGCGCGCTCGCGGATCTCGTGGACCAGGTCGTCGATCTGCCCCTTGGTGGGCTTGACGACGATCTCGGGGTCGACCAGGCCGGTGGGCCGGATGACCTGCTCGACGACGTCGCCCTTGACCCGCCCCAGCTCGTACGGCCCGGGCGTGGCCGACAGGTAGACCGACTGCCCGATGCGCTCCAGGAACTCCTCCCACTTCAGCGGCCGGTTGTCCAGCGCGGACGGCAGCCGGAACCCGTGGTCGACCAGCGTGCGCTTGCGCGAGGCGTCGCCCTCGTACATCGCGCCGATCTGCGGCACGGTCTGGTGGGACTCGTCGAGGACCAGCAGGAAGTCTTCGGGGAAGTAGTCGAGCAGCGTGTTGGGCGCGGTGCCGGCGGCGCGGCCGTCGAGGTGGCGGGAGTAGTTCTCGATGCCGGAGCAGGTGCCGATCTGGCGCATCATCTCGATGTCGTAGGTGGTGCGCATGCGCAGCCGCTGGGCCTCCAGCAGCTTGCCCTGCCGCTCCAGCTCCGACAGGCGCGCGGCCAGCTCGGCCTCGATGCCGGCCACGGCCGCCGCCATGCGCTCCTCGCCGGCGATGTAGTGGGAGGCGGGGAAGATGTAGAGCTCTTCGTCCTCAGTGATGACCTCGCCGGTCAGCGGATGCATGGTGGCGAGCTTCTCGATCTCGTCGCCGAACATCTCGATGCGCACGGCCAGCTCTTCGTACTTCGGGATGATCTCGATCGTGTCGCCGCGCACCCGGAACGTGCCCCGGGTGAAGGCCAGGTCGTTGCGCGTGTACTGCATGTCGACCAGGCGGCGCAGGAGTTGGTCGCGGTCGACCTCCATGCCGACGCGGAGCCTGGCCATGCGGTCGACGTACTCCTGCGGGGTGCCCAGGCCGTAGATGCACGAGACGGAGGCGACCACGATGGTGTCGCGGCGGGTGAGCAGCGAGTTGGTGGCCGAGTGGCGCAGCCGCTCGACCTCGTCGTTGATCGAGGAGTCCTTCTCGATGTACGTGTCGCTCTGCGGCACGTACGCCTCGGGCTGGTAGTAGTCGTAATAGGAGACGAAATACTCGACCGCGTTGTTGGGCAGCATCTCGCGCAGCTCGTTGGCGAACTGGGCGGCGAGCGTCTTGTTGGGCTGCATGACCAGCGCGGGCCGCTGCAGCCGCTCGATCAGCCAGGCGATCGTGGCCGTCTTGCCGGTGCCCGTGGCGCCGAGCAGGACGCTGTCCTTCTCCCCGGCCCGGACGCGGCGCTCCAGCTCGGCGATGGCCGTCGGCTGGTCGCCGGATGGAGTCATCTCGGTGACGACCTCGAAAGGCGCCACCTTCCGCTGCAAATCTGTGACCGGACGCATGCTGCCACTGTAGGCGGCGCCACCGACAGAAACCGTCAGGCCGTGGGCTGCCCGATCCGGGGGAACGGCGTGGTGGAGAACACCACCTCGACCGGCACCTCGAAGTATCCGGCAATGCGCAACGCCAGGTGAAGACTCGGGCTGTATTCGCCCCTCTCCAGGTATCCCACGGTCTGGTAGTGCACCCCCAGCGCCTGCGCGAGCTGCCTGCGGCTCACCCCCCGCTCGGCGCGCAGCAGCGCGATGCGGTTGTGGACGGTCTCGCTCATCAACCCTCCAGGTAGCAGACCTGCTCCATCCATAACACCCCTGCTATGGGACGTAACAGTCATATGACGACACATTGCAAGCGAACAGCAAGTCATACCCGATACGGTCGGATTCGCCTGTAGCGGAAAAGGAAGGTTCGATGTCACGACCCCGAGAGGCACTGATCCAGGCAGGTCAGGGCATAGCCCAAGCGGTCGCTCAAGGAGGTGACGTACGGCAGGCGATGAGCCAGGCGATCGGCCAGGTCGCCGACCAGGCCGGCCAGCTCACCGGCCAGGCCCCCGGCTTCGCGCTCAACCCGCACGACTTCGCCGCCGCCCGCGACGGCGGCGCCTCCGTCGGCACGCTGATCGAGGCCAGGTCCGCCTCGCTGAACGAGGCCGGCGAGATCGTCAACCGCAGCTTCGCCGAGAACGGCATGCACGTCATCTCGCCGGTGGTGATCCCCAAGGGCAGCACGGCCAAGGTGGTCATCCCGCTGACGGTGCTGGTGGTCCTGGGCCTGATCGGCGCGCTCGGCGGCATCGTGCCGGGGTCGGACATCTTCTTCGGCCCGCACTACTGGGTGGTGCTGGTCCTGGCCGCCGCGTTCCTGTGGTGGCGCAGGAGCGTGGTGATGGTCCCCGAGGGCTGCAAGGCGCTGATCACCAAGTTCGGCAAGCTGGTGCACATCGCCGACCCGGGCCGGGTGACGCTGTTCAACCCGTGGAAGCGGGTCAGCTACATCGTCAACACCACCCGCGAGTACCCGTTCAACGCCCCCATCAGGGAGGCGCCGACCCAGCAGGGCGTCAAGGCCAGCGTCGACCTGTTCCTGCAGTTCAGGATCGAGAACCCGGCCGAGTTCATCTTCGTGCTCGGCTCGGTCAGCGGCTTCCAGTCCAAGCTGCAGAACGCCATCAGCGAGGTCACCCGCTCGCTGATCTACGCCCAGCGGGCCGAGGACATCTACGACCTGGTGGGCGAGAGCACCCTCGGCATGCTGGAGAACCTGAACCAGCAGTTCCTGCCCGCCGTACGGCTCACCGACGTGAACATCACCCACGCCGAGCCGTCCAGCCAGGAGTACCGCATGGACCTGGCCGCCCCCGAGATGGTCCGGGTGGCCAAGGAGGCCTACACCTACGAGTACGAGCTCCAGCTCCGCAAGGAGCAGAACGAGGGTGACCTGGTCAAGGAGCTGGCGGGGCTCCAGGAGACGCTCAGCGCCATCCAGGCCGAGATCGCCGGTTACCAGGCCCGCATGGACACCGCGCTCGAACGCGCCAGCCACCAGGCCACCGCGCAGGCCAGGCAGCGCCTGGTCGAGGCCGAGTCCACGGCCAACGCCAACGCCGCGCTCCTGGAGGCCCAGGCCCTGGACATCCGGGCGCTGTCGGCCGCCGAGGCCCCCGAGATCCTCGACTACCGCTTCCAGCAGGACCTGCTGACCAAGCTGGAGTCGGTGGCCACCCGGCTGCCGCAGGTGGTGCAGGTGGGCGAGCAGACCGACATCGACTTCCTGGCCCTGGCCCAGCAGCTCGTGGGCGGCAAGGGCGCGGCGCTGTTCTCCGCCGAGGACATGGCCGCCATCCGCGGCCGGCTCGGCGAGATCGCCGCCCGCGTCAGCAGCCGCGAGGACGAGATCGCGGCCCTGCTGAAGAAGGCCGCCGCCGACGTGAGCGAGCCGCAGGCCACGCCTGAGCCCGACCACGACCTGGAAAGCACGGTCGAGCGCCTGCTGCCCGGCCGCCTGAGCGAGGGTGAGGTCCGATGACCCGCGAGTTCTCGAAGATCAAGGAGTCGCTGGCCTCCTGGTCCGACATCCGCCAGCTGCTGCGCGGCGGCGAGCAGGGCCAGCTCGTGCCGGTGGTGATCCCCAAGGACCGGCGCGGCTTCGCCTGGGTGGCGCTCGTCCTGCTGGCCCTGTACTTCGCCGGGATGGCCGCGCTCACCGACCTCACCCTGCCCGCCGCGCTGGCCTCGCTGTTCTTCCTGGTCGTGGCGCTGGTCACGATCTGGCGCCAGGCGATCATCGAGATCGAGGAGGGCACCACCGGCGTGCGCAGCCGCTGGGGCGCGATCACCGGCACGCTCCCGCCGGGCCGCCACTACCTGTGGCTGCCGTGGGACCGGGTGGACGCGGTCGTGGACACCTCCACCGAGATCCCGTACTCGGCGCCGATCGTGGCCTGCCCGACGGCCGAGAACGTGCCGCTGAAGTCGATCGAGTTCTTCCTGAAGTTCCGCATCGTGGACCCGGTGGCGTTCGTCCGGACGATCGGCGCGGGCAACTTCGACCTCGTGCTCTCCAGCGCCGTGCAGGACGCGATCAGGCAGCGCAGCCGGCGGGTCAACACCGAGCGCGCCTACGACCTGCGCGGCTCCGACGTCGGGGACATGCAGGAGGCGCTCAACCGCCAGCTCGGCCGGTACGGCGTGCGCGTCACCGGCGCCAACATCCCCGACGTCCAGCTCCCCGACCAGTACCAGCAGCACCTGGCCACCCGGGAGAAGGTCGCCAAGGAGCTGTCGGCCTACGAGCGCGAGTGGGAGCTGACCCGCAAGCGCCGCATCGACACGCTGCTCATGGAGATCGAGCGCTCCAAGAAGACCCGCGACGCCCGCGTGGTCGAGGTCAAGGCCGCCCACAACACCGCGCGCAAGAACGTGGCGCGCATGCTGGAGGAGCAGGAGACCGAGGCCCAGCGCGTGACATGGGAGATCGAGGCGCGCGGCAGGGCCGACCTGACCGCCGCCGAGAACGAGGCCAAGGCCCTGCGCAGGCTGGCCGAGTCCTACCGCGACAACCGGGCCGTGCTGCAGTACGAGCTGGCCCGCCGGCGCCTGGACGTGGGCGCCAAGCTCGCCGAGAACGCCCCCCAGCCGCTGGTCGTACGGACCCAGCAGGGCCAGGCCGACTCGGCGCTGTCCACCCTCGTCCTGGCCCAGCTGCTCCCCCGCATCTCGGGCACGGGACACCTCGCCGCCAACGGCCAGACCCCCACCGCATAGGAGAGACCCCATGGTGTTCCGCAAGTTGATGGCCGCCTTCGGCGCGGGCGTCGAGGTCGACACGGTGCTGACCGACGCGACCGTGCGTCCCGGAGAGCCGCTGCGCGGCGTCGTGCACTTCCGCGGCGGCGGCTCCGACTACAAGGTCGAGGGCATCTACCTCGACCTGACCGCCGTGGTGGAGGTCGAGAGCGGCGACAACGAGTACAAGACGACCTACAGCTTCCTGCGCCAGCAGGTGGCCGGGACGTTCCAGCTCGCCTCGGGCGCCCAGCACCAGCAGCCGTTCGAGATCATGGTGCCGTGGGAGACGCCGATCAGCGCGATCGGCGGCCACCCGCTGCACGGCATGCGGCTCGGCGTCCAGACGGAGCTGGCGCTGGCGGGCGCGATCGACAAGGGCGACCTCGACCCGCTGTTCGTCAGCCCGCTGCCGGCCCAGGAGCACGTCATCGCCGCCCTCGACCGGCTGGGCTTCGGCTTCAAGAAGGCCGACCTGGAGCGCGGCACGCTGTACGGCTCGACGATGCCGTTCTTCCAGGAGATCGAGTACTACGCGGGCGGCCAGTGGCGGCGGCACTTCAACGAGCTGGAGCTGACGTTCATCGCCGGGCCGCGGCAGATGGACGTCATCCTGGAGGCCGACAAGCGCGGCGGCTTCCTGACCTCCAGCCACGACACCTACAACCGCTTCACCGTGCGCTACGACGACCACCCCGGCGCGGCCGACCAGGCGTTGCAGCACGGCCTGGAGCAGATGGCCCGCCGCCGCGGCTGGTTCTAGCCGGGCGCTCCCCTGAGCCGGGCGGCGTCCCGGCTCAGGGGACCCGGTACATGCGCTCGGTCCAGGCCCGGTAGCGCCAGGTGTGCCCGACGCGGTAGTCGTGGCCCAGGTAGACGCCGAAGACCTGGCGCTTGAGCTCGCGCAGCGCCCCTGCGACGTTGGGGGCCCAGCCGGTCATCGGGTAGCCGCGGTAGGAGACCGCCCGCAGCCCCAGCCCGCTCGCCGCGGCCAGCGCGAAGCGGGCCGAGGCGACGTGGTCGGGGTGGTCGCACAACCCCCGGCCGGTGGGCGGCTCGGGGTCGAGCGTGCGCAGCACCGTCGGCCGGAAGCGGGCGTAGAGCGCGCGCAGCACGCCGACCACGTCCCGCCGGCCGACGCAGCGCCTCTCGGGGCCGGCGCCGAACCGGCGCACGCAGGAGCGGTCCTGCCACAGCCTGGTCAGCGCGTCGCGGCCGCCGTCGGCGCGCGGGTCGCCGCCGTCCGGCAGCCCGACGAAGGCGAGCCTGACCGCCGGCCTGTCGGCCAGCTCCTCCAGGCGGACGGGGAAGCCGCCCGCCGTGATCGTGGTGACCCGCCAGACGTCGGGCGCGCCGGCCAGGAAGGCGTACGCGGCCCGCAGGCCCCGCGCGCGGTCACGGGTGTAGGCGACGGGGTCGCGGTCGTCGTCCCAGCCGGCCTGGCCCTCGCCCGCGGTCAGGTAGACGGTCACCGTCGGGCGGTGCCACTGGACGGCGCCGTACAGGTCGGGGCTCATGAACAGCAGGTCGTCGTCCGGATGGGCCACGACCTGCATGAACCGCTCCGACGACGACGGCCGGTGGACCTCCGCCCACGCCGCCGCGGGCGGGGCCGGGCACGCCAGCACGGCCACCAGCACCAGCGCCAGCGCGGCCGCCGAGAACATCCTGATCCCCTTCATCCCCACCCCCGTGCGCTTCCAGTATCGAACCTGGTCAGGCCCCGGTCCTGAGCTGCCAGGGGGAGATGTCATGTCATTCCCGGGTAGGAGATACCTCCTTCCCGTGCGCTGGAAGTCGCATGCCGGCGGTCGTTACGATGACCTAGGGGATTGACTGATCGTCGGACGGGCGGGCGAACGATGGCACGGTTCACGGCGGCGCTGAAGCGGGTCGCCCCATGGGCGGCCCAGAACGCCGACGGCGCCATCGCGCTGTTACTGGCGGTCGTGATCGGCGTGCTCGGCATCATGCCCGACGAGGTGGTGCCGACCGATGTGCAGACGCAACTCGTCAACGCCGCGACGCTGGTGATCATGGCGCTGGTGGCCACCGCCCTGCTGCGCGACCGCGCCCGTCAGGCCCCGGTCGAGGAGACCATCACCTCCGGCGCGCTGGCCCAGCTCCCCGTCCGGCTGTCACGGCTGGAGGAGATCGAGACGCTCGTCCACGGCACCCGCAAGGCCCTCGACGCGCTGCAACTGGTCAGGGTGCTGGGCAGCAAGCAGGAGATCGCCCAGATGCACGCCGAGGCGCGCAAGGACACCACCCGGTGGAGCTTCAAGGGCGGCACCGGCACCTACCTGCGCGCGGTCACCCTGCCCGAGTGCGTGGCCGCCGCCCGCCGGGACAAACGGCACCTGGTGGTGCGGGTCGAGGTGATCGACCCGTCCAACGTCGAGGTGTGCGAGACGTACGCCCACTACCGGCGCTCCCTGTCGGACTCCCCCGACGCGACCGGCGAGACGTGGACGACCGACCGGGTCAGGAAGGAGTCGTACGCGACGATCCTGGCCGCCTTCTGGTACCGCCAGCGTTACGGCCTGCTCGACATCGAGGTCGGTCTGTCGTCGTCGATGACGACGTTCCGCTGGGACCTGTCGGCCACCCGGCTGATCATGACGGTGGAGGACCCCAACCGCGCCATGACCGCGCTGGCCGGCACGTTCTACTACGAGAACTGCGACACCGAGCTGCGGCTCAGCTTCGAGCAGGCGCGGCGGGTGCCGATGGACATGTACAAGAAGGCGCCGCTCGGCGACGAGCCCACGATCGAGGAGGTCCAGGACCTGTTCGGTCGCATCGGGGTGCCTCTCCCCAAGGCCTACGACGGCCGCGACGTCGTGGACATCGCGCGCAAGGCCCTGCGCGCCGTCGATCCCTACGGCGAGGCGCGTCCTGCGGCCCTCCGACGAGACGGAACGTGAGTGCAACTCATGAGCTACCGGTCGGTCTTCCAGCGGGTCCGCGACGGACAGGCCAGGTCGTGGGCGCTCGGCGTGCTGCGGGAAACCGCGCGCCCCAGGGCCGTACGCCATCCGCTCGGCTTCGTCTGCCTGCCGCTGGAGCGTGAGGGCGGCGAGGGGGTATGCCTCCACCTGTGGTCCGACTCGCTCCAGCACGCCGAGAGCACCACCTCGCAGATCCACTGCCACAGCTGGGACCTGGTCAGCCACGTGCTCTACGGCCAGGTGCGCAACGTGCACGCGGTGGTCACCGACGCGGGGCCCGACGCCACGCACCGGGTGTTCGAGGTGGTCAGCGGCGCCGACGGCGACCGCATCTCGCCCACCCGCCGCACCGTGCGGCACGCGACCGGGCTGGTGGAGCTGTTCGGCCCCGGCGACACCTACACCCTGCCGGCCGACCGCTTCCACAGCAGCGTGGTGCCGGAGGGCGGCGAGGCGGCCACGATCGCGCTCGGGCGCGGCCGGCCCGGCAGCCGCGACCTGTCGCTCGGCCCGCTCGGGGCGGGCGGCCACCACGTTCCCCGGGAACCGCTGAACGCCGAGGAGACGGCGCTGGCCGTCCGGCTGATCACCGCCCACCTGACCTGAGGGGTGCCCGATGGACCTGGATCACGCTCGCTCTGTGGCCGTCGAGGCCGCCCAGGCCGCCGGGGCGCTGCTCGCGGCGGGCACGCGTGGGGCCGTCGGCATCCGGGCCAAGGGCGAGGCCGGCGACGTCGTCACCGATCTCGACCTGGCCTCGGAGAAGCTGCTGGTCGAGCGCATCCTGACGGCCTTCCCGTCGCACACGATCGTGGCCGAGGAGTCCGGGCTGATCGGCGCGGCGGGCGGCGAGTGGACGTGGCTGGTCGACCCGCTCGACGGCACCAACAACGTGGCCATCGGGCTGCCCACGTACGTCGTGGGGGTGGCGTTGTGCCGGGGAGGGCGGCCGGTGCTGGGCGTGGTGCACGACCCGGTGACGGCCCAGACCTGGTCGGCGATCCGCGGGCGCGGGGCCGTGGCGTCCACGGGGGCGCGGCTGGCGCCGCCGTACACGGCCAGCCCGCACGGCCCGCTGCTGGCCTGGACCCAGGGGTACGGCGTGAGCAGGGGCGACGCCACCGTGCTGGAGTTGAAGGCGGCGCTGGAGGTGGGCGCCCGGCGGGTGCTGCAACTGTGGGCGCCGCTGCTGTCGTGGGCGATGCTGGCCCGCGGCGACATCGACGGCATCGTCGGCTACCGCGCCGAGGCGGTCGACCTGCCGGCCGGCGCGCTGCTGGCCCAGGAGGCCGGGATCGAGATCAGGGCGCTCGACGGCGGCCCGTTCGAGGAGAGCATCGACGGCACGGCCGAGGACCGCAGCTTCGTGGCCGCCCACCCGCGCGCGCTGCCCGGGCTGATGTCGCTGCTGCCCGGCTGACGCCCCCGGCGCTCAGCCGAACGTGACCAGGGCCCAGACCGTGGCCAGCAGCCCGGTGACGGCCAGGCCGGCGCCGGTGAGCAGGAAGCGGCGCAGCGGCACCGCGACGCCGTGGCGGCGGCACGACTCGAACCACAGGAGCGTGGCCAGCGAGGCCCACGGGGTGATCACCGTGCCCACGTTCGTGCCGACGAGCAGGGCCAGCAGGCGGTCCTGGTCGGCGGCCGGGATGACCGCCTCGACAGCCTTGTAAGCGGGCAGGTTGTTGATCGCGTTGGACAGGCCCGCGCCCACCGCGGCCGTCCGGTACGGGTCGCCCTCCGTGCCGATCATCCACGTCATCAGCGCGTCGAGCCCGTGGGCGCTGAGCGTGGGCACCACCAGGAACAGCCCGGTCACGAAGATGACGAGCTGCCAGGGCAGCAGGCTCCAGGTCAGCTTGGGCCGGTCGCGCACCAGGAAGGCGGCCACCACCAGCACGGCCGCGGCGGTGGCGGCGACGGCGACGTGCGCCTTGAGCAGCAACAGGGCGATGAACAGCAGGCAGCCGGCCGAGGCCGCGCCGAACAGCACGCGGTCGGCCACCGGCTCCAGCACCGGCGGCGTGTAGCGCAGGTCGCGGCGCTCGCCCCGGCGCCAGAAGAACACCCACAGGAACACCATCGTCACCGCGATCGAGGCGATCTGCGGGGCCCACATGCGGGCGGCGAAGCCCTGGGCGTCGAGGCCGAGCTTGTCCACGCTGAGCAGATTGGTCAGGTTGGAGACGGGCAGCAGCAGGCTCGCGGTGTTGGCCAGCCAGATGGTGGTCATCGCCAGCGGCAGGGCGGCGATCCGGGCCCGCGGCGCCAGGGCGAGCATGACGGGGGTGAGCAGGACGGCGGTGGTGTCAAGGTTCAGAAAAATCGTGACAAATGACGCGAAAGCCGTACAAAGAAAGAAAAGTGCGGCGTAGTTACCGCGGCCGAGCACCGCCATCCTGGCCGCGATGGCATCGAAGACCTGCGCTTCCTTGGTCAGCTCGGCCAGCACGATGATGGCGACCAGGAAGATCAGCAGCGGCCCGATCGTCTCCAGGCTCTCGACGGCGTCGCGCCACGGCAGCAGACCGGTCGCCACGAAGACCAGACCGAGAGCAAGCAGCCCGATCCGGATCAGATCGAGCACAGCCAGACGCCGCCACACCCGACGATGATCGCACACTGACTCCAAATCACCGATTCCTCGGTGGATACTGAGCAGATGGCACGTGACGGCAGGCCGACCGAGATCTTCGTCAGCTACTCCCCGGCCGACACCGCCTGGGCGACCTGGATCGCCTGGGAGCTGGAGGCGGCCGGCTACCGGACCATGATCCAAGCCTGGGACTTCGTGCCCGGCACCAACTTCATCGACTTCATGGACCGCGGGGTCAGCGAGGCGCAGCTCGTCGTGGCCGTGCTCTCGCGCAACTACCTCACCTCGCGCTACGGGCGCATGGAGTGGCAGGCGGCCATGCGCGCCGACCCCGACAACCCCTCCAACAAGCTCGTCACGATCCGGCTGGAGGACGTGCAGCTGGAGGGCCTGCTGTCCACGATCACCTGGGTCGACCTGCTCGGCGTCACCGACTCCGGGCAGGCCAGGGCGCTGCTGCTGGGCCGGGTCGGCGAGGCGCTGGCCGGGCGGGCCAAGCCGGCGGCGGCCCCCGCCTTCCCCTCCGGCCGGGTCGTGCCGCCTCCGGCCGTCCCGACGCTGCCCCCGACGACCGACCTGGCCAGGGCCCGCCGCACCCCGGTGACGGCCCCCAAGTTCCCCCCCTCGGGCGGCGACGACCGCGGGCGCGAGTCGGTCAACGTCCTGCACATCGGCGGGCCGAGGTTCGGGCGGGCGCTGCCCGATCCCGGCGAGCCGTTCACGCCGGAGGACATGCAGGCCCGCATCTGGGCCGACCTGACGGCCATGTACGACCGGGGCATGCCGCGTCCCGACCTCATGGTGGTCAGCGGCGACCTGACCGAGTCCGGCAGCCTCGGGCAGTTCGCGCAGGCCACGCAGTTCGTCACCGACCTGCGGCTGCTGATCGGGCTGGAGCCCCACCGGCTGGTGCTGCTGCCCGGGCCGCGCGACGTCACCAAGGCCGCGGCCAGCGCGTACTTCATGACCTGCGAGGCCGACGACGTGAGCCCGCAGCCCCCCTACTGGCCCAAGTGGCGGCATTTCGCCGGCCTGTTCCGCGAGGTGTACCAGGGGCTCGACGACCGGGTGTTCGACGGCGGCCAGCCCTGGACGTTGTTCGAGGTGCCCGACCTGAGGGTGGTCGTGGCGGGGCTCAACTCGACGATGGCGATGAGCCATCTGGAGCGCGACGCGTACGCGCTGCTGGGCGAGGCGCAGGCCGCGTGGTTCGCCGAGCGGCTGCGCCCCTACGAGGAGAGCGCCTGGCTGCGGCTGGGCGCGATCGGCCATCCGCCCGCCGCGTTGCGGGACGCGCCCACGTTCGACCGGCTGCTCACCCACCGGCTCAACCTGCTCTTCCACGGGTCCGGCGCGGGCGTCCCGGCCGCCGAGCCGCGGCCGGGCTTCGCCGCGGTCGCGGCCCCGCGCTCCGGCCGCCACCAGGTGATCGAGATCTCCCCCGACGGCATGCGCACCTGGACGCCCGACACCGGCAAGCCCGCGCGCGCCCGGCACGGCTGGCGGGCGGTGCGGGCCACGTTCACCGGCGAGACCCCCGGCACCCCGCCGCCCGCCCCCCAGCCCGAGGAGCGCGAGCCGAGCCCTGTGGAGCTGCTGCTCGACCGCATCACCGAGGTCTGCGAGGCCCGGCACGAGCGGGCCAAGATCCGGCGCTTCCCCGACCACCTGGTGGTCACCCATCCCGAGGACGGGTTCGTCCGGCAGCTCATGATCGGCGCGCACGTCGGCGAGCTGACCGAGGCCGCCGCGACCGGGTTCGCCCGCCGCGCCCACGCCGCCGACCTGGCCGCCGAGCTGATCTACCAGGGCCCGCCGGCCTCCCGCGCGCTCCGCGACGACCTCATGCGCAAGGGCGTGCGGGTGCGCAGCTTCCTGGAGTTCCAGGGCCTGCTCGACCTGTCGGGATATGTCGCCGAGCAGACCGCCCGGCTCACCGGCGACCGCCGCTACCCGCCCGGCCTGTACGTCCCCCAGCGCTACCGCGAGCTCGACCGGCCGGGCAGCCAGATCAGGCAGGGGCTCACCGACGAGCTGATGCGGCTGCTGGCCGCCGACCACGGCCGGTTCCTGCTGCTGCTCGGCGACTTCGGCCACGGCAAGACGTTCGCGCTGCGCGAGCTGGCCAGGCGCATCCCGGCCGAGCTGCCGCACCTGACGCCGATCTTCATCGAGCTGCGCGCCCTGGACAAGGCCCACTCGGTCGACGCCCTGGTCGCCGCCCACCTGGCCGGGCACGGCGAGGAGTTCATCGATCTCAAGGCGTTCCGCTACCTGCTCCGGCAGGGGCGCATCGTGCTGCTGTTCGACGGGTTCGACGAGCTGGTCACCCGGCTGACCTACGACCGGGCGGCCGACCACCTGGCCACCCTGCTGGCCGCGGCCGAGGACAAGGCCAAGATCGTGGTGGCCAGCCGTACGCAGCACTTCAAGTCGCACAGCCAGGTGCTGACCTCGCTCGGCGAGATGGTGGGCGTGCTGCCGCAGCGGCGGGTGCTCAGCGTGGAGGACTTCACGCACGACCAGATCCGCTCCTACCTGGCCAACCGGTTCGACGACGGCGACGAGGCCGGCGCCCGCATGTCGCTCATGGGCGAGATCAAAGACCTGCTGGCGCTGGCCCAGAACCCGCGCATGCTCAGCTTCATCGCCGATCTCGACGCCGACCGCCTGCGCACGGTCGCCGGCGCCCAGCACACCCTCAGCCCGGCCCTGCTGTACGAGGAGATCCTGAGCACCTGGCTGGCCTTCGAGGAGCGGCGGGCCCGCGTCCCTGGCTCGCCCGGCGCGTTGTCGATCGGCGAGCTGTGGCGGGTGGTGACCGCGCTGGCGCTGCGCCTGTGGGACAGCGGCGAGACGCTGCTCGGCGTCGACGAGCTGACCGAGATCGGCGAGACGCTGAGCGACCTGGCCTCGGGCCAGCTCTCGCCCGCGCACGCCGCGCACGCGATGGGCTCGGGCAGCCTGCTCGTGCGCACCGAGGAGGGCATGTTCGGGTTCATCCACGCCTCAGTGATGGAATGGCTCATCGCCCGCCACATCGCCGCGAACCTCGACAATCCCCTCCCGCTGACCCGCAGGCCGCTGTCGGCGCTGACCGTCGAGTTCCTGTGCGACCTGGCCGACGTACGGGCGTTGCGCGCCTGGGTGGCCGACCCGCCCGCCGACGACGTGGCCATGGCGAACGCGGTCAAGATCGCGGCCAGGCTGCGCACCCCGGCCAAGGCCGACCTGCGCGGCGCGAACCTCAAGGGCGAAGACCTGTCGGCGCGCGACCTGCAGGAGGTCGACCTGACCGGCGCCGACCTGTCGGAGGCCACCCTCGCCGGCACGAACCTGTCCAGGGCCGTCCTGCGCGACGCGAGCCTGGCCGGCGCCCGGCTCGACGGCGCCCGGCTGACCGGCGCCGACCTGACCGGGGCCGACCTGTCGGGCGCGCGGCTGGCGCAGGTCGACCTGAGCGACGTCACGGTCGAGGGCGCCCGCTGGCACCGGGCGTCCCTGATCAACGTCACCGGCACGCTGCCGCACCTGCCGGGCGCGGCGGTGGTGCCGGGCCAGCCGGTGGAGGTGGAGTTCGCGCCGGCCGGCATCGGCGTCCCGTACGGCTACCACTTCCAGACCTCCCGCCTGCCCGAGCCCATCGCCTACAGCCCCGACGGCTCGACCATCGCCATCGGCAACGAGGACGGCGGCGTGCTGCTGTGCGCGGGCGGCTCCCCGGTCCGCACCCTCCAGGGCCACCGCGGCCGCGTCTACGCCGTCACCTTCGCCGGCGACCTGCTGGCCACCGGCGCGAGCGACGGCACGGTCCAGCTCTGGGACACCCTCACCGGCCGGCGCCTGCACACCCTGACCGGCCATCCCGACGGCGTGTGGCCGGTACGCCTCAGCGCCTCGGGCGAGCTGGTGGCGGCCGGCGGCGGCGACGGCGTGGTCCGGGTGTGGGAGACCGCGACCGGCCGGCTGGTCCACGAGCTGCCGGGCCACCGGGCGCCGGTCTACACCGCCTCCTTCGGCCGCTCGCAGCTGGTGACCGGCGACTCCGCGGGCGTCGTCCGGGTCTGGGACCTGGCCACCGGGGAGACGGCCGTGACCCTCGACGGCCACCGCGGCAGCGTCTACCGGGCCGTGCACAGCCCCGACGGCACCCTGCTGGCCACCGGCGACGAGGCGGGCACGATCCGGCTCTGGGACACCGCCACCTGGTCCCCCCGGCACGAGCTGACCGGCCACACCGGCAGCGTCTACTGCCTGACGTTCTCCCCCGACGGCTCGATGCTGGCCAGCGGCGACACGTCCGGCAACGTGCGCCTGTGGGAGCCGTCGGGCGAGCCGCTCGGCGTGCACACCACCCACACGGCGGCCGTCTACCAGGTGACCTTCAGCCCCGACGGCCGCACGCTGGCCAGCGGCGACTCCGGCGGCACGGTCCGGCTGCAGCCCGTGGGCGGCGGCAAGCGCGTCGAGCTGACCGGGCATCGCAGCTCGGTCTGGCCGTTCGCGTTCCGTCCCGACGGCCAGCAGCTGGCCACCAGCAGCAACGACGGCACCGTGCGGCTGTGGGACCCGATCTCCGGGCAGTGCCAGCGGGTGCTGCGCGGCCACGGCCGGCGGATCTCGTCGGTGCGCTTCAGCGCCGACGGCTCGATGCTGGCCACCAGCGGCAACGACGGCGTCGTCCGGGTGTGGGAGCCGCGCACCGGGCGGCGGCTGCGGGAGTTCACCGGCACCGCCGACCGGCTGATCTCCGCGCTGTTCTCGCCCGCCGGCCCGGTGCTGGCCACCTCCAGCAACGACGGCGGCGTGCACTTCTGGAACGCCACCACCGGCGACTACGAGCGCGAGCTGCACGCCGAGACCGACCACGTGTGGGCCGAGGCGTTCAGCCCCGACGGCAACATGCTGGCCACCGCCAACGACGACGACAGCGTCAAGATCTGGTACCGGCCGACCGGCCGCATGGCCGTCGACCTGGTCGACCACCGGGGGCGGGTGCGCTCGATCGCCTTCAGCCCTCTCGGCGACTACGTGGCCACCGGCTGCGACGACAAGCTCGTCCGCCTGTGGCACGTCTCCTCCGGCGGCCGGGTGGCGACGCTGGAGGGCCACACCGACCGGGTGTACTCCGTGGCCTTCTCCCCCGACGGCCGCTACCTGGCCAGCGCCGGCAACGACGGCCGCGCGCTGGTGTGGGAGCTGCGGCCCGGCCAGCCCTGGCAGCCGCGCCTGGCGCACACGCTCACCCAGCACGAAGGCCGGCTGTGGAGCCTGGCCTTCGACGCCACGGGCCGCCACCTGGCGACCGGCGGCGACGACATGACCGTGCGGGTGTGGGAGACCGCGACCGGGCAGCTGCTGCACACCCTCACCGGGCACGCGCGCCGGGTGTGGTCGGTGGCCTACAGCCCCACGTCCGACCTGCTGGCCAGCGCCGGCGACGACGGCGTGGTGATCCTCTGGGAGGGCGGCGAGCGGCGGGCGACGCTGCTGGGGCTGCCCGAGGGCTGGGCCGCCCTGGCGCCGGACGGGCGGTACAAGGTGCACGGCGAGCCGGGCGGGCAGTTCTGGCACGTCATCGGGATGTCACGGTTCGAGCTGGGGGAGCTGGATCCGTACCTGCCGGAGGTGAGCCAGGTGCCGCTCGACTCGCCCTTCTGACCGCAGGTGGGTGACTGCTATCCGCGGGCGGCGCGGCGTACGAGCTCGTGCCAGACCTCGTCGACCCGGGCCTCCAGGTCGTCGAGCGAGCCCTCGTTGGGGATCACCAGGTCGGCGGCGGCCAGGCGGTCCTCCCGGCTCGCCTGGGCGGCGATGCGGGCCTTGGCGTCGGCCTCCGGCATGCCGCGGTGGTCGGCCAGGCGCCGGATTCGCACCTCGTCGGCCGCGTCGACCACGATCACCACGTCGTACATGGGGGCCAGCTTGTTCTCCACGAGCAGCGGCACGTCGTAGACCAGGATCGCGTCGTCGGCCGCCTGGCCCTGCAGCTCGGCCACCCGCTCCCCCACCAGCGGATGCACGATCGCGTTGAGCGCGGCCAGCCGGTCGGGGTCGGCGAAGACCACCGCGCCCAGCCGCTCCCGGTTCAGCGAGCCGTCGGGGCGCAGCACCCCTTCCCCGAACGCGGCCACCACCCGGGACAGCCCCACCGTGCCGGGCTCGACCACCTCTCGCGCGATCTTGTCGGCGTCGATGACGACGGCGCCCCTGGCCGACAGCCGCCTGGACACCTCGCTCTTGCCGGAGCCGATGCCGCCGGTCAGCCCAATCTTCAGCACCGGAAAAGACTACCCATCCCGGCGTACCCGGTCATCCCGCCGGCTCGCTCAGTACCCGCCGCGGCGCGGCGCGGCGGTCGGACGGCGGGAGGGGTTGGCCCGGCCCGTGGGCTTGAGGTCGCGCGCCGGCTGGTCGTGCCGGTGCGGAGAGCGGGCCTGCTGGTCGGACCTGGCCTGGGTGATCGTGGCGGGAAGTTTGATCTGCATACTTTTTCCTCCTTGGGGGGTGGGGGTCAGGCGCGGGTGAGCCAGGTGACCTGGGCGCCGTTGTCGAAGGACTCGCGCCTGGTCGGGGTGAACAGGGTGGGGCTGAACCGGCCGGAGAACATGGAGATGCCCGCCCCGGCCACCACGGGGTAGCGCTTGAGGATGATCTCGTCGATCTCCGGGAGCAGGGAGCCGGCGAGCTTGCCGCCGCCGCAGAGGTAGATGTCCATGCCGGTGTCCTCGGCCTTCAGCCGCCGGACGAGCTCGATCGGGTCACCCTTCTCCACGTGCACCGTGGGGTCGTCGATCGTCAGCGTGCTGGAGACGACGTACTGGCGCAGGTGGGAGTACGGGCTGGTGGTGGGCACCTCCAGGGCCGGCTCGAAGGTGCCGCGGCCCATCACCAGGGTGTCGAACACCTTGTTGGGCACGCCCTCAAGGCCGACGAGCCTGCGGACGTGGGTGGGCAGCGTCTCGGGATAGCGGGTGTTGATCCAGTCGGCCATCTCGGCGGACACGGGGTAGAAGTCGAACTCGGCGCCGGGCCCGGCGATGTAGCCGTCGAGGGAGACGCCGATGTAGTAGACAAGCTTTCGCATTCGGAGCAACTCCTACTGTAGTACTATGACTGAAGTGGTTTGAACATAGTACTACGTCTGGAGTGGTGTCAAGTGCGGAAGAATCCCGAGCGGAGGCAGGCGCTGATCGACGCGGCCATCGAGGTGCTGGCCAGGGAGGGAGCGCGCGGGCTGACGTTCCGGGCCGTCGACGCCGAGGCGGCGGTGCCCCCCGGCACGGCCTCCAACTACTTCGCCAACCGCGACGACCTGTTCACCCAGGTCGGCGGACGCATCTACGAACGTTTGCTGCCCGACGAGGCCACGCTCGCCCGCGGCCAGGAGGGCGTGCAGGACGAGACCCGCTACGCCGAGCTCATGCACGAGCTGGTGGACCGGGTCACCGCCTTCAACTCCGGCTACCTGGCCCTGCTCGAACTGCGGCTGGAGTCCACCCGGCGTCCTGAGCTGCGCGCCGTGCTCACCAAGCGCATCCGCGAGGACATCGACGCCAACATCGGCTACCACGCGACGTCGGGCCTGCCCGGTGACTCGACCTCGGTGGTCCTGCTCTACCTCGCCCTGAACTGGCTCATCGTCGAACGGCTGACTTTGCCGGACATCTTCAGCGAGCAGGAGGTCCGCCAGCTCGTGGACGCCGCCGTGCGGAGATCACTGCACGGCTGACAACGCGTTCACCGGGCCAGGAGCTTGCCGAAGGCGGTGTCGGGCGAGGCTGGGCCGAACTGGTCCGCGTGGCAGACCTGGGTGCCGGTGGCGAGGACGCAGCCGGACGAGCCGCGCAGGACGGCGGGCCTGCCCGCGCGGCAGCTCTGGGCAGGGGCGCCTGCGACGACCTCGGCCTTGCCGTCGCCGGTGACGTCCAGGACCTTGACCGAAGCGGCCACCCGCCTGCGACGGCTCACCGATCGGGTCGGTGGCGCTCCCGTCGGGGGCCGTCATGGCGTCCTGGGTGATGAGACGGGCCGCGAGGCGAGCTCTTCCTCCCTGGAATCACCACAACCCCGCCCGCCCGGACGCCGTGGCGCCGGGCACCGGACAGGCCCCCGAAGAAACGATCAGTCTGCGCTGCGGCGCAGGTGGATCAGGGTGAGGTGGTCGTCCATCCGCTCCCGCCGGGTCTCGCGGTAGCCCAGCCGCCGGTACAGCCGCAGGTTCCCCTCCGACAGATGCCCCGTGAACAGGTCGAACGCCCCCGCCTCCGGCACCTGCTCGTGCAACGCCGCGAGCAGGGCCGTGCCGAGCCCCTGCCCCTGCCGGTCGGGCGCGACCACCAGCCGTCCGACCAGGCAGGTGGTACCGGCCACCTGCCCGCGCACTGCGGCGACGATCCGGCCGGCGTCCACGGCCTTGAGCACGACGCCCGTCTCGACGGCCTTGCGCACCTGCTCCAGCGACTCCACGAGCGGCGGGATGTAGGGGTCGCCGTAGAGCTGGGCCTCGCTCACGTACGCCGCCCGCTGCAGGGTGAGGATCTCGCCCGCGTCCGCCGCCACCGCCCGTTCGATCTTCACGCCAGCACCCTATCTGCTGCCTTCCCACCGCCACCGCCGACTTCCCGCCCTCTGACCGCCCGCCGCCCGGCCTTGGACGGTCCTCCCGCGCTGCCGGCTAGGGAGCGTTGCCCGCTGTGAGCTCCCCGGGGCAGAAGGTGCTCTGCTTCGGCAGGACGCCGTTGACCAGGTAGTCGTGCACCTTCGTACGCAGGCAGGCGGCGCGCAGCCTGCTCACGCCCTGCGCCAGGTACGCGCCCTGCCCGTCCCCGTGCCACAGGACCCTCGCCCCGGGGATCTGCCCGGCCGCCCTTGCCGCCCCGGAGGACGGCGTCTCGTTGTCCAGCCGTCCCACGCCGACCAGCACCGGGGGCACCTTGAGCCCGGCCGGCAACGGGTGCGGTGCCCAGCCCGGCGAACGTGCCGCCCCCAGGCATCTGGCGACCTCCGCCCGCCCGCTCAGCCACCCCACCCGTGGGGCCGCCTTCCGCAGCCGCGCCTCCATCTGGAGAAAACGGCGATAACCGGGCGCCGCCAACCCGAAGTCGTGACACCACCTGACCCCCTCCGCACTCGCCGGCCCCACCTCCCCCACCTCGGACGCCACTCCCCCCACCACACCGGGAGCCGCCTCCCCAGGCCGCGACACCGCCCCCGCCGTCCCTGAAGCCGCCCGCGCATCGGACGCGACGCCTCCCCCCGCCACTCCTGAGGCCGCCCCAGGGGCCGCGGCACCAGGGGCCGCCTCTCCAGGAACTGCCGTGTCCGGGACCGCCGTGTCCGGGACCGCCGCTCCAGGAACTGCCGCTCCGCGCCGAGAGGTCGCCCCAGCCGGTCCCTGAGGCGTCGCCCCCGACCTCCCCGGCAGCGCCTCAGAGGGCCGGGTGCCGACCGGTGCGGGAGGCGTCTGCCCTGCGCCGAGGGGCGTTCCCGCCGTACCTGCGGGGGCCGCCTGGCCTGTGCCGGGGATCGCTCCCGCCGTGCCGGGAGGTGTCTGTCCTGCACCGAGGCGGGCTCCGGCCGTACCTGCGGATGCCTTCGGGGCGGGAGGGGTGGGTTGTGGGGGCTCGGCGGGGAGCAGGGCGGCCAGGCCCGTGGCGTCGCCTGTTCGGGCTCTGGAGAGGGCCTGCGCGAGCGCCGGCCACCGTGCGGGCGTGAGGCCCGCCCATACGGCGGCGGCGATCTCGTGCCCGCTCACCGTACGCTCGCCGCCACCGAGCCGCAGAGGCGCACGCCTGACCAGACCGTCGAACACCCGGACGGCGTCCGCGCGGCCGAGCGGGCAGCCGGGACGGTTCCGGCACCAGTCGCGGAAGTACCCGAGCTGCCGCTCCTGGGCGCGGGCATGGGCTAGCAGCCGCCGTTCGAGCCCGGTCTCGGTGTGGTCGGGCAGCCCCTCCAGGTACATCCGCCCGGCCCGGCCGGGGAACAGCTCCAGGTACGCCTGCCCGTACACGCTCCCGTAGCCGTTGCCCAGGTAGCGCAGCCGCGACTCCCCCAGCGCGGCGCGTACGGCATCGAGGTCGTGGGCGACCTGCCAGGACGTCAGCCCGGCGTAGGCGGGCCCGAGCGCGGCGCGGCAGGCCCGGTCGTGGACGGCGTTGTCCCGGGCGAACGCGCGCCAAACCGTCCGCCCCTCGGCCACCTGCAGCCGGGCCGGGTCCGGCCGGGGTCGGGGGCACGCCCCCGCGTGCCCCCCATCCCCGGCCCCGCGCGCCTCGACCAGCACGACGTCGAACCATCTGGCCAGTTCGCCGACGGTGTCCGGCCGCGCCACGACCTCTCGGACGACCGACGCGGCCCCCGTGTTGACCACCAGCGCGCCGAGCCGCCGCAGCGGGTCCTGGGCGGGCATCATGGCGAGCCGGACGGCCACGCGGGCCTCGCGCGGCTTGGCCCAGTCGGCGGGGACGGGCAACGTGGCGCACCGCAGCCCGCCGCCGCACTCGGACCAGACGAGCCTCTCCCGCCCAGGCGCCGGCCGCACCGCCCCGGCAACGCCCCGCTCCTCCAGCCCCGCCGCCCCGAGCTCCGACGCTCCGAGCCCCTGCCCTGCCGACCCGGCCGCCCCAAGATCAGACGCCGCCGATCCGGCCGTCCCGAGCTCCGACGCCGCCGATCCGGCCGCTCCGAACTCCGAGCCTGCCGATCTGGTCGCCCCCACGTCCACCCCAGCCGATCCGGCCGTGTCCTGCCTGGGCTTCTCCGGCCAGGCCGCCTCGGGTCGCGGCTCCGCGAGCTCGGTCACGTCGCGTTCCGGCCATGGGGTCGGCGAGGCGACCAGGCGCATCGCCTGCCCGACTCCCCCGCCTGCCGCCGGAACCAGGACGGTGACCGCCGCCACCACCGGGATCACGCGCCGAACCATACGCACCGCATCGCCCCCGAACGCTCGTACCTCCAGCCGCATGTCAGTTTTCCAGCGGCCGTCTTCGCAGGTAGAGAAGTCGTAAAAGGTCGATGGGTAAAATCTCGCGCCCGCTCGGCGATTCTCCGTGCCACCGAACCCCCGCCCCCTCACAGAACCCCGCTCGGGCCAGAGGAGGGAGAAGACAGTAATCAGACTCTCAAGGACTGCCCAGCCCCACCCTGCGGCTCAGCCTCCCCTCCTTGAGGGAGGCGACGCGCCACATGCCAGGGTGGCACCAGCGCCTCCGTCGTTGCCGTCCGTACCTGGTCGGGAAACGGCGAGAAGGCAGACCCGGGCAGCGGGCGCTACGCCGCGAAAGCCGGCGACCGAGCGGGCAGCGTGTTCTTGAGCGCGGCCGTCATCCTTGGACGGGTTGCGTGATGCGCTCAAGCCATCGCCGCAGAAGGGCGGTCTCGGCCGGTTCCAGGGCCTCGGTCCCGGTGAGGTCGAGTTGTGCGTGCAGGCGCAGCGCGGCGGCGTACAGCGGGTCGGCGTCGTTCTGGGCGGCCGGCCCGGTCAGGACGTGCGAGAACACGGCGTCACGCATGCGGTGGGACAGCGCGGGGTCGTCGAACAGAGCCGGTCTGGCGATGTGGTCGAGGGCGGTGCCGACGTTCGCCGACAGGATCAGCCGAGCGGCGGTCTGCGGCTCGGCCTTCAACGCCCCCGCCGCCGCGCACCGCGTGAGCGCCGCCACCAGCAGGTCCATCACGCGATCTCGCGCTGTCGAGTGTGACCACGGCCGCGGAGTGAACATCAACTGGTAGAGGGCCGGCTTCGCCCGGGCGAAGGCCATGTGGCCGTCCCAGCCGGCGTGCAGGTCGGCGACCGGGTCGCCGGTCTGCTCCTGGGCGGCCTTGAGCGCGGCATATTGCTCGTAGCCGTGGTCGGCGACGGCGTCCAGCAACCCGCGCTTGTCACCGAACAACCGGTAAAGCACGGGCTGGCTCACGCCGACGGCCTCGCAGACCGCACGCGTGGCCACCTCATGGTCCAAGGACGACGCCAGCTGCCGCTCCGCGGCCTCGATCATCGCCGCGCGAAGCGCGTCCGTCTCTGCCATGCGATCGATGATAGCGCCAATCAATAGCGGCGATACGAAGTGTGCTACCGTCGATTCGCGTAACGCCGATACGGAGAATCCGTATCGCTGCTAGAAATCAGGGAGTTTTCCATGAGTGACCAGCGTGTGGCCGTCGTCAGCGGCGGCTCCCGGGGGATCGGCAAGGCGATCGCGGTGGCGCTGGCGGCACGGGGCTGTGCGGTCGCAGTGGGGTTCCAAGGGTCGGCCTCCGCCGCGGCGCAGGTGGTCGAGGAGATCGCGGCATCCGGCGGCCGGGCGATCCCCGTCCAGGCCGACGTGGCCGACGAGAACGCCGTCGCGGAGATGTTCGAGGCGACGGAGAAGTCCTTCGGCGGGGTCGATGTGGTCGTCAACTCGGCGGGGCGGCTGTCGTTGTCCCCGATCGCCGACCTCGACCTCGACGAGCTGGACGCTCTGCACCGCACCAACATCCGCGGCGCGTTCGTGATGGCCCGGGAGGCCGCGCGCCGTATGCGCGACGGTGGCGCGATCGTCAACCTGTCCACCTCCGTGGTCGGCCTGCAGTTCCCGGGCTACGGGGCGTACGCCGCCAGCAAGGGAGCCGTCGAGGCGATGACACTGGTGCTCGCCCGGGAACTGCGCGGGCGGAACATCACGGTCAACGCGGTCGCGCCGGGCCCGACCGCCACCGACCTGTTCCTCGACGGCAAGACCGAGGCGACGATCCAGCAGCTCGCCAAGCAGCCGCCGCTGGAACGGCTCGGCATCCCCGAGGACATCGCCGAGGTCGTCGCCTTCCTGGCGAGCCCGGCCGGGCACTGGATCAACGGCCAGGTCGTGCGCGCCAATGGCGGGATCATCTGATGGCCGCCGCGCGACAGGCCATCCTCGTCACCGGGGCCTCCAGCGGGTTCGGCCGGCGAGCCGTTCCGGAGTGGCGGCGGGCGCGTCGCGGTCCGCGATTCGCCTTATGCCGACGCCGACGGTGTGCCCGGCTCGTGCCAGGGCCGGAGCCGTCAGGACGGTAGCGAGGTCGTCTCGATCGTCGCCGACCGTATCCGACCGTATCCGCGCCGGGTTCTACCGCCGCGCCGGCGGCGCAGACCTCCGGCCATCCGCGGCCTCACTCTGAATCTCCACACGAAAGACATCCCAGGAGCTTAGATGTCAAGCCGCGATCGATTCCGCGTGATGCGACCAGGCGGTCGCCTCGTCGTAGACCGTGCCGGTTTTGAGGCATCCATGCAGGATGCCGACGAGCCGGTTGGCGAGCTGGCGCAGCGCGGCGTTGTGGCCGGAGCCGCGAACTCGTTGCCGGTCATAGTAGGCGCGTGCACCAGGCGAGAGTCTCAGGGCACTAAAGGCCTGGGTGAGCAGGGCGTCGACGAGCCGGTCGTTGTGGACGAACCGGGCCAGAGCGACCTTCTTCTTGCCGGACGCCCGGGTGATCGGGGAGGTCCCGGCGTAGTTCTTGCGGGCCTTGGCGCTGGCGTATCGCTTGGGGTCGTCGCCAAACTCTGCGAGCACCCGGGCACCCAGGACCATCCCCAGCCCGGGCTGGGAGAGGATGATCTTAGCGGCCGGGTGCGCGCCAAAATGGGCCTCGACCTGCCCTTGCAGCGTCTTGACCTGGGCGTTCAACACGCTCAGGACCGCGAGCAACGCCTGGACGGAGGCGGCGTAGGCGTCGATCACCACCTCCGGCTGACCAAGGTGCTCAGCGCGCAACGCCGCCTGGATCACCACGGCCTTGTCGGCCACGTTCTTGCGGCGGGCGTGCTGCAAAGCGGCACTGATCTGCCCGATCGTCAGCCTGGCGGCCTGCGCCGGGGTAGGGGCCTTGGCCAGCAGCTCCAGGCTGTCGACGGCGTCCAGGTCCTCGAAGGCGACCAGCGCAGCCGGGAAGTAGTCACGCAGCGCGTGCCGCAGCCGCTGGGTGTGCCGGGTCCGTTCCCAGATCAGGGTCTTGTGCGTGCGGGCCACGACCTTGATCGCCTCGGCCTCGGCCGAGTCCCCCGCCACAGCGCGCAGCTCGTGGGCGTGGGTGCGGACCATGTCGGCCAGCACGTGCGCGTCCCCGGCATCGCTCTTGGCTCCCGAGACCCCGAGCCGGTCCCGGAACCGGGAGGCCTGCAACGGGTTGACCGCCAGCACCGTATACCCGGCAGCGACCAGCGCGGCCACCCACGGTCCCCGGTCGGTCTCGATGCCCACCAGCACCTCGACCTCATCGGCGTCGTCTCCGGCCAGCTCGCCAACGATGGCGTGCAGCCGGGCCATCCCGGCCACGCCCTCGGGCAGACGGGCCTTGGCCAGCCTCCGGCCGGAGCCGTCCATCACCTCCACATCGTGATGTTCCTCGGCCCAGTCATCTCCCATGAACAGTCGCAACGGTCCTCCCGTTCTCGATGCCGATCACCCTGAGCAGCCAGCGGGAGAACCTCAGCGACCTAATCAAGCAGTGCTCACGCCACCAGGGCAGGCACGACATCCCATCAGCGATCAACTCTCCCAGCCAACGGCAGGGGCACGGTCTTTCGTCAGGACTCACCGTCCAGGAAACCGGAGTGCTCACCTGCCGGCGGCTACCACCAAGGAGTCTGCCGGATGGCCTACTCCCAGAACTGATTAGGAAACCGACATGCCGTTCGCCAACCTCAAGGTTCCCGCCGACACCCTGACCCCCGAGTCCAAGAAGAAGCTCATCGACGCAGTCACCGACGCCTATGCCACCGTCTACGGAGAACAAGCTCGGGCCACCACCCTGGTCCTCCTGGAGGAGGTTCCGGACGGCGGCTGGGGTCTGGGTGGCAACATCCTCACCGCGGACATACTCGGCCGCAGCTGACCCGTCCGGGACACCGGGCCGCCCCCGGCCCGGTCCCACCGCCGAGCCTCACCCCGGCCCCCAGCGCAGAGACCGTGTGACCTGTCCCGAATCGCCCAACCAAGTCGCGGATGTACCCGCGCCATCCCGGACAGCAGGGCCAGCCGCGGTGAGTGACCACACCTGGGGTCGGGTGGGCCGGAGGCCGCAGCTCAAGCGCGGAGGGCGCAGCTCAAGCGCGGAGGGCGTCGATCAGGGCGTCCACGGCGGCGAGCGCGACGGAGGTGTCGAGTCCTGCGCGGGAGACCAGGGACAGGCCCTGGACGGTGAACAGCAGGAGCTGCGCCTGGGCCTCGGGGGTGGCGGCCCGGACGACCTCGCCGTCGGCCTGCGCGCGGCGCAGGGCGTCGGCGACGATCCGGGTGAAGCGGTCGTGCGAGCGGGCGACGATCTCGCGGGCCTCGGCATCCTGCGGAACCAGTTCGGCGGTGGTGTTGCCGATCATGCACCCTTGCGGAACGCCGGCCTCGGAGGCGTACTCCTGTGTCCGGGCCGGGTTGGCGAGCACCTCGCGCAGCGCCGGCAGCACCGGCCCGGACGCCAGCGCCGCGATCAGCTCACGCTCATAGGTGTCCCAGTACAGCTGGACCGCCGTCAGGTAGAACTGCCGCTTGTCGCCGAAGGCGCCGTACAGGCTGCCCCGCTCCAGATCCAGCGCTTCGACGAGGTCCTGGATGGAGGTCTCTCCGTAGCCCCGCGACCAGAACAGCAGCAGCGCGCGCTGCAGCGCCTGGTCCTTGTCGAATGCGCGAGGGCGTCCTGTCCGTGCCATGTGCCCAGGTTACGACTTTTTGACCGCTTGCACAAAAGTCTGTACGTTGAAGGCCGAGCGACTTATTGAACGGTTGCATAGAAGTCGCCGGCGCTCGCACCCGGCGGAGAGGCGGAACCCCATGGACTTTCACAGCAAGACGGCGCTGATCACCGGATCGGGCGCCATCGGCGGGCTCGGGCACGCCACGGCGAAGGTTCTCGCCGCCGGCGGGGCGAACGTGATCATCACCGGCACCGACCCGGGCCGCGGCGCCCAGGTCGTGGACGACGTGCGGACCAGCGCGACCGGCTCCGTACGCTTCATCGGCGCCGACCTGGCCGACCCGCAGGCGGTGCGGCGGCTGGCCGAGGAGGCCGGGGCGGTGGACATCCTCGTCAACAACGCCGGTGTCGTCCCGTTCAGCGCAACCGCCGACCAGGACCTCGCCGCCTACGACGCGGCCTTCGCGGTCAACGTGCGCGCGCCGTTCATCCTGGTCGCCCAGCTCGCACCGAAGATGGCCGCCGGCGGGGGCGGCAGCATCGTCAACGTCACCTCCACCGCCGCCGGTCTGGGCATGCCGCCGATGGCGGTCTACGGCGCCACCAAGGCAGCGCTGGAGTCCCTGACCCGCACCTGGGCCGCCGAGTTCGCCGCCTCCGGCGTACGCGTCAACGCCGTGGCGCCCGGCCCGATGACCACCTCCAAGGTGGTGGCGGTCATGGGACCGGACGTCGGCGGCATGGGCCTGACGACCGCGCTCAAGCGCGCCGCCGCCCCGGCCGAGGTCGCTCGCGTCATCGCCTTCATCGCCGGAGACCAGGCCAGTTATGTGACCGGCGCCGTCGTGGCCGCCGACGGCGGACGCACCGCCATCTGACCCCGAACGCACCGGCCAGAGCCACGTCCGCAGTACGGGGCCGGCCTCTGGCGGGTGCCTCGCGATGGCGGGACGGCCCGTCATCATCACCACCACCATGCGTTATGCGCCAGTCAGGAGGATGACTTCATGGGGCGTCTTGCAGGAAAGCACGCACTGATCACCGGCGGGACGAGCGGCATCGGGCTGGAGACAGCTCGTCAGTTCCTCGCCGAGGGAGCGATTGTCGCGATCACCGGCCGCTCACCGGAACGGCTGGCCGAGACCGCCCGGCAGCTGGACGGCCCGCTGCTGCCCATCGTCAGCGACGCCGGCGACGTCCCCGGCCAGGCGGCGCTCGCGGCGCGGTTGCAGCAGGAATGGCCGAAGCTCGACATCGTGATGAGCAACGCCGCCGACGTCACCCATCTCCCGATCGAGCAATGGAGCGAGGAGGCGTTCGACACGCTCGTCGCCACCAATCTCAAGGGGCCGTTCTTCCTGGTCAGAGCTTTGCTTCCGCTCTTGTCACAGCAGGCCTCGGTCATTCTCGTCGGCTCGGTCTCCGCCTACGTCGGACACGAGAACGCGGCGGTCTACGGTGCCGCCAAGGCGGGCCTGCTGTCCCTTTCCCGCGGGCTGACCTATGAGCTGAAGGACCGGGGCATCCGGGTCAACGGGCTGAGCCCGGGGCCGACCCTCACGGACGCGTTCAAGTCGCTGGGCCCCGAGCGACAGGCCGCCATCTACGACGAACTCCGGCGGACCGTGCCCCTGCATCGCATCGGCACCACCACCGAGGTGGCGAAGGCGGCCGTCTACCTGGCCTCCGACGAGTCCGCCTACACCGCCGGCACCGTCCTGCGCGTCGATGGCGGCATCGGGGAGCTCGCCTACTGACCTCCATGTCAGCGGCCTGCCGACGGTCTTGGCTGCGCGGATCAGCGAGCGTGTCGTCGTATCGCTGATCTTGCCTGAGGCGGCCACGACCTCCGCTCGGGCGCGGCCACACCCCTGCTCGCAGACCGGCGGCCGGTGGGAGTGGCCTCGGAGGACGACCACCTACTCACGGCACGGCACGGTGTGTCGATGTCGGAGTCGCGCCGGCGGCGGCGCGAGCACCACCAGGCCGTCGCCGTCACGGCGGCCCAGCTCATGACCACCCCGGCGATCCCCCTACGGCAAGCCCCCCGCGAGGCCCGTCCCGGAGAAGGGCATGAAAAAGCCCCGCACGGAAACCCGTGCGGGGCTTTTCAAGGCTGAGCCTTAGCTCTGGCCGCCCGCGAGCTTCTCGCGGAGGGCTGCGAGCGCCTCGTCAGAGGCGAGCGCGCCGCTGGCCGGAGCCGACGACGAGCTGCCCGACGGAGGAGCGGTCTCGCCGCTGTAGGACGAGGGAGCGGCCTCGCCGGCCTCCGCCTCGGCCTTGCGGGCCTCCTCGATCTGCTTGCGGTGAGCCTCGAAGCGAGTCTGGGCCTCGGCGTACTGCCGCTCCCACTCCTCACGCTGCTTGTCGAAGCCCTCGAGCCACTCCCCGGTCTCCGGGTCGAAGCCCTCGGGGTAGATGTAGTTGCCCTGGTCGTCGTACGTGGCCGCCATGCCGTAGAGGGTCGGGTCGAACTCGACCTCGGTGCCGACACCCTCGTTGGCCTGCTTCAGCGAGAGGCTGATGCGACGACGGTCGAGGTCGATGTCGATGATCTTCACGAAGATCTCGTCGCCGACCTGGACGACCTGCTCCGGGATCTCCACGTGGCGCTCGGCCAGCTCGGAGATGTGGACCAGGCCCTCGATGCCCTCCTCGACCCGGACGAACGCACCGAACGGCACCAGCTTGGTGACGCGGCCCGGCACGACCTGGCCGATCTGGTGGGTACGGGCGAACTGCTGCCACGGGTCTTCCTGCGTGGCCTTGAGCGACAGGGAGACGCGCTCGCGCTCCATGTCGACGTCGAGGACCTCGACCGTGACCTCCTGGCCCACCTCGACGACCTCGGACGGGTGGTCGATGTGCTTCCAGGACAGCTCGGACACGTGGACCAGACCGTCGACCCCGCCGAGATCGACGAAGGCGCCGAAGTTGACGATCGAAGAGACGACGCCCTTGCGGACCTGGCCCTTCTGCAGGGTGTTGAGGAACGTCTGGCGAACCTCGGACTGCGTCTGCTCCAGCCAGGCGCGGCGGGAGAGAACCACGTTGTTGCGGTTCTTGTCGAGTTCGATGATCTTCGCCTCGAGCTCGCGGCCGACGTACGGCTGCAGGTCGCGGACCCGTCGCATCTCGACCAGGGAGGCGGGGAGGAAGCCGCGCAGGCCGATGTCGAGGATGAGACCACCCTTGACGACCTCGATGACGGTACCGGTGACGATGCCGTCCTCGTCCTTGATCTTCTCGATCGTGCCCCAGGCGCGCTCGTACTGGGCGCGCTTCTTGGACAGGATCAGGCGGCCCTCTTTGTCCTCCTTCTGGAGAACCAGGGCTTCGACGTGCTCCCCGACCTCCACGACGTCAGCAGGGTCGACATCGTGCTTGATCGAAAGCTCGCGCGAGGGGATGACACCCTCGGTCTTGTAGCCGATATCGAGAAGGACCTCGTCTCGATCGACCTTGACGACGGTGCCCTCGACGATGTCGCCGTCGTTGAAGTATTTGATGGTCTCGTCGATCGCTGCGAGGAAGGCTTCCTCGGACCCGATGTCGTTGACCGCTACCTGCGGGGTGCTCGAGGTGGCCTCAGTGCTGGACGTCATGTGTGGAATTGCTCCGAACGCGGACAGGATGTCGATGTGGCGGATGCGCGGCAGGCCCTCTTCCGCATCAAGCCGAGGAATTACGACATCGACGTGACCGAGCGCGAGCCCGCTCCGTCTGAGGCGCGCGCGAGCCCACAGCGCAGCGATCAGCATATGAGACCTTGGCCACGGGGTCAATCCGGAGGCACATCAGTACCCGATGATCTGGGACTCCCGCTTGGGGTTGATATTACCCCGTAGTCTGCGCGGGACGGAGATCCGCGTGGGATCGCCGTCCGAGACGTAGCGCTCGCCAGGGTGCTTGTTCAGCCACTCCAGCCAGTACTGCGAGCACCACTTGCGGCACTCTCCCCGCTTGCCGTTGCTCTGGATCCGCTGGATCGCCCCACGGTCGAAGTTTTTCGCGAAGGGCGAAAGCGACGGCTGGGCCCCGGCGAGGAACACGCCCGCGAAATCATAGCGGGTCCCGTCCCAGGAGCCGGTACGGGCGAGCTTCTTGGGCCGCGGCAGCGACCCGTACGGCAGGGCCAGGGTCTTGTCCGGCGGCGCCCCCAGCTTCTTCAGCAGGCGCTCCAGCCGGACGATCTGCTCGCGCACCTTCTTCTTGCCCAGCCGCCGCAGGTCCGGGTGGGACCAGGTGTGGTTGGCGACCTCGAAGCCGTGATCGACCAGCCACCGCACCGCGGCCGCCTGCCGCTCCCGGTCGCGCAGCCCGAACGGCTCACGGGTGATCCAGAACGTCGCGGCCGGCCGGAACGAGGGGTAACGGGCGGCCACGTCGAGGATCACGCCGACGGCGGTGTCGGGCTCGGGGTTGCCCGCGTCGTCGAGCGCGAAGTGGCTCGGGTGACCGTCGTCGAACGTCAGCACGACCGGGAACCGCCCGGCCGGCACCCGGATGTCGCCGGTGGCGAACTCCCTGGCCGTGATGGGCACGTAGCCCTGCCTGGCCAGTTTCTCCAGCTCCTGCCTGAGCTGGGCGGGGGTGCGGTCGATGGAGGCCACGCGCTTGCGCAGGATCCGGTGGTACATGATGACCGGCACCAGGCCCGCCTCGTTGGCGCGCACCTGCCGGGCGAACTCGGGGGTGGCGACCACGCCGGGCGGCTGGGAGGTGTCCTGCGGCTGCCCCTGCGGGGGTGAGACGGGGGCGATCACGCCGACCCGGGCCGACGCCTGGGTAGTAGGAGTCTCACCGTCAGGTAAGAGGCTCAGCCCGACGACGGCCACGGTCACCACGGCCACGTTCGCGATTGCGATGATCCGCGTGAAGGACGCTGGTACCCGCACAAATCTCCCGACATCTCGGCCAAACTGTCATCAGCGTAGACGAGAAGCCCCGGAGACGGCGGGGCCACGCCGTTCGCGATATGTCGGACTGCCCCGCCGTGTCGGGATAAACATCGTCAGTGGCCGGCGTCCTGCCACGTGCGCCCGACGCCCACCGAGACCTCCAGCGGAACGCGCAGGTGGTAGGCGGCGTTCATCTGGTCGCACACGAGCTGCCGCAGCGTCTCCAGCTCGCCGGGCGCGACCTCGAACACCAGCTCGTCGTGGACCTGCAGCAACATCCGCGAGGCCAGCCCCTCCTCGGCGATGGCCTGGTGGACGTGGAGCATGGCGACCTTGATGATGTCGGCCGCCGAGCCCTGGATGGGGGCGTTGAGCGCCATGCGCTCGGCCATCTCCCTGCGCTGGCGGTTGTCGCTGGTCAGGTCGGGCAGGTAGCGGCGGCGGCCCATGATCGTCTCGGTGTAGCCGTCGGTGCGCGCCTGGGCCACGATGGCCTGCAGGAAGTCGCGCACGCCGCCGAACTCGGTGAAGTACTCCTCCTTCAGCGCCCGCGCCTCCGAGACCGGGATGTTGAGCTGCCCGGACAGGCCGAAGTCGGACAGGCCGTAGGCCAGGCCGTAGTTCATCGCCTTGATGCGCGCCCGCAGCTCGCTGTCGATCTGCTCGGGCGGCAGGTCGAACACCCGGGCCGCGGTGGCCTGGTGGAAGTCGTGGCCGGACTCGAAGGCCTCGATCAGCGACTCGTCGCCCGACAGGTGGGCCATGATGCGCAGTTCGATCTGGCTGTAGTCGGCCGTCAGCAGCCGCTCGTAGCCCTCGCCGACCACGAAGCCCTGCCGGATGCGGCGGCCCTCGGCGGTGCGGATCGGGATGTTCTGCAGGTTGGGCTTCTCCGACGACAGGCGGCCGGTGGCGGCGATGATCTGGTTGAACGTGGTGTGGATGCGCCCGTCGTCGCCGACCTCCTTGATCAGGCCCTCGACCGTGGTGCGCAGCTTCTGCTGGTCGCGGTGGCGCAGCATGATCGTCGGCAGCTCGTGCTCGGTCTGGGTGGCGAGCCAGGCGAGCTGGTCGGCGTCGGTGCTGTAACCGGTCTTGATCTTCTTGGTCTTCGGCAGGTTGAGCCGGGTGAACAGGATCTCCTGGAGCTGCTTCGGCGAGCCCAGGTTGAACTGCTCGCCGACGGAGCGGTGGGCCTCCTCCACGGCGTGCTTGACCGCGGCGCCGAACTCGGCCTCCAGGCCCGCGAAGTACTGGCTGTCGACGGCGATGCCGGCCCGCTCCATCTCGGCCAGCACCGACAGCAGCGGCAGCTCGACGTCGGCCAGGAGCTGGGTGCCGCCGCGGCCGGCCAGGAAGCCCTCAAGGGAGTCGGCCAGCTCGCGCACGGCGTGGGCGCGCAGCGCGAGGTCTTTGGCCGGCGCGTCCTCGTCGTCGCCGAACAGGGCGGCCTGGCCGCCGGACTCCTCCTCGGCCCGCAGGTCGCGGTGGAGGTAGCGCCTGGCCAGGTCCTCCAGCGCGAACGTGCGCTGGCCCGGCATGGCGAGGTAGGCGGCCAGCGCGGTGTCGCAGCTCAGGCCGCGCAGCTCCATGCCCTGGGCCCACAGGGCCAGGATCGGGCCCTTGGCGTCGTGGACGGCCTTGGGCCTGCTCTCGTCGCCCAGCCACGCCCGCAGCGCCGCCTCGTCGGCCTCGGTGAGCTTGACGGGGTCGATGTGGGCGGCGGTGCCGTCGGGCGAGGCGACGGCGATGCCGTCGATGCGGCCCGAGCCGCTGCCGTAGGAGCCCTTGAAGGCCAGCCCGGCGCGGCCCTGCGGGAGCGCCGCCAGCCAGCCGGCCACCCGGTCGGGGCCGAGGATGACGGTCTCGACCTCGAAGCCCTGCTCGGGCTCCGCCTCGCCGGTGCCGAGCACCTTGAAGACGCGCTCGCGCAGCTCGCCGCGGATCTGCAGGGTGTCGAACAGCTTGTTGATCTCCTCGCGCTCCCACGCGCCCTGGGTGAGGTCGCCGAGCTCGACGTCGAGCGGCACGTCGCGCAGCAGCTCGGTCAGGCGGCGGTTCATCAGCACCTGGGCGACGTGCTCGCGCAGCTTGTCGCCGACCTTGCCCTTGACCTCGTCGACGCGGTCGACCAGCGCGGTGAGGGAGCCGAACTCGCGCACCCACTTGGCCGCGGTCTTCTCGCCGACGCTGGGGATGGACAGCAGGTTGTCGCTGGGGTCGCCGCGCAGGGCGGCGAAGTCGGGGTACTGGGCCGGGGTCAGGCCGTACTTCTCCTCGACCGCCTCGGGGGTGAACCGGGTCATGTCGCTGATGCCGCGGCGCGTCATCAGCACGGTGACGTGCTCGTCGACGAGCTGCAGGGCGTCGCGGTCGCCGGTGACGATCAGGACGTTCATCCCGTCGCCGGCCGCGCGGGTGGCCAGGGTGGCGATGAGGTCGTCGGCCTCGAAGCCCGCCTTGGACAGATGCGGGATGCGCAGCGTGTCGAGCAGCTCGTAGATGAGCTGCATCTGGCCGCGGAAGTCTTCGGGCGTCTCGCTCCGGTTGGCCTTGTAGTCGGAGTACTCCTCGTGGCGGAACGTCGGCTCCGACCGGTCGAAGGCCACCGCCACGTGGGTCGGCTGCTCGTCGCGCAAAATGTTCGTCAGCATCGAGGTGAACCCGTAGACCGCCTCGGTGTGCTGACCGTCGGTGGTCATGAGGTTGGCGTCTTTGAGCGCGTAGAAGGCGCGGTAGGCCAGGGAATGCCCGTCAAGCAACAACAGGCACGGGCGGCTGGGGGTCACTTCACTCTTCGGCACGTACGCAGCCTAGTCTGCGTCAACGACAGAAAACCCGAGCTCGGAAGAGTGGAGACATCCCCTTGACGCAGACCGATCCGCTGGACTTCTCCGCGTACGGCGCGGTGCACGAGGGCACGCTGGCCCACCGCATGGGCATCGAGTTCGTCGAGGCCGGGCCCGAGCGCGTCGTCGGCAGGATGCCGGTCGAGGGCAACACCCAGCCCTACGGCCTGCTGCACGGCGGCGCCTCGGCGGTGCTGGCCGAGACGCTGGGCTCGGTGGCCGCGGCGATCCACGCCGGCCCCGGCCGCATCGCCGTCGGCATCGAGATCAACGCCACCCACCACCGCTCGGCGACCTCCGGGTACGTGACCGGGGTCGCGACGCGGTTGCACGGCGGACGCACTTTGGCGACGTACGACATCGAGATCACCGACGAGGAGGGACGGCGGGTGTGCACCTCCAGACTGACGTGCATGCTGCGCGACCAGCGCCCCTGACGTCACTTTGACCGAACCTTTGCGCAGCGGCCCCATCGATCGCTACGGTTGTCCGAACAGAGCCCGCGGGGAGGCCCGGTAGATAACGTGTGCGGCCGGGGAAGCCCTACATGGCCCCAAAGGCCGCTCCGCGGGCTCGTCCACGTTTTCTCCCCATCGTTACCGTTTCGTTTTCGGCGTGGGCCAGGCGTCTTCCCTCATTTAGCCCCTGACCTGCCGCGTTGTTTGCTCACATGTGTGGCACACGCATGTCACTAATTGGTGACGAACCATACTGAAACGGGCGTCTGCGGAATAAGCTCCCGCCATTGCATCCCAGTTGTGCCTGCGATGCGCGCGTGTCGAGATGGAGGGGTACAACCCCGCCTTGACCTATTTGAGGGAGCACCATTGCGCAGAGCCGTGATCGCGTTCACGGCCTTCCTGGGTGGACTCATCTTCCTGCTGGCCAGTCCCGCGCAGGCGGGGCCGGCCGGATGCCAGGGTTTGAAGGGGACGCTCAAACTCCAAGGCCAGCCAGTGAACGGCGTCAAAATCGCCGTGACCACCGAGGGCGGACAACCCGTCAAGGAGGTCACAACAAACGCACAGGGCACGTGGGAAGTTCCTACCGACAAGGGCAAGTTCAAGGTCACCCTTGACCCGAACTCCCTTCCGAAGAACGCCGAGGTGCGCGGCGGCAGCAACGTGCGCACGCCGACCGTCTTCGAGGGCAACTGCTCGACCGTGCTGTTCGCGTTGCAGGCCAAGGGTGTCGCCGGGCAGCCGCAGGGAGACGACAGCGGGGAGAGCAGCGTCTGGGACACCGCGGCGCAGCTCGCCTTCGAGGGGCTCAACCTCGGGCTGATCATCGCCCTGGCCGCGCTCGGCCTGTCGCTGATCTACGGCACGACCGGCCTGACCAACTTCGCCCACGGCGAGCTGGTCACGCTCGGCGCGGTGCTGGCCTACATGTTCAACGTGGGCTTCGGCCTCCATCTCATACCCGCCGCGGTGCTCGCCGTGGCGCTGGGCGGCGCGTTCGGCTACGCCCAGGACCGCCTCTTCTGGGGCCAGCTGCGCAGGCGCGGCACCGGCATCGTCGCCATGATGATCGTCTCCATCGGCGTCGCGCTGGTCATGCGCTACGTCATGCTGATCTTCTTCGGCGGCCAGAACGAGGCCTACGCCCAGTACACGGCCCAGCCGGGCATCGAGGTCGGGCCGATCTCCGCGGCGCCCAAGAACTTCGTGGCGATGGGCATCGAGCTGGCCGTGCTGCTCCTGGTCGGCTTCGCGCTGCTGCGCACCCGGACCGGCAAGGCGGCCAGGGCCGTGTCGGACAACCCCGCGCTCGCGGCCTCGTCCGGCATCAACGTCGACCGGGTCATCCGGATCATCTGGACCCTGGGCGGCGCCATCGCGGCGCTGGCCGGCATCATGCTCGGGCTCTCCCAGAACCTGAAGTACACGATGGGCCAGGACATCCTGCTGCTCATCTTCGCCGGCGTCACGCTCGGCGGGCTCGGCACCGCCTTCGGCGCGCTGGTCGGCTCGCTGGTGGTCGGCCTGTTCATCCAGGTCTCCACCCTGTGGGTGCCGCCGGAGCTCAAGAGCGTCGGCGCGCTGGTCGTGCTCATCATCGTGCTCCTCGTCCGGCCCCAGGGCATCCTGGGCCGCCGCGAGCGAATCGGCTGATCGGGGGAGGATCAGAATGGACTGGATCACGATCATCAGCACGACGCTGAAGTCCGCGGTCGGCGTCGAGACCGTGCTGTACGCGCTCGCCGCGATCGGCATCAACATCCAATTCGGCTACACCGGCCTGCTCAACTTCGGCCAGGCGGCGTTCATGGGCGTGGCCGGCTACGGCCTGGCCGTCACCGTCACCGTCATGGGCCTGCCGTTCTGGGTCGGCATCATCGTCGGCCTGCTCGCCGCGGTGCTCCTGGCGATCCTGCTCGGCATCCCGACCCTCCAGCTGCGCGCCGACTACCTGGCCATCGTGACCATCGCGGCGGCCGAGATCGTCCGGCTGGTGTTCCGCTCGGTGGCCTTCAAGAGCGTCTTCGGCGGCTCGGACGGCCAGCGCGGCTTCTCCGACGGCTTCTACGCGCTCAACCCCTACCCCGAGGGCCAGTACGGCTTCAACCTCGGCTCCATCCCCCTGTTCTTCAACCACCGGGTGCTGTGGGTGCTGACCGTCGGCTGGGTGCTCATCGCCCTGTGCTGCGGGCTGGTCTACCTGCTGATGAAGAGCCCCTGGGGCCGCGTGCTCAAGGCCATCCGCGAGGACGAGGACGCCGTGCGCAGCCTCGGCAAGAACGTCTTCTCCTACAAGATGCAGTCGCTCATCCTGGGCGGCGTCGTGGGCTGCCTGGGCGGCTTCATCTACGGCCTGGCCTACGCCTCCGTCCAGCCCGACATCTTCGGCACCGAGACGACGTTCTACGCGTACACGATGGTCATCCTCGGCGGCGCCGCCCGCGTGCTCGGTCCCGTCGTGGGCGCGTCGATCTTCTGGGTGCTGCTCGTCCTGATCTACGGCGTGCTGTCCGAGGCCGTCGGCGCCGGGATCATCACCTTCATGGACACGAACCAGGTGGGCGCCGTCCGCTGGATCCTGGTCGGCCTGGGTCTCGTCCTGTTGCTCATCTTCCGGCCACAGGGCATCTTCGGCGACAAGAGGGAGATAGCAATCAATGCACGCTGAAACCACGGCCACCGAGCGCAAGGCCGCGGCGCTGGCCGCCTTCAAGGACCTGGCCCGCGACCCGGGCGTGCCGAAGCCGGACCCGATCCTCACCGTCGACAACGTCGTGCGCCGCTTCGGCGGCCTGACCGCGGTCGAGGTCGCCCACGTCGAGATCCAGCGGGGTTCCATCACCGCGCTGATCGGCCCCAACGGCGCCGGCAAGACGACCTTCTTCAACCAGCTCACCGGCTTCGACACCGCCGACTCCGGCTCGTGGACGTTCAACGGGCGCAGCATGAGCGGGGTGCCGGCCCACAAGGTCGCCCGCGCCGGCATGGTGCGCACCTTCCAGCTCACCAAGGCGCTGTCCCGCCTGACCGTCATGGAGAACATGCGCCTGGGCGCCCAGCGGCAGAAGGGCGAGACGTTCTGGCGGGCGCTCATCCCGTCGATGTGGCGCGGCCAGGAGGACGAGATCACCGTCCGCGCCGAGGAGCTCCTCGAACGCTTCAAGCTGGGCGCCAAGCGGGACGACTTCGCCGGCTCGTTGTCCGGCGGCCAGCGCAAGCTGCTGGAGATGGCCCGCGCCCTCATGGTCCAGCCGGAGCTGGTCATGCTGGACGAGCCCATGGCGGGCGTGAACCCGGCCCTGACCCAGTCGCTGCTCGGCCACGTCAAGGACCTGCGCGAGCAGGGCATGACGGTGCTGTTCGTCGAGCACGACATGGACATGGTCCGCGACATCAGCGACTGGGTGATCGTCATGGCGCAGGGCGCCGTGATCGCCGAGGGCCCGCCCGACACGATCATGTCGGACGAGCGCGTGATCGACGCCTACCTCGGCGCCCACCACGACGCCCCGCTCTCGGACACCGAGCTGGAGTCGCAGCTCCACGAGGCCGAGGCGGCCCTGGAGGCCGAGATCGAAGAGGAGACGCAGAAGTGAGCGACGCCCCCGAGGCCGCCCCCGAGTCGCAGGCGGCCGTCACCGACCGCACCGCGCACCTGGAAGGCGCCGAAGACGCCGTGCTGCGGTGCGACGAGCTGATCGCCGGCTACCTGCCGGGCGTCAACATCCTCAACGGCTCCGACCTCTACGTCAAAGAGGGCGAGCTGATCGGCATCATCGGCCCCAACGGCGCCGGCAAGTCGACGCTGCTGAAGGCCATGTTCGGGCTGGTCAACATCCGCAGCGGCACGGTGCTGCTCAAGGGTGAGAACATCACGAACATGAAGGCGCACTCGCTGGTCTCCCGCGGCGTCGGCTACGTGCCGCAGACCAACAACGTCTTCCCCAGCCTCACCATCGAGGAGAACCTGGAGATGGGCGCCTTCCAGGTGCCCGGCAAGTTCAAGGAGCGCTTCGAGTTCGTCGCCGAGCTCTTCCCGGCGCTCAAGGAGCGCCGCAAGCAGCGCGCGGGCTCCCTGTCCGGCGGTGAGCGGCAGATGGTGGCCATGGCCAGGGCGCTCATGACCGAGCCGTCGGTACTGCTGCTGGACGAGCCGTCGGCGGGCCTGTCGCCCAAGCTCCAGGACCTGGTCTTCATCCAGGCCCAGCAGATCAACAAGGCGGGCGTGACGGTGATCATGGTGGAGCAGAACGCCCGCCGCTGCCTGCAGATCTGCCACCGCGGCTACGTGCTCGACCAGGGCCGCAACGCCTACACCGGCACCGGCAGGCAGCTCGCCAACGACCCCAAGGTCATCGAGCTGTACCTGGGCACGCTGGCCAAGGCGTAACCGGATCGAACGGAGAAGGGGCTCCCCCGGGGCCCCTTCTCCGTTTTTTAATGAACGCTGTGAAACGAATGCTGACAGTGGCGCTCGTCCTGCCCGTCCTGCTCGTCGGCTGCCAGGAGGACGCCTCCTCGGCGCAGCGGTACAGCACCGGCGGCGACCCGACCGACAGCCCGTGCGCGCGCGTGGTCTCGGCCATCGGCTACGCCGACCTGATGCTGAGGCCGAAGGGCCAGGAGGAGCAGCAGTACTTCGAGGACGCCGTCATCGGCCGGCTGGCCGAGCTGCGCGGCATCACGCTCCAGTTCGGCGACCGGCTGCCGGCCTCGCTGCACGCCGCCGTCCAGAGCGTCGAGACGGCCACCGCGGGCCTGTCCAGGAACGACGTGCCGCACGCGCGGCAGGTCGCGCTGCTGCGGCAGTACCGGGCCGCCGCCGAGCAGATCGTGGCCGGCTGCGCATGACGGAAGGGCCCGGTCCGCGCGGACCGGGCCCTTTCTAGGGGTGCTGCGGGAGGCTGATCAGCCGGCGATGTTGCCGGTGCGGTACTCCAGCGCCTTGGTGGCGTACTTGTTGTCCTTGCCGTACTGGTAGATGCCGATGGTGGCCACGGCGGGGTCACCGGCGTCGTTGAACTCGACCGGGCCGCTCACGCCGTCGTAGTCGATGTCCTTGCCGGCCTTCAGCAGGTCGACGCAGCTCTTGAAGTCCTTGCACTTCTCGCCGCCCTTGCTGACCTCGGCCAGCTTGGCGGCGATGTCGGTGCCCGCGTCGCTCTTGGCGGCCTCGGCGGCCAGGGCGAGCAGGTTCATCGCGTCGTAGGACTCGGGGGCGTAGCTGTAGTCCTCCAGCTTGGGGTTGATGCCGAGGAGCTTCTTCTGGAACTCCTCCGGAGCGGCCGCGCCCGGGATGGTGCCCTTGACGCCCTCAAGCGTGCCCTTGGGCATCTTGACGTAGTTGGTGTTGGAGGTGTTGCCGTCGACCATGTACCACTTGTGCTTGTCGGCCGGCAGGCCCTGCTTGACCAGCTCCTGGATGACCTTGGCGGTCTCCTCGAACCCGATCAGGACGATGCCCTTGGGGTTCTTGGCCTTGATCTTCGCCACGTCGGCGGAGAAGTCGGCGGCCTTGGGGTCGTAGTCGACGCGCTCGACGACCTCGCCGCCGCCGTCGGTGACCGTCTTCTGCACCTGGTCGGCCAGGCCGGTGCCGTAGGAGTCCTGCATCGCCAGGATGCCGACGGTGTCGTTGCCGTCGGACACCACCAGGTCGCCGAGCACGCGGCCCTGCAGCTTGTCGGGCGGCGAGGTGCGGAAGTACAGGCCCTTGTCCTCGATCGTGGTGAACTTGTCGGAGGTGTTGGCGGGCGAGAAGTGGATGACCCCCGCGCCCGTGATCTTGTCGATCACCGACTCCGACACCGAGGAGGACGCCGCGCCGATGATGGCGTCGGCCTTCTGGGCCAGCAGCTTGTCCACCGACTGCGAGGCGATGTTCGTGGTGGTGTCGCCCGAGTCGGTGTCGTACTTGGTGACGGGCTTGCCAAGCACGCCCCCGGCCTCGTTGATCTCCTTGATGGCCAGGTCGACGCCGGCGAACTCGGGCGGGCCGAGGAAGGCGAGCGAACCGGTCTGGGGCAGCAGCGTACCGATCGTGAGGGTGCCGTCGCCCTTCGCCGCGGGAGCCGACGAGGATGGCGCGGCCGGCTGCGAGGACTGCGTGGCGGTGTTGCTGCCGCCACCGCCGCAGGCCGTCAGGGCCAAGCTGGTGGCGGCCGCGACGGCCAGCGCCCGTCCCACGGGAGCAATGCGGATCATGAAGTGTCTCCTTCATTTCCAGGCCGGGATCGTCAGCACCGCCGAGCGCTCCCGATCGAATGACGGAAACGTACAAAATCGCCGTGTACTCGAACCAGATGGCGGGGTGAACTGTCGGCACTTGGATGCGGAGTCGTAATCAGTCCTCAACTTACGGACCTGCGCTAGCAGGCTTAATGTGCGACGGGTGAAGCGTTTTACGCCTGTCCTAGTCACGGCGGTCCTTCTTGCCGGGTGCGCCTCGTCGCCGCCGCCCCCGCCGCCTTCCTCGGATCCTCCCGCCGGCGTATCGGTCACGCTGGAGCAATGGCGTTCCGACGAGCCCGTGCACGCGCTGGAGGTGGCGGTCCGTAATACCAGCGGCATACCCGTGTATTTCGCCGACGTCCAGCTCGTGACGCCGTCGTTCAAAACCCTGCCGCCGGAAAAGACGGACGCCACGATCAAGCGGACCGAGCGCACCGACCTGCGCATCACCTACGGCGCGGCCAACTGCCTGCCCGCGGGCCTGCCGCAGCTCCAGCCCGCCACCGTGGTGGCCAACATCCGCGCCGGCGCCGAGCAGCCGCGCCGGGTGGTCTTCAAGGTGCCGCACCCCAGCCCGCTGCTGACCCGCCTGCTTCGGGACGAATGCTCGGAATTCCTCATCAAGGAGGCCGCCGGCATCGAGTTCGGGCCCGACTGGAAGCAGGTGGGCAAGGAGATGCGGGGCAAGCTGGTGGTCACCCGGCGCGGCGCCGGCAAGGTGACGCTGACCGAGCTCGACGGCACCACGCACTACATCATCACGCCGGACGCCGGCGGGCGGCCCGTGGCGGTGCTGGAGGCCGGGCGGCAGCGGACGGAGGTGCCGGTGACGCTCACCCCCGGCCGCTGCGACCCGCACGCCTTCGCCGAGGCCAAGAAGGCGTTCCTGTTCCCGGTGCGGGCCACCGTGGACGGCGGGCCCGAGCGGGTGGTGATCGTGGTGCCGCCCAAGCCGCTGCAGGACCGGTTGATCCAGTACTCGTTGCGCGTGTGCGGCCTGGGCGGCGGGTGAGGGTCAGCCCTCGATGTTGCCCGTGCGGTACTCCAGGGCCTTGGGCGCGTACTTGTTGTCCTCGCCGTACTGGTAGACGCCGATCGTGGCCACGGCGGGGTCACCGGCGTCGTTGAACTCGATCGGGCCGCTGATGCCGTCGTAGTCGATGTCCTTGCCGGCCTTCAGCAGGTCGGCGCACTCCTTGAAGGTCTTGCACTTCTCGCCGCCCTTGCTGACCTCGGGCAGCTTGGCGGCGATGGACTTGCCGCTGTCGTCCTTGGCGGCCTCGGCCGCCAGGGCGATGAGGATCGCGGCGTCGTAGGACTCGGCGGCGTAGGTGTAGTCCTCAAGCTTGGGGTCGATCTCCAGGAGCTTCTTGCGGAAGTCCTCCGGAGCCTCGGCGCCGGGGATCGTGCCCTTGACGCCCTTGAGCGTGCCCTTGGGCATCTTGAGGTAGTTGGTGTTCGACATGTTGCCGTCCACCATGTACCACTTGACCTTGTCGACCGTCAGGCCCTGCTTGACCAGCTCCTGGATGACCTTGGCGCCCTCCTCGAAGCCGATCAGCACGATCGCCTTCGGGTTCTTGGCCTTGATCTTGGCGACGTCCGCGGAGAACTCGGCCGCCTTGGGGTCGTAGTCCACGCGCTCCACGACGCTGGCGCCGGCCGCCTCGGCGGTCTTGGTCACCTGGTCGGCCAGGCCGGAGCCGTAGGAGTCCTGCATGGCCAGGATGCCGATGGTGTCGTTGCCGTCGGCGGCGATCAGGTCGCCGAGCACGCGGCCCTGCAGCTTGTCCGGGGGCGCGGTACGGAAGTACAGGCCCTGGTCACTGATGGTGGTGAACTTGTCAGAGGTGTTGGCGGGCGAGAACTGCACCACGCCGGCACCGGTGACCTTGTCGATGATCGACTCCGACACCGACGAGGACGCCGCGCCGATGATCGCGTCGGCCTTCTGCGCGATCAGCTTGTCCGCCGACTGCGAGGCCACGTTCGTGGTGGTGTCACCCGAGTCCGTGTGGATCTTGGTGACCGGCTTGCCGAGCACGCCGCCCGCGTCGTTGATCTCCTTGACGGCCTGGTCGACGCCGGCGAACTCGGGCGGGCCGAGGAACGCCAGCGAGCCGGTCTGGGGCAGCACGGTGCCGATCGTGAGCGTGCCGTCGCCCTTGGCCGCCTCCGTCTGGGTGGCCGGGGCCGACGAGGACGGCGCCGCGGACGTGGTCTGCTGCGCGGCCGTGTCGCCACCGCCGCCACAGGCCGTCAGGGCCAGGCTCGCCGCTGCCGCGACGGCCAGGAAGCGCCCTGCTGGAGCAATGCGGATCATAAAAGAGACTCCCCTTATTCCCAGCGGGGGAACGATCTCCCTCGCTGCGTTTTCCGAGCTCAGCATGCCTCTTTGACGGGGAGATGTGGGGATTTCGGGTACTTTTATGCTAATTTGTAATGTCGCAATCACCCTCTGTAATTGCATGTTTCATCAGCGTTACGGCCATGACTCCATATCAACCACCCCAGCCCGAAATTTCGGGACTGGGGTGGTTGTATGGCGGGTTGTCCGGCTTGGGGTGCCGCCAGCGCCTAGCCGGCGATGTTGCCCTTGCGATATTCGAGCGCCTTGGCCGCGTCGTACTTGTTGTCCTTGTCGTACTGGTAGACGCCGATCGTCGCGACCGACGGGTCACCGGCGTCGTTGAAGTCCACCGGGCCGCTCACGCCGTCGTAGTCGATGTCCTTGCCCGCCTTGAGCAGGTCGGCGCACGACTTGAAGTCCTGGCACTTCTCGCCGCCCTTGCTGACCTCGATCAGCTTGGGGGCCAGCGCGGTGCCCGAGTCGTCCTTGGCCGCCTCGGCCGCCAGCGCGATCAGGGTCGTCGCGTCGTACGACTCCGCCGCGTAGGTGTAGTTCGTCAGCTTCGGGTTCACCGTCAGCAGCCGCTTCTGGAACGCCTCCGGGGCCGCGGCGCCCGGGATCGTGCCCTTCACGCCCTTCAGCGTGCCCTTGGGCATCTTGAGGTAGTTGGAGTTCGACATGTTGCCGTCCACCATGTACCACTTGACCTTGTCGGCCGTCAGGCCCTGCTTGACCAGCTCCTGCACGACCTTCGCCGTCTCCTCGAAGCCGATCAGCACGATCGCCTTCGGGTTCTTGGCCTTGACCTTGGCCACGTCCGCGGAGAACTCGGCCGCCTTGGGGTCGTAGTCGACCCGCTCGACCACGCTCGCGCCGGCCTCCTCGGCCGTCTTGGTCACCTGGTCGGCCAGGCCGGAGCCGTAGGAGTCCTGCATCGCCAGGACGGCGACCGTGTCGTTGCCGTCGGCGGCCACCAGGTCGCCCAGCACGCGGCCCTGCAGCTTGTCCGGCGGCGCCGTGCGGAAGTACAGGCCCTGGTCGTTGATCGTGGTGAACTTGTCGGAGGTGTTGGCCGGCGAGAACTGCACCACTCCCGCCCGCGTGATCTTGTCCACGATCGACTCCGACACCGACGAGGACGCCGCGCCGATGATCGCGTCGGCCTTCTGGCCGAGCAGTTTGTCCACCGACTGCGAGGCGATGTTGGTCGTGGTGTCGCCCGAGTCGGTGTCGATCTTCGCCACCGGCTTGCCGAGCACTCCCCCGGCGTCGTTGATCTCCTTGAGCGCCAGGTCGACCCCGGCGAACTCGGGTGGTCCCAGATACGCGAGATTGCCCGTCTGGGGCAGCACGGTGCCGATCGTCAGCGTGCCGTCCCCCTTGACCGCGGCGGCCGAGGAGGGTTTCACGGACGCGGCGCCGGTGGCGCCCGTCCCGGCGGTCGTGCCGCCGGTCGAACACGCCGCCAGTGCCAGGCTCGCCGCTGTGGCGACGGCCAGGGCGCGGGAAATGCGGATCATCGAAAGCGTCTCCGTTCGAGATGAGCGGACCTTCCGTCCGCCCATCAGCATGCGCCGGGACGCCTGCGCAGAAAGAAGCCGAAGCCGGTTGGATGCCCAGTCGTGACCGGGCCACAACCCGCGGGGCTAAATCACCTGATATAGGCGCTTTTCATGCCCGCTCGGCCGCGTCGTCTATAACGATCTGAGCAACCTCCCGCATGCTCAGCCGCCGGTCCATCGACGCCTTCTGGATCCACCGGAACGCCTGCGGCTCGGTCCAGCCGTGCTGGGCCATCAACTGGCCCTTGGCCCGCTCGACCAGCTTGCGGGTCTCCAGCCGCTCGGAAAGGCTGGACACCTCCGCGCTGAGCGCCACCATCTCCTCGTGCCTGCTGACCGCCATCTCGATCGCCGGCACCAGATCGGCCTTGGTGAACGGCTTGACCAGGTAGGCCATCGCCCCCGCGTCGCGGGCCCGCTCCACCAGGTCACGCTGGGAGAAGGCGGTGAGGATGAGGCACGGCGCGATCCGGTCGGCCACGATGCGCTCGGCCGCCGAGATGCCGTCGAGCACGGGCATCTTCACGTCGAGGATGACGAGGTCGGGCCGCAGGTCGGCGGCGAGCTGGATCGCCTGCTCCCCGTCACCGGCCTCGCCCACGACGACGTAACCGTCCTCCTGGAGCATCTCCTTGAGGTCGAGGCGGATCAGGGCCTCGTCTTCCGCGATCACTACTCGCCGCTGCGTACTCACGAGCAGAAGAGTACAGACGTCCGGTAGATTAGATCCACGCCGGTGCGGCCTCGGGCATTACGCTGCGAGATCACAAACCGGACGAAGTCGCCCCGGTAGACCAACGGCAGAGTCGATGGCCTCAAAATCCATACAGTGTGGGTTCGAATCCCACCCGGGGCACCGGCCTGACCGCCCGGCTCCCTCATAGGCCGGGCGGTTTTTCCGTTCTCCACCCGCTGACTGCCGGATCGACGGGCAGGCCCGAAAAGGTTGACCGGGTCAGGGCGTCCAGGAGGGCGAGCGGCCGAGGAGGGCGACCACGCGGTCGAGGGCCGTGGCGGCGCCGCCGGGCTCGACGCCGGGCAGGAACGCCTTCCCCGAACCGCGCGACTCCGGCGTGTCGGGCACCTGCGCGGCCAGCGGGAGAGCGGCCGCGGCGAGGTCGTCGTCGATGCCGGGCGGCACGCCGAGCGCCCTGGCGAAGTCCCAGGCGTGCACGACGCAGTCGATGAAGTGGAAGCCGATCGCCATGGCCGCCGGGAACGGGCCGCCGTCGCGGATCTCGGGCAGGAAGAAGCCCCGGTCGAGCACGCCGTCCACGGCGAAGGCGGCGACGACGGCCTGCGCGGAGGCGGCGTACTCGGCCACGTGGTCCTCGCCCGGGGGGCGCGGCTGCCAGCTCGCCAGCTCCGACCGTGCGCCCGAGGCCGCCAGGGCGAAGCCGTGGTTCTGCACGATCTGGTGTGCCAGCAGGTCGCGGACGGCCCATCCGGCGCAGGGCGTCGGCCGGTCGAGGTCGGCGGGCTTGATCGTGTTCACCAGGTCGACGGTGGCCCGCACCGACCGCCGGTTGAGCTCGATGATGTCTGCCAAGGCGATGTCCCGTCATCGTCGAAGAACCCACCCGGCCGGCCCCACAGGCCGCGGGTGGCCAACCTGTCGATGATGGCGGCACCCTCGCGGCGGTGCGAGTGGTTTTCACCCGTGCGGGCGCCGGAGCGATCAAGGAGCCGGAGCGTCGGCCGGGCGGGATTTCGCGGGCGGTTCGCCGGGAACAGTCCTCTGTGACGAGTTGCGACGGACGAGACGGGGGTGGCGGGGGATGCCGTTGAGCGTGACCGAGCGGGAGACGTTCCTGGCCGAGCCGCACATCGCCAGCCTGGCGGTGGAGACGGGCGCGGGGCGGTCGCCACTGGCCGTGCCCGTCTGGTACGACTACAGCCCCGGCGGCGAGATCAGGTTCCTGACCGACAGCGAGTCGCGCAAGGCGCGGCTGGTGGCGAAGGCGGGCCGGTTCACGATGCTGGTCCAGCGGGTCAGCCCGACCTACCGGTACGTGTCGGTCGAGGGCCCGGTGGTGCGCTCCGACCCCACGACGATCGAGGAGCTGACCCGCATCGCCGCCCGCTACCTGCCGCAGGAGGCGGTGTCGGGCTACGTGCACGGCTCGGACCTGCACGTCCTGGTGACGTTCCGGATGCGGCCCGAGCGGTGGCTGTCGGCGGACCTGGGCTCCTTGGGCTGAGCGGGCGCCCGGTATTTTTGGCTCGTGACTGCAATCGATCCCACCTCGACCGGCGCGTTCGGCGTCGGCCTCGCCACCATCGCCGACGACGGCACCGTTCTCGACACCTGGTTCCCGGCTCCCGAGCTGGGCGAGCCGCCCGCGACGGGCACCGAGCGGATCTCCGCCGAGGAGGCCGGCGAGCTGGCCGCGCTGACCGGCCGCGACGCGGCCCGGGGCGTCGAGGTGGTGGCGGTGCGCACGGGCGTCGCCAAGCTCTCCGAGCCCCCGGTCGACGCGCACGACGTCTACCTGCGCCTCCACCTGCTCTCCCACCGGCTGGTCCGGCCGCACGGCGTGAACCTGGACGGCCAGTTCGGCCTGCTGGCCAACGTGGTGTGGACCAACTTCGGGCCGTGCCCGGTGCCCGGCTTCGAGCGCACCCGGCTGCGCCTGCGGGCCAAGGGCGTGGTGACGGTGTACGGGGTGGACAAGTTCCCGCGGATGGTCGACTACGTGCTGCCGGAGGGCGTGCGGATCGCCGACGCCGACCGGGTGCGGCTGGGCGCCCACCTGGCGTCGGGCACGGTCGTCATGCACGAGGGCTTCGTGAACTTCAACGCCGGCACGGTGGGCACCTCGATGGTCGAGGGGCGCATCTCGGCGGGCGTGGTGGTCGGCGACGGCTCCGACGTCGGCGGCGGCGCCTCGATCATGGGGACGCTGTCGGGCGGCGGCAAGCAGGTCATCTCGATCGGCGAGCGCTGCCTGCTGGGCGCCAACGCGGGCATCGGCATCTCGCTGGGCGACGACTGCGTGGTGGAGGCGGGCCTGTATGTGACCGCGGGCACGCGGGTGACGCTGCCCGACGGCACGGTGGTCAAGGCGGCGGAGCTGTCGGGCTCCAACGGGATCCTGCTGCGCCGCAACTCGCAGTCGGGCGCGGTGGAGGCCCTGCCCCGCACGGGTTCGGGCATCACCCTGAACGCCGCCCTGCACGCCCACTGACCGTCAGGGCCCTCTCCGCCGGCCGTCGCCACGGAGGGGGCCCCACAGGACTTCCCGGCGCAGGCTCACCCGTCCGGGCGAGCCTGCGCGGAGTGTCAGCGGGTCAGTTCGCGTGCGAGACCGCGGAGCCGATGGTGTGCACCCGCAGCGCGTTGGTGCTGCCCGGCGTGCCGGGAGGCGAGCCGGCCACGATGACCACCTTGTCGCCCTTCTCCAGCCGCCCGAGCGACAGCAGCGACGCCTCCACCTGCCGCACCATGTCGTCGGTGTGGTGCACGAACGGCACGTGGAACGTCTCCACGCCCCACGTCAGCGACAGCTGACCGCGCACGTGCGGGGCCGAGGTGAAGGCCAGCAGCGGGATCGGCGAGCGGTAGCGGGCCAGGCGGCGGGCGGTCTCGCCGGACATGGTGAACGCGATCAGGGCCTTGGCGCCGACGATCGCGCCGACCTCGGCCGCGGCCCTGGCGATGGCCCCGCCGGTGGTCTCCGGCAGGCGCTCCAGGCTGTGGGTGGCGTGCAGGGACGACTTCTCGGCGGCGCAGGCGATGCGGTCCATCGTCGCGACCGACTCGATCGGGTAGCTGCCGACCGACGTCTCGCCCGACAGCATGACGGCGTCGGCGCCGTCCATGACGGCGTAGGCGACGTCGCTGGCCTCGGCGCGGGTGGGGCGCGGGGCGCTCATCATGGAGTCGAGCATCTGGGTGGCGACGATGACCGGGCGGGCCTTCTCGCGGCACAGCCCGATGATGCGCCGCTGCACGATCGGCACCTGCTCCAGCGGCAGCTCCACGCCGAGGTCGCCGCGGGCGACCATGATGCCGTCGAAGGCCTCGACGATCTCCGGCAGGCGGTCGACGGCCTGCGGCTTCTCGATCTTGGCGAGCAGCGGCAGGCGGACGGCCTCCTGCTCCATGATGTTGCGCACGACGTCGGCGTCGGAGGGACGGCGGACGAAGGACAGCGCGATCATGTCGAAGCCGGTGCGCAGCGCCCAGCGCAGGTCGGCCTCGTCCTTGTCGGTGAGCGCGGGCGCGCTGACGTTGACGCCCGGCAGGTTGAGGCCCTTGTTGTTGGAGATCATGCCGCCGATGACGACGCGGGTGATGACGCGGTCGCCGTCGACGCGGGTGGCCTCCAGGACCAGGCGACCGTCGTCGACCAGGATCTTGTCACCGGGACGCACGTCGCCGGGCAGGCCTTTGTAGGTGGTCGAGACCTGCTCGCGGTCTCCGGGCACGTCTTCGGTGGTGATGGTGAAGACGTCGCCGAAGCCGAGGCGCACCGGCCCTTCCTCGAAGGTGCCGACGCGGATCTTGGGGCCCTGCAGGTCGGCGAGCACGCCTACGCCGCGGCCGAGGTCGGCCGCCACCTCCCGGACCCGGTCGTAGACCTCTCTGTGCATGTCATGGTTGCCATGGCTGAGGTTGAACCGTGCCACGTCCATGCCCGCGGAGATCAGCTCGTGGAGGCGTTCTTTGGACGAAGTGGCTGGGCCTAGGGTGCAGACGATTTTCGCGCGACGAGTCACGAGTCCTACCTTAATTGGTACAGACCACTTGGCAGTCACTGACGACGGAGAACGTACCCGGCGTAGGAGAACAACACGAGAACGGCGAGTCCGAGCCGTACCAAGTTCGCGTACTGTTCAGGGTAGACGACACCTTCGAGGTAATGGTCGACGAAGCCGCTCGGCGGCAGGCCCGGCAGCCCTCCCCTGCGCCGCGCCCAGTCCTCGGCGACGGTCAGCGGGCAGTCCACGTGAGTGACGAGAGTCACCACGGCCCAGCCGACGGCCGCGAGGTGAAGGTAGATCGTCCGCCGCCACCGCCAGGCCAGGAACCCGCCCATGGCCACGTAGGCGAGGAAGGCGAAGTGCGTCACCATCACCGCGTCCGCGAGCAGGCGGTACATCATGGCTCTATGGTGGCCGCCTTCCAGGCGTTCACCACGCCGTGCCCGTAGAAGCCGTTCCTGGCCTGCTCGCCCTCGCACTGGTGGGTCTCGTTCTCGCCGTACACCTTGTAGACGTAGGCGCGCGGGGTCGGGCAGGCCACGGGCGTCGCGGTCCGGTAGAGCAGGTCCTCGACGGTGGCGGGGTCCATGGACAGGCCGCCGGGGCCGGGCTTGCCGAACCGGCTGATCAGGATGGCCGCGACGCCGGTGGCGTGCGGGGCGGCCATGGAGGTGCCGTCGAGGTACTGGTAGTAGGAGCAGGAGCCCTTGTGGCAGTCGCGCACGACGTCGGCGCCCTTGGGCTTGCCGGAGGCGTCGATCCGGCCGCCGGCCTTGAGCACGTGCTCGGGGGCGGCGGCCAGGATCGACCGGCTGGCCTGCGCGCCCTTGCCGTCCAGCGCGTCGCCGCCGGGGGCGGCCAGGTCGGTCTGCTCCAGGCCGTAGTCGCTGTAGACGGCCTTGCGTCCGGACGGCCCGACGGCGGAGATCGAGATCACGCCCTTGGACTCGGCCGGCACGTTGACGCACGAGTTGTCTATCTTGCGGGTCTTCTCGTCGCCGCGCGGGTAGCCGGGGCTCTGCTTGTCGGCCGCGGGGTGCCCGAGGTCGGTGGAGCCGTTGCCGAGGGCCGAGACGAGCGTGACGCCCCTGCCGCGGGCGTAGTCGAGGGCGCGCTGCATGCCGACGACGACGGCCCGCTGTTCGAGCTGCTCCTTCTTGGTGTCGGCCGGGTTGGCGGCGCAGTTGAACAGCCAGGGGTCGACGTAGTAGCTCATGTTGACGACGTCCACGCCGATGTCGGCGGCGTAGGTGAGGGCGTCCAGGCTGGGCTTGAGGAAGAAGAAGCCGGAGTCCTGGCCGGCCCTGATGCTGACGATCCGCACGTCCGGGGCGACGCCGGCGATGCCGATGCCGTTGATCGGGGAGGCGATGGTGCTGGCGACGTGGGTGCCGTGGCCGTCGTCGTCCTCGTCCACGGGGTCCTTGCAGGAGGGGACCTCGCAGGGGCCGTCCAGGGTCTCGCCGCGCTCGTCCTTGGGCTTGTCGGTGACGAAGTTGCGGCTCAGCTCGCGGTCGAAGTTGGGCGCGATGTCGGGGTGCCTGCCGTCGACGCCGGTGTCGATGACGCCGACCAGCACCTTCTTGTCGCCGGGGGCCTTGGCGTTGGCCCGGTCGGCGCCGATCATCTTCATGTCCCACTGCAGGTGGGCCAGGGGCTCCTGGGCCAGGCCCTTCCCGGCCATGGATCCGGCGTCGGGGAAGCCCCTGCCCGCGGGGCGGGCGGCGCGGGAGGAGGTGGCGCCGATGACGCGGCGGTCGGGCGAGACGCCGACGACGGCCGGGTCGGCGCCGACGCTCTCGGCGAAGCCGTCGCCGCCGCCCTGGGTGAGCACGTAGCCGAGCTTGCCGTCCTCCTCGACGACCGTGCCGCCGGCGCGCTTGACGGCCGCCAGGGCCTGGCCCTGCTTGCCGTCGGCGTAGAAGACCAGGTTCTGGTTCTGGCCGGTGCGGGACGTCGCGCCGGGCTTCGTGGGCTGAGCGGAGCTGGTGGGGCCGTCCTGCGCGGGCTCCTCGGGGGTGGCCCGGTCGCCCGCGGCGGCCGAGCACGCGGTCAGCGCGGCGGCGACGGCCAGCGCCGTCAGGCCAGAGGCGACTCGCCGCATTGCTCCCCCATCCACCGACTGTCGCAGAATCTGCATCTTCCCGACACTCAACGGCTGATGCAACTTAGGTGTGAAATTTCGGCAGATGGGGGGTGACGCGGGCTCTGGGGTGGTTTCGTGTGGAGCCCGCGTCTTACGGGGTCAGGCGTCGCGGTGCAGGCGCACGTTCGGCAGGCAGGCCAGCAGCACGACGCCGACCAGCATGACCGGCGTGATCCACGCGAAGACCCCGGCGACCGCCTCGGCGAACGCCGGCCGTACGGACTCGGGCACCGCACCCGCGACCCCCGAGGCCAGGGCCGCCTGCCCCAGCCTGCCGCTGAAGACGCCCCCGAGCACGGCCACCCCCACGGCGCCGCCCACGTTCCTGGCGAAGGACACCACCGACGTGGCCGCGCCCCGGTCGGCGGCGGGCGCGCTGACCTGGACGGCCAGCATCAGGTTCTGCAGCACCATGCCGAGCCCGACCCCGAACAGCACCATGTACAGCCCGGACGTGACCGCCCCGGTCCCCAGCCCCATGGTCGAGAACAGGAACGCGGCCACCGTCGCCAGCGCCGCCCCGGTCACCACGACCCACTTGTACGTCCCCAGCCGGGTCACCAGCCGCCCCGCGACGGCCGAGGCGGCGATCATGCCCGCCATCAGGGGAAGCAGCAGCAGCCCCGAGTTCGACGCGCTGGCCCCGGCGGCCAGTTGCAGGTAGAGCGGCAGGAAGGTGGCCGCCCCCACCATCCCGGTGGCCATCAGCACGATGGTCGCCGTGGCGATCGTGAGCGTGCGGTCGCGGAACAGCCCGAGCGGCAGCACCGGCTCCTTCGCCCTCCGCTCCACCAGCACGAACAGCCCCGCCAGCACGACCGCCCCCACGCCCAGCCCGACGACGACCGGCGAGGTCCACGCGTACGTCGTCCCGCCCCACGAGGCGAACAGCGTCAGGCAGGTCAGCACCCCGGAGATCAGCGCGGCCCCCGGCCAGTCGATCCGGTGCGGCGAGGTTCGCCGCGGCAGCCGGAGCACGGCGAACGCGACCGCCAGCGCGACCGCCCCGAGCGGCAGGTTGATGTAGAAGATCCAGCGCCAGGAGACGTGCTCGGTGAGGTAGCCGCCGATGACCGGCCCGAGGACGGCGGCCACGCCGATCACCGCCCCGAACAGGCCCTGGAACTTGGCGCGCTCGCGCGGGGTGGCGATGTCGGCCGAGATCGCCAGGGTCAGCACCATCAGGCCGCCGGCGCCGATGCCCTGGAAGGCGCGGAAGGCGATGAGCTGGGCCATCGTCTGGGCGAGCCCGCACAGGGCCGAGCCGGCGAGGAACAGGGCGATGGCCGACAGGTACAGGCGGCGGCGGCCGTACATGTCGCTGAGCTTGCCGTAGAGGGGCGCGACGATGCCGGAGGTCAGGGAGAAGGCCGTGACCAGCCACGACACGTTCTCCAGGCCGTTCAGCTCACCCACGATGGTGGGGGTGGCCGTGGCCACCACCGTCTGGTCGACGGCGGCCAGGAACAGGCACAGCAGGAGCGAGCCCATGCTGAGCAGGAGGCCGCGCCGCGGTGGGGCCTCCTGGGCGATTGTCGATACCATTCAGTTGTCTCCTTGCTTCTTTCGCGAGGGCAGGAGGAATCCGCGGCGGTCGGGGGTGCCACCCCGATCGCCGCTTTCTTTCCGGAGGTGTCAGAGTCCGCGTTCGAGCAGCGCGAACGCCTCGTCGAGCAGTTCTTCGACCGGCTCGTCCGTGGCCGCCGACTCCTGGATGGCCGAGATCATCGCGCCGAACGTCGTGATGAGCAGCATCCGGGCGTGGATGCCGCCGGTCACTCCGGGCCTGGCCCGCACGGCGCCGAGGACCGTCTCCATGATCTGGGTCTGGTCGGCGGCGCGCGCCCTGGCGGCCAGTTCGGGGTAACGGTTGTTGAGCTCCATGAACGGCTGCATGGTGTCCCAGACCGGGCGCACGCGCACGGCGAGCTCCCGGGCCACCGTCTTGAGCGACAGGAAGGCGGGCTCGTCGGCCGGCCGGTCGGCGAGCAGGGCGACGATGTCGTCCGGCCGCCAGATCGGCTCCATGACGAGCGCCTCCTCCTTGGAGGCGAAGTAGTTGAAGAACGTGCGGGGCGAGATGTCGGCCGCCGCGCTGACGGCCTCGACGGTCACGGCGTCGAGACCCTCGTCGAGCGCCAGCCGCACCGCGGCCAGCCGGATGGCCTGCCGCTTCTCGGCCCTGCGGCGCTCACGGCGCTGTTCCGGACTCTCCATGCGTTGCACTCTACGCAGAACTTGCACATCCTGCAAGACTTGCAGATCGTGCAAATGACGAAGGGCCCCGGAGCCGTCCGGCTCCGGGGCCCTTCGCGCAGGTCAGACCAGCGGACGCGCCGTCGGCAGGATCGGGTACGGCAGCGCCGTCTCCCCGCTCAGGTACCGGTCGACGCCCGAGGCGGCCGAACGGCCCTCGGCGATGGCCCACACGATGAGCGACTGCCCGCGGCCCATGTCACCGGCCACGAACACGCCGTCCACCTTCGACATGTACGTCTTGTCCCGGGCGACGTTGCCGCGGGCGTCGTAGAAGCCTTCACCCGCGACCTCGGCCAGGTCCTCCAGCAGGGCGCCCTTCTCCGGCCCGAGGAAGCCCATGGACAGGGTGATCAGCTCGGCCGGGATCTCCCGCTCGGTGCCGGGGATCGGCTTGAAGCCGTTCTGCGGCCCCTCGACCTCGACCAGGCGCAGCGCCCTGACGTTGCCCTCCTCGTCGCCGACGAACTCGGTGGTGGAGACCGCGTAGACGCGCTCCCCGCCGCCGTCGGCCAGCTCCTCGTGCGCGCTCTCCATCTTGAACAGGATGGGGAACGTCGGCCACGGCTGGCTGCCGGGCCGGGACGCGGGCGGCTGCGGCATGATCTCCAGCTGGGTCACCGACGCGGCGCCCTGCCGGATCGCGGTGCCGATGCAGTCGGCCCCGGTGTCGCCGCCGCCGATCACCACGACGTGCTTGCCCTCGGCCGAGACCGGCGGGACCGCGTAGTCGCCCTCCTGGACCTTGTTGGCCAGCGGCAGGTACTCCATCGCCTGGTAGACGCCCTTGAGCTCGCGCCCGGCGACCGGCAGGTCACGCCACTGGGTGGCGCCGCCCGACAGCACCACCGCGTCGAACTGCTCGCGCAGCTCGGCCGCGGTGACGTCGACGCCGACGTCGACGCCGGTGCGGAACCTGGTGCCCTCGGCCCGCATCTGCTCCAGGCGCCGCTCGATGTGGCGCTTCTCCATCTTGAACTCGGGGATGCCGTACCGCAGCAGGCCGCCGAGGCGGTCGGCGCGTTCGAACACCACCACGTCGTGCCCGGCCCTGGTGAGCTGCTGGGCGGCGGCCAGGCCCGCGGGGCCCGAGCCGACGACGGCCACCTTCTTGCCGGTGCGCACCCGCGGCGGCTGCGGGGTCACCCAGCCCTCGGCGAACGCGCGGTCGATGATCTCGACCTCGACCCGCTTGATCGCCACCGGGTCGGAGTTGATGCCGAGCACGCACGCCGCCTCGCACGGAGCCGGGCAGAGCCTGCCGGTGAACTCCGGGAAGTTGTTCGTGGCGTGCAGCCGCTCGATCGCCTCGCGCCAGTCGGTGCGGTACACGAGGTCGTTCCACTCGGGGATGAGGTTCCCGAGCGGGCAGCCGTTGTGGCAGAACGGGATGCCGCAGTCCATGCAGCGGGCCGCCTGCCTGGTCAGCTTCTCCTGCGGGAAGTCCTGGTAGACCTCCCGCCAGTCGCTGATGCGGACGTCGACCGGGCGGCGCGCCGGCAGCTCCCGCTCGTGCGTGAGAAAACCCTTGGGGTCAGCCATCGAGTACGCCTCCCTAGCCTTGAACCGCAGCCGCCATGACGGCCTCGTCGATGTCCCTGCCTTCGGCGCGGGCGGCCTCGGCGGCCGCCAGCACCCTCTTGTAGTCGGTCGGCATGATCTTGCCGAACCGGGCGAGCGCGGCGTCCCAGTCGGCCAGCAGCTGCTTGGCCACCGGGGACGCGGTCTCGGCGAAGTGCTTCTCGACCGTCTCCTTCAGGAACTCCGCGTCCTGCTCGGTCAGCGTCTCGATGGCGACCATCTCCCGGTTGACCCGCTCGGGCCGCAGGTCGAGCAGGTACGCCACGCCGCCGGACATGCCGGCCGCGAAGTTGCGCCCGGTCGCCCCGAGCACGACCACCCGGCCGCCGGTCATGTACTCGCACCCGTGGTCGCCCACGCCCTCGACGACCGCCGTGGCCCCGGAGTTGCGGACGCAGAACCGCTCGCCGACCACCCCGCGGACGAACACCTCGCCGGACGTGGCGCCGTACAGGGCGACGTTGCCGGCGATGATGTGCCCGTCGAGCGGCGCCTCCTCGTGCGGCCGGACGGTGATCCGCCCGCCCGACAGGCCCTTGCCGAGGTAGTCGTTGGCGTCGCCGGTCAGCCGCAGCGTGATCCCGCGGGGCACGAACGCGCCGAAGGAGTTGCCCGCCGAGCCGGTGAAGGCGATGTCGATGGTGTTCTCGGGCAGGCCCTGGCCGCCGTACCGCTTGGTCACCTGGTAGCCGAGCATGGTGCCGACCGTGCGGTTGACGTTGCGGATGGGCAGTTCCATCGTGACCGGGGTGCCGTCGTCGAGCGCGCCCTCGGCGAGCTGGATCAGGGTGTTGTCCAGGGCGTGCTCCAGGCCGTGGTCCTGCTCGACGGTGCGCCGCTTGGGCGTGCCGGCGGGCAGGTCGGGCTGGTGCAGGATCGGCGACAGGTCGAGCCCGCCGGCCTTCCAGTGGTTCTCGGCGGCCGTGGTGTCGAGCATCTCGACGTGCCCGATCGCCTCGTCGAGCGAGCGGAAGCCCAGCTCGGCCAGGTACTCGCGGATCTCCTCGGCGATGAACTCGAAGAAGTTGACCACGAACTCGGGCTTGCCGCTGAAGCGCTTGCGCAGCTCGGGGTTCTGCGTGGCCACGCCCACCGGGCAGGTGTCGAGGTGGCAGACCCGCATCATCACGCAGCCGGAGACGACCAGCGGGGCGGTGGCGAAGCCGTACTCCTCGGCGCCCAGCAGGGCGGCGATGACGACGTCGCGGCCGGTCTTGAGCTGGCCGTCCACCTGCACGACGATGCGGTCGCGCAGGTCGTTCAGCAGCAGCGTCTGCTGGGTCTCGGCCAGGCCGAGCTCCCAGGGCGCGCCCGCGTGCTTGAGCGAGGTCAGCGGCGAGGCGCCGGTGCCGCCGTCGTGGCCGGAGATGAGCACCACGTCGGCGTGCGCCTTGGACACCCCCGCCGCGACCGTGCCGACGCCGACCTCGGCGACCAGCTTCACGTGGACCCTGGCCTCCGGGTTGGAGTTCTTCAGGTCGTGGATGAGCTGGGCCAGGTCCTCGATCGAGTAGATGTCGTGGTGCGGCGGCGGCGAGATGAGGCCGACGCCGGGCGTGGAGTGGCGGGTCTTGGCGATCCACGGGTAGACCTTGTGGCCGGGCAGCTGGCCGCCCTCGCCGGGCTTGGCCCCCTGGGCCATCTTGATCTGCAGGTCGGCCGCGTTGACCAGGTATTCGCTGGTGACGCCGAACCGGCCGGAGGCGACCTGCTTGATCGCCGACCTGCGGGTGGCGTCGTACAGGCGCTCGGGGTCCTCGCCGCCCTCGCCGGTGTTGGACTTGCCGCCGAGCCGGTTCATCGCGATGGCGAGCGTCTCGTGCGCCTCCATCGAGATCGAGCCGTACGACATCGCGCCCGTCGAGAAGCGCTTGACGATGCTCTCGACCGGCTCGACCTCGTCGATCGGGATCGACTGTCCCTTGCGCAGCTTGAACAGGCCGCGCAGGGTCATCAGCCGCTCGGCCTGGGAGTCCACGAGGCTCGTGTACTCCTTGAAGATCTCGTAGCGGCGGGTGCGGGTGGCGTGCTGCAGCTTGAAGACGGTCTCGGGGTTGAACAGGTGCGGCTCGCCCTCGCGCCGCCACTGGTACTCGCCGCCGACCTGGAGCCTGCGGTGGGCGTTCTCCGCCCGCGGGTAGGCGTGGCGGTGGCGCTGGGCGGTCTCCTCGGCCAGCACGTCGAAGCCGACGCCGCCCAGGCGGGACGTCGTGCCGGTGAAGCAGGCGTCGATGACCTCCTGGCTCAGGCCGAGCGCCTCGAAGATCTGCGCGCCGGTGTAGGAGGCCACCGTGGACACGCCCATCTTGGACATGACCTTGATGACGCCCTTGCCGTACGCCTTGATCAGGTTGCGCACCGCCTTGTGCTTGCCGATCTGCAGCACACCGGTGTCGACCAGGTCCTCGACGGTCTCGATCGCCAGGTACGGGTTGACCGCGCCGGCGCCGTAGCCGATGAGCAGCGCCATGTGGTGGCACTCGCGGGCCTCGCCGGTCTCGATGACGAGACCGATCTTGGTCCGGGTCTTCTCCTGGATCAGGTGGTGGTGCACCGCGCCGGTGAGCAGCAACGACGGGATCGGGGCGAGCGTGTCGGAGGAGCCGCGGTCGGACAGCACGATGATGCGCGCGCCGTTGGCGATGGCCCTGGACGCCTCGGCCCTGATCTCCTCAAGGCGGCCGAGCAGCGCCTGGCCGCCGCCGGCGACCTCGTACAGGCCGCTGATGACGTGCGGGTGGAAGCCCGGCAGGTCGTGCTCGTCGTTGATGTGGATGATCTTGGCGAGCTCGTCGTTGTCGATCACCGGGTACGGCAGCACGAGCTGGCGGCAGGAGGTGGGGCCCGGGTCGAGCAGGTTGCCCTCGGGGCCGAGCACGCTGGCCAGCGAGGTGACCAGCTCCTCGCGGATGGCGTCCAGGGGCGGGTTGGTGACCTGGGCGAACAGCTGCGTGAAGTAGTCGAACAGCAGCCGCGGCTTCTCGCTCAGCACCGCGACCGGCGTGTCGGTGCCCATCGAGCCGATCGGCTCGGCACCGGACCTGGCCATCGGCGACAGGATGATCCGCAGCTCTTCCTCGGTGTAGCCGAAGGTCTGCTGCCGCTTGACCAGCGCCTCGTGCGTGGGGATCTCCCGCTGCCGCGCGGGCAGCTCCTCGAACCTGACCAGCCCGGCGTGCAGCCACTCCTCGTACGGGTGCGCGGCGGCCAGCTCGGCCTTGATCTCGTCGTCCTCGATGATCTTGCCGCGGGCGGTGTCGATGAGGAACATGCGGCCCGGCTGCAGGCGGCCCTTGCGGACGACGTCCTCGGGCTTGAAGTCCAGCACGCCGGCCTCCGAGGCCAGCACGACCAGCCCGTCGGCGGTCACCCAGAACCGCCCGGGACGCAGCCCGTTGCGGTCCAGCACGGCCCCGGCCAGGGTGCCGTCGGTGAACGTGATCGAGGCCGGCCCGTCCCACGCCTCCATCAGGGAGGAGTGGAACTCGTAGAAGGCGCGGCGCGCCGGATCCATCTCGGTGTGGTTCTCCCACGCCTCGGGGATCATCATCAGCACCGCGTGCGGCAGGCTCCGGCCGCCGATGTGCAGCAGCTCCAGGGCCTCGTCGAAGCTGGCGGTGTCGCTGCCGTCGGGGTCGCAGATCGGGAAGAGCCGCGAGATGTCGCCCGGGATGTGGGCCGATGCCAGCATCGCCTCGCGGGCCCGCATCCAGTTGCGGTTGCCCTTGACCGTGTTGATCTCGCCGTTGTGCGCCACGTACCGGTAGGGGTGGGCCAGCGGCCAGCTCGGGAAGGTGTTGGTGGAGAAGCGCGAGTGCACCAGCGCGATCGCGCTCTCGTAACGCTCGTCGCTCAGGTCGGGGAAGAACGGCTCCACCTGGTCGGGCGTGAGCATCCCCTTGTAGACCACCGTGCGGGCCGACAGCGAGGGGAAGTAGACGTCCGCCTCGTGCTCGGACCGCTTGCGCAGGCAGAAGGCCAGCCGGTCGAGGTCGAGGCCCTGCTCGCCGCCGGGGCTCGACACGAAGAGCTGGGCGAAGTGCGGCATGACGGCGCGGGCGCTCGGGCCCGGCAGGGCGCGGTCGACGGGGACGTCCCGCCAGCCCAGCACCGTGAGGCCCTCCTCGGCCGCGATCTCCTCGATCAGTCCGACGGCGACGGCCCTGGCCTGCTCGTCGGCCGGCAGGAAGGCGATGCCGGTCGCGTACGCGCCGGCCTCGGGCAGCGCGAACGGCACGCTCGCGCGGTAGAACCCATCGGGGATCTGCGTCAGGATCCCGGCTCCGTCGCCGGTGTCCGGCTCGCTACCCTTGGCTCCCCTGTGGTCGAGATTGCACAGCGCCGTCAACGCCTTGACCACGATCGAGTGCCCACGGCGTCCGGCGACGTCGGCGACCATGGCGACACCGCAGGCATCATGCTCGTTGGCGGGGTGGTAGAGGCCCTGAGGCTCGGGGAATCCGAGGTGGGCAGCAGGCATTGAATCCCTCCCGTCGTCTTCGTCTGTCAAGAACTGCTCTACAGGCGGGGACGACGTTGGCCCTGCTGCATATCGTGGGTAGAGATTACCGCACGATGCCGGAATGGTGCCCGCCACGTCCGCATTGCGAACATTGCGCACGGTTCCAGCATCCGAACTCCCCATCCCAAACCCCGGACCCGGCCATCAGAATTCCCAGGTCATGCCCCTGTTGTCCCATGGCCCTCAGCAGCCCCGGAAGCTCCTTGCGGAGAGCCCGGCCCTCCCGGCGGGCGGCCGGAGCCGGGCCCGCCCCTCGATAGGGTTGGCGCATGGATCGTGACGGCGTGGAGCGCCTGCTCGCCGAGGCGGGCGTCGACGGCAGGCGGCTGCGGCACGCCCTCACCCTCCTGTGCGACGGCAAGTGGTGGTCCCTGGCCGGCCTGGTGAGGGAGACCGCCACCTCCAGGCGGACCGTCGAGGCCCTGCTGCGCGAGGTGCGCCTGGAGCGCTCGGGCGAGACGTTCCGGGTGCCGCCCGGCGACACGCCCGCCTACCAGGACCTGCTGGCCATGGCGCCGCCGCCCGAAGACCCGGTGGCCCACCTGCTCCCCCACTACCCCGGCGTGCTCGAACGCCTGACCGCGCTGGTCGCGGGCGCGCCGCGGGCCCGTCATGTGCTCGACCACGTCTCGGCGACCCCCGAGACGGCCCTGCGGCGCGCGCTGCTGCTCGGGGCGCGGTTCTGGCTGCCCGGGGCGCGGCTGCTGTGCGTCGGCGACCACGACCTGACCTCGCTGGCCGTCAAGCTGGTCCATCCCGAGACCGACGTCACGGTGGTCGACGTCGACGAGCGCATCCTGGCCTACATCGACGAGCAGGGGCTCGGGGTCCGCACGCGCTGGGCCGACCTGCGGCTCGGGCTGCCGGCCTCGGCGCGGGAGCACGACCTGGCGTTCACCGACCCGCCGTACACGCCGGAGGGGATCGGGCTGTTCGCGGCGCGCGCCGTGGAGGGGCTGAAGGACGACGGGCGGGTGCTGGTGGCGTACGGGGCCAGCGAGCGTACGCCGATGCTGGCCTTCAAGGTCCAGCAGGCGTTGTCGGAGCTCAACCTCGCCTACGAGGCGATCTATCCGGATTTCAATCGCTATTTCGGGGCGGAGGCGATCGGCTCGGCGGCCGACCTCTACCTGCTGCGTCCCACGACCAAGACCCGCCCGGCGGTCAACGCCCGGCTGGGCCGTCAGGCCACGGCCATCTACACCCAGGGCCCCCAGTCGGTCGAGTCGGCCCCGGCGGCGGCCCCGGCGTCCGATCTGGCCGGGTTCGAGGCTGACCTGCTGGTGGGCGAGTGGCCCAAGGAGCTGCCCCAGCCCCGGGTGCGGCTGGCGACCTGGCTGGCCAAGCCGTACGCGGCGGCCGTCGAGCGGGTGGCCGTCGCGCTGCCGCCGGGGCTGGAGGCGGCGCTTCCCCGCGTGCTGCTCGCCACCCGCGCCGGGCACGTGCGCGTGTGGGGGGCCGACCTGCCGCCGCTGCCCGAGGCGCTGTCCGGCGTCTACGAGTTCCGCCGGACGGGCGGGGCGCTCGACGCCGTACGCCGCCCGCAACCCGCCGGATCGGCCGACGCGGTGCTGCGCAGGATCCTCGACAACGGCCACGCCAAACTCGCCAACACCTGGCGGGAGGCCCTCATCGCGGTGGCCCGCGACCAGGGCACGGCGCTCACCAAGAACGAGGCCCGCACCCTCATCCGCCAGACGGCTCCCTGGTCCGACGACCTGACCCCGCTGGAAGCCCCCCTCCACCGCCTGGCCGATCTCCCCGCCGCCGTCGCCACCACCGTCACCGCCCTCACCACCACAACCCCCTGACCCCGCAGCGGCAGGCGGCCGGATGGGTGGTCAGGTGGCGGCGAGGATGCGGTTCTGGACCACGCGGCCGAGGCCGTCGAGGGCGACCAGGGCCGTGACCAGGCCGTCGGCGGAGACCGTGCCGCCCGCCCAGCTGACCGTCACGTAGTGGCCCATGGCCCGCGCCTGCGCACGGCTGCGGGCGGCGTCGAACGCGGCGTCCTGCCGGACGAAGCCGTCCTTGCCCAGGGCCGCCACCAGGGCGTCGGCCGCGCGCCCGTCGGGCAGGTTGAAGATGGCGAACTGGCCGGCCAGCCCGTCGCCCTCGTACGCCGCCGCCAGCACCTGCGTGCACCCGGACGCCGACGCTCCCCACAACACCTCGTCGCAGTCGTCGTGCTCCTGCGTGGAGACCCGCCGCAGCGCGCCGAGCGTCTGCGTCTCAGCGGTGAAGACCTCCTGCGCGGTCAGCGGCGCGGCGTCGGCCTGACGGGAGTCGACGGCCGCGTAGAAGGCCGAGGTGGGCTCGCCCCGGAAGGCGGCCGGCCGCGGCTCCCCCGGACGCAGCCACAACCACCCGGCCACGGCGACCGCCAGCACCCCCACGGCCACCCCCGCCACCACGACCACACGACGGGACATCACGCGCCCGCCTCCGCGAACCCCATCCCGACGTGGGACAGCACGACCGCACCCCCGACGCGGGACAGCACGACCGCACCTCCGACGTGGGTCATCAGGGCCGCTCCCATCGCGGCCGCCCGAGGCGACGTCACGAGGCCGGGCCTGTGATCGCGACGACGCGGCGGTAGACGGACTTCTCAGCGCCGCGCAGGGCCAGGGTGACGGAGACGAAGTCGTCCCGGGCGGTCGGGTCGAGGCCGTCGGTCTTGCCGAGCCAGACGAGGCCGACGTAGTGGCCGAGCGCGTAGCCGCCGCCCTCGGAGTAGCCGCCCGCCGGGAAGGCCGCCTTCGACGAGGTCAACGGCCGTGCCCAGCCGCCCCGGTAGAGCGTCTTGAGGGATTCGACCAGGTCGCCGGCCGACTGGCCGTCCTTGAGGTTGAGCAACGTGTACTGGCCGACGTAGCGGCCGTCGGAGCTGACGTACAGGCCGCGGGCCGCCTGGAGGCAGTCGGCGTCGGCCACCTTCTCCAGCAGGGCCGTGCCCCACAGGGCGGCCGAGCAGTCGGCGTCGATGCGCTTGGCGGCGAGCTTGAGCGTGAGCTTCTTGGAGACCGCGAGCTCGCTCTGCCCGAACACCTCCTTGTCGGTGAGCTCCCGGCTGTCCTTGGCCCGGTCGGCCAGGGCCGCGAACAGCTTGGGCGAGCTCCAGCCCTGGTAGGACATGGGCATGGCGGCGTCCGGGCCGAGGACGGCGGCGCTGGCCTCCCGCTCGGGGGCGTAGTCGCCGAGCGAGCCGACGACCGCCACCAGCCCCGTCGCGCCCGCGACGACGCCGATGACCGTGGCGATGATGACGATCAGCCGCTGCTGCTCCGGACGCAGGCCCCACTCGGTGAGCACCGGGAACTGCCAGTCGGAGCGCGGTGTGCGGCGCCGTTTGCGTGACCCGGAGCCGGTCGGGAACTCGGCGGACTCCCCGGTCCTTCCGGACTCCGCGGACGATCCCGACGCCCCGAACGCGGCGAAGCCCTCGGCTGCGTCGTCGGGCCCGCCACCGTCCGCGGGGGCGCTCCGGCGTCCCGGACGGGACTGCTCGCCGCCGTCGGTGGCCGTGCTGCGACGGCCCGTACGGGCGGCCTCCGCCAGGTCGTCCATGCTCGCGGCCCAGACGGAGTCGTCGTTGTCCGGCGCCCGCCTCCTCCCGCGAGTGGTCTCCCCACCGTCGTGGGCGCGTCTCCCCCGGGACGCCTCTCCGCCCTCCTGGGCACGCCTGCCCCGGCCGGACTCCGCGGCTGCCTGGGACCGTCTGCCCCGCTGGGAACGTCTGCCGCGCGGTGCGTCGGCGTCGTCGGCGGGCGTGGACGCCTCCGGCGCGGCGGGCTGCGCGGCCCATCCGGCATCGGAGCCCGGGGACGCGGGCCGATGACCGTCACTCCGCTCACCACGAGCCGCCCACTGAGCGTCGGACCCCTGCACATCACCACGAGCCGCCCACTGAGCGTCCGACCCCTGCGCGCCGGAGCCGGCGGGCCACTGCGCGTTCGAGCCCGGTGACCCTGAACGAGCCGCCCACTGTGCGTCGGAGCCCTGAGGGGCGGGTTGAGAGGGCCAGGAAGCGTCGGACCCCTGAGGAGCGGGTGGGCGGGCGGCCCAGCCCGCGTCGGCGGGCTGTTGGGGGCGGGCGGCGCGGCGGGCCGCCCAGAGGTCCTGGCCGCCGTCGCCACCGGTCGCGGGCTGCTCGGGGGCCGCGGCCTCAGCGGCGCGAGCAGCGGAACGGCGACGAGCCCTCCCGGACCCCGCGCCACGCCCGCCACGCGAACCACCGGCTCGCCCGCCGCCCCCGGCCCCCCCAGCAGCACCGGGCGCGCCAGGAGCACCACCGGAACGGCCGGAAGCGTCATAGGTGCCAGGAGCACCGCCATACCCGCTGGAAGCGCCGCCGGTGCCCGAAGTGTTGGGGCCGGTGCCGGAGGAGTCGGCGGAGTCGCCGGAGCGTCGTCCCGATCTCACAGTCCTGACGCCCCGATCAGGTTGCCCAGCCCGTACGTGATCCCCGCGGCCACCGCGCCCACCACGAGCTGACGCAACCCCGAGTACCACCAGCTGCGCGCCGTCACGGCGGACACCAGCGCGCCCGCCCCGAACAACGCCGCGCACGACACCACGGCCGACAAGGTAAGCCCCTCGACTCCGAACAGGTACGGCAGGAGCGGCAGCACCGCCCCCACACTGAACGACAGGAACGACGACACCGCCGCCACCTTCGGCGAGGGCAGCGCGCCGGGTACGACACCCAGCTCGTTCTGGGTGTGGATCTCAAGGGCCCGCTCGGGATTGCGGGAGATCTGCCCGGCCACCGCCGCGGCGAGGTCGGGCTCCACCCCCTTGTCCACGAACGACTGAGCCAGCTCGGCCAGCTCGGCCTCCGGGTTGCCGGCGAGCTCCCGCTGCTCGACGGCGATCTCGGCCTGGGCCAGTTCGCGCTGGCTGGCCACGGAGACGTACTCGCCGCCCGCCATGGACAGGGCCCCGGCGGCCAGCCCGGCCACGCCGCTGAGGGCGACGACCTTGGTGGTGGCGGTGCCGCCCGCGACGCCGGCGATGAGCGCGAAGTTCGACACCAGGCCGTCCATCGCGCCGAACACCGAGGGCCGCAACCAGCCCCCGCTGACGTCGCGATGGCGATGGTGGATCTCCGCGCCGCCGGTCATCGCGGGTTCTTCTCCTTCGTCGCGGCATCGTCGTCCGCGTCGGTGTCGGAGGGTTCGGCGGGCTCAGCCGGTTCGCCGGGCTCGACGGGCTCGGCCGCCACGGCGGCCGGCGCGTCGGACGAGCCGGGATCGGCCTGGCCGCTCTCGTGCGCCGGATCGACCGCCAGGTCGAGCGGCACGACCCGCTCCTCGGTGTCCTTGTTCCTGGTCAGCCAGAGGTAGACCAGCGCGCCGACGAACAGCACGATGGACGTCCACTGGTTGAGCCGCAGGCTGAGGAAGGTCACCGCGTGGTCGACCCCGCCGACCGGGTCGATGCGCAGGCCCTCGATCCAGAAGCGGCCCAGCGTGTACCCGGCGACATAGAGGGCGAACAGCCGCCCGTGCCGCAGCGCGAACCGCTTGCCCGCCAGGATAAGCAGGAAGCCGAGCGCGACGTCCCACAGCGACTCGTACAGGAAGGTCGGGTGGTACAGCACGCCCGGCTCGCCGCCGTGGTCGACGTCGATCTCCAGGCCCCACGGCAGCGTGGTCGGGCCGCCGTAGAGCTCCTGGTTGAACCAGTTGCCCCAGCGGCCGATGGCCTGCGCGAAGGCGATGCCCGGCGCGACCGTGTCGGCGACGGCGCTCATGGAGATGCCGCGCTTGCGCACGGCCCACCACACGCCGACGCCGCCGAGCGCGATCGCGCCCCAGATGCCGAGCCCGCCCTCCCAGATGAACAGGGCCTGGTACGGCTCCTTGATCGCACGGCTGCCGAAGTAGGTCTGCCAGTCGGTGATGACGTGGTAGAGCCGGCCGCCGATCAGACCGAAGATCACCGCGGGGACGGCGATGTCGATGATCGTCCCCTTCTGGCCGCCGCGGGCGACCCAGCGCCGCTCGCTCAGCCAGACGGCGACGACGACGCCGAGCACGATGCACAGGGCATAGGCCCGGATCGGGATGATTCCGAGATACCAGACCCCCTGGGAAGGGCTGGGAATCGAGGCTAGGGGCATGTCAGGTGAGGGTAGCGCAGCCTGCGGCTACTTGGCGGCCTTCGTGACCGCATCGCGAAGTTGCTGCGGCGAGAACGCCGCCTCGCCGATGCTGGTGCCGTTGAGCTTCACGGTGGGCGTGCCCTCGATCGACTGCGCCGACATGATCTTCGAACTGTCGGTCAGCACGGCCGGAGCGTGCTTCTGGGACGTGACGCAACTCTCGAAATCTGGCGAGGTGACCCCGGCCTCCTTGCCCCACTCGACGAGCTGGTCGGTCTTGAACCCCTCGACGGTCTCGGCCGGCTGGTTCTTGTAGATCAGGTCGTGGAAGGCCATCCACTGCTTGCCGTCGGCGACGCAGCGGGCGGCCGCCGCCGCGCGCACGGAGTTGCCCTTCGTCGGCTCCCTGGAGAAGATCGTGATCGGGTGGAAGACGACCTTGGCCTTGCCCTCGGCGGCCAGGTTCTTGAAGGTCGAACCGCTGACCCGCTCCAGCTCCTTGCAGACCGGGCACTGGAAGTCCTCGTAGATGTCGACCACCGGCTGCGTCACGCCCGCCTTGGCCATCACGGCGCTGCCGTCGGGCTGCAGGGTGATCGGCGCGAGGTCGGCCCCGGCCTGCTCCGACTTGGAGGAGCTGATCGACCACCACGCGCCGAGGCCGACCGCGGCCACCGCGACCACGGCCGCCGTGGTGTAGGTCACCAGCTTCTTGCGCTTCTCCTGGGCGCGGGCCGCCGCCTGCTGCTCCCTGATCTTCTCGCGCGCCGACATGTTCCCGTCAGACTTGGTGCGCTGCGCTTTGCTCATCCTCGATCTCCTCTTCGTCACCTGTGTCCTCCACGGCACCCGCCAGTCCGAGCGCCCCGTCGAGGGCGAACCGTCCCGGCGGGAAGCGGGCCGTCCATGCGCCGAGCAGTACCAGGCCGAAGTCGCGCAGGATGTCGAGCAGGTAGGCCGGCTCCTGTCCCGTCTCCAGCTGGCCGCCGCCGCCGAAGCAGCCGCAGTCGATCCGCAGGCCGTGCGCCCAGGCCCAGGCGATGCCGAACACGAAGGCGAACATGAGCAGCGCGGCGATCACCGCTGCCACCCTGGTCAGCAGACCGACGACCAGCAGCACGCCGACGACGATCTCCAGGATCGGCAGGACATAGCCCACCATCTCGGCGATCGACTCGGGCAGCAGCTGGTACGCCTTGACCGCGACCACGGAGTCGGACGGATTGCCGATCTTCAGCGCCCCCGCCGCGATCAGCACGCCCCCCAGGATCAGCCGGGCGACGGTCGTCACCCAGGGTATCGCCGATCTGCCGTTGTGTGACGGTTGTGACGCGGCCACGGGTGATCTCCTCTTTCTCTGCGCCGGGAATGCGCACAGTACCGGGACATCATCTGATCACGCTCGGGATAAGCGTCGGCTAAGGCAGAGTCCCGTTCATGAAATGGTAGGAAGTCCACGATACTGCTGCGCCCGGAATTCGCTCGGCGGCAGACCGGCGCGGCGGGTGAACAACCTGGTGAAATAGGCCGGGTCGTCGTAGCCGACGCGCCGGGCCACGGCGGCGACCGGCAGGTCGGTGGTGGCCAGCAGGTCCTTGGCCCGGTTGAGCCTGATGGACAGCACGTAGTCCTTGGGGCTGCACCCGGCCAGCCGGCGCACGGCGCGGCGCAGCTCGGTCAGCGGCATGCCGAGGCGCCTGGCGTGCTCGGCGACCGGCACCGGCAGGCACGCGTCCCTGGCCAGCCCGGCCAGCACCGGGTCGCCGTAGGGGTCCTCGTCGGCGCGGCTGCGCCTGAGGGCGACCAGGACCTCGTGCACGATGGCCGAGGTCTCCACCTCCAGGTACGGGCCGCCCCTGCGGCACGCCTGGGCGATGCGGCCGATGGCGTGGGCGGCCGGTTCCGCCGTGGTGAGCGGGGTGACCGGGTTGCCCGCGTCCACGAAGCCGAGGTCCTGGTAGGCGGTGGCGGCGGGGCCGGTGAAGTCGACGAACCACTCGTCCCAGCCGGCCTCGTCGGGCGCGTAGTGGTGGCGTACGCCGGGCAGGAGCCAGATGACGGCGGGCGCGACGACGTCGACGACGGGCCCCTCCCCCTGGGAGAACCAGCCGCGGCCCGCGGTCACCAGGACGGCCACGTGGTGCTGCAGGGTGCGCGGCCCGACCGTGGGCAGCCGCCCCTCCTGCCGCCCGACGCCGAGGCACACCAGGCCGAGCCCGCGATGGGCGGGCCCGGGGGTCAGGTACTGCATCCACTTGTCGTAGGGCGGGGTCATCCTGTCTCCGCGGGTGAGTCCAACAGGTTGTCTGGGTTTGTCCATGGCCGTTGACCTGCGGTCTTGGCAGGGTTGCGGGGCGCGAAATCCTATCGGAGGAACAGTTATGGGTGTTTTCTCAGTCGAGAACGGAGTGTTCCGGCTCGACGGTGCGGAGTTCAGGGTGTTGTCGGGCGCCATGCACTACTTCCGGGTGCATCCCGGGCAGTGGCGGCACCGGCTGGCGATGCTGCGGGCGATGGGGCTGAACACCGTCGAGACGTACGTGCCGTGGAACCTGCACGAACCGCGCATGGGCGAGTTCCGCCGGATGGAGGAACTGGGCGCGTTCCTGGACGCGGCGGCCGAGGAGGGGCTGCTGGCGATCGTCCGGCCGGGCCCCTACATCTGCGCCGAATGGGACAACGGCGGCCTGCCCGCCTGGCTCACCGGCCGGATCAGGACCTGCGACCCCGAGTACCTGGGCCACGTGGACCGCTACTTCGACCGGCTGCTCCCGCAGGTCGTCGAGCGGCAGGTGACCCGCGGCGGCAACGTGATCATGGTCCAGGTGGAGAACGAGTACGGCTCCTACGGCAGCGACCTGGCCTACCTGCGCCACCTGGCCGACGGCCTGACGGCCAGGGGCGTCGAGGTGCCGCTGTTCACCTCCGACGGCCCGGCCGACTGGTACCTGACCGGCGGCACCCTGCCGGGCGTGCTGGCCACGGTGAACTTCGGCTCCGACCCCGACCGGGCGTTCGCCGCGCTGCGCGAGCACCGGCCGGACGACCCGCCGTTCTGCATGGAGTTCTGGTGCGGCTGGTTCGACCACTGGGGCCACAAGCACATGACCAGGGACGCCGGTGACGCGGCCGCCGTCCTGGAGCGCATCCTCGAACTCGGCGCGTCGGTGAACCTGTACATGGCGCACGGCGGCACCAACTTCGGCACCTGGGCGGGCGCCAACCAGGCCGGCGAGCGGGCGATGGGCGACTGGCGGCCGACCGTCACCTCCTACGACTACGACGCGCCGATCGACGAACGCGGGGCGCCCACCGAGAAGTTCTGGCGCTTCCGCGAGGTGTTGTCGCGGTACGCGGGCGAGCCGCCTGCGGTGCCGCCGGTCCCGGCCGTGCTGCCGCCGGCGACGTTGCGGCCGGTCCAGTCGGTGTCGCTGGGCGACGCGCTGGAGGCGGTGGCGGGGCCGGGGACGAGCGCGCCGGTGCCGCCGTCGTTCGAGGAGCTGGGGCTGGAGCACGGGCTGGTGCTGTACCGGACGGAGGTGCCGGGGCCGCGCGGCGCGTACCGGCTGCGGCTGTCCGGGCTGCGCGACCGGGCGCACGTGTTCGTGGACGGCCGGCTCGCCGGGGTGTTCGAGCGCGACGCCGAGGAGCCGGAGGTGACGGTGTCCGGCCCCGCCACGGTGGAGCTGCTGGTGGAGTCGATGGGACGGACGAACTACGGGCCGCTGACCGGCGAGAGCAAGGGCCTGACCGGCGGCGTCCTGCACCACCAGCAGTACCTGAACGGGTGGAGCGCGCGGCCGATCCCGCTGCAGGACGTCTCCGCGGTGCCGTTCGCCGACGGCTCGCAGGCCGGGCCCAGGTCGTTCTTCCGGTTCGTCCTGGAGGTGGACGAGCCCGCCGACACGTTCCTCGCGCTGCCCGGCTGGGGCAAGGGGTACGTCTGGGTGAACGGCTTCTGCCTGGGCCGCTACTGGGACCGCGGCCCGCAGCGCACCCTCTACGTCCCGGCCCCGCTGCTGCGCGCCGGGACGAACGAGATCGTCGTCCTGGAGCTGGACCAGGTGGGCCCGGCCCTGGAACTGTGCGCGGAACCCGACCTGGGCTGACCCCCGCGGCACGACATGACGAAAGGCGCGCCCCCGCTCAGGGGACGCGCCTTCGTGATGATCGGGACAGCCCGCAGAGGGCTCAGCGGCGCACGCCGCGGGCCATGTCGCCGGCCAGCGCCATGATCGACTCGCGCCCGGCGGCCTCGTCGGGCGCGTCGAGGATGCGGCGGATGAACGCCGACCCCACGATCACGCCGTCGGCGTAGCGGGCCACCTCGGCCGCCTGCGCGCCCGTGCCGACGCCCAGGCCCACGCAGACGGGCAGGTCGGTGTGCGCGCGGGTGCGCTTGACCAGGCCCTCGGCCGCCGAGTTCACGCTCTCCCTGGCGCCTGTGACGCCCATCAGCGAGGCGGCGTAGACGAAGCCGGTGCAGCAGTCGACCACGGCCTTGATGCGCTCCTCCGTGGAGCTGGGCGCCACCAGGAACACCGTGTCGATGCCCGCCTCGGCCGAGGCGGTGCGCCACGGCTCGGACTCCTCCGGCGTCAGGTCGGGCGTGATCGTGCCCACGCCGCCCGCGTTGGCCAGGTCACGGGCGAACCGGTCGGCGCCGTAGCGGTCGATCGGGTTCCAGTACGTCATGACGAGCGTGGCGGCCCCCGTGGCGGCGACCCCCTCGACGGTGCGCATCACGTCGGCGATGCGGGTGCCGTTGAGCAGCGAGCGGTGCACCGCGTCCTGGATCGTCGGCCCGTCCATGAGCGGGTCGGAGTAGGGCAGGCCGATCTCGATGACGTCGCAGCCCGCCTCGACCAGGGCCGCGGCGGCGGCGATCGCGCCGTCCTTGGACGGGAAGCCGGCAGGCAGGTAGCCGACGAGCGCGGCCCGGTTGTCCGCCTTCGCCTTGGCGAAAACCGTCTGAAGAGTCGTCATGTCTGTCCGTTTCGAAGGTCGAGTCCCACCATGATGCCCTGCCGCAGGCCGTCGTCCGGTCACCCGCGCCGCGCTGCCGGGGGCGTCAGAGGTTGAAGTACTTCATGGCGGTGCCCATGTCCTTGTCGCCGCGCCCGGACAGGTTGACCAGGATCGTCGAGTCGGGGCCGAGCTCGCGGCCCAGCTTCAGCGCGCCCGCCAGCGCGTGGGAGGACTCGATGGCCGGGATGATGCCCTCGGTCCTGGCCAGCAGCGAGAACGCCGCCATGGCCTCGTCGTCGGTGACGCCGTGGTAGGTGGCGCGGCCGGAGTCCTTCAGCCAGGCGTGCTCGGGGCCGACGCCCGGATAGTCGAGGCCGGCCGAGATCGAGTGGGACTCGATCGTCTGGCCCTCGTCGTCCTGGAGCACGTACGTGCGCGAGCCGTGGAGCACGCCCACCGAGCCGGCGGTGAGGGTGAGCGCGTGCTCGCCGCTCTCCAGGCCGTGGCCGGCCGCCTCGTAGCCGTGCAGGGCCACGCCCTCGTCGCCGATGAAGGCGTGGAAGATGCCGATGGCGTTGCTGCCGCCGCCGACCGCCGCGCACACCGCGTCGGGCAGCCCGCCGGTCAGCTCCAGCATCTGGCGACGGGCCTCGACGCCGATGATGCGGGCGAAGTCGCGCACGATCTCGGGGAACGGGTGGGGCCCGGCGACGGTGCCGAACAGGTAGTGGGTGGTGTCGACGTTGGTCACCCAGTCGCGGAACGCCTCGTTGATGGCGTCCTTCAGCGTCTTGGAGCCGTTGTGGACGGGCACCACGGTGGCGCCGAGCAGCTTCATCCGGGCCACGTTGAGCGCCTGGCGCTCGCAGTCGACCGCGCCCATGTAGATGACGCACTCCAGGCCGAGCAGGGCGGCCGCGGTGGCCGTGGCCACGCCGTGCTGGCCTGCGCCGGTCTCGGCGATCACCCGCTTCTTGCCCAGGCGCCTGGTCAGCAGCGCCTGGCCGAGCACGTTGTTGATCTTGTGGGCGCCGGTGTGGGTGAGGTCTTCCCGCTTGAGCACGATGCGCGCGCCGCCGGCCTCCTGGCTGAAGCGCGCGACGTCGGTCAGCGTGGTCGGCCGGCCGGCGTAGGTGCGCAGCAGGTGGTCGAACTCGCGCAGGAACTCGGGGTCGGTCTTGGCCTTGTCGTAGACGGCGGCCACCTCGTCGAGCGCGGGGATCAGCGCCTCGGGCACGTAGCGGCCGCCGAAGATGCCGAACTTGCCGTGCAGGTCGGGGTCGTTGCCGTACGCCGCGCCGCCGGCCAGGTCGGCGGCGCTGAGGATGGAGCCTTCGTTAGCCACTGCTATCCCTCTGCTGAGTGGTCGGGGCGCGTCGACGGGTGAGCGCCGGCGGTCACCAGCGCCTCCACGGCCTTGCGCGGATCCTTGCCGGTGACCAGGCTCTCCCCCACCAGGACGGCGTCGGCGCCACCCCTGGCGTAGGCGAGCAGGTCGTGCGGGCCGCGCACGCCCGACTCGGCGATCTTGATCACATTATCCGGGATCTTCGGCGCCAGCTTCGCGAAGACGTCGCGGTCGACCTCAAGAGTCTTCAAATTACGCGCGTTGACCCCGATGACCCGCGCCCCGGCGGCGACCGCCCGCTCCAGCTCCTCCTCGGTGTGCACCTCGACCAGCGGGGTGAGCCCGATGGACTCGGCCCGCTCGATCAGCGACACCAGCGCCTCCTGCTCCAGGCAGACGACCATCAGCAGCGCCAGGTCGGCGCCGTGGGCCCGGGCCTCCCAGAGCTGGTAGGAGGTGAGGATGAAATCTTTACGCAGGATGGGGATGTCGACGCGGGCGCGGACGGCCGCCAGGTCCTCCAGGCTGCCGCCGAACTTGCGCCGCTCGGTCAGCACGCTGATCACGTGGGCGCCACCGGCCTCGTAGTCGGCCGCGAGCGCGGCGGGGTCGGCGATGGCGGCGAGCGCGCCCTTGGACGGGCTCGACCGCTTGACCTCGGCGATCACCGAGATCCTGTCACCCCCGAGGGCGGCCATCGCGTCTCTGGGCCCCTGGGCCCGCTCGGCTCGCCGCTTGAGCTCGTCGATCGACACGGCCTGCTGACGTGCGGCGAGATCGGCGCGCACCCCTTCGAGGATGTCGTCGAGGACACTCGGTCCTTCCGTCCGCTCACTCACGCGCTTGGGGTCCCTCCGGTTGACAGTGGGGGTGGCAGAGAGTTCGCCTCGCGTCCGCTCTCGGCCTTGTCCTGCGATGGTATCGGCCCCACCGGGGTCACCTCGCCACAGGGCCCGTACTACGGCGCGAGGAACGCCCCGAAGGGGAGGTTTCGGACGACCCAGTAGACCATCACGACCCCGAGGAAGGCCCACAGCCACGCCGGATGGGCCAAAGTGGTGCGCCGCGGCCTGCCCTGCCACGCCCGTACGACCCACCGGCCCCACCAGAACAGCAGGAACGGGATCATGGCGACGGCCAGCGGATTGAGCCCCAGGGCGGCCAGCGGGTCGAGGTGGGCCAGCGCGTGGATCGTGCGCAGCGTGCCGCAGCCCGGGCAGTAGAGGCCGGTGACCCACAGGAACGGGCAGGTCGGGTAGTGGCCGGGCTGGTTGGGGTCGACCACGCCGACCACGCCGAACACGGCCCCCGCCGCGGCCGCAACACCGAGCGGCGCGAGCAGGCCCTTCAGCCGCCCCGTCCCCCGCCGCCCGGTTGTTGCGATGTCCATGCCGTCAGTATCCCAGTCCGTCAGTACGAGCCGTAGCTGCTCGTCGAGGCGGCGAGCAGCACGAACACCACCACGTAGAAGATGATGAGCAGGACGATGGCGATGGCGCCGAAGATCAGGCTGCGCTTCCACCAGGTCTTGGCCTCCTCGGCCGCCTGCATGGCGCCCTGGATGTCGCCGACCTGCCACTTGGAGTTGACCTGCGACGACTTCACGATCGCCACGATGCCGAGGGGCAGGCAGCAGAACAGGGTGGTGAGGATCGCCGGGACCAGCTGGTTGTCCGGCGGGGTACCGCCGCCGCCGGGACCGTAACCGCCACCGGGGTAGCCACCGGGCGGCTGCCCGTAACCGCCGCCAGGGGGCTGGCCGTAGCCGCCACCGCTCGGGGGCTGCTGGCCGTAGCCGCCACCGGGGGGCTGCTCACCATAGCCGCCGCCACTCGGGGGCTGCTGGCCGTAGCCGCCGCCGTAACCGCCGCCGCTGGGCGGCTGCTGGCCGTAGCCGCCACCACCGCTCGGCGGCTGCTGCCCGTAACCGCCGCCGGGCGGCTGGGCGCCGTAACCGCCGTCGCCCTGGTTTCCGTAACTCATGCTCGTGACTCCTCATGTCGTCAGCGTGAAGCGAGTTGCGCGCGGCAGCCTAGCGATAAAGCATTCCCTACGTGGACTAATGCCCACGTTGCGGACAATTCGTAATCACACCGCAAGCGGGGCGTCACGCTGCGCCCCGCCCGTTCACGAGTAGTCGCTGACGGAGGCCGCCGAGCCGATGCCGATCAGGGTCAGCCAGAACCCGCCGAAGAAGATCCAGAACAGCACGAACAGCACGACCATGATGTAGGAGGTCACCAGGCCGCCCATCGCCATGCCCTGCCCCTCCTCCCCCGTGCGCTTGATGCGGTTGAGCGCGATGTGGCCGAGGACGACGCCGATGATGCTGGTCGCGCCGCAGGTGACCAGGCCGACGATGCCCAGGATGAGCGAGGCCACCGCCATGCCGTTGGTGGAGCGGGGCTGCTGCGGGGCGCCGTACTGGCCGTAGCCGGGCTGGCCGTAGCCCTGCTGCCCGTAGTTCTGCTGGCCGTAGCCCGGCTGGGCGTAGCCCGGCTGGGCGTAGCCGCCGCTCGGGGGCTGCGGCTGCTGGCCGTACCCCAAAGGCTCCTGGGGATGGCTCGGCGGCTGCTGGTTGTAGCCGTAACCGCCGCCGCTGGGCGGCTGCTGGTTGTAGCCGCCACCGCTCTGCGGCTGCTGGCCGTAACCCCCGCCGTGCTGGGGCTGCTGGCCATAGCCGCCGCTCTGGGGCTGCTGGCCGTAGGCCGGGCCCTGGCCGTAGCCGCCGCCGGTGGGCGGCTGCTGGCCGTAACCTCCGCCGGGGGGCTGCGCGCCGTGACCCCCGCTGCCGCCCTGGTCCCCGTAGCTCATGAGCTGGCTCCTCTTGTCTTTTGGCGAGTTGCAACGGCAGCTTATTGAGAAAACGTTTGCCAAGCAGACAGAGGTTCAGAACCGTGGAGATTTCGTAACTACCGACCTCAGCGGGGTTCCGGGGACTCCGTGGGGTCGTCGCCGCGGTCGAGGGCGTCCCACAACTCACGGTCCTCATGACCCCTGCGGGCCGTGGCCGCGACCGCGCCCGGCCTGTCGCCCGCCCGCCCGTCCGTCGCGTCAGCGGCCCTGTCGTAGCGCGACGACATGCCCGCCCACCCGCCGCCGCGCACCGCGGCCAGCACGCCGCCGGCCAGGAGCAGCAACGCGCCGAGCCCGGCCACGACCGGCCAGCCCGGCACCGGCTCCCAGGGCAGGCCGGCCACCGCGCGGACCGCGTTGTGCTCGCGCAGCCAGCCGGTCACGGTGGCCGAGGCCAGCGCCGCCCACGTGCCCGCCGCCGCGCCCGCGCCGCAGAGCGCGACCAGCGCGCCGACGACCCGGCGCCCGGCGCCCTTGGTGGCCGGCACGGCCACCACGCCCGCCAGCCCCGCCAGCGCCAGCGGCGAGAGCACGGGGCTCAGGTCGCCGCCGGTCGGCGCGGCCGCGTCGGCGGCCTGCGCGCCGAGCACCCGCACCCAGACCTGACCGGCCGCCAGCAGCACCAGGCAGCTCCCCAGGACGGTCAGCGCCAGCCACGCCCACAACTCGCGCCGCCCGTTCCCGGAGCCCTTGCCGGAAACCTCACCAGACGTCATGCCGGGAGCCGCTAACCGAGCAGACCGGCGTCGAAGCAGGTGCGGTCGCCGGTGTGGCACGCGGCGCCGACCTGGTCGACCTTGAGCAGGATGGTGTCGCCGTCGCAGTCGAGGGCCACGCTCTTGACATGCTGGACGTGCCCGGAGGTGTCGCCCTTGACCCACAGCCGGTCGCGGCTGCGCGACCAGTAGGTGGCCCGGCCGGTGGTGAGCGTGAGGTGCAGCGCCTCGTCGTTCATCCAGGCCATCATGAGCACTTCGCCGGTGTCGTGCTGCTGGGCGATGGCGGGCACGAGGCCGTCCGCGTTGCGCTTCAGCCGTGCGGCGATCTCGGGGTCGAGGGACATGGTGCCATTCAACCAGCCCTCCCCCGTGCTCCCGCCTCCGGCTGGGCCAGCGCCTGCGACAAGGTGTCATGGATGGGGAACAGGGAAGCCAGGTTCGTCCTGCGCAGCCGCCGCAGCACCTGGCCGTCGGAGGCCACCAGCGCCATGGTGCCGTCCCTGTCGCGCAACGCGGCGAGCTGGCGCACCAGGACCCCGAGCCCGGTGGTGTCGATGAAGGTCAGCCCGGTCAGGTCGACCACCAGCCGCGTGCCGTCGGCCGCCATCGCCTCGTCGAGGCACCTCCTGACCCGGGCGACGTTGTCCACGTCGACCTCGCCCGCGAGGGCGACCACCACGATGTCCCCGTGCCTGCTGTGCGTCGTCTCCAGTACGTCCACGCCCATGCCTTTCATGACCCTTCCTGGGCGGCCCCGCCGAAAACGTACACCGGCGGGAACGGGTGACGGTGTGTTTTGCCGAGAACGCGCTACGTGATCGCGGGCATCACGGTAATTTCTAGGCGACGCGTGCTAGGGAGGACACATCGTGGTGCACGTCGCGGGCTCGGTCCTCGACCCGGATCTGGGGGACCACGTCTGCCTGCCGTTCGAGGGCGAGCGGGAGCGCATGACGACGACCAGGCAGTTCACACTCAACGGGCTGCGCCGCCGGACCAAGGTGGTGATCATCACCCATGCGGAGACCCCTGAGCGCACCCGGGGCTGGCTGGCGCCGCTCGTCCCGGGGTTCGACGACGCCGAGGCGGCCGGGCAGGTGGAGATCCTCTCCTGCGCCGACACGCACTTCACCGACGGCCGCCTCGACCCCGACCGCCTGCTGCACGCCCTGGCCGACGCCCACCACCGGGCGCGCAGGCACGGCCAGCACGGCGTCTACGCGCTGATCGACGCCTCCTGGGGAGCGCGCGACGCGCAGGCCCAGGCGGCGTTCGAGGCCACCGCCAACGAGCTGTTCGGCGAGCGCTGGCTGGCCGCGGTGTGCCAGTACGACCGCGAGCTGTTCCCCCTCGACGCCATCGAGCGGGCCACCGCGGTGCACCCCATCGCGCCCGAGCAGGCCCTGCTGCGCTTCGCCAGCACCTCCTCGCCGCCGGGGCTGCGGGTGTGGGGCGACGTCGACCTGACCAACAGGCCGGCGTTCGGCTCGGTGTTGTCGCCGCTGCAGAAGGAGCCGGGGCAGGTCGTGATCGACGCCTCCCATCTCGACTTCATCGACGCCGGATCGGCCCGGCTGCTGACCGTCACGGCCGCGGCCAGGCCGTACGGCTCGACCGTGGTCGTCTGCGCCGAGCGGGTGGCCCGGGTGCTCCGGCTGGTCCGGGCCGACACGCACGTCGTCGTCCGCCGGGTGGGCGATGGGTAGGCAGGTGCTGCGCGCGACCTTCGCGCGCGGGCGCATCACGTTCCTGCGCAGGGCCGTGGCCGAGCAGGCCGCCTACGAGGGGCTGAGCGGCCGGCGGCTGGAGGACTTCGTGCTGGCGGTCAACGAGATCACCACCAACGCGGTCCTGCACGGCGGCGGCCAGGGGCGGCTGCGGTTGTGGTCGGGCGAGGGACGGCTGTGGTGCGAGGTCACCGACCACGGCCCGGGGCTGCCGCCCGGCTGGATGGGCGAGGCGCGCCCGCCCGCGGGGCTGGAGTTCCGCGGGCGGGGGCTGTGGCTGACCCGGATGTTGTGCGACCACATCACGATCGTGTCCGGGCCCGCGGGCACGAGCGTGACGTTCGCCGCCGCCCTCGACTAGGAACGCGCGCTCAGGAGTGCGCCGCCGAGACCCAGGAGGCGTGCAGATCGGCATAGACGCCGGGCTGGGTGACCAGCTCGGCGTGCGGGCCGCGCTGCACCAGGCGGCCGGCGTCGAACACCAGCACCTCGTCGGCGTTCTCCGCCGTCGAGAGCCGGTGGGCGATCGAGACGGCCGTGCGGCCCCTGGTGACGCCCTCCAGCGCGCGGGCCAGACGCACCTCGGTGGCCGGGTCGACGGCCGAGGTGGCCTCGTCCAGCAGCAGCAGGTCGGGGTCGGCGAGGTAGGCGCGGGCCAGGGCGACGAGCTGGCGCTCGCCCGCCGACAGCGACTCCCCGCGCTGGCCGACGGGCGTGTCCAGGCCCGCCGGCAGGCCCTCGACCCAGTCGGCCAGGCCCAGCTCGGTCATCGCGAGCTGGATCTCCTCGCGGGTGGCCGGCGGCCTGCCGTACCGGACGTTGTCCTCCAGGGTGCCGTCGAACAGGAAGCCGTCCTGGGGGACCATGACGATGCGTTCGCGCAGGGAGGAGAAACGCACGTCGCGCAGGTCGTGGCCGTCCACCGTGACGCGGCCGCCGACCGGGTCCATGAGCCGGGTCAGCAGCTTGGCGAACGTGGTCTTGCCCGACCCGGTCTCGCCGACGACGGCGACGCGCGAGCGCGGCGGGATCTCCAGCGAGACCTCGCGCAGCACGGGCGGGCCGCCCGGGTAGGAGAAGTGCACGTTCTCGAAGGCCACCGAGATCGGGCCCCTGGGCAGCCGCACGCCCTTCTCGCCGGGGTCGGCGACGTCCGGCGGGGTGTCCAGGACGCCCAGGATGCGGCGGTAGCCGGCCACCGCGTTCTGGGCCTCGTTCAGCACCTCGGTGGCGGTCTGCAGCGGCGAGACGAACAGCGTGACCAGGAAGAGGAAGGCCACCAGCTTGCCCGCGGTGATGTCGCCGGACACGCCGAGCCGGACGCCGAGCAGCACGATCCCGGCGATGGCCAGCGCGGCGACGATCTCGGTCAGCGGGAAGACGAAGCCGACGATGGTCTGCGCCTTGATCTGCGCGGCCCTGTTGGCGTCCACGGCCTTGTCGATGCGGTCCGCGGTACGCCGCTCGGAGGCGTAGGCCCTGATGACGGCGGCGCCGACGACGGACTCGCTGACCGCGGCGAGCATGTCGCCGGTCCGCTCGCGCACGGTCGTGTACGCCCGCGACAACAGCCGCTGGAACCGCGGCAGCGCGATCATCAGCGGCACGAAGCACACCCACACCAGCAGCGTGAGCTGCCAGGAGTAGACCAGCATGAGCACGCTGGCCACGAAGAGCTGGCCGAACGCCACGATGATCATCAGCCCGCCCCACTGCATGAACGTGCTGATCTGGTCGATGTCGTTGGTGACCCGCGAGACCAGCGCGCCGCGCCGCTCGCTGTTCTGGGTGAGCACCGACAGGTCGTGCACGTGCCGGAACCCGCGCACGCGCAGGCTGGCCAGCGAGGACTCGGTGGCCTTGTACAGGCGCACGTTCATGATGTAGCCGGCCAGCGCGGTCAGCAGCACGGCCGCGGCGCACACCAGGACGGCCCGGGTGATGTACGGCAGGTCCGGCGTGCCGCTCTTGATGCCGGTGTCGATCGTCTGCTGCACCGCGATCGGTACGATGATCTTGCCGATGGTCGCCACGACGGCCAGCCCGAGCGTGCCGGCCAGCCCCTTGCGGAACTCGGGGGTGAGCGACAGGCCGTGCCAGATGGTGGCCAGCGCCGACCGCTCGACGTTGCCCTGGAGCGCCTCGCTCATGCGCTGACCTCTTCCTCTTCCTCTTCGGCGTCCGGGGCCGGCGACAGGTCGATGGCGGCCCGTTCGGCCTCCTCGCGCTCGTAGGCGGTCACCAGGTTGCGGTATCCGGGACAGCGCACGAGCAGCTCCTCGTGGGTCCCGCGGTCCTCGACCCGGCCGTGGTCGAGGTAGACCACCTCGTCGGCCAGGGCGATGGTGGCCATCCGGTAGGCGACGACCACGACGGTCGTGGCCTGCGCGGTGTCCCGCAGCCCGTGCAGGATCTTGGCCTCGACCTGGGGGTCCACGCTGGAGGTGGCGTCGTCGAGGATGAGCAGGCGCGGGCGGCGGACCACCGCGCGGGCCAGCGCGATGCGCTGGCGCTGGCCGCCGGACAGCGACGCGCCGCGCTCGCCGACGCGGGTGTCGAGCCCGTCGCCCAGGCGGCCGACGAAGCCGTCGGCCTGGGCCAGGCGCAGCGCCGCCCACACGTCCTCGTCGCCGGCGTCCAGGCCGAGCGCGACGTTGCCGCGCACGGTGTCGTCGAACAGGAACGTCTGCTGCGGCACCAGCGCGGCCGAGCCGGCGATGGCGCCGTAGGGCAGGTCGCGCACGTCGACGCCGTCGAGCAGCACCTGCCCGGAGCCGGGGTCGACGAGCCGGACCAGGAGCTGGACCAGGGTCGACTTGCCCGACCCGGTCGGCCCCACCAGGGCCACGGTACGGCCGGGCGGCACGTCGAAGGTGACGTCGTGCAGCACCTCGGCCTGGTCGTAGGCGTAGGACACGCCGGCCACCTTCAGCTCGGCGGGCCCGGACGAGGCCACGGGCGTGTCGCCGTAGTCCATGGAGCCCTCGGCGTCGAGCACGGCCTGCACCCGCTGCCAGCCGACGACGCTGCGCGGCAGCTCGGCCAGCACCCAGCCCAGCGCCCTGATCGGGAAGGCCAGCAGCGTGAACAGGTAGGCGACCTGCACCAGGTCGCCGGAGTCGATCGAGCCGGTGGACAGACGCAGCGCGCCGACCCCCAGCACGGCGAGCACGCCGATCGTGGGCAGCGCCTCCAGCATGGGGTCGAACAGCCCGCGCACCCGCCCGACGGCGATGTTGGCGTCGCGCAGCTCGTGGGCGCGGCGGCGGAACCGGTCGGTCTCCAGCTCCTCGCGGCCGAGGGTCTTGATGACCAGCGCGCCGTCGAAGCTCTCGTGCGCGATCTCGCTCACCTCGGCGCGCAGCTGCTGGGCGCGGGTGGCCAGGGGGCTGAGCCGGCGCTGGTAGACCAGGTTCAGCACGGCGATGGCCGGGAAGATCAGGAAGCCCACCAGCGCGAGCACGAGGTCGGTGAACAGCATGGCGACGGCCGCGGTGAACAGCATGACCAGCACGCCGACGGCCATCGGCAGCGGCGCGAGCGGCGCCCAGGCGGCCTCGGCGTCGGCGCTGGCGTTGGACAGCAGTTGCCCGGTCGGGTGCCGGTGGTGCCAGGACAGCGGCAGCCGCAGGTACTGCTTGGTCACGTCCCTGCGTGACCTGGCCTGCATGCGGTACTGCACGACGCCGGCCAGGATGCGCCGCCCCGCCACGCCGATCGCCTTGAGCAGCGCGGTGCCGACGATCAGCAGCGCGCCGGTCCACATGGCGCCGGCGGAGGTCCGGCCCTGGTCGAAGGCGGGCAGCACCACGTTCTGCGTCGCCCAGCCCAGCGCCCAGGCCGAGGCGACGGTCATGCCGCCGTAGACCGCGCTGGCCAGCGCGGCCATCGCGAACACGGCTCTCTCCGTGCGAATGGCCACCCCAAGGACCCGCAGTCCTTGACGCATGACGGCCGAGGTGACCTTGCTCGCCACTCGGTATTTTTCCCTTCAAACGTCGATATTTCTATCTATGTCCCTATCACGGCCGGTCGTCTCCTTATTCCCACAGGTAGGCTTGATCAGGTGACTCACGCTCGTGGCGAACGCACCGCGCTCTGCGACCTGTTCGACCGGCTCGGCCCCGACGCGCCCACGTTGTGCGAGGGGTGGACCACCTACGACCTGGCCGCCCACCTCGTGCTGCGCGAGCGCCGGCCGGACGCCATGGGCGGCATCGGGATCAGCGCGCTGGCGGGCTACACCGCCTCGGTCCAGAACGGCCTGAAGGCCAGACACCCCTACCCCGAGCTGGTGGGCATCGCGCGCCGGCCGGGCGGCGTCTACGGGCTGCTGCCCTTCCTGGACAAGGCGGTCAACACGCTGGAGTTCTTCGTCCACCACGAGGACGTGCGCCGCGCGCAGCCCGGATGGGAGCCGCGCGAGCTGCCGGCCGACCTCGACGAGCTCATCTGGAAGCGGGTGTCGGCGGGCGCCCGGATCATGCTGCGCCGCTCGCCGGTGCGCCTGGTGCTGCGCCGCACGGGAGACGGTGCGAGAGGCGGGGCGGTCGGCGGGGTGGCGCTCGGCGGGGCTCGGGAGGGCGCCAAGGTTCAGGTCACCGGCACGGCCCAGGAGCTGCTGCTGTTCTGCTTCGGCCGGCAGGAGCACGCCCGGGTGGAGCTGACCGGCGACGACGCGGCGGTGAGCCGGGCAACCGAAGCCCGGCTCGGATTCTGACCGAAACCCTCGGCCCAGAAACCCCTCGTCTTAAACCTCCAGCCCGTACGATGGCACAGGAAAGAAGCCCCCCGGTTAGGATCTTGGACATCTTCACAGAAGATGACCGTGATCGCCCAGATCCGGGTATATACGGCTGGGAATGGACTGCAGGAGGCCCCCCATGCAGGTCAAGAAGGTGGCTACGTACGTTCTGGTGGCGTTCGTGGTCTTCTACCTGTTCACCCGGCCGGCCCAGGCGGCGGCCGCGGTCAACGGCGTGTTTGACGGAATTGTCCAAGGAGCCAACCAATTGGCGGTCTTCTTTACGAACGTTCTGACCTGACGTTCGCGTTCTGTCCGCGCTAGGTGCTTCCACGCGCTGACAGATCGTGTTACGCAGGCAGGATGAGAGATCGCCCCAGCGGCAACAAGATCAATCAGCTCGATCCGCAGGCCCGGCGCGTCCTCGAACGGGCAGAGCTTGAGGGCATCGAGCTGATCCGTTTCCTGTACGCCGACCACGGTGGCGTGGTCCGTGGCAAGGCGGCGTCCCGGTCCCGGTTGGCCGAACGGCTCAACTCGGGCATCGGGCACACGGTGGCCATGATGGCGATGAACATGCTCGACCAGCTTCAGGAGGTCGAGCACCTGGGTCCGGTGGGCGAGGTTCGCATTGTCCCCGACCCGGCCACGTTCGTCCCGTTGCCCCATGCACCGGGCGCCGCCGCGATGCTGTCGGACCTGCGGCGGCCCGACGGCTCACCGTGGGAAGCCTGCGCCCGCACGTTCCTCAAGGACGCCGTGGCGGAGCTGACCGGCGACGGCTACCGGATCGAGGCGGCCTTCGAGCCCGAGTTCACGCTCGGCCGCCGCCTGCCCGACCCCAATGGGGGCCCCGACCGGCTGGTGCCGCTCGACGACTCTCTCTGCTACGCCGGCACGGGCTTCGACACCGCGCACGACTACACGATCAGGCTCATGCGCGCGCTGGAGACCCAGGGCCTGCGCGTCGAGCACTACCACCCCGAGCTCGGCCCCGGCCAGCAGGAGCTGTCGGTGCACCACGCTCCCCCGCTGCGCGCCGCCGACAACCACGTGCTCTACCGGGAGACCGTGCGCGGCGTGGCGATGCGCATGTCGATGTGGGCCTCGCTGGCCCCCAAGCCCCTGGCGGACCAGGCCGGCAACGGCGCCCACCTGCACCTGTCGCTGTGGCGCGACACCCGGAACCTGTTCGCCGAGGACGGCCCGGAACGCGCGCACTTCATCGGCGGCCTGATCGCCCACCTGCCCGGCCTGACCGCCCTGACCTGCGGCAGCGTCAACAGCTTCCGCCGGCTCTCACCCCGCATGTGGTCCAGCGCGTACGCGGTCTACGGCCCCGACAACCGGGAGGCGGCCGTGCGCGTGTGCTCGCCGCTGGGCGAGAGCGGCGAGCCGAACCTGGAGCTGAAGCCGTCGGACTCCTCGGCCAACCCGTACCTGTCGCTCGGCGCGGTCATCCACGCGGGGCTCGACGGCATCCGCCGCAAGCTCGACCCGGGCGAGGCCGTGGACATCGATCCCGACACCGTGCCCGGCCGCTATCCCCGCCTGCCCGGCTCCCTGGAGGAGGCGCTCGACGCGCTGGAGGCCGACGAGGTGCTCATGGAGGCGCTCGGGCCGTTGCGGCGCAGCGCGTACCTGGCGGTCAAACGTTCGGAGGCGGCCGCGTTCGCCGCCAAGGACGCCTCCTACGAGCTCTTCCACCACCTGCGGGTGTTCTGACCGCCCTTCTGGCCGCCCGCCGGCCCCGCGCGGGCAGGGCCGGCAGGCGGCCTCAACGGACGGGCGGCCTCGACGGACCAGTTGGACTCAGCGGACCACGTGCCTCAGCGGACCGGGTGGCCCGCCATGCGCAGTGTCTCCTTGACGTCGCCGATCTTCAGCGTGCCGAAGTGGAACACGCTGGCGGCCAGCACGGCGTCGGCCCCGGCCTCGATCGCCGGCGGGAAGTCCTCCAGCCGGCCGGCCCCGCCGCTGGCGATCACCGGCACCCGCACCGCCGCGCGCACCGCGTGCAGCAGCTCCAGGTCGTAGCCGTCGAGGGTGCCGTCGCCGTCCATGGAGTTGAGCAGGATCTCGCCGACGCCCAGTTCCTCGCCGCGCGCCGACCACTCCACCGCGTCGATGCCGGTGCCGCGCCGGCCGCCGTGGGTGGTCACCTCGAACCCGCTGGGCATGCCCGGCGCCCGGCGGGCGTCGACCGACAGCACCACGCACTGCGCGCCGAACCGCCGCGACGCCTCGGTCAGCAGCTCGGGCCTGGCGATGGCCGCGGTGTTCAGGGACACCTTGTCGGCCCCGGCCCGCAGCAGCCGGTTGACGTCGTCGACCGCGCGCACGCCGCCGCCCACGGTGAGCGGGATGAACACCTGCTCGGCGGTCCTGCGCACCACGTCGAGCATGGTCTCCCGCTCGCCGGACGAGGCGGTGATGTCGAGGAAGGTCAGCTCGTCGGCGCCCTCCTCGTCGTAGCGCCTGGCCAGCTCGACCGGATCTCCCGCGTCGCGCATGTTCTCGAAGTTGACGCCCTTGACGACCCGCCCGGCGTCGACGTCGAGACAGGGGATCACTCTTACCGCTACGGTCATGCTCGCAGTGCCTCGATTTCGATCTCGACCAGCATTCGAGGGTCGACCAGCCCGGCGACCCTCACTCCTGTGCAGGCGGGCCGCACGTGCCCGAAGACTTCGTAGATGGCCCGGCCAACGAGGTCGAAGTGGCGCTGCTCCACCACGTAGTAGCGGACCATGACGACGTCCTCGCGGGTCAGGCCGCCGACCTCGACGGCGTCCAGCGCGATGTCGATGGCGGTCAGGCTCTGCCGGTAGGCGTCGCCGACGTGGCGTACCTCGCCGTCGATCGTGGCCGTGCACCCGGAGACGATCACGCGCTCGCCCACGACCACGGCGCGGGCGTACCCGTACTTCTCCTCCCAGATGCCGCCCGAGAACACCCTCGGACCGGTGCTTTCCATGCTGACGCTCATTCCGCCCCCTCCCGGCGAAGCTAAACGCGTACCGCGGCCAGCGCGTCCTCAAGAGTGAACGCGTGAGCGTACAGGGCCCTGCCCACGATGGCTCCCTCCACTCCGTCCGGGACGAGAGAAGCCAGTGCCACCAGGTCGTCAAGACTGGACACGCCGCCACTGGCGATCACGGGCTTGTCGGTGTGTGCGCAGATCCGCCGGTAGAGGTCGAGGTTGGGCCCCTGCAGCATGCCGTCCTTGGTCACGTCGGTGACGACGTAGCGGGGGCAGCCGTCGGCCTCCAGGCGGTCGAGCACCTCCCACAGGTCGCCGCCCTCCTTCGTCCAGCCGCGGGCCGCCAGCGTGGTGCCGCGCACGTCGAGGCCCACCGCGATCCGGTCGCCGTGCTCGGCGATGATCTTCCGGCACCAGTCGGGGTTCTCCAGGGCGGCGGTGCCGATGTTGACCCGGCGGCAGCCGGTGGCCAGGGCGGCGGCCAGCGACTCGTCGTCGCGGATGCCGCCGGACAGCTCCACCTTGACGTCGAGCTTGCCGATCACCTCGCTGATCAGCTCCTTGTTGGAGCCCCTGCCGAACGCGGCGTCGAGGTCGACCAGATGGATCCACTCGGCGCCCGCCTCCTGCCAGGCCAGCGCCGCGGCGAGCGGCTCGCCGAAGCCGGTCTCGGTCCCGGCCTCACCCTGGACGAGGCGTACGGCCTGGCCATCGGCGACGTCCACGGCGGGAAGCAATACGAGCGACATTCAGGTCCTCCGGTCGAAAGCGAGGGTCACGACAACAGGTGCGAGCAGCAGGGAGAAGACGAACACGGCGAGGCTCACCGCGGGCGAGCCCCAGACCAGCCACACGATCGCCTGCACGATCAGGAAGCCGAGCGCCACCGCGACGTTCTGGGCGCGATGGCGGCGGGCGATCAGGCCGCCCTGCCGGGCGAACCTGACCGGGCGCGGGATCAGGCGGGCGATCAGGACGCGGCGCCGGGCGCGGCGTGCCTGCCGCTCCTCGTTGAGCCGGATCGCGCGCGCCCGCTCGGCCTCCCGCTCGGCCCGCCGGCGCGCCCGCTCCTTGCTCATACCGTCTCTAGCCAGTTCCTCAGCAGGGCGGCTCCGGCGTCGCCGGACTTCTCCGGGTGGAACTGGGTGGCCATGAGCGGGCCGTTCTCGGCGGCGGCCACGAACGGCACGCCGTGCTCGGCCCACGTCACCACGGGCGCGGCGAAACCGGGGTCGGCCGGCTGCAGCTCCCACTCGCGCACGCCGTAGGAGTGCACGAAGTAGAAACGCGTGTCGGCGTCGAGCCCGGCGAACAGCACGCTCTCAGCGGGCGCCTTGACCGTGTTCCACCCCATGTGCGGCAGCACGGGCGCCTCCAGCCGCTCGACCGTGCCGGGCCACTCTCCGCAGCCCTCGGTCTCGACGCCGTGCTCGACGCCCCGCGCGAACAGGATCTGCATGCCGACGCAGATGCCCAGCACCGGACGCCCGCCGGCCAGGCGGCGGCCGATGACCCGGTCGCCGTGCACGCCCTTGAGCCCGGCCATGCAGGCCGCGAACGCGCCGACGCCCGGCACGACCAGCCCGTCGGCGTTGAGCGCCGCGTCGAAGTCGGCGGTCACGGTGACGTCCGCGCCCACCCTGGCCAGGGCCCGCTCGGCCGAGCGCAGGTTGCCCGAGCCGTAGTCGAGCACCACGATGTTCTTGCTCACCACCACAACACCCCCGCCGTGATCGCCATCGCCGCGCCGAGCGCGCAGACCGCGGCGCCCACCTTGAGACCCTGCTTGGCCAGCGAGAACACGCCGCCGCCGAGGAACAGCCCGAGGAACACCATGACGCCCGCGATGAGGTTGTCGGTCACAGCACACCCTTGGTGCTCGGCACGCCCGAGGCGCGCGGGTCGAGCTCGGACGCCTCGCGCATCGCCCTGGCCAGCGCCTTGAACTGGGCCTCGACGATGTGATGGGCGTTGCGCCCGTACGGCACGTGCACGTGCAGGCAGATGGCCGCCTGGGCCACCAGCGACTCCAGGATGTGCCGGGTCATCGTCGTGTCGTAGTCGGGGCCGATCATCGGGGCCATGCCCGCGGGCTCGGTGTGCACGAGGTACGGCCGCCCGGACAGGTCGACGGTGACCTGGGCCAGCGACTCGTCCAGCGGGCACGACGCGCTGCCGAACCGCCGGATGCCGGACTTGTCGCCCAGCGCCTGGCGGAAGGCCGCGCCCAGCGCCAGCGCGGTGTCCTCGATCGTGTGGTGGGAGTCGATGTGCAGGTCGCCCTCGGTCTTGACGGTCAGGTCGAACAGACCGTGCTTGCCGAGCTGGGCCAGCATGTGGTCGAAGAAGCCCACCCCGGTCGAGACGTCGACCAGGCCGGTGCCGTCGAGGCCCACCTCGACCAGGACCGAGGTCTCCTTCGTTGCCCGCTCCACGCGCCCTACGCGACTCACAGAACCTCCTCCATCGCGGCGCGGAAGGCCGCCATCTCCTCGCCGGTGCCGATCGACACACGCAGCCATTCTGGCGGGCCCACCTCGCGGATGAGCACACCGCGTGCCAGCAGCCCCTCCCACACCTTGCGCCGGTCGGGGAACCGCCCGAACAGCACGAAGTTGGCGTCGGAGTCGGCCACCGACAGCCCCTTGCCGCGCAGCCAGGCGACCGTGGCGTCGCGCTCGGCGCGCAGCGCGTCGACCGTGCCGAGCAGCTCGGCGCGGTGGCGCAGCGCGACCCGCGCGGCCGTCTGGGTGAGCGTGGACAGGTGGTACGGCAGCCGCACCAGCAGCAGCGCCTGCACCACGGCCGGGTGCGCGGCCAGGTAGCCGAGGCGGGTGCCGGCCATGGCGAACGCCTTGGACATCGTGCGGGTGACGATCAGCCTCGGGTGCCGCGGCAGCAGCGTGAGCGCCGACGGAGTGCCCTGGCGGGCGAACTCGGCGTAGGCCTCGTCGATCACCACCACGCCCGGCGCGGCGGCCAGCACGGCCTCGATCGTCGACAGCGGCTGCGCGGTGCCGGTCGGGTTGTTGGGCGAGGCCAGGAAGACGATGTCGGGCCGGTGCTCCTCGATCGCCGCGACGGCCTTGCCGGGGTCGAGGGAGAAGTCGTCCTCGCGGACGGCGCTGATCCACTCGGTGCTGGTGCCGGTGGTGAGGATCGGGTGCATCGAGTACGACGGCTCGAACCCGATGGCGGTGCGCCCGTGGCCGCCGAAGGCCTGCAGGATCTGCTGGAGCACCTCGTTGGAGCCGTTGGCCGCCCACACCTGCTCGGGGCTCAGCCCGTGGCCCAGGTAGGCGGCCAGGTCGGCGCGCAGCCCGGTGGCGTCGCGGTCGGGGTAGCGGTTGAGCTCGCCCGCGTTCGCCGCGACGGCCTGCGCCAGGTCGGCGACCAGCGCGGGCGAGGGCGGATAGGGGTTCTCGTTGGTGTTGAGCCGGACCGGCACGTCGATCTGCGGCGCGCCGTAGGGCGAGCGGCCCTTCAGGTCGTCGCGGATCGGCAGGTCGTCGAGGGTCACATCGGCGGGGTTCACTCTGACTCCGTGGGGACTCGCCAGTCGAAGCGGGCGCGGATCGCGGCGCCGTGCGCCGGCAGGTCTTCGGCGTCGGCCAGCACCGACACGTGGGCCGCCGCGCCGGCCAGCGCGTCGCGGGTGTAGTCGACGACGTGGATGCCGCGCAGGAACGACTGCACCGACAGGCCGCTGGAGTGGCAGGCGCAGCCGCCGGTGGGCAGCACGTGGTTGGACCCGGCGAGGTAGTCGCCGAGCGAGACCGGCGCGTAGGGGCCGACGAAGATCGCCCCGGCGTTGCGGATCCGGGCCGCGACCTCGGCCGCGCCGGCGGTGTGGATCTCCAGGTGCTCGGCCGCGTACGCGTCGACGACCTTGATGCCGTCGTCGATCGAGGAGACCAGCACGATGCCCGACTGCCGGCCGCCCAGCGCCTCGGTGATGCGCTCGGAGTGGCGGGTGGCCGAGACCTGGCCCGGCAGCTCCTTCTCGACCGCCTCGGCCAGCTCAAGGCTGGTGGTGACCAGGACGGCGGCGGCGATCGTGTCGTGCTCGGCCTGGCTGATCAGGTCGGCGGCGATGTGCACCGGGTCGGCGGTCTCGTCGGCCAGGATGGCGATCTCGGTGGGGCCGGCCTCGGAGTCGATGCCGATGCGGCCCTTGAGCAGGCGCTTGGCGGCGGCGACCCAGATGTTGCCGGGGCCGGTCACCATGGTCGCGGGCGGGCACTCCTCGGTGCCGTAGGCGAACATCGCCACGGCCTGCGCCCCGCCCACGGAGTAGACCTCGTCGACGCCGAGCAGCGCGCATGCGGCCAGGATGGTGGGGTGGGGCAGCCCGCCGAACTCCTTCTGGGCCGGGCTGGTGACGGCCAGCGAGGCGACGCCCGCCTCCTGGGCCGGGACGACGTTCATGACCACGCTGGAGGGATAGACGGCACGGCCGCCGGGCACGTAGAGGCCCACGCGGTCGACCGGCACCCAGCGCTCGGTCACCGTGCCGCCGGGCACGACCTGCGTGGTGACGTCGGAGCGGCGCTGGTCGCGGTGGACCAGCCGGGCCCGCCTGATCGACTCCTCCAGCGCGGCCCTGACCCGGGGGTCGAGCTCGTCGAGCGCCCGCCGGACGACGTCGGCGGGGACGCGGGCGGAGGCGATCTCGACACCGTCGAACCTGGCGGTCAGCTCCCGTACGGCTGCCGCCCCGCGATGGCGCACGTCGTCGCAGATGGGCCGCACCTTCTCCAGGGCGGCCTCGACGTCGAGCTCGGCGCGGGGCAGCACGTCGCGCAGGTCCGCAGGAAGGGAACCGCGCATGTCAATACGGGAAATCACCCTGACAGTCTACGGAGTCCGGACCCCGGATCCGCTTCTGTCCAGAATGCGGGACGCAGGCTGGACACGTTACGGGGGCCGCGAGCGCGGCGTTCGCCGACACCGCGCTCGCGGCCGCCGGAGCCCCGGACCGGGCCAAGCCGGGGCCGAGTGGCCGTGGCCGCCACGGGGGCGCGGTCACGGCCGGGGGAATGGCCTGGCCCCCTTCTGCCCGGCCCGGCAGGCGTCTAACACCCTGCGGCAAAGAAAACTCTCGGTGAGTTAAAAATAACCTTGCGGCTGTTTGCCCCGCTCGGCGCGGCGTAGGTGGTTCGTAACGCCTTTCGCATTACATGTCCATTATGTCCACTCGCCTACCCTGGGCGGCATGGGACAGTGGCGAGCCCCCGGCGGCATCCTGGTGGAGGCGATCATCCTCGATGATCGTCCACTGCTGCGCGTCTCCCACCGCGTCAACGGCCGGACGTACCTGCGCGGCTACTGCAAGACGGTGTCCGAACTGGACGAACACGGTGTAGACCTCGGCGAACTGGTGGAAGACACCTCGCTTGACCATTTGTAGACCCCGGCCCGCCACTGTCGATCAACCCCCCGGGGTACGGCATGATCCATGGTGGGGCTGCCGGCCTACGCGCCGATGATGGCCCAGCTGGGCACCCTGACCTCCGTCCAGGGCGAGGGCTGGGCCGTGGAGATGAAATGGGACGGCGTGCGCGCCCTCGCCTACGTCGAGGGCGGCTCGGTCCGCCTGATGTCCCGTAACAACAAGGACATCACCCCCGCCTACCCCGAGCTCCAGCTCATGGCCGGCTCCACCGGCCGGCACGCGGCCGTGATCGACGGCGAGATCGTCGCCTTCGACGAGACCGGACGCCCCAGCTTCGCCGCCCTCCAGCCCCGCATGCACCAGCGCAACCCCGCCACCGTCGCCGAGCTCACCCGGGCGGTGCCGGTGACGTTCATGGCCTTCGACATCCTGCACCTCGACGCCGACAGCGTGATCGGCCGCCCCTACCGCGAGCGCCGCGAGCTGCTGGAGGACACCCTGCGGCCCGGCTTCCGCTGGGAGGTGCCCGTGTGGTTCGCCGACCACGCCGACCGCGCCTTCGACTCCTCCCGCCAGCTCGGGCTCGAAGGGATCGTCTGCAAGCGGCTCGGCTCCCCCTACCGGCCCGGCCGGCGCAGCGGCGAATGGACCAAGGTCAAGAACGTCAGCGCCGCCGAGGTCGTCATCGGCGGCTGGCACCCCGGCGGCGGACGGCGGTCCGGCATGATCGGCTCGCTGCTGCTCGGCGCCTACGACCCGCGCGGCCGCCTGCTCTACGTCGGGCACGTCGGCACCGGCTTCACCCAGCAGATGCTGCGCGACCTCCAGGACCTCCTCACGCCCCTGGAACGCCCCGGGCCGCCCTTCGACGAGCCCGTCCCGCGCGAGCACGCCCGCCACGCGCACTGGGTCGAGCCCCGCGTCGTCGGCGAGGTCCAGTACGCCGAGGTCACCGGCGACGGCCGGCTGCGCCACCCCTCCTGGCGCGGCCTGCGCCCCGACCGCGAACCCGGCGAGGCGAGCACCGCCGAGTTCCTCGCCCCTGGGGACGCCGCGGCGGGCTGACCGGGCGCGACACGTCCCGCTTGGGCACGGTAAGTGATGAAGTCATGACTTACAGTGATCGGAATCGCTTCGGACCGCCCAGGGGGACATCGTGTCGAAGACTCTGGTCACCACGCTGGCCGCGCTCGCCGGCGTCTCACTCGCCACCGCACTCACCACCGCGCTCACCACCGCGCCCGCCATGGCCCTCGTCACCCCGCCCGCCACCGCCGAACCGCCCCCGCTCAAGGCCCCCACCGCGCAGCACCCTGCCCAGCGCCCTGTGCAGCGCCCTGCCCAGCGCCCTGTGCAGCGCCCTGCCCAGCGCCCTGTGCAGCGCCCTGTGCAGAGCCGGGACCGCAGTCCGGGCGCCGCGTCGTCGCCGCTCATGCGCCCGGGACGCGCCGCCCGCTACTGGACGCCCGGCAAACAGGCCAAGGCCAAGGCCGTCGCCCTCCCGCCCAGCACGACCGGCCACGACACGGCCGCCCACGACACGGCCGCCAAGGGCACCGCCACCCAGAGCACCGCCGACCACAGCGCCGTCCAGAACAGTGCCGTCCAGAACAGTGCCGCCCAGAACAGTGCCGTCCAGAACAGTGCCGCCCAGAACAGTGCGGCCGAGCGGCGCAGTGTGCCCGGCGCCAAACGGCTCACCCCCGGCGGCGACGCCAACGGCTACGCCCCCGTGCGCCGGCCGTACACCGCCGACGGCAACAGCCGCGCCACCGGACGCCTGTTCTTCGTCAACGCCACCGGCCGCGACGACTCCTGCAGCGCCTCCGTCGTCCGGTCGGCCAGCAGACTGCTGGTCATCACCGCCGCCCACTGCGTCTACAGCAGCCCCGACGGCTCCGCGTCCGGCACCTGGCACACCAACTTCGCCTTCGTCCCCGCCTACGACGGCCGCGCCGCCACCGCCGCGCAGCGCGAGCCGTACGGCAGATGGGGCGGACGGCGCGCCTGGAAGCCCGACGCCTACACCGGGCGCACCGGCGGCGACTGGAACTCCGTCTACGACGTCGCGCTCGTCGAGGTCGGCGGCCGGAACCGCACCCTGCAGGACACCGTCGGCGCCTTCACCCCCCTGCGCAACGAGGGCGGCCGCTTCACCATCGCCACCTCCGGCTACCCCGGCGTGCTCGGCCGCCGGCCCTACGACGGACGCGACCAGCTGTGGTGCCTCGGCCGCACCCAGCAGGCCCGCGGCGAGAACACCACCGGCGACATGCTCGCCGCCCGGCTGGCCGGCGCCGGCGACCCGGCCGGACGGATGGAGACCTACAACTGCCATCTGGCCAAGGGCCACAGCGGCGGGCCATGGGTCGTCCGCGGCAGCGACGACCTGGTCGGCGTGCTGTCGGCGGGCAAGGAGGACGGCGAGCCCGACGGCAACTCCGTCGCCACCGCGCTCAACGCGGAGGGCTACGGCGCGATCGTCCGCCAGGCCGACCCCAAGGGCGTCTACGACTCCCTCTCCCTCGACGCCGCCGGCCCCGGCGCGCCCGTCCGCCGCGGCGGCACCGCCACCGTCACCGCGACCGTCACCATGCGCGGGCTCATGGCCGCCGCCCAGGTGCCCGTCACCCTCACGCTCCCGACCGGCGCCACCCTGACCTCCGTCGACGGCGCCACCTGCCGCCACGGCGACCACCGGGCCGAATGCGTGATCGACGTCATCCACCCCGGCCGGCCGGTCCGCATCTCCGCCAAGGTCGCCGTCGGCCGCGACGCGGACGCCGCCCTGCCGGTCACCATGCACGTCACCTCCACCCGCCTCGACCCCGCCCAGCGCGACAACTCCGCCGTCCTGCGCCTGCGCACCGCCACCGGCTAGGCAGCGGCCGGCGCCGGCTCCCGCAGCGTCCGCGCCAGCAGCCAGGCCAGCACCGGGAAGACGACCAGGCAGGCCAGCGCCGTCCTGAGCGAGGCGGCCTCCGCGACCGCGCCCACCAGCGGGCTGGTCAGGCCGCCCACGCTCACCGCCAGCCCCAGCGTGACGCCGCTCGCCGTGCCCACCCGGTTCGGCAGCAGATCCTGCCCCAGGGTCACGTGCAGGGAGAACGGGACGTACAGGGCGACCGACGACGCCGCGACGAAGACGTAGACCAGCGGGCCCGGCGCCAGCACCACCCCGGCCACCGCAGGCACCGCCGCCGCGTACGCCGCCCGCATCGCCGGCACCCTCCCCCACCGGGCCGCCAGCCGGCCGCCCAGCACCGTGCCCGCCGCCCCGCCCGCGAACAGCACGAACAACGCCACCGCGCCCGCCGCGCCGCCGCCCACGTACAGGGCCACGAACGCGCTCAGACCGACGTACACCACCGACCGGAAGACGATCACCGACGTCAGCCGGGCGAACCCCGGCCAGTCGTCACGGCCCACCGCCCCCACCGCCGGACGCGCCCCGCCCCGGCCGCCCGCCAAGGCCCGCACCGCAGGGAGCGTCAGCACCGCCCCCAGCACCGCAGGCACGGCCAGCAGCGGCGAGGCCCCCAACCCCCACGCCGACAACAGCGGCGTCACCAGCACCGGCGCCGAGGCGAACCCCAGCGTCCCGCCCAAGGAGAACCAGCTCATCCGCACATGGCCGCCCTCGCTGGCGATCCTGGCCAGCCGCGCCGACTCCGGATGGTAGGCCGCCACCCCCAGCCCCGACACCGCCGCCGCCAGCCACGTCACCGCGTACGACCCCGTCACCCCGGCGCACGCCACGCCCGCCCCCGCCACCACCATGGCCGACGGGATCAGCCACGGCATCCGCCACCGGTCCGTCAGCAGCCCGAAGACCGGCTGCACGACCGACGACGACAACGTGGCCGCCAGCACGATCCCCGACACCGCCACATAGCCGTACCCCCGCCCGGACACCAGGAACGGCACCAACGCGGGCACCGCGCCCTGGTAGAAGTCCACGCACGCGTGCCCCGCCGCCAGCGACCGGATCCTGTTCACGCCACCGATGATGTCCCCGGCCCGACCTGGCCTGCTTCCGATAAAATGCCAACCTATGCCGAATATCCGCCACACCCCCGTGGCGCCCACCGGCCGCCGCCCCCTGGCCCCCGGCACGGGCATCGACGCCCACCGGCACGACACCCACCAGATCGCCTACGCCTGCGCCGGCATGCTCTCCGTCACCACCGACGCCGGCACCTGGGTCGCCCCCGCCAACCGCGCCATCTGGGTGCCCGCCGGCACCGTGCACGAACACCGCGCCCACGGCAGCACCGACCTGCGCCTGGTCGGGCTCACCGACAATCCGCTCGGCCTCGACCGGCCCGCCGTGCTCGCCGTCGGCCCGCTGCTGCGCGAGCTCGTCATGGCCTACACCGACGACGACGCCCCCGTGGGCGAGGAGCGCGAACGGCTGCTCGCCGTCCTGCTCGACCGGCTCAGACGCGCCCCCGAGCAGCCCTTCCACGTGCCCGCCGCGCGCGACCCGCGTCTGGCCGCCGTCTGCGCCGCCCTGCACGACGACCCCGCCGACGGGCGCACCCTGGCCACCCTCGCCGCCCTGGCCGGCACCAGCGAGCGCACGCTCGCCCGGCTGTGCCGCCGCGAGCTCGGCATGAGCTTCCCCCAGTGGCGCACCCAGCTCCGCCTGCACCAGGCGCTGCTGCTGCTGGCCGACGGCCTGCCGGTCACCGTGGTCGCCCATCGCTGCGGCTGGGCCTCGGCCAGCGCGTTCATCGACGTCTTCCGGCGGGCGCTCGGGTACACGCCGGGCCGCGCCTTTACAATGTAGATTCGCTACACTTGTCAGACGTGAGCAAAACGAAAGGCAAGGGCGGCGGCACCCCGGCCACCATGGCGCTGACCAAGGCCAAGGCCGACTTCACGCTCCACCCCTACGACCACGACCCGAGCGCCCAGGCCTACGGCGAGGAGGCCGCCGACGCGCTCGGCGTGCCCTACGACCGCATCTTCAAGACGCTCGTCGCCGAGACCGAGAGCGGCCTCGCGGTGGCGGTCGTGCCGGTGTCGGGCAAGCTCGACCTCAAGGCCCTGGCCTCGGCGCTGGGCGGCAAGCGGGCCGCCATGGCCGAGGCGGCCAAGGTCGAGCGGGTGACCGGCTACGTGGTGGGCGGCATCAGCCCGCTCGGCCAGCGCAAGCAGCTTCCCACCGTGGTCGACTCCTCGGCGCTCGACCACGAGACGATCTACTTCTCGGCCGGCCGGCGCGGGCTCCAGATCGAGACCGCCCCCGACAACCTGATCATCCTCACCCGCGCGGTCACCGCCCCCATCGGCAAGGCCGGCTGAGCGTCCCGACGGAAGGCTACCGGGAGCGGTGGCGCCGGCGGCGGAACGACGGGTCGGGCGGCTACCGGGAGCGGTGGCGCGGGCGGCGGAACGACGGGTCGGGCGGGCCCTGCCCGAGCAGCCACTCGAACAGCCGCCGGTGATGCCGGAAGAACGCGCGCTCGCCCTGCCGCCGGTTCTTCTTCTTGTCCTCCTCCTGCGCCTCGGCCTCCTTCAGGCCGGGCGTGAACCCGCCGCCGAACCGGCCCATGTCCGGCCCGGGGAAGCCCCTCGGCTCGGTGTGGTCCAGGGCTTGCTGCATCGACTCGACCCAGATCGGGCCGGGCAGCGACGCCCCCTGCACGGCGCCGTAGTACTGGTCGCCGATCTGCACGCCCTGCAGCGGATAGCGGTAGGAGCCCCGGATGTCGCCGAGGCTCACCGCCGCCGCCAGGTCCGGCGTGTACCCGGCGAACCAGGCCGAGGTGTAGCCGTTGTTGGTGCCGGTCTTGCCGGCGGCCGGGCGGCCGACGCTCTGCCCCTGCATGGTGCCCTTGTCGAACACCCCGGACAGCACGTGGTTGACGGCGTCGGCGACCGGCCGTTCCATGACCTGCTCACAGGACGGCGGCACGTGCGCGCGCCGGCCGCTCCGGTCGGTGATCTCCACGATCGCCAGCGGCCGGCAGTGCAGGCCGCGCGCCGCGAACGTGGCGAAGGCCCCCGCGACCGTCACCGGGTCCATCTCGTTGACGCCCAGCGTGAACGTCGGCACCTCGCGCAGCGGCCGGCCGTCGGCCCGCACCGCCCCGAGCGCCCTGGCCGTCTTGACCACGTTGCAGAGCCCGACCTTGCGCTCCAGCATCATGTAGAAGATGTTCACCGACTTCCAGGTGCCGGTCTCGATGCTGTGCGGGCCGCCCGAGCCCTCGCCGCTGGCGTTGAGTATGCGCGTGCCGGGGTCGTTGACCGGCCGGCCGGCGCAGTTGCGGTAGCCCTGCGCGGGCACCAGCTCCCCCGGCGTCTGGAAGCCGTCGCCGAACCGCCAGCCCTGCTGCAACGCCGTGGCCAGGGTGAAGACCTTGAACGTCGAGCCCGCCTGGAAGCCCTGGCCGCCGCCGTGCGCCACGTCGGCGGGCAGGTTGAAGGTGGTCCGCGGGCCGTTCTTCTTGTTGCCGCGGTTGCGGCCGAACTCCTTGCTGGCCGCCATCGCCCTGATCCGGCCGGTGCCGGGCTCGACCATGGCCTCCGCGGCGACCTCGGTGTCCTCCGGCGAGACGTGCCGCCGGATCGCGCGCTCGGCCGCGCGCTGCGCGACCGGGTCGAGGCCGGTCCTGACCACCAGGCCGCCCCTCGCCATCCTGGCCCGCCGCTCGGCCGGGGTGTTGCCGAACGCCGGGTTCGACAACATCTCGTTCTGGACGTACAGGCAGTAGTAGGGGTACGCGCTCTGCCCGCAGCCGCCCGGCTCGGGCTTCAGCCGCAGGGACAGCGGCGTGCTCTTGGCGGCGCTCGCCTGGGCCTGCGTGATCAGCTTGAGCCCGGCCATCCGGTCCAGCACGAGGTCGCGCCGTTCCTTCAGCCGCGCCTGGTGCGAGCGGCCGAGCGAGGGGTCGGTCGAGTACGGCATCCGCACCGCCCCCGCCAGCGTCGCCGCCTGGGTCAGCGTCAGCTTGGCGGCGGTGGTGGAGAAGAAGCGCCGGGCCGCCGCCTCCACGCCGTGGGCGCCGGCGCCGAAGTAGGCGATGTTGAGGTAGCGCTCAAGGATCTCGTCCTTGCGGTACTTGTGTTCCAGGGCCATCGCGTACCGCAGTTCGGTGATCTTGCGGGCCAGGTTGGGGGCGCGTGCCTTGTCCCGTTCCGCATCGGTGCGAGCGCTCTCGACCAGGATGTTCTTGACGAGCTGCTGCGTCAGCGACGAGCCGCCCTGCCGGATGCCGCCCGCCTGCGTGTTGGTGAGCAGCGCCCGCAACGTGCCCCGGACGTCGAGGCCGCCGTGCTCGTAGAAGCGGGCGTCCTCGATGGCCACGATGGCCTTGCGCATCAGCGGCGCCACGGCCCCGAGCGGCACGGCCGTCCTGTTGGCCTCGTAGAACTGGGCGAACTGCCTGCCGTCCTTGTCCAGCAGCCTGGTCACCTGCGCCAGGGGCTCCTCGCGGGGCGCGGGCGGCAGGTCGACGAAGGTGTCGGCGACGTTCTTGGCGGCCAGGCCGCCGCCGCTCACCACGGGAACGGCCAGTGCCGCCGCCAGCACCCCGCCGAGCGCCCCCGCCATGGCGAGGCCACCGATGGATCTGAGTACGGTCACGCAGATGATCTGCAACCAGCAGATCATCGGCAAACGCCCACTTCCCCGGTCTTTACCGTTCTCTTCGGATGTTCAGACCAAGCGAGGCGAACTGCTCGTACGGCCGGTGGTAGCCCCGCTCGATGTGGTGCACGCCGCGCAGCGTGGACGTCCCGTCGGCCACCGCCGCGGCCAGTACGGCCGAGAACCCGGCCCTGATGTCGGGCAGCGTCACGTCGGCGCCCCTGAGCTTGGAGACGCCGCGCACCACGGCCGAGTGCCGGGCGTTGGTGTCGTGGTAGCGGCAGGCCGGCCCGCCCAGGCACTGGTCGAACACCTCGATCTCGCAGCCCATCCGCTGCAGCGCGGGCACGTAGACCAGGCGGTTCTCGAAGACCGTCTCGTGCAGCACCGACATGCCCTGGCTCTGCGTGAACAGCACCATGAGCGGCGTCTGCCAGTCGGTCATGAAGCCGGGGTGGGTGTCGGTCTGCACGGCCGCCGAGCGCAGCCCCTCGGGCGGGGCGATGGCGCACAGGTACTCGTCGTTGATGTCGAACCGGGCGCCCATCCTGGCCAGCGTGGTGATCGCGGTGACCAGGCGGTCCTGGGGGCAGCCGTGCACGCGCACCTCTCCCCCGGTGATCAGCCCGGCCGCCAGGTAGGAGAACGCCTCGATGCGGTCGCCGGTCAGCCAGGTGGAGGCGCCGCGCAGGTGCTCGACGCCCTCGATGACGATCCGGCGGTCGGGCGACAGCTCGATCCGGGCGCCCATGCGCTGCAGGAACAGCGCCAGCTCCACCACCTCGGGCTCCATGGCGGCGTTCTTCAGCACGGTCTTGCCCTCGGCCAGCACCGCCGACATGAGGATCGTCTCCGTCGCCCCCACGCTGGGGTACGGCAGTTCGAGCCGGGCCCCGTTGAGCCGCTTGGCCTTGGCCGAGATGCCGGTGTCGCCCACCTCCACCTCGGCCCCCATCGAGCGCAACGCCTCCACGTGGAAGTTCACCGGCCGCCGCCCGATCGGGTCGCCGCCGACCAGCGGCACGAACGCCTCCCCCGCCAGGTGCAGCAACGGCCCGAGCATGAGGATGGGGATGCGATTGAGCCCGGTGAACGCGTCGGGCACCCGCGGCCTGATCTCCGCCCCGCGCTCGATGCGGATCTCGGGACCGGCGATCTCGACGTGGATGCCGAGCGCCTCCAGCATCGCCGCGGTGATGCCCACCTCGCCCACGTCGGGGGCGTTGTGGATGCTGCTCTCGCCGTTGCCCAGCATGGCGGCGACCATGTGCTTGGACACACCGTTCTTGGAGCCCCGTACGACGACGTCCCCCCGGAGGGGGCCGGAGGGCTCGATCAGCCAGACCTCTTCTGCAATCACGAAGCGAGCCTAACCGGGAGATACCATCGAGCTGGTTCGGATGCAGTTGTGAGGGGGAATGGCGTGACGAGGGAAGTACGCGCTTTCGCGGTAACTGTCCTCATACTCGCCACTCTCGGGGTCGCCGCCGGGCTCAGCTGGTCCGCGATCTCGCCGCGGGCTCCCTACCAGGTGACCGAGCACGGCCTGGTGCTGGCCGACCTCACCACGCAGGCGCTGATCGCGGCCGACGGCTGGTTCGCGGTGATCACGGGCGCGCTGGGGCTGCTCTGCGGCGGTCTGGCGTGGTTCGCCGGGCGGCGCTGGATGCTGGCGGTGCTGCTCGGGCTGTGCGCGGGCGGGGTGGCGGGCAGCTTCCTCACCTTGTGGGCCGGGTCCACGTTCACGGTCGGCACGGTGGTGGTGGAGGCCGCGGCCGAGCCCGGGGTGCGGATCGTGCCCGGGGCGCTGAAGCTGACCGCCGAGGGGGTGCTGGTGGCCTGGCCGCTGCTCGCGGTCGGCCTGTTCGGGCTGCTGGAGGGCATGCACGGCTACCGCGAGTCGCCGTTGCGGCACCCGTACGGCATCGAGCCCTAGACCGGCGGGCGGCGCAGGCCGTGGCCGGTGGCCTGCTCGAACGCGCGGGCCACGCGCAGCACCCTGGCGTCGGCGAACGGCCGCCCGACGATCTGCACCCCGACCGGCAGCCCTTCCGGCGTGAACCCGGCCGGCACCGAGGCCGCCGGCGCGTGCAGCACGCTGATCCAGTACGCCGAACGCATCCAGGCCAGGTAGTCGGGCAGCCGCTCGCCGTTGATCTCGCTCACGTGCGGCTGCTCCACCGGGAACGGCGGCACCTGGCTGACCGGCGCGAGCAGCACGTCGTAGGTGTCGAAGAAGCCGGCCATGCGCTGGTAGAGGCCGCTGCGCAGGCGTTCGGCGCGGGCCAGGTCGGCGCCGGTGACCGTGCGTCCCCGCTCGACGTTCCAGCTCGTGTTGGGGCCGAGGCCGGTCAGGTCGCCGAAGGACAGGGCGTAGTACCAGGCGCGGTAGATCCGGAAGGCGTCCTCGGCGTCGGACAGGTCGAGCGCGACCTGCTCGACGTGCGCCCCCAGTTCCTCGAACACGGCCGGCGCCGTCGCGGTCACCGCGGCCGTGCGCGGGTCGACCGGCAGCCCGCCCAGGTCGGGGCTCCACGCCACCCGCAGCCCGCGCACCCCCTGCTCGGGCTCGGGCGCGAACTCCTCCTTGATCGCGAACGGCGACCGGGCGTCGAACCCGGCGACGGCCCCGAGCATCAGCGTGAGGTCGTCGACCGTGCGCGCCATCGGCCCCGGCACCGCCAGCGTGTACCAGGCGGCCGTGTCGGAGGGGTCGGGGACGCGGCCCGGCGTGGGGCGCAGGCCCACGACGTTGCAGAACGAGGCGGGGTTGCGCAGCGAGCCGCCCATGTCGGAGCCGTCGGCCAGCGGGACCATGCCGGTGGCCAGGGCCGCCGCGGCCCCGCCGCTGCTGCCGCCGGCCGACCTGGCCAGGTCGTAGGGGTTCCTGGTGGCGCCGAACACCTCGTTGACGGTGTGCGAGCCGGTGCCGAACTCGGGCGTGTTCGTCTTGCCGATCGTGATCGCCCCGGCGGCGCGCAGCCGGCGCACGATCAGGTCGTCCTTGTCGGGGACGTTCCGCGCGAACAGCGGCGAACCGTATGTGGTGCGGATGCCCGCGGTGTCCACCAGGTCCTTGTGGGCCACCGGGACGCCGTGCAGCGGCCCCTCGGGCTCGGCCGCGTCGGCCGCCCTGGCCGCCTCCAGCGCCCGCTCGGCCACCAGCGTCACGATGGCGTTGACCTGGGGGTTGACCTGCTCGATGCGGTCGAGGTGGGCCTGGAGCAGCTCCACGGCGCTCACCTGCCCGGCCCTGATCAGGCGGGCCATCTCGGTCGCGGTCAGGTAGTGCAGTTCGCTCACCCTGCGATCCTGCCCCACCCGCGCGCCGGGACACGACGGCGACCTTTGCCCACCTCCCCCGCCCGCCTTGGCACCCGCCCACAAGCCGGTCCGGCGAGCCCCGGCGCGGTCACGCGCCGAGGCGGGCCGCGCCGAGGAGGCTCCGGAGGGTCAGGCGCCCAGGCAGGCGGGGCCGAGGAGGCTCCGGAGGGTCAGGCGCCCAAACAGGCGGGGCCGAGGAGTTGCTTGAGGTCGCCCATCAGCGCCGGTGACGGCGACACCCGCAGGCGGTCGTCGACCCGCATGACGGTCGTCTTCGGCCCGTTGTGCACCTGGAGATGCACCTCCGAGGTGCCCGGATGCGTGGTGAGGATCTCCTTCAGCCGCCCGACCACCGGCGGCGTGCACCGGGTCAGCGGCAGGCTCACCAGCAGCGGCCCGCCCGCCTCCTGGGTGAGGTCGGGCGCGGTCACCTCCATGGCGATGACCTTCGCGACGTCCTCCCGCTTGTCGATGCGCCCCTTGACGAAGACGATCGCGTCCTCGGCCAGGATCGTCGAGCACAGCTGGTACGCCGACGGGAAGATCATCACCTCGATCGCGCCTTCGAGGTCCTCAAGCTGGGTGAGCACCCACGTGTCACCCTTCTTGGTGACCTTGCGCTGCACCCCGCTCAGGATGCCGCCCAGCGTCACGACGTGCCCGTCGGCCCGGCTCTCGTCCTGGACGGCGGCGATCGAGCAGTCGGCCCCCGCGGCCAGGATGTGCTCCACGCCGAACAGCGGGTGGTCGGAGACGTAGAGGCCGAGCATCTCCCGCTCGAACTGCAGCAGCGTGTTCTTGTCCCACTCCCCGGGCGGGATCTGCACGTCGAAGGTCTGGTCCTCGCCGCCGTCGATCGCGCCGAACAGGGAGTCCTGGCCGATGGCCTCGTTCTTCTTGATGTCGATGATCGCGTCGACGGCCTGCTCGTGCACCATGACCAGGCCCTTGCGCACGTGGCCGAGCGAGTCGAAGGCCCCGGCCTTGACCAGCGACTCGATCACGCGCTTGTTGCACACGATCGCGGGCACCTTGCGCAGGAAGTCCTTGAAGTCGGCGAAGCGGCCCTTGGACTTGCGCGCCGAGATGATGCCGTCGACGACGTTGCCGCCGACGTTGCGCACCGCCGAAAGTCCGAAGCGGATGTCGGTGCCGCGCGGGGTGAAGTCGAAGTCGGAGTCGTTGACGTCGGGCGGGAACACCTTGATGCCCATGCGGCGGCACTCGTTGAGGTAGAGGGCCGACTTGTCCTTGTCGTCCTTGACGCTCGACAGCAGCGCCGCCATGTACGCGGCCGGGTGGTTGGCCTTGAGGTAGGCCGTCCAGTAGGAGACCAGGCCGTAGGCCGCCGAGTGGGCCTTGTTGAAGGCGTAGTCGGAGAAGGGCAGCAGGATGTCCCAGAGCGTCTTGACGGCGTCGGCCGAGTAGCCGTTGTCCTTCATGCCGCTCTCGAAGGACTCGAACTGCTTGTCCAGCTCGGCCTTCTTCTTCTTGCCCATCGCCCGGCGCAGCAGGTCGGCTTTGCCGAGCGAGAACCCGGCGACCTTCTGCGCGATGGCCATGACCTGCTCCTGATAGACGATCAGGCCGTAGGTCGTGTCGAGGATCTCGGCCAGCGACTCCTTGAACTCGGGATGGATCGGGGTGATCTCCTGCTGGCCGTTCTTGCGCAGGGCGTAGTTGGTGTGGGAGTTGGCGCCCATCGGGCCGGGACGGTAGAGGGCGCCGACGGCCGAGATGTCCTCGAAGTTGTCGGGCTTCATCAGCCGCAGCAGCGAGCGCATGCCGCCGCCGTCGAGCTGGAACACGCCCAGCGTGTCGCCCCTGCCCAGCAGCTCGTACGTCTTCCGGTCGTCGAGCGGCAGCTTCAGCAGGTCGATCTGCTCGCCGGTGGTGGACTCGATCATCTTCAGGCAGTCGTCGATGATCGTGAGGTTGCGCAGGCCCAGGAAGTCCATCTTCAGCAGGCCGAGCGTCTCGCAGGTCGGGTAGTCGAACTGCGTGATGATCGCGCCGTCGGAGTCGCGGCGCATGATCGGGATGTGGTCGGTGATCACCTCGCGGGACATGATCACGCCGGCGGCGTGCACGCCCGTCTGCCTGATCAGGCCCTCCAGGCCCTTGCCGAGGTCCATCGTCGCCTTGACGTCGACGTCTTCCTCGTAGAGCCGGCGCAGCTCGCCGGCCTCGTTGTAGCGCGGGTGGTCCTTGTCGAAGATGCCCGACAGCGGGATGTCCTTGCCCATCACGGCCGGCGGGAACGCCTTGGACACCTTGTCGCCCAGCGCGTAGGGATAGCCCAGGACGCGACCGGCGTCCTTGATGGCGGCCTTCGCCTTGATGGTGCCGAACGTGGCGATCATGGCGACCTTGTCGGCGCCCCACTTCTCGGTCACGTAGCGGATCACGTCGCCGCGCCTGCGCTCGTCGAAGTCGATGTCGACGTCGGGCATGGAGACGCGGTCGGGATTGAGGAAGCGCTCGAAGATCAGGCCGTGCGGGAGCGGGTCGAGGTCGGTGATGCCCATCGCGTACGCCACCAGCGAGCCGGCCGCCGAGCCACGGCCCGGGCCGACCGGGATGCCGTTCTGCTTGGCCCACATGATGAAGTCGGCGACCACGAGGAAGTAGCTCGGGAAGCCCATCTGCTCGATGATGCCGATCTCGTACTCGGCCTGCCGCTTGTGCTCGTCGTCGTAGCCCTCCGGCCAGCGGCGGTCCATGCCCTCCCAGACGGTCTTGCGGAAGAACTCGCTCTCCGTCATGCCGTCGGGGATGGGGTAGGTGGGCATGAGGTTCTTGAACTCGAAGAACCCGGTCGGATCGACCTTCTCGGCCACCAGGAGCGTGTTGCGGCAGCCCTCGGCCCACAGGTCGGAGGAGTCGACGGCGCGCATCTCGTCGGCGGTCTTGATGTAGTAGCCGGAGCCGTCGAAGCGGAAGCGGTCGGGGTCGGACAGCTGCTTGCCGGTCTGGATGCACAGGAGGGCGTCGTGGGAGGCGGCGTCGGACTCGTAGGTGTAGTGGGAGTCGTTGGTCACCAGCGGCGGGATGGCGAGCTCTTTGCTGATGCGGGTCAGGCCGTCGCGGACCCGGCGCTCGATGTCGAGGCCGTGGTCCATGATCTCCAGGAAGAAGTTGTCCTTGCCGAAGATTTCCTGATATTTCGCGGCGGCCTTGAGCGCCTCGTCGTACTGGCCGAGCCGCAGCCTCGTCTGCACCTCGCCCGACGGGCAGCCGGTGGTGGCCATCAGGCCGTCGGCGTGCTCGGCCAGGATCTCGGCGTCCATGCGGGCCCACTTGCGCACGAAGCCCTCGGTGTAGGCGCGCGAGCTGAGCTTCATCAGGTTGTGCAGGCCGGTCTTGTTGCGCGCCCAGATCGTCATGTGGGTGTAGTAGCCACCCGCCGAGACGTCGTCCTTCTTCTGGTGCGGCTCGCCCCACAGCACGGGCTTCTTGTTGTGCCGCAGCTCCGGCGCGACGTAGGCCTCGATGCCGATGATCGGCTTGATGCCGGCGCCCGTGGCCTGCTTGTAGAAGTCGTACGCGCCGTGCATGTTGCCGTGGTCGGTGATCGCGATGGCGGGCATGCCCAGGTCGCCGACCTGTTTGAACATCTGCTTGAGCCGGGCGGCCCCGTCGAGCATGGAGTATTCGGTGTGCACATGCAGATGGACGAACGAGTCGCTGGACGACATGGAGCGGCGCCTCCCCGGGTCTGGATGCGATGGTGCGCTCCGACTCTAGTGGGCCGGACCGACATCCCGGAGCCGCCTCGCGCGCCCCGCGGGACCGGCGCGCCGGAAGCGTCGCGGCCACCGGCCTCGATATCGTCTCCCTCACGCAAAGTAATGAAGGAGACACCGGGTGCGCACGCAGTCCGACGAGGGGTACAGCCACGCGCTGGGAAACCGCCAGATCCAGATGATCGCGATCGGCGGCGCGATCGGGGTCGGCCTCTTCCTCGGCGCGGGCGGCCGCCTGGCCGCCACCGGGCCCGCGCTCGTGCTCTCCTACGCCACCGCCGGGCTGGCCGCCTTCTTCGTCATGCGGGCGCTCGGCGAGCTGGTGCTCTACCGCCCGGCCTCGGGCTCCTTCGTCGAGTACGCGGGCGAGTTCATCGGCCCGTGGGCGGCCTTCGCCAGCGGCTGGATGTACTGGGTCAACTGGGCCTTCACCGGCATCGCCGAACTGACCGCCATCGCCGCGTACGTCCACTACTGGGCCGGCGGCTTCCCCCAGTGGCTGACCGCGCTGCTCGCGCTGGGGTTCGTGCTGGCGGTCAACCTGCTGTCGGTCCGCCTGTTCGGCGAGCTGGAGTTCTGGTTCGCGATGCTGAAGGTGCTGGCCATCGTGATCTTCCTGGTGGTCGCGCTGGTGCTGGTGGTCTTCGCCGTCGGCGACGCCGGGCCGCGCAACCTGGTCGCGCACGGCGGCTTCTTCCCCACCGGCTTCCCGCTGGTGCTGATGAGCCTGCAGTCGGTGGTGTTCGCCTACGCCTCGATCGAGCTGGTCGGCATCACCGCCGGCGAGACCGCCCGGCCGCACGAGGTCATGCCGCGGGCGATCAACGGCGTGATCTGGCGCATCGCGATCTTCTACGTGGGCTCGGTGCTGCTGCTGGCGATGGTCCTGCCCTGGACGGCCTACAGCGCCGGCACCTCGCCGTTCGTCACGTTCTTCGCCGGGCTCGGGGTGCCCTGGGCGGCCGACGCCATGAACCTCGTGGTGATCACCGCCGCGCTCTCGTCCTGCAACTCGGGCCTGTACGCCACCGGCCGCATCCTGCGGTCGATGGCCACCAAGCGGGAGGCCCCAGCCTTCGCCGCCGCGCTCAGCTCCCGGCACGTGCCGATCGGCGGGATCGTGTTCACCGCGGCCATGTTCCTCGGCGGCGTGGCGCTGTTCTACTACCTGCCCGAGCGCGCCTTCAACATCGCCACGGCGGTCGCCTCGCTGGGGGTGATCACCACGTGGGGGGTGCTCGTCTACTGCCAGACCCGGCTGCGCGCCACCGGGCACCGCTCGGCGTTCCCGATGCCGGGCTCGCCGTACACCAACTGGCTGACGCTCGGGTTCCTGGCGCTGGTGATCCTGCTGATGCCGTTCGCCGACCGCGATCAGCGGGTGGCCTTCTTCCTCATCCCGGCCCTGGTCGCGGGCATCGCGCTCGGCTGGCTGGTGGTACGCCGCCGCCGCCGGACGCGGAAGGCCGCGCAGGAGGCGGGTTAGTCTCGTCCGGGCAGGAGTCGCCGCTCGGGGGAGGCCACACTGGACAAGCTGGACGACACACTCGATCCCGCGCTCGGCCGGGCGGCGACCGCCGTCCCCGCAACCGAGCCACCGGACACCACCGGGCCCGAGCCCGCCACCGTGTCCGCCCCCGGGCCCCTCACCATGTCCGCTCAGGGGCCCACCACCGTGTCTGTTCCCGGGCCCAGCCCCGTGTCTGCCACCGAGCCCATCGCCGGGCCCGCCACTGAGCCCGCCACCGGGCCGTCCGGCGTGCCCGCCGTCGAGCCGTTGGCGCCGCTCGGGGGCGGGGTCGGGGCGGAGCGGCGGGGGCGGGGGCGGCAGGTGTGGCGGGTCGCGGCGGCGGCAGCGGCGGTGGGTGCCGCGCTCGCGCTGATCGGCGTGCCGCTGGGCGTCTACCCGAAGCTCGCCTGCGCCGTGCTCTCCCCCGGCTGCGGGCCGCTCCAGGAGCCGCGCGGCGACCTGCCGCGGCTGACCCGGCTGACGCCCGTCCAGGCCGCGCTGAGCGGCACGTACGTCGCGCTCGGCGACTCCTACTCCTCCGGCGAGGGCGTCTACGAGCAGGACGCCGGCCCGGTCAACGACGGCGCCGACCGCTGCCACCGCGCCCGCGGCTCCTACGTCCCGCTGGTGGCGAAGGCGCACCCGTTCACCGGCGGCAGCGCCTTCTACGCCTGCAGCGGCGCCACCACCCGCCAGCTCCTGTCCGGCCAGTACGGCCAGCAGCCCCAGATCACCCGGGTCGGCCCGTCGGCCAGCCTGGTGACCCTGAGCATCGGCGGCAACGACGCGGGGTTCACCGACGTCCTGACCGGGTGCATCGTCAAGCTGCCCTGGTCGTCGGCCTGCGTCGACCAGGACGCCACGGTCGCCCGGCGCATCGCCGAGCTGCGGCCCAGCCTGACCAGGGTGCTCGGCGAGCTGCGCGCCCGCGCGCCGGGGGCCCGGGTCATCGTCCTCGGCTACCCCAGGCCGTTCCCCGCCTCGCCCGTCCGCACGGTCGACAACCTGAGCGTGGCCGACCAGCGGTGGCTCAACACCGTCACGCGCAAGCTCAACGACACGGTGGGCGCCGTCACGGCCGAGCACGACCGCGGCCTGGCCGGCCTCGGCGCCCCCGGCAGCGTCGAGTACGTCGACGCCTACGAGGCGTTCACGGGCCACGAGGCCGGCACGCCGCAGCCGTACCTCAACAGCCTGGCCGTGGACATGGACCCGCTGACCGTCAACGCCCGCAGCTTCCACCCCACCGGCGACGGCTACCGCCGCTTCGCCGAGCTGATCAACCAGCAGATCGCCACCGGCCCCGGCCGCCCGTTGCACAACTACCACCTCACCACCCCCTGAGCCGCCAGCGTCCCGCCCCCCCGGCTCAGGGATGGCTCAGCGGCGGGCGCGTTCCTCGGCCAGGTGGAGGCCCGCCTCGATGACGGCGTTCATCACCGCCGCCAGCCGCTCCTCCCCCAGCTGGGGCGCCCGCGTCGCCATCCGCGCCACCAGCGCCCGCTCCCGCGCCAGGTCGCGCCCCGCGAACCCGCCCACCGGCTTGAGCCGCTGGACGACGCCCGCCAGGGCGGCGCGCCGCTCCAGGAGGGTGGCCAGCGCCGCGTCGACCCGGTCGATCGCCTCCCGGCACTCGGCCAGCGTCGCCGGTGACTCGGGCCGCAACAACGCGCCGACCAGCGTCACGGCCTCCTCGGCCGCCCGCACGTCCGCAGCCTCGTCCGCCCGCCCGGACGCGCCCGAGCCACCGGAGCCACCGGAGCCGCCTGAGCCGCCGGTGCCGCCGGGACCGGCGACCACGAGGCCGTCGGCGCCCGCCGCCACGGCCGCCGCCGCCAGCCCCGGGTCGCGCGAGACGTCGGCCAGGACCGGACGCCCCGACGCGGCCCGCGCCGCCCGCAGCACCCCGAGGTCGAGCCGGCCCCCCTCGCACAGGACCACCTGGTCGTTCCCCTCGGCCGCGCAGTAGCCGGCCAGGCCCACCCATTCCTCCACCGACGCCGACGGCCGCCGCTCGACCACCACCGGCAGCCCGAGCCCGGCCGCGGCCCGCACCAGCGGGATGTCGCGCGTCCACGTGGCCCCCACCACCACGGCGTCGGCCAGCGCCGCGATCGCCGGCAGGTCGGCCGCCGAGTACGGCTCCACCAGCGTGGCCCGCTCCCCCAGCGCCTCACGCGCGTCGACCTGGCCCCGATGCGGGCGCAGGCTCACCCGCCCGCCGATCACCACGGCCGGGCCGTGACCCACGCGCAGCCCGCCGATCGTCACCATGTGCCGCTCCAAGGTCGATGTCATCTCGACTCCCCACTCGGGCCGGCCCAGCGAAGCCGGCAGGAAAACCAAAAAGGCAGAGACGGGGCGTCTCTGCCTTGTGCCGACTCCAGGTGGTCGCTAGCTGACGACCGGCCCTCCCGGAGCCGGCTCGGTAAAGGTGTAGCGACAAGTCATGTCTGAAACCTTACACCCGCCTCCACCTGCTGGACGTTCCTTCTCATATGGCGGACTGACCTTCCGGCGAGTCGCCGATGATCCCTCGCTATGGGAGTATTTCTTGGCCGAGAGGGAGGGTTTGAGGCCGTTGATGTCGGATCGCAAGCAGGACGGACGCCGCATCGCCGGCCGGTACGAGCTGCTGGAGCCCATCGGCAAGGGCGGCATGGGCATCGTCTGGCGCGCCCACGACGAGCTCCTCGACCGCACCGTCGCCATCAAGGAAGTCCGCTACGCCGCTGCCCTGGGCGACGAGGTGCAGCTGCTCAACCGGCGCACGATGCGCGAGGCGCGGGCCGCGGCCAGGTTCGAGCACCCCAACGTGATCGTCGTCCACGACGTGATCGAGGAGGACGGCCGGCCCTGGATCGTCATGCAGCTGGTCCAGTCGCGCTCCCTGGGGGCGGTGATCAAGCAGGAGGGGCCGCTGCCGCCCGAGCGGGTGGCCGAGATCGGCGTCGCCGTGCTCGACGCGCTGCACCGGGCGCACGAGGCCGGGGTGCTCCACCGCGACGTCAAGCCCGAGAACGTGCTGCTGGCCGACGACGGCAGGGTCGTGCTGACCGACTTCGGCATCGCCACGCTGGAGACCGAGACGCAGCTCACCGTGACGGGCCTGGCGGGCACCCCCGCGTTCATCGCGCCCGAGCGGCTCAAGGGGCTGCCCGCGCGCCGTGAGTCCGACCTGTGGTCGCTGGGCGCGACGCTCTACACGGCCGTCGAGGGCCGCTCGCCGCACGAGCGCGGCATGGCGCTGGCCACGATGCACGCCGTCCTGACCGACGAGCCCGACCCCGCCCCGCACGCCGGGCCGCTGGCCGGGGTGATCAGCGGGCTGCTGGTCAAGGAGCCGGTGCAGCGCCTGACGTACGAGGAGGCCGCGCGGATGCTGCGCGAGGCCGCCACCGCGTCGAGCCCGGCCGAGACCAGGCGGTTCCCCAGCCGGAAGCTGCGCGCCGCCGTCCCCGCCCCGGACCCCGTCGAGGACGAGGACGACACCCCGACCGACCCCGACCTGCCCGTCCCCCCGCCCAGGCCCGCGCCCCGGACCACGCCGAGGCCCGCGCCCACGCCGAGGAGCAGGGCCGCCGGCACGCCGCCGCCCGTCGGGACCGGCGGGCGGATCCCGCCCTCGACCAGGGACTCCGCGCTCCCCGACGCGCCCACCGGCGAGCCCACGGTGAGCAGCCGCCGGCAGGGCCGCAAGTTCGGGCCGATCGCGCTGGCCGCCGCGGCGGTCGTGCTGGTCGCCGGGGTCGGCGGCTATCTCGGCCTGAGGTCGGCCCCCGAGGACCACTCGTCCAGGCCGCCGCAGGCCAGGCAGTCGGCCAAGGCCCACACCTCGTCCTCCGCGCCCACCGCGTCCACCTCGGGCACCGAGTCGAAGCCGCCGGCCACGAGCACGCCCTCGTCCTCGCCGTCCTCCTCGCCCTCGGCCACGCCGGACAAGACCGAGGACGCCGACCCGCTGCCCAGCGGCTGGAAGATGTACAAGGACAAGGAGCTCGGCTTCTCCATCGGGCTGCCCAAGGGCTGGGACGTCTGGGACCGCGGCGGCCGGCAGGTCAAGTTCAAGGGCCCCGGCGCGGCCCCGAACGCCTACCTGATGATCGAGGAGGCGGCCAAGCCCGGCAAGGACCCGTACAAGGACTGGAAGAAGCAGGAGCCGTCGCTCAAGCACAACTTCGGCGGCTACAAGAAGATCGGCATCAAGAAGGTCGACTACATGAAGGCCGCCGCCGACTGGGACTTCACCTGGAACACCAACACGGGCAAGACCCGGGTGCGCGACCGCGGCTTCATCACCGAGAACGGGAAGGCGTACGCCATCTACTGGCACACCCTCAACAGCCACTGGAAGAAGGACTACCACCTTTTCGAGGGCTTCAGCGCGACCTTCAAACCCGCCAAGTAGGCTTCCCTGCGTGGAAAGGCAGGTCAGCAACCGGTATCGCCTCATCGAGCCCCTCGGGGAGGGCGGCATGGGGGTGGTCTGGCGTGCCTACGACGAGCTGCTCGACCGTACGGTGGCGATCAAGGAGGTCCGCTACACGGGCGTGGGCGACGCCAAGCGGGCCGACCTCAACCGCAGGACCATCAGGGAGGCCAGGGCGGCCGGCCGCCTCGACCACCCGTCGGTGATCGTCATCCACGACGTCGTCGAGGAGGACGGCCGGCCGTGGATCGTCATGCAGCTCGTCCGGTCCCGGTCGCTGGCCGAGGTGATCGGCGAGCGCGGGCCGCTGCCGGCGGCGCTGGTGGCGATGGTCGGCGGCCGGGTGCTCGACGCGCTGCGGGCCGCCCACGCCACCGGGGTGCTCCATCGTGACGTGAAGCCCGAGAACGTGCTGCTGGCCGACGACGGCAGGGTCGTGCTGACCGACTTCGGCATCGCCGCGCTGGAGGCCGAGTCGGGGCTGACGGCGACCGGCGGGCTGGTGGGCACCCCGGCGTACATGCCGCCGGAGCGGCTCAACGGCGAGGCCGCCCGTCCGGAGTCCGACCTGTGGTCGCTGGGGGCCACCCTGTACGCGGCGGTGGAGGGGCGGCCGCCGTTCAAGCGCGACTCGTGGGCCGCCACGGTGGCGGCCGTGCTGCGCGACGAGCCGGAGCCGCCCGTGCGGGCGGGGGCGTTGCAGCCGGTCATCATGGGGCTGCTGCGGCGCGACCCGGCGGCCAGGATGCCGGCCGGCGAGGCCGCGCGCCTGCTCCACCAGGTGGCGACCGGGCAACCGCTGCTGGCCGACCAGACCCCCATGTGGTCGGCCCCCTTCCCGGCCCCTGGGCCCGCCGCCCCCGGCCCGTCCCCCCAAGGCCCGTACCCCCAGAACCCGGCCCCGCACGGCCCCCTCCCCACGCCCAGCGGCCCGCACCACAGCCCGAGCGGCCCCCATGCCACCCCCAGCGGCCCTTACCCCGCGCCGCAGGGATCGCCGCCCGTCACCGGCGACGCGCGGCCGCCGCACCGGACGGTCCCGGGAGACCCGCGGCGGCGCGGCCGGACGATGTGGATCGCGGTGCCCGCCACGGTGGCCGCCCTGGCGCTCCTGGGCGGCGGCGGCGTGCTGCTCTACGACCAGCTGTCAGGCTCCGCCACGCCCACCCCGACGGCCGGCGCCCAGCCGCCCGCCACCGGCGACCCCACCCCCGACCCCTCGACGCCGCCATCGAAGTCCCCGACGCCCGAGCCGAGCCCCCAGCCGACCAAGAAACCCACCGGCGAGCCGACCCCCACGGCCCCGGCGGTGCCCGCCGGCTGGCGCCCCCTCACCAGCGCCGCCGGCCACTTCTCCATGGCCGTCCCGAAGACCTGGACGGCCGCCAAGAACCCGACCAGGGACAGCATCCGCCTGTCCGGCCCCGGCACTCCCGGCGCGATGATCGTGGAGTGGACCGTCCCCGACATCCCGTGGAAGGACCCGCAACAGCACTGGCTCGGCCTGGAGAAGGAGATCAAGGCCAAGGGCGAGTTCGACCACTACACCCGGATCGGCATCACCCCCACCGAATACCTCGGCCTGCGCGCCTCCGACTGGGAGTTCACCCAGATGCGCAAGGGCCAGCTCATCCACGTGATCAACCGCGGCTTCCACACCGCGGCCGGCCGCCCGTACGCCCTGTACTGGGAGACCCTCGACTCCCGCTGGGCCGCCGACCGGCACTGGTTCGACACCTTCGTCAAGACCTTCCGCCCGGAATGACGCCGGAGCACGACGGCGCGCGCGAACGGGCCCGGTTCTGGCGGCATCCGGCCGTCCCTGAGACCGACCTGCTCAAGGCCCGCTACGTCACCCACCGCTTCTCCCGGCACGTCCACGACGGGTACGCCATCGGGCTGATCGTGGCGGGCGTGGAGGAGTTCGACTACCGCGGCACCCTGCACCGGGCGGGCGCGGGCGAGCTGGTGCTGGTCAACCCGGACTCGGTGCACACCGGTCAGGCGGGCACGCCGGGCGGGTGGGCGTACCGGATGCTGTATCCGTCGGTCGAGGCGCTGGCCGGGATCGCGGCCGAGCTCGACGCGCCCCTGGCCACCCCGTACTTCCCCCACCAGGTGGTGCGCGACCCGGAGGTGGCGGCGCTGCTCGGGCGGGCGCACCAGGCGGCCGAGCGCGGCGACGCGCTGGCCGCCTCCACGCTGTCGCGCACGCTGTTCGCCAAGCTGCTGAGCAGGCACGCCGCGCCCAGGCCGGACGCGAGCCCGCCGGGCGCGGGCCGGCAGGCGGTGCGCGAGGCGATGGCGCTGCTGCACGAGAGCCTGCTCGACCCGCCGACGCTGGAGGCGCTGGCGGCGGCGGTGGGGGTGCGGCCGTTCCCGCTGCTGCGCGCGTTCAAGGCCGTGACGGGCCTGCCGCCGCACGCCTACCTCACCTCGCTGCGCGTGCGGCAGGCCCGCCGGCTGCTCCTTGAGGGGGTACGCCCGGCGCAGGTCGCGGCGGACGTGGGCTTCACCGACCAGGCCCACCTGAACCGGCACTTCAAGCGTGTCGTGGGCGTCCCACCCGCCGCCTACCAAAAGGCCGCAGGAACGTACAAGACCGGCTATTTGCCCAGTTCATAAGCTGTTTCCCATGGAAACGACAACTCGCCGTTCCGCCGCGGTGCGTGACGGCCTCGGTGTGGGTCTGGCCGTGGGGTTGTCCGGTCTCGCGTTCGGCGCGGCGGCGATCACCGCCGGGCTCAGCGTCCCCCAGGCGTGCGTGCTGAGCCTGCTGGCCTTCACCGGCGCCTCGCAGTTCGCGCTGGCCGGAGCGATCGGCGCGGGCGGCGACCTGACGGCCGCGGCCGCGGGCGCGCTGCTGCTCGGCGGCCGCAACACCCTCTACGGCCTGCGCCTGGCCGACCTGCTGAACGTCCGCGGCCCGCGCCGGCTGCTGGCCGCCCACGGCGTGATCGACGAGACCACGGCCGTCACGCTGGCCCAGCCGGACGAGCCGTCGGCGCGCACCGGCTTCCTCACCACCTTCGCCAGCCTGTACGTCGCCTGGAACCTCACCACCCTGGCCGGCGCGGTCGGCACGTCCTTCCTGGGCGACCCGCGGGTGCTCGGGCTCGACGCCGTGGGCCCGGCCACGTTCCTGGCCATCCTGTGGCCGCGGCTGGCCGCCAGCGGGCGGCTGCGGGTGCTGGCGGTGGCCGGGGCGGCGGTCGCGCTGGCGGCCAGCCCGTTCTTCCCGCCGGGCGTGCCGGTGCTGCTGTCGGCGGTCGCGGTGCTGGTGGTGATGGTGCGATGACGGTCTGGTGGGCGATCGTCGCGGTCTGCCTCGGCTGCTACGCGCTCAAGCTGGCCGGGCTGGCCGCGCCGCGCCGGGTGCTGGACCATCCGGCGGTGCGCAGGTTCGCCGAACTGGTGCCCGTGGCGTTGCTGTCGGCGCTGATCGCGGTGCAGATGTTCACCGAGCAGGGCCGGCCCGCGTTCGACCCGGCGCGCACGGCGGGGCTGGTGGCGGCCGTGGTCGCCCTGGTGCTGCGGGCGCCGTTCCTGGTGATCCTGGCGGCGGCGGCCGTCGTCACCGCGCTTGCCCGGATGTTTCTTGGGTAGTCGCCGTGCATGTCCGATTCTGCGGGGATGGTCGGTGGCCGCTACCGGCTGCTCAGGACGATCGGCCAGGGCGGTATGGGAACCGTGTGGCAGGCGCACGACGAGGTGCTCGGCCGTGACGTGGCCGTCAAGGAGGTGCTGCCACCACCGGATCTGAGCGGCCCTGAGCGCGAGGTGTTCGCCGTGCGCACGTTCCGCGAGGCGCGGGCGGCCGGCCGGGTGGCGCATCCGGGGGTGGCGGCCGTCTACGACGTGCTGGAGGAGGGCGGGCATCCGTGGATCGTCATGCAGCTCGTGCACTCCCGCACCTTGGGCGAGACCATCCGCGCCGACGGCCCGCTGCCGCCGGCCAAGGTCGCCGCCATCGGGCTGCAACTGCTGGAGGCGCTGCGCGCCGCGCACGCGGCGGGCGTGCTCCATCGTGACGTCAAGCCCGACAACGTGCTGCTGACCGAGGACGGACGGGCGGTGCTGACCGACTTCGGCATCGCCACCACCGAGGACGAGGCCCCCGTCACCAGGACCGGCATCCTCATCGGCACCCCCGCCTTCATGGCCCCCGAACGGGCGGCCGGCGGCCAGGCCAGGCCCGCCTCCGACCTGTGGTCGCTGGGCGTGACGCTGTACATGGCGGTCGAGGGCCACTCCCCCTTCCACCGGGACAACGCCCTGGCCACGCTCGGCGCGGTCATGCACGCCGAGCCGGAACCGCTGGCCCGCGCGGGCGTGCTCGCCCCCGTGCTGCTCGGGCTGCTGCGCAAGAACCCCGCGCAGCGCATGTCGCTGGAGGAGGCCGAGCAGCGGCTGAGACTGGTCCTGACCGGGGGGCCGCTGGAGCAGACCGGCCCGGTGCCGGTGCCCCCGATGGCCGTACGCCGCCCGCGCAGGATGCCGATCCTGGCCATCGCGGCGGGCGCGCTGCTGGTGGGCCTGGTCACCGGCGGCGCGGCCTGGTGGACGAAGCAGTCGGACCAGCCGGTGCAGGGCCGCGCCCCGACGATCCCGGCGGTCGTCACCCCGCCCGGCAGCGACGCCCCGACGGACGCGCCGAAGACCACCGTCACCGACTCCGAGCCGCCCCCGGCGACCTCGCATCCCTCGCAGTCCGCCGCGCCCCGGCGCAGCGCCCCCTCGCCCACCAGCGGCGAACGGACCAGCACCCCCGCGAAGTCCCCGGCGAAGAAGCCGACGCCGACCAAGTCGGCGGCCCAGCGGGACGAGCAGGACAAGAAGAAGGACGACGCCCCCTCCAGGACCCCCGGCCAGATCGACCCGTCGCAGGACGGCGAGGAGTAGCGGCCGCCGGCTCAGGTGTCGGCGGCGACGGCGTCGAGCGCCTTCTGCAGGTCCTCGGGGTAGTCGGTGCTGAAGGACATCCACTCGCCGGTGGCCGGGTGCTCGAAGCCGAGCGAGACCGCGTGCAGCCACTGCCGGGTGACGCCCAGCCGGGCCGCGAGCGTGGGGTCGGCGCCGTAGAGCATGTCGCCGACGCAGGGGTGGCGCAGGGCCGACATGTGCACGCGGATCTGGTGCGTACGGCCGGTCTCCAGCTTGATGTCCAGCAGCGAGGCCGCGCGGAACGCCTCGATCGTGTCGTAGTGGGTGACCGACGGCTTGCCGCCCGCGACCACGGCGAACTTGCCCTCGCCCGAGGGGTGGCGGTCGATGGGCGCGTCGACGGTGCCCCTGAACGGGTCGGGGTGGCCCTGCACCAGCGCGTGGTAGCGCTTGTCGACCGTGCGCTCCTTGAAGGCCCGCTTCAGCATCGAGTACGCGTGCTCGCTCTTGGCCACGACCATCGCGCCCGTGGTGTTGGCGTCGAGGCGGTGGACGATGCCCTGCCGCTCGGCCGCGCCGCTGGTGGCGATCGTGTGCCCGGCGCCGAGCAGGCCGCCGATCACTGTGGGGCCGGTCCAGCCGACGGTGGGATGGGCGGCCACCCCGATCGGCTTGTTGACCACGATGATGTCGTCGTCCTCGTAGACGATCGTCATGCCGGGCACCGGCTCGGCCACCGGCATCGGCGTGCTGACCGGGGGCGGCAGCGTCACCTCCAGCCAGGCGCCGGCGTGCACGCGGTCGGACTTGGCCGGCTGCCCGCCGTCGACCTGCACCTCGCCGGCGGCGATCAGCTCGGCCGCGCGGGTGCGCGAGAAGCCGAACAGCCGCGAGATCGCCGCGTCGACCCGCTCGCCCTCCAGCCCGTCGGGGACGGGCAGGCTCCGCCGCTCAGCCATCCTTGGGCTCCTTCCCGGTCTCCGCGGTGGTCCCCGCGGCGGTCTCCTCGGTGTGCTCGGTCTCCCTGGTGCCGTCGATCTGCACGTTGCGCCAGGCCAGCAGCACCGCCAGGATGCCGCCGCAGACGATCGCCGAGTCGGCGACGTTGAACACCGGGAAGTAGTCGATCACCGGGAAGTGCCCGGGCAGGACCTCGATGAAGTCCACGACGTGCCCCTGGAGCTGCGTGGACCGGCCGAACCCCGACGGTTGGCGCAGCAGCCTGTCGGTCAGGTTGCCGAGCGCCCCGCCGAGGAGCAGCCCGAGGGTGATCGCCCACGGCAGGCTGTGGAGCTTGCGCGCGGTGCGCACGATCGCCACCACCACGCCCGCCGCGATGAACGTGAACACGAACGTCATCCCCGTGCCGATGCTGAACGCCGCCCCCGAGTTGAAGATCACCCGGAACTGCAGGACGTCCTGGAGGACGACGAGCGGCGCCTTGCCTTCGAGCGTTCGCAGCACGATCGTCTTGCTGATCAGGTCAGCCGCGTAGACGACGACCGCCAGCGAGGTGAGGATCGCGAGGAGACGTCCGCGTGGCCTGCCTAGCGGCGTTCCTCCTTCTGCTTGCAGGCCACGCACAGCGTCGCCCTCGGGAACGCCTGAAGACGTTCCTTGCCGATCGGCTTGTGGCACGATTCGCACACTCCATAGGTCCCTGCGTCGATCCTGGCGATCGCACGTTCGTTCTGCGCGACCAGATCGCGCGCATTCAGGGTAAGGGCGATCTCGCGTTCGCGCTCGTACGTCTTGGCGCCGGCGTCCGCCTGGTCGTCGCCCGCGCCCTGGGTGACGTCACCAGAGGCTATCTCCGACTCGTGGCGGAGGATGTCGGCCTCGAGCTCGTCGATCTCGGTCCGCAGCCTGCCGCGTACCTCGGCCAGCTCCTCTTCCGACCACATCGACGGTGTAGCGGTCTGCGTGACTGCCGCCATGGCTGCCTCCATGCTGATCAAGGCCGTGAATGGTGCGGGCAGCTTAGGATCCTCATAACGGAACGGCAAACGACCCGCCGGATGGTTTACCTCACCCGTACTATCCCGCCTCGCCCGTTCAACTCCTCCCCAGGGACGTCCATTCCCACAAATTTCCTCCTTGCGTACCAACGCCTCCGGCTGCGGGAGGAAACCTGGAAGTCTTCGGCTCCACTCTGCGTTATGGTTTGAGACTGCAAGGCGTTGATGGGGCCCCGCTGTGAGGGATATCACCCCGGAGCCGCCGGAAGAACGGCTCGGCAGAGCTCACTAGACCCGGCAGCAAGCGAATGAAGAGGGCCTCCCCGGAGGCCAAGAAGGGTGGTACCGCGGAGCCGCGAGGCTTCGTCCCTTCGCGCACGCCACAACCGGCCGACGACGCGTGGAGGTCCCGCCCGACATGTCTTCCCCATCATTCCGCTCTCTTCCCGCGCAGGTCGACCTGCCCGCGCTCGAGCGCGAGGTCCTCGACCGCTGGCGGGACGGGAAGATCTTCGAGCGGTCCGTCGAGCAGAACGCCGGCAACCCCGCCTGGGTGTTCTACGAGGGCCCGCCCACCGCCAACGGTCTGCCCGGCGTGCACCACGTCGAGGCCCGGGTGTTCAAGGACCTGTTCCCGCGCTACAAGTCGATGCGCGGCTTCAGCGTCCCGCGCAAGGCCGGCTGGGACTGCCACGGCCTGCCCGTCGAGGTCGGCATCGAGCGTGAGCTGGGCCTGACCGGCAAGAAGGACATCGAGGACTACGGCATCGCCGAGTTCAACGCCAAGTGCCGCGAGTCGGTGCTGCGGCACGTCGACGCGTTCGAGCAGATGACCGAGCGCATGGGCTACTGGATCGACCTGTCCCAGGCGTACCGGACGATGGACCCGTCCTACATCGAGTCGGTCTGGTGGTCGCTGAAGGTCGTCTTCGACAAGGGGCTGCTGTTCCGCGACTTCCGCATCACGCCGTACTGCCCGCGCTGCGGCACCGGGCTGTCCGACCACGAGCTGGGCCAGCCGGGCGGCTACGAGAACGTCTCCAGCCCCTCGGTCTACGTGCGCATGCCCGTGACGTCCGGGCCGCTGGCCGAGCTGGGCGCGGCGCTGCTGATCTGGACCACCACCCCCTGGACGCTGGTGTCCAACACGGCCGTCGCCGTGCACCCCGACGTCACCTACGTCGCGGCCAGGACCGCCGACGGCGAGGTGCTGGTGGTGGCCGAGCCGCTGCTGTCGGTCCTCGGCGAGGACGTCACCGAGGTCGCCCGCTACACGGGCCGCGAGCTGGAGCGCACCCGCTACAGCCGCCCCTTCGACCTGGTCGACATCCCCGGCGCCCACTACGTCGTGCTCGGCGACTACGTCACCGTCGAGGACGGCACCGGCCTGGTCCACCAGGCCCCCGCCTTCGGCGCCGACGACATGGCCGTCATCAAGCGGTACGACATGCCGATCGTCAACCCGATCGGCCCCGACGGCCGGTTCCTCGACGACGTGCCCATGGTCGGCGGCCGCTTCTTCAAGGACGCCGACGAGGAGCTCACCGAGGACCTGCGCCGGCGCGGCCTGCTGTACCGGGGCACCCACTTCGAGCACGCCTACCCCCACTGCTGGCGCTGCCACACCGCGCTGCTGTACTACGCGCTCCCGTCCTGGTACATCCGCACCACCGCGGTCAAGGACCAGATGTTGTCGGAGAACGCCAACACCAACTGGTTCCCCGAGACCATCAAGTGGGGCCGGTTCGGCGAGTGGCTGCGCAACAACGTCGACTGGTCGCTGTCGCGCTCGCGCTACTGGGGCACGCCGCTGCCGCTGTGGGTGTGCTCGGCGGACGAGAGCCACGTCACCTGCGTCGGCTCGCTGGCCGAGCTGAGCACGCTGGCCGGCCAGGACGTCTCCGCGCTCGACCCGCACCGCCCGTACGTCGACGACGTGACCTTCGACTGCCCCTCCTGCGGCGAGCTCGCCACCCGCGTGCCCGACGTGATCGACGCCTGGTACGACTCGGGCTCGATGCCGTTCGCGCAGTGGGGCGAGCACGGCAAGCCGGAGGGCGTCTACCCCGCGCAGTTCATCTGCGAGGCCACCGACCAGACCCGCGGCTGGTTCTACTCGCTGATGGCGGTCGGCACGCTGGTCTTCGGCCAGTCCTCCTACGAGAACGTGCTCTGCCTCGGCCTCATCCTGGCCGAGGACGGCCGCAAGATGAGCAAGCACCTGGGCAACATCCTGGAGCCGATCCCGCTGATGGACCAGCACGGCGCCGACGCGCTGCGCTGGTTCATGGCCTGCTCGGGATCGCCGTGGGCGGCCCGCCGGGTGGGGCACAACGCCCTGGAGGAGATCGTCCGCAAGGTCCTGCTGACCCTGTGGAACACCTCCTCCTTCTTCACCCTGTACGCCAACGCCGAGTCCTGGAGCCCGTCCGAGCCCGCTCCGCCGGCCGCCGAGCGTCCGCTGCTGGACCGCTGGGTGCTGGCCGAGCTGCACCGGACGGTCGCCGAGGTCACCGCGTCCCTCGACGAGTACGACACCCAGCGCGCCGGCCGCCGCCTGGCCGACTTCCTCGACGACCTGTCCAACTGGTACGTCCGCCGCTCGCGCCGCCGCTTCTGGCAGGGTTCGCGCGAGGCGTTCGCCACCCTGTACGAGTGCCTGGAGACGGTCACCCGGCTGATGGCGCCGATCACGCCGTTCGTCACCGACTACCTCTGGGACGTGCTGCGCGCGCCCGGCGCGCCCTCCTCGGTCCACCTGACCAGCTGGCCGCAGGTGCGCGAGGACCTGCTCGATCCGGCGCTGTCGGACCAGATGGCCCTGGTCCGCCGGCTGGTCGAGCTGGGCCGCTCGGCCCGCGCCTCCTCCGGCGTGAAGACGCGGCAGCCGCTGCGCCGGGCGCTGGTGGGCGCGCACGGCTGGCCGTCGCTGCCCGCCGAGCTGCGGGGGCTGGTGGCGGACGAGCTCAACGTCCAGGCCCTTGAGGACATGTCCGGATTCGACGCTGATCTCGTGTCGTACACGGTGAAGCCGAACTTCCGGGCGCTCGGGAAGCGGTTCGGGTCGCGTACCAAGCTGGTGGCCGCCGCGGTGACCGCCGCCGACGCCACCCGCGTGGCCCGTACGCTGCGTGGCGGCACCCCCGTCATGATCGAGGCGGACGAGCTGGGCGAGATCATGCTCGGCCCCGACGAGGTGATCGTCACCGAGCAGCCGCGCGCGGGCTGGGCCGTGGAGACCGGCGCCATCGGCACCGGCACCGGCGAGACCGTCGCCCTCGACCTGGAGCTGTCCGACGAGCTGCGCCGCGCCGGCCTGCTGCGCGAGGTGATCCGGCTGGTCCAGGAGGCCCGCAAGTCCTCCGGCCTGTCGATCACCGACCGCATCGACCTGTGGTGGACGGCCTCCTCGCCCGACCTGGCCGCCGCGCTGCGCTCCGGCGGCGGCACGGTCGCCGACGAGGTCCTGGCCGCGTCCCTCACCGAGGGCGCCCAGGACGACCTCCCGGCCCACCACGACGAGGACCTGGGCCTGACGTTCCACCTCCGCCGCGCCTGACCCAGGCCGCGATCCGTGCACGCGGGGGCGCCACCGATCACCTCGGTGGCGCCCCCGCGCGCGTTCGCCTCCTCTCGCATACCGAAAGGATCCCGTTCTGTGCCGAATCCGATCCGCCGCGCTTGCGCTCGGGTGTTCGTGGACGCGTCCGCCGTCGACCTGACCGGCGAGGACCTCGTGACGGAGTTCGCGTGGGACATGACCGCGACGGGCCTGGTCCAGGCCGATCCCGACGGCGACGGCGCGCGCATCGTGTGCGGCCAGGAGGTCGGCGACATCGTCGTCACCGCCGAACTGTGGGACGCCGCCCCGCCGTTGGCCACCGACGGATGGCAGGACGTCGCCGAGGTGTCCGTCGCCTGGCGATCGGCGTTCATGGACTTCGCGACGACGGGCGACGGCGAGAACCCCGCCGCACAGCTGGAACTGCCCCGCCCCGGCGACTACCGGCTGCGCGTCCACGGGCGCAACCGCGACGACGGCGACCCCCGGGACGACGACGCCCCCGTCGAGGAGTACCTGATCCAGGTGTGGCCCGCCCCGCGGGCCGGTCCCGTCACGGCCAAGTCCACCAGCCGGACGGCGGCCACGTGGAGAGCCCGGTGAGCTCTGCCCGGTCGCGGGGGCGTTCGGGGTTGCCCGGCGGTACCTCGTCCGGAGAAGGGCGGACATGCCGCGAATCGACACGCCGTGGGGCCCCTGGGAGGCCGCGCCCCTGGAGGAGGTCGTCGCGCCGCCGCGCCGCGACCGGCTCGCCGTCCGGCGGCTCCCGACCGGCTGGGACGTGCACGCCGCGATCAGCCCCGGCGCACCCTGGCGCTTCCAGCTCATGCTCGACGAGTCCGCCGAGGACGAGTGGATCTACCGCCGCGACCCGCTGATCCGCCGTCCCCTGACAGCCCTGACAATCATGCGGGACGACTTCCGGCACCTCGTCCCGGAGATGCGGCTCCCCTACAAGTCCACGGCTCCCCGCCCCACCCCTGGCTCCTTCGCCTGCGCCACAGCCCCCACCCCTGACGCCCGCCTTGGCGGACGCCGGACGAGCGCGGAAGGCCCGCTGGTGTGAACGGCCCTTGAGCCGGCCCCATGAAGATGGGCGTCCTTGAGCCCCGAAGGCCCGCGGGTCAAGGCGCGGCGGGCCTGGGGCGGGTGGGGGTTACTTGGCCGTCTCGCGGTCGTGCTGGCAAACCGGGCAGCTGGTCAGACCGGCGTCCTCGGCCTCGGGGATCGTCATGGTCTCCACGCCCGTCTCCCCCGCGCCCCTGATCAGCGGGCAGGTGGCGCTGTGGTAGCGACGGGTGCCGGTGATGACCTTGACCGTCCTCGGACGCCCGGCCGCCGGACCGGACGTGCCGCCGGCCTCGCCCTTCGAGCCCTCACCCGTCTTGCCGGGCTCGGCGCCGGGCGTCTCGCCCTTCGCCGGGCTCTCCTTGCCGGTCGTGCCGGGCTCGGTGTCCTTGCTCCCGGTCTTCGGCGCCGGGGCGGCCGCTCCCGCCGGACGGGCGGAAGGGGCCGGCGCAGCCCCAGAAGGCCGCTCGGACGCCTTGGAACCCCCACCGGAGGGTTCCGGCTGGACCGGCAGCCCGGAGGCGGTCACACGAGGCTGCGGCGCCGTGTCCGGGTCGGACGCGTCGTCACCGTCATCGGCGGGCTGTTCGACGGGACGTGCGGGCCGGTCGGTGGGCCCGTCGGCGGGACGTGCGGGCCGTGCGGCGGGCCGGTCGGTGGGCGACGGCCGGGCGGTCGAGGACGGCTTGCCCGGCGTGCTCTCGACCGGCTTGCCGGAACCAGCCGCGTCATCGCCCGTCTGGCCCGAAGCCGCCGCACCCGCACCCGCCTTGGCCGCAGCCGCGCCCTTGGACGGCCTGGCCGGAGCCGCACCCTCAGCCGACGGGCTCTTGGACGAACCTTCGGCCGAACTCTTGGACGCCCCCGAAGCCGGCGCCCCCTTGGAGGCGGCAGCAGGGCGCGAAGGGGCGGCCGACGGGCCCTTGGCGTCGTCCGGCGAAGAGGGACGCGCGGGCCGCTCACGCTCAGACGGCGGCCGGAAGTAGGAAGTCTCGATCTCCCCCTGCTCCTCGTCCGGACCGGCCCCGGAATCGGGCGCGGAATCGGCCCCGGAATCGGGCGCGGAATCGGACGTGGCGGCGGAGGGGGACGTGGCCGGGTCGCTCGCCTGCGCGGCGGCGGCCGGACGGCCGAACCACCCGGTGGCGCCCTCCTCGCGGGGGGCGGCGGGCTCCGGGGTGGGGGTGGAAGCCTTCGTGTCGGGCTTCGGCGGTACGACCGGCGGGCGCAGGTCCCGGGTCTCCGCGGAGGTCTCGGCCCGGCTCTCCGCCACGGCGGAGGGGGTGGCACCGGGACCGGGGGCGACGACGGGCTCGGGGTCGGCGGCAGGCGGCAACTGCCGTCCGCCGAGCGCGGCGTCCGGAAGGCACGTGGTGCAGGGCGTGAAGCCCTCCTCGCGTGCCTCCTCGTGGGTGAGCTCCTCGTGATCCCGTCCGGCCAGCTGGCGGCAGCCCGGCACGTGGTATCTCTTGCGGCCCGGGATCACCAGCACGATCGCGTCCGGCGAGATGCCGCTCGCCGCGGGGCGGCGAGGCGCGGAGGCCGGAACGGCGGTCCGCTGAAGCGTCTGCGGGTGCGGATGCGGGTGGGGTTGTGGCCGCGGGTGCGGCTGGGGCCCGGCAGGACCGGTCTGGTTGTACGGCAGGCCGGGCGGCGGGAGCGGGGCCGGAGGGGTGGCCGGCGCAGCGGCCCGCCCACCACCGGGAAACAGCTCGTGACGCCGCAGCAACGCCCCGATCACCAGGAACAGCGCGGACAGCACGCTGACCACGATGGACCACATGATCAGGAACGGCTTAGCCAGTACGAAGCCCGCGATCAGCAACACGACCGCCGCGAGCACCAAACCAGCACTGATAAGGATCACAGGGGGCTCTTTCGAGTGACAGGTCCTAGTGACCCGTTACTTTACCGGCGGTCGTTGTGCGGACCGTCGCCGCCGGGGAAGGCGCCCTGCGGAGCCTCGCCGCCGAACGGGTTGGGGCCACCGGGAAGAGGCTGCTGGCCACCCTGGGGAACCGCGTGCGACATGGCGGGGGCCTGACCCTGCGGACCGGACATGACCGGGAACCCGCCGCTGCCCTCCGCGGAGACGTTGAGCTCGGCGAGCTGGTTCTCCAGGTAGAGCTTGAGGCGGCTGCGGTACTCGCGCTCGAAGCTGCGCAGCTCCTCGACCTTGCGCTCCAGCTCGTCGCGGGTCTGCACCAGCGAGCCCATCGCCTGGCGGTGGCGCTCCTGAGCGTCGCGCTCAAGCGTCTCGGCGCGGGCGCGGGCGTCGCCGATGACCTGCTCGGCCTGGCGGCGGGCCTTGGTGAGGATCTCGTCGGCCTCGCGGCGGGCGCGGGTCACCGTCTCGTCCGCCTCCCGGCGGGCGTCGGCGATCGCCTGGTCGGCGGTCTGCTGGGCGAGGGCCAGCACGCGGGCCGCGGTGTCCATGTTGTCCTCGGCGGGAGGCATGCTCATGGCCACGGGCTGCGGCTCGGGGGCTCGCATCGGCTGCGGCTCGGGGGCCCGCATGGGCTCCGGCTGCGGCGGCGCCATCATCTCCGGCTTCGGCTGCTCCTGGACGGGCGCGGAGGCCATGGGCATGCCCATGCCGCCCGGCACCTTCCCACGCAGGCACTCGGCCAGTTTGGCGCGTAGCTCCTCGTTCTCTTGGATCAGGCGGTCGAGCTCAGCCTCCACCTCGTCGAGGAAGGCATCGACCTCCTCCTCGTCGTAGCCCGGCCGCAGCCGGGTGGTACTGAACTGCTTGTTCCGCACATCAGCGGGCGTCAGCGGCATTTTTTGGTCTCCTTGGCGCGCTTGGAGTCTGTCCGGAGGGACGGTGAACCCGAATCACTTCAGCGCGGACACGAGTTGGATCACGACCGGCCACCCCACCAGCCCGCCTCACCGGCCGCCCAGTGACCCAGCGATCTGGATCAAGATCAGAACGACGATGAACAGGACAGTGAAGCTTAGGTCAAAGGCCACCGTACCCAACCGGAGCGGGGGAATGAAACGGCGGAGGAACTTGAGAGGTGGGTCTGTCGCGGTGTACGTGGCCTCCGCCAGCACCAGCACGACCCCGGAAGGCCGCCACTGCCGGGCGAACGCCTGCACCGTCTCAAAGATCATCCTGCCGATGAGCAGTACCAAATACAGAGACAGGACTACGACCAAGATCCCACTCACGATCTCCACGGCCCGGCCGCGCCTCCACTTCTGGTGTGCCCTCCCGGCCGCGCGTGGACCCGGTTGGGTGCGATGGACATACAGAGACTCTAACTCTGGTTGAAGAACCCGCGTTCCGCGATTCGGGCCTTGTCCTCGGCGGTCACCTCGACATTGGCAGGGGACAACAGGAACACCTTGTTGGTAACACGTTCAATGCTTCCATGTAGGCCGAAGACCAGACCTGCCGCGAAATCCACGAGCCGCTTCGCGTCGCTGTCAACCATTTCGGTCAGATTCATGATGACCGGGGTGCCGTCGCGGAAGTGCTCTCCGATGGTTCGGGCCTCGTTGTAGGTCCGGGGATGGAGGGTCGTGATGCGCGCCAGGTCGGTCGTGCGGCGCTCCAGGATCGTCGTGGCGGGCCTGGGCGCGGGGACCGCGGAGTCGGCCTCCTCGTCGCGGTCCTGGACCGCCACGGGCCGTTCCTCGCCGGTCCGCTGGACATCGTCGTCGTAGGCGTACTCGTCGGTGTAGGTCTCGTACCTCTCGTAGCGGTCGTCCTCCACGAGACCGAGGTAGACCGCCATCTTGCGCATCGCGCCGGCCATCGCTACGTCGTCCTCCTGCTCATGGTCGCACTGGCTCGGACCCGTCGCCGGGGCCGAGGCGGCAGCCGTACCCCCTTGGAGCTCACCGCGGATCGACCTCTACTTGATCATGGGCCTGAAGACCCACTTGAGGGGACATTACCTGACGAAGGGCCTGCGACGACCGAGCAACGCCGTACCGATCCGCACGTGTGTCGCACCGTACGCGACCGCCTCGTCGAGGTCCTGGCTCATGCCCGCGGAGACCATCGTGGCCCGCGGATGCTGCTCCTGGACGCGGGTCGCGACATCGCGCAGCACGGCGAAGGCGCGGGCGGGCTCCACCCCCAGCGGGGCGACCGCCATGACGCCGCCCAGCCACACTCCGTCGGCCAGCGCCACCTCGTCGGCCAGCGCGAGCACGTCGGCGGGCCGGGCGCCGCCCCTGGAGGGGTCGTCGTCGAGCGCCACCTGGATCAGGCAGCCGACCTTGCGGCCCTGCCGCACGGCCTCCTTGCTGATCGCCTCCAGCAGCCGGAGGCGGTCGAGCGAGTGGATCACGTCGGCGTACCCGACGACGGACCGCACCTTGTTGGTCTGCAGCTGGCCGACGAAGTGCCAGGTCAGCGGCAGGTCGGCCAGCTCGTGCGCCTTGGGCGCGGCCTCCTGGTCGCGGTTCTCGCCGACGTCGCGCACACCCAGCTCGCACAGGATGCGCACGTCGTCGGCCGGTCTGGTCTTGGTGACCGCGATCAGGGTGACCTCGCCGCGGTCGCGGCCCACCGCGTGGCAGGCCGCGCCGATGCGGTCCTCGATCTCGGTGAGACCGGCCGCGATCTCGTCCCTCCGCACGTCTGTCTCCCTCTCCCTGCCTCCATCGCCCCGCAGTTCGGCCTGTACGCCGTACGCCACGATGGCCCCCTTTCCGTGCCGCGGGTCGGATCCCGGCACACACGACGGCGCCGCTCCCGTACGCCTGCGGGGAGCGGCGGTGGGTGGTGAGCTACTTGAGGAAGTCGGGGACGTCGAGCTCCTCCTCCTGCTCCTCGAAGATCACCCGAGGACGTTTGGGAGGCTCCGACATGCGGGAGGTGATGGGCGTGGGCGGGTTGGCCGGTTCGGGCGTGGGCCTCGGGATGGAGACCGGGGCCTGCGGCTCGTCGTCGCCGAGGGCGGCGACGGGCTCGGCGGCCTGGACCGGCTCCACCGGCCGCACCGGCTCGGGACGCGGCTCCGGCCGGGGCTCAGGACGCGGCTCCGGCCTGAACTCGCGCGACTCCGGGCGAGGCTCGGGGCGCGACTCGGGCCTGAACTCCTGCCTGGGCTCGGGCCTGAACTCCTGGCGCGGCTCCGGCCTGAACTCCTGGCGGGGCTCCGACCGCAGCTCGGCACGCGGCTCAGGACGCGGCTCGGGCCTCGGCTCAGGGCGCGGCGCGGGCGGCTCGGACTTCACGCTGGGCGAAGCCGGCACACCGGGCCGCAGGGCCGAGGACGACACCGGCGCAGCGGGCTGCGCGGCGGGCCTGGCGGCCGGCCTGGGCAGCGGCTTCTCGGCCGGCGGCGGCACGTCGTCGAAGCCCGCCGCGATCACGGTGACCCGCACCTCGTCGCCGAGGGCGTCGTCGATGACCGTGCCGAAGATGATGTTGGCGTCGGGCGCGGCGGCCATCGAGACGAGCTGGGCCGCCTCGTTGATCTCGAACAGGCCGAGGTCGGAGCCGCCCGCGATCGACAGCAGCACGCCGTGGGCGCCGTCGATGCTCGCCTCCAGCAGCGGGCTGGAGACCGCCATCTCGGCGGCGGCGACCGACCGGTCGTCGCCGCGCGCGTGGCCGATGCCCATGAGCGCCGAGCCCGCGCCCGACATGACCGACTTGACGTCGGCGAAGTCGAGGTTGATCAGGCCGGGCGTGGTGATCAGGTCGGTGATGCCCTGGACACCGGACAGCAGCACCTGGTCGGCCGCCTTGAACGCGTCGAGCACGCTCACCTGGCGGTCGGAGATCGACAGCAGCCGGTCGTTGGGGATCACGATGAGGGTGTCGACCTCGTCGCGCAGTGTCTCTATGCCGGCCTCGGCCTGCGAGGCGCGACGCCGCCCCTCGAAGCTGAAGGGCCGGGTCACCACGCCGATCGTCAGCGCGCCGAGCGACCGGGCGATGTTGGCCACGACCGGCGCGCCGCCGGTGCCCGTGCCACCGCCCTCACCAGCCGTGACGAAGACCATGTCGGCCCCCTTGAGGACCTCCTCGATCTCCTCACGGTGGTCTTCGGCCGCCTTGCGCCCCACGTCGGGGTTGGCTCCGGCGCCCAGTCCGCGCGTGAGCTCGCGGCCCACGTCGAGTTTCACATCGGCGTCACTCATCAGCAGCGCCTGGGCGTCGGTGTTTATGGCGATGAACTCGACGCCCTTGAGTCCCTCCTCGATCATCCGGTTGACGGCGTTCACTCCGCCGCCGCCAATGCCGACGACCTTGATGACCGCGAGGTAGTTCTGCGGTGCTGCCACGACGAGGGGCCTTTCCGCTCGTTGACTTGCCATTTCGGTGCGGATCGTCTCCGCTTTTTCTCAGTTTTCGTAACTCTCAACCTCAGGTTGAGATTTAGATTTATGTCAACCTGAGGATTGATACGGACAGTAGGAGGCCCCTACCAGGCGGGTCAACTAACCGCGCCGCAAGCACGTCCGGCGTGTCGCGGGCTGTCCGATTCGCTCCGGAGTCGCGCCTGGTCGGGGCCTTCCTCTGCCGAAGCTCCGATCTACAGGCTCTCACGCCGCGACCCCCACCTCGCACAGGCACGCGATGCCCTTGCCACGGAGTTGCCAGACCCTGACACTCGTGATCACTTCAAGGTGACGACGTCGGGAGAGCTGACGTCGTACAGGGTGGCCTTGCGGCTCAGGAGCGAGACCAGGATGCGGCCTTTCTCCTGCGGCCTGTCGGCCCCGCCCCACAGGACGGTACGGCCGTCGGACAGCTCCAGCGTCACGCCCTCGGCCGAGGCGGCGCGCACCTGCCGGACCTTGCCCGCCACCACCGGCGGCAACGCCTGGACGACCTGGAGCGCCGCCATGGTGGCCGGGTCGCCCGCGGCCGGCCGGTCAACCTTGAGCAACGGCAGCATGAACGGCGACGTGTCCTTGACCTCGATCACCACGCCCTGCTTGTCGACCACCGCGAACCGGCCGCCCGCGGGGATCACCGCGACCGGCTCGCGCTCGACCACCTCGATCCTGAGCGTGCCCGGCCACACCCGGTCGACCTTCGCCGTCGCGAGCTGCCGGATGCCGAGCACGCGCGCCTGGACGTCGGCCAGGTCGACCGTGGCCAGCGGATGCAGGTCGGGGACGGCGGCCTGCTGCTTGATGTGCTCGCTGGTCACTGTGAGATTTCCCACGATCTCGACCGACCGCACGCCCAGCACCGGCGAGAGGAACACCAGCCAGGCGGCCGAGCCGACCACCCCCGCCGTCAACAGCACCAGGAACGCGTTACGCGCCTTCATCGCCCTCCTCGCACGCCGGCTTCGAACGTACGCCGCCGGGCCGTCCGGCGCCCGCCCGCCACGCCCGTACGGCTCAGGACAGGCGCGCCACGAGCTGCGGCCCGAGCTCCGTCACGTCGCCCGCCCCCATCGTGAGCACGATGTCACCCGGCCGCGCCCGCCCGGCCACCAGGTCCGGCACCGCCGCCCGGTCGGGGGCGTAGGCCACCCGCTCGGCGGGCAGCGGCACGCGCCCGGCCACCATCGCGCCGGACACGCCCGGCTCGGGATCCTCCCGCGCGCCGTAGACGTCGAGGACGATGACCTCGTCGGCCAGCCCGAGGGCGGCGCCGAACTCGTCGGCGAAGAACCGGGTGCGCGAGTACAGGTGGGGCTGGAAGATCGCGATGACCCGGCCGGTGCCCGAGTAGGAGGCCACGACGTCGCGCGCGGCCCGCAGGTCGGCGGCCAGCTCGGTCGGGTGGTGGGCGTAGCTGTCGAACACCGCGACGCCGCCCGCCTCGCCCTTGGCCTCGAAGCGCCGCTTGGCCCCCGTGAAGGCCGCCAGGCCGTCTCTGATGTCCTCGAACGCCAGCCCCAGCTCGTCGGCCACGGCGATGGCGGCGGTGGCGTTGAGGGCGTTGTGCGCCCCGGGGACGGCCAGCCGCACGTCTCCCCTGCCCTCGATGGAGAACACCGTGCCGAAGCCGTCGGGACGCACCCCGGTCACCCGGTAGTCCTCACCCCGCTCGCCGTAGGTCCTGACCCGCAGCCCGCGCTCGCGCGCCCGCCCGACCAGCTCGGCGGCGCCCGGGTCGTCGGCGCAGACGATGAGCAGCGAGCCCACCCGGTCGGCGAAACGGGCGAAGCTGTCGTGCACCGCGCGCGGGTCGCCGTAGTTGTCGAGGTGGTCGGCCTCGACGTTGGTCACCACGGCGATGTCGGGGGCCAGCATGAGGAAGGAGCCGTCGCTCTCGTCGGCCTCGGCCACGAACACCCGGCCCGCGCCCTCGTCGGCGCCCAGCCCGGTGGTGACGAGCTGGCCGCCCACGCAGTAGGACGGCTCGGCGCCGCACTTCTGCAGCGCCACGGTGAGCATGGAGGTGGTGGTGGTCTTGCCGTGGGTGCCGGCGATGGCCACGCCGGTGCGGCCGGCCATCACCGAGGCCAGCGCGGCGGCCCGCGGGATGATCCGCAGGCCCTGCTTGAGCGCCTCGCCCAGCTCGGGGTTGGAGTCGCGGATGGCGGTGGAGACGACCACCGTGTCGACGTCCCTGATGTGCGAGGCGGCGTGCCCGATGTGCACGGTCGCGCCCAGCTCGCGCAGCTCGGTCACCAGCTCGGAGCTGCGCGCGTCGCTGCCGGTGACGCGGACGCCGCGCTTGAGCAGGATGCGGGCGATGCCCGACATGCCCGCGCCGCCGATGCCGATGAAGTGCACGCGGCCGAGGTCTTCGACGGCTACGGGATCGACCAGCTTGACGAGACTCATCGGGCTATCTCCAACACTTTCCTGGCAAGCATGATATCGGCGTCCTTGCGCCCCAGCCGGGAGGCGGCCTCCGACATGACGGCGACCCGTTCGGGGTCGTGGAGCATGGGCAGCACGTTCTGGATGATCCAATCGGGTGACAGGTCGGAGTCGTCGACCATCAGGCCGCCGCCGCCGCGCACGACGCGCTCGGCGTTGACGGTCTGCTCGCCGTTGCCGTGCGGCAGCGGCACGTACGCGGCCGGCAGCCCCACGGCCGTCAGCTCGGCGCAGGTCAGGGCCCCGCTGCGGCACAGCGCGACGTCGGCGGCGGCGTAGGCGAGGTCCATGCGGTCGACGTAGGGCAGCAGCACGTACTGGGGGTCGCCGGGCGGCGGCTCGTGCTCGACGGTGTTGTTCAGGCCGAGCACGTGGAGCACCTGGATGCCGGCCCGGCGCAGCACCGGCGCGGCGGCCAGCGCGGCCTGGTTGAGCGACCTGGCGCCCTGCGAGCCGCCGAACACCAGCAGCGTGGGCCGGTCGTTCTCCAGCCCGAACCAGGAGCGCGCCTTGTCGCCGGTGGACAGCCGGTCGAGCGTGACGATCTCGCGGCGCAGCGGGGTGCCGATGAACTCGGCCTTGGGCAGCGCGGCGTCGGGGAAGCCGGTGAAGACGTGGTCGGTCAGCCGGGCGCCCAGCCGGTTGGCCAGGCCGGGACGGGGATTGGCCTCGTGGACGACGATCGGCAGGCCCTTGCGCTTGGCCGCCAGGTAGGCGGGCGTGGCGACGTAGCCGCCGAACCCGACCAGGATGTCGGCGCCGACCCGGTCGAGGACGCCCGACACGGCGTTGATCGCCCCGGCCAGCCGGCCCGGCACGGTCAGCAGGCTCGGGGTGATCGCCCTGGGCAGCGGCACGGCCGGCACCAGTTCGAGATCGTAGCCCCTGGCGGGCACGAGCCGCGTCTCCAGGCCGCGCTCGGTGCCCACGCAGGTGATGCCGACGCTCCGGTCAAGATGGCGCAGCGCGTCCGCAAGGGCGAGCGCGGGCTCGATGTGCCCGGCCGTCCCCCCACCGGCGAGGACCACCCTCATCTCGGTCACTCCCTAACGTCTCACTCGGCCTCTGGACGTACCCCCCAGGCCAAGCCAGCTTAGGCCCCGTGCGGCGGGTCCGGGGCCACGCGCGGCCAAGGCTTCGCGCGCGCCGGGCTCGCGTTTGGCGAACGACAGCAGGATGCCCAGCGCGGCGAGCGTGGGGAGCAGGGACGACCCGCCGTAGGAGACCAGCGGCAGCGGGATGCCGGTGATGGGCAGGACGCCGAGCACGGCGCCCATGTTGACGGCCGCCTGCCCGACGATCCAGGCCACCATGGCGGCCGCCGCCAGGCGGACGAAGCCGTCGTTGACCCGGACCGCGACCCGCAGCCCCGCGTAGCCGAGCAGGCCGAACAGCGCCACCACCATCAGCGTGCCCATCAGCCCGAGCTCCTCGCCGAGGATGGCGAAGATGAAGTCGCTCTCGCCGTGGGGCAGCCAGCTCCACTTCTGGCGGCTGCTGCCCAGGCCGAGCCCGAACCAGCCGCCAGAGCCCATCGCGATCTGCCCCTGCACGGCCTGGTAACCGGCGCCCTGGGCGTCGGCCCACGGGTCGAGGAAGGCCCCGATGCGCTTCATCCGGTACGGCTCCACCTTGATCATGATGACCGCGGCCAGCACCGCCAGCGCCAGGATGCCGCCGAACAGCTTGATCGGCGCCCCCACCACCCACAGCAGCGCCAGGAAGATCATGAAGAGCACGAGGGTGGTGCCGAGGTCGCGGCCGAGCAGGACCATGACGACCAGGATCGCGGTGCCGGGCATGAGCGGGATCAGCATCTGCCGCCACTCGATCCGGCCCTGCCTGGCCCGTCTGGCCAGCAGGTCGGCCCCCCACAGCACGAGCGCCAGCTTGGCCGGCTCCGACGGCTGGAGGGTGAACGGGCCGAGGTAGATCCACCGCTGCGCGCCCAGCTCGGACTCGCCGATGAACAGCACCATGACCAGCGCCAGCACCGCCAGCGCCATGAGCGGGTAGCCCGCCCAGCGGAAGAACTTCGGCGGCAGGCGCGAGCAGGCGTACATCACGGGCACGCCGACGCCGGCCGACAACGACTGCTTGATGAACCACGAGAACGGGTTGCCGGTCTTCTGCTGGGCCTCGATCGCGGAGGCCGACAGCACCATCATGAGCCCGAGCGCGAGCAGCAGCGCGCTGCACATGATGATCAGGTAGTAGGTCGTCAGCGGCTTGTCGAGCAGTTCCTTCAGCACGGCGCGCTGCTCGCGGACCCAGCTCGCCGGGCCCTCCTGGGCCTTGGACCGGGCGGACTCGCCGGCGGCCGGGCGGGCGCCGGCGGTGCCGGTGCTACTGCTCACGCCGCCGCCTCAGCTCGTGGACGGCACGGGCGAAGGCCTCCCCTCGTGCCGGATAGCCGGGGAACATGTCGAGCGAGGCGCCCGCTGGGGAGAGCAGCACGGTGTCCCCGGGGGAGGCCAGCCGCGCGGCTTCGGTGACGACGGTGTCCATCACACCAGTGTCTTGGCCCGGGATGTCCACGACGGGGACATTCGGCGCGTGTCGCGCGAGTGCTTCGGCGATCGCCGCGCGGTCGGCGCCCAGCAGCACCGCGCCGCGCAGCCGGGGCGCGGCCCGCCGGACCAGGTCGTCGACGTCGGCGCCCTTGAGCTGACCGCCCGCCACCCACACGATCGACGGGTAGGCGCTCAGCGCGGCCGCGGCGGCGTGCGGGTTGGTGGCCTTGGAGTCGTCGACGTAGTCGACGTCGCCGACCCGGTCGACGTGGGACAGGCGGTGGGGGTCGGGCTTGAAGGCGCGCAGGCCCAGCCGTACGGCCTCGGACGGCACGCCGAGCGAGCGGGCCAGGGCGGCGGCGGCCAGGGCGTTGGCCACGTTGTGGGGGGCCAGGGGCCGGATGTCGGCGAACGTGGCCAGCTCTTCCGCCGCCTCGACCGGGTCCGCCACGAACGCCCGGTCGACCAGCAGGTCTTCGACGACGCCGATCTGGCCGCTGCGCGGCGCCCGCAGCGTGAAGCCGACGGCGCCCTGGTAGGGCTCGGCCAGGCGGGCGCACTCGGGGTCGTCGGCGTTGTAGATCACGGTGCCGGCGCGTTCGTAGATGCGGCCCTTGGCGGCGGCGTACTCGGCCATGGAGCCGTGCCAGTCGAGGTGGTCGGGGGCGATGTTCAGGATCGCCGCGGCGTGCGGGGCCAGGGTGCTGGACCAGTGGAGCTGGAAGCTGGACAGCTCGACGGCCAGGGCGTCGTACGGCTCGGCGACGGCGCGGACGACCGGGACGCCCACGTTCCCCACGGCCAGGGCGTCGAGCCCGGCGGCCTGGAGGATCGAGGTGAGCATGCGCACGGCCGTGGTCTTGCCGTTGGTGCCGGTCAGCGCGAGCCAGGGGGCGGCGTGCGGCGGGCGCAGCCGCCAGGCCAGCTCCACCTCGCCGACGACCTCGACGCCGGCCGCCAGCGCGGCGGCGACCAGCGGGTGGTGCGGGGCCCAGCCGGTGGTGACGAGCCTGGTCGTGCCCTCGGGCAGCACCATCTCGCCGAACCTGGTCTCGACCCCGGCGCGGGCCAGCTCGGCCGCGGCGGCCAGCTGCCGCTCACCCTCCACGGCCTCCACGACCACGACCCGCTCGCCGCGTCCGGCCAGCGCCCCGGCCACCGCGGTGCCGGAGACGCCGAGCCCGGCCACGCACGTCAACGTCATGGCTTGGGCATCCACTCGACGTAGAACAGCCCGAGCCCGAGCGCCGCGCAGAGCCCGGCGATCAGCCAGAACCGCACCACGATCGTGGTCTCGGCCCAGCCCTTCAGCTCGAAGTGGTGCTGCAGCGGCGCCATCCTGAACACCCGTTTCCCGGTCATCTTGAAGAACCCGACCTGGATGATGACGGACGCCGTGATGATCACGCACAGCCCGGCCAGGATGATCAGCAGGAGCTGCGTGCGGGTGGCGATGGCCAGGCCGGCCAGCACGCCGCCCAGGGCCAGCGAGCCGGTGTCGCCCATGAAGATCTTCGCCGGCGGGGCGTTCCACCACAGGAACCCGACCAGCGCCCCCAGCACGGCCGCGGCCACCACCGACAGGTCCAGCGGGTCGCGCACCCAGTAGCAGTTGGGCCCGAGCTGGTCGATGCAGTTGTTGCGGAGCTGCCAGTTGCCGATCAGCACGTACGCGCCGAGCACGACGCCGGTCGCGCCGCTGGCCAGGCCGTCGAGGCCGTCGGTGAGGTTCACGGCGTTGGAGAAGCCGACGATCATGAACAGCACCCAGATGGTGAAGCCGACGATGCCGATCGAGGGGCCGATGTCGCGCAGGAACGACAGCCGGGTCTCGGCGGGGGTGATGCCGTAGACGTTGGGCTGGCGGGTGATCAGCACGGCGAACACGGCGCCGACGACGAGCTGGCCGAGGGCCTTGGCGCCGCTGCGCAGGCCCAGGCTGCGCTGCTTGTAGATCTTGATGAAGTCGTCGAGGAAGCCGACCGCGCCGAGGCCGGTCATCAGGAACAGCACGAGCATGCCCGACACCGTCGGCGGCGACAGCGTGGCCAGGTGGGAGCCGCCGTAGGCCAGCAGCGCGGCCAGCACGAACACGATGCCGCCCATGGTGGGGGTGCCGCGCTTGCCCAGGTGGGCCTGCACTCCCTCCTCGCGGATCTCCTGGCCGTAGCCGCGCCGCGAGAACAGCCTGATCGCCAAGGGGGTCCCCAGCATCGACAGGACGAGGCCCACCGCGCCGGCGATGACGATGTTGATCACTGAGCGGCACCTCCGAGGAGGAGCTCCGCCGTGCGTTCCAGGCCCATCGCGCGGGGGCCCTTGACGAGCACCGCGTCGCCGGGGCGCAGCAGGCCGGCCAGTGCGGCCGCCGCTGCCTCGGCATCAGGGACATGTACGATCCGGGTCATCTGGGGAGCATATGGCCCTCCGCCACCTGGCGGTCCCGCGGCGGCCGAGGCCGCCTCGTTGGCGCCCTCCAGCACCGGGCCGGCGTCGGGACCGACGACGACCAGGCCCGTCAGGCCCGAACCGCCCGCCAGCCGCCCCAGTTCGGCGTTGAGCGCCGCGCTCTCCTCGCCCAGCTCGCGCAGCGCCGCGATGACCGCGAACCGCCGCCGCTCCTGGCCCATCACGCCGAACATGTCGAACGCGGCCCGCATCGAGTCGGGGTTGGCGTTGTAGGCGTCGTTGACCACCGTGACGCCGTCGGGCCGGTCGGTGACCTCCATGCGCCAGCGGCTGCGCGGCGTGGCCTCCGACAGCTCCTCGGCGATCGTGGCGACCGGCAGGCCGAGCTCGTAGGCCGCGGCGGCGGCGGCCAGGGCGTTCTCCACGGCGTGGGCGCCGTAGAGCTGGAGCGTGACCGGCGCGGCCCCGGACGGCGTGCGCAACGTGAACGAGGCCCGCCCGCGCCCGTCGACCGTCTCCTGCTCGGCCCTGATGGCCGCGCCCTCGCCGCGCCCGAAGTACGTGACGCGCGCGTCGGTGCGCGAGGCCATCTGCGACACCAGCGGGTCGTCGGCGTTGAGCACCGCAACCCCGGTGCGCGGCAGCGCCTCCACCAGCTCGCCCTTGGCCTTGGCGATGGCCTCCTTGCCGCCGAACACGCCGAGGTGCGCGGTGCCGACGTTGAGCACCACGCCGATCGTCGGCGGCGCGATGCGGGTGAGGTCCGCGATGTGGCCGATGTTGCGGGCGGCCAGTTCGAGCACCATGAACCGGGTGTCGACGTCGGCGCGCAGCACGGTCAGCGGGTGGCCGAGCTCGTTGTTGAAGCTGCCGACGGGCGCGATGGTCGGGCCCATCCGGCCGGCCAGCCTGGCCAGCAGGTCTTTGGTGCTGGTCTTGCCCGCCGAGCCGGTCACGCCGATCACGGTGGCCTGCGGCAGCGCGGCGGCCTGCGCGGCGGCCAGCGCGGCCAGCGCGACCGCGGCGTCGGGGACGATCACCGCCGGCGCGTCGACCGGCCTGGAGGCCAGGACGGCGACCGCTCCGGCCCGGATCGCCTGCGCGGCGTAGTCGTGGCCGTCGACCCGCTCGCCGGCGAGGGCGACGAACAGCGATCCCGGCTCCACCGCGCGTGAGTCGATCACTACGGGCCCGCGCACCACGGCGCGGGGGTCTGCCATGCCCGACAGGGCGCCCGAGGTTATCTCGGCGATCCTGGCCAGCGGCAACGGGATCATCGGTGCTTCCTGCTTTCGTTGCGTGCGTCGATCGCTTCGGCGACCACTTCGCGGTCGTCGAACGGGATCACTTCGCCGGAGACGTACTGGCCCTGCTCGTGACCCTTGCCCGCGACGACGATCACGTCGCCGCGGCCGGCCCGGCCGACGGCCAGGTCGATCGCGGCCGCGCGGTCGGGCTCAATGATCACATGGGCGCGGTCGCGGGGCGGAACGCCGAGCGCTCCCTCCATCATCGCGGCCAGGATGGCGAGCGGATCCTCCGAGCGCGGGTTGTCGTTGGTGAAAATCGCCACATCGGCCAGCCGGGCGGCGATCTCGCCCATGATCGGGCGTTTGCCGGTGTCGCGGTCGCCGCCGCAGCCCAGCACGATCGTCAGCGTGCCCGCGGTCACCTCACGCAGCGAGCGCAGCACCGACTCCACGGCGCCCGGCTTGTGGGAGTAGTCCACGAGCGCCTGGAACTCCTCCTCGGCGGAGGTGATGCGCTGCATGCGCCCGGGCACCCCGGTGAGGCTGCCCACGCCGTGCACGGCGGTCTGGAGCGGCACCCCCGACTCCACCAGGCAGACGATCGCGCCGAGCGCGTTGGCGACGTTGAAGGGGCCGGGCAGCGAGATCTGCGCGTCGGCCTCGACCCCGCCGGGACCGGCCACCCGGAACGCGCTGCCGTCGGCGCCGAGCCGGACCTCCAGCGCCCGCCACTCCGCCTCCGGGTCGCCGAGCGCCGAGAACGTGGTCATCGGCACCTTGGCCCGGTGCAGCAGCTCCCGGCCGTGCGGGTCGTCGATGTTGGTCACGCCGACGCGGCTCAGCTCGGGCTGGAACAGCCTGGCCTTGGTGGCGAAGTAGTCCTCGAAGTCCTTGTGGAAGTCGAGGTGGTCCTGGGAGAGGTTGGTGAACAGGGCGACGTCGTAGAAGATGCCGTCGACCCGGCCGAGCGCCAGCGCGTGGCTGGAGACCTCCATGGTGGCCGCGGTGACCCCCTGCTCGCGCATCAGCGCGAACAGGGCGTGCAGCTGCGGGGCCTCCGGCGTGGTCAGCGTGGGCTCGAAGCGGAGGTCTCCGGCGGCGATCTCGACGCCGCCGACCAGGCCCGTCGTGTGGCCGGCCGCCCGCAGGCCGGCCTCCACCATGAAGGTGGTGGTGGACTTGCCGCTCGTGCCGGTCACCCCGATGACCTGGACGTCGTGGGCCGGCTGGCCGTAGACCCAGGAGGAGACCTGCCCGAGCAGCGCGCGCGGATCGGGCACGATCAGCACCGGCAGGCCGGTGGCCACGGCGGCCTCCCGCCCGGCCGGGTCGGTGAGGACGGCCACGGCTCCGCGCGCCATCGCCTCGGCGGCGAAGGTCGCGCCGTGCACGCGGTTGCCCGGCAGGGCCACGTAGAGATCGCCGCGCTGCACGGCGCGGGAATCGATGGTGACGCCGGTCAGGGCGGCATGGGGCGACCTCGACGTGCCGGAATCGGCGTCGAGCATGGTCGCGAGCCCGGTCAGCGGACGGGGCGGGCTGGTCTTGGGACGCATAGACGACGGGGGACGCACGGCGAGAGCGTACCTTCCCTGCTCACTGTCCCGCGCGCGTACGCACCGGCGGCGCGTCCGAGCCTGTGGGAGGAATCTTCCTGCTCTTGATGGCGAACGTCATCACATCCTTGAAGACGGGGGCCGCGAGCTGGCCGCCGAAATGGCCGTTCTTGGGGTTCTGGAGCACCGAGAGCACCACCAGCCGGGGCGCGTCCGCGGGCGCGAACCCGGCGAAGGAGGCCGTGTAGCCGTCGTAGCGGCCCAGCTCGGCGTCGTAGCGGTCGGCGGTGCCGGTCTTGCCCGCCACCCGGTAGCCGGGGATGGCGGCCAGCGCGCCGGTGCCCTCGGCGCTCACCGCGGTCTCCAGCATCGTCGTGATCTCCTTGGCCGTCGTCTCGCTCACCACTCTGGTCTGCCTGCCCGCGGGAGCCGGGACGAACCTGCCGGACGCGTCGGTGGTGCCCGCCACGATCTGCGGATCGACGCGGACGCCGCCGTTGGCGATGGTCTGGTAGACGCTGGCGGTCTGCAGGGCGGTCACCGACACGCCCTGGCCGTAGGCGACCGTGCAGCTCTGGCTGCCCGACCAGTTCTTGTAGTTGGGCAGCAGGCCCGCCTCGGCGTTGGGCACGCCGCCCGCCGGGGTGCTGCCGAACCCGAACGCCCTGAGCATCGCGTACAGGCGCTCGCTGCCGACCTTGCGGGCGGCCATGATCGTGGCGACGTTGCTGGACTGGGCCATGGCCTGCCGGAAGGTCATCGCCTCGGGCTTGTGGGCGTGGGCGTCGCGCAGCACCCGGTCGGCGCACCTGATGTTGTCGGGCACCTGGAACACCGTGTCGGGGGTGACCTCCTTGGCCTCCAGCGCGGCGGCGGCGGTGATCACCTTGTTGGTGCTGCCGGGCTCGAACACGTCCGCGGCGGCCTTGTTGACGTAGGAGGACGCGGGGGCCCTGCGCCAGTTGCCCAGGTCGAGCTCGGGCGCGTTGGCCATGGCGATGATCTGGGCGGTCCGCACGTCCATGACGATGACCGCGCCGCTGCTCGCGCCCGACTCGCGCACCTGCTCGGCGACCGCCTTCTGGGCGGCCCACTGGATGTCGCGGTCGATGGTGAGCCGCACGTCCTGGCCGTTGACGGGCGCGGTGCGCTCGCTGCTGGTCATGGGGATGCGCAGGCCGTCGCGGCCGGTCTCGACGCGCTGCTTGCCGTCGCGGCCGGCCAGGATTGTGTTCTTGGCCTGTTCCATGCCGCCCAGGCCGTTGCCCTCGTCGCCGACGAAGCCGATGAGGCTGCCGGCCAGGTCGCCGGCCGGGTAGTCGCGGCGGTAGGTCTTCTTCGTGCTGAGGGCGGGCACGCGGGCCTGGAGCAGGCGGGTGGCCACGACCGGGTCGACGTCCCGGGCCAGGAGCTGGTAGCGGCTGCCGGTCCTGGACAGCTTGGCGGTCATCTCCTCCACGGTCTTGCCCAGTTGCCTGGCCAGGATCGCGGCGACGTTGGCGCGGACGTCCGCGGGGACCTTGGAGGGGTCGATGGACACCTCGCGGGCCTCCGACGTACGGGCCAGCGCGTTGCCGTTGACGTCGGTGATCGTGCCGCGCTTGGCGGGGATCTCCTCGACGTGCTGGCGCTGGCCGACGGCGGCGGCCTCGTAGACCTTGGAGTCGAGGCCCTGCATCTGGATCAGCCGGCCGGCGAAGATCGACAGGATGAACGTCATGCCGATCAGGCCGATGTTGATGCGCCGGCGCGGGCTGCCCAGGCGCAGCACCAGCGGGGGCCGCGGCGGGCGCGGCGGGGTGGGCGGGCGGCGCGGGCCCCTGGGCGGCGGCACGTCCGCGCCGCGGCGCAGCATGCCGCGCTCACGGCCGCGCGCCTGGTCCAGCCCGGAGGCGCGCCCCTGGCCGGACGCCGGACCGCGCGCCTGACCGGCCCCGGGACCGCGGGTCTGACCTGGCCTGCCGCCGCGCCCCTGCTCGGGCCGGGAGCTCCGGCTCTGGCCCGGCCCCGAACCGGGCCGCGCAGGCTCGGACCGCGAGCCACGTCCTTGGTCGGATCGCGAGCCGCGCGCAGGGTCGGACCGCGAGCCACGTCCTTGGTCGGATCGCGAGCCGCGCGCCGGGTCGGGCCGGGAGCCGCGCCCCTGGTCGGATCTTGAGCCGCGGGCCTGGTCGGGGCCGGGGCCGTCGCCGCGACGGCGCGACCCCTCCTGCGGCGCCCTGTCCCTGGCGCCGTCGTCGCGCCCCTGGGACGCGCGCCCGCGCGCCCGGTCGCTCTCGTCCCGCCCCTGGGCACGGCCCCGCGGACGGTCGCCCTCGTCGCGTCCCTGGGCGGCACGGCCACGCGGACGGTCGTCGCCGTCGCGGCTCTGCGGGGCGCGCCCGCGCGGACGGTCGTCGTCGTCGCGTCCCTGGGAGGCGGCGCGGTTGCGGGGATCGTCGCGGGAGTCGTCGCGCGGACGGCGGCGCGGGCCGTCGCCCGGGTCGCGGCGCGAGCGGGTGCCCTCGTCGTCGTCGCGGGGCCGGGCGCGGTCGCCGTCGTCGCGGCGCTGCCGGCCGCGGGAACCGCCCGCGGAGTCGCGGCGGGCGCTGCCGCGCGCGTCGTCGTCGGGGTCGTGGGGCCGGCGGCCCCTCAGGTCGTCGTCGAACGGCAGGTCGAACGGGTCGGGGGGACGCTTGCGCGGCGAGTCGTCCGGCGCCCCCGGGCGGCCCGCCCCGTCGGAACGGGCAGAGCCCCCTCGCCCTGCCCGCCCCGGACCGCCCGGCGTACGACGAGCGGCGCCGGGCCCTCCAGGAGAGCCGGCGCCGCCAGCGCCGCGGCCGGGACCCTGTCCCCTGCCGCCTGAATCCCTCACCGCTCCGGGACCGCCGGGACAGTCGGCTCGCCCTTGTCCCAGGGCCGCAGGTTCTTGTCCAGGTGGTAGCCCTGCGCCTCGGCGCGGTCGGCGATGTTCTGGGGCTGCATCTTGCGCTCGTACTCCAGCCGGAGCGCTTCCTTCTCCTGCTGGGCCACCGCGATCTCCTCGCGCAGCTTGGCGTCGGTGATGGCGTCGCGGTTGAGCATGATGTTGAGCAGCAGCAGGCTCACCAGCCCGCCGCACATCAACCCGACGACGAGCAGCACGAACGGCGCCCGCTGCCGCTTGGTCGAGGGCCGCCGCGCGGCGGGACGGCGCGCGGGCGCGGCGCTCTCGCCGGGACGCGCGGCCGCCGGCCGCCGGCCGCCGGTGTCAGGACGGGGCCGCGGCTTGGTCTGGTGCGAAGCGCCCGGCCTGCGCGTGCCCGGCTTGGGCATGGCGCGGCGGACGGGCGCGACCCGGCCGGTCTCCTGCTCAATCGTCAACGCGGATCCTCTCTGCCGCCCGTAGCCGGGCCGAGGCCGCCCGCGGGTTGCGGGCGAGCTCTTCATCGCTGGGGAGCTCGGCTCCCCTCGTCAGCAGGCGGAACCTCGGCTGGTGTGCCGGTAGCGGGACGGGCAGCCCTGGCGGGCTGGTGTCCTTGGTTCGCGCCGTGAGGGCCTGCTTGGTGAGCCGGTCCTCAAGGGAGTGGTAGGAGAGCACGACGACCCGCCCACCCAGCGCCAGCGCGTCAAGCGCCGCGGGCAGCGCCGCCTCCAGGGCGGACAGCTCCGCGTTGACCTCGATGCGCAGCGCCTGGAAAGTCCTCTTGGCGGGGTTGCCGCCGGTGCGCCTGGTCGCCGCGGGGATCGCGTCGCGCACGATGTCGGCGAGTCTCTTGGTGGAGGTGATGGGCTCCTTGGCGCGTTCCTTGACGATAAGCCCCGCGACCCTCGGCGCGAAACGTTCCTCGCCGTAGTCGCGCAGGATTCGTGCCAGGTCGGCGGCCGGATAGGTGTTGACCACCCGCTCGGCCGTCAGCTCCTGCTCGGTGTCCATGCGCATGTCGAGCGGGGCGTCGTAGGAGTAGGCGAAGCCGCGTTCGGCCTCGTCGAGCTGCGGCGAGGAGACGCCGAGGTCGAACAGCACGCCGTGGACCGTGGGATGCCCGGCCTCGGCGACGATCTGGGCCAGGTCGCCCGAGGAGGCGTGGACCAGGGTGGTGCGGCCGGCGTAGGGGGCGAGCCTGCGGGTGGAGAAGTCGATCGCGAACGGGTCGCGGTCGATCCCGATCAGGTGCAGGGACGGGAAGGCGGCGAGCAGGGCCTCGGAGTGGCCGCCGAGCCCGAGATTGGCGTCGACGACGACCGGCTCCGGCCCCGACAGCGCCGGGCCCAGCAGCTCCAGTACGCGGTCGAGCATCACCGGAACGTGACCGCCCGTGCCTGCGTTGTCGTCCATCTCCAACCCCCCCTCTCGCGTCCTGCTCGCGGATGACGCGTATCGGTCAATCGTCAGTCATTCCTGGGTCCCCACCCGGCGCCGTCCGGCCAGGTCCCCATCCGCACCCTCTTCGTGGACGCCCGCCCTCTGACACCGGGGAAGGTGCATCAGTTGGCAGGCAGTGGTTGCGGGTGGAGACCTCGCCGAACGACATCACCGACGGATCGACCGTGGTCACTACAAGATCCCTGGCAGCACCTCCTCCGACAGATCGGCGAACGCCTGCTCCTGCGCGTTGAGATAGGTGTCCCAAGCCTGCGAGTCCCAGATCTCCAACCGGGTGTTGGCCCCGATGACGACGCAGTCACGCTCCAGGCCGGCGTATTGACGCAGGCTCTGCGGGATCGTGACGCGTCCCTGCTTGTCTGGTTTCTCGTCGGACGCGCTTGCGAAGAAGACGCGGCTGTAGTCACGCACCGCCTTGGCGGTGACCGGGGCGGTGCTGAGAGCCTCGGTTATGCGCTGGAACTCCTCTACTGGAAAGACGTAGAGGCATCGCTCCTGGCCTTTGGTGATCACAAGACCCTCCGCCAGCTCCTCACGGTACTTAGCCGGCAGGAACAGCCGTCCCTTGTCGTCAAGACGCGGTTGATGGGTGCCGAGGAACATCGGCGCCACCTCCCGTGCCTCAGCGAAGCGCTCAGCGCTGGTGCACCGGGCCCTCCACTGCGCACCACCATACTCCACTTCTCCCCACCGTCAACTGATTCGAACCGTCTTCATCATCAGTTTCCGTTGCGTTACCGCAGGTCAGAGCGGTGGAGCGGGGGTGGGGGGCGCCGGGGGCGGGCCAACCCTCATGGGCGTGTCGAGGGTTGGAAAGACCGGCGGTATAGGGGCTTCCGGCGGGCGCCAAGGCGGCGGTGGAGGAAAGTGGGGCCGCCGAGGGGGTCAGTGTCACGGGATTCGCACTGCTATGCGACAAGAACAGGAACATCAGCGGGGTTCCCTGGAATATCCACAAATGTCGCTCAAGAACCCGCAGCGTCGTAGGGTCGTACAGACAATGGAAAAGGAATGGCATGGCTCCCGTAATGGCACCGTGCGGGACAGCCGTCGCACTATGGAGGCCTGGTGGCACTAACCCATGACGTCCCTCCCCAGCTTGACGAGCTGGTCTCCACCGCCCACCGAATTCGGCAGGCCATCGAGTCGGTGATCGAGGGAAAGAGCGACGCCGTCCGTCTCACGCTGACCGTCCTGCTCGCCGAGGGCCACCTTTTGATCGAGGACGTGCCGGGGGTCGGCAAGACGATGCTCGCCAAGGCTCTGGCGCGGTCCATCGACTGCCCGGTGCGCCGCGTGCAGTTCACGCCCGACCTGTTGCCCAGTGACATCACCGGGGTCAGCGCCTACAACCAGCAGACGCGTGAGTTCGAGTTCAAGCCCGGGCCGGTGTTCGCCAACATCGTCGTGGGCGACGAGATCAACCGCGCCTCCCCCAAGACGCAGTCGGCGTTGCTGGAGTGCATGGAGGAGCACCAGGTCACCGTGGACGGCGTGACGTACCCCCTGGACGCCCCCTTCATGGTGATCGCCACCCAGAACCCCATCGAGATGGAGGGCACCTATCCCCTCCCCGAGGCCCAGCGCGACCGGTTCACCGCCCGGGTCGCCATGGGCTACCCGGAGCCGACCGCCGAGCTGGAGATGCTCGACGTGCACGGCAGCACCTCGCCGCTGGACAAGCTGGAGCCGGTCGCCACGACCGCCGAGGTGCGCGCCCTGATCGAGGCCGTGCGCGGCGTGTACGTCTCGCAGCCGGTCAAGAAGTACGCCATCGACCTCGTCGTGGCCACCCGCCACTCCCCCGACCTGCGGCTGGGCGCCTCCCCCCGGTCCACGCTGCAGCTCGTCCGCGCGGCCAGGGCGCACGCGGCGCTGGCCGGACGCGACTACGTCATCCCCGACGACCTGCAGGACCTGGCCGTGCCCGTGCTGGCGCACCGGCTGCTGCCCAGCGTCGAGGCCCAGGGCCAGCGCCGTCTGCCCGAGCAGGTGGTGACCGACCTCGTCAGGCGTGTGCCGGTGCCGGAGACGCGAGCGTCGTGAGGGCCGGACTGCGGGCGCTGACCTCCCGCGGCAGGTCGTTCCTGGCCTCGGGGATCGCGGCGCTGCTGATGGCGCTGATCCTGGGCGAGAACGACCTGTTCAGGATCGGCGTGCTGGTCACGGCGCTGCCGCTGCTGGCCGCGCTGGTGGTGGCACGTACCAGGTACCGGCTGAGCTGCGCGCGGAGGCTGGACCCGCCCAGGGCGGAGGTGGGCGGGGAGGCCACGGTGACGCTGCGCCTGGAGAACGTGACCAGGCTGCCGACCGGGCTGCTGCTGATCGAGGACACCGTGCCGTACGCGCTGGGCGTGCGGCCGCGGTTCGTGCTCGACCGGGTCGAGTCCAAGGGCGTGCGGGAGATCGACTACCGGGTCCGGTCCGACCTGCGCGGCAGGTACACGATCGGGCCGCTGTCGGTGCGCATCGCCGACCCGTTCGGGCTGGTGGAGCTGACGCGGGCGTTCACGATCAGCGACACGCTCGTGGTGACGCCGCAGGTGGTGGCGTTGCCGCACGTACGGCTGTCGGGCGAGTGGACGGGCGGCGGCGACAGCCGCACCAGGAGCGTGGCCGCGGCCGGCGACGACGACGTGGCGCCGCGCGAGTACCGGCAGGGCGACGACCTGCGCCGGGTGCACTGGCGCTCGACCGCCCGGCACGGCGAGCTGATGGTGCGCCGCGAGGAGCAGCAGTGGCAGAGCCGCGGCGCGCTCCTGCTGGACACCCGCAGGCACGCCCACCGCGGCGAGGGCCCGCGCTCCTCCTTCGAGGTGGCGGTCTCGGCCGCGGCCTCGATCGGCGTGCATCTCGCCCACGAGGGCCTGGGCCTGCGGCTGGTGACCGACCAGGGCGCCGAGCACCTGACCGACCAGGGTCTCAGCTACTCGCTGCTGGACACGCTCGCCGTGGTGCGGCACAGCTCGGCCCGCTCGCTGGAGATGGGCGTCTCGGCCCTGCGCCAGGGCGGCGGCGACGGCCTGATCGTGGCCGTGCTCGGCGCGCTCGACCCCGAGGAGGCCAGGGAGCTGGCCAGGCTGCGGCACAGCGGCGTCACCGGTGTCGCGGTCCTGCTCGACGCCGGCACCTGGGAGGGCGCCGGCCGGGGCTCGCACGAGAACTTCGACGCCGTTCAGGGCGTCCTGGCCGGTTACGGCTGGCGGATCGTCCGCCTGCCCGCCGGCACCTCCATCGCCTCGGTCTGGCCGGACGCCGCCAACCGCGGCAGGTACGCGCTCAACCCCACGGGAGGTGCGGCATGAGGCTGACGGCCGCCTCGGGTGTGGCCGCGTTCGCCGCGGCGATCCTGCTCTATCCGCTCTTCCAGGGCGGCGCCTGGTTCTGGACGTCGCTCGGCGCGGTGCTGGCCGTGATGGCCGCCGGGCTGATCGGCTCCCGCCTGTCGCTGCCCGCCTGGGCCGCGCCGCCGGCCGGGCTGGCCGCGTTATGGATCTTCCTGACCGTGGTCTTCGCCTCCGGCAAGGCGTGGGCGCTGGTGATCCCGACCAAGGAGTCGGTGTGGGAGCTGGGCCGGCTGCTCGGGGTCGGCTGGGCCGACATCCAGCGCTACGCCGCGCCCGTGCCCTCCACGGACGGCATCACGCTGCTGACCGCGGGCGGCGTGGGCGTCATCGCGATCGCCGTGGACCTGCTCGCCGCGCGGCTGCGGCGGGCGGCGCTGGCCGGGCTGCCGCTGCTGGCGCTGGCCACGGTCCCGGCGACGATCCTGGCCGAGCCGATCAGCTGGCCCGCCTTCATCATCGCCGCGCTCGGCTTCGTCAGCCTGCTGATCGCCGACGGGCGCGAGCGGGTGGGCCACTGGGGACGGGCGGTGCTCGTCCGCCGGACCAGGGCGGCGACCGGGCCGCGTCCGGACACCGGCGGGGCCAGGGCCGACACCAGCGGACTGCGGCTGTCGGGCAAGCGCATCGGGTTCGCCGCCATCGCGCTGGCCGTGCTGCTGCCCGCCGCGCTGCCGGTGATGGAGCCGGTCTCCTTCTTCCAGTTCGGCGTGGGCGGCCGGGGCGGCGGCAAGGGCAACTCGATCAGCATCGCGAGCCCGATCGCGAGCCTGCGGGGGCAGCTCGAACTGCCCGAGCGGCGCGTGGTGCTCACCTACAACAACAACGACGACAAGCCCAGGTACCTGCGGATCTACGCGCTGGACACCTTCGACGGCCAGCAGTTCGGCATGACCGAGCCGAAGGGCTCGCCGGACAACAGGACGGAGAACGGCCCGCTGCCGCCGCCTCCGGGGCTGAGCGCGAGCACGAAGGTCAGCAACGTCGTCACCAGGATCCGGATGAGCGACGAGATCGAGCGGCTGCAGTTCCTGCCGCTGCCGTACCCGCCGCGGCAGATCCGGGTGGACGGCGACTGGCGCGCCGACGTGGGCACGCTGATGGTCTTCTCCATCCCCGACGAGGCGGCCGGCCTGGAGTACGAGGTCGCCACCAGCGAGCCGGCCGCCACGCCGGAGCTGCTGGAGTCGCTGGAGGGCGTGCAGCCGAGCGTGGACCGGCGTTACCTGAAGCTGCCGGACAACCTGCCGCCGGAGATCGTCCGGCTGGCGCGTTCGCTGACAGCGCAGACCAACTCCAACTACGAGGCGGCGGTGAAGCTCCAGCAGTTCTTCACCAAGGACGGCGACTTCCGCTACGACCTGCGGACGCAGGGCCATGGCAACTCAGCGCTGCGGGACTTCCTGCTGCGCGACCGCACGGGCTACTGCGAGCAGTTCGCGGCCTCGATGGCGGTGCTGGCCAGGATCGTCGGCATCCCGTCGCGGGTGGCGATCGGCTACACCGGCGGCACGAAGGCCGGCGACAACTGGACGGTCACGACCGGCGACTCGCACTCCTGGCCCGAGCTGTACTTCGAGGGCGTGGGCTGGCTGCCGTTCGAGCCGACGCCGTCCGGGTCGCTGGGGCAGGGCAGCGCGCGGGTGCCGGACTACACGGTCCCGCCGGCGCCTTCGACGACGCCGTCCACCTCGCCGAGCAGCGGCGCGACCGAGTCCGGCGCCGACGACCCGATCAACCCCTCCACCCGGCGCAACCCGCGCGAGCTCGACCGTGAGGGCCTGATCGCCACGGGCGGCCTGCCGCCGGACGACTCGATGCCGCTGATCGGCAAGATCGGCATCGGCGCGGGCGCGTTGCTGCTGCTCCTGCTGGTCCCGGCGGCGCTGCGGCTGCTCACCAGGAACCGGCGGGTGCGCGCGCTGGGCTGGAAGGTCTCGCAACCGGCCGACGACCTGACGGCCAGGATCGCGACCGCCCACCACCCGTCGATCGCGGCCGTCTGGGCCGAGCTGGACGACGTGCTGTGCGACTACGGCATGACCCGCGGCACCAGCGAGACCCCGAGGGCGCTGGCCCGGCGGCTGAGCCGGCAGTACGAGTTCGACGCCGAGTCGGCGGCCGCCATGACGGCCATCGCGACGACGGTCGAGCGGGTGCTGTTCGCCAGGGACCCGGGCACGATCGGGCCCATGAGAAAGGACCTGCGCAAGGTGCGGCAGGCCCTGGCGGCGACGGTGTCGCGGGGACGGCGGATGCGGGCGGTGCTGCTGCCGCCCTCGACGCTGCGGCGGCTGCGGGCGCTGGGCGAGCGCCTGCTGGACGGCTTCGACCTGCTGGAGAACATCAGGCTGCGGCGGACGGCGGCCCACAAGGGCGCCTGAGCCGCCTGCCCAGGACCGAGCGTGCGGTCGCTCCCCGGAAGGGGAACGGCCGCACGTTCGCGTAGGGCGGAAGGTTCGGGACCCGCGAGGAGGGGCGAGGAGGTCAGCGCTCGTCGTGACGACGGCGCCAGCGCTCCTCCATGCGCTCCATGAAGGTGCCCCGGTTGGCGCGCCGGGGCTGCCTGCCCGTGGCGCCGGCGCCCGGGGCCGGCGGCGAGTCACCGAACCCGTTCATGCGCTTCCAGCTGGACAGACCCCACAGACACGCGGCGAGCATGACCACGAAACCGCCGACGCCGAGCGGGATCTGACTCATGACCACGCCGACCATCATGATCACGACGCCGAGCGCAAAGCCGATGGAGGCTTTGATCAGGCGACGCTTGTAATGGCTGCGCGGGTCACTGATCCTCACGGTGTTGGCCCACTTCGGGTCCTCGGCGTAGAGGGCCTGCTCGATCTGGTCGAGCAAGCGCTGCTCGTGCTCAGAGAGCGGCACGGCGCCTCCCAAGGACAGCCCCAGGACGGGGAAGACGGCAACGGACGACACGGGGTGTCCGAACCTCGCGGTCGGTTATCCCCAGAATACGAGGCTGTAGACGTAGGCGAAAGCAAACGTCCAACGCAGACCAAACCGGAGGTGACGTCATGGCTCCATTGTGGACCATCTCGCACCCCTTCCCCCAAAATCGCGACATCCTTCTCCTACCCGACTGACCGATCGAGTAGGACATGGGCGTCATGTCTCTATTTCATCAAGCTTGCCACGTACCAGCGACGCTGGGAGCACCGCATCGGGGCCAAATCTCCGGATCGCCTTGTCCATCGCCTGTTCGGCCTCGCGCCAGCCGGTCTCGCGCTCGCCCAGACCGAGCTGATGGGTGGCCTCGCCGGCCGGGCGCAGGTTCTCCATCCGCACCCCGACCAGGCGCAGGCGCACCCGCTGAAGACCGGCGGCCTCGAACAGCTCGCAGGCGGTGGCGTAGATCACCTGGGCCACGTCGGTCGGCTCCCGCAGGGTGCGCGACCGGGTGATCGTGGTGAAATCGGCCCGGCGCAGCTTCACACTTACAGTTCTGCCCACGTGTCCGCCCTTACGCATCCGGGCCGCCACGCGCTCGGCCAGGCGCAGCAGCTCGCGCCGGATCACCTCGGGATCGTCGACGTCAGCCGCGAAGGTCTCCTCGTTGCCGATGCTCTTGTCGGGCACGTGCGCGGTCACCGGACGCTCGTCGCGCCCCCAGGCCAGCGTCGCCAGGTGGCCGCCGACGGCCTGCCCGAGCTCGCGCTGGAGCGTGCCCAGCGGCACCCTGGCCAGGTCGCCGACGGTGCGGATGCCGAGCCGGACGAGGGACTGCTCGGTGCGCTCCCCCACCCCCCACAACGCCGCGACCGGCAGCGGGTGGAGGAAGTCGACCACCTGCCCTTCGGGCACCACCAGCAGGCCATCGGGCTTGCACTGCTTGGAGGCCAGCTTTGCCACGAATTTGCTGGAGGCCACCCCCACCGAGCAGGTGATGCCGTAGCGGTCGAGGACCTGCTCCCTGATCATGGCGGCGATCGCCGCGGGCGGGCCGAGCCGCCGCCGGGCGCCGCCGACGTCGAGGAACGCCTCGTCGGAGGCGATCGGCTCGACCAGCGGGGTGATCGAGTGGAAGATCTCCATGACGCCCCGGGAGACCTCGGAGTACTTGCCGTGGCTGGGCGGGATGATCGTGGCCTGCGGGCACAACCGGCGCGCCCTGCTCATCGGCATCGCCGAGTGCACGCCGGACGCCCTGGCCTCGTAGGTGGCGCTGAGCACGACACCGCGCCCGGCCGGCGAGCCGACGATCACCGGGCGGCCCCGCAGCTCCGGCCGTTCCAGCAGCTCGACGCTGGCGAAGAAGGCGTCCATGTCGACGTGGAGAATCGGGCAGCCGCTGTCATCGACCCCGGTCCGCGGCGCGGGGCCGATGCCTGTGATCTGCTTGCGGGACACGCCTGCGAGTCTATCCGAACAGACGTTCCAGACTAGGGGCGGTGGCCGAGGACGTGCACCTGGGTGGCGACGTCCCGCAGCACGGGGTGGACGGCGGCGGCCTGCTCCAGCGCCACGAGCGCGTCGGCCGCGCCGGGCTCGCCGTCGACGAGCCGGCTGGGCACCAGGTCGGCGAAGACCCGCACGCCGTGGACCGCGCCGACGGTGAAGCCGGTGGCGGTCAGCAGCTGCGCCAGGGTCTCGGCGGTGAAACGCCGCGGCGTGGGGTCGCGGTCGCCCCACGTGCCGCGCGGGTCGGCCAGCACGGCCCTGGCCTCGTCGAACTGCCCGGCCAGCGCCCGGTGGATCGCGCTGGCCACGGGGTTGGCGGCCAGCACGCTGACGGCGCCACCTGGGCGCAGCAGCCCGGCGACGGCGGCCAGCGCGCCGGTGGGGTCGTCGACGTACTCCAGGACGCTGTGGCACAGGACCAGGTCGGCGCTGTCGCGGTCGAGCAGGTCGCCGAGGTCGGCGGTGTCGCCCTGCAGGCCGCGCACGCCCACGCCCTTCTCCTTGGCCCGGCGCTCCAGCGCGGCCAGCGAGTCGGGGCTGGGATCGACGACGGTGACGGTGTGGCCGAGCTCGGCCAGCGGCACGGCGAACCCGCCGGTGCCCCCGCCGGCGTCGACGATGTCGAGCGTGGCCCGGCCGACGGCCTCGGCACGCTCGGCCAGCACCGACCGCAACGCGCCCCACACGACGGCGGTGCGCACCGCCGGGGTCTTCGTGGTGACGCCTTCTGCTCGCAACGTCGGCTCGCCTCTCTCTCCTCCGCGGGCGGCCCTCGCCCTGTGCGGACGGGCCCAGCCTACGCCGTACGCGCCGTCGCCCGCAGGCCGGACCCTAACCGTCGAAGGCCGCCGCGATCCTCTTCGGCGCGCGCAGCCGCCAGGCGTCGGTCAGCAGCTCGGCCAGCTCGCCGGCCGCCACGGCCGCCAGGCGCACCAGCACCACGGCGTGCCCGTCGTAGTGGGGTGTGGAGAAGAACGTGCCGGGGACGGCGGGAAAGGGCGCGTCGCGGCTGGTGACGCGCCACTTCCCCGGACCGGCTCACGGCCCCGCGGCCAGGCCGGGGACCGCACCGGAAGGCCGCGCGCCGGCGCGCCTCCCGCCGCCTCTTCCCGAGCCGTACGGACCGTCTGAGTGGAACGTACTCCGAAACGGCCTTCGCGGCCTTTGTCTAAAGGGTGAGGCTTGGCTTGAGTTGCTTGAACCGGGCCAGCAGGCCGTTGATGAACTGCGGCGACTCGTCGGTCGACAGCTCGCCCGCCAGGTGCACCCACTCGCTGATGACCACGCCCTCCGGCACGCCGGGCATCCACAGCAGCTCGTACGTGCCGCCGCGCAGCAGGTTGCGGTCGACCGCGGGCATGCGGTCGAGTGTCCAGCCCTCGGAGTAGGTGGTGATCAGCTCGTCGATGCGGGCATGGTGGCGGGCGACGCCCTCGACGATGGCCGAGGTGTACTCGTTGACCGGCGGCTCCTGCCGCTCGACGCGCTCGGCGAGGATCTTCAGCGGATCCTCCGAGCGCAGCTCGGCCTCGAAGAGGATGTCAAGGGCGCGCCTGCGTGCTTTGCCGCGTGCAGACACCTCAGGCCCGGCCGAGGTATTCGCCGCTGCGGGTGTCGACCTTGACCTTCTCGCCGGTGGTGATGAACAGCGGCACCTTGATCTCGGCGCCGGTCTCCAGCGTGGCCGGCTTGGTGCCGCCGGTGGAGCGGTCGCCCTGCAGGCCGGGCTCGGTGTTGGAGATCAGCAGCTCGACGGCGGCGGGCAGGTCGACGTAGAGCGCCGAGCCCTCGTTGAACGCGATCGTGGCGAGGGTGTTCTCCAGCATGTAGTTGGCGGCGGTGCCGACGGTGCGGGCGGGCACGTTGACCATGTCGTAGGTCTCGGTGTCCATGAAGACGAAGTCGTCGCCGTCCTTGTAGGAGTACTGCATCTCGCGCTTGTCGACGTTGGCCACGTCGACCTTCACGCCGGCGTTGAAGGTCTTGTCGACGACCTTGCCGGAGAGGACGTTCTTGAGCTTGGTGCGCACGAACGCGCCGCCCTTGCCCGGCTTGACGTGCTGGAACTCGACAACGCTCCAGAGCTCACCGCCCTCGAGCTTCAGCACCATGCCGTTCTTGAGGTCGTTGGTCGTCGCCACTCGTTCTCTCCCGCGTGTGGCCGCTCTAAAGGACGAGCAGCTCCTTGGTGGTCTTGGTGAAAAGTTCCGGCCCGCCCTCACGGGTCACGAGGGTGTCCTCGATGCGAACCCCGCCCCGCTCGGGGAGGTAGATCCCAGGCTCGACGGTGATCGGAACTCGATCCTCTAGTCTACCGGTCCTGGAGGGGCCCAGGAACGGGTCCTCGTGGATCTCCAGGCCGACGCCGTGGCCCAGGCCGTGCCGGAAGTGCTCGCCGTGGCCCGCCGCCTCGATCAGACCGCGGGCGGCGGCGTCGACGTCCTTGGCCCGGGCTCCCGGGGTCAGGGCGTGCCGGCCGGCCCGCTGGGCGCGCCTGACCAGGTCGTACAGGTCGCGCTGCCAGGCGGCGGGCGCGCCCAGGCAGACCGTCCTGGTCATGTCGGCGTGGTAGCCGTGGTAGCGGGCGCCGAAGTCCATCGTGACCAGGTCGCCGGCGCGCAGCTCGCGGTCGGTGGGGGCGTGGTGCGGGATCGCGCCGTTCTCGCCGGCGGCGACGATCGTGTCGAACGCCGGCTTGTCGGCGCCCAGCTCGGTCATGCGGTTGTCGAGGAGACGGGCCAGGGCGCGCTCGGTGAGGCCCGGCGCGATCAGCGGGAGCACGTCGGCGAAGGCCTGGTCGGTCAGGGCGCAGGCGGTGCGGATGAGCTCCAGCTCCGCCTCGTCCTTGACCGCGCGCAGCTCCTCGACCAGCGGGCCGAGCGGCACCAGGCCCTGGCTCTCGCTGTCGCCTCCGCTCTCTGCCAGGCCCGCCTCCAGGCGGCGGAAGGTCGCCACGGTCATGGCGGCGGCCTCGATGCCCACGCCCGGCGCGGCCAGCCGGCCGGCCACGTCGGGCGCCTCGACCGCGGGCACGTCCAGGGCGCGGGTCTTGTCGATGTAGCGGTTGTCGGTCGCCAGCAGCGCCGAGCCGTCCGCCCTGACCAGGACGGCCGCGTTCGAGCTGACCAGCCCGGTGAGGTAGCGGACGTTGACGGGGGAGGTGACGAGGAGCGCGTGGACCTCGTGGGCGGGCAGCGCGGCGGCCAGGCGTGCCCGGCGCGCCGCGTGGTCGATGGTCATCCCGCCAATGTACGCGCGCCCAGACCCCTCCCCCACCCGGTCAGGAGAGGGGGAAACCACGGGCCTCCCGCCCCCCATCACGGTCAGGAGACGGCGAAGTCGTCCAGGAAGGAGGCGAGCGGGCCCGACAGGGGGACCTCGCCCTTCACCTGGGCGTTGCGCAGGTCCCGGTAGACGTCGGCGATCTGGCCGCGGGCGGGCTCGAAACGGCCGTCCTGGAGCTTCTTGGCGGCCTTCCTGAGCTTGTCGTGGACCTTCTCGGCGACATGGGGGTCGATGTCGCCGATGTCCTCCTGGGCCGTCACCGCCTCGTCGAACTTCACCAGCCAGTGGTCCCAGCCGCCCGCCGGGGTCTGCCCGGAGCCCAGGGTCGCCTTGGGGCCGACGGTCTGGACCAGGCTGGTGGCGGTGTCGCCCGGGGTGAGGTCGGTGGGGCTGGCTCGGGGCGGCTCGGAGGTCGGGCGGGTGGGCGGCGCGGCCTCCGGCGTCAGGACGGGCGTGGGGGGCGTGCTCGCGCTCGGCTCGGCCACCGGGGTCTCCTCGCGCGAGCCCGCCCACATCACCATGGCGACGGCCACCACGGCGATGACCGCGACGGCGATCCCCATCTGGATCAGCAGCTTGTTCCCGGTACGCGGCGGCGCCGGGTCCAGCTCGGCGGACTCGTAGACGGCGGTGTCACCGGCCCGCGGGACGCCGTTGAAGTCGTAGACCTGGGTGTCGCCCGGCCGGCCCGCCGGGGCACCGGCGGGACTCGGGGCGGTGTTCGGGGCGGTGTTCGGGGCCGCGCCGGGCCGGGCGATGGCGGCCAGGGCCCGGCGGACGGGCTCGCCCCCCGAAGGCCGCCTGGCGGGGTCGGGCGCGAGCATCGCGAGGACGAGCCGGTCCAGCTCGGCCGGGATCTCGGGCCGGATCGCACTGGGCGGGACGACCCCCTGCCCAACACCCCCGGGGGCCTCGGTTCCCGGGGCCGAAGCTCCGGGGGCCTCGGTGCCGGGGGCCTCGGTGCCGGGGGCGGAGGGCGGGGACGGCGGGGTGGCGCGCATGCCGGTCACCGGCAGGTCGGGGGCGGCGGCGGGCGGGCGGCCGCAGAGGAGCTCGTAGCAGACGGCGCCGAGGGCGTACAGGTCGGCGGCGGCCGTGGCGGGACGGCCGGAGGCCCGCTCAGGGGCCAGGTAGCGGCGCTCGGCCTGGGACGGCTCCTCGTCCGGCAGCCCGAACCCGACGACCTTCAGCACGCCGCTGGCCGCCCGCCGGAAGCTGCCGGAGTCGATCTGCCCGTGGAACACCCCGGCGCGGTGCGCGGTGTCCAGCCCGGCGGCCGCCTGGCCGACCAGGTCGCACACCTCGACGATCGGCATGGGCCCCTCGGCCGCCAGGTCCTCCCCCACGCTGGTCCCGGTGAGGAACTCGGTCACCAGGAAGGGGGCGCCCTCCTGGTCGCCCACGTCGAGGACCATGGCCACATTGGGGTGGATCACCCTGGCCACCGCCTGCGCGTGCTGCTTCAGCGCCTCCCTGGCGGCCTCACCGGCCTCACCGGCCTCGCCCGCGCCCAGGATCTTCACGGCCACGACCCAGTCGGCGCGGGTGTCGTAGGCCCGCCACACCTCACCCATCGGACCGCTGCCGATGAGCTCGTCAAGCCGGTACCGGTCGGCGACCATCGAAGGCGTAGCGTCGGACATATCCCCGCCAAAAACTCGAAAAGTGGGCTATTTCCGACCCACCATAGGGCCCTCCAGCCCCTCCCCGCCCCATGATCCACGGTTCACGCCCCCCGTCACGCCGCGCCGGCCGCCCCTCGACATAACGACTTTCGTTATTTACGATTATCGTTATGCCCATGAAGTGGATCAACCGGCTTGAGGTCCTGTTGAGCATCGGCCTCGTCCTCGGCTGCCTCGGCGCGCTCACCGCCCTGGGGGCCACCGTCCTCATCGCCGCGTTCGGCACGGCCAACGGCATCGGCGTCCCGCTGCACGTCTCCGGCGTGACGCCGCCCGTGACCCCCGTCCCGGGGGTGGAGATCGTCAGCGCCGCGGCCGACGTGACCCTCCGCCCCGTGGGGCCCTCGCCCGCGGCGGCGCTGCTCTATCTCCTGCTGTGGGCGCCGCCCATGGCGACCGGGCTGCTCGCGCTCTACACCGTGGTCCGCGCGTTGCGCAGGGCGCGGTCGGGCGACCGGGCGCTGTTCTCCGCGGTGACGGCCGGGCACCTGCGGCGGCTGGGCTGGATCCTGATCGCCGGTTCGCTCGTGTCGGCCGGGCTCGGCACGGCGGCGCAGGCCATACTGTCCGGCATGCTGCTGACGACCGGTCCGGCGTTCGTCCCTGCGCCGGGCGTGCCGCTCGCGGGCCTCGTGGCCGGCCTGTGCGCGCTCGGGGTCTCGGAGATCGTCCGCCGGGGCGTGGCCCTGCTCGACGAGGTCGAGGCCACGATCTGATGCCCGAAGGCACCATCCGGGTACGCCTGGACGAACTGCTCGCCCAGCGCGGCATGACGCTCACCGAGCTGTCGCACAAGGTCGAGATCACCGTCGTGAACCTGTCGATACTCAAGAACGGCCACGCCAAGGCCATCCGCTTCTCCACACTGACCCGGCTGTGCGAGGCCCTGGGCTGCCAGCCCGGCGATCTGCTCACCTACGACTGAGGGCGGGCGGCCGCACGGCCACCCGCCCTCAGTCGAATTCCGGTCAGGCCGTCGCGGGCTCCGGCGCGCGCGGCGTGCGGGCGGCCGACGCCGGGGCGTCGTCGAGCGGCTGCGGCGGCGCGTTGAAGACCGCCTCGTCCAGACGGCCCTCGGAGCGGGCCACCAGGACCGGGACGACCATCTGGCCGGCCACGTTGGTCGCGGTGCGGATCATGTCGAGGATCGGGTCGATCGCCAGCAGCAGGCCGACGCCTTCGAGCGGCAGGCCCAGCGTGCTCAGCGTGAGCGTCAGCATGACGATCGCGCCGGTCAGACCGGCGGTGGCGGCCGAGCCGACGACGGAGACGAACGCGATCAGCAGGTAGTCCCCCACCCCGAGGTGCACGCCGAACACCTGGGCCACGAAGATCGCGGCGAGCGCCGGGTAGACCGAGGCGCAGCCGTCCATCTTGGTGGTGGCGCCGAAGGGCACCGCGAAGGAGGCGTAGTCACGGTCCACGCCGTTGCGCTCGACGGTGACGCGCTGGGTCAGGGGCAGCGTGCCGACCGAGGAACGGGAGACGAAGGCCAGCTCGATGGCGGGCCAGGCGTTGCGGAAGAACGTGATCGGGTTGACCTTGCCCCAGACCGCGAGCAGCGTCGGGTAGACGGCCAGCAGGACGATGAAGCAGCCGACGTACACGCCGACGCTGAACTTGGCCAGCGGGGCCAGCAGGTCCCAGCCGTACGTGGAGACGGCCTTGCCGATGAGGCCGGCGGTGCCGATCGGGGCCAGGCGGATGACCCACCACAGGGCCTTCTGCACCAGTTCGAGCACCGAACGGCTGAGGTTGAGGAACGGCTCGGCCTTCTCGCCCACCGCCAGGGCCGCCGCGCCGAGGACGACACCCAGGAAGACGATCTGGAGGACGTTCACCTCGGTGAAGGCCGTGACGATGTTGGTGGGCAGGATGCCGGTGACGAAGTCGAGCCAGGTGCCGGCGCCCTCGGTGTCGATGGCCTTGGCCGCGCCGGTGTCCAGGGTGACGCCCTGGCCGGGGTTGATGATCAGGCCGAGCGCGATCGCGAAGGCCACCGAGACGAACGCGGTGATCAGGAACCACAGCAGGGTCTTGGAGGCCAGACGGGCGGCGCCGTTGACGTTGCGCAGGTTGGCCACGCTGACCAGCACGGCGGTGAACACCAGCGGCGGCACGGCCAGCTTGAGGAGCTGGACGAAGATCTTGCCGACCTGGGTCAGGGTCTCGGCCAGCCAGGCCACGTCCCAGATCTTGGCGACGAACCCCAGGGCGACGCCGACGGCCAGGCCGAGCAGCAGCTGAAGGGAGAAGGTGAATCTCTTCACGGGAGGAAGGCTCCGGAAGTCAGGCATGCCGCGGCGAAGGGGGGCATGCGGGTGAGGAAGGGGGGAGTCTGGGGGACGCGCAGATCAGCGACAGAGGGATCCGTGCAGACGGCACAGATCCACGTGCAGACGCTCGACGAGCCGCACGATGACCACAGAGAACCTCACGAGGACGTACAACACCATGCGAAACGGGGCATATTCCCGCTCGGCATTGTGACGTGCGTCACACCCCTTCCGGGGCCCGGCCGATCAGGCGGCCAGCTCCTTGACCTTCTCCAGCAGGCGGACGCGCTCCTCGTGGGTACGGCCGAGCGGCGCGACGTTGAGCGTCGTCACCCCCGACTCCTTCAGCGCCGCGATCCGGTCGCGGACGAAGCCCTCGCTGCCGATCAGCGACATGTTCTCCAGCAGCTCGGCGGGCACCAGCGCGGCGGCCTCGTCCTTCTTGCCCTCCAGGTAGAGGTCCTGGATCTGCTCGGCCTCCTTCTCGTAGCCGTAGCGCCGGGCCAGGTCGTTGTAGAAGTTCTTGCCCTTGGCGCCCATGCCGCCGATGTAGAGGGCGGCCATCGCCCGGCCGAAGTCGCGCAGCCCGGCCACGTCGTCGCCGATGGCCAGCGCCGCCTGCGCGATCACGTCGAGCTCGCCCAGCTCGGGGTCGCGCTTCGCCCGGCCAGCGGCCAGCGAGGGGCCCCACACGTCGGCGGCCTTCTCCGGGTAGTAGAAGATCGGCTCCCAGCCCTCGGCCAGCTCGGCGGTCATCTCCACGTTCTTGGGGCCGATGGCGGCGACCACGATCGGGATGCGCGGGCGCACCGGGTGGTTGATGATCTTCAGCGGCTTGCCCAGGCCGGTGCCCTCCCCGGCGGGCAGCGGCACCTGGTAGTTGCGGCCGGCGTGCTCCAGCCGCTCGCGCCGCCACACCTTGCGGCAGATCTCGATGACCTCCCGGGTGCGCCCGATCGGCGCGGTGTACGGCACCCCGTGGAAGCCCTCGATGACCTGCGGTCCCGACGTGCCGATGCCCAGCGTGAAGCGCCCGTCGGAGACGAAGTCCATGCCCGCGGCGGTCATGGCCAGCAACGTCGGCGTGCGGGAGTAGATCGGCAGGATGCCCGAGGCGATCTGCACCCGCTCGGTCTTGGCCGCGATGTACCCCATCTGGCTGACGGCGTCGAAGCTGTACGCCTCGGCCACGAAGACGATGTCGAGGCCCGCCTTCTCGTAGTCGGCCAGCTCGGCGACCGTCTCCTTGAAACCGCCCGAGTAGTTGAGTGCCATACCGATGCGCATGCCGGGCTCCCGATGAACCGAATGTTGTTCCGTTGCGACGTCAACAGGTTAGCGTGTCGGCGTGTCGCGCGGCGAAGCACTAGCCTGGTTCGGGTGCTGAGCCGGGTCGTCGTCGTCGCCTCCGCAGTGGTCGCCCTGGCCCTGGCGGGTCATTCGCTGATCCCGTCGCTCGGCGGCTTCACGCCGGTCCTGGAGAGCCTGCTCCCCTGGATGGGGGTGGCGGTGCCGCTGCTGCTGCTCCTCGCCCTGCTGGCGCGGTCCAGGGCGGCCGCGCTCGCGGCGCTGGCGCCCGGCCTGGTGTGGGCGGCGATGTTCGGCTCCACGCTGCTGGCCGCGCCGCCCGGCGGCCCCAGCGACCTGGCCGTCGGCACGGTCAACGTCGGCGTGCGCAACAGCGCCTCCGGCGAGGCGGTTAAGGCCATCGCCGAGGGGCTCGACCTGCTGGCCGCCCAGGAGCTGACCCCCGGCGGGCCCGCGGCCAAGCAGCTCAACAAGATGTTCCGCTACCGCTACCCGGTCAGCACGGTCGGCCTGTGGAGCCGCTACCCGATCAGCGAGACCAGCCCGCTCGACGTCGGCATGGGCTGGCCGCGGGCGCTGCGCGCGGTGGTGACCACGCCCAAGGGCAAGGTCACCGTCTACGTCATGCACCTGGCCTCGGCCAGGCCCGGCCACACCGCCTCCCGCGACGCCTCCCTGGCGCACGCCCGCCGGCTCGTCGACGGCGATCCCAGCAAGCGTGTCCTGCTGCTCGGCGACCTCAACACCGCCACCACCGACCGCGGCATGCGCGGCCTGACCCCGCCGCTGACCGACGCCCAGAGCGTGGCCGGCGACGGGTTCGGGTTCACCTGGCCGGCCGAGTTCCCGATCACCCGGCCCGACCACATCCTGTTCAGGGGCATGACGGCGACCAAGGCGGGGGTCGCCCCGGCGACCGGCAGCGACCACCGCGCGGCGATCGCCTCGCTGCGCTTCTAGCGGCCCTCCAGCAGGTCCAGAACGCGTTTCCAGCGGCCTTCCAGCAGCTCCAGGTCCTGCGGCGTGTCGATGTCGGCCGGGTCGCCGTGCTCGTCGCAGGCGACCTCGGTGACCAGCCCGGGATGCGCCTTCATGAACGCCCGCGCCCCCACGTCGCCCACCGCCAGCTCCGCCACCCCGGCGAAGTGCTCGCGCGCGATCAGCACCGGGTTCGCCCGCCGTCCGCCGTAGGTGGCCACCGCCAGCCCGGCCCCCGACGCGGCCAGCGCCCGCACCGCGCCCGCCCGGACGAGGGGCTGGTCCACCAGCGCGACGACCACGGCCGTCGCCTCCGGCGGCAGCGCGGCCAGCCCGGCCCGCAGTGAGGAGCCCATGCCGGTGCGCCAGTCCGGGTTGCGCACGCTGACCGCCCCGCGCACCTGCACGGTCGCCGCGCCCAGCACGACCACCACCGGACGGCAGCCGCCCTCCGCCAGCAGCCGCACCCCGCGGTCGACCAGCCGTTCGCCGCCGAACTCCACGAGCGCCTTGGGCGTGCCCAGCCGGGCGCCCTCCCCCGCGGCGAGCAGCAGCCCGGCGATCACGCCGGCTCCCCGTGGATGCGCCCGCCCGTCTGCGACAGCGGCCGGCCCGAGCCGCCCCACCGGAGCTGGATCAGCTCGGCGGCGATCGACACGGCCGTCTCCTCCGGCGTGCGGGCGCCCAGGTCGAGTCCGATGGGCGATCTCAGCCGGGCCAGCTCGGCCTCGGTGAGCCCCGACTCGCGCAGGCGGGCCAGCCGGTCCTCGTGCGTGCGGCGCGAGCCCATGGCCCCGATGTAGCCCGCCTCGGTCCGCAGCGCCACCTCCAGCAGCGGCACGTCGAACTTGGGGTCGTGGGTCAGCACGCAGATCACCGTGCGCTCGTCCACCCGCACCGAGGCCAGGTAGTCGTGCGGCCACTTGACCACCACCTCGTCGGCCTCGGGGAAGCGCTTGGCGGTGGCGAAGACCGGCCGGGCGTCGCAGACGGTGACGTGGTAGCCGAGGAACTTGCCCACCTTGGCGACGGCCGCGGCGAAGTCGATCGCGCCGAAGACCAGCATGCGCGGCGGCGGCGCGAACGACTGGACGAACACCGACAGGTCGTCCAGCCGCCGCTCGCCGTGCCCGCCGTAGTGCCGGATGCCGGTCAGGCCCTGGGCGAGCATGCCGCGGGCGTCGTCGTCCACGGCCTCGTCGAGGCGGTCGAGGCCCAGGGTGCCCGACGAGCGGCCGGGCCAGACGATCCGGCGGGCGCCGATCGGGCCGGGGCCGGCGACGATGGTGGCGACCGCGACCGGCTGGTGCGCCTCGACCGAGGCGAAGATCTCGCCCAGCTCCGGGAAGGTCTCGATGGAGACCGGCTCGACCAGGATGTCGATGATGCCGCCGCAGGTCAGCCCGACGGCGAAGGCGTCGTCGTCGCTGACGCCGTACCGCTGCAGGACGGGCGCGTCGGCCTCGGAGGCCAGCTCGAAGACCGCCCCCTCGACGCACCCGCCCGAGACGCTGCCCACCACCTCGTCGCCGCGCACCGCCATCGCCGCGCCCGGCGGGCGTGGCGCGCTGCTGAACGTGCTCACCACGGTCGCCAGCCCGAACCTGAGCCCCGACCTCCACCACCGCATGATCTCCGGGAGCACGTCACGCATGGGCGAGCCTTTCGCTGAGTTCCTCGTAGGCGGCCAGGCTGTGCCCGGCCACCAGATCGTCCAGATGCGGCAGGGCGGCCCGCATGCCCCCGGTCAGCGGCTGGTAATCCTCATATCCCTTGTGCGGATTGACCCAGATGAGCCGGTACGCCTGCCGGGCCAGCCTGGCGAGCTGGGCGCCCAGGAGCGCGGGGTCGCCGCGTTCCCAGCCGTCGGAGGCGATGACCACGATCGCCCCCCGGGCGCTGTGCCGGGTCAGGTACTCCTTGAACTCCTCTCCGAGCCGGGTCCCGCCGCTCCAGTCGGGGATGGCCGCCGAGGCCGCGTTCAGCGCCGTGCCGGGGTCGCGGTGGCGCAGCTCGGCGGTGACCTCGGTGAGCCGGGTGCCGACGGAGTAGACCCTCGTGGCCCGCGGCTCGCTCCTGACCAGCGCGTGGGCGAAGCGCAGCAGGGTCTCGGCGTAGGGGGCCATCGACCCGCTGACGTCCACGAACAGCACCACCTGCCGGGGCCTGGTCGTGTGCCGGCGGCGGCGGAGCCGGGCCACCTCGCCGTTGCGCAGCGCCTCGCGCACGGTGCGGCGCTGGTCCAGCCCGCCCCGGTGGGCCCGCTCGAAACGGCGGGAGCGGCGCGCGGCCCGGCCGCGGCCGAGCAGGGCCAGCATGCGGTGCACCTCGGCGCGTTCGGCCTCGGTGAGCCGGGCGACGTCCCGGTGCCGCAGCACCTCGGCGCGGCTGGCCGTGGCCGGGGCGGCGGCGTCCTCGCCCGCGCCCGCCTCCTCGCCGTCGCCGGCCGCCAGGTGCCGGGTGACGCTGGTCGTCGCGGTACGGGCCGCCGCCGCCCGCCGTCCGCCGAACCAGGCGGCGAAGCAGCGGTCGTAGCGGGGCAGGTCGTCGGGCGTGGCGCACAGGGTGAGCCGGCCGGCCCAGTAGAACGCCTCCCGGTCCCCGGCGTCGAGGTGGCCGAGGGCCTGCAGCAGGCTCCGCGTCCGCTCGTGGTCGGCGTCCACGCCCGCCGCGCGCAACGTCCTGACGAAGCCCGTCACGGTCCGGACCAGCTCATCCACCGGACAGCAGCCCGTCGCCCAGGACGGCGGCGACGTCCTCGCGGTACTTCAGCGCGGCGCCCAGGGTGGCCGCGGCCAGGTCGGGGTCGAGTTCCCTGGCCCCGAGCGTCAGCAGCGCCTCGGTCCAGTCGAGGGTCTCGGCCACGCCCGGCGGCTTGACCAAATCGGCCCGGCGCAGCCGCTCGGCCGCCCGCGCCACCTGCAGGGCCAGCTCCTCGGTGCAGCCGGGCAGGCGGCGCAGCAGGATCGCGACCTCGCGGTCGAAGCTCGGGTGCTCCAGCCAGTGGTAGAGGCAGCGCCGCTTGAGCGCGTCGTGCACCTCGCGGGTGCGGTTGGAGGTCACCACGACGACCGGCGGCGTCGCGGCCCTGATCGTGCCCAGCTCGGGGATGGAGACGGTGAAGTCGGAGAGCACTTCGAGCAGGAACGCCTCGAACTCGTCGTCGGCCCGGTCGATCTCGTCCACCAGCAGCACGCTCGGCTGGGTCTCCACGGCCTTCAGCAGGGGGCGGGCGATCAGGAAGCGCCGGTCGTAGATCTCCCCCTCCAGCCGGGCGGCGTCGGTGATCCCGGCGGCCTCGGCGGCCTTGAGGTGGAGGAGCTGGCGGGCGAAGTCCCAGTCGTACAGGGCCTGGGACGCGTCGAGGCCCTCGTAGCACTGCAGCCGGATCAGCGGGGCCTTGAGCAGCCTCGCGAGGGTCTTGGCCAGCTCGGTCTTGCCGACGCCCGCCTCCCCCTCCAGGAACAGCGGCCGCCCCATCCGCAGCGCCAGGAAGGCGGCCGTGGCCAGCCCCCGGTCGGCCAGGTAGTCGTGCCGGTCGAGCAGCTCGATGAGCTTGTCCGGCGACTCGATGTCCATTGCCCTGATTGTCCGCCGCAGCACGCCTTCAGGCTACGTCGCGACCCCCGCCCTGCGATATCGGCTCGCCCTCATCATCGCGTTTCAGTCGCCGGACTCGGACGCCTCGCCGCGCTCGCGGATCAGCGCGGCCAGCTCGGCCGTGGCCCGGCGGGCGCGGGCCTTCTCCGAGCCCTGGATGCCCATGGCGCCGATCGTCCGGCCGTCGGAGAAGTCGATCTTCGGCCACGGGTCGCCCACCAGGAGGGTCACGTCGATGACCTCGGGCCAGGTGTAGCGGTGGATGCGCAGGGCGTTGACGACGGTCAGGCCCTGCTCGTCGGCCTCCACCCGGACCCGGCCCAGCAGGTGGAGCACGTACGCCACCGCCAGGCCGAAGCCCACGATCGCCACCCGGTCGGGCAGCTTGAACGGGTCGGCGATGAAGATCGCCATGAGGACCGCCCCCGCCACCACCACCAGGGCGAAGGCGTAGGGCACGATCCGGCCCCGGCGGGGACGCCAGGTCACGGGCAGGGGCGGCGGGGTCACGGGCTCGGGCACGAGGGAAACCTACCGCAGGTCAGTGGAGGTCCCTCAGGAGGAGGGCGGTCTCCAGGGCGGCCAGGGCCGACTCATACCCCTTGTCCTCCTTGCTGCCGGGCAGCCCGGAGCGGTCGAGCGCCTGGTCCATCGTCTCGCAGGTGAGCACGCCGTTGCCGACGGGCGTCTCCTCGTCGAGCGAGACGCGGGTCAGACCGCTGGTGACCGAGTCGCAGACGTAGTCGAAATGGGCGGTCTCGCCCTTGATGACCGCGCCGAGGGCGACCACCGCGTCACAACGCCGGGCCAGGGCCTGGGCCACGACGGGGATCTCCAGCGAGCCGGGCACGCGGACCACGGTCGCGGTGGCGCCGCTGTCGTCGCACGCCTGCACGGCCCGCGCCACGAGCTGGTCGGTGATCTTGGCGTGCCAGCTCGCCGCCACCACGCCCACGACCAGGCCCGCCGCGTCCACCACGGCCACTCCGGGACGGCCTTCGCCACTCATGACGCCTCCGAGATCTCGTGCGGGACGCTGGAGGAGATGTCGTGGCCGAGCCGGTCGCGCTTGGCCTCCAGGTACCGCTCGTTGTGCGGGTTCAGGGCCACGGGCATGGGCTCGCGGCCGAGCACCTTGATGCCGTAGCCGTCCATGCCCTTGAGCTTGGCCGGGTTGTTGGTGAGCAGCCGCACCGAGCGCACGCCGAGGTCGGCCAGGATCTGCCCGGCGTTGGAGAACTCGCGGCCGTCCACCGGCAGCCCCAGCTCGACGTTGGCGTCGACGGTGTCGCTGCCGTTGTCCTGGAGGCTGTAGGCCTTGAGCTTGGCCAGCAGGCCGATGCCCCGGCCCTCGTGGCCGCGCAGGTAGACGACGACGCCGCGGCCCTCCTGCGCGATGGCGCCCATGGCGTGGTCGAGCTGCACGCCGCAGTCGCAGCGCAGCGAGCCGAACACGTCGCCGGTCAGGCACTCGGAATGGGCCCTGACCAGGATGTTCTCGCCGCCGCCCAGGTCTCCGTAGACGAGCGCGACGTGCTCGCCGCCGTCGAGGGCGCTGGAGTAGCCGTAGGCCCGCCACATGCCGTACGCGTTGGGCAGCCGGGTCTCGGCGACCCTGGTGACCATGCTCTCGGCGCGGCGGCGGTGGTCGACGAGCTGCTCGATGGAGACCAGCGCCAGGTCGTGCTCGTCGGCGAAGCGGCGCAGCTGGGGCAGCCGGGCCATGGTGCCGTCGTCGTTGACCACCTCGGCCAGCGCCCCGGCGGCCGACAGCCCGGCGAGCCTGGCCAGGTCGACGGCCGCCTCGGTGTGGCCGCGCCGGACCAGCACGCCGCCCTCGCGGTAGCGCAGCGGGAAGATGTGGCCGGGCCGGACCAGCTCGTCGGGCTCGGTGGCGGAGTCGGCGAGGGTGCGGATGGTCCTGGCGCGGTCGGCGGCGGAGATGCCGGTGGTGACGCCGTCACGGGCGTCGACGGTGATCGTGTACGCCGTGCGCATGCGCTCGCGGTTCTGGGACACCATGAGCGGCAGCCCGAGCCGGTCGAGCTCCTTGCCGTCCATGGCCACGCAGATCATGCCGCTGGTGTGCCGGATCAGGAACGTGCACAGCTCCGGCGTGGCCTTCTGGGCGGCGAAGATCAGGTCGCCCTCGTTCTCGCGGTTCTCGTCGTCCACGACCACGACGGGACGGCCGTTGCGGATGTCCTCGATGGCCCGCTCGATCGGGTCGAGCTTGAACTCGCTCATGCCGCTGCCACCACTTCCGGACGGGCGGCGGCGCGGTACTCGCGCAGCCACTTGGCGAAGCCCGTGAGGACCATGACGAAGAACACGCCGTAGACGGCGCCGGAGACGTAGAGGCCGGAGTTGAACGCGACCGGCACGCCCACCAGGTCGACCAGCACCCAGATGATCCAGAAGTCGACCAGCGCCCGGCCCTGCGCCCAGGTGGCGACCGCGCCGCCGACGAAGATGTAGGCGTCGGAGGCCACGACGGACACCGGCGCGCCCGGGTACCACGACAGGTCGAACGTCTTGAACAGGACGGTCACCACCGCGGTGCCCACCGCCAGCGCCGCCAGCATCCGCCACCGCTCGCCGCCCGTGGCGGGCCGGACGGACAGGGCGTGCTCCTGGGTGCCCTGCCGCCACTTCCACCATCCGTAGACGGCCAGCACGGCGAACAGGGCCTGCTTGAGCGCGTTGCCGGTGACGTGCGCGCTGATCGAGGCGAGGAACAGCAGCACCGAGCCGGTGAACTGGACCGGCCAGGTCCACATGGACTTGCGCATCGCGAACGCCACGGTGGCGAGGGCGAACACGTTGCCCACCAGGTCGGTCCACTTCACCGGCAGACCGAAGATGTCAATCGATGCGTCCACCCAGCTCATCGGGTGCCCACCAGCCTCTCCACATACTTGGCGATCACGTCGACCTCGAGGTTCACCACGTCGCCCACCTGGCGGTCGCCCATGGTGGTCAGCTTCAGCGTGGTCGGGATGAGGCTCACGCCGAAGCTGTCGTCGTCAACCGTCGTGACGGTCAGGCTGATTCCGTCGATGGCGATCGAGCCCTTCTCGGCCACGTACCGGCTGAGCGGGCCGGGCAGGGAGAAGCGCAGGTCGTCCCAGTTCTCGCCGGGGGCGCGGGACAGCAGGCGGGCGGTGCCGTCGACGTGGCCCTGGACGATGTGGCCGCCGAGGCGCTGGTCGGCGCGTACGGACCGTTCGAGGTTGACCGCCGAGCCCGCGGTGAGGCCGCCGAGCGAGCTGCGGTCCAGCGACTCCCTGATGACGTCGACGGTGAACACGTCGTCCTTGACCTCGACGACCGTCAGGCAGACGCCGTTGACGGCGATCGAGTCCCCGTGGGCGGCGTCGGAGGTGACGAGCGGGCCGCGTACGGACAGCAGGGCGCCACCGCCGACCTGCCCGCCCGCCGGCTCGATGGCGACGACTTCGCCCTTCTCCTCGATGATTCCGGTGAACATCACTTCTCCCTGCCTTGATGCGGAGCGGGCCGCGCGGTCAGCCGCAGATCCGGCCCGATGGGGGAAAACTCGTCGAAGGTGAGGCGGTGGGCGCCGCTGATCGTGGCGACGCCCGCCGGGCCGAGCGCGGCCCTGCCCTCTCCGAGGAGGGCGGGGGCGAGGTAGGCGTACACGCGGTCGATGAGGCCCTGCCGCAGGAACGCGCCGGCGAGCGTGGGGCCGCCTTCCAGGAACACGGCGACCACCTCGCGGGCGGCCAGCTCACGCAGGAGGGCGTGCAGGTCGAGGCCGCTGTCGGCGTGCCGGGGCAGGCGCAGCAGGCCGGCCTTGAGCCCCGTCACGGCGTCGTCGGCGACGGCGACCAGCGTGGGGGCCTCGTCGTCGAGGACGCGGGCCGCGGGCGGCGTCCTGCCCTCGGTGTCCACGACGACCCGCAGCGGCGGGCGGGCGCCCAGCGGCCGGCCGGCCAGCGGCGGGCTGCCGGCCAGCAGCGCCCCCGCGTCGCCCTCCCCCGCCTGCGCCCCGGCGTTCTCCGGGAGGCGGACGGTGAGGTGGGGGTCGTCGGCCAGCACGGTGCCGATCCCGGCCACGATCGCGTCGGAGGCGGCGCGCAGCCGGTGCACGTCGGCCCGCGCCTGCGGCGAGGTGATCCACTGGCTGGTGCCGTCGGCGGCGGCCGACCTGCCGTCGAGGGTCGCGGCGAACTTCCAGGTCACGTGCGGCCTGCCGAGCCGGGCGTAGGTGAGCCATTCCTCGTTGACCCGCTCGGCCGCCTCGGCCAGCACCCCCTGCGTCACGCTCACCCCGGCCGCGCGCAGCCGCGCCGCGCCGCCGGCGGCCTTCGGGTTGGGGTCGGCGACGGCGACGACCACGCGGGCCACGCCCGCGGCCAGCAGCGCCCGGCTGCACGGCCCGGTGCGGCCGGTGTGGTCGCAGGGCTCCAGCGTCACGTACGCCGTGCCGCCCCGCGCCTGCTCGCCCGCCTGCGCCAGCGCCACGACCTCGGCGTGCGGCCCGCCCGCGTAGGCGTGGAAGCCCTCGCCGACGACCTGCCCGGCGGCCGACAGCACGACGCAGCCGACGACGGGGTTGGGGCTGGTGCCGCCGTGTCCGCGCGCGGCCAGCTCGACGGCGCGCGCCATGTGCGCGGCGTCGGCGGCTGAGATGTCCACCCGGGTCTCCTACTCGCCAGTAGCTTCAAGCCACGGCGGGCCCCGGGGGGTTTTCGGGTGCCGGCACGGCACCACGTCAGGCGCCCGGCTGGGACGCCGGACACCTCGCGCGCTTCCTCCCATCCGGACTTTAACCGTCGGTCCTGGAATTTCACCAGGTCAACCGGCCGATGGCATCGGCCGGGTCGCGGACTGTAACCGCCGGTTCGGACTTTCACCGACCCCGGAGCACGCTAGCTCTCTTCTTGTACCAGTTTGCCATGCCGATTACGGAAAGCGCGACCGCCCCCGTGCTATTTGAACAAGCGCTCGCTCAGGCGGCCATCAACTTGCGCGCCCGGCGGGCCGAGGGCGCGTAGCGGACCTGCTCGGGGACGAGGCCGATGCCGGTGTGCAGGGCGCGCAGCGTGGCCGAGGCCCACAGGTCGCCGACCGGCGTGGCGGGCAGGCCGTACAGGCGGCGGGCCCAGCGCGGCAGCGTGGCCAGGGCCAGCACGGTCAGCGCGGGCACGGCCGGCCGCAGCGCGGACAGCGCGCCGGGCAGCGGCGTGTGCAGCGACAGCCGCAGCGGATGGGCCGCCTCGGGCACCAGCCGCAGCCCCGGACGCCGGCCGTCGATGTAGGCGCGCAGCTCGGCCACCGAGCCCGGCACGTCGTCCCCGTCCAGGCCCACGACCTCGGCGGCGCGCCGCCACTCGGCGACGAACCGGTCGGCGTCGGCGTCGGACAGCCGCACGCCGGCGCGGCGGGCCACCGTCAGGTAGGAGTCGACCTCGCCGACGTGCACCCAGCGCAGCGCCTCGGGGTCGTCGAGGTGGTAGGTCTCGCCGGTGTCGGGGTCGCGGGCGGTCAGCGTGGCGTGGATCTTGCGCACCCGGCGGCCGGCCCGCTCCACCTCCGCGCGCGTGCCGTACGTGCGCACCCGGACGAACTCGCTGGTCCGCAGGAAGCGCGACCACGCCTCGGCCGGGTCGAGCAGCGCCGAGTTCTGCAGCACGCCGCGCATCGCCCTGGGGTGCAGCCCCTGCATCAGCAGCGCGCGGAAGCCGCCGACGAGCTGGATCGGCTCCCCCATCACCCGCCAGGTCACCGACTCGGGGCCGAAGATCCCATAGTCGTCGTCCATAAGTGAAGAGTTACCCAGCGAGGCGACAAACCATGCCAAAAGCCCCCGGCCGGGAACCGGCCGGGGGCTTTCGTCGAGGCTACGGAGATCAGCCGGTGAAGCCGATCGCCGTGTAGTCGGCGGCCTGGTAGCCGAAGGCGCCGTAGTTGGCCAGCGTCTTCTTGGTGGCCTGGATGTCAGGACGCTGGTACAGCGGGATGGTGTGCACCTGGTCCCAGATCAGCTTGTCGGCCGCGTTGGCCAGCTCGTAGGCCTTGGTCGGGTCCATCTCGCTGACCGCGGCGTCGATCGCGGCGTCCAGCGCCGGGTCGCTGCCCTTGGGGAAGTTCGACTCGGAGCCGGTCTTGTAGATCTGCGGCAGGCCGCCGAGGGGCAGCGGCGTGCCGATCCAGGAGAACGGCACCAGGTCGAAGTCGCCCTTGATGATGTAGTCGGTGAAGAACTTGTCATCGGGGACCGGGCGGATCGTCAGCTTGATCCCGGCCTCCTTGAGCATGGCCTGGGTGAGCTCGCCCTCGGTCTTGGCGTACGGCAGGCCCGCCGGGACGACGAAGTTCAGCGAGAACTCCTTGCCGTCCTTCTTGCGGACGTCGCCCTCCTGCTTCCAGCCGGCCGCGTCGAGCAGCTCCTTGGCCTTGGGCAGGTTGTACTTGCCCAGTTCGCCGGAGTTGTCGACGTACGCCTTGTGGTTGTTCATGAAGACGTGGTTGCCCAGCGTCTGCAGCGGCCAGTCCATGTCCTTGAGGTCGGACTGCGTGATCACGTCACGGTTGATCGCGTACGCGACGGCCTGGCGGACCGACTTGTCCTTCAGGAACTCGCTCTGGTTGTTGACGGTGATGTGCCGCCAGTTCGGGCTGAGCGCCTTGCGGACGTCGACGTTCGGGACCTCCTTGGCGCGCTTGAGGTCGGCCGGGCTGCCCGGCGGGATCTCCACAGCGTCGAGCTCACCGTTGGCGAAGGCGTTGACCTGCGCGGCGGGCGTCTCGATGGTACGGAAGATGACCTTGTCGAGCTTGGCCTTGCGGCCCCACCACTTGTCGTCGCGCACCACGGTCAGGGTCTTGGTGCCCTCGTTGATGCTCTCGACCTTGAAGGGCCCGGCGGTGACCGGGATCTTCTGCAGGTAGTCCTTCTCGTACTTCTCCGGGGTCTCCATGTGGGAAGCCGGGTACAGGTGCGGCGAGCGGGAGAACTGCCCCATCCACTCGGGGTAGTTCTTGCCGTACGTCACGATGGCGACCTTGTCGCTGTCACCCTTGGTGACCGACTCGATGCGGTCCCAGCCGTCGGTGGAGGCCGGCTTGAACTTCTTGTCCTTGCCGCTGTTGGCCTTCCACGCCGCCTCGAGGTCCTTCCAGGTGATCGGCGTGCCGTCCGACCACTGGGCCTTCTCGTTCAGCGTGTAGGTGACGACCTGCTTGCCCGACGACAGGTCCATCTTGACGTCGGTGAGGTAGTCGGGGTTCGCCTTGAAGTTGGCCTCGGAGTCGGCGACCATCAGCTGCGGCATCAGCGAGTCCAGCATGTCCGCCGTGTCGCGCTGGTTGCCGTCGACGTGGTTGCCGTTCCACTGGCTCGGCCACTGGCCGACCGAGAGGGTGAGCGTGCCGCCGTCCTTGACCTGCTCGTACGGGACGGGGTTGATCGCGATGCCAGGGGTCTGCGACATCTGCTGCTGAGCCTGCTGCGACTGCTCGGCGCTCGGCTTCTTGGCCTCGCCGCCACCACCGCCACAAGCCGCCGCGGCCATGGCGAGGACGGCGATTCCCGCCGCCGCCCGGTAACGAACCTTCACTTTTCCTCCTGATCGTCCGAGGCCGTGATGACCTCGACTTCCTCCGCGTAGTGGCAGGCGGCGCCGTGGTCCACGGCGGTCGCGAGCCGGGCAACCGAGGGCTCTTCGTCCACGCAGCGCCGGCGTTCGGCCTCGGTGAGGAGGGCGAACTTGGGGCAGCGCGTGCGGAACCGGCAACCCGATGGCGGGTCGGCCGGGCTGGGCAGGTCGCCTTCGAGCAGGATCCGCTTGCGCGTGCGCTCCATCTCGGGGTCGGGCAGCGGGATCGCTGACAGCAGCGCCTGCGTGTAGGGGTGCGCGGGGCGGTCGTAGACCTCCTCGACCGTGCCGATCTCGGCGATCCTGCCGAGGTACATGACCGCGACGCGGTCGGCCAGATGCCGGACCACGGCCAGGTCGTGCGCCACGAACAGGTACGACAGCCCCAGGGTGTTCTTCAGCTCGTCCAGCAGGTTGATCACGCCGGCCTGGATGGACACGTCCAGTGCCGAGACCGGCTCGTCCAGGACGAGCAGCTTGGGCTCCAGGGCCAGGGCGCGGGCGATGCCGATGCGCTGGCGCTGGCCGCCGGAGAAGCTCTGCGGGTAGCGCTCGGCGTACTCGGGCGCCAGCCCCACCAGTTCGAGCAGCTCGGCGACCCGCTGCTTGACGTTCTTGCGCCCGTGGGCGCGCAGCGGCTCGGCGATGATGTCGCCGACCGGCATGCGCGGGTCGAGCGCCGCCATCGGGTCCTGGAAGACGATCTGCAGGTCGCCCCTGAGCGCCTTGCGCCCGGACGGGCCGAGCTTGGCGCTGTCCTGGCCGAGCACGACGATCCGGCCGCTCTGCGGCGGGGCGAGCTGCATGATCTGCTGCAGGGTCGTGGTCTTGCCGCAGCCCGACTCGCCGACCAGGGCCAGCGTCTCGCCCTCGGCGATGTCGAAGCTGATGCCGTCCACGGCGTGCACGGTGCCGACGCGGCGCTTGAACACCGCGCCCTTCATCAGCGGGTAGTGCCGGATGAGGTTGTCCAGCTCCAGCACGGTCGCGCGCTGCTCGCGCGGCACGCGGACCACCTCGCTGACCGGGATGACCGGGACCGGGAACACGTCCGTGCCGGTCAGGCCCTTGTACTCGATCTCGCGGGAGCGGATGCAGGCGACGTGCCTGCCGCCGCCGACGTCGGTGAGCGGGGGCTCCTCGTCGTCGCACGAGTCGATCTTCATCGGGCAGCGCGGCGCGAACGGGCAGCCCGGCGGCAGCGCCGCCGGGGAGGGCGGGTTGCCCTCGATCGGCACCAGCGGCCCCTCCTCGCCGTCGATCCTGGGGATCGAGGCGAGCAGTCCCATCGTGTACGGCATCCGCGGCCGGTAGTAGATGTCGTCGACGTTGCCCTGCTCGACCGGCTTGCCGGCGTACATGACCAGCACCCGGTCGGCCATGCCCGCGACGACGCCCAGGTCGTGCGTGATCATGACGATGCCGGCGCCCGTCTCGCGCTGGGCGGTCTTGAGCACCTCCAGCACCTGGGCCTGGATGGTCACGTCGAGCGCGGTGGTCGGCTCGTCGCAGATCAGCAGGTCGGGGTCGTTGGCGATGGCCATCGCGATCATCGCGCGCTGGCGCATGCCGCCGGAGAACTCGTGCGGGAACGCCTTGGCCCGCACGTCCGGGTGCGGGATGCCGACCAGGTCGAGCAGTTCGACGGCGCGCTTGGCGGCCTTGTCCTTGCCCAGCTTCTGGTGGACGCGCAGCGCCTCGGAGATCTGGTCGCCGATCGTGTAGACGGGCGTGAAGGCCGACAGCGGATCCTGGAAGATCATGCTCATCGACTTGCCGCGGACCTTGACCAGGTCGTCTTCCTTCATCCCGATCAGCTCCTGGCCGTGGAGCTTGACCGAGCCGCTGATCTGGGCGGCGCGCGGCAGCAGGCCCATGATCGCCAGGGACGTGACGGACTTGCCCGAACCGGACTCGCCCACGATGCCCAGGACCTCGCCGCGGGCGACCTCGTAGCTGACGCCGCGCACGGCCTCTATGCCGCCGGGGAACGTCACGGTGAGGTCTTGAACCTCCAGGATGCTCATGAGTTGCTCCCCGGGTCGAGTGCGTCGCGCAGGCCGTCTCCGATGAGGTTGATGCTCAGGACCAGCAGCACCAGGAGCCCGGCGGGGAAGGCGAACAGCCAGGGGTAGCCGGTGGCGTTGCGGGAGCCCTCGGCGATCAGCGTGCCGAGCGAGACGTCGGGCGGCTGGATGCCGAAGCCGAAGAAGGACAGCGCGGCCTCGCCGATGACCGCGCCACTCACGTTGAGGGTGGCGTCGATGATCAGCAAGGAGGACAGGTTCGGCACGATGTGCCGGAAAATGATCTTCCAGCGGGGGATGCCCATGTAGACGGCCGCCTGCACGTACTCGCGCTCACGGAGCGAGAGCGTCATGCTGCGCACCACCCTGGAGGTGATCATCCAGGCGAACGCCGCCAGCAGGACCACGAACCAGAGCCAGGAGGCGCCGCGCAGGCGCGGCGAGGCGATCGCGATGATCAGGAAGCTGGGCAGGACGAGGAGCAGGTCCACGCCCCACATGAGGACGCGGTCCACCCAGCCGCCGAAGTACCCGGCGAAGGCGCCGACAATGGCGGCCAGGCCGGTCGAGATGAGCGCCACGAGCAGGCCGATGATGATCGACTTCTGCATGCCGCGCAGGGTGACGGCGTACATGTCCTGGCCGATCGTGGTGGTTCCCCACCAGTGGTCGGACGACGGGGCCGACAGGAAGGCGAGGAAGTCCTTGTCCGTCCAGTCGTAGGCGCCGAACAGGGGGCCGATGTAGGCCAGCGCCACCAGCAGCACGAGGGCGATGAAGCCGTAGCGGGCCTGCCGGTTGCGCAGCATCCGCCCGAGAACAACCTTGGAACGCACTTAGCTCACCCGCACTCGAGGGTCGAGGGCCGCCACCAGCAGGTCCGACAGGAAGCCGGCGAACAGGACGCAGACGGAGGCGAACATGCTGACCGCGGCCACCGAGTTCACGTCGTTCTGGTTGATCGAGTCGACCAGCCAGGCGCCCATGCCGTTCCAGGCGAAGATCTTCTCGGTGAAGGTGGCACCGGTGAGCATCGTGCCGAAGGCGAAGGCGAAGTACGTGGCCGCGGGGATCAGCGCGGTGCGCAGCGCGTGCTTGATCAGGGCCGTCCTGCGCCGCAGGCCCTTGGCCATCGCGGTGCGGACGAAGTCCTGGCCGAGCACGTCCAGCATCATGTTGCGCTGGATGCGGCTGTAGAAGGCGATCGAGCCCAGGCTGAGCGAGATGGTCGGCAGGATCAGGTGGTTCAGCCGGTTGGTGAACTGGTCCCAGCCGGACAGCTTGGGGTTGTACTCGCCGGTGAACTCGATCAACGTGAAGCCGAGGCCGCGGTTGAGGTTGTAGGCGCTGATCGCCAGCAGCGTGGCCAACACGAACACCGGAATCGCCATGATCACGAACGAGCCGACGCCGATCACCCGGTCGGTCACCCGGTATTGCTTGATCGCCGACAGGGCGCCGAGCGCCACTCCGAAGACGAACCCGAGGATCGTGCCCACCAGCAGCAGCCGGAGGCTGACGAAGATCCGCCGGCCCATCTCGTCGTTGACCGAGCCGCCGTTCCAGGTCTTGCCGAAGTCACCCGTGACGACGCCCTTGGCCCAGGTCGCGTAGCGCTCCAGGACGGGCGTCTTGTCGTTGAGGTTGTAGCTGTCGAGGGTGGCGTCGATGACTTCCTCGGCGACGGGAGGCTGGCGGCCTTCATACGCGCCGCGGGGGTTCATGGTCGTCGCGGCGAGCATGTAAGCCAAGCTGGCCGCGATCGCGACCAAGATCAGATTGATCGCCAACCTGCGGAGCAGGTACTTGCCCATTACCCTCCGTTCGCACTGAACGAGGGCCCGGAAACCCCGGTAGGAGAAGACCCCCGCAATGGAAAAAGACCGTCTTACGCCGCGAAAAGTCATGACGCGGAACGGCGATCAAAACGCAGGATATCTAGCCAAACATCACAGTCAGCAATAGTTCGACATAACGGTAGGGTCACTAAGCACGGTGGCAGCTCCTCGTCGATCACCGCTCTACAGAGGGGTTGACCTGGGGAAACGTGCCCTACCAAGATCGGTAACGCGCGCTATCGGATCGGCGTATGTCACAGAATCCTGACAAAAAATAACCCAATCCCGAAGTGACGCACGTCATACTGATCAATAGGCTGGGGATTGATATTTCGCGATGTCGCGGCTTTTGATCTCAGGCGGGTGGCCGAGGTGGGTCGGTCCGAGGGCACGCTGCCGCCCGCCCCGAAGGCGTCCCCGGGACGATCCCCCCACGCTCACGCTCCGCTCACCACCCCGGCTTCCGGCCCCTCCGCCCCTCCGCACAAGACCGGCCCCGCCCCCAGCGGCTCCCGCACCTCCAGCAGGCCCACACCCCTCAGCGAGCCCCGCACCTCGGATGGGCTCGCCCCGAGCAAACCTCCACCCCCAACCGGGCCTGCACTCCCCTGGCCCCGCCCCCCTGAGCGGACCCACACCCCGAACGAGCCTTCACCCCCGAGCGGACCTGCACCCCGAACGGGCCTGCACTCCTGGTGGGCCTGCACCCCACTGGGCATGCACCTCCTCTGGCCCGCAGCTTCAGTGAGCGCGTGCCCCGGTGGGCGCGCACCCAGCGGGCCCGCGCCCCAGTGGACCGAGGCGCGGTGGCAGGACTGTGGTGCGCGCCTCGCGGAGAGGCCGCGGGAGTGCCTGGCGGGCGTCGCGGGGTTCCGCCCAATGCGGCGCACGCCTCGTGGTGAGGCGAAGGAGCCACACACCCCTGCCGCCGACCACACCTCACTGAGGGGCGGAGGGGCCACGGGAGCGCGCGGGGCACGCCCGTGGCGGGAAGGGGCAGCGGTGAACGAGGAACGGTCAGCAGGTGGCGGGAACGGTCGGCAAGTGCCCGGGAACGCCAGGCGAGTGCCGAGGGAGGGTCAGCGGGTGGCGGCGGCGCGGAGGGCGTCGATGGCGGCCACCGGGTCGGCGGCCCCGTAGACCGCGCTGCCGGCCACGAACACGTCGGCGCCCGCCTCCGCGCAGCGCTCGATCGTCTCGGCCGTCACACCCCCGTCGACCTGCAGCCAGACCGACCCGCCGTGCCGCTCGATCATCGCCCGCGCCGCCCGCACCTTCGGCAGCACCATGTCGAGGAACTTCTGCCCCCCGAACCCGGGCTCGACCGTCATCAGCAGCAGCATGTCGATCTCACCGAACAGCCCCTCGAACGGCTCCACCGCCGTGGCCGGGTTGAGCGCGAGCCCCGCCCTGGCGCCGAGCGACCGGATCTCGCGCAACGTCCGCACCGGCGCCTTGGACGCCTCCGCGTGGATGGTCACGCTGCCCGCCCCGGCCTCGGCGTACTGGGGGGCCCAGCGGTCGGGGTCGGCGATCATGAGGTGGCAGTCGAGGGGCGTCTGGGTGGCTTTGCGCAGGGACTCCACCACGGGCAGCCCGAGGGTGAGATTGGGCACGAAGTGGTAGTCCATGACATCCACGTGCAGCCAGTCGGCGTTCGGCACGGCGGCGGCCTCGTCGGCCAGCCGCGCGAAGTCGGCGGCGAGGATGCTGGGCGAGATCTGTACGGCCATGATGCGCCAGTCTATTGAACCGCCCGCTCCCCCTCGACGCCCCCTCCCACCACGCCACCCCCGCCACCACACAGGCAAGGGACGGGAGAGGAGCGGACGGGAGAGGAGCGGACGGGCGCCCAACGCGTGGGCGCCCGGCACGCGGGAGTCCAGCACGCAGACGTCCAGCACACGGGCGAGGGGCGGCCGGGCGCCCAGCGACGCGCCCCGCACGCAGTCGCCCAGCTCGCGGGCGAGGGGTGGGCGGGGTCAGGGGCGTTTGCGGAGGAGGGCGAGGAACATGGCGTCGGTGCCATGGCGGTGGGGCCAGAACTGCGCGTACGGCCCGTCGCCGAGCCCGTCGACCTCCGGCAGGTAGTCGCGCGCGTCGAGCTGCTCCACGTCACCCCTGCGGCCCATGACGTCGCCGACCACGACGCGCGTCTCGGCCAGGTGCGGCGAGCAGGTCACGTACGCCACCACCCCACCCGGGCGCACGGCGTCGAGGGCCGTGCCGAGCAGCCGCCGCTGCAACGTGCCCAGCTCGGCGATGCTGGCCGGGTCGCGCCGCCACCGGGCCTCCGGACGCCGCCGCAGCGCGCCCAGCCCCGTGCAGGGGGCGTCGAGCATGACCCGGTCGAACACCCCGGGCCGCCAGGCGGGTTCGGTGCCGTCGGCGGTGACGACCGAGGCGGTCCTGGTGGTCTGCCAGACCAGCCGCGCCCGGTGGTACTGCACGTCGGCGGCCAGCACCCGCGCCCCACCGGGGAACGCCACAGGGCCGCCGCTCGCCGCACCGCCGTTACTCGCCGCGTCGCCGATACTCGCCGCGTCGCCGTCGCCCGGACGGCGCTCGCCGTCGAGGCCCGCGAGGTCGCCGTACGTGGCGATGGCGTCGAGCAGGCCCGCCTTGCCGCCCGGCCCGGCGCACATGTCGAGCCAGACCTCGTCCTCGCCGTCGAGCGGCACGCGGGTCAGGGCGAGCGCCACGAGCTGGCTGGCCTCGTCCTGGACGGCCGCGCGGGTCTCGGCCACGGCCTCGATCTGCCCGGGGTCGCCCTCACGCAGGTAGGCCGCGTACGGCGAGTAACGGCCGGGCGCGGCCCCGGACTCGGCCAGCTCGGCCACGGAGCTGCGCCCCGGCCGGGCGACCAGCGTCACCAGCGGCCGGACGTTGTCGGCGTCGAGCAGGTCGGCCAGCTCCCCGCCGCCGCCCAGCGCGTCGCGGAAGGCCGAGACGATCCACCGGGGATGCCCGTAGGCGACGGCCAGATGGCCGACCGGGTCCTGGTCGGAGTCGGGCGCGACGATGGGGATCCAGTCCTCCAGCTCGCGCGAGCCGATCTTGCGCAGCACCGCGTTGACGAACTTGGCCGCGCCCTGGCCGATGCGCAGGCGTACGAGATCGACGGTGGTGCCGACGGCGGCGTGCGGCGGGACGCGCATGCGCAGGAGCTGGTGGGCCCCCAGCCGCAGGGCGTCGCGCACGGCCGGGTCGGGCGCCCGGTCGCTGCACATCTCGATGATCGCGTCGTAGGTGCCGAGGCCGCGCAGCGTGCCGTAGGCCAGCTCGGTGGCCAGCGCCGCGTCACGCCCGCGGATGTCGCGCTCGCGCAGCAGGCGCGGCAGGAGCAGGTTGGCGTAGGCGTCGCGCTCGTCGACGGCCCGCAGGAGGTCGAAGGCGGCGTTGCGAGCGTGGTCGCGGGCGGGGCGGCGCGGACGGTTCGCTCCGCGGGGCCTGGTGCCCGTGGAGCCGGCCGGCGACCGGCGGGGTTCACGCGAAGGCATCGTCACTCGCAAGCCGGACGCCGCGCGCCCACTCGACCGCGCCCATCGCCCGCTTGCCCTGCGGCTGCACCTCGCCCAGCTCGACCGGGTCGGTGGCGGTGCCGACGAGCACGTGGCTCTTCGTGGCCAGGATCCGGCCGGGCGCGAGCCGGTCGGCCTGGACGGCGACCTTCGCCGGGCCGAGCTTCACCCGCTGGCCCCTGAACTCGCTCCACGCCCCCGGGCCGGGGGTGCAGGCGCGGATCAGGCGGTCGACCCGCATGGCGGGCTTGGACCAGTCGACCCGCGCGTCGGCGACGTTGATCTTGGGTGCGATCGTCACGCCGTCGAGCGGCTGGGGACGGGCCTCCAGCGCGCCGTCCTCGACGCCGTCGAGCGTGGCGGCCAGCAGGCCGGCGCCGGAGATCGACAGGCGTTCGAGAAGGGAGCCGCTGGTGTCGTGGGTCAGGATCTCCTCGGTGACGACGCCGTAGACCGGGCCCGCGTCGAGCTCCTTGACGATCTGGAACGTCGTGGCGCCGGTGATCTCGTCGCCGTGCAGCACCGCGTGCTGGACGGGCGCCGCGCCGCGCCAGGCGGGCAGGACCGAGAAGTGCAGGTTGATCCAGCCATGGCGGGGCACGTCGAGGGCCGACTGCGGCAACAGCGCGCCGTAGGCCACCACCGGGCAGCAGTCGGGCTCCAGCGCGCGCAGCGTGTCGAGGAAGGCGGGGTCGCCGACCTTGGCCGGGCGCAGCACCTCGATGCCGGCCTCCTCCGCGAGCTCGGCCACCGGCGAGGGGTGGACCTTGCGCCCCCGCCCTGACTGGGCGTCGGGACGGGTGATGACGGCCACGACCTCGTGCCGCGGCGAGTCGATCAGCATGCGCAGCGACGGCAGCGCCGTCTCGGGTGTGCCCGCGAAGACCAGCCGCATCGTCAGAGCGCCCTTCCGCCGGTGGCGTGCGGCGACATCTTGATCACGGGGGCGGACAGGCCGCTCCACTCGGCCTCGCGGATCGCCTTCATGGCCAGCTTGCGCTGCTTGGGGTCCATGCGGTCGATGAACAGGATGCCGTCGAGGTGGTCGGTCTCGTGCTGGAAGCAGCGGGCCATCAGGTCGGTGCCCTCCAGCGTGACCGGCTCGCCGTGCATGTCGAAGCCCTTGGCCACGGCGCGGACGGCGCGCGGCGTCGGGTAGGACAGGCCGGGGAAGGACAGGCAGCCCTCCTCGCCCTCCTCGTCGAGGTCGGCCGACAGGTCGAGGTCGGGGTTGATGAGGTGGCCGAGCTGGTCGTCGACGTAGTAGGTGAACACCCGCAGGCCGACGCCGATCTGCGGGGCCGCCAGGCCCGCGCCCGGGGCGTCCATCATCGTGTCGGTGAGGTCCTTGACCAGCTTGCGGAGCTCCTTGTCGAAGTCGACGACCGGGGCCGCCGGGGTGCGCAGCACCGGATCTCCGAACAGCCGGATCGACTGGATCGCCAAGGGGCTCACTCCTGTTCTCGAACGTGGATCAGCCCAGTTTACCGGCGGTGGGCCGGCGGCCGGTCGTGGCGCAGGGAGCGGGCCTTCATCGCGGCCTTGCGCGCCGCCTTGGCCACCGCCCGGTCGTCGTGGGAGCCGGCGAGCATGTCGAGCACGGCCAGCGTGTCGGGGTGGCCGACCGCGGGCATCTCGCCGACGAGCTTGATCAGGTCTTCGCCCGGCTCGGGCATGTCGAGGCGGCCCGCGGCCGGACCGGACAGGTGCATGAGCGCGGCGAGGTTGTCGACCGCGATCCAGGTGTGGTCCTCGGGGCTGAGCGGCGGGGCCTCCAGGTCACGGATGTGCAGCCAGGAGGCGGCGTAGCGGCGCATGAGCGGATGGTCGAGCGCCTGCCGCACGGGCTGCTCGGCCTCGGGGCCCAGCTCCTCCAGGATCGCGCCGACCGCGCCGCGCTGCCCGGCGGTGCCGGAGGCGGCGATCTCGATCAGCTCGCGGGCGGCCGCCTCGGGGGGCCGCCGCTCCAGCCAGCCCGCCACGGCGCTCTGCGTGGCGGTGCCCTTCACCAGCGCCTCGACCAGCTCGGCGGCCGACAGGTCGGCGAAGACCTGCACCTCGGCGGCGGTGGGCGCGTCGTGGCCCTCGCGCAGCAGGTCGCGCCGGACGGCCCAGACCCCGAGCGGCGTGAGCGCCGTGCGCCCGGCCTCGGTCTGCTCCACCAGCCCGCAGTACGCCAGCAGCGAGACCGCCTCCAGCAGCTCTGCCGGCAGCGCGGCGGCCAGCCTGCGCATCTCGACCGGGCCGGGCGCGCAGGCGACCTCGTGCGACTGCAGGATGCCCCTGGCCAGGTTGCCCACGGCGACGCCGGAACGCACCGAGTAGATCGTGGCCAGCATCTCGGCCAGGTGGTCGTCGACCACGGAGGAGCCGGTCAGGCCCTCGTCGGCGCGGTCGAGGACGTCCATCACCACGCCGTCCCAGAACTCCAGCGTGGCCTCGACCGTGAGCTGCATCGACAGCGGGCCGCGGGAGGCCCGGCCGCCGAGGATGCGCAGCAGGCCGGTGTTGACCGCGACGATCCAGATGAGCCGCAGCCGCGACTCCTGGAGCCCCAGCTCTTCCGCGGCGGCCCTGGCGTCGGACTCGCTCAGCATGCCGTCGGCGCCCACCTCGCGGCTGCCCGTCCAGGCGGTCAGGCGGATGGCGTCGGCGACGAGCGGGACCGCGGGCACCGCGCGGGCCAGCTCGGCGTCGCTCGCCAGCAGGACGGGCGGGAAGGTCAGCGCCTCGTGCTCCACGGAGGTCTCCTCAGGTGGCCGTGGAGGCACGGCGGCCTGCTCATCGATCAGCTTGCGCAGCTCGGCGAGGTCGAAGACATTGTTTGCCACCCAGGAAACTTACTGCACAGCAGTCACAAGGACGTACTCAACGGATGGCCCGGGAGCGCGCCTTGAACGCCGCCTTGCGCGCCGCCTTGGCCACCGTGTCGTCGGGGATGGAGCGTCCGAGCAGCTCCAGAACCTCGACGACGTCGGGGTGGTCGACCCGCCACATCTCCTCGATCAGATGGGCCGGCGGACCGGACGCCGCCATGTTCTCGGCGAAGATCTCCGGATCCTCCCGCGCGGCGGGCATCGCCAGGGCGAGCATGTCGACGCTGACCCAGAGCAGTTCGTCCTGGGTGAGCGGCGGCGCGCCGAGACCACGTGCGGCCAGCCAGTGTATGACGTGCGGGCGCAACTCCTGGTCGTCGAGGTGGTCGCGCACCTGCGGCTCGGCCTCGGCGCCCAGCCGGTCGACGATGGTGATCGCGATGCCGCGGGCCACGGCGGGCGCGCCGGAGGCGGCGGTCAGCAGCTCGGCCGCGGCCTCGCCCGGCGCGCGGCCGGACAGCCAGCGGGAGATGTCCTGCTCGGCCAGCTCGGCGGGCAGCCCTTCGAGCAGCCCCTCGATGAGGCCGCGCGCGTCGGCCTCGCCCAGGTCGGGGGCGACCGGGGCGTCGAGGCCGAGCGAGAGGTAGTGCTCGCGCAGCCCCCAGACCGCCAGCGGCGTCAGCTCGGCCGCCTCGCCGTCGAGGCGGACCATGCCCCACCCGGCCAGCCGGTCGAGCGCCCCGGCCACGTCGATGCCGCCCTCGCCCGAGACCTCCTCCAGGTAGTCGGCGACGACCTGGAGCGGCACCGGCGTCTGGAGTCGGTAGAGCATGTCGAACAGGTCGTAGAGGCCCTCGTCGAGCTCGGCGTGGCCGGTGATCTCGCCGCCGGTGTCGTCCTCCAGCAGCCGGGCCACGGTCTCGGCCCAGGCGTCCAGCGGCTCGCCGTCGCCCGGTGGGGGGCCGCCGGCCAGCTTCGGAACGGTCCGCAGCGCCTCGGTCAGCTCCTCCTCCGAGGCCAGCCGGACGGCGGGCAGCGGGGTGCAGCCCGGACAGTCGCACGGCGCCTCACCCAGGTCGGGCAGCTCCCCGGACGGGATCGGCACCGCCTGTTCGAGCGATTCGGGCCCGATCGAGCTGAACAGGCTCTTGGCCATGCCGAAGTTGGCCGGGTCGGCCAGCGCCTCGGGCATGCGGGGGCCGATGTCGTCGAGCCGGGCCCGCATGCCGGCCACGGTGGCCGGGCTGGCGTGACCGGCCTCGCCGAGGTAGTCCACCAGCGTGCGGGCGGCCGCCACGGTCTCGGGCGCGCTCTCGGGCGGCGCGATGACCTTGCGCGGGTAGATGGACAGCAGCAGCTCGTCGAAGGTCTCCGGCGTGAAGTCGCGCAGTTCGTTGACGTTGAGATAGTCGCTGGCGTAGTCGCAGAGCAGGCGGACCTCGTCCGCGTCCACTTCGACTTCCCGCGCGCGCCCCCATGCGCGCAGGTCGTCGATGGCCTGGTTCACCCATTCGATCGACACAGGGGCACGCTAACGGCTGACCAACAGATGAGCGAATCGGGGAAACGGTCTAAATCAGGTCGAGTGGGTCGACACTCACCCTCACGACATCTGGTGTCTTACGCGCCGCACGCACCCCACTGGCCCCCTTGAGCGCGGCCGACAACGCCGCCCCGCCGCCGCGGCGTACCCGGATCATGGCCCGTTCCAGGCCCGACTCGTCGACCGGGACCGGGCCCAGCACCTGGGCGTCCGGTGGGAGGCGCACCTCGTCCAGCATCTGCCGGACGGCGCTCGCCGAACCCGTCAGCGTCGCCATCCGAACGGCGGGCGGGAACCCGAGCTCGGCCCGGTCGCCCAGTTCGCGCTCGGCGTGCGTGATCGGGTCCCACCGCAGCAGCGCCTGCACGGACGGCAGCCCAGCGTCCCCGAGGACCACCAGCTCGGCGGAGGGCCGCAGCAGCGCGGCGGCGTTCATCCACCGGCGCAGCGTCTCCTCCCCCGCCCGCAGGTCGGCCCGGCCGAGCAGCGCCCATCCGTCGAGCAGCACGGCCGCCGCGTAGCCGCCCTCGGCCACCGGCTCGGCGCCGGGCGTGGCGACCACGAGGGCGCGCGTGGCGGGCACGCCGGCCAGCACGCCGTCGCGGCCCGAGGTGCGCACCTGCACCGACGGGAAGGCCCGCCCCAGCTCTTCGGCGGTGCGCCGGGCCCCGGTGACGACCGCCCGCAGCCGGGGGCTGCCGCAGGACGGGCACCGCCAGTCGGCGTCCACCCGGCCGCACCAGCGGCAGTAGGGGGCGGCGTGCCCGGCTCTGAGCGCGAGCGGCCCGTGGCACAGCGACTCGCCGCTCCCGTGACCTTCCGGCGTCCCGCCCGTCGCTTCCGTGGCGGTGCTCAGAGCTCCGGCGTCCGGCTCCGCCTCGCCGAGAGCCGCCGTCTGCCGGCCGCCGGGGACCGGCGCGGCCAGGTGCGGGGCGATCCTGGTGGGCGGCAGGACGCAGCGCGCCGGGGCGCGGCAGTGGCGGCAGGCCAGCGCCGGCAGGTAGCCGCGCCTGGGCACCTGGACCAGCACCGGCCCGCTCTCCAGCCCCTGGCGCAGCGCCCGCCAGGCCAGGCTGGGCAGCCTCGCCTGCCGGGCCGCCTGGTCCTTGGCCAGCTCGGCGTCCTCACCGGCGGGACGCACCCGCGGGGCCAGGCTCCTGATCGTCGTGCGGGCGGCCACGATCGGCCTCGCCCAGCGCGCGGCGATGAGCTGGGTGGCCTCGGCCGTACGCGCGTAGCCGCCGATCAGCATGGCCGCGCCCGTCCGGTGGGCGCGCAGGCCGAGGACCTCCCTGGCGTGGGGGTAGGGGGCCAGGCGTTCGGCGTGCAGGTCGTCGCCGTCGTCCCAGATGGCCACCAGACCGAGCTGCGCGACGGGGGCGAACATGGCGGCCCGGGTGCCCACGACGGCGCGCACCTGGCCTCTGAGGACCTTCAGCCATCGCCTGTAACGCTCGGCGGGTCCGAGGTCGGCCGTGAGCGCCACATGCCTGCCGGGGCCGAGCAGCCGCTCGAACTCGGCGTCCGCCAGCGCGACGTCCTTGCCGTCGGGCACCACGAGGACCGCTCCGCGCCCGCCGTCGAGGGTGGCGAGCACCGCCTCCGCCATGGCTCCGGCCCATCCCGTGGCGCCGGGCAGCGCGGACCATACGGCGCGGGGGGCACGGCCGTGGCGGAGGGCGTCCAGGAAGGAGGGGCCGGTCGGGTAGGCGTCCCAGGCGCTCTTGCGGCCCTCTGCCGCCCGTTCGGGGGTGTCCGTCCTGTTCATGTGCTCCGGACGGGACGCCGTCCGTCCGCGCGCGGGGGCCTCCGCCGGTCGGGTCGCGACCCGGCGCGGGGTTCCGTCCTGCTCGGCCCGCCCGTTCATCGGGGCCGGCGGCTCCAGCCCCCGTCCCGAGAAGGACGAGCCCCCCACGTCTCGCGCTCCGCCGATCGCGGCAGGCGCACCCGAGGCCACCTGTGCGACCGCGACGGCGGCAGATTCGCTTCCGGTGGCCCGGACGATGTCGGGAACCCCGCTCCCGGCAGCTCGGGCCGCGGCCGGAGCCCCAGGCTCAGCCGCCTGGGCCGCGACGGGAGACGCGCTCGCGGCGGCTCGGGCCACGGCAGGGGAAGCGCTCTGCGCCGCCTCGCCGGAGGGAGCGGCCTCCGGGGCCAGATCGGCGGCGGGCGATTCGGCGGGGGGCGGGTCTGCGGGAGGCGGGTCTGCGGGGGGCGGGACCTCGGCCTCGGCCTTGGCGTGGCGCGGTGGAATGGCCAGGCGCAGGACGTCGGTGAGGGTGCCCGCGTAACGGTCGGCCACCGCGCGGGCCAGACCGGCGATCTCCGGCGTCAGCACCTGCTCGGGCGAGACCACCCGTTCGAGCGGCGTCAGCTTGCCCTCATGGTCGCTCTCGTCCACCCGCTCCAGCAGGAACGCGTCGATCAGCTTGCCCGCGAACCGCACCCGCACCCGCACCCCCGGCCGGGCCGCCTCGTGCATGGCGGCGGGCACCAGGTAGTCGAAGGGCCGGTCGAGGTGCGGCAGCGGGCTGTCCACGACCACCCGCGCGACGGGCCGCTCGGGCGCCGCGACCACCGCCCCCTTGGTGTCCTTGGACGACGCAGGAGGCCGCACGGCGTCGAGCGGCAGGAGGGCGTCGTCGGAGTGGGTCACGCACTAACGTCTACCAGACCCCGCGCCCCGCCATCCCCACACCACCGGCGCACACCCCCGCACCGCCCCCGCCGGCCACCCACTCCCCCACCAGCCCGAACAGCGCAAGCGAGCACACAGGACGCGACAAACACGCAGACCCGCGCCCACCGCCAGACCCGCCCGGAAACGGCCTCACGAAGACGGACAAGCCCGCCGCTCCCCAAGAGTTCAGCAGCCACCCGCGAGCTGCGGCCTTCAAGAGACCAGGCGAACGCCCGCACCGAACCACCCCAGCCGACGACAAGTGCCGCACCCAACCCCCAAAAGGGCCGAATGCGGCACCTGCACGAAACCAGAAACCGAGTAGGTCAGAGACCGAATAGGTCAGAGACCCGCAGCCGTCCGAAGGGCCTCGGCGCGGTCGGTGGACTCCCAGGAGAAGCCCTCACGGCCGAAGTGCCCGTAGGCGGCGGTCTCGGAGTAGATCGGGCGCAGCAGGTCGAGGTCGCGGATGATCGCGGCCGGACGCAGGTCGAAGACGCGCAGCACGGCCGCCTGGATCTGCTCCACCGGCAGCTTCTCGGTGCCGAAGCACTCCACGAACAGACCCACCGGCTGCGCCTTGCCGATCGCGTACGCGACCTGCACCTCGCACCGGTCGGCCAGCCCGGCCGCGACGACGTTCTTGGCCACCCAGCGCATCGCGTAGGCCGCCGAGCGGTCGACCTTGGACGGGTCCTTGCCCGAGAACGCGCCACCGCCGTGGCGGGCCATGCCGCCGTAGGTGTCGATGATGATCTTGCGGCCGGTCAGGCCGGCGTCGCCCATCGGGCCGCCGATCTCGAAACGGCCGGTCGGGTTGACCAGCAGCCGGTAGCCCTCGGTCTCGATCTCCAGACCGTCGAGCACGGGGTCGACCACGTGCTCCTTGATGTCGGGAGCGAGCATCTCCTTGAGGTCGATCTCGGCCGCGTGCTGGGTGGAGACGACCACGGTGTCGAGGCGGACGGGCCTGTCGCCGTCGTACTCGATGGTGACCTGGGTCTTGCCGTCGGGGCGCAGGTAGGGAACCTTGCCGGTCTTGCGGACCTCGGACAGGCGCTGGGCGAGCCGGTGCGCGAGCGTGATCGGCAGCGGCATCAGCTCCGGCGTCTCGCGGCAGGCGTAGCCGAACATCAGGCCCTGGTCGCCGGCGCCCTGGCGGTCGAGCTCGTCGGCGTCGCCGCCCACACGGTGCTCGTAGGCGTCGTCGACACCCTGGGCGATGTCGGGCGACTGCGCGCCGATGGACACCGACACGCCGCAGGAGGCGCCGTCGAAGCCCTTGTGGGAAGCGTCGTAGCCGATCTCCAGGATCTTCTCCCGGATGACGCCGGGGATGTCGACGTAGGTCTCGGTCGTGACCTCGCCTGCGACATGGACCTGGCCGGTAGTGATCAGCGTCTCGACGGCGACCCGGCTCTTGGGGTCGTCCTTGAGCATGGCGTCGAGAATCGCGTCACTGATCTGGTCGGCGATCTTGTCCGGGTGGCCTTCGGTGACCGACTCGGAGGTGAACAGGCGACGTGACAACTCAGTGGCTCCTCATGCAGCGGCTGCTGACGGATGTTGGGCCCGGGACGGAAGAACACGCCAGGGCCTCGCCGAAGTCTAGCCCCACCCGGCGTCCGGTCGCGAAACCGTCCCGTGTCCGTGTCCGGTCACGTGTCCCGCATGTGTCCGGTCACAGGTCGGGAAGGGGATCCGGCGGCAGCGTCTCGGGCGCGAAGACCTCGGCGTCGGCGGCGGACACCACCGCCGCGTACTCCTCGTCGAACTCGAACACGGTGGTGCCGAGCTCGATGAACGGGCCGGGCAGGATCGGGCCGAGCCTGGTGTGCCGCGGGTACGTGGCGAACACCGCGACCGGCCGGTCGCTCCTGAGGGTCCTGGTGGTGAGCACCGAGACGGACGAATCGGTGACGACGATGAGGAAGTGGCCCGTTCCCGTCGGCCCCACGGACAACGCGGGGAAGACGTAACGGATCCCTCCCTGGTCCTCCAGCAATCTCCTGCAACGTTCCCTGACAGCGGAACCCACCGGCATTCCGTCCCCCTTTGCCCCCAAGTATCGGTAGGCGTCCGGGGTGCCGCAACTGGCGATCAGGTAATCGTTCTTGCGCGAAAACGCGCGTCAGGACAGACGGGGCGCGACCAGGTCCCAGACGGCGTCGGCGACGTCGTCCTTGGGGCCGCGCGGCACCTCGACCGGCTCGCCGCCGGCGACGAGGACGGTGGCGGCGTTGTCGGGCGTGCCGAACGCCAGCCCCTCCCCCACCTGGTTGACGACCAGCAGGTCGCAGCCCTTCCTGGCCAGCTTGGCCTGCCCGTTGGCGAGCACGTCGTCGGTCTCGGCCGCGAACCCGACGATCACCCGCGGACCGGCGCCGCCCTCGCGCCGCAGCCGGCCCAGCTCGGCCAGGATGTCGGGGTTCTTCGTCAGGTGGATGGGATCGGGCTCGCCGTCGGTCTTCTTGATCTTCGTCTCGTGCCGGGACGCCGGGCGGAAGTCGGCCACCGCGGCCGCCATGACGACGGCGTCGGCCTTCTCGGTGGCGGCCAGCACCGCCTCGCGCAGCTCGGCCGTGGACCCCACCCGCACCACGGCGGCCCCCGCGGGATCGGGGAGGGCGACGTTGGCCGCCACGAGGGTCACCTCCGCGCCGCGCGCGACCGCCGTGCGGGCCAGGGCGTACCCCTGCAGGCCGGACGAGCGGTTGCCGATGTAGCGGACCGGGTCGATCGCCTCGCGGGTGCCCCCGGCGGAGATCACCACCTTGCGCCCGGCCAGGTCGCGCGGCCTGCCGCGCAGCACGCGCAGGCAGACCTGGAAGATCTCGGCGGGGTCGGGCAGGCGGCCGGGGCCGGTGTCGGCGCCGGTGAGGCGCCCCACGGCCGGGTCGATGACGACGGCCCCGCGCTCGCGCAGGGTCGCGACGTTGGCGCGAGTGGCCGGATGTTGCCACATCTCGGTGTGCATGGCCGGGGCGAACACGACCGGGCAGCGCGCCGTCAGCAGCGTGTTGGTCAGCAGGTCGTCGGCGAGCCCGTGGGCCGCCTTGGCCAGGGTGTTGGCGGTCGCCGGCGCCACCACGACGAGATCGGCGCGCTGGCCGATGCGGACGTGGGGCACCTCGTGAACGTCGTCCCAGACGTCGGCGGTCACGGGGTTGCCCGACAGGGCGGCCCACGTGGGCTCACCCACGAAACGCAGGACCTCGCGGGTCGGGACGACCCGCACCTCGTGACCTGACTCGGTGAACAGCCGCAGCAGCTCACATGCCTTGTACGCGGCGATGCCGCCGCTGACGCCGAGGACGACCTTCATCGAAGGGGTCAGACCGCGCCTTCGATGGGCTCGGCGTTGAGCAGGCCCTCGGAGACCTCGCGCAGCGCGATGGACAGCGGCTTCTCCTGAGCATGCGTCTCGACCAGCGGCCCGACGTATTCCAGCAGGCCCTCGCCGAGCTGGGAGTAGTAGGCGTTGATCTGGCGGGCGCGCTTGGCACCCATGATCACCAGGGAGTACTTGCTGTCGACGATGTCGAGCAGCGCGTCGATCGGCGGGTTGGTGATGCCCTCCGCGGCCGGGGTGGTGCCTGCCACGATTGTCAGACCTCTCGGTTGATGGTGGTGGTGACCCCCTGAGGGTCAGTCATCAAGGCTATCAGCCGGTGGCACACTTCTTGGACACTCGTGTTCACCAGCGTGAGGTCGAACTCCGACTCGGCCGCCATCTCGACCCGCCCGGCCTTGAGCCGGCGCTCGATGACGTCCTCCGGCTCGGTGCCGCGGCCGCGCAGCCGCTTCTCCAGCTCCTCCCACGTCGGGGGGGCCAGGAAGACCAGCAGGGCGTCGGGCATGGTGGTGCGCACCTGCCTGGCGCCTTCCAGGTCGATCTCCAGGACGGTCGGCACGCCCTGGGCGAGCTTGTCCAGCACCGGCTCGCGCGGGGTGCCGTAGCGGTTGCCCGCGAACTCGGCCCACTCCAGCAGCTCGCCGGCCTCGACGAGCCGGTCGAACTCCTCGCCGTCGACGAAGAAGTAGTGGACCCCGTTGACCTCACCGGGACGGGGCCTCCTGGTGGTCACCGAGACCGACAGCCACACCTCGGGGTGTGCCCGCCGGAGCTCGGCGACGACCGTGGACTTGCCGACGCCCGACGGCCCTGACAGGACCGTCAGACGCCTCCTGCTCAGGGGGAGGAAGCCGACCTTCGCTCCCGATCCGACTGCCTCGTGGGCCCTTGCTTCGCCGGACCAGGACCTGTCGGTCACTTCCTACCCCCCGTTGAACCTGCGCTTTCTTGTGGAACAGAGATTAGCTCTCGTTGCCACCGAACTCGCGCTCGAGGGAAGCCCTCTGGTTCGCGCCGAGACCCCGCACGCGGCGGGACTCGGCGATGGCAAGCCGCTCCATGAGCTGCTTGGCGCGGACCTTGCCCACGCCGGGGAGCGATTCCAACAGGGCCGACACCTTCATCTTGCCGATGACGTCGTCGGTCTGCCCATCCTTGAGCACCTCAGCCAGAGAAACCGCGCCATGCTTGAGCCGGTTCTTGACCTCGGCACGCTCTTTACGGGCCTTGGCAGCCTTCTCAAGGGCTGCGGCGCGCTGCTCAGGGGTCAGGGGAGGAAGAGCCACGCCGGGTCACCTCGAATTTCTGTCGATGTACTCGGACGGGAAGGGAAACTAGCTGGTCATCGCCCCCTAAGCAACGTCAAGAGCGGTTTCTCTCCTCACAAAATCCACTTCATCACTGTCCGTGAGCGTAAAATTACACACTGCTGATCAAATCGCCCTCACTTCCCGCTTCACGCGTCCGCTCCGGACAGCGTCCCGGAACAGGGCGAAGATCGCCCGCGCGGCACCGGACGATGTCCGAAACCAGGGCCGGACCTGGACCGAAACCAGAATCGGGAAGGGTGCGCGAACGCCCTGCGGATGCATTACGATCTTGTGAAGCGAGGGCTGCGCGAACGGTCCGGCGACACCTGCCGCCATGCCCCGCGCCCGCACGGAGAACACCCCCTCCGCGCACGCGACGATCGTGCCCCCGCCTCCGCGGACAAGCACACCTCGCGGCACGCCAGAAGCGCGCCTCCGCCCCGCGGAGAACCGCGCCCACCGGAAGCCCACGCGGACAAGCACGCAGGAGCGCGTCCCCGCCTGCGCGCAGAGGCTCACCTCCGCGCGCGCCGGAAGCGCGCAGAAAGGCGCGTCTCCACGCGCCGCGAAAAGCCCTGCCCTCGCGCGGCCACGCCCGAGCCGGGAGCCGGCGCGGCGGGTGGCCGGGGCCGGGGCCCCGGCCGGGGTTCAGGAGGCGGTCGTGCGGCGCAGTGAGGCGGCGATGGCGGCGGCCGCCGCTCCCGGGTCCGCCGCGCCCGTGATCGGACGCCCGATGACCAGCAGGTCGGCGCCGTCGGCCAGCGCCTGCTCGGGTGTCGCCACGCGCACCTGGTCCTGGACGTCGGCCCCCTGAGGGCGCACGCCCGGCGTGATGAGGGTGATGGCGGGCCCCACCTCGGCCCGCACCGCCGCGACCTCGTTGGGCGAGCACACCAGCGCCGTGGCCCCGGCCTCGACCGACAGGGCGGCCAGGCGGCGCACGGCCTCGTCGGCCGGTCCGGTGAGGCCCATGCGGTCGAGGTCGGACTCGTCCAGCGAGGTGAGGATCGTCACAGCGGCGATCTTGGTCTGCGGGGCGGCCTCGACCGCGGCCCGGATCATGGCGGCCCCGCCGGCCGCGTGCACGGTCAGGATGGCCGGACGCAGGCGGGCGACGGCCTTGGCGGCGCCCGCGACGGTGTTGGGGATGTCGTGCAGCTTGAGGTCGAGGAAGATCTGGACGCCGCTGGCGCCGCGCACGGAGGCGATCACGTCGGGGCCGTAGCGCAGGTACAGCTCCAGGCCCACCTTGATGGTGCTGACGTGCGGCGTCACCAGGCTCGCCCACCTGGCGGCGGTCTCCAGGTCGGGGGCGTCGAGGGCGACGGCGATGGGTGCGGGCGTCAAGGGGAGCTCTCCTCGGAGTCGACTAGAAGGTGCCGGGGAGCGCTCCCCGGCGGCCGGTGGGCCAGGCCGACGGCGTCGGCGAGGCGTTGGAAGCCGCGTGCCCGCAGCAGGTCCTCCAGCTCGCGCTCGATGCGCAGGCACGCGTAGGGGTCGTGGAACAGCGCGGTGCCCACCCCGACCAGGCAGGCGCCCGCCAGGACGAGCTGGAAGGCGTCCCTGCCGGTCATCACGCCGCCCATGCCGATCAGCGGCACCCCGGGCAGGGCCGCGTGCACCTGCCACACGCACCGGACGGCCAGGGGCAGGATGGCGGGCCCCGACAGCCCTCCGGTGACGGCGGCCAGCGACGGGCGCAGCGCCTCGGTGTCGATGGCCATGCCGAGCGGGTTGTTGATCATGGACAGGGCGTCCGCCCCGGCGTCCACGCAGGCGCGCGCGACCGAGACGATGTCGGCCACGTCGGGCGCGAGCTTGGCCACCACGGGGACGTCGTAGCGCATGATGGAGCGCACCGAGGCGATCACCTCGGCCGCGGCGCTGCCCTCGCGCGCGAAGACACGCCCTCTGTCCTCCATGTTCGGGCAAGAAAGGTTGACCTCCAGCGCGGTCACCCCGGGCGCGTCGGCGAGCCTGCGGGCCAGCTCGGAGTACTCGGCGACGGTGCCGCCGCCGATCGAGACGATGGTCTTGATGCCGCGCTGGGCCAGCCAGGGCAGCTCGCGCTCCAGGAACGCCTCGATGCCCGGCCCCTGGAGCCCGACGGCGTTGAGCATGCCGGAGGGCGTCTCGGCCATGCGCGGGGTCGGCCGGCCCGCCCGGGGGGCCATGGTGATGGACCGGGTGGTCAGCGCGCCGAGCCGGTGGAGGTCGAAGAACTGGGCGAGCTCGCGTCCGGAGCCCGCGCAGCCGGCGGCCGTGGTGACGGGGTTCGCCAGCTCGACGTGCGCCAGAAACGTACGCATATCAACTGACATGTCGTGCACCGCCTCCGGGGGCGCCGAGCGCGTCGAACGGGATCGTTCCCACGTCCTCGAAGCGCACCCGCTCCCCCCGGAACACCGGTCCCTCTGCGCACGCGCGGACCATCCTGGTCGCGCCGTCGTCGCCGATGACGGGGATGACGCACGTCATGCACACCCCGATGCCGCAGGCCATCTGCTCCTCGACGGCCACCTGCACGGGGATGTCGAACTCCATCGCCACCGCCGTGACCGCCCGCAGCGCCGGCATGGGCGCGCAGGCGTAGACGGCGTCGGCCCGGGTGTCGGCGATCACCGAGGGCAGCGCGTCGGTGACCTTGCCGCGCAGGCCGAGCGAGCCGTCCTCGGTGGTCAGGGTCGTCGTCTCGGCGATGCGGCGGGCCCGCATGGCGCCGAAGACGCGGTCGGCCCCGGCACCGCCGAGCACGAAGTCGACCCGGCAGCCGCGCGCCAGCAGCGCGTCGGCCAGCGGGAACAGCACGGCCGAGCCGTACTCGGCGCCGACCAGCACGCAGTTGACCGGGTCGCGCGGCAGCGGGAAGGGCCGGCCGAGCGGCCCCACCAGGTCGAGCGTGTCGCGGGCGCGCCGCTCGGCCAGCCAGGACGTGCCCGGCCCGGCGACGGTGAAGACGAGCTCGACCGTGCCGCCGTAGTCGGACTTGACGTCATGGATGGACAGCGCGCGGCGCGTCACCATCGACGTGTGGGCCCCGCCGACCGCCACGGAGACGAAGTGGCCGGGGCGGTAACGCTCGGCGATGCCGGGCGCCACCACCGTCAGCGCATGGTAGGCGTCGACCCGGCGCGTCGTCAGCACCGTGCCCGTCACCTGCACAGGTGTGCCGGCCAGTCGTCTTCACCTCCCGCGCGGGTCAGCCGCGTAGTGCCTGTGCGTGCTCCTGGAGTGACCGCACGCCGACGTCGCCGCGGACGATCGCCTGGATCCCGGCCGCCGCCGCGGCCAGCCCCGCGACGGTGGTGATGCACGGGATGCCGCGCAGCACCGCCGCGGTGCGGATCTCGTAGCCGTCCAGGCGCGGCCCGGACTGACCGGGGCTGCCGAACGGCGTGTTGACGATCAGGTCCACCTCGCCGTCGAGAATCGCCTGCACGCTCGTAGGCTCACCTCCGGGCCCGGTCCCCTCGCTGTGCTTTCGCACGATCTTGGCATGGACACCGTTGCGGCGCAGCACCTCGGCCGTGCCCTCGGTGGCGAGGATCTCGAAGCCGAGGTCGGCCAGTGCCTTCACAGGGAAGATCATCGCACGCTTGTCCCTGTTGGCCACGGACACGAACGCGCGTCCCTTGGTCGGAAGTTCGCCGTAGGCCCCGGCCTGGGACTTGGCGAACGCCACGCCGAAGAACGCGTCGATGCCCATGACCTCGCCCGTGGAGCGCATCTCGGGCCCGAGCACGGTGTCGACGCCCCGGAAGCGGTTGAAGGGCAGCACGGCCTCCTTGACCGCGATGGACGCCTCCAGCGGCAGGGTGCCGCCGTCGCCGGTGGCCGGCAGCATGCCCTCCGCGCGCAGCGAGGCGATCGAGGAGCCGAGCATCACCCGGGCCGCCGCCTTGGCCAGCGGCGTGGCCGTCGCCTTGGACACGAACGGCACGGTACGGCTGGCCCGCGGGTTGGCCTCCAGGACGTACAGGACGCCGGCCGACATGGCGTACTGGACGTTCAGGAGCCCGCGCACGCCCACCCCGGCGGCGATGGCCTCGGTGGCGGCGCGGATGCGCTTGACGTCGTGGCTGCCGAGCGTGAGCGGCGGCAGGGCGCAGGCCGAGTCGCCGGAGTGGATGCCGGCCTCCTCGATGTGCTCCATGACGCCGCCGAGGAACAGCTCCTGGCCGTCGTAGAGCGCGTCGACGTCGATCTCGATGGCCTCGTCGAGGAACTTGTCCACCAGGACCGGGTGGCCGCCCTCCTGGGCCGCCATGTACGTCGTCAGCGTCTCGTCGTCGTAGACGATGGCCATGCCGGCCCCGCCGAGCACGTACGAGGGCCGCACGAGCACCGGGTAGCCGATCTCCCCGGCGATCTCCAGCGCCTCGGGCACCGTCAGCGCGGTGCCGTGCTTGGGCGCGGGCAACCCGGCCTCGGCCAGCACCCGCCCGAACGCGCCGCGCTCCTCGGCCAGGTGGATCGACTCGGGCGAGGTGCCGACCACGGGCACGCCCGCGTCCTTGAGCGCCTGCGCAAGGCCGAGCGGCGTCTGGCCGCCGAGCTGCACGATCACGCCCACGACCGGGCCGGTCTGCTGCTCGGCGTGCACGACCTCCAGGACGTCCTCCAGCGTGAGCGGCTCGAAGTAGAGCCGGTCGGAGGTGTCGTAGTCGGTCGAGACGGTCTCGGGGTTGCAGTTGACCATGACGGTCTCGAACCCGGCCCGCGACAGCTCGAAGGAGGCGTGCACGCACGCGTAGTCGAACTCGATGCCCTGCCCGATGCGGTTGGGCCCGGAGCCGAGGATGATGACCTTCTCCCGCTCGCCGGAGGGTACCTCGGTCTCCTCGTCGTAGGTGGAGTACAGGTACGGCGTCCTGGCGGCGAACTCGGCGGCGCAGGTGTCGACGGTGTTGTAGACCGGCCGCACGCCGAGCGCGTGGCGCAGGCCGCGCACGTGGGCCTCCTCCACGCCGCGGATCTCGGCGATCTGCGCGTCGGAGAAGCCGTGGTGCTTGGCGCGGGTCAGCGCGGCGGCGGTCAGCTCGGGCGCGGCGGCGATCTCCTGGGCCTCCTCCTCCAGCAGGAGGAGCTGGTCGAGGAACCAGGGGTCGACGCTGGTGGCCTCGAACAGCTCGGCCGCGGTCGCGCCCGCGCGCACGGCCTGCTGCATCGTGCGCAGCCGCCCGTCGTGCGGGGTGCGGCAGGCCGCCAGCAGCTCGTCCTTGTCCTGGACGGGGCCCGCCCAGGTGAAGGCGGAGTCCTTCTTCTCCAGCGAGCGCAGCGCCTTCTGCAGCGCCTCGGTGAAGGAGCGGCCGATGGCCATGGCCTCGCCGACGGACTTCATGTGCGTGGTCAGCGTGCGGTCGGCCCCGCGGAACTTCTCGAAGGCGAAGCGCGGCACCTTGACCACGATGTAGTCGAGCGTCGGCTCGAAGGAGGCCGGGGTCTCCTTGGTGATGTCGTTGGGGATCTCGTCGAGGGTGTAGCCGATGGCCAGCTTGGCGGCGATCTTGGCGATCGGGAAGCCGGTGGCCTTGGAGGCCAGGGCGCTGGAGCGGGAGACGCGCGGGTTCATCTCGATGACGATCATGCGCCCGGTGCGCGGGTCGACGGCGAACTGGATGTTGCAGCCGCCGGTGTCCACGCCGACCTCGCGGATGACCGCGATGGCCACGTCGCGCATGTTCTGGTACTCGCGGTCGGTCAGGGTCAGCGCGGGCGCGACGGTGACGCTGTCGCCGGTGTGCACGCCCATCGGGTCGATGTTCTCGATGGAGCACACGATGACGACGTTGTCCGCCTTGTCGCGCATGACCTCCAGCTCGTACTCCTTCCAGCCGAGGATGGACTCCTCCAGGAGCACCTCGGTGGTCGGCGAGGCGTCGAGGCCGGCGCCGGCGATGCGGCGCAGGTCGTCCTCGCCGTAGGCGAAGCCGGAGCCGACGCCGCCCATGGTGAAGCTGGGCCGTACGACCAGCGGGTAGCCCAGCTCGCCGGCGGCGGCCAGGCAGTCCTCCATGGTGTGGCAGATGACCGACTTGGCCGACTCGGCGTTCAGCCCGTGCTCGCGGGCGACCTTGGCGACGATCTCCTTGAACTTCTCGCGGTTCTCGCCCGCCTGGATCGCGTCGAAGTCGGCGCCGATCAGCTCGACCTCGTACTTCTCCAGCACGCCCGACTCGTGCAGGGCGACCGCGGTGTTCAGCGCGGTCTGGCCGCCCAGGGTGGGCAGCAGCGCGTCGGGGCGCTCCTTGGCGATGATCTTCTCGACGTACTCGGGGGTGATCGGCTCGACGTACGTGGCGTCGGCGAACTCGGGGTCCGTCATGATCGTGGCCGGGTTGCTGTTGACCAGGATGACGCGGAAGCCCTCGGCCCGCAGCACGCGGCAGGCCTGCGTGCCCGAGTAGTCGAACTCGCACGCCTGGCCGATCACGATCGGGCCGGAGCCGATCACCAGGACCGACCGGATGTCCTCACGCTTGGGCACGGCTCATGACCTCACAGAACTCGTCGAAGAGATAAGCGGCGTCGTGCGGCCCCGCGGCGGCCTCGGGGTGGTACTGGACGCTGAAGGCGCGCCCGTCGAGCAGGCGCAGGCCCTCCACGCACCGGTCGTTGAGGTTGACGTGGCTGACCTCGGCCGGGCCGTAGGGCGTCTCGAACGGCTCGCCGATCGGCGCCTCGACGGCGAACCCGTGGTTGTGGGCCGAGATCTCGACCTTGCCGGTGCGCACGTCCTGGACCGGCTGGTTGACGCCGCGGTGGCCGTAGCGCAGCTTGTACGTGGACAGCCCGAGCGCCCGGCCGAACAGCTGGTTGCCGAAGCAGATGCCGAAGAACGGCACCCTGGCCTCAAGGACGCTGCGCAGCGCCGACACGTCGGCGGTGGCGGGGTCGCCGGGGCCGTTGGAGAAGAACACGCCGTCGGGCTCGACCGCCATGATCTGCTCGTACGTGGCCGTGGCGGGCAGCACGTGCACCTCGCAGCCGCGCTCGGCCATGCGGTGCGGGGTCATGCCCTTGATGCCGAGGTCGACGGCGGCGACCGTGAAGCGCCGCTCCCCCACGGCGGGCACGACGTAGGGCTCGGCCGTGGCCACCTCGGCGGCCAGGTCGGCGCCCTCCATGGCGGGCGCGCGCCGCACCCGCTCGACGAGCTCCTCGACCGTCGCGGAGGGGGCCGAGAAGATGCCGGCCCGCATCGCGCCGCGCTCGCGCAGGTGGCGGGTCAGGGCGCGGGTGCCGGTGATGGCGATGCCGACGACGCCCTGCTGCTTGAGGTAGTCGTCGAGCGAGCGGTCGGCCCGCCAGTTGGAGACGATCCTGGACGGCTCGCGCACGACGTACCCGGCGACCCAGACGCGGCCCGACTCGGGGTCTTCGTCGTTGACGCCGGTGTTGCCGATGTGCGGGGCCGTCATGGCGACGATCTGCCGGTGGTAGGAGGGGTCGGTGAGGGTCTCCTGGTAGCCGGTCATGCCGGTGTTGAAGACCATCTCGCCGAACGTCTCGCCTTCGGCGCCGTAAGGAGTTCCGTGGAAGACGCGGCCGTCTTCCAGGACGAGCACCGCGGTGTTCAAACCAGCTTCCCTTCGAGAACGGTCGGCGTGCCGCGCAGGAACGTGGCGACCACCCGGCCGGGCAACGTCATCCCCTCGTACGGGGTGTTCCTGCTCTTGGAGGCGTAGGCGGAGGGGTCCACCTCGGTGCGGGCCGACGGGTCGTACAGCGTGATGTTGGCCGGCGCGCCCGGCTCCAGCGGACGGCCGTGGCCGGACAGGCGGCCGATGCGGGCCGGGGTGATCGACATGCGCTCGGCGACCCCGGCCCAGTCGAGCAGCCCGGTCTCGACCATGGCCTCCTGGACGACGCTCAGCGCGGTCTCCAGGCCGATCATGCCCATGGCCGCGGCCGGCCACTCGGTCTCCTTGTCCTCGACCGGGTGCGGGGCGTGGTCGGTGGCGACGACGTCGATCGTGCCGTCGGCCAGCGCGGCGCGCAGCGCCTGGACGTCGGCGTGCGTGCGCAGCGGCGGGTTGACCTTGTAGATCGGGTTGTAGGCGCCGACCGGGGACTCCTCGACGAGGTCGTCGGTGAGGAGCAGGTGGTGAGGGGTGACCTCGGCGGTGATGTTCCAGCCCTTGGACTTGGCCCAGCGGATGATCTCGACCGAGCCGGCGGTGGAGACGTGGCAGACGTGCAGGCGGGAGCCGACGTGCGCGGCCAGCAGGCAGTCGCGGGCGATGATCGCCTCCTCGGCCACCGCCGGCCAGCCGGTCAGGCCGAGCCTGCCGGAGACGACGCCCTCGTTCATCTGGGCGCCCTCGGTGAGCCTGGGCTCCTGGGCGTGCTGGGCGACGACGCCGTCGAACGCCTTGACGTACTCCAGGGCGCGGCGCATCAGCACGGCGTCGCTGACGCATTTGCCGTCGTCGGAGAAGACCCGGACCCGGGCCGCCGAGTCGGCCATCGCGCCGAGCTCGGCGAGCTGCCTGCCCTCCAGGCCGACGGTCACCGCGCCGACCGGCTGCACGTCGCAGTGGCCGAACTCGCGGCCGAGCCGCCACACCTGCTCGACCACGCCGGCGGTGTCGGCGACGGGCGAGGTGTTGGCCATGGCGTGCACGGCGGTGTAGCCGCCGCGGGCCGCGGACTGGGTGCCGGTCTGGACGGTCTCGGCGTCCTCGCGGCCGGGCTCGCGCAGGTGGGTGTGCAGGTCGACCAGGCCGGGCAGCGCGATCGCGCCGCCGCCGTCGACGGTCTCGCCGCCGGGACCGGCGTCGAGGCCGGCGCCGATCTCGGCGATGCGCCCGTCGGCGATCCGGAGGTCCACCGGCTCCCCGCCGAGGATCCTGACATTCTGGATGATCACTGGATCTCTCCCCCGAGCAGCAGGTACAGGACGGCCATGCGGATGGTCACGCCGTTGGCGACCTGCTCCACGATGGTGGAGCGCGGCGAGTCGGCCACCTCGGCGGCGATCTCCATGCCCCGGTTCATCGGCCCGGGGTGCATGACGATGGCCTCGTCCGGCATCTTGGCGAAGCGGTCGCGGTCGAGGCCGTAGCGGCGGGAGTACTCGCGCTCGCTGGGGAAGTAGGCGGCGTTCATCCGCTCCTTCTGCACCCGCAGCATCATGACCGCGTCGGACTTGGGCAGCACGGCGTCGAAGTCGTAGGACACCTCGCACGGCCAGGTGCCGACCGAGACGGGCAGCAGCGTGGGCGGCGCGACGAGGGTGACCTCGGCCCCGAGCGTGTTGAGCAGCAGCACGTTGGAGCGGGCGACCCGGCTGTGCAGCACGTCGCCGACGATGGTGACCCGGCGGCCGTCGAGCCCGCCGAGGCGGCGGCGCATCGAGAAGGCGTCGAGCAGCGCCTGCGTGGGGTGCTCGTGGGTGCCGTCGCCGGCGTTGACGACGCTGCCGCGCACCCAGCCGGCCAGCCGGTGCGGCGCGCCGGAGGAGCCGTGGCGGATGACGACGGCGTCGGCGCCCATGGCCTCCAGGGTGAGCGCGGTGTCCTTGAGCGACTCGCCCTTGGAGACGCTCGACCCCTTGGCCGAGAAGTTGATGACGTCGGCCGAGAGCCGCTTGGCCGCCGCCTCGAAGGAGATGCGGGTGCGGGTGGAGTCCTCGAAGAACAGGTTGACCACCGTGCGGCCGCGCAGCGTGGGCAGCTTCTTGATGGATCGTTCCGAGACCCTGGCCAGCTCCTCGGCGGTGTCGAGGATGAGCAGCGCGTCGTCCTTGGTCAGGTCGCCCGCCGAGATGAGGTGCCGGTTCACCTGTCGTCCTCCTTCATGAGCAGGACGGCGTCGCGGCCGTCGATCTCGGAGAGGTAGACCTTGACCTTCTCGCTCTTGGCGGTGGGCAGGTTCTTGCCCACGTAGTCGGCCCGGATGGGCAGCTCGCGATGGCCGCGGTCGACCAGCGTGGCGAGCTGCACGGCGGTCGGGCGGCCGAGGTCGTTGAGCGCGTCGAGCGCGGCGCGGACGGTGCGGCCGGAGTAGAGCACGTCGTCGACGAGGACGACCACCTTGCCGTCGATGCCGTCGGGCGGCAGCTCGGTGCGCCCGAGCGGGCGGACGGGGCCGCGGCGCAGGTCGTCGCGGTACATGGTGATGTCGATCGAGCCGACGGGGATCTTGAGCCCTTCGAACTGCTCGACGCGGTCGCCGAGCCGGCGGGCGAGCGTGGCGCCGCGGGTGGGGATGCCGAGGAGGACTACGTCACCGGCGCCCTTGGTGCGTTCGAGGATCTCGTGCGCGATTCGGGTCAGCGCCCGGTGGATGTCCGGGCCTTCGAGCACGGCCCTGGAATCGGACATGGAGGGATCTCACCACCTTTCCCGCCTCACGGGACGGGTCTTAAAAGGGTGTTGGTCGGGACACACAGTACCAGGGGCTACCTGGTACAACGTGAGCGCCCCGCCCTGCCGTCCGGGTGTGGCGGGCGTCCTGGCCGGCCGTTCGGCCCGGCCGGCCCAGCGAATTTGGCAATTACCGACATACAGGTATAAAACCTGCTCTAAGTCTTCTCGGGGGAGGTTTCACATGGCGCTGTCGGCACGCGAGCAGTCGGTGCTCAAGGCCATCGCCCGGCAGGTCAGGGACGAGGACCCCGAGCTGTTCGCGGCCATGTCCCGGCACGGCGCTCCGGCGTCGCTGGCCTGGCCGCTGGCGCTGATGGCGCTGTGCCTGGCGGTGTTCGCCGTCGTGCTGCTGGTGACGGGTTCACCCGACCCCCTGCCGCACGCCGTGATCAGGTAAAACCCCCGCAACTCCCCGTGTCGGCGTCCTTCGCGTAGGGCACGTCCCCGAGGGCCGTACGCGCTCGGCGGCGGCTCTTCCTGGGGACTCGCGCGGGGGGCACGCATGGGGGAACCACGTCCGCCCTCCGACGGCGTGACCACGGCGGCCCGCGGGAGGCGCCCGGCGGTAGCCGGCGGCCTCGGCCTCGGCGCGGCCGTCGCGCTGGTCATGGGGAACGTCGTGGGCACCGGCATCTTCCTGCTGCCCGCCTCGCTGGCCGCGTTCGGCACGGTGAGCCTGGTCTCCATGGTCCTGGTCACCGCGGGCGCCATCGCCATGGCGATCGTCTTCGGCCGCCTGGGCGGGCGCACCCCGGCGGCGGGCGGCCCCTACGCCTACGCGCGCGAGGCGTTCGGGGAGTTCGCCGGGTTCTGGATCGCCTGGTCGTTCTGGCTGACCGCGTGGATCGGCAACGCGGCCATCGCCGTGGCCTGGGTGGGCTACGTCCAGTACCTGGCCCACGGGCTGTTCGGGCTCAACTGGGGCAGCACGTTCAGCGCGATCCTCATCGGCCTGACCGGGCTGTGGATCCCGGCCGTGGTGAACCTGGCCGGCGTGCGCAACGCGGCCGCCTTCCAGGTGGTCACCACGGTTCTGAAGTTCACCCCGCTGCTGTTCGTGGCGATCGTGGGCCTGTTCTTCGTGCACCAGGACAACTACCCGGCGTTCAACGCCAGCGGCGGCGGCTGGGTCTCGGCCGTCTCCCTGGCGGGAGCGGTCACGCTGTTCATCTACTCGGGCGTGGAGAGCGCCGCCATCGCGGCCGACCGGGTCAAGGACCCGGTCCGCACCATCGGCCGGGCCAGCGTCATCGGCGTGCTGGCCTGCGCCGTCATGTACATCCTGAGCACGGTCGCCGTGATGGGCACCGTGCCGCAGGAGGAGCTCGTCGGGTCCACCGCGCCCTTCGCCGCGGCGCTGGACCACATGTTCGGCGGCACCGGCGGCGGGCTGCTCATGGCGGCCTGCGCCGTCGTCTCCGGCATCGGCGCGCTCAACGGGTGGACCCTGCTGGTCGCCGAGATGCCGCTGGCCGCCGCCAAGGACGGCCTGTTCCCGCCCGCCTTCTCCGTGGTCTCCCGGCGCGGCGCGCCCCTGACGGGCATCCTGGCCGGGACCGTCCTGACCTCGCTCATGCTGCTGGTGGGCTACGCCTCCGCCAACGCCTTCGACACGATCGTGCTGCTGGCCTCCTTCACCACGGTCATCCCCTACTTCTTCTCGGCCGCCGCGCAACTGTTCTGGCTGGTCACCCGGGAGCGGCGGATCGAGCGCGGGCGGCTGGCCCGCGACCTGGCCGTCGCGGTGCTCGCGCTGCTGTTCTCGTTCTGGATGGCGTACGGCTCGGGGCCCCCCGCCGTGCTCGGCGGGACGCTGATGTTGTTGGTCGGCGTGCCCGTCTACATCTGGCTGAAGGCCAGGCACGGCGAGTACGGCCCGCGTGATGTCCGGCGCGCTGAGGGGATATCTGAAAAATGACCTTTCATGTCGATTCAGAGGTCGGCCGACTGCGCCAGGTCCTGCTGCACAAGCCGGAGCTGGCCCTCAAGCGGCTGACCCCCAGCAACAAGGACGCCTTCCTGTTCGACGACGTGCTGTGGGTGCAGCGCGCGGTGGAGGAGCACGAGGAGTTCGAGCGGGTGCTGCGCGGGCGCGGCATCGTCGTCCACATGCTGGCCGACCTCCTGCGCGACGTGGTCGACATCCCCGAGGCCCGCAAGCACATCCTGGACGCGGTCATCGACGAACGCTGGCTCGGCCCGACCGCCATCGACGACATCCGCAACACCCTCGACGGCATGGACGCCGGCACCCTCCAGATGCACCTGACCGGCGGCATCACCAAGCGCGAGCTGGTCGCGATGGGCTGCGACCCCAAGTCGGTGGCCTTCCACACCACCGCCGAGGACGACTTCGTCCTGCCGCCGCTGCCCAACCACCTGTTCACCCGCGACACCTCCTGCTGGATCTACGACGGCGTGTCGATCAACGCGATGCGCAAGAAGGCCCGCATGCGCGAGACGGTCAACCTGGAGGCCGTCTACCGGTTCCACCCGATGTTCGCCGCCGGCTTCGACCGGCCCTACGAGGGCGGCTTCCACTGCTGGCTGCCCGGTCACGCGATGGCCCCGGCGACCCTGGAGGGCGGCGACGTGCTGGTCATCGGGCGCGGCGCGGTGCTGGTCGGGATGAGCGAGCGCACCCAGCCGCAGGCGGTCGAGATGCTGGCCCAGCGGCTGTTCGCGGCCGGGTCCGCGACCCGGATCGTGGCGCTGGACATGCCGAAGGCGCGCGCGTTCATGCATCTCGACACGGTCATGACCATGCTGGACGTCGGGGTGTTCACCAAGTACGCCGGGCTCGGGATGTTGCCGGCGTACACCATCGAGCCGGGCGAGACCTCCAAGGAGCTGAGGGTCACCGACCACCCGCCCCAGGACATGCACAAGGCCATCGCCCGCGCCCTCGACATGGACGACATCACCGTCCTGACCCCCCATCAGGACGTGTACGCCGCCGAACGCGAGCAGTGGGACGACGGCTGCAACGGCCTGGCCGTCGAGCCCGGCGTCGTCATCGCCTACGAGCGCAACACCACCACGAACAACCACCTGCGCGACAACGGCATCGAGGTCATCACCATCCGGGGCAGCGAGCTCGGCAGAGGGCGCGGCGGCCCGCGGTGCATGAGCTGCCCGCTGGAGCGCGACGGCATCTAGCGGACGTCCGGCCGGCACCCGGACGCCACAGGGAAGGGGCGACATGGCGTTCAACCTGCGCAACCGCAGTTTCCTCAAGGAACTGGACTTCACGCCGGAGGAGTTCGGCTTCCTGCTGCACCTGTCGGCGGAGCTGAAGGCCGCCAAGTACGCCGGGATCGAACGGCAGCGGCTCAAGGGCAAGAACATCGCGCTCATCTTCGAGAAGACCTCCACCCGCACCCGCTGCGCGTTCGAGGTGGCCGCCCACGACCAGGGGGCGCACGTCACCTACCTCGACCCGGCCGGCTCGCACATCGGGCACAAGGAGTCGGTCAGGGACACCGCGCGGGTGCTGGGCCGCATGTTCGACGGCATCGAGTACCGGGGCAGCAAGCAGTCCTACGTCGAGGACCTGGCGGCGCTGTCCGGCGTGCCGGTGTGGAACGGCCTGACCGACGAGTGGCATCCCACGCAGATGCTGGCCGACATGCTCACCGTCCAGGAGCACAGCGACAAGCCGCTGCGCGAGGTGTCCCTGGCCTACCTGGGGGACGCGCGCAACAACACCGGCCACTCGCTGCTGGTCACCGGCGCGCTGCTCGGCCTGGACATCCGCCTGGTCACCCCGGCCGCGCTGCGGCCCGACCGGGACCTCGCGGTGCGGCCCGCCGAGGAGCTGGCCAGGTCCACCGGCGCCCGGATCACCATCACCGAGGACGTGGCCGAGGGCGTCAGGGGCGCCGACTTCCTCTACACCGACGTGTGGGTCTCGATGGGCGAGCCGAAGGAGGTGTGGGACGAGCGCATCGAGCTGCTGCTGCCGTACCAGGTGAACGACGACGTCGTCCGGGCCACCGGCAATCCGGACGTCAAGTTCATGCACTGCCTGCCCGCCTTCCACAATCGGGAGACCGGCGTCGGCGCCGACATCCACGCCAGGACCGGCCTGGCGGCCCTGGAGGTGACCGACGAGGTCTTCGAGTCGCCGCGCTCCATCGTCTTCGACGAGGCCGAGAACCGGCTGCACACCATCAAAGCGATCATGGTCGCAACCCTGGGGGACTGAATGCGGGTCATCGTCGCACTCGGCGGCAACGCGGTGCTCAAGCGCGGCCAGAAGCCGGACGCCGACGTGCAGAGGGACAACATCGCCACCGCCGTCAGGACGCTGGCACAGCTGGCCGGCGAGCACGAGCTGGTCATCACCCACGGGAACGGCCCCCAGGTCGGCATGCTGGCGCTGGAGAGCGCCGCGGACCCGAACCTGAGCCGGCCCTACCCCTTCGACACGCTCGGCGCGCAGACGCAGGGCATGCTCGGCTACTGGATGCAGCAGGCGCTGCAGAACGCCCTGCCCGGCCGGCAGGTGCTCGCCATGGTCACCCAGACCCTGGTCAGCGCCGTCGACCCGGCCTTCGACGACCCCACCAAGTTCGTCGGCCAGATCTACGAGGAGGACGAGGCCCGCAAGCTGGCCGCCGAGTACGGCTGGACGGTCAAGCCCGACGGCGACCACTGGCGGCGCGTCGTCCCCTCCCCCACGCCGCAGCGCATCGTGGAGACCCGGCTGATCCGCAAGATGGTCCGCGAGGGCGTCGTGGTGGTCTGCGCGGGCGGCGGCGGCATCCCGGTCGTGCGGGACGCGCGCGGCCGGCTGGCGGGCGTCGAGGCCGTCATCGACAAGGACCTGACCGCCTCGATGCTGGCCGAGGCGCTGGAGTGCGACGCCTTCCTCATCCTGACCGACGTCCCGCGGGTGTACCGCGACTTCGGCGCCCCCGGCCAGAGCGAGATCGCCTGCACCACCCCGCACGAGCTGCGCGGCCTGCGCTTCCCGGCCGGGTCGATGGGACCCAAGGTCGAGGCGGTGTGCCGGTTCGTCGAGACGACCGGCGACATGGCCGCCATCGGCAGGCTGGACGAGGCGAAGGACATACTCGCCGGTTCCGCGGGCACGATTGTCACGCCCAACGGGATGTGGCCGTTGACCAGCACCCTCTAGGAGACCGACCCGCTAGGAGACCGACGTGACACTGGCCGCACGGCTGCTGCGCACCAAGCCGACCGAGCGCATCGTGGCCGAGGGCGGGCAGGGCGAGGGCGGCGAGCTGCGGCGCACGATGACGTTGTGGCAGCTGACGCTGTTCAGCGTGGGCGCCACGCTCGGCACCGGCATCTTCGTCATCCTCGGCCAGGCGGTGCCCAAGGCGGGGCCGGCGGTGGTGCTGGCGTTCGTGCTGGCGGCCGTCACGGCGTTGTTCTCGGCCCTGTCGTACGCCGAGCTGGCCGGGACGATCCCGGTGTCCGGGTCGTCCTACTCCTACGCGTACGCGACGCTGGGCGAGCTGGTGGCCTGGGTGTGCGGCTGGTGCCTCATGCTGGAGTACGCGGTGTCCGTCGCGGCCGTGGCCGTGGGCTGGGGCGAGTACCTCAACGCGTTCCTGCGCAGCCTGTTCGGCTGGACGCTGCCCGAGGCGATCACCCGCTCCCCCGGCCAGGACGGCGGCGTGGTCAACGTCACCGCGATCCTCATCGTGCTCCTGGCCACCTGGCTGCTGCTCTACGGGGCCTCGGAGTCGGCCAAGGCCAACGCGGTGTTCGTGCTGATCAAGATCGCGGTGCTGGTGTTCTTCTGCGCGGTGGCGTTCACGGCGTTCCAGTCCGGGAACTTCACCCCGTTCGCGCCGCTCGGGGTGGCCGGGATCACGGCGGCCGCCTCGCAGGTGTTCTTCTCCTACATCGGCTTCGACGCCGCCTCCACGGCCGGCGAGGAGGCCAGGAACCCCAAGCGCGACCTGCCCCTGGCCATCCTGCTGTCCCTGCTCATCGTCACCGCCGTGTACGTCCTGGTCGCCGTGGCCGCCATCGGGGCCAAGCCGTGGACCGAGTTCGACCCGGAGAGCACCGAGGCGAGCCTGTCGCAGATCGTCGACCAGGCCACCGGCGCCACCTGGCCGGGCGTGATCGTCTCCTTCGGCGCGGTGATCGCCATCGCCAGCGTCGTGCTCACGGTCATCTACGGCCAGACCCGCATCCTGTTCGCGATGTCCCGCGACGGGCTCATCCCCCGGATCTTCCAGCGGGTGAACCCGCGCCACCAGGTGCCGGTCGCCAACACGCTGATCGTGGCCCTGTTCATCTCGGTCCTGGCCGGGCTGGTGCCGCTCGGCCAGCTCGCCGAGGCCACCAGCATCGGCACGCTGTTCGCCTTCCTCATCGTCAACGTCGGCGTGCTGGTCCTGCGCTATCGCAGCCCGGAGCTGCCGCGCAGCTTCCGCACGCCGCTCTTCCCCCTCACCCCGGCGCTCGGCGCGATCTTCTGCGTCATCGTGATGGCCGGGCTGGCCGGCGTCACCTGGGCCGCCTTCGGCCTGTGGATGCTGGTCGGCCTGATCTGCTATTTCCTGTACGGCTACGGGCATTCACGGCTGAATGCCGAGGTGCGGTGACATGAAGTTCGACAAGGTGCTGGCCGGGTACATCGCCGAGCCGCGCGGCGGGGACGGGCTCGCGCTGGCCGTCGTGCTGACCCGGCAGACCGGGGGCAGCCTGACGGTCGCGACCGTCCAGCCGCCCGTGACGACCACGCCGGGCCCCGCCCGTGCCGACGAGGGCGCCTGGCGCTCCTACCTGCGCGAGCAGGCCGAGACCGCGCTGGCGCGGGCCCGCGAGCTGGCCGGCGACCAGGCCGAGTACGTGCGCCACACCAACAAGGGCAGCGGGCGCGGCCTGGTGGAGGTGGCCCGCAGGCGCGGCGCCGACGTCGTGGTCATCGGCTCGGCGCCCGGCGGCACCCGGTCCCGCATCACCGTCGGCAGCACCGCCGACCAGCTCCTGCACTCCTCGCCGGTGCCCGTGCTGCTGGCCCCGCGCGGCTACGGCGACGACCCGCCGGCCGCGTTCGAGCGCATCACCGTCGCCTACCGCCGCGGGCCCGGCGCCGACGCCGCCGTCCGGGGCGCGGCCAAGGCCGCGGTCACCCTGGACATCCCGCTGCGGCTGGTCACCCTGGTGGTCAGGACCGGCCGCCGCGTCCAGGTCGAGGAGGACATGCTCGTACGGCTGCGCGACCAGGCCGCCGCGGACCTGCGCGCGGCGGCGCGGGGGCAGCGGCGCAGGCTTCAGGTCGAGGTGGAGCTCCTGGAGGGCCGGAACGTGGCACAGGCGCTCGGCACGACCACGTGGCTGCCGGGAGAGCTGCTCGTGTGCGCCTCCAGCGACGCCGGGCCGCTGCGCCGGGTCTTCCTGGGCGACACGTCCATCAAGATCGTCCAGGCCGCGACCTGCCCGGTCATGATCCTGACCCGCGAGACCTGACGCTCGATTTCACTCGTCAAACTATGACGAAGTAGTGTTGCCACCGGTACAAGAGGGGCGTTTGTTGCGTTCCCTCCCGGACCGGATTCGGCATCTTTTTTCCAATCAGCTTGACCTTAGGCTCCCACCCCTTTACCGTCACTGTGCGTAACCACACCGCGCGGCGTTCTGGGGTAAACCCAGGGCCACGGCTACCGATGGTGCCGAGCCTGGCACCGTACCCCCCGGTGGCTGGGGCATATGCCGCAAGGGAGCACAATCTACTAAGAGCGATACATACGAGAGCCGGGGGGCCACACGATGCCGTCTGAGTACGCAAAGTCGCTGGGTGCACGACTCCGCGCCATCCGCACCCAGCAGGGGCTGTCCCTGCATGGAGTCGAAGAGAAGTCGCGCGGCAGGTGGAAAGCCGTGGTCGTGGGCTCTTACGAGCGTGGCGACCGAGCTGTCACCGTGCAGAAGCTTGCCGAGCTTGCCGACTTCTACGGGGTGCCCGTCTCCGAGCTGCTGCCCGGAGGCGCCGCGCCGAGCCCGCTCGGGCCCACTCCCAAGCTTGTGATCGACCTGGAGCGCCTGGCGACACTGCCGAAGGAGAAGGCCGGAGCGCTTGCCCGTTACGCCGCCACCATTCAGAGCCAGCGTGGCGACTACAACGGCAAGGTCCTGTCGATCCGCCAGGAGGACCTGCGTTCGTTGGCTGTGATCTATGACAAGTCGCCGAGCGAGTTGACCGAGGAGCTCATCAGCTGGGGCGTGCTCGACGCCGAGGCGCGCCGGGCCGTCGAGTCCTTCTAGAACCCACCGCTTCACCCCCGAAGGGCCCGCCAATTCCCCTGGCGGGCCCTCCGTCGTACCGCCCCGAAAATGAACTTTCAATTATTCGGCGAACGCGACAAAGGGCCCGAATCCCCAAAAACGGATTCCTGCGGCCTGCACGCGCCCCCGAGAGGCCAGGCGCGAAGCTAGGCCCATCAGAGAGACAAGCGGGACCACCAGGCCGACGTAGCGAAGACCCGGCCGTCCTGGCGAAAAGCCGGCGAAGCCGCGCCCCTCGAAACAGGCCCCACAGGCGTCGCGGTCCCTCCCCCGGCCCCTTTGGGCACACGTGTCAGCAACAGCCGCCTTGCTCACGTTCATCGGCTTTGTTGGACCCCGCCACCCGCGCTCTTCCGCGCGGCGGCGTCGCCTGGAGAGCCGGGCGGCGGGGTCAGCCCGCCAGCGGCACGTCCACCGGGAGCTGGGGCTGGGCGGGGACGCCGAGCAGGTCTTCCACCGTCGAGACGAACGTCTCGGCCTCGGCCAGGATCTCATTGGCGTCGGCCGCGCTGATGCCGCGGACCACGCCCGCCTCCGCGGCCGCGCGCTTGGCGGCGCTCACGGAGAAGTAGGCGGCCCACTCGGCGAGGTGCGGCTCGGCCTCGGGCAGCAGCTCCCACGCGCTGCGCAGACGGCGCCTGCGGCCCTCCATGGGACGGGGACGGGCGGCCAGGATCGCCGCAGCCGCACGAAGAGCCGCCAGGTGGGCGGCCACATATCGGGATGCCGGGGTGCGAGCGGCGGTCGCCTCCGCCAGGCAGGAACGTGAATCGGTCAAGTGTGCCCGAACCGCAGGCGACAGCCGGGGCCCGGGCGTTTCTCTAGGCCGTGGTGCCATCTTGCGCGCCTCCTTGGAGTCGTGGGCGGCGGCCGGCGTCTCCGCCGGTGAGGCCAACACTCTCAGACGCCACCGACATTTCCGCCGGGCCGGCCGGACGAGGAGCTTCCCCTCTCCCCGTCCGGCCAGGACACGCCCACTCGTCTCCGCCGACGACGAGGACGCGCCCTTCGCCCGTGGAGCCTGGCCACGGGAATCGCTTGGGGAAGCGAACGACCGCGGCCAGGCCCTTGAGTGACGTTGAGCCGCGAGCCTCACCGCCACTAGGTCGAACATAATTTCGATCACGCTCGGTGTCAACCTGTTCCACGAACACAGGTTCGATGACCATGCCGCGAAATGATCGATCCGTCCCGCGACGTCCCTCCGTTCGGGCACGGGGATCGCCGCCCGCGAGGGCGCCAGAAGCGCACGAAGCCGCCGCCACCGGGGGCGGTGGCGGCGGCGGGACGGTCAGACCGGACGAGGCGGCGGCTCAGGACACGGAGATGGCCCCCGACGGGCACAGGGACACCGCGCGCCGCACGGCCTCCTCCTGCCCTTCCTCGGGCACCTCGCGCAGCAGCACCACCGTGCCCTCGTCCTCACTCTGGTCGAACACCTCCGGCACCGTCAGGGCGCACATGCCCGCCCCGATGCACACCGTCGTATCCGCTGTGATCTTCATCGTGACCTACCAAGTGACAGGGAGGCGGTGCACTCCGTAGATGCTCATGTCCGAACGCATCGGCACCTCCTCAGGCGTTACGGCCAAGCGTAGGCCAGGCAGCCGCCGCAGCAGCGCCGGGTACGCGATGCGCATCTCGGCCCGGGCGAGCTGCTGCCCGAGGCACTGGTGGATGCCGTGGCCGAAGGTCAGGTGCCCGCCGACCGGCCGGTGGACGTCGAGGCGGTCGGCGTCCTGGAAGCGGGAGGGGTCGCGGTTCACGGTGGGCAGGTGGAAGGCGACCGACTGGCCCGCCCTGACCAGGTGGCCCTCGATCTCGACGTCCTCCAGGGCGCTGCGCACCGGACCGAGGTGGATGATCGTGAGGTAGCGCAGCAGCTCCTCCACGCCGTTGTCCACCACCGAGGGGTCGTCGCGCATGGCGGCGAGCTGGTCGGGGTTGGTGAGCAGCGCGTACGTGCCCAGCCCCAGCATGTTGGCGGTCGTCTCGTGCCCGGCCAGCAGGAGCAGGAACGCGACCCCGGTCAGCTCCTCGTGGTTCAGCTCCCCGACGAGCCCGCTGAGCAGGTCGTCGGCCGGCTCGGCCCGCTTGCGGCCGATCAGCTCCGACAGGTACGCCCCGATCCTGGCGAACGCGGCCAGGGCGTCGTCGGCCTTGGTCTCCAGGTTGACCAGGATCTTGGTCTCCTCCTGGAACACCGCGCGGTCCTCGTACGGCACCCCGAGCAGCTCGCAGATCACCAGCGACGGGATCGGCAGCGCGAAGGACTGCACCAGGTCGGCGGGCGGCCCGGCGGCCTGCATGGCGTCGAGGCAGGAGTGGGTGATCTCCTCGATCCTGGGTTCCAGCGCCTTCATCCGCCGGACGGTGAACTGTCCCATGAGCAGCTTGCGGTAGCGCGTGTGCTCGGGCGCGTCCATGCGCAGGAAGAACCCGGGCGGCAGCTGCTGCTGGAGCTGCACCCGGGTGGGCACGACGGGGTGCAGCCGCTCCGGACGGTTGCTGAAGCGGGGGTCGGCCAGGATCGCGCGGGCGGCCGAGTAGCCGGTGACCAGCCAGCCGAGGTGGCCGTCGGCGAAGGTCAGGCGGTGCATGGCGCCCTGTTGTCGCAGGGCCGTGGCTTCCTCGGGCGGATCGAACGGCCCCCGGCGGGTGATGGGAAAGGTCAGGTCGGACATGCTGGCTCCTTTCCGAGCTCACTCCCTAGAAAACCTCAATCGATGCAAAACTTCAATGCATGAAATTCGTATATCGGTGTAGAGTTCCGTCATGGTAGGACTGCGGGAGCGCAAGAAGCAGCGCACGCGCCGGGCGCTGATCGAGGGCGCGCTCCGGCTGTTCGGCGAGAAGGGCTACGAGGAGACCACGCTGGCGGAGATCGCCGCCGCCGCCGAGGTCTCCACGCGCACCTTCTTCAGCTACTTCGCCAGCAAGGAGGACGTGCTCTTCTACGACTCCGAGCACCAGATCGAGCGCGCGCTGGCGTTCCTGTCCGCGCCCGCCCCCGGCCAGACGCCCGCCGACCTGCTGCGCGCCTTCATCGAGGACGCGCTCTCGACGTCGGACGACGGCCACGCCACCTGGTCGGAGCAGACGGCGCTGCGCCTGGAGCTCATCATGCGCGAGCCGCCCCTCCAGGCGCGGGCGCTGCACCTGCTGTTCGACAGCCAGCTCCGGCTGGCGGACGCGCTGTCGGCGGCCTATCCCGGCCGGCTCGACCGCGTCGAGGCGGCGGCCGCCGTGGGCTCGCTGATCGGCGCGGTGAAGCTGGCCGTGATGACCACGCTCAACGACGGCCTCCCGGTGGAGCAGGCCCGCGACGCCGCCCGCCGGGCCGCCGACATCGCCCTCCACGGCCTCCCCCGCTGACCACCCTGCCCGCGCGGCCGCGGGTGGCGGGTGACGGCACGCGTCTGACAGGCTGTCCGCGCGGGCGGCGGACAGCGGACGGACCGGCCGGACGGGCACGGCCGTGTGAGGGGGATCGGTGCGAGGACGGACGGGCACTCTCATCCTGCTGCTGTCGGGGCCGGTCCTGGCGGCGGCGTACGCGGCCGTCAACTACGCGGCCCTGCGCACGGCGTCGGAGGCGCGGGGCCCCGACCCGGCGGACCCGATGACCTCCGGCGGCCTGACGTCGCTGGGCTCGGACCTGTGGTGGATCGTCAGGGGCATCGCGCTGGTGGCGGGCGTCGCGGCCGCGGGGATCGCCGTGGTGGGCCTGCTGCTGCGTCGCGCGGCCCGGGGTCGCGGCGCGCTGCTGGTGTTGTCGGGCGTGCTCATCCTGCCGTACACGCTCGGGCTCGCGGCGGCCGTCTACAACCCCGTGCCGCGGCTGGCCGGATTCTACGACCATCAAACCTTCGCCGACGCGCTCCCGCCGTACCAGTGGTTCTCGGCCCTGCTCCTGCTGGCGGCGGCCCTGGCCCAGGCCGTCGGCATGGTCCGCGCGTACACCGCGGCCCGGACGGCGTCACCGCGCTGACCCGCCGGGGCAGCGGTCGCTGACCCAGGTGGTCCAGCCCTGGCGGGTGCCGCCCGCGCCGGTCGCGGCCCACCCCGCGGGCGCCGGCCCCGAGCCGGGCGGGACGACGGCGGTGCAGACGCCGGTCGGCGGCGTGCCGTCGTAGAGCTCGGCCTCGGTCCAGGAGACGCGGTAGGCCAGGACGGCCCGGATGTTCCACACCACCCTCCGGTCCACGGCCACCCGTCCCGGACCCGTGAGCACGGGCAGCCAGTCGGGCCCGGCGGCGGGCGCGGACTTCGGCGCCAGGTCGGCGGCGAAGACCAGGTTGACCGCCGCCAGCACGGCCAGGACCGCCGGCCACCCCCGGCGGGCGGTCAGCAGCGCCGCTGCCACCAGGCCCGCCAGCAGGACGAGCGCCGCGAGGGAGGTGGCGACCAGGTCGAAGGAGTCCCGCACCTGGCTGAGGAAGATCACCTCGGGGAAGTCGAAGGCGATGAACGCGTACCGCTGGAGCCGGTCCCCGGCGTACCGGACCACCACGCCGCCGGTCGCCGCGAGCAGCCCGGCCGCCGCGAGCGCGTGCCGCACGACGGTCCCGCGGCCGGCCCTGGCCAGCACGAGCAGCCCGGCCAGGGTCCAGGCGAGCGCCACGCAGGCCAGGTAACGGCCGTAGGCGTAGTTGCCGATCCGGTGCTCGTCGGGGAGCGCGGCCGAGGAGGCGTAGGCGATGCCCAGGGTCGTGGCCAGCAGGACGGCCGCGAGCACGCGCCGCGGACCCGGCGCCGACCGCCTGGCCACGACGGCGACGGCGCCCGCGAGCCCGACCCCGGCCAGCCCCCAGGTCCCGGCGATCAGGTACCAGAGCTGCCCGGCCGCCCCCGCCAGCGCCCACGCCTGCCCTTCGAGCCCGCTCACCCGCTCGGCCAGGAGGCCGGACAGGTCACGCGCCCCGCCCGGGTACAGCGCCGCGGCCAACACCCGGTTGAGCGCCGTCGCCGCTCCCGCCGTCACCACGGCGGCCACCAGCCCGGCCGCCGCGCCCCTGCGGCGCGCGATGGACACCCCCGCCGTCGCCGTCCCGGCCGCCACGCTGCGGCGGCCCGCGAAGAACCTCCCTCCCGGGCCCCGGCGGCCCGCGATGAGCGTCCCCGCCATCGCCAGCAGGGTCACCGCCAGGACGACGGTGCCGCGCAGGTGCACCGCCATGGCGTACCCCGCCAGGCCGCCCGCCAGCACCCCCGCCCTGACCGACCCCCTGGCCACGAGGTCGTGCAGCGCGACCAGCCAGGCCAGGACGAGGGTGGGCAGGACCGCGTCGGCCAGCGCCAGCCCCGAGAACAGCAGCAGCGACGGCGACAACCCGCCCGCGAACGCCGCCGCCATCGCCGCCCGCGGCCCCGTCCCCAGCCGCCGCAGCAGCAGGTACGCCAGCGGAAACGCCCCCGCCGCCACCATCGACCCCACCGCCACGACCAGCCGGTAGGCCACCACCGGATCCTGCGTGAACCAGAACACCGGCGTCAGCAGCAGCGGGTAGCCGCCCTGGTAGAAGGTGAAGCCGGTCAGATCCGCCCCGGGCCCGCCGGCCAGCCACCGGGCGGCGATCAGGTATCCGGTCTCGTCCGGGTTGGCCACGGGCCCGGCGTGCTGCCGGAACAACCACAGCCGCAGCGCGACCTGCGCCACCCACCCGATCGCCAGCAACCACCACGAACGCGACCGGCTCCCGCGCCGCACGTACGGGGCAGGAGCCGGAACACGAGCTGCGAACGACGTCGTCATGGAATTCCCCCTCAAATCGGGGGAAGTCCAGCAAGAGGCGGATAACCCGGCCGTCACCGGATCCGGTTATGCGGACGTTATGCGCGCCTGAACGCGCCTCTCACATGCACCGGCACGCCCTTGCCGAGCAGGCGGGGCAGCACCTCGGCGACGTTCATCGGCATGCGCACGCAGCCGTGCGAGGCCGGGGAGAGCGGCACCGACAGCGCGCCGTGGAAGGCGATGCCGCCGTTGAAGAAGATCGGGTTGTAGAGCTGCCCCAGGTAGGACTTGTGCCAGCCGCTCGCCCGCCACGTCGTGCGGAAGTCGCCGGTCGGCGTGCGGGCCGAGCCGCAGAAGCGCTGCTCCTTGCCCTGCCAGGTGGTCGTCTCGCAGTACGGGACGCCGCTGCCGGAGGAGACGTGGGTGATGAGCCGCACCTGGCCGTCGACGTACAGGACCATGATCTGCTTGGTCAGGTTGACCTCGGCGCGGGTCGGCTTGCCGTTGCCCACCAGCACCTTCGGGGTCTTCGGCTGCTCCAGCGCCTCCCACGTCCTGCGGGCGATCGTGCTGGTCGGCGTGATGCCGTTGACCTTCTGGAAGGCCCAGACGGCGGCGAGCGTGGTGCCGCCGTAACGGCCGTCGGCCTTGCCGGGCAGGTAGCCCAGAGCCGCCAGGCGCCGCTGCAGCCAGGTGACGGACGTGCCCTTCGCGCCCAGCTTCAGCGTCTTGCGCGGCGCCGTGACGGGCGCGGTGACGGTCGCGGTGACGGACGCCTTCGCCGGGCCTGCCTTGGCCCCCGCCGCGCCTGGCGTGCCGGACACGCCGGTGACGGTCGTCGCGGCTGATGTGCCCGCCTGCGCGCCGCAGCCCGTGAGTACGACGGCCCCAGCCGTCAGCAGAGCAGCCACTCCGGGCAGCCGTCGAGCCCCCACCGGTACCACCTCTCATATCACGAACTATCCGGATCGATGGACCCTACACCACCCACCATGAACAGGTAAGAAGCCGGTCAACCTGTTTAGAGTGTCCTCATGTCCGAGAAGTTGCCGGCGAACGCCGTCGTCGTGGAGGCCGCCCTGCGCGCGGCGGGCGCCACCGGAGAGATCGTCGTCCTGCCCGAGAAGGCCCCGACCGCGGCGACCGCGGCCGCCCAACTCGGCTGCGAGGTAGGAGCGATCGCCAACAGCCTGATCTTCGACGCCGACGGCGCGCCGCTGCTGGTCCTGACCAGCGGAGCCCACCGGGTGGACGTCGAGCTCATCGCCCGTACGGCCGGCGTCGCCGAGGTGCGGCGGGCCACGCCGGAGTTCGTCAGGGCGGCGACCGGTCAGCCGATCGGCGGGGTGGCCCCGGTCGGCCATCCGGCCCCGGTCCGCACCCTGGTGGACAACTGGCTGAGCAAGCACGAGGTGGTGTGGGCGGCCGGCGGCCACCCGCTGACGGTCTTCCCGACGACGTTCGAGGAGTTGGTGGCGATCACCGGAGGCACTCCGGTCGACGTCGAGTAATGTGCGACGAGTGATCGAGTTTCGCGGGGCGGGCCCGGCCGAGTTCACCGAACGCCTGGACACGGTGATCGACATCTACACGGCGGCGATGAACCCGCCCCCCGAGCAGATCGCCGGCCGCAAGACCATCATGCGCAACCACGGCACATATCCCCATTTCCAGTGCTATTTCGCAGAGTTGCGCGACCCGACCGGTGTGGCGCGCCCCCGGATCGTCGGCTTCGCGTACGGCTTCCGCGGCGCGACCGGCCAGTGGTGGCACGACGTGGTGAGCAGGGCGCTGGCCGACGAGGCGGGCGAGGAGGCCGCGCACGCCTGGATGGGCCACGCGTTCGAGCTGGCCGAGATCCACGTGCACCCCGACCACCAGGGCAAGGGCATCGGCCGGGCCATGATCCGGACTCTGTGCGCAGGCCGCGCCGAGCGCTCGGCCGTGTTGTCCACGCACGACCGCCCCACGGCCGCCCGCCACCTCTACGCCAGCATGGGCTTCGCCGACCTGCTGACCCGCTTCGTCTTCCCCGGCGGCCACGAGGAGTACGCGATCGTCGGCCGCCCACTCCCCCTCGACTGAGGACGTCGCACATCACCGCAGGTAAAGCCCGCACTCGGAGGGTTTGCCAGGTCATGCCCGAGGGCATCTTCATGACAGAAAGTGACGGACACATTACCGACTGGATACCACCCCCTGCCCGTCACCCGCCCGGTCCCCCTGCGGGCGGGTGACGGGCATCCGCTCTGGGTGGGCCGGGACGGCGGGTCAGGCGGTGGCGGCGACCGGCGTCAGGCGCTGGAACACCTCGCGCGAGGCGCTGGACCGGTTGAACGTGATGAAGTGGATGCCGGGCGCGCCCTCGTCGAGCAGCCGCTGGCACAGCTCCGCGCCGTGCTCGATGCCGAGCGCCCGCACCGCGGCCGGGTCGTCGGCGACCGCCTCGAAGCGGGCCGCCACCTCGGCCGGGAACGGCGCCCCCGAAAGCTGCTCCGACCGCGCGATGGTGCTCATCTGCGTGACCGGCATGATGCACGGGATGATCGGCGTGTCACAGCCCTGGGCCGCCACCCGGTCGCGCAGCCGCAGGTAGTCGTCGGCCTGGAAGAACATCTGGGTGATCGCGTAGTCGGCCCCCGCGCGGCACTTGCGCACGAAGTACTCGGTGTCGGACTCGATCGACGGCGAGCGCGGATGCTTGTACGGGAACGCCGCCACCCCCACGCAGAACTCGCCCGCCTGCCGGATGAGCCGCACCAGCTCCTCGGCGTAGAGCACGCCCTCGGGATGCCGCACCCACTCGGCGGTCGGGTCGCCGGGCGGGTCGCCGCGCACGGCCAGGATGTTGCGCACCCCCGCGTCGGCGAAGCGGCCGACCAGGTGGCGCAGCTCGCGCAGCGAGTGGTTGACCGCCGTGAAGTGCGCCACAGGGGTGAGCGTGGTGTCGTGGGCCAGGCGCTCGACGATGTCGACCGTGCGGTCGCGGGTCGAGCCGCCGGCCCCGTAGGTCACCGACACGAACGTGGGGCGCAGGGACTCCAGCTCCCTGATCGCCTTCCACAGCTGCCGCTCGCCCTCGTCGGTCTTCGGCGGGAAGAACTCGAAGGAGAACGACCGGCCACCGGTGGCGAGCAGCTCGCGGACGGTGGGGACACGATCGGGCAGGATGGAGGGTCGACCAAGCGCCATGTCCCAAGCGTACAGGCCGGTGTCCGGGTCGGCCGCCCCTAGACCGGGGACCCGACCCCGAGTCCGCGCCCACTAGTCTCAAGGCATGACCACTGACGCCGCGAGCATGGACGCCCTGCGCACCCAGGTGGAGCGCGCCCTCGGGGAGTTCGTCGAACGGCAGCTGCCCGCCTCGGGCGACGCCGAGCTCGAACCGCTGCGCGCCGCCGCGGGCGACCTGCTGGCCGGCGGCAAGCGCCTGCGTCCCGCGTTCTGCTACTGGGGCTGGCGCGGCGCGGGCGGCACCGACGTGCCCGAGATCTTCACCGCCGCCGCGTCGCTGGAGCTGTTGCAGGCCAGCGCGCTCGTGCACGACGACGTGATGGACAAGAGCGACCTGCGCAGGGGCATGCCGGCCGCCCACCGCCGTTTCCAGTCCCTGCACGAGAAGGAGGGCTGGCACGGCTCGGCCGAGCAGTTCGGCGAGGGGGCCGCCATCCTGCTGGGCAACCTGCTGCTGGTGTGGTCGGGCGAGATGTGGCGCACCAGCGGCCTGCCGCCGGCGTCGCTGGCCGCCGCCCAGCCCGTCCACGACCACATGCGCACCGAGCTGATGTGCGGCCAGTACCTCGACCTGCTGGAGCAGGCCCACGGCGAGAACACCTTCGAGTCGGCGCTGCGGGTGGCGCTGTTCAAGAGCGGCAAGTACTCGGTGGAGCAGCCGCTCAGGCTCGGCCTGGTGCTCGCGGCCGGCGCGCTGGAGCCGTGGATGGACGAGCTGTGCACCGGCTACGGCCGCCGCGTCGGCATCGCCTTCCAGCTCAGGGACGACATCCTCGGCGTCTTCGGCGACCCGGCCCAGACCGGCAAGCCGGCCGGCGACGACCTGCGGGAGGGCAAGCGCACGATGCTGGTGGCCCGCACGCTGGCCGGGGCGGCCCCGGAGGCGGCCGCGACGGTGCGCAGGCTGCTCGGCGACCCCGCGCTCGACGAGGACGGGGTGAGCACGCTGCGCGAGATCATCACGGACAGCGGCGCGCTGCGGGAGTGCGAGGACCTGATCGCCGGCTATCTCGCGGACGCGCTGGCCGCGCTCGACGAGGCGCCGGTCACCGCCGGGTCGCGCACGGCGCTGACCGAGCTGGCCATCGCCGCGACGTCCCGCAGGACCTGACCCCGGGCCCCCGGTACCGGCGGCCGGCCTGAGCGGCCCGCTTCGGCAGGCGGCCTCGCCGCGGAGTGCGGGCGCCCGTTGTGGACGGGCGCCCGGTCGTGTCAGGGGGCAGTGTCAGGGTCAAAGGGGCAAGGGGTCAGGGGGTCAGGCGTTTGGCGAACTCGGCCGCCGCCGCCCCCGGGTCCTCCGCGTCGGTGATCGCGCGTACGACCACCACGCGGCTCACGCCGTACGACATGACCTCGTCGAGGTTGGTGAGGTCGATGCCGCCGATCCCGAACCACGGCCGCGGCGCGGCCGCCCCCGGGGCCGGTCCCAGTGAGGCCGCGTGCCGCAGCAGCGCCGGGCCGGGCGCGTGCCGGCCCGGCTTGGTCGGCGTGGGCCAGATCGGGCCGCAGCAGAAGTAGTCGACGCCCTCCTCCACGGCCGCGGCGGACGCCTCGGCGACGGAGTGGGTGGACCGGCCGATGACGATGTCGTCGCCGAGCATCTCTCGGGCGACCGTCACGGGAAGGTCGTCCTGCCCCAGGTGGAGCACGTCGGGCCGGGCGGCGAAGGCGATGTCCGCCCGGTCGTTGACGGCCAGCAGCTTGCCGTGCCGGTCGCAGGCGTCGCGGAAGACTTCCAGGAGCGCGAGTTCTTCGCGTGCCTCCAGGCCCTTCTCCCGCAGCTGGATGATGTCCACGCCGCCGGCCAGCACCGAGTCGAGGAACTCTGCCAGGTCGCCGCGGTCGCGGCGGCCGTCGGTGCAGAGATAGAGGCGGGCCTCAGAAAGCGAGGGCCTGGGCACGCCGCTTGACCTCCGTGTGACGGCCGGCCTTGATCGCCTCGATGGGCGACCCCGGCAGGGACTCGTCTGGGGTGAAGAGCCAGCGCAGCGACTCGATGTCGTCGTAGCCGGCGTCCTGCAACACGGTCAGTGTGCCGGGCAGGCCCTTCATCACGTCCTTCCCGTCGAGGAACACCGCGGGAACCTGTGGCCCGCCGCCGCCACGGCGCACGCCGAGCAGCTTGTGGTCCTTGAGGAGTTGCTTGGCCCGCCCGATCGAGAGGTCGAGGCGTGAGGCCACTTCGGGGAGAGTGAGCCACTCGTCGACGAGCTGGTCGGTCTCCCGGTCGATCTGTGCAACAGAAAGCGTCACGAAACCACAACTACCACATGCCGTCCTTGCTCAAACAACACAATCCCGTAGGGGGACCTCTGGATCTACCAGGCGTTCTGTGTCGAGGCGATGCCCGCCTTCGATGATCCTACGGCCCTGCACGTAGTCCCGGGGCCGGTCGACGGCGAGCACGGCGGCGAGGGTGTCGCCGGACGTCAGCCAGACGGCCGACCACTTGCCCTCGGGCTCGCCCCGGTAGAGCAGGCGGTCGCCGGAGGGGTGGTGGCCGATGTACTGGACCATGTGGCCGAACTGCTCGGACCAGAAGTAGGGGGCCGGGTCGTAGACGGCCTCCTCCCCCAGCAGGGTCGCGGCGGCGACCTCGGGCGAGCCGAGCGCGGTGTCCCAGTGCTCGACGCGCAGCCGGACGCCGTAGCGGCGCGACCACCAGGCCGCGCAGTCGCCGGCGGCGACCACGTTCGGCATGGACGTGCGCAGGTGCTCGTCGGTGACGACGCCGTTGTGCAGGTCGATGTCGGAGCCGGCCAGCCACTCGACGGCCGGGCGCACGCCGATGCCCGTGACGACCACGTGCGCCTGGACGAACTCGCCGCCCACCAGCCGCACGCCGCCCTCGTCCACCTCGTCGACCATGGTGTTCAGGCGCAGGTCGATGCCGTCGTACCAGTGTCGCGTGCGGGCGCCGATCTCCGGGCCCACGGCGTTGGACAGCGGGGCGGGGCCGGCCTCGATCACGGTCACCGAGCAACCGGCCTTGCGGGCGGCGGTGGCGACCTCGGCGCCGATCCAGCCGGCGCCGATGATCGCCACATGGGCTCCGGCCACGAGCCCGGCGCGCAGCTCGTGGGCGTCGTCGAGGGTGCGCAGGACGTGCTGGGGGCCGTCGCCGGGCACGGTGATCGGCTCGGTGCCGGTGGCGATCACGAGGCCGTCGTAGCCGAGCTCGCCCTCGGTCGTCTCCACGACGCCCTCGCGCAGGGCCTTGGCGGTGACGCCTGGCCAGAAGTCGACCTCCAGCGCGTCGAGGTCGGCCTCCAGGAAGCTGGAGTCGGCCGCGCCGGACAGCACGGCCTTGGACAACGGCGGACGGTCGTAGGGCCGATGGCGCTCCTGGCCGATCAGCGTGATCCGTCCGGTGAAGCCGCGCCCGCGCAGCGCCTCCGCGCTGCGCAGCCCGGCCAGGCCCGCTCCCACCACTACGACATGGTTCACGTTCATGACCATAACGGGGGCGGTGCCGGCACGTCGCGCCGAGGCCGTAGGCTGGAGGCGCAAGACGCGCGGGAGTCCGGCCGTCACCGGGCTGAGAGGAAGGCTTGAGCGGGCCTTCGACCGCAAGACACCTGATCCGGATCATGCCGGCGAAGGGAGCGCGGATGAATGTGATCGTGGGCGGCGGGGTCGTCGGGTTGTCGATCGCCTGGCGGCTGGCCCGCGAGGGGCTGCCCGTCACGGTGGTCGATCCGGCCCCGGGGCGCGGGGCGTCCTACGCGGCGGCCGGGATGCTGGCGCCCGTCAGCGAGGTCGCCTACACCGAGGAGCCTTTGCTGCGGCTGGGGGCCGCCTCGCTGAGCCGATGGCCGTCCTTCGCCGCCGAACTGGCCGCCGACGCGGGCCTCGGCCCGGACCTCGGTGCGGGCTTCGGGGCAGGTCTCGGCACGGGGCTGAGCGGCGGTTCCGGTGGCGGGGCCGGGGCGAGGGCCGAGGCGAGGGCCGGGGAGGCGTTCGGGGGCGCGTTCGGGGTGATCGGGCCGGAGGGGGCCGCTGGCCGTGCGCTCGACCTGCGCGCCGACGGCACGCTCGACGTCGCCTTCGGGGCCGACGACCTCGCGGCGCTCGACGACCTGGCGGCGTTCATGGACAAGCTGGGGCTGCGGGTCGAGCGGCTGACCGGGCGCGAGTGCCGGCGTCTGGAGCCCATGCTGGCCCCTTCGGTGCGCGGCGGGCTGCTGGCCCCCGGTGACGCCTGGGTCGATCCGCGCCGGGTCACGGCGGCGCTGCTGGCCGCGCTCGACCGGCTGGGCGTGCCCGTGGTGCGGGCGCGGGTGACCGGCCTGCTGCGCGACGGCGACGCCGCTCCAGGCGCCGCGACCGGCGCTGGGACCGGCTCTGGCACCGGCGCTCTGACCGGTGCTGGGATCGGCTCCGGGACCGGCGGTGGGATCAGCTCTGGGACCGGCGCTGGGATCGGTGCTGGGGCAGGCGGTGCGGCAGGACCTGTGGCGGGAGCCGTGACAGGTGCTGCGACTGGTGCTGTGAGGGGGGTGCGGCTTGAGGCCGTGCCCGGTCAGCCTGAGCCGGCGGTGCTGGAGATCGCGGCCGAGCGGGTGGTGCTGGCCGCCGGGGCGTGGAGCGGGGAGCTGGCCGACGTGCCCGTCCGGCCGGTCAAGGGGCAGATCATGCGGTTGCGCTCGCCGCAGCCGCTGCTCGGCCGGTGCGTACGCGGGATGGTGCACGGCGCGCCCGTCTACCTCGTCCCCAGGGGCGACGGCGAGCTGGTGCTCGGGGCGACCCAGGAGGAGCTGGGGTTCGACACCCGGGTGACCGCGGGCGGGCTCTACGAGCTGCTGCGCGACGCCAGGGAGCTGGTGCCGGGCGTCACCGAGCTGGAGGTCGCCGACGTGGTCGCCGGGCTGCGTCCGGGCACCCCCGACAACCTGCCGATCATCGGGGCGGGCGAGGTCCCGGGGCTGGTGCTGGCGACCGGCCACCATCGGGGCGGGGTGCTGCTGGCTCCCCTGACGGCGGCCCTGGTCGCGTCGGCGGTGCTGACACCGTCCACGACGACGGCGTCCCCGGCGGCGGCCCCGGCAACGGCCCAGACAGGCACACAGGCCGGGGCCCCGGCGGCGGTGCAGACAGGCACGCAGCCGGCGGCCCAAGCGGCGGCCCAAGCGGCGGCTCAGGCAGCGGCTCGGGTGGCGGGGGTTTCGACGGGCGCGGGGATTCTGACGGGTGAGGAGGGCGAGCTGGCCGCGCTGTGCTCGCCCGCGAGATTTCGGGATATTTCATGATTGTGACGATCAACGGCGCCGCGCACGAGGTGGCCGACGGCACCACCGTGGCCCAGGCCGTACGGACGCTGACCACCGCCACCACCGGCGTGGCCGTGGCCGTGAACGACGAGGTGGTGACGCGGAGCTCGTGGGAGACGACGGCGCTCGGCGACCGCGACCGCGTCGAGGTGCTGACGGCGGTGCAGGGTGGATGAGCTGATCATCGCCGGGGAGAAGTTCGCCTCCCGGCTCATCATGGGCACCGGCGGCGCGCCCTCCCTGGAGGTGCTCGACCAGGCCCTGGTCGCCTCGGGCACCGAGCTGACCACGGTGGCCATGCGGCGGCTCGACCCCGGTGCCCGCGGCTCGGTCCTCGACGTGCTGCGCCGCCGCGACATCAAGGTGCTGCCGAACACCGCGGGCTGCTTCACCGCGGGCGAGGCCGTGCTGACGGCCCGGCTGGCCCGCGAGGCCCTGGGGACGAACTGGGTCAAGCTTGAGGTCATCGCCGACGAGCGCACGCTGCTGCCCGACCCGATCGAGACGTTCGACGCCGCCGAGCGGCTGGTGGCCGACGGGTTCGTGGTGCTGCCGTACATCGGCGACGACCCGGCGCTGGCGCGGCGGCTGGAGCAGGCCGGCTGCGCGGCGGTGATGCCCTTGGGCGCGCCGATCGGCTCGGGGCTCGGGATCAGGAACCCGCACAACATCGAGCTCATCGTGGAGTCCGCCGGGGTGCCGGTGATCCTCGACGCCGGCATCGGCACGGCCAGCGACGCCGCCCTGGCCATGGAGCTGGGCTGCGACGCGGTGCTGCTGGCCACGGCGGTCACCCGGGCGCAGCGGCCCGAGCTCATGGCCTCGGCGATGAGGGCGGCCGTGACGGCCGGACGCCAGGCGCGGCAGGCGGGCCGGATCCCGCGCCGGCGTTACGCCGAGGCGTCCTCGCCGACGACCCCCTAGAGGCGCCCCAGAGACGGCCCGCAGACGGCCCGGAGACGGCCCGGAGACGGCCCGGAGACGACCTGGTGATCCCCCTCCGAGATCACCGGAGGGACCGGCTCGCGCCGGCCCTTCCGCCGGTCGGGGCCGCTCTCGCGGGAACGTCTCCGCATCGGTTTCGGGCGCGTGGGCCCTGCCGGTGGCAAAACGCCCGTAAACTCAGGGGGGTGGTGGATAAGACGACTGCGGACCCCCTGGTCGGGCGGCTCCTCGATGGGCGTTACCGCATCGAGAGCCGGATCGCCCGGGGCGGTATGGCGACCGTCTACCTGGCGCTCGACGTCCGGCTGGATCGCACTGTCGCGTTGAAGGTCATGCACCGCTCGCTCGCCGAGGACCCGGCCTTCGTCCGCAGGTTCATCGGCGAGGCCAAGTCGGTGGCCAGCCTGTCCCACCCCAACGTGGTACACGTCTTCGACCAGGGGACCGACACCGACGTCGTCTACCTGTCGATGGAGTACGTGCCGGGCCGCACGCTGCGCGACATCCTGCGCGAGCGCGGCAGGCTGCCCGCCCGCGAGGCGCTGGAGATCATGATCCCGGTGCTGGCCGCCCTGGGCGCGGCCCACCAGGCCGGGATGGTCCACCGCGACGTGAAGCCCGAGAACGTGCTGATGACCGACGACGGCCGGGTCAAGGTCGTCGACTTCGGGCTGGCCAGGGCGATCGAGGCGACCAACCAGACCCGTACCGGCGTGATGATCGGCACGATCGGCTACATGTCGCCCGAGCAGGTCACCACCGGCGGCGCCGACGTGCGCAGCGACGTCTACGCCGCCGGCATCATGCTGTTCGAGCTGGTGACCGGGCAGCAGCCCTACGACGGCGAGACGCCGATGTCGGTGGCCTACCGGCACGTGCACGACACGGTGCCGCCGCCGTCGTCGCTGGTGCCCGAGGTGCCGCCGCTGATCGACACGCTGGTCGGGCACGCCACGGCCCGCGAGCCCCACGACCGCCCGGCCGACGCCACGGCGATGCTGGTCGAAGCGGTCGACGCCCACCGGATGCTGCCCAGGCTGAGCACCCCGCCGGCCATGACGGCCGTGTTCAACCAGTCGATGCCGCCGCGGCCGAGCGGCGCGGGCGCCCCGTCGATGCCGCTGGCCGCGCCGGCGCACACGCTGATCCAGCCGCGCGCCGAGGTGACGCCGCCGGTGTCGCCGCCGCCGTCCAGGCGTTCGTTCAGGCCCAACTGGTTCCTGGTCCTGCTCGCCGCGGTCATGGTCGTCGCGGTGGCGGTGACCGGCTGGTACTTCTCCCAGACCCAATACGTGCAGGTGCCCGACCTCGTCGGCCAGAACGTGGTGGTCGCCGAGCGCGCCGCCACGAGCAAGGGCTTCAAGGTCAAGAAGGTCGCCGGCGAGTACAACGAGGACACCGCCGAGGGGCTGGTGCTGCGTACCGACCCCGAGGGCAAGACCGAGGTGGAGAGCGGCAGCACGATCACGCTGGTGCCCTCGCTCGGCCCCAAGCGGGTGATCGTCCCCAGCGTCAGGGGCCTGACGAGCGACGAGGCCCGCGTCAAGATCGCCGAGGCCGGGCTCACCGTGGGCAGCGTCAAGCGCCTGCCCAACGGCGAGGTCGAGCGGAACAAGGTGATCCGCAGCTCCCCCGAGGCCGGCGAGAAGGTCAAGGAGGGCGCGAAGGTCGGCATCTTCGTGAGCGCCGGCATGGTGATGCCCGACGTGACCGGCATGCCGAAGGACGAGGCCGCCGCCTACCTCGGCGGCCAGGGCTTCGCGGTGCAGGTCAACGAGGTCGACGACGACGCCGAGCCGTGCACGGTCATCGCCCAGGCGCCGAAGGCCAAGTCCGAGGTCGACAAGGGCACCCCCGCGATGATCACGGTGGCGCGCTGCCAGACCGACTTCTGGGACTGGTTCAAGGGCGACAACGAGGCCCGCGACGACCAGGAGTTCCGCCTGGTGCCCGCGGTCATCGGCAAGAACGTCAAGGACGCCAAGTCGGAGCTGGAGTCGCTGGGCTTCCACGTACGGGTCCAGCGGCTGGCCAACGGCGGCGTCGTGCAGTACCAGCGGCCGTTACCGAACAGTGAGCGGCCGCCCGGCGCGACCGTCTTCCTCTGGCAGTAGTGCGCCGGGTCAGGCCAGGTGCCCGTGCAGGCGCACCCTGGCCAGCCCGCCGTCGGGGTAGATGTCGACCCGTACGTGGGTGACCGGTTCCGGGTGGCCGAGCCGGAAGCGGTGGGGGGTGTCGGGCTGCAGCCGGGTCTTCGGCAGCAGCGTGACCTCGCGCCCGCCGGACAGCCCGGTGAGCGCGACGTGGCCGGGGGCGTTGAAGATCAGGTTCGTGGTGTCGATCTCGGCCAGGCGCACCAGCCCCGGCCCGGCCAGGCGGATGAGCAGCCAGTCGTTGCCCGGCCCGCGGCGGCGCGCGGTCTCCCAGCCCTCCGCCTGGTGGCGGGCCAGGCCGGGGGCGATGACGTTGTTCGGTGCGGAGTAGAACTCGTCGGAGCAGGCGGTGACCAGGCCGCCGTTCTGGAGGGCGGCCAGGTCGAGGCTCAGCCCCTCGTAGACGGACAGGTCGGGGCGTACCTCGCCGTGCACGCGCAGGCGGGCGATGCCGCCGTCGGGGTAGATGTTCAGGCGTACGTGGGTGTAGCGGGTGTCGTCGCCGGTGACCTCGACGTGGTGCTCGGCGTCGCCCTTGAGCGCCGTCCTCGGGACGATCTCCGTCCAGTCGGCGGCGGCCAGCTCGCCGGGCGAGGGATGGCCGGGCACGGCGGCGGCCTCGACCGAGGCGTACGGCGGGTAGTTGCCCTTGAACCAGGCCGTGTCGATCACCACGCCGCGGATCGCGCCCGGCAGGCCCAGCCGCACCAGCGCCCAGTCGTGGCCGGGGGTGCGGCGGCGGCGGGTCTCCCAGCCGTCGTAGACCTGGCCCTTGTTGCCGAACGTCTCGGCGCGGAAGCCGGGGCGGCCCGGCCTGATCAGGCTCTCCTTCTCGGCGAAGGACTCGTCGCTGGCCGCCACGACCGCGCCGCCGAGGGTGCGCAGGGCCAGGTCGGGCAGGGCGGTGAAGCCGGGCATCTACTGCTCCCCGAGGATGAGGCGGCCGTGCGGCTCGCCGTCCACGGGACGGCCGCGCAGCCAGGTGGTCAGCACCGCGCCCTTGAGCACGCGGCCGTGGTAGGGGGTGACGGGGTTGCGGTGGTGCAGGCGGGCGGCGTCCACCGGGTTGTCGGCGTCGGGGTCGAAGGCGACCAGGTCGGCGTCGCCGCCGGGGCGGATCGCGCCCTTGCCGGGGAGCCGGGCCGTCTCGGCGGGCGCGGCCGACATCCAGCGGACGACGTCGGCGAGGGTGTGGCCGCGCCGGGCGGCCTCCGTCCAGACCGCGGACAGGCCGAGCTGGAGGGAGGCGACACCGCCCCAGGCGGCGGCGAAGTCGGGCACCTTCAGGTCGGCGGGCGAGGGCGAGTGGTCGGAGACGACGCTGCTCAGCACGCCGCTGGCCAGGCCGTCCCACAGCAGCTCGCGGTTGGCCCGCGAGCGGATGGGCGGGCAGCACTTGTACGCCGTGCGCCCCTCGGGCACCTGCTCGGCCTCCAGCGTCAGGTAGTGGGGGCAGGTCTCGGCCGTGACCGCCACCCCGTCGGCCTGGGCCCGCGCCAGCACGTCGAGGCATTCGGCGCTGGAGACGTGCAGGATGTGCACGCGCGCGCCGGTCTCGGCGGCCAGCGCGACGACCCGCGCGACCGCGCTGCGCTCGGCGGCTCCCGGCCGCGACTCCAGGAACTCCCGGTACGTCGGCCCGCCCGGCTCGGCCAGCAGCTCGGGGTCCTCGGCGTGCACCACGACGAGCCCGCCGAACCCGGCGACCTCGGTCAGCACCGCCCGCAGCTCGGCCGTGGCGAGCGGCGGGAACTCCTCGACGCCCGACGGGGACATGAAGCACTTGAAGCCCCGGACGCCGCGCTCGTGCAGCGGCCGCAGCTCCTTGAGGTTGCCGGGGACCGCGCCGCCCCAGAACGCCACGTCCACGTGGCACTGCCCGCGGGCGGCCCGCAGCTTGGCCTCCAGGGCCTCCACGCTGACGGTCGGCGGCAGGGAGTTGAGCGGCATGTCCACGATCGTGGTCACGCCGCCCGCGGCGGCCGCCCTGGTGGCCGAGGCGAAGCCCTCCCAATGGGTCCGGCCCGGCTCGTTGACGTGCACGTGCGTGTCCACCAGGCCGGGGAGCAGGGGCAGGTCGCGCAGGTCGATGTCCTCGGCGGCGTCGAGGGGCTCGGCGTAGTCGTACAGGGCCTGGACGCGTTCGCCCCGTACGGCCACGGCCGCGGCCCGCTCCCCCTCGGGCGTGACCACCCTGCGGGAGCGGACGACGAGGTCGTGAACGGTCATCTGCCCTCCAGATGCTCGGCGGCCACCCGGGCGGCCAGGCGTTCCAGGAGCGGGCCGGCCTCGGCCATGCACCGGGCCGGGTCGGGCTCCAGGTCGGTCAGGGCGTAGGCGGCCTCGATGCCGGCGTCCTTGAGCTCGGTGTCGCCGAGGGTGCGCCGTCCGCAGACCGCGACCACCGGCACGCCCGCCCTGGCCGCGGCCTGGGCCACGCCGATCGGCGCCTTGCCGCGCAGGGACTGCTCGTCGAGCGAGCCCTCGCCGGTGATCACCAGCCGCGCGTCCTGGACGAGCGCGCCGAAGCCGAGCAGGTCGAGCAGGTACTCGATGCCGGGCCGCAGCTCGGCGTGGAGGAAGGCCAGCGCCGCGAACCCGACGCCGCCCGCCGCGCCCGCCCCGGGGGCTCCGGCCACGCCCATGGCGCGCGGGGTGTCGTCGTGCTCGACGGCGCCGACCAGGCCGTGGGTCTGGGTCGCGACGGCGGCCAGCCGGGACAGGCCCGCCTCCAGCACCTTGACGTCCTCGGGGCCGGCGCCCTTCTGCGGCCCGTAGACGGCGGCGGCCCCGTGCGGGCCGAGCAGGGGGTTGTCCACGTCGCTCGCCACCACGAACTCCACCCCGGAGACGTCGGCGAACCCGGACAGGTCGATGCGGGCCAGCCCGCGCAGCGCGGCGCCGCCGTCGGGCAGCTCGGCGCCGTCGCCGTCCAGCAGGCGGGCGCCCAGCGCCCGGACCATGCCCGCTCCCCCGTCGGTGGACGCGCTGCCGCCGAGCCCGAGCACGATCCGCCGGGCGCCTCTGCGCAGGGCGTCGGCGATCAGCTCTCCGGTGCCGTAGGAGGTGGCGGTCAAGGGGGCCGGCCCGGCGGACAGCCGCCGCAGCCCTGACGCCTCGGCCAGCTCGACCACGGCCGTCGGCGTGCCGCCGGCCGCCCGCCAGGCGTACGCCGCGCTCACGCGTTCGCCGGTGGGCCCGGCGACCTCCACGGTGACGCGGTCGAACCCGCAGGCCACGGCCGCCTCGACGGTGCCGTCGCCGCCGTCGGCGACCGGCAGCTCGACCGTGGGCACCCCGAGCCCCGCCGACACCCGGGCCGCGACCTCGGCGGCGGTGAGGGAGCCCTTGAACTTGTCGGGTGCCACCAGAACCTGCTTTACCACTACGAACTCCCACAAGATGCTGAACAATGGCCGGACACGCCTTCCTGCCCGGTGCGAGCGGGCAGGAAGGCGTGACTCATCATCACATCAGCCCCCCGGCCGGCGGCGGCCGAGGGTAGGCGCCCTCAGTGAAAGGTGCCCTCAGTGAAGGGTGCCCTCAGTGAAGGGTGCCCTCAGTGAAGGGTGCGCTCAGTGAAGGGTGCGCTCAAGGAAGGTGCCCTCAGTGAAGCAGGCGCCCGCGCCCGCCGCCCATGGGCCGCGAGCACGAACCTGAACCGTTCTGGCGGGTTCTGAGGTGTGTGATCCTCCAATTAGGCTCACATCCCGTAAGGAGGAGGCGTTTGATGCGCATATCTGAGCGGGAGAGGCGGCGCCGGCTGGGCGTGCGCCACAGCCTGGCGGCCAAGGCGGCGACCCCGGAGGAGGCGACGGCGTCCGTGGTGGCGCTGCACGCCACCGACCCGGCGACGGTGTTCCTGTCGGCGGGCGCCCGGCTGACCGCGCCCGGGACCGCGCCGGTCGAGCGGGCCCTGTACGAGGACCGCACGCTGGTGCGCATGCACGGGATGCGCCGCACCGTGTTCGTGGTCCCGGCCGCGCTGGTGCCCGTCGTGCACCACTCCTCCACGCTCGCGGTCGCCACGAGGGTGCGCAAGGCGCTGGTCAAGGAGCTCGCCGCGGCCGGCGGCTGGGACGAGGTGTGGCTGGCCGACGTGGAGTCGTCGGTGCTGCGCGTCCTGGCGGCGGAGGGCACGGCGACGGCGGCCCGGCTGGGGGTGCTGGAGCCACGGCTGCGCGAGCAGTTCCGGGTGGCCGTGGGCAAGCCGTACGAGGCCGTGCACAGCGTCGGGCAGCGGCTGATCACGCTGATGGGCATGGAGGGCCGGCTCGTCCGCCAGGGCCGCCCGTCCGGCTCGTGGACGAGCACGCAGCACCTGTGGGCCGTCGCCCCGCCCATGGACGCGACCACGGTCCCGCAGGCCCAGGCCGAGCTGGTGCGCCGCTGGCTGGCCGCGTTCGGCCCCGGCACGGAGGCCGACGTCAAGTGGTGGACCGGCTGGACGCTGCGCGAGGTGCGCGCCGCGCTGGCCGCCGTCGGCGCGCTCGAGGTCGAACTGGACGAGGGCACGGGATACGTCCTGCCCGGCGATCTGGACGAGACGCCCGAGCCGGAGCCGTGGGCGGCGCTGCTGCCCGCCCTGGACCCGACGCCGATGGGCTGGCAGGGCCGCGACTGGTACCTGCCGAAGGAGCACCGGGCCGAGCTGTTCGACCGCAGCGGCAACGTCGGCCCGACCGTGTGGTGGGACGGGCGGGTCGTCGGCGGCTGGGGGCAGCGGCCCGGCGGCGAGATCGTGTGGCGGGCGCTCACCGACCTGGGCTCCGACGCCGTGGCCGCCGTGGAGGCCGAGATCGCCGGTCTGGCCTCCTGGCTCGGCGGCGTGCGGATCACGCCCCGCTTCCGCACGCCCCTGGAGCGCGCGCTGGCGGAGTAGGACGTCAGGAGACGACGCGGATGAACTCCTCCAGCGAGTAGCGCCCGTCCTGGTCGGAGTCGGCCTCCTGGCTCAGCGCGCCGAGGGCCTCGGCGGGCAGGTCGGGGAAGTGCCGCTTCAGCTCGGCCTCGCTGACGAAGCCGTCGCCGTCGGTGTCGATCTCGGCGAAGGTGCTCTTGAGCTGCGCCAGCCGCTCACCGGGGAGTTCTGCCGACACGGGACCGCCTTTCGGTACTGAATGCCACGTTCCGGACATTCACCACCCTAGTGCTGGACCTCCCTGCCCGCCGAGTGCCCGCGCTCGGCCGCCAGCCGCATCAGCCTGCGGTGGGCCTCGGCGCCCGCCCGTCCGGCCGCGTCGTGGGACGTCGTCCGCAGCTCGCCGTCCTCGACCACGGTCCGGCCGCCGACCAGGACGCGGGCCACCGGCGGCGGGGGCCCGAACACCAGCGCGCACACCGGGTCGACCACGGCGGCGGTGAAGGGCCCGCCGGTCCGCCACAGGACGACGTCGGCCAGCTTGCCCGGCTCCAGCGAGCCGAGCTCGGCCTCGCGGCCCAGGTTGCGCGCCCCGCCCAGGGTGGCCAGCTCCAGCGCCTGGCGGGCCGACAGCGCGCGGGGGCCGTACCTGGCCCGCTGGAACAGCAGGGCCTGCCGCATCTCCCCGGCCAGTGAGGTCAGCTCGGCTGAGGCGCTGCCGTCCACGCCGAGCCCGACGTTCACGCCCCGGCGCAGCATCTCCGACACGCGGGCGATCCCGGAGCCGAGGCGGCCGTTGGAGGAGGGGCAGTGGGCCGCGCCCGTGCCGGTGCGGGCGAGCTTGGCGATGTCGGCGTCGCTGAGGTGCACGGCGTGCGCGAGCCACACGTCGGGCCCCAGCCAGCCGAGCTTGTCCATGTAGTCGACCGGACGCAGGCCGAACCGCTCGACGCAGTGCTCGTCCTCGTCGAGCGTCTCGGCCAGATGGGTGTGCAGGCGGACGCCCTTGGCCCTGGCCAGGGCCGCCGACTGGGTCATCAGCTCGGCGCCGGCCGAGAACGGCGAGCACGGCGCGACCGCGACCCGCACCATCGAGGACGGCGACGGGTCGTGGTGGGCGTCCACCGCCTCGGCCGTCGCGGCCAGCACGTCGTCGAGCTGCTCGACCACCTCGTCCGGCGGCAGCCCGCCCTGCGAGCGGCCCAGGTCCATCGAGCCGCGCGCCGGGTGGAAGCGCAGGCCGATCTCCCGCGCCGCCTCGACCTCGGCCGCGAGCAGGTCGCCACGGCCCTTGGGGAAGACGTAGTGGTGGTCGCTGGAGGTGGTGCAGCCGGACAGCGCCAGCCAGCCGAGCCCGGCCGTGGCCGCGCCCCTGACGACCTCGGCGTCCATGGCGGCCCACACGTCGTAGAGCGCCACCAGCCACTCGAACAGGGTGGCGTCCTGGGCCAGCCCCTGGGAGGCCCACTGGTAGAGGTGGTGGTGGGTGTTGACCAGGCCGGGGGTGGCCAGGCAGCCGGAGCCGTCCACGCGCCGGGCGCCGGGGGTGGCGGGCGCGGGGCCGGGGCCGAGCGCGGCGATCCGGTCGCCCTCGACGACGAGGTGGCCGGACGGGATCTCGGGGCCGACGACGGGCGCGATGTGCACGTTCTCGATCAGCAGGGTCATCGGGACGCCTTCCGCGCGGCGGCCAGCCGGACCGCGTCGAGGATCTTCTCGTAGCCGGTGCAGCGGCACAGGTTGCCCGCCAGCGCCTCACGGATCTCCGCGTCGGACGGCCGGGGCACGCGTTCGAGCAGGTCATGGGCCTGTACGACGAGCCCCGGGGTGCAGAACCCGCACTGCACGGCCCCGCACTCGGCGAACGCCTCCTGCACCGGGTCGAGCCGGTCGCCCGCGGTCAGCCCCTCGACCGTGCGCACCCGCCGCCCCTCGGCCTGCCCGGCGGCGACCAGGCACGAGCAGACCGGCAGCCCGTCGAGGTAGACCGTGCACGAGCCGCACTCGCCCTGCTCGCAGGCGTTCTTGGAGCCGGGGAGCCCGATCCGCTCGCGCAGCACGTACAGCAGGCTCTCCCCCTCCCAGACGTCGTCCACGCTGTGGGCGCGGCCGTTGACGGTGACGTTCAGGCGCATCAGGCGGCCCTTCTCGCGAGGTGGTCGTTCCAGGCCCAGGTGAGCGTGCGCCGGGCCATCACGCCGACCGCGTGCACCCGGTAGGCGGCGGTGCCGCGCACGTCGTCGATCGGCGCGGCGGCCCGCGCGCACAGCTCGCCGAAGCGGGCCAGCAGCGCGGGGTCGAGCGGGGCGTGCCAGTCCAGCTCCCGGGCCAGCAGGTCCTCCGCCTCCAGGGCGCGGCGCGGCGTGGGCGCGGCCGAGCCGATCCCGGTGCCGACCCGCCGCTCGCCGGGGTGCAGCGCGACCGCGAACGAGCACACCGCGATCACCATGGCGTTGCGCGTGCCGACCTTGGAGAAGTACTGGGGTCCCTGGGCGGGTTCGACGCGCACGGCCCTGATCAGCTCGTCCGGCTCCAGGGCGTTGCGCTTGACCCCGAGGTAGAACTCGGCCGCGGGGATCAGCCGGGTGCCGCGCTCGCGCGACTCGACCTCGACGACCGCGCCCGCCGCCAGCAGCGGCGGATGGCTGTCGCCCGCGGGCGAGGCCGCGCCGAGGTTGCCGGCGACCGTGCCGCGGTTGCGGATCTGCGGCGAGCCGACCGTGCGCGCGGCCTGCGCGAGCCCCGGCAGCACGCCGCCCAGCTCGTCGACGACCGTGGCGTACGTGACCCCGGCCCCGATCCGGCAGACCCCCTCGGTCATGCCCCATTCGCGCAGCTCGGCCACCTGGTTGAGGTCGAGCAGCGCGTCCGGCCTGCGCACGTCGAAGTTGATCTCGACCATCACGTCGGTGCCGCCCTGGACGGGCAGCGCTCCGGGCCGGTCCGCCTTAGCGGCCAGCGCCTGCGCCCACGTGGTGGGCCGCAAGAAGTCCATCGTCCTCACTCCCAGGCGAATCCCGCGTCGGGTGCGTCCTCACGCAGCACACTGCCCTCGATCAGCCCGTAGGGACGGTCGGCGGCGTAGAAGACCTCATTCTCGTTGTCCAGGCCGAACGGCGACAGGTCGACCAGGAAGTGGTGCTTGTTCGGCAGCGTCAGCCGGACCTCGCAGACCTGCGGGCAGGTCGTCAGCACCCGCTCGCCCATCGCGTAGAGGGTCTGCTGCAACGACAGGCTGTGCGTCTGCGCGAAGGCGTCCAGCAGGCAGGCGCGCACCTGCGCGTACGGCGGCCGCTCGCCCGTCCCGGCGTGCCGCCAGCGGGCGGTGACCGCGGTGGCCAGGACGCGGTCGGTCGTCGGCTGGAGGGTGGTGTACTCGTCCACGAGGTAGCCGTGGAACTCCGAGCCGGTCGAGTTCAGCACGACCAGGTCCGTCAGGCCGGACACGACGGTGGTGCGGCCGTCCCTGTCGTGGTGGACGACGCAGGTGCGCACCTCGCCGCCGTCGCGCACGAAGGAGTGCCGCGACTCGCCGGGGATGCGGTTCCAGGCGTACTCCTCGATCTCCACCCGCGCGTGATGGATGGACGGGTGCGCGGAGACGTAGTGGCGGGCCAGTAAGAGGGCGAAGTCCTCGATCTCGCCGACGCCGTGCTTCCTGGCGAAGGCGTAGGCGGTGTTCTTCTGCGTGTCGGTGGGCAGGACGGCGGCGTTGCTGCCGTTCCTGTGCACCTCCTCCATGTCGCCCGACAGCGCGGTGCTGACGTTGATGTCCTTGAGGTGGTGGACGGCCCCCTCCCTGACCACGTGGACCAGCCTGGTCTCCGCCTTGCCGTAACGGTTGGGGCCCAGCTTGACGGTCATCTAGCTCCCTCGGTAGGTGGAGTAGGCGTACGGGCTGAGCAGCAGCGGCACGTGGTGGTGCGCGGCGGCGTCGGTGACGGTGAAGGCGATGACGACCTCGGGGTAGAAGGTGTCGGCCAGGTAGGCGCCGGTGTCGAAGACGACGCGGTGCACGCCCTCCTCGGTGTCCCAGCCCTTGATCCGGCCGTCGTCGTCGGTGCTGCCCCGGGCCAGCACGCGGCCCTCGTGCTCCAGCCGGACCCCCACCCCGGCGGCCGGGCGGCCCGAGACCGCGTCCAGGACGTGCGTCGAGAAGCTCATCTCCCCTCCCCTTCCATGAGCTTCCCCAGCCGAAGCCGGGTGATCTTCACCAGTTCCTCGCGGACGACCCCGCGCTCGGTCTCCTCGTCGTTGTCCAGCCGGGCGCGCAGCCGGGCCAGCAGCTCGGCCCCGCTCAGGCCGGTGGCGCAGACCAGGTAGACGTACCCGAACCGCTCCTCGTACGCGCGGTTGCCCGCGGCCAGCGCGGCCCGCAGCTCCTCGGCCCCCGGCGCGTCCGGGTGCGCGCCCGCCTGCTCCTGGCGTGACCAGCGCGACTCCCGGCCGTCCCCGGACGGGCGTTCCCCGATGCGCGGGTGGGCCGCCAGCGCCTCCAGCACGTCGGGCCACGTCAGCTCGCGCACCGCCGTCTCGGCGGCCTCGGCGAGCCGTTCGCGGGCGGCGTAGGGCCTGCGGGCGGCCACCGCCGCGGCGAACGCGCGGGAGGCGCAGCAGGCCAGCAGCTCCGCCTCCGCCTCCGCGCGCGGCCGCCGGTTGAACCCGGCCAGGGAGTTGGACATGTCAGCAGTACACACACGGGCCTGGTTCCCGGTCCATCCGTGAGAACTCCCAAGTACGCAACGGGATGGCCAGGACTTTTCGTGTCATGCTCCAACCCGGCCCCGGCCGGGACGCCCCTGAGCTGCGCCTACACTGGAGCCATCATGACCTTGACATCCCTGATCGGCGGGCACGTGTCCGTCACCGGCGGCCTGGCGACCGGCGGCCTGAAGTACATGGCCGAGATCGGCGCCGAGATGGTCCAGGTGTTCGTCACCAACCCGCGCGGCTGGGCGCTCAACGACGGCAAGCCCGCCGAGGACGCCAAGCTGGCCGAGTCCGGCGTCACCGCGTTCATCCACGTGCCGTACCTGGTGAACTTCGGCTCGCCCAACCCCGAGACGCTGGCCAACTCCATCGCCGTCGTCCGCCACGGGCTGCGGCGCGGGGTCGAGACCGGCGCCAAGGGCGTCGTGGTCCACACCGGCTCGGCCGTCACCCAGTCCCGCGACGACGCGCTGCGGCAGATCCGCGAGACCCTGCTGCCGCTGCTCGACGAGATCCCCGAGGGCGGCCCCGACCTGCTGCTGGAGCCCATGGCGGGCCAGGGCGCGATGCTCTGCGCGACCGTCCAGGACCTGGAGCCCTATCTCGCCGCGCTCGACTGGCACCCGCGGGCCTGCGTCTGCCTCGACACCTGCCACGCCTTCGCCGCCGGCCACGACCTGGCCGCCGAGGGCGGGGTGCGGGAGACGTTCGACGCCCTGCACGCCATCGCGCCCGGCCGGCTCAAGCTCATCCACGCCAACGACAGCAAAGACGTGTGCGGGGCCAAGAAGGACCGGCACGAGAACATCGGCGCGGGCCACATCGGCGCGCAGCCGTTCGCCGAGATCATGCGGCATCCGGCGGTGGCGGGCGTGCCGATCTGCATCGAGACGCCCGGCAAGGCCGACAAGCACCGCGAGGACATCGAGCTGCTGAAGAAGCTCCGCGACGAGGGCTGACCCGGCGCGATCCCCGGTGACGGGGATGAGAGCCCGTCCAGGTCGGCAATCGTGATAGGGGCGCCTGCTCGCACGATCCGGCCGCCCCCGAAGGCCGGATCGCGGGGCCGGGGTCCGTGGCCTCCGCAGGCGCCCCCTCACCTGATCGGCAGGCGGGCCCTACCCCCCGGTCAAAGGCCCGACAGCCGTGGTGACCTGGTGGGTCACCGGTGAAGCCGACGCATCAGGCCCTTGCTTGGGCCTTGCGGCCCGTCCCCCCCGATGCGCCGGGTGGCTTCCGATGCCGAAACACTACGGTCGCGATCTTGTGGGCGAAACCCTGTTCACGGCCAGCTCGCTGAACGGTCTGTAGTCATCGACATACGGAGGGTGGCGGGGCGGCGAGCGGTCACCGGCGAGCGACGAACGGCTGGTTCATGGGTCCTCCCAGCGATCGGCAGCCCCCTGGAGGGCATCGCAGGAACCGGCGCCAAGGGCCCGCCCCCGACGTGACCTGGGAAATCTTTTACCATCGCGGCGGCAGACCGCCCGGCGGCCGGGGCCCGGCGCCCGCCCGGCGCCCGAAGGACACGCCCAGCTTCACGCCCACCCATCAGCACCAGCCCCCGCGGGCCGGCGGTCAGGAGAAGACGCCGCGATGCTGGCGGACGAGCTGTTCGCGCACCTGACGGCTGTGCCGCCGGCTGACCTGCAACGTCTCCGTGCCGACGGTGAGCGTGACCCGGCCGCCCTCGAAGCGCAGCTCGCTGACGTGCCGTGCCGAGACCAGGGTGCTGCGGTGGACGCGGATGAACCCCGCCTCCGACCAGCGGCGTTCGAGCGCGGCCAGCGACATGCGGACGAGGTAGCTGCCGTCGCCGGTGTGCAGCCGCACGTAGTCGCCCTTGGCCTCGGCGAACCAGATGGCCTGCTGCGGCACGAACCTGGTGCGCCCGCCCAGCTCGACCGGGATCACGTCGTCCTGGCTCGGCTCGGCGAGCGGCGCGGAGGCCGCCTCCAGCCGCCTGACCGCCTCCGCCAGGCGCTCGGCCCGGACCGGTTTGAGCAGGTAGTCGACGGCCTCCAGCTCGAACGCCTGCACCGCGCACTCCTCGTGCGCCGTGACGAACACCAGCTTGGGCGGGCTGGGGAAGCCGCCGACCAGCCGAGCGAGGTCGAGCCCGTCGAGGCCCGGCATCCGGATGTCGAGGAAGATCGCATCGAGCCGCTCGCCGCCGCCGATCATCTGCACCATGTCCTGCAGCGCGGTGACGCCGTCGGCCGCGGTCGCGACGTGTTCGATTCTCGTGTCCTGGCGCAGCAGGTAGGCGAGCTCCTCAAGAGCGGGCAGCTCGTCGTCGACCGCCAGGACCCTCAGCATGGGCTCCACGCTGCCGTATGAAAGCAGAGGTCACAAGCGACACGCCAGCTCAGCGTAAGGGATTGACTACAATGAGGTAAATTGCGTCTTCGGGACGCGCAGCCGCACCCGGGTGCCGGCGCCGAGCGCGGTCTCCACGACGAGGCCGTAGCCGTCGCCGTAGATCTGGCGCATGCGCAGGTCGACGTTGGCCAGGCCGATGCCGCCGCCCTCGCGGGCCGGTTCGCCGTCGAGCATGCGCCTGGCGCACTCGGGGTCCATGCCGGTGCCGTCGTCCTCGACGGTGATGTGGGCCTCGGGGCCGGCGTCGCGGACCACGACCCGCACCTCGCCGCCGCCGCGCCGGCCGCGCATGCCGTGCTTGATGGCGTTCTCCACCAGCGGTTGCAGGCACAGGAACGGCACCGGGACCGGCAGCACCTCGGGCGCGACCTGAAGGCTGAAGCGCAGCTTGTCGCCGAAGCGGGCGCGCTCCAGCAGCAGGTACCGGTCGACGCAGGTCAGCTCGTCGGCCAGGGTGGTGAAGTCGTGGGCCCGGCGCAGGGCGTAGCGGGAGAAGTCGGCGAAGTCGAGCAGCAGCTCGCGGGCGCGCTTGGGGTTCGTCCGGACGAACGAGGCGATCGTGGTCAGCGCGTTGTAGACGAAGTGCGGCGAGATCTGGGCACGAAGGGCGCGCATCTCGGCCTCCAGGGCCCGCCTGCGGGAGGCGTCGAGGTCGGCCAGCTCCAGTTGCCCCGACACCCAGCGGCCCAGCTCGGTCACGGCGCGCACGAGCGCCGCGCTGACCTCCTCGTCGAAGGCCGCCAGCGTGCCCACGACCGTGTCGTCCACGGTCAGCGGCACGACCACGGCCCCGTACGGCCGCCCGGCGAACACCTGCGCCCGCCCGGCGGCCAGGGTGGTGCGGGCGTAGGTGAGCACGTCGTCGGTGCACGGGCCGTTCCAGGCCAGCGCGGCGTCGGTGGAGGTGATCGCGACGGCGCGGGTGCCGAGCAGCGCGTGCAGGTGGCGTACGGCCTTGCGCGCCGAGTCGCGGTCGAGCCCGCCGCGCAGGGCGGGCGCGGCCAGCCCCGCGACGTGCAACGCGGTGAAGGTGGCCTCGTGCTTGCCGCCGCCTTCCGGAAGCGCCGGGCGGCGCGTCCTGGCGCAGGCGTAGCCGAGGAGGAAGAGCAGGAGGGAGAGCGCCACGCATGCGGTGGTCTGCATGCGCCAAACCGTAGCCAATAACCGGTCGCGTTCGGGTGGAAACCCGCAGTGAAGTCTACGGGGGGCCCTCGCCGGGTTCCTCCTGGTAGGAGTAGCGCTGTTCGCGCCAGGGATCTGCCAGGTTGTGGTATCCGCGTTCCTCCCAGAAGCCGCGCCGGTCCTCCAGGAGGTATTCGACGGCGCGCACCCACTTGACGCTCTTCCACGCGTACAGGTGGGGAACCACGATGCGCACGGGGAAACCGCGGTCGGGGCTGAGCGGCTTCTCGTCCAGCTCGGTGGCGAACAGGGTGTCGGGGGCGGCGAAGTCGGACATGCGGAGGTTGGCGCTGTAGCCGTACTCGGCCCAGATCATGACGTGGCGCACGCCGGGATCGGGCGGCGCCAGCTTCATGATCGTGGCCGGGGTGACGCCCCGCCACTCGTTGGCCATGAGGGAGAACTTGGTGACGCAGTGGAAGTCGGCGATGCGCGTGTCCCGGGGCAGCAGCTCGAAGTCCGCCCACGTCAGGCAGTGCTCCTCGCCGGAGGCCGTGGCGCCGAAGACGCGGAAGTCCCAGCTGTCCGGCTTGAACGCGGGCACCCTGCCGTAGTGGATCACGGGGCGGCCGCGCGGGACGTACTGGCCTGGAGGCAGGCGCGACTCCTCCACGATCACTCCCCTCACCGATCTCGCGTCTTGGGCCATCCTGCCATCGGCCCGCCCGCGCCCCGCGGGCGGGGCTGCGGCCGGGCCTTTCGTACTCATTAGTAACTTGAGTACGAAACCCCATGCGACGGCCTGGCCTGCGAGATCACCATGAACTCATGAGCAAGCCCATCCGTCCCACGCAGACCGCCGCGTTCTACGTCCAGGCGGTCCTGTCGTTCGCCGTCTCCGTGTCGTCCGTGGTGATCGCCCTGATCTACCTGCCGGCCTCCGGCTGGATCAGGGCGTTCCTCGCGCTCGGCCTGCTGTACGTGGTCACCTCCACGGTCAACCTGTGCAAGGTCGTCCGCGACCGGCAGGAGCTGGCGGAGGTGACCAACCGCGTGGACCAGGCCAGGCTGGACAAGCTGCTGGCCGAGCACGACCCGTTCAAGGTCGACGCGGCCTGAGCTACAGCGTGTACTCCTGGATCGAGTCGGCGAGCTGCACGCACAGCTCCTCGGCGTCGAGCCGCTTCTCGATCTGCTTGAGGTCGTCGATCTTGGCCCGCGTCTCGGCGCGCTTGGGAGCCAGCAGGGAGCAGCAGTCCTCGTCGGGCAGCTCCGAGATCTCCAGCGTGCCGATGCGCCGGGCCTCGGCCATGATCTCGGTCTTGTCCCAGCCCACGAGCGGGCGCAGGATCGGCAGCTCGACCGCGTTGTCCTGGGCGGTGATGTTGGCCAGCGTCTGGGAGGAGACCTGGCCGAGCGCGTCGCCGGTGATCAGCGCGCCGGCGCGGATCCGGTGGGCGACCTCCTCGGCCGTCTTCAGCATGAGCCGCCGCTGGGCGATCACGGCCAGGCGGTCCTGGCCCGAGTTGCGGATCGACTGCTGCGCCTTGCCGAACGGCACCACCCACAGCCGCGACCTGCCCTGGAACCTGTCGAGCTTCCTGACCAGCGCGTACGCCTTGTAGATCGACTCGGAGGTGGTGAACGGGATGCCGGAGAAGTGCAGGAAGTCGACGTGCAGGCCGCGCTTCATCATCCGGTAGGCCGCCACCGGCGAGTCGATGCCGCCCGACATGAGCACCAGCGCCCGGCCGCTGCTGCCGACCGGCAGGCCGCCCTGGCCCGGGATGCCGTCGGTGAAGACGAACACCTCGTCCCGGTCGACCTCGATGAAGACGGTCAGCTCGGGGTTCTTCAGGTCGACGGGCAGCCGGTACTCGTCGTTGATCGCGCCGCCGACGAGCCGGTCGAGCTCGTTGGAGGTCAGCGGGAAGCGCTTGTCGCGGCGGCGGGAGCGCACCGCGAAGCGGGCCCCGCGGGCGACCTCCTCGCGGTCGCGGATCAGTTCCAGGCCGGCCTTGAGCACGGTGTCGGGGTCCTTGGCCACCCGCCAGGCGCGGTGGATCCACACCAGGCCGGGCACGTCGGCGACCCGCCGGGCCACCGCGTCGGCCTGCTCGACGTCCGACCCCTCGGGCAAGAAGATCGCGACGACGCCGTGGCGCCGGCGGACGTCCGTCTTGAGGCCGAGATCCTGGAGCGCGAAGCGGATGTTGTCGATCAGGCGGCGCTCGAACAGTTCACGGTTCTTGCCCTTGAGAACGATCTCGCCCAGCTTGAGCAGAACGCATGGCTCGCCCAGGGCGGACATCGTCATGGTGGAACCTCCGGGGAAGACGGGGAAGGCGCGGCCGCTAGGAAGGCAACGCCGCGACCCATCGAGTTTAGTCCGCGTCGAGGCCCTGCTCGATCGCATATCGGACCAGTTCCACCCGGTTGTGCAGCTGGAGCTTGCTCAGCGTGTTCTGCACGTGGTTCTGGACCGTGCGGTGGGAGAGCACCAGGCGGTCGGCGACCTGCCGGTAGGTCAGGCCCTTGGCGACCAGCCTGAGCACCTCCGTCTCGCGCTCGGTCAGCCTCGGGCCGTCGTCGTCGGCGCGTCCGGCGGGGCGCGCGGCCAGCCGCCGGTACTCCCCCAGCACCAGCCCGGCCAGGCCCGGCGTGAAGACGGCGTCGCCCTCGGCGGTGCGGCGGACGGCGTCGAGGAACTCCTCCCGGCTCGCCGACTTCACCAGGTAGCCGGACGCGCCCGCCTTGACGGCCGCCAGCACGTCGTCCTGCTCGGCGCTGGCCGACAACACCAGGACCTTGGGCGCCGGCTCGGCCCCGGCCAGCCCGGCGGCCACCTCCGCGCCGGACATGTCGGGCAGGCGCAGATCCAGCACGACGACCTGGGGGCGCACGGCCGCGGCCGCCCTGATCGCCTGCCGCCCCTCCCCCACCACGGCCACGACCTCGTAGCCCGCCTCGGACAGATCCCTGGCCACGCCGTCGCGCCACATGGGATGGTCGTCCACCACCATGACCCGCACCATGACGTCACTCTAACCGGGCCGGTCCCCGCCCATCCGCGCCTGTCCGCAGGGAAGACTGATCTCGATCTCGGTCCCGGACGGCGTGGAGGCGACGGCGACCGTCCCGCCCAGGTCGGCGACGCGCCCGCGGATGGACTGCGCGACGCCCAGGCGGCCCTCGGCGGCGGCCCGCTCCAGGCGCCCCTCCGGGATGCCGGGGCCCTCGTCGCGCACGGTGACCATGACCACGTCGTCGCAGGACTCGGCGAACACCCAGGCCCGCGCGTCCGCGCCGCAGTGCTCGCGCACGTTGTCCAGTGCGGCCCCGACCGCGGCCGCCACGCCCTCGGCCGCCGGCGTGGGCAGGACGAGCGGCGTGGCCGGGGTGGAGACCGTCACCAGCGGCGAGCCGTGCCGCATGAGCAGGGAGCGCAGGTCCGTGGCGCCGGTCGGGGCGGGGCGGGCGGCGATGAGCTCGCGCAGCGCGGCCTCCTGCTCACCTGCCAGGCGGCCCAGCTCGGCCGCCTCGCCGCCGATCTGCCGGCCGCGCCGCTGGACCAGGGCCAGCACCTGCAGGACGGAGTCGTGCAGGTCGCGGGCCAGCCGGTCGCGTTCGCGCTGGGCGGCCTCCATCTCGGCCGCGCGCTGCATGCGCTCCTCGGCCTCCTTGGCCAGCCGGGCCACGTGTCCGACAACCACTCCTGACAGGAACAGCAGGACCGCGCCGTTGATCATCACGGGCGCCTCCGGGGCGCGCACGCGCAGCCACAGGTCCGCGGCGGCGACCAGGGCCGCCGCCACCGCGCCCGCGCGCCTGCCGCCGTACACGGCCCAGGCCAGGACGGGCGCGGCGACCCAGGTGGCGGGCACGGGCATGGTGCCCGCCACGCCCTGACGGGCGCCCTCCACGTACGGGGACGCCAGCAGGCAGGCCAGCGCCGCCAGCAGGTCCACGGCCAGCAGCGGCCACCCGCGCAGCCTTTCCGACGCGTACGCGTACGTGGCTCCGGCCGTCCACAACGCCATCAGGGCGATCACCAGCCAGCCGGCGACCGGCTGCTCGTACCCGCGGTACTGGGCCATCAGCACGGCGGCGTACAGCAAAGACGCGGCGCGGAAGACGGCGATCGCGCGCCAGAAGGGCCCCTCGATGCTCATGAGACCCTCTCATGTTTCCGACACGCTGGTTGACAGATAGTTGCGTTATCCATGCGGAAGGGACAGACCGGATGACACAATCCGTCAACCCCTAATCACAAGGAATGTCGATATATGACCGCTGTTAATCATTTCACCCACGGACCGCTCACACCGCTGCTGGCGTACCTGATGTCGTGCCTGGGTTCGATGCTCGGACTGCGGCTCACCGCACAGGCGCACGCCAGCCGCGGCGCGTCGCGGGTGCGCTGGTTGATCGGCGCGGCCATCTCCATCGGCGGCACCGGCATCTGGGTCATGCACTTCGTCGGGATGATGGGCTTCGCGGTGGAGGGCACGCAGATCAAGTACGACGTGCCGCTCACCGTCGCCTCGGCCGCCGTGGCCGTGGTGGTGGTCGGCACCGGGCTGTTCCTGGTCTCCTACGGCCGCGGCCGGGCGCTGGCGCTGCTCGGCGGCGGCCTGCTCACCGGGCTCGGCGTGGCCAGCATGCACTACCTCGGCATGTACGCGATGAACATGAGCGCCCACGTCTCCTACGACCGCACGATCGTGGCCGGGTCCGTGGTGATCGCCGTCGTGGCCGCGACCGCCGCGCTCTGGTTCACGCTGCGGGTCAAGAAGCCGGTCTGGATCACCGGCGCGGCGCTGGTCATGGGCGTGGCCGTCTCGGGCATGCACTACACCGGCATGTACGCCATGCGGGTCACCGTCGACGCCGAGCCCGGCATGGTCACCGGCGCGGACGCCCTCGACTTCCTCGTCCCCCTGATGACCGTGATCAGCCTGATCACGCTGACCATGCTGCTCATGGTGATCCTCGCGCCCTCGGAGGAGGAACTGCACGAGGACGCCGAGATGGTCGCCCGCCTGGAGCTGCGCCGGCGCGCCGCCCAGCAGCAGCAGCGCCTGGCCTACCCCGCGCCGCAGGCCGCCCCCCGCCCGCAACAGCAGCAGATGATGCGCACCCGCCGCAGGTAGCCCGCGGCGACGAGCGTCCGGACGGGGCCGGACGCGACGAGGGCGCGCCGGAGGTGGATCACCTCGGCGCGCCCCGCGGTTGAGCTATCTCCTGGGTACGGCTTGCGGCGCAAAGTGGGCCGCCGACTCGCTGCGCCCCAAGCCGTACCCCGAGGGGGGTTGTAAGCGGTAACCCCGCTGCCCAGAAAGTACGGCCCGGCGCTTGCAAGCCGCTTTCAGCCAGCCGTAGAGAGCCTCACCCGAAGAACACCTCGGCCTCGGAGTACCGGGAGGCCGGCACGGTCTTCAGCTCGGCCGTCGCCTCGTCGAGCCCGACCCGGACGATGTCGGTGCCGCGCAGCGCGACCATCGTGCCGTAGTCGCCCTCGTGCGCGGCGTCGATCGCCTGCAGCCCGAACCTGGTGGCCAGCACCCGGTCGTAGGCCGTCGGGGTGCCGCCGCGCTGGATGTGGCCGAGCACGGTGGTACGGGCCTCCTTGCCGGTGCGCTTCTCGATCTCCTTGGCCAGCACCTCGCCGATGCCGCCGAGCCGGACGTGCCCGAACGCGTCGAGGGTGCCGGTCTGCAGCTCCATCTGGCCCTCGATCGGGTGGGCGCCCTCGGCCACGACGATGATCGGCGAGTAGCGGGTGCGGAAGCGGGACTCGACGTACTCGCAGACCCGGTCGATGTCGAACGGCTTCTCGGGGATGAGGATCACGTTCGCGCCGCCGGCCATGCCCGCGTGCAGCGCGATCCAGCCCGCGTGGCGGCCCATGACCTCGCAGATCAGCGCGCGGTGGTGGGACTCGGCGGTGGTGTGCAGCCGGTCGATGGCCTCCATCGCGATGTTGACCGCGGTGTCGAAGCCGAAGGTGTAGTCGGTGCCGGACAGGTCGTTGTCGATGGTCTTGGGCACGCCCACGACCTTGACGTCGCGGTCGTAGAGCTGTTTGGCCACGCCGAGCGTGTCCTCGCCGCCGATGGCGATCAGGGCGTCGACGCCGGTGGCGGCGAGGTTCTCCTTGATGCGGTCGACGCCGCCCTCGATCTTGATCGGGTTGGTGCGGGAGGATCCGAGAATGGTGCCGCCCCGCGGCAGGATGCCTCGTACGGCCTGGATGTCGAGCGGCATCGTGTCGCCTTCCAGGGGCCCGCGCCAGCCGTCGCGGAAGCCCACGAACTCGTGGCCGTACGTGCTCACCCCCTTACGCACCACGGCCCTGATGACGGCGTTGAGACCCGGACAGTCTCCGCCTCCGGTGAGCACTCCTATACGCATGGCGGGTTCCTCCCGATGGGGTTCACGAACCATTGCTCGGTGACTGCTCGCATTGTGCCTGCCGCGACGCTCAGTGGTCTAGACCAAACGCGCGGCCCTCGATCATTTCCTGTAAGCGGCGATCGTCAACCCGGGGTTGACGGCACTGCGGCGTCAACCTATGGTTGACGCATGGACGAAACCGTACGTCTCGACGACCTCATCGCCGCCATCAAAAGCCGTCATCCGGACGGCGACCCGCTCGGCCAGCTCTCCGACGCCGTCACGCTGGGCGAGCATCTCGGAGAAGTGGCCGACCACCTGATCGGCCACTTCGTGGACCACGCCCGCCACTCCGGCGCCTCCTGGACCGACATCGGCCGCAGCATGGGCGTGACCAAGCAGGCCGCGCAGAAGCGGTTCGTGGTCAAGGAGGGCGGCTCGCTCGCCGACGACCTGCGCAACTACGCCCGCTACACCGACAAGGCCCGGGTCGCGGTGGTCAAGTCCCAGGAGGAGGCGCGCCTGTCGGGGCACGACCACATCGAGGTCGGGCACCTGGTGCTCGGGCTGCTGCACGTGCCCGAGGCGCTGGCCGCCTCGACCATGGCCACGCTCGGGGCCTCCCCCGAGGCGGTCAGGGAGGCCGTCACGGCGGCCATGGCGCCCGGCGGCGGGCAGTCGCCCGTCACCCTGCCGTTCTCCGCGCAGTGCGCCAAGGCGCTGGAGCTGACCCTGCGCGAGGCCCTGCGGCTCGGGCACAACTACGTCGGCACCGAGCACCTGCTGCTCGGCGTGCTCTCCCTGGAGGAGGGCCCGGTGGTGCGGGCCCTGGCCGATCTCGGCGTGCACAAGGAGGCGGCCGAGCGGGAGATCAGGGAGCGGCTGGCGGCGATCCTGCGCGAGCGCCGCTCATAGCCGCCTCCGGCCGCCCTCGGGCCGCTCACGGGGGCCGCTCACGGCCGCCCTCGGGCCGGCCCCGGGGGCGGCGTTCCCCGGCGGGCCCGCGCGGCCCTGAGGAGGGTGGGCGGGCCGGCCGGAGCGTCCGGCCGGGCCGGCGGCGAACCGGGTCAGCACGTTCGCCGTGGCGCGGCGGGTGAAGGCGGCCGCGGACTCCGGGACGCCGTGGCCGCAGCGCTTGCCGCGCATCGCGCACACCCACCGCATCGTGCCCGAGGCGAACACCCCGGCCCCGCTCGGCGCCGTGTAGTACGTGCTCTGCGACGTCGTCCCGCGTCCTCCGCACGAGAACGGCGAGTCGGCCAGCACCTCCACGCCCTTGGGCGAGCCGCGCGAGACCTTGTCGGTCTCCGGGCCGACCATGCCGGGGAAGCGCCGCCCCCGGGTGCCCGCGAAGATCCAGTGGCCCGGCCTGCGGACCGTGTAGGCGCCCTGGGCGGGGAAGCAGTCGTACATCTGGCCCACCAGGGCGCTCTCCGGGCGGGAGTCCCGCCACAGCGGGCACAGCCGTTCCTTGTCGCAGGCGACCGTCCTGCCCTTGATCGCGATGCGCCAGTAGACGGCGTTCGCGCCGAGGAAGGCGAGGTTCGTCCCGCTGTCCCTGGCCCTGGTGACGGCCGTGCGCATGGCGGGCGACCAGTACTCGTCGTGGCCGAGCGAGACCACGGCCCGGGCGCCGTCCAGCACGCCGGGGCCGAGGTCGAGGCTGGTGAGGTAGGCCAGGGGCACGCCGCTGCGCTCGGCCACGGCCAGGGCCGACTGCTCGAAGTCGAGGAACAGGCGGGCGCCGCCGCCGTCGTACGGGCGGTCGAAGGTGACCTCGCGCGAGCGGTCGGCGAACCCGCCGGGGCCCAGGTACAGGCTGCGGCCGCCCCACAGGTTGTACGCCTGCCAGGTGGTGACCGCGTTCACCATCACCACCCGGCCCCGGGTGGAGGCCGAGCGGACGGTGATCGGCACGTACCGCTGGGCGCCGGTCGAGGCGTCGAGCCTGATCAGGTACGCGCCCTCCGTCCAGCCGCGGGTGTCCACGGTGAGCGAGGGCTTCCAGTGGGCGGCGGTCACCATGCCGTGCACGGTCCTGGCCGGAGGCTGGCGCACGCCCTCCACCTGCGGCGACTCCCACACCTTGGCCGGGTGCGCGCCCATCCTGAACGCGCCGGCGGTGAAGCGCGGGGCGGTGGTGGAGACGTGCAGGGCGAAGGGCTGGCCGGGCAGGACGCTCACGTGGTCGGCGTAGCCCTCGATCTCGTGGTCGGCCCCGCGGGTGGTGATCCGCCAGGACTCCCCCGCGTCCACCGGCGGCGGCGACGGCCGGCCCGTCTCCGACGGCTGCGGGACGGGCGGGGCGGGCGACGCGGACGGCGCCGGCCGCACGGGACCGCCGCCGCATCCGGCGGCCGGCAGGACGGCGATCAACAGGGTGAGGAGCAGCGAGAGCTTGCGCACCCGGCCATCGTCGCGGCCCGCCTCGGGGCCGGGCCACGACTTGGCCAGATCCTTACACCGGGCCGCTTCCCGCCCGGCGTCCCTATGCGGGCAGCACGCAGGACGGGCTGGGCACCTCGTACGACTGACCGGCCGGCTCGGGCACCCCGTCCTCCAGCGTGAACACGGTCACCTCGCCGGAGTTCTGGTTGGCGACGTACAGGCGGTCGCCGGCGATGGCGAAGTGCCGGGGCCAGGCGCCGCCCGAGGGCACCTCGGCCACCGGGGACAGGTCGGCGGCGCGCAGCACCGAGACCGTGTCGGGCCCGCGGTTGGCGACGTAGACCAGGTCGCCGTCGAGCTGCAGGTGGCTGGGCGCGTTGTCGCCCCCGGCGCGCGAGGCGGGCACGACGGTGCGGCGCTCGCCCTCGACGAGGGTCACGGTGCCGTCCAGCTCGCCGGCCACGTACAGGCGGTCGCCGGCGAAGGCGAAGTGGCGGGGGCCAGTGCCGGGGGCCAGGGTGATCGGGTCGAGCGGGGAGCCGTCCAGGCGGTAACGGCGGATCTCGTCGGTGCCCAGGTCGGAGACGTGCAGGACGTCGTCGTGGAAGACGCACATGTGGGCGTGCGAGCCGGCCTGGCGGTCGGGGTCGGGGCCCGAGCCCTCGTGCCGCAGGACGACGGGGTCGCCGGTGAAGGCGCCCCGCTCGTCCAGGTGGTGCAGGCCGGCGGTGCCGTCGCCGTAGTTGGCCACGGCCAGCAGGCTCCCCGAGGGGTGGACGGCGACGTGGCAGGGGCTGTCGCCGTCGCTGGACCGTTCGTCCAGCGGGGACAGGCCGCCCTCGGTGGTGAAGGCGGTGAGCCAGCCGCGCTGCAGCTCGCCGGCCGCGTACAGCACCGGCAGGGTGGGGTGGGCGGCCAGGAACGACGGCGAGGCCACGCGGGTCAGCTCGCCGCCCACCGTGACGATGCCGGGACCGTAGCCGCCTATGTAGAGGTTCACAACGGGATCCTTCTTATGGTTGACTGGGGCAATGAATTCGTTGACGGAGGCAAGGGTTTCTGAGATCAGAGCCTTCAACCGGTTCTATACGAAAGTGATCGGCGTCCTCCAGGCAGGCATGCTCGACTCGCCCTACTCGCTGACGGAAGTCAGGGTGCTGTTCGAGCTCGCGCACGCCGAGAGCATGGAGACCGGCGAGCTGCGCGGCCTGCTCGACCTCGACGCGGGCTACCTGAGCCGGATCCTGGCCCGCTTCGAGGGCGACGGGCTGGTCGCCCGCGAGCGGTCGGCCGCCGACGCCCGCAAGCAGCTCGTCCGGCTGACCGAGGCGGGCGCGGCCACCTTCGCCGGGCTCGACCGCCGTTCGGCCGAGGAGATCGAACGGCTGCTCGGCGGCCTGCCCGAGGCCGACCGGGCGCTGCTGGTCGGCAGCATGGCGACGATCCGGCGGCTGCTCGGCGAGCCGGCCGCCCGCCCGTACGTGATCAGGCCCCCGCGGACGGGCGACCTCGGCTGGGTCGTCTACCGGCACGGCGCCCTCTACAGCGCGGAGTACGGCTGGGGCACCGAGTTCGAGCAGCTCGTGGCCAGGATCGTGGGCGCCTACGACCCCGCCCGCGACGCCGGCTGGATCGCCGAGGTCGACGGCGAGCGCGCCGGGTGCGTGTTCTGCGTGCACCAGGACGACACGACGGCCAAGCTGCGCATGTTGCTGGTCGAGCCGTCGGCGCGGGGCCTCGGGATCGGGCGGCGCCTGGTGGCCGAGTGCCTGCGCCACGCCAGGGACCGGGGCTACCGGCGGATCACGCTGTGGACGCGCGACTGCCTGGTGAGCGCGCGGCGCATCTACCAGACGGCCGGGTTCGAGCTGGAGTCGGCGGAGCGGGGCGTGGAGAACGGCGCCGAGGTCACCGAGGAGATGTGGTCGCTCGACCTCGCGGCCACCAGTTGAGCGGCCCGGCCAGGCGCATCATGCTCGGCACCAGCACCGCCCTGATCACGGTGGCGTCCGCCAGCACCGCGACGGCCATGCCGACCCCGAGCATCTGCACGAACGCCACCCGCGCGGTGGCGTAGGCGGCGAACGTGAGCGCCAGGATGCCGCCCGCCGCGGTGATCAGGGGCGCGCCGCGCTGCATGCCGGTGGCGACGGCCTGCCCGGTGTCGCCCGTCCTGTCGTACTCCTCCTTGATCCTGGACAGCAGGAAGACCTCGTAGTCCATCGACAGGCCGTAGGCGACGCAGAGCATGAGGATCGGGATGCTCGGGTCGAGCGTGCCGGTCGGGGTGAAGCCGAGCAGGCCCGACAGGTGGCCCTCCTGGAAGATCCAGACGACGGCGCCGAACATGACGCCGAGGCTGAGGACGTTCAGCAAGGTCGCCTTGAGCGGGAGCACCAGGCTGCCGGTCATCAGGAACAGCACGGCGAACGTGACGCCCAGCATGAGCGCCAGCACCAGCGGCAGGCGGTCGACGACCGAGGCGCGGTAGTCGGCCAGCTCGGCGGGATAGCCCCCGACCAGGACCTCGAAGGGCGGCGGCACGGCCCGTACGGACTCCACCAGCCGGACGGGGTCACCGGCCAGCGCCTCGGCGGAGGGCACCACCGACAACCACGCGCCCGGCCCGCGGAAGCGGGCCGGGTCGCCGTCGCCGACCCGCCGCCCGGCCGCGTGGGCGCCGGCGGCGGAGTCGACCTGGGCGACCCCGGGAACCCGCGAGAGCCGCATCGCGTACGCCGAGACGTCGGCGGCCCGCGCCGCACCCGTCGAGACGATCTGGATGGCGTCGGTCTCCTCCGCCGGGAAGGTCTGCCGGATGACCTCCTGGGTCTGCCGCGAGGACGCCTCCGGCGGCAGGATGCGGTCGTCGGCCGTGCCGAAGCGCAGGCCGAGGAACGGCGAGGCGAGCACCAGCAGCAGCGCCGCCGCCAGGCCGCCGGACACCACCGGCCGGCGCATGACCCGGACGGCCAGGCCGTGCCAGAACCCGGCTCCCCGGGTCTCGGCTCCGCCGCGCCCGGGACGCCCCGGCCCGGGCAGCATCGCGCCGCCGGCCGAGGCCAGCACTGCGGGCAGCACGATCATCGCCGCGAACAGGCCGCCGACCACGACCGCGATGCCCGCGAAGGCGAAGGAGCGCAGGAAGTCGAAGGGCAGCGCGAACAGCACGGCCAGCGAGGCGGCCACCGTGAGGCCGCTGAACAGCACGGTCCGCCCGGCGTGCTCGACGGCTCCGGCGACGGCCGCCGCGCGGTCGCGTCCGGCGCTCACCTCCTCGCGGAAACGCTGGACGACGAACAGGCAGTAGTCGATGCCGAGCCCGAGGCCCATGGCGAGGGTGAGGTTGAGGGCGAAGGTGGAGACCTCCGCGAACACCAGGACGCCGCGCAGCAGCGCCAGGCCGACCACCATGGCCAGCACCCCCGCCAGGATCGGCGCCAGGGCGGCCATCACCCGCCGCTGGTAGAGCCAGAGCAGCACGAACGCCAGCGGGAAGCTGACCAGCTCGGCCCGGACGAAGTCCTGCCTGGCCAGCGGCACGGTCTCGCGGAACACCTCCTCCCCTCCGCCGGCCCGCACCTGGAGCGGGCCCTGCTCGCCGACGATCCGCGGCACCAGCGCGGGCAGCACCCGCGCCCGCACGTGGTCGGCGTCGCCGGGGACGCGCACCACGATCAGCGCGTGCCGGCCGTCCCGGCTGCGCAGGGTGGCGGGCCTGCCCCTGGTCCAGTACGAGGAGGACTCCGCGACGCCGTCCGAGCGGCCGATCCGGTCGGTGAGGGCGCGGCCCGCCGCCTCGGCCGCGGGGTCGTCGACGGTGCCCGATCTGGGGGTGACCAGGAAGACCAGGTCGGGGCTGCCGGTGCCGAACCGGCGGACGAGCTCGGCCTGGGCCCGGTCGGACTCCGAGCCCGGCGCCTCGAAGCGGGCCAGGGAGAGGCGGGAGACCGTACCGGCGGCCAGGACACCCGCGACGACGAGCAGGAGCGCGGACAGGGCCAGCACCAGCCGGCGGCGGCGGACGAGGAGGTGGCCCAGCCTGCGCAGCGGCGGCTCGGCGGCGGCGCGCGGGCCGCGGGTGGCGACGTTCACGGCCACGCGGGCACCGCCCGCGCCGGGCCTGATGGGCAGGTTCGCATGGGATCTCCGGAAAACTCGGTAAACTACTCGTGTTTCGCTGTCGAACCCAGAAATACAAGTAAATGCTCGCATTTGTCAACGAGGTGGCCCATGCCTGAACGCACGGTCCGCAGGCAGGCGCGCGGCCTGAAGCGGATGGCCGAGATCCTCGACGCCGCGGAGTCGGTGATCGCCGAGATCGGCTACCCGGACATGACGACGAACCAGGTCGCCGCGCGAGCGGGGCTCTCCCCCGGGTCGCTGTACCAGTTCTTCCGGAACAAGGAGGAGATCCTGGACGGCCTGGTGTCCCGCTACACCGACGACCGGGACGAGTTCTGGGCGGCCCGGCTGGCGGCGATCACCCCGGACGTCCCGCTGGAGGCACTGGTGGGGCAGCTCGTGGACGAGAGCGTGGCGTTCAAGGCCGACTCACCGGCGTACTGGTCGCTGCTGTACGGGTCGGCCACCGGCGACCGGCTCGCGGCGGCCTCCCAGCGCATGCACGCCTCGCTGGCGGAGCGGATCGCGGCGCTGCTGCGACGGCGTTCGCCCGAGCTGCCGCAGGAGCGGGCGCTGCTCAACGCGACGATGGCGCTGGCCATGGTGAAGGCGGTGCTGCCCATGCTGGGGCCGGCGACGCCCGAGCGCGGCGCGGAGCTCGTGGCCGAGCTCAAGCTCATGCTGGTCCGCTACCTGACCTGAGCCCGCGGTCAGGGACGGAAGGGGCCGCGGACCTCGAAGGTGTGGCCCTCGGTGCGGCCGCGCCTGGCCGAGAAGTAGAGCCGGTCGCCCCTCGGCGAGAACGCCAGCCCCGTGAGCTCGGCCCCCTCGTGCCCGGTGAGCCGCAGGAACGGCGTGACGGCCCGGTCGGGCGCGATGACGTCGATCTCCGTCGTCTCCCTGGCCACGTAGAGGTCGCCCGAGGGGGCGGCGGTGATCGCGCGCACGCCCTCGCACAGCCGGTCGAGCGTGGAGGTGTGGGCGTCGTAGGCCCACAGGCCGGTGTCGCCCTTGGTGGTGAAGTAGCAGACGCCGCCCGCGTAGTGGCAGCCGTCGCCGCCGTCGAAGTGGCGGGCGTCCTCGACCTGGTGGCGGGCCGCGGTGAGCAGCGCGGCCGGGGACGGCACCGGCCGCCATCCGCCCGACGCGCACAGCACCTCCAGCGTGCCCTCCGTCAGGTCGCCCCAGTCGCCGGGACGGAAGCGGTAGAAGCAGCCGTCGTGCTCGTCCTCGGTCATGTAGACGACGCGCCGCTCGGGGTCGCAGGCGGCGGCCTCGTGCCGGAAGCGGCCCATGGCCAGGCGGGGGCGGGCGGCGCGGGCGCCGTAGGGGTCGCACTCGAAGACGCGGCCGCGGTCGCCGAGCTCGCACGACAGCCAGGTGTGCCACGGCGTGGCGCCGCCCGCGCAGTTGAGGTCGGTGCCGGACAGGATGCGGTAGGCGTCGGCGACCGTGCCGTCGGCGTGGAAGCGCAGCGCGGAGGCGCCGCCGAGCAGGGGCAGCTCGGAGTTGGAGACGTAGATCCAGCCTGCGCCGTCGGGGAAGCAGGCGCCGCCGTCGGGCGCGGCGTGCCAGGTGAGCCCGGCCACCTTGTCGCCCGACCGGGCCACCACCCGGCCGGTGAAGCCCGGCGGGAGCGCGAGCCCGTCGGCGGACGCCGGCGTGAGCGGCCCGTACGGGCTGATGCCGCCCTGCAAGAGCGGGCCCGTGCGGAGGAGAGTCTTGTGGGACATCGTGGGGCCTCCCTCTAGGTGCCACGCTAGTCGACCGCACCGACATGAATGGCAAGGACTCGTGACATCAAACTCTGCGCAAACCCCGCGCTCCGTCGTGGCGTGAGATCGCCGGAGGCCCTGGACGATGCGTGACAGTCCGTACCCACCGGACGGAAGATCGCCCGCCTTGGGGGCGGACACGCGAAAGCCCGGGCACTGTGGGCGTGCCCGGGCTTTTCGGGTGATGCGGCCGGCGGCCGCGCGCGGTCAGCGCTGGGCCTGGAACATCCAGTGCTGCTTGTCGATGTCCTGCGTCACGGCGATGAGCAGGTCCTGGCTGACCGGGTCGGCCTCGTCGGTGGCGCGGATGCGCTCGTACATGCGCTTGCTGATGCCGTCGAGGATGTCGGTGATCGTCGCCACCACCTTGCCGTCCTCCAGCCAGCCGCGCTCGGGCTGCTGGAGCTTGGTGGACTTGGCGACGGTCGCCGAGCGCCCGTCGGGGTTCACGCCGAGGGCGACCGCCCGCTCGGCGATGGTGTCCATGTGGGCACGGGCCAGGTCGGTCAGCTCGTCGAGCTGGAGGTGAATCGGGCGGAAATGGGCGCCGACAAGGTTCCAGTGCGCCTGCTTGGCGATCAGCGACAGATCGATCAGATCGACGAGGGCGTCCTGCAGGGCTTCGGCGACAGTGTTCTTGGCTTCACCCGAGAGCGGACCGGTGATCGTAGCCATGTCGTATTTCCTCCCCTTCAGTGGTGCTTATGCCTGTTTAGAACGTCATCCGGGGCTGGATTCTTCCGATCTTCCGGTCGTTGACAGTGTAATAGTGACAGTGTCATTGTGGAGGTATGAGCGACACCTGGACCATCGGCGAGCTGGCCGAGCACGCGGCGCGGGCGCTGCCCGCGGGCGCCCAGCCGGTCAACGGCCGGGTCCGCGACGTGCCCGGGGAACGCCTGATCAGGTGGTACACCACCATCGGCCTCGTGGACCCGCCCCTGACCCGGCGCGGCAGGATCGCCCGCTACGGCCGACGGCACCTGCTGCAACTGGTGGCCGTCAAGCGCATGCAGGCGGCGGGGCACTCGATCGCCGAGATCCAGACGGCGCTGGCCGGCGCGACGAACGCCACGCTGGCGGCGGCGGCCGGTCTCGCCGACGTGCCGTCCGCGGGCGACGGGCGGGCGGTCCCTGGTTCTCCGCCGGACAGCCCGCGCTCGGCGGGGCCCGCGTCCGTCATCGCCGCGACGACGAACGTGACGTCCGGCGGCGAGGCGAACGGGGCCTTCGACGGTCAGGCGCGTGCGGCGCGACGCCCGCCGGACGGGCGAGCCGGAGGCGGCGGCGAGCCGGGGCGTGCGAGGTTCTGGGCCGAACGGCCGGTCCGCCGCGCCCCGGCCGGGAGCGAACGCCCCGCCGACGCGGAAGCGGGGCATGCCGGGGGCGGGCCGGCCGCGGGGGTCGTGCTCGCGGACGGGGTGCGCATTGTGTGGGACGGGGGGCGGCCTCCGTCCGAGGACGACGTTCAGGCGGTGCTGGCGGCGGCTGGGCCGCTGCTCGCGGTGCTCGTAGAGAGGAGACTGCTGTGAAGATCACTTCGCTGGAGCCCGCACGGTGCCTGCCGGTGCCGGAGGCCGGGTTCGGCGCGCTGCTGACCGAGCGCGGCAACCTGCCGCTGGACAGCGTGGACGTGCACGCCGACATCGCCGGGCTCGTCGCCGGGGTCGAGGTCGAGCAGGGGTTCCGCAACCCGTTCGACGTCACGCTGGAGGCGACCTACGTCTTCCCGCTGCCCGACCGGGCGGCGGTGACGGCCTTCAGGATGGAGGCCGACGACCGGGTCGTGGAGGGCCTGCTGAAGGAGCGCGGCCAGGCCAGGGCCGACTACGACCAGGCGCTGCGCGAGGGCAGGCGGGCGGCGATCGCCGAGGAGGACCGGCCCGACGTCTTCACCATCAGGGTGGGCAACATCCTGCCCGGCGAACGCGTCTCGATCAGGCTGACCATGAGCCAGCCCCTCCCCTACGAGGACGGCGCGGCGACCTTCCGGTTCCCGCTCGTCGTGGCTCCGCGGTACGTCCCGGGCACCCCGCTCGACGGCGACCCGGCGGGCTCCGGGGTGGCGCCGGACACCGACGCCGTCCCCGACGCGTCGAGGATCACGCCGCCGGTGCTGCTGCCCGGCTTCCCCAGCCCCGTGCGGCTCTCGCTCACCGCCCGCGTCGACGCCTCCGGGCTGGACCTGCGGGAGGTGGCCTCCAGCCTGCACGTGGTCGAGGAGGACGGACACACCGTGCGCCTGCGTCCGGGCGAGCGCCTCGACCGTGACTTCATTTTGCGGCTGTCGTTCGAGGCGTCCACGTCCCTGCAGTTCGACGGGCGGGGGACGTTCGCGCTCACCGTCGTCCCGCCCGCCCTCCAGGCCGCCCGCGCGCCGCGCGACGTGGTGCTGGTGCTCGACCGTTCGGGCAGCATGGGCGGCTGGAAGATGGTCGCGGCGCGGCGGGCGGCGGCGCGCATCGTCGACACGCTGACCGCGCACGACCGCTTCGACGTGCTGACGTTCGACTCGGTGGTCGAGGCGGCGTTCGAGGGGCTGGTGGAGGCGTCCGACCGCAACCGGTACCGCGCGGTCGAGCACCTGGCGCGGGTCGACGCGCGCGGCGGCACCGAGCTGCTCGAACCGCTGCGCCGCGCCATCGCCCTCCTCGGCGCGCCCGGCGACAGGGAGCGGGTGGTGGTGCTGGTCACCGACGGCCAGGTGGGCAACGAGGACCAGATCCTGGAGCAGGCCGGCGGCGCGCTGTCGGCGATGCGGGTGCACACGGTCGGCATCGACCGGGCGGTGAACGCCGGCTTCCTCGGCCGGCTCGCCGGGCTGGGCGCCGGCCGGTGCGAGCTGGTCGAGTCCGAGGACCGGCTCGACGCGGCGATGGAGCAGATCCACCGCAGGATCGGCGCGCCACTGGTGACGGACCTGTCCCTGAAGGGGCTGGAGACCGAGCCCGGCACCGTGACCCACCTCGGCTCGATCTTCCCGGGGGTCCCGCTCCGGGTGTACGGACGGTGCCGCGAGGGCGGCGGGGCCGTCACCGTGCGCGGCACGTCGGCCGGCGGGCCGTGGGAGGAGCGGGTCACGGGGGTGACCACCGGCAGTCCGGCCCTCCGCGCCGTCTGGGCCCGCGCCCACCTGCGCGAGCTGGAGGACCGGTACGCCATGGGCGAGCACGGCCTGGAGTCGCGGATCGTCGAGGTCTCGCTGGAGAACGGCGTTCTGTGCAGGTTCACGGCGTACGTGGCGATCGACACGAGGCAGGTCGCGGAGGGCGCGCCCGAGCACCGGGTGATCCAGCCGGTCGAGCCGCCCAGCGGGTGGGAGCTGCCGCCGAACCCGTCCATGGGCGGGGGGTTCGTGGCGCAGGCGATGACGATGGCGCGTCCCGCGAGTGCCGCCCGGATGATGCCGCCGGCCCCGCCGGCCCCGTCGTCCTTCGACCAGGGCTTCGGCGCGCCGGGTTCGCTCGGCGGCCCCTCCCCGGCCGACGCCCCCTTCCCGGCCCCGCCTCTCGCGGGCGGCCCTGCCGGGCCTGCGCCGTCCGCACCCGGCTCCGGTGGCGGCCCTGGGCATGGAGCCTCGCCCAAGTTCGCGCCTCCGTCGTCGCCGCGCCCGGCGCACCGGCTGGAGTCGGTCAGGCCGCAGCTGAAGGCCGAACTGGACCGGCTCAGGGCGATGCGCGTACCGGACGCGCTGTACCTGGCCGACCTGGGCTCGCGTCTGGCGGCGCTGGCGGCGTACCTGGGCGGGAACGAGGCGCTGGCGACGCTGGCCCGCGACCTGGAGGCGGCCGAACGTCCCGGCACGGACCTGCGCGCCCTGCATGACCACGCCCTCGAAGCGCTGGCCACCCTCACCGGCACCCCCGCCGACCACGCCCCGGCCGACCCCACTCTCCCGGACGCCCCCATCGCGCCGGGCGACCCGCTCCCCGAGGACGGCCCGCTCGCTCCAGGCGACCCCGAGCCCGGCAAGCGCCACCGTCCCTTCTGGAAACGAGGCTGACGCCCACTGACCCCCGGCAGCGCTGCACCACCCCGCAGCGCTGCCACCTCCGTCCATGAGCGGTCCGACGCGGGAACACGCCGCAGCGCGGCCCGGCGGCGCGGCTGTGCGGCGTCGGGCAGTGCCCCAGCGGGCTGGGCGGTGATCGGCGGGGCTCGTGTTCACGGACACTTGGGGTGAATGGCTAATCGGCCACTAACAGGTCCAACCGTGCCGCACCGGACTTGGCGGTAGCGCCGTTTCCAGAACCGCCGTTTCCGCCAAAGGCGGGGGATTCTGGATTCTTTGCTGATTTCGCTGCCTAATCATCTGCGAGCCCGGCGTAACGGGCCGTGGCGGGCGTCCAGGGAACGATGGCACGCCATGACGGGTCCCGCTGTCGCGACCGACCCGGCACACCCGCGTACCGGCGCACAAATTCCCCCACGACCCATTATGAATTCCACGCCCGGCGATATCTCCGCCGCGATATTCAGGCGTCCCCGGGAAAAGGCGTGTCATTCCCATGTGCCACCATCCCCCGCGGCCTCCTATTCTGGACGGGTGAGCACACTCGTCCTGGACGGCGGCCTGTCCACGCATCTGGAGTCGCTCGGCGCGGATCTGCGCGACGAGCTCTGGTCGGCGCGCCTGCTGCTGGAGCAGCCCGAGCTGATCAGGCGGGTGCACGCCGACTACTACGCGGCGGGCGCCGACGTGGCGACCACGGCGAGCTACCAGGCCACCATCCCCGGCTTCCAGCGGCGCGGGCTCGACCGGTCCGAGGCCGAGCGGCTGATCAGGTTGTCCGTCGAGCTGGCCGGGCAGGCCCGCGACGAGGCCGGTCGCGGCCTGGTGGCGGCCTCGGTCGGCCCCTACGGCGCCTATCTGGCCGACGGCGCCGAGTACACCGGCGACTACGACCTCGACGAAGACGGCCTGCTGGCCTGGCACCGTCCGCGCTGGGAGATCCTGGCCGCCGCCGGCGCCGACCTGCTGGCCTGCGAGACCATCCCGTCCTACGCCGAGGCGCGGGCGCTGGCCGGGCTGCTGGCCTCCACGCCGGGGGTCAAGGCGTGGGTGAGCTTCTCCTGCCGCGACGCCGAGCGCATCAACGACGGCACCCCGATCGACCGGGCCGCCGCGCTGTTCTCCGGAAACCCGCAGGTGGTGGCGGTCGGCGTCAACTGCACGGCGCCGCGGCACATCCCCGGGCTGGTCGCCCGCCTGTCCGGCGGACTGCCCGTCGTGGTCTACCCGAACTCGGGCGAGACGTGGGACGCCGAGCAGCGCCGGTGGCTGGGCCTGTCCGACCCGGTGGAGTACGGCCTGGCCGCCAAGGAGTGGGAGCGCGCCGGGGCGTCGCTGATCGGCGGCTGCTGCCGCACGACCCCCGAGCACATCAGGCAGATCCGCGCCCACCTGACCTGACGCCCCAGGCCCAGGCCCCAGCGAGACGTCACCGGCACACCCGGCGCCCCCGCACACGCCGTACGGACGAAGCCCCGACCGCAGGACCCCGCGCACGCCGTACGGACGGCAGCAAGGCCGCAGACCCCCACGCGTGGGCGCGCGGGGGTCCTGAGCGGCCGGAACGGGCGGGTCGCTAGGCGGCGGCCGGAGCCGTGGTGCGGCGTCGGCCGAGGAGGGCGTCGAGCGCCAGGGCGCCGCCGCCGGTGAATCCCACCGCCAGGCTCGCCGCCGCCAGCGCGAGGACGAACTCGTAGCCCCCTTCACCGGCCCCGAAGCCGCTGGAGCCGTGGACGAACACGATCGCCCCGATCATGTCGAGGGCCAGCAGCGTGCCCGCGATCGGCAGCGCGGCGCCGAGGATCAGCGCGATGCCGCCGACCACCTCCAGCACCGCCACGGCCGGCGCGGCCACCCCGGCCAGGGGGATGCCCGCGGACTCGAAGAACTTCGTGGTGCCCGCGATGCCCATGTCGGCGAACTTCTGGTAGCCGTGCACCAGGAAGATCACGCCGACGGCGATCCTGGCCAGCAGCAGGGCGATGGGACGCGCCTGGTCGATCATGGACCCTCCAAAGGGAGTCGTTCAGATTTGAACAACCACTCTACCGGTAGTTCAAATCTGAACAACAAGTACACTTGGGACGTGACGGACACCCGCTGGCTCGACGAGACGGAGATGGCCGCCTGGCGCGCCTTCCTGTCGGCCTCCCACCTGCTCGAACGGCGCATCGAGGAGCAGCTCAAGGCCGCGGCCGGGCTGACGCACCCGCAGTACGAGATCCTGGTGCGGTTGTCGGCCGCCCCCGAGCGCCGGATGCGCATGACCGAGCTGGCCCGGGGCGTGGTGGTGTCGAAGAGCGCGCTGACGTACCAGATCACGCAGCTGGAGAAGGCGGGGCTGGTGGAGCGCGCCACGTGCCCGTCCGACGACCGCGGGGTGCTGGCGGTGCTCACGGAGGCGGGCGAGCGCTGCCTGGAACGCGTCGCTCCCGGGCACGTGGAGGTCGTGCGGGACTACCTGATCGACCGGCTCACCCGCGCGGAGCTGACCTCACTGACCAGCGCGATGACGAAGAGCGAACGGGCTCTCAGAAGCTGACCGCGAAGCCGCCGGGAACCGGCCGGAGAACGGACAGGCTCTCAGAAGCTGACCGCGAGAACGGAAAAACCCTCAGGAGCCGGTCTTGGCGGCGGCGCGGCGGGCGCGTTCCATCTCGACCCGGGCGCTGGCCGCGTACTTGTCGACGTACTCCTGGCCGGACAGCTCCATCAGCGCGTACATGATCTCGTCGGTGACAGCGCGCAGGACCAGGCGGTCGTCCTCCATGCCGTAGTAGCGGGAGAAGTCGAGCGGCTTGCCGAACCGGACGCCCGGCCGGATGCCGAGCTTGGGGAACAGCCGCCCGGGCGGCATCATCTCGTACGTGTTGACCATCGCCCACGGGATGACCGGCACCCGCGACTCCAGCGCCAGCCGGGCCACGCCGGTCTTGCCCTTGTAGAGGCGGCCGTCCGGCGAGCGGGTGCCCTCGGGGTAGATGCCGAGGACGTTGCCCTCGCGAAGGATGCGCAGGCCGGTGCGGAGCGCGGCCTCGCTGGCCTTGCCGCCGGAGCGGTCGATCGGCACGGTGCCGACGCCGCTGAAGAACAGCCGGGTGAAGAAGCCCTTGATGCCGGTGCCGGTGAAGTAGTCGGCCTTGCCGAGCGAGATCACCTTGCGGCGGATCTGCAGCGGGCCGAAGAAGTGGTCGGCGAAGGAGAGGTGGTTTCCGGCCAGGATCGCGGGCCCCTGCTTGGGTACGTTGTCCCCGCCCTCCGTCCACGGGCGGAAGAGCATGAGGATCGGCTTCAAGATGGCCTTGACCACCCAGTAGAACACCCGGCCACCTCTTCCCCAGGACATCGTGATTGAGCAGAGTCATCTTCCCATCCCTGGCGAGATGCAACTACACCAGCTCTCGCACAATCACCCCTGAACGTGCGACGATCGGGCAGTTCCGGGATGAAATTGCGTCAAGGAGCCGTTATGCCGCTCATGCCAGGCGCGGAGCCCTACCACCACCGAGCGGGTCAGGTCGGTGTGCTGCTGTGCCATGGGTTCACCGGCACGCCGCAGTCGCTGCGGCCCTGGGCCGAGTACCTGGCGGGCCATGGGGTCAGCGTCTCGCTGCCCCGCCAGCCGGGGCACGGCACCACGTGGCAGGAGATGAACCGCACCCGCTGGGAAGACTGGTACGCCGAGGTGGAGAAGGCGTTCGCCGACCTCCAGGGCCGCTGCTCGGAGCTGTTCGTGGCGGGCCTGTCGCTGGGCGGCTGCCTGGCGCTGCGGCTGGCTGAGGTGCACGGTGACGCGGTCAGGGGCGTGGTGGTGGTCAACCCGTCCATCGCCAGTGACGTGCCGCTGCTGAGGCTGGCGCCGCTGCTGAAGTGGTTCCTGCCGTCGGTGCCCGGCGTCGCGGGCGACGTCAAGAAGCCCGGCGTGACCGAGCTGGCCTACGCCCGCACGCCCGTCAAGGCGGCCGCGTCGCTGCCGGGGCTGTGGTCGCTGGTGCAGGCCGACCTGGCGAAGGTCACCCAGCCGCTGCTGGTCTTCCACAGCCGCGACGACCACGTGGTGAAACCGACGAGTGTGGCGATCATTCGCCAGAAGGTCCCGCAGGCCACGATCGAGGAGCTCACGGACAGCTACCATGTTGCGACGCTTGACAACGATGCCGACAGGATCTTTGCCGGTAGCCTCGACTTCATCCGGACACATGCCTCGGTACCCTTGCAGAGGGACTGATCGCACCCAGGGGGAAGTCGCGATCGCTGCGGAGAGGCCCATCTAGGTGACGCCCCAGAGTGACGAGGACGAGGTCTGGCGGCAGATCGTCGCGTCCTTCAACGACACAGCCGAGCGCGACTCGGCCGACCAGCCATGGCCGGACAGCGAGAACGTGCCCGCCGAGCCCACCCGCAGGGTGGTCAAACCGTCCGAGGAGCCCGAACTCGACCAGGACGCGCCCGACCACGACGACCGCGACGAACTCGCCCGCGACGACGACGAGGACGAGGGGCACTTCGAGCCGCCTCCCCCGCCGCCGCTGCCCAAGCTCGACCTGCCCACCAAGCTCGCCTGGGTGGCGCTGTTCGGCGGGCCCGCCTACCTGCTGGTGGCGGCGATGGCCAGCTGGCAGATGGAGGGGTGGGCGCTGTTCACCGCGGTGGCGGCGTTCATCGGCGGGTTCGTGGCGCTGGTCGTGCGCATGGGCGACGGCCCGCCCAACGACTCCGGCTGGGACGACGGCGCCGTCCTGTAGGCCGGCCCGTCACGACTTGGCCGTGGTGGTGCGGGGGGCGAAGGACTCCACGACGTCGGTGTAGCGGTCGGCCGCGTCGACGGCGTGGCCGACCGCCCACAGCGCCCCCTTGCCGGCCAGGTAGGCCACCGCCTGGAGGCGTACGCTGCTGCGGCCCTTCTCCGCGGCGCCGCGAATGATCTGGCAGGCGTCCTTCTCGCAGCGCATCACGAACGGCTGGGCCGCCTGCTCCGGGTCGTAGCCGGTCATCCAGTAGCGGCCCTTGCCGTCGCCGGTGACGCCGTAGAGGCGGGCGCCGGTGGCCGGGATCGCCAGGCGCTGCCAGCGCTTGCCGTTCCAGGTGAGCACGAGCGGCGAGATCTCGCCGGGGCCGTGGTAGACCCCGCCGACGGCCACCGCCCGCTTGGAGCTGTCGACCTGGATGTCCCGCAGGTAGCCGCCGGGGACGGCGGGCACGGACATCGACTTCCAGGCACCCGACGTGTAGTGCATGATCAGCGGCGCGCCGCCGGTGTCGCCGACGGCGAAGCCCGAGGCGACCGCGTAGAGCGCGCCCTTCTCCTTGGTCTGCTGGACGGTCCAGGTGTTGCCCTGGCCGGTGAGGATGAGCCCGGACTTCTCCCGGCTGCCGACCGCGACCACCCGGCCGGACTTGGCGTCGATGCCGCCCAGCCAGTCGCCGGCGTGCAGCCCCTGCGGCCGGACCCGGTCGAAGCCGGTGACGTCGCCGTGGGCCAGGTAGGGCAGGCCGTCGTGGCCGTCGCCGACCGCCCACACGTCGGAGGCCCCGGCGGCGGCCAGGCCGCGCAGGTTGCCCGCGGCGGTGGCGTCGCGCACGGCCACCTCGTTCCAGGAGGTGCCGTTCCAGTGGCGGATCGTGCCGCGGTTCTTCCAGACGTCCCAGATCTCCTGCTGGCCGACCGCCCACACGTCGCCCGGCGAGACGGCGAGCACGTCGGAGAGCGAGCCGTCCGCGTCGAGGCGCGCGCTCGTCGACTTCTGCCACGCCTCGGCGGCGGGGCGGGGCTCGGCATGCGCGGCGGGCGTGACCTGCGGCAAGGCCACGGACGTCGCCAGAAGGACGGAGAGCGCACGCCGCTGAGAGCGACGGGTCATGAACAAATGCTACGGGCTGGCCCGGGCGGCTCGCCCGTCAGAGTCCAACCTGCAACTCGGCGAGCACCGGCAGATGGTCGCTGGCCCCGGCCAGATCGGCGTTCCCGGCCGCCACTCCCCCACAGGACAGGACGCGTGCCTCGCGCGCGGCGAACACCGCGTCGATGCGCTCGGCGGGCCGCGCGGCGGGGAAGGTCAGCCCGTCGCCCGCGGGCGCGACGGCGTGGCAGTCGGACAGCCGGGCGGCCAGGAGACGCCAGGCCGGCTGGTGCCCCCGCTCGTTGACGTCGGCGCCGACGACGACGGCGGCGTCGTGCGCGGCGGCCGCCCGTTCCATGAGGGACATGGCCTCGCCCGCGTGCCGCAGCCGGGCGGCGAGGTGCAGGTCGAGGTGGAGCGAGCCGACGGCCAGCCGCGCGCCGCCGATCTCGACGACGGCGACGGCCAGCACCCGGCGTTCCAGGCCGGGGAACGCCTTGAGCCGGTGCAGCCGCGCCTCCAGCACCCGGGCCCGCGGCCCGGCCAGCACGCACACGCCGCCGGCGCGTCCCGGCGTGGCCACGCGCAGGCCCCCGGCCTCGGCCAGGGCCCGGCGCCTGGCCCGCCACCGGGCGAACCTCGGCGCCTCCTGGACGCACACCAGGTCGGCCCGCATCGCGGCGAGCACCCGGCGCAGCGCGGGCACGTCGTCGCGCATGCTGCGCACGTTGTACGAGGCGACCCTGACCAGCACGCCGTCGCGCATGCCCCGCGCGCCGGACGGGGGAACCACGGCGGGCACGCGCTAGCGCCGCCTGGCCAGGTCGGCGGCCCCGACCACCCCCGCGGACGCGCCCAGCTCGGCCAGCCGGATGTCGGCGAGCGGGCGGTGGCCGTGGCCGGTGAGCTGCCTGGCGAACACCTCGCGGGCCTCGTCGAGGAACAGGTCGGCGGCCCGGGAGACGCCGCCGCCGACGATGAAGCAGCCGGGGTCGAGCACGGCGGCCAGGTCGGCCATGCCCTGCCCGAGCCAGTCGGCCAGGCTGCGGAAGGCGGCCAGCGAGGCCTTGTCGCCCAGCCGGGCGGCCTCGGTCACCTCTTCGCCCTCGATCCGGCCGCCGGCCAGGCCGAGCAGGATCTCGGCGCGGTCGGGCTGCCGGGCGGCGATCTCCCTGGCCTCCTTGACCAGGGCCTGGCCGCTGGCGTACTGCTCCCAGCAGCCGATGTTGCCGCAGCCGCACACCCGTCCGTCGGGCACGACCTGCATGTGGCCGAGCTCGGCGCCCATGCCCCAGCGGCCGCGGTAGAGGGCGCCGTCGATGACGATGCCGCCGCCGATGCCGGTGCCGAGCGTCAGGCAGACCACGTGGGACTGGCCGCGCCCGGCGCCGAACCTGGTCTCGCCCCAGGCCATGGCGTTGGCGTCGTTCTCGATCACGACGGGCAGGCCGACCAGGTCGCTGATCTTCTTCTGCAGCGGCTCCTCGCGCCAGGCGAGGTTGGGGGCGAAGCGCACGATCGAGCGGGTCTCGTCGACGAACCCGGCCGCGCCGACGCCGACCGCCTCGACGTCCCTGCCCTGCGACAGCTCGCGGACGACGTCCGCGACCGTGTCGGCGACCACGTCGGGCCGGTCGGCCGCGGTCGGCCTGAGCGTGTGTTCGACGATCTCGCCGTTGTCGTCGACCACGCCCGCGGCGACCTTGGTACCGCCGATGTCGACACCGATCGTGAGCATGCCGCGTGTCTCCCTATCCCAGATCTATGTGTTCCACGTCGCCGCGGTCGCGGTCACGGGTGTCGCGCGGCCCGCGGGGGGCGGGCCTGCTCAGCGCGTCGAACGCCCCGCGCACCGCGGCGAACAGCTCGCCGCCCGCGGCCACCAGGTGGCCGGTCACGTCGGAGCCCGACTCCCGCTGCGCCGCGATCGCCCGGCACACCGGGCAGGCGCGGCAGATGTACTCGTCGTGGGGCTCGGACACCGCCTCGCTCCACACGTCCCGCTCCTTGCGGGCGCCGCCGCCCGTGAAGGAGTTGTAGACGGTCTTGCCGACTTGGCGCGTGGCGCGCCCCTGGATCGTCTCGAACAGCTTGCGCGCCTCGTCGGCCACGGTGCCGATGGGGTCTCTGTCGTTGTTCTCGGTCATCTGGCCCTCCCTGCGTATGGTTCGCTCATCCTGCTCAACTCATTCGGAGCCGGATTCGCTCCCCACACTGAACCGTATTCTCAGCGCGCCGTCGCGAAGCACGGCGGAGCCGATCTTCCTGCGGGCCAGCGCCGCGGGCAGCGCCAGGATCCTGCGGTACGGGCCGGCGGTGATGATGAGCTCGTCGCCCTTGCGGGCCAGGTCGACGTCGTCGTGGTCGGCGCCGGGCAGGGCGAGCGTCAGCTCGTCGGCGCTCAGCCGTAGCGGCGGCTCGACGGCGGGCGCCGCGAAGGGGTCGGTGTCCCCGTAGACGGAGGCGCCCACCTCGGCCAGCGCGCGCCGGCCGACCGGCTCGGCGGGCAGGTACGGAACGGTGTGGACGGGCAGCGGCGCGAACGACTCCTCGGCCTCGGCCAGCAGCCTGGCCTGGGCGCTCACCCAGTTGGCCCGCCACTCGTCGGCGCCGCCGGCCGGGAAGACGCGGTTGGCGATGACGGCGTCGACGCGGTAGCCGTACAGGTTGAGCGAGGTGAGGGTGCGCCTGGCCTCGGCGAGCACCACGGCCTCGGGGGTGAGCACGAGCCGCACGGACGCGCTGTCGCCGGTGAGCAGCTCGCGCACCTCCATCAGCCCGCGGTGGAACCGCTCGGCGGCGTTCATGACGTCGTCGCCCGGCGCGCTGACCCGGGCCACGCTGCGCATGAACGGCGAGACGACCTTGACCAGCTTGCGGCCGACCGGCATGAGCCTGGTGACGTGCCAGTCGAGCGCCTCGGGCAGGGCCAGCAGCCGCAGCGTCTCGGCGGTGGGGGCGCAGTCGATGACGATGACGTCCCAGGCGCCGTGGCGGGCGTGCTCGCGCAGTTCGAGCAGGGCGATGACCTCCTCGGCGCCGGGCAGCACGGTGATCTCCTCGGAGGTGATCTCGTCGAGGCCCAGCTCGGTGAGCACGCCCCTGGCGTAGTGCTGCAGGTCGCCCCAGTGGCGCTCCAGGGTCTTCTGCGTGTCGACCTGGTGCAGGTGGAGGCCCGGCGCGATCTCGCCGGGCTCGACGGCGAGCGCGTCGGCCAGCGAGTGGGCGGTGTCGGTGGAGACGATCAGCGTCTTGAGCCCGCGTTCGGCTGCCAGCGTGGCGGTCGCGGCGGCGGCGGTGGTCTTGCCCACGCCGCCCTTGCCGGTGAAGAGCAGGACCCGGGGGCTCACCGCGTACGGCCCTCGACGCGCTTCTTCAGCCCCTTGAGCGCGGTGTCCACGATCACCTTCTCGGCCTTGCGCTTGATCATCCCGATCATGGGCACCGTGAGGTCGACGGTGAGCTCGTACGTCACGTCGGTGCCACTGCCCGTCTCGGCGAGCTGGTAACTTCCGCGCAGGTCGCCGACCATCTTGCCCGGCTCGACCACCTGCCAGCGCACGTTGTCGTCGCCGTCCCAGGTGTAGGCCAGGGTGTAGGTGTCGTTGATCACGCCCGCGTCGAGGACGAACCGCACCTGCTCGGGCCGCCCGTCGGCGCCCGTACTGACGACCTCGGCGCGCTTGATCGATCCGGCCCATTCGGGATAGGCGGGGAAGTCGGCGATGACCGCCATGACCTCTGCGCGGCCGGCGCCGATGGTGGTGCTCGAAGTGGTGCGATCAGCCATGCGACCACCGTAATGCAGAATCCGCCCGTTGCGGCGGAGCGCCGGTCACGGGCCGTCCAGCTCACCATTCCAGGACGAACGGCTCACCATTCCAGGACGAACGGCTCACCTTTCCCGCGGAAGTGGCCGACGTTCACGCACTCGGTGCGGCCGACGCGGGCGCGGCGGTGGAGGGGCTGGTGGACGTGGCCGAACAGGGCGTAACGCGGCTGGGTGCGCCGGATGGCCGCCAGCGTGGCCTCGCTGCCGCGCTCGAAGCGCCTGGCCACGACGTCGTAGAGCAGCTCGGGCAGGGCGGGCGGGATGTGGCAGCACAGCACGTCGACCTCGCCGATCGCCTCGACCTTGGCGGCGTACTCCTCGTCGCCGATCTCGTACGGGGTGCGGTAGGGGGTCTTGAGACCGCCGCCGACGAAGCCGAAGCGCAGGCCGCCGATCTCCACCACCTCGCCGTCGAGCACCTGATGGCCCGGTTTGAGGTAGTCGGGCCACAGGCGGGGAATGTCCACGTTGCCGTAGGTGAGGTAGGCGGGGGTGGGCATGGCCGCGAAGAGGGTGGCGTACTGGGCGCGCACGTTGCGCTCGATGTGCTCGCGCGGGTCGCCGTCGAGGGTGGCCCACAGCCGCGCCGACATGGCCCTGGCCTCCTCGAAGCGCTTGGCCGTGCGCAGGGCGATGAACTCGGCGGCCCGCTCCGCGCCGAACAGGTCGGCGAAGATGCCGTTGGCGTGGTCGTCGTAGTCGATGAAGAGGATCAGGTCGCCCAGGCACACCAGCGCGTCGGCGCCCTCGCCCGCGCGGGCCAGCGCGTCGGCCCTGCCGTGCACGTCACTCACCACGTGGACCCTCATGGGGAAATCCTAGGTGGGACGGCTGCTAGCGTGATGAACGCCCTTCATAACGCTCCCATGACGATGCTACCGGCGCGTAACTTAAGGCGGTAACGTCCAGGCGGTCCCCGTAGAGGAGTTGAAAGTTCGTGCGCGAGTACAGCGTCCCCGTCCTGGTCGATGTGCCTGCCTCAGCAAGCCTGCCGGACACGGTCTTCGACCGGGCCGAGCGGGAGCCCGGCACCGTGATCATGCGCCGCAAGACCGACGACGGCTGGCCCGTCGTGACCGCGGGCGAGTTCCGCGACCAGGTGGTCGAGGTGGCCAGGGGGCTCATCGCGGCCGGGATCGAGCACGGCGACCGGGTCGCGCTGATGTCGCGCACGCGTTACGAGTGGACGCTCGTCGACTACGCCCTCTGGTCCGTCGGCGCGGTCACCGTCCCCATCTACGAGACCTCGTCGGTGGAGCAGGTCCGGTGGATCCTGGCCGACAGCGAGGCCAAGGCGGCCTTCGTCGAGCTCGACGCGCACGAGGAGACCGTCCGCGAGGCCGCGCCCGAGCTGAAGGCCGTCTGGCGGGTCGAGGGGCGGCTCGACGCGGAGGGCGTGCCCGACTCGGCCGTGGAGGAGCGCAGGAAGAAGGTCGTCGCCGCCGACCTGGCCACGATCGTCTACACCTCGGGCACCACCGGCCGTCCCAAGGGCTGCCGGATCACCCACGACAACCTGCTCTTCACCGCGCTCAACGTGCTGCGCGGGCCGCTCGACCGGCTGTTCAGCTCGAACGCCCCGGCGGCGCTGCTGTTCCTGCCGCTCGCGCACATCTTCGCGCGGATGATCCAGGTGGTGCTGGTCGAGGCCGGCGCGATCATGGCGCACACCCCGAACATGAAGAACGTCGCCCCCGACCTCCAGGACTTCAAGCCGACGTTCCTGCTGGGCGTGCCGCGCGTGTTCGAGAAGGTCTACAACGGCGCCGAGCAGAAGGCCGCCGCGGGCGGCAAGGGCAAGATCTTCGCCCGCGCCGTCGACGTGGCGGTCGCCTGGAGCAAGGCGGAGGCGTCCGGCGGCGCGCCGCTCGGCCTGCGGCTGCGTCACCTGCTGTTCGACCGGCTGGTCTACGCCAAGCTGCGGGCGGCCACCGGCGGCCGGCTGTCGGCCGCCGTCTCCGGCGGCTCGGCGCTCGGCGACCGGCTCGGCCACTTCTTCCGGGGCGTCGGCATCGAGGTCTTCGAGGGCTACGGCCTGACCGAGACCTCCGCCCCCATCTCGGTCAACATGCCGGGCGGGAACAAGATCGGCACGGTCGGCAAGCCGCTGCCCGGCGTCTCGGTCCGCATCGGCGACGACGGCGAGATCCTGGCCAAGGGCCGCAACGTCTTCCACGGCTACTGGAAGAACGACGCCGCCACCGCCGAGGCGGTCGACGCCGACGGCTGGTACCACACGGGCGACGTGGGCGAGCTCGACGCCGACGGCTACCTGCGCATCACCGGCCGCAAGAAGGAGATCCTGGTGACGGCCGCGGGCAAGAACGTCGCCCCCGGCCCGCTGGAGGACGCGCTGCGCGCCCACCCGCTGGTGTCCCAGGCGATGATCGTCGGCGAGGGCCGTCCGTTCGTCGCCGCGCTGGTCACGCTCGACCCCGAGGCGACGCCCGCCGGCCGCAGCGCGGCCGAGCTGCGCACCGACCCGGCGATCCTGGCGCAGGTGCAGGAGGCCGTCAACCGGGCCAACGGCACGGTGTCGAAGGCCGAGCAGATCAAGAAGTTCACGATCCTCGACACCGACCTCACCGAGGAGAGCGGCCACCTGACGCCCACGCTGAAGGTCAAGCGCAACCTGGTGATGCGCGACTACGCCAAGGAGATCGACGAGCTCTACGGCCACTAGCCGTCAGGCGGCCCCGACCAGCTCACCGGCCGGCTCACCGGCCGGCTCATCGGCCGGGTCGCCGGCCCGCTCGGTCGCGGTCAGGATCGCGGCCAGGGCCTGGCGGGTGGCCTGGAGCTCGGCCAGCTGCTCGTCCAGGCCGGTGAGCCGGCCGCGGAGGGCATCGAGGGTGCACGCATCCAGCACCTCGCCGGAGCCGGAGGCGCACGGGAGCACGTCCCTGATCACTTTGGTCGGCAGTCCCGCGGCGAGCAGCGTGCGGATGCGCCGGACCACGACGGGCGCATCCGTTCCGTAGCGCCGGTGACCGCCGTCGGCCCGGTACGAGGTCAGCAGCCCCTGCTCCTCGTAGTAGCGCAGCAGCCGGGGGCTGACCCCGGTCTCCGCGGAGAGCGCGCCGATCTTCACGTGATGCTCCTCACACCGCTTGCATCTCACATCGATGTGAGCTTCTAGCGTGACGCCCATGAGAGAAATTCCTCGCAAGACTGTACAGACGTTCACCATTGGCGGAGACCTGGAGGTGCGCCGGATCGGCTACGGGTCGATGCGGTTGGCCGACGCCCCCGACCCCGCGCGCTCGGCGATGGAGGCGCCCATCTGGGAGGCGCCGGCGGACCGGGCGGGCGCCGTGGCCGTGTTGCGCCGGGCGGCCGAGCTGGGCGTGAACCTCTTCGACACCGCCGACTCCTACGCGCTGGGCGCCAACGAGGAGCTGATCGCCGAGGCGCTGCACCCGTACGGGGACGGAGTGGCGGTGGCCACCAAGATCGGCGTGCTGCGGCCCTCGCCCGCCGAGTGGGTGCCGCTCGGCCATCCGGCCTATCTGCGCCAGCAGGCCGAGCTGAGCCTGCGCCGGCTGCGGGTGGAGCGCATCGACCTGCTCCAGCTGCACCGCCTGGACCCGGCCTACCCGCTCGCCGACCAGATCGGCGCGCTCAAGCAGCTCAGGGACGAGGGCAAGGTCCGGCACATCGGCCTGTCGGAGGTGAGCGCCGAGGAGCTGCGCCAGGCGGCGGAGATCACGCCGATCGCGGCCGTGCAGAACATGTACAACCTGGCCACCCGGCAGCACGAGGACGTCCTGGACCACGCCGCCGCGCACGGCATCGCGTTCCTGCCGTTCTTCCCGATCGCGGCGGGCTCCCACGCCGGGCCCGGCACGCCGCCGGCGGCGGTGGCGGCCGAGATCGGCGTCACCCCGGCCCAGGCGTCGCTGGCCTGGCTGCTGCGCCGCTCCCCCACGGTGATCCCGATCCCGGGCACCTCCTCGATCGGGCACCTGGAGGAGAACGTGGCGGCGCTGTCGGTCGAGCTCACCGACGAGCAGTACGACCGGCTGTCGGCGGCGGTCGCTTGAGGCCGCCGCCCGGAAGCGGGGGCGCGACGCGGCCCCGCAGCCGGCGACGGGCCTCATCTCGGGACGGGCCCCATCTCGGGACGGGCCCCATCTCGGGACGGGCCCCGTCTCGCGACGGGCCTCATCTCGCGACGGGCCGCGCCTCGGCCAGGACGAGCCGACCCGCCCGCTCCGACAGCGCCTGCCTGGCCGGCTCCGGCAGGCCGGTGTCGGAGACGACCACGTCGGCCTCGCCGAGCTCGGCGATCGTGCTGATGCCGACGGTCCCCCACTTGGTGTGGTCGGCCAGCACGACGAGCCGGGAGGCCGCCTCGACCAGCGCGCGGTCGGTCTCGGCCTCCATCATGTTCGGGGTGGTGAAGCCCGTCCTCGCGGTCATGCCGTGCACGCCCAGGAAGAGCAGGTCCACGTTGAGCCGGCGGATCGCGGCGACCGCGACCGGGCCGACCAGGGCGTCGGACGGGGTGCGCACGCCGCCGGTGAGCACGACCGTCTGGTCGGGACGGCCGGCGTGCTGGAAGACGTCGGCGACGCGGACGGAGTTCGTCACGACGGTCAGGCCGGGGACCTGGCCCAGGTGGTGGGCGAGCGTCCAGGTCGTGGTGCCGGCCGACAGGGCCACGGCCGTGCCGGGGCGCACGAGCGCGGCGGCGTGCCCGGCGATGGCCTGCTTCTCCTCCTCCTGCTGCACGGACTTGGCGGCGAATCCTGGCTCGTTCGTGGCGCCGATGGTGGTCGCGCCGCCGTGCACCTTGGCCAGCAGGCCGCGCTCGGCCAGCAGCTCCAGGTCGCGCCGGATCGTGATGTCGGAGACGCCGAACGTGCGCACCAGGTCCACGACCCTGACGCCGCCGTTCTGCCGGACGAGGTCCAGGATCGCCTGCTGACGCTGCGGGGCGAGCATCGCATCACCAGATCCCAACAGGTTCCGACACATCCCGTCCGCATCATGACATGACACCGACCTGGTGAATGCGTCAAAAACGACATGAAACAGTGCGTTGACAGCGGTAGGGCTTCGTCTTTCGATGAATGGGTGTGAGCGAACTCGGGGGAATCTGAAGGGTCCGGCAAGGAGGAACCACCATGGACCGACACATGCCGATCTCCCGCCGCCGTCTACTCCTCGGAGCCGCCGCGTTCGGCGTGCCCGCCGTCCTCGTCGGGTGCGGGTCCGGCAGCCCCTCCACCGGGTCCGGCAGGTCGTCCGGCGGCGGGACGGGCACGGTCACGATCGGCTCGAACGCCTCCGACGAGGTGCCCAAGAAGGCCCTGGAGACCGTGCTCAAGGGCTTCACCCAGGCCGTCCCGAAGGTCAACACGGTCGACCACAACACGTTCCAGGAGAACATCAACCGCTATCTCAAGGGCACGCCCGACGACGTGTTCACCTGGTTCGCCGGCTACCGGATGCGCTTCTTCGCCGAGCAGGGCCTGGCGACCGACATCTCGGACGTCTGGCGGGAGATCGGCGGCGGCTACACGCAGGCGTTCAAGGACCAGTCGACCGGCACCGACGGCAAGCAGTACTTCGTGCCGTTCACCTACTACCCGTGGGCCGTCTTCTACCGCAAGAGCCTGTGGCGCGCCAAGGGGTACGAGCCCCCGAGGACCCTGGACGAGTTCACCGCCCTGGCCAGGAGGATGAAGGCCGACGGGCTGGTCCCGATCGCGTTCGCCGACAAGGACGGCTGGCCGGCGATGGGCACGTTCGACATCCTGAACATGCGCACGAACGGCTACGACTTCCACATCTCGCTCATGGCCGGCAAGGAGTCGTGGACCGACCCCAGGGTCAGGCAGGTCTTCGACACCTGGCGGGGGCTGATGGAGTACCACCAGCCGGCCGCGCTCGGGCGCACCTGGCAGGAGGCCGGGCAGTCGCTCGCGCAGAAGAAGACCGGCATGATCCTGCTCGGCATGTTCGTCGCCCAGCAGTTCCCCGAGGCCGACCGCGACGACATCGACTTCTTCACCTTCCCCGAGATCGACCCCGCCCACGGCACCGACTCCATCGACGCCCCCATCGACGGCTACATGATCTCGGCCAAGGCCCGGAACGTGGACGGCGCCAAGGCCCTGCTCAAGCACCTGGCCAAGGGCTCGTCCCAGAACGAGGCGACCAAGCTCGACCCGGGCACGCTGGCGTCCAGCTCCAAGGCCGACACCAGCGGCTACAGCGCCCTGCAGAAGCGCGGCGCCGAACTGGTCTCCCAGGCCACCCACCTGGCGCAGTTCCTCGACCGCGACACCCGGCCGGACTTCGCCTCCACCGTGATGATCCCGTCCCTGCAGGCGTTCGTCGGCGCGCCGAACGAGATCGACTCCCTGCTGGCGGGCATCGAGAAGCAGAAGGCCAACATCTTCCGCTGATGACCGTCAAAACCCGTCGCTACTCCGCCCGGGACGTGACCGTGCTGGTCATCGGGCTGGGGATGGCCGTCATCGTCAACGTGGGCCTCATCTGGGGGCCCGCGCTGGCCTCCGTCGCGCTGTCCGGCACCGACTGGAACGGCATCGGGCCGATCGAGTGGGTGGGCGGGCGCAACTACCACGACCTGGCCACCGCCTACCCGCCGTTCTGGTCGGCGGTGCGCAACAACGTGTTGTGGCTGGGCTTCCTGGGGCTGGTCGCGACGCCGTTCGGGCTGTTCTGCGCGGTGCTGCTGGACCGGCGGCTGCGCTGGTCGCGGGTCTACCAGAGCGCGCTCTACCTGCCGGTCGTGTTGTCGCTGGCCGTGGTGGGCTTCATCGCCCAGCTCGTCTACTCCTCCGACTACGGCGTGCTGAACGCGGTCACCGGCCTGACCGTGGACTGGCTGGGCGACCGGTCGATCAACATCTGGGTCGTGATGGTCGCGGCCGGCTGGCGGCACGTCGGCTACGTCATGATCATCTACCTGGCCGGGCTCAAGGCCGTGGACCCGGCGCTGAAGGAGGCCGCCGCCATCGACGGGGCCACCGAGGCGCAGGCCTTCTTCCGCGTGGTGTTCCCGACGCTGCGGCCGGTCAACGTGATCGTGCTGGTCATCACCGTGATCGAGGCGCTGCGCGCGTTCGACGTCGTCTACGCCGTCAACAAGGGCAGGAACGGCCTGGAGCTGCTGTCGGTGCTGGTCACCGAGAACATCGTGGGCGAGGCCGGCCGCATCGGCTTCGGCTCGGCCATCGCCGTGATCCTGCTGGTGATCTCGCTGGGGTTCATCGTCACGTACCTGTCGCAGCTGTTCAAGGAGGAGCGATGACGCTCACCGCGCCCGCCGCCGCTCCCCCGGCCCAGGACCGGCGGCCGCCCCCGCGCCGGCCCGTGCGGCCGCTGCGCGTCCTGCTGCACGTCTTCCTCGCGCTGGTCGCGCTGGGCTGGGTGCTGCCGCTGGCCCTGTCGGTCTACGCCTCGCTGCGGCCGTACGCGGAGACGGCCCGGCTGGGTTACCTGTCGGTGCCCGAGCACCTCACGCTCGGCTACTACGCCGAGGCGTGGAGCCGGGCCGAGCTGCCCCGCTACTACCTGAACACGCTGATCATCGTCGTCCCCGGGGTGCTGGTCACGCTCTTGCTGGCCTCGTTCACGGCGTTCGCCGTCGCGCGGGTGCGCGTCCCGGGGCGCAAGGCGCTGCTGATCGTGTTCACCGCCGGGAACCTGATGCCGCCGCAGGTGCTCATCACCCCGCTGTACACCCTCTACACGCTGGTGCCGCTGCCCGCCTGGCTGTCGGACTCCCAGTCGCTCTACGACTCCTACCTCGGGCTGATCCTCATCCACGTGGCGTTCCAGTTCGGCTTCTGCGTCTTCGTCATCGCGAACTTCATGCGGACGATCCCGGAGGAGATCACCGAGGCGGCGCTCGTGGACGGCGCGAGCGTGTGGAAGCGCTACTGGCGGCTCACGCTGCCGCTGTGCAGGCCGGTGCTGGCGGCGCTGGCCACCCTGGAGTTCACCTGGATGTACAACGACTTCCTGTGGGCGCTGGTGCTGATGTCCTCGGGCGACAAGCTGCCGGTGACCTCGGCGCTGAACAACCTGCGCGGCCAGTTCTTCACCGACTACAACCTGCTGGCGGCCGGGTCCCTGCTGGTGGCGCTGCCCACGCTGGTCGTCTTCCAGCTCCTGCACAAGCAGTTCGTCGCCGGGCTCACGCTGGGCTCGACCAAGGGCTAGGTGTACCTGGCCAAGGTCAGGAGGGTCGGAGCAGGGCGTGGAAGCGGGTGGCGACCTGCTCCCACGTCCACTCGCGGGTGATCCAGTCGCGGCCGCGGGCGCCCATCTTGCGTGCCCGCGCGGGGTCGGAGAGCAGGTCGACGACGGCCTGGGCGACGTCCGCGACGTCCGCGCCGTCCACGACCAGGCCCGTCTCCCCGGGCCGGACGGCGTCCGGCGCGCCGCCGGAGTTGCCCGCGACCACCGGCAGGCCGGTCGCCGACGCCTCCAGGAAGACGATCCCGAGGCCCTCGACGTCCACGCCGTTCCAGCGGGTGCGGCAGGGCATCGCGAAGACGTCGGCCGCCGCGTAGTAGCCGGGCAGGCTCGCGGCGGGGACCGTGCCGGTGAACCTGATCGACTCGTGCCCGCCCGCCAGGCGCTCCAGCCTCGCCCGGTACGGGCCGCCGCCGACGAGCAGCAGCACCGCGTCCGGCACCGCGCGCAGCACCCTGGGCCAGGCCCGGATGAGCTGGTCCTGGCCCTTGCGCGGGACCAGCCGGGACACGCAGGCCACCACCGGCCGGCCGTCGAGGCCCAGCGCCGCCTTGGCGGCCCGCGGGTGGAACTGGTCGACGTCGACGCCGGGCGCCAGGCGTACGAGCTTGTGCGGGGGGATCGCCGCGGCCAGCCGCTGCCGCGTGTAGTCGCCCAGGTAGGTCACCACGTCGGCGTGCGCGCCGATCCTGCGCAGCACCGAGCGGAAGCCCGGCGCGCCCGCCCACGACGCCTCGTGGCCGTGGGTGAGCATCACCACCCGCCGCGCCCCCGCCGCGCGCAGACGGGGTGCGAGCAGGCCGAGCGGCGCGGCCGCGCCGAAGACGACGGTCTCGGCGCGGTGCTCGGCCACCAGCCCGGCCGCCCTGCGCGCGACGGCCGGGGTGGGCAGCATCAGCCGCGTCGGGTGCCGGACGACCCGGTACGGCTGACGCCGGTCGAACTCCTCGCATCCCGGCCAGGCGGGGGCGTAGACGGCCACCCCCGGCGTGCGGAGCGCGAGTCCGTGCACGAACGACTGGATGCCGCCCGGCCTGGGCGGGAAGTCGTTCGTCACGAAGACCACGTCGGTCACGGTTCGGGGACGCCGTTCAGTCTCGCCCACGAGCGGGCCAGGGCGTTGCGCTCGGGGCTGGAGGGATGGGAGGCATAGAGCACATATTCCACCGCATCCGGCGACAAGTCGGAAATGTTGGTTATGGCGAGGCGTTTCTGCATCGCGACGAACGTGGCCGGATCCCTGGTGAGGTCGAGGGCGTGCACGTCGGCCCGCGCCTCCACGTGCCGCGTGATCAGGTTCTGGGCCGGGTCGGAGACCAGCGAGGCCAGCGTCATCAGCCCCATGAGCACGCCGATGGCGCGCGGGTCGGCCACCGAGGCGATCCCCGTGCGCCGCCGCAGCGGCCCGACCAGCAGGAACAGGCCGATCGCCCCGAAGGCGGCCAGCAGTCCGCCGAGCAGCGTGCCGTCGAGCACGTCGGCGTGCTTGGCGTGGCCCAGCTCGTGCGCGACCACCAGCTCGACCTCCGACTCCGGCGCCTTGAGCAGCGTGTCGTAGACGACGATCCGGCGGGTGGCCCCGAAGCCCGACACGTACGCGTTGAGCGCCGTGGTGCGCCGCGAGGCGTCGGCGACCAGCACGTCCTCGACCGGGACGCCGTCCCGCTCGGCCATGGCCAGCAGTTCCGACCGCAGCGAGCCCTGCGGCATGGAGGTGAAGTCGTTGAACAGCGGCTCGAACACCACCGGGTAGACGTACGACACGCCGAGGGTGAGCGCGAACGCGCCCACGGCGGCCGGGATCCACCAGCGGCGCACCTTGCGGGCCAGCGCCACGAGGGCGAGCAGCATGACGGCCGTCAGCAGCACGCCGACGCCGGTGTTCTTGAGCCGGTCGGCGGTCCAGCCCGCCCAGTCCTGGGTGGACAGGCCGTAGTCGCGCAGGATCGTCTCGAACCACATGCCGAGCGGCCACCTCAGCACCTCGGTGATCGCGGTGAGCACCACCACGCCGAGGATCACCCGCACCCACCACGGGCCCCTGAGCACGCCCAGCACCTTGGCCGCGAACGGCGTCAGGACCAGCAGCCCGGCGAACAGGACCGTGAGACCGAGCGAGATGTAGCCGGGCAGGGTGGTGGCCGCGTCGAACGCCTGCGCCCTGGCGATCTGGGCGGCGCTGAAGTCGCGGGCGGGGTCGGGGGCGACGGCGGGCGCGCCCGCCGCCAGGACCCGCCAGGGGGTGGCGAACGCGGCCACCGCCAGGATCACGCCGCCGACCAGGGCCAGGGCGGCGCCGGCGGCGCGCCTGGAGCGGGATTCCGCGCGTTGCCGTTCGCGGGCGATCAGGTGCTCCGCCGTTCCCGTCAGCTTGCCGGTTCCCGGACGGGCCTCGACGCCTTCGGCGAGGGGGCCGGCGGGATCGCCCGCGCCCTTGCCGCCCTTGCCCTTGCCGCCTCCTTCGCCGCCCTTGCCCTTGCCGCCGCCTTTGCCCTTGCCGCCGCCTTTGCCGCCCGTTCCCGGGTCGACGGGGGGCTCGGGGCTCTTGCCGGGGGTGTCCGTGTCCTCGGCGGCCTGCGCGGGGGGCTGGGCGTCGGTGGCGGGGGCGTCGGCGTGGGGGCGGTCGTCGGGGGTGGGGGGTCGGGGGTGACGGGGGTCCTCGGTGTCGGGGTCGGCGTCCGCGTCGGGGCGGGCGTCCGGATAGTCCGGGTCGTCGGGGTGGCCCGGGGACTCGGGTGGCTCGTTGGTGCCGGACGGCTCCCGCGGCGCACCTTCACCGGGCCGGTCCCCGCCGTCGTCCCTGATGGCCACACCGCCGCCGTGCGCCGCCGCGACCGCCGTGCCGGGCTCATCGGCCCCTCCGGCGACCGCTCCGGCGGGCTCGTCCCCTTCCCGGGACGGGTCGTTCCGCTCGCTCATCTGCCTCCCCTTCACGCGAGCTGCTCTCGTACGTACTCGCGCCACCGTGCCGCCAGCGTCTCGGCGGTGAGCCCCACGGAGGCGAGCGCCTGATCGACGCCGGCCACGCGGGCATCACGGTAGAGCCGTACCAGGGTCCCGTCACCGAACCGGTCCGCGAGGAAGCGACACGCCATCCAGGCCTCCTGGTACGCCCGCGCGAGCCGTCCGGGATCGGCGGCCGTGGGGGCGAAAGCCGCAGGTCCGGGCAACTCGCTCGGCAGCCGGCCGGCCCTTACGTCGGCGGCGAGTTCGGCGGCGGCCGTCCCGACGGGGAGTCCGGCGTCGCGGTAGGCCACGTAGTCGGCAAACCCCTCGTAGAGCCAGACGGGCAGCCGGTCGGTGCCCGCGGCGACGTGGGTGAGCTCATGGGTGAGGACAACGTCACGTCCCGTGGAGGTGAGCCGGGCGAACGAGCCGGGCACGACGATCACCCTGGCGCCGTCGGCCACCGCGGCCAGCCCGTCCAGCGGGCCCGTGCGCGCCAGCCCGGCCGCCTCGGCGTCGGAGTCCGGCACGACGACCAGCGCGCGCACCGGCCGGCCGAGCATCGCGGACACCCGCCGTCCGGCGAGATCCGCGCGGCGGGCCAGATCGGCGAGCACGCCGGGCTCTGCGCGGTGCCCCACGACCACGGACCGCGCGCCGCGGGCCACCTGACCGCCGTCGCTCCACAACCCGCGCGCCCCGGCGGGCAGGACGGCGGCGGGCGGCGCGTCGGCCACCACGAGCACCGCCGTCGACAGCAGCAGGACCGAGAGGAGCAGCCGCGGACCGCGAAGGGACGGACGCACCTGCGAGGACACGGCCCGATGCTAGTAGGCCCACGCCCCTCCCGGCCCCTTCCCGAGGCCGAGCCCTTCGCCGGACCGATCCCGTCCCGGAGCCGAGCCCTTCGCCAGACCGGGTCCTGCTCGGGGCCGGGCATGCGACAGGCCCCGGCCCGGACCGGGGAGGGTCCGGGCGGGGCCCGTTGTCACGCGCCGGGACGCACCGCGCCGACGAACGACGACTTCCGCCATCCGCCCAGTTTGTCGATGCGCACCCGTTCGCCGGTCCGCGGCGAATGGACCATCTTGCCGTGGCCGACGTACATGCCGACGTGGCCCAGCCCGTTGAAGAACATCAGGTCGCCCGGCTTGAGATTGCGCCAGGAGACCTTGCGCTTGATGCGGGCGAACTGGCTGTTCGTCACGCGCGGGAGTCGTACCCCGGCCTTCTTCCAGGCGTACTGGACGAGTCCGGAGCAGTCGAACGCACCAGGGCCCGTGGCCCCGTACCGGTACGGGTCGCCGACCTGATGCTTGGCGACGGCGACGGCCCTGCGGGCCTTCGACGCCTGCCGCGCGGCCTTGGCCGACTTGGCAGACCTGACGGTCTTCGCCGACCTGGCCGACTTCGCAGTGGCCGCCTTGGCGGTGCTGGACACCGCGGTGAGCCTGGCGGCCGATTCGCTCACCGTCTGCGCCCCGGCCGGTACGGCATGGAGAACCGCACCTCCGGCCGTCACGGTCATCGTGAGTGCGACGCCCCTCAGGGCAAGACGGGACAGACGGGGGTTATGCAGGGAGGTAGACAGGATTTCTCCTTGTGTCTTCCACGAACGCCTACCGGGTTAGCTGACGGATTCGGGCCTGGAAGTCGCCCTACGGCGCGAAAGACGCGCCGATTCACCCCTGATCCCGGGGGATGACGGGATCTTTGGGTCCCCGGCTCCGTGCCTCCTGGCTGCACGGACTCGGCAGGTCGCCGCCCGATGGTTGTGCCTGAACGGGGATATCGGCGGCGACCGCTGGATTTTTATCTGGTCCGCATCGGGGTTCCGATGTCGATCCGCGGTGCGCATGGCTTGCTGACCGCGACGCCAGAAACTACGCCGAGGGGTCAAGATTTGGCAAAGGGAGACTCGGCCTGTAAAGATCAGATAAAGGTGCAAGTCAAGGGTGAAACCCCTGCTGGACCTCAGGACTCCGTTACCGCTTTGTGACCCTTCTCACACTTCCCGGCACACCTGATTGTCAGGGCCCTTTCGCCCCGTTTGTCCCGTTCGCCGCAGCGCTCACGGGCACGCCGAAGCCGCCCGAGATTTCGGGCGGGGGCCGAGTCAGGGGCGGATGGCTCCGACGAGCGGGCGACCGTAGTCGGCGAGGCGGACGACCTTGACGACGTCGCCCGTCTGCGGCGCATGAACGATCTTGCCGCCACCCGCGTAGATGCTGACGTGCCCGAGCCCCTCGCTGAAGATGAGGTCACCCGGCTGGAGGTCCTTGAGGTCCACCTTCCGGCTCGCGCCCCAGGCCCACTGCTGCCACGTCGTACGCGGCAGTGAGACGCCGGCGGCGCGCCAGGCGGCCTGCGTCAGCCCTGAGCAGTCGTAGCCGCGCGGGCCCGTGCCCCCGTAGATGTACGGCTTGCCCACCTGGGCGAAGGCGAAGTTCAGGACGGCCGCCGCGCTGCCCGAGGCGGGACCGGTGTACTTGATGCCGGTGCTGTTGGGATTGCCCGGGTTGTAGGCCCCCAGCTTGTCCAGGAGCTTCTTCTGCTGGCCGACCAGCTTCAGCACCTCGGCCCGCTCCCGCTGGACGGCGTCCCGCTCCTTGTCGGCGTCGGCGAGCGCGGTCTCGGCATTGTCGCGCTCGGCCTTGAGCCCCTTGTTCTCGCGGTCGAAGGCGGCCAGCTTCTCCAGCCGCTCGCGCGAGAGCTGCCCGGCCATGGCCAGCCCGGCCAGCAGGTTCTCGGGATCGTCGACGCCGACCATGCCGGGCAGGGAGGTGACGTCCCCGCCCAGCTTGTAGGAGTCCACCGCCACCCTGATGATCTCGGCGCGGAGGTCGGCGACCGTCTGCAGCTTCTGCTTGTAGCGGTCGTTGAGCCTGATGTAGGCGTCCTTGGCCTTCTTGTAGTTCTCGGTCGCCGTGTTGTACCGGTCGACCACCTTGTCGGCCTTGTCGTTCAGCTTCTCCAGCTTGGCCTTGGCCTGTTTGAGAGTGGGCTTGGGATCAGCGAGCGCCGCACCCATCGGGACCGTCATCAGTCCGATCGCGAGACCCGCGGCCACCGTCACCCGGCCAAACCTCACAGCGTCGCCTCCCAGGGATTACACCTGGGGCGAAATAGTACAGAAGTGGCGGGTTGGGTCTCGCCAATAGTGCTAATTCGTAACTTATGCGCGGCCCAGCCGGCGCAGCAGCAGACCGGACGGAACCGGTCTGGCGCCCATCCGGCGTACGGACTCGGCTACCTCGCGGTCGGAGGAGACGACGGCCACGGCCCGGCCGGGCGGCTCGGCCCGGACGAGCTGGCGGATCAGGTCGTCGGCGATCTCCCCCGGCGCGCTGAACAGCACCCGCACCCCGCGCGGCGCCACCACCTGCACCGGCGCGTTGAGCTCGGCGCCGTCGAAGACCACCGTCACCTCGACCCGGGTCTGGGCGACCAGCCCGCCGAGGCCGGTCATCAGCCGGTTGCGCTGGTCGGCGAGGGTGAGCGTGCCGTAGCCGGTCTTCGTGACGTTGTAGCCGTCGATGATCAGGTGGACCTGCGGCAGCGCCAGGAGCTGGTCGAGGAGCTGCGGGTCGTCGTCGGCCAGGGCCCGCGCGGGCACCCCGCGCACCCCGGGACGCTCGCCGGTGCTGGCCGCGACCGAGTCGGCGGGCCTGCTGATCGTGGTGGGCAGCGCCAGCTCCCTGCGCAGCCCGGCCGAGGCGTCCTGAAGGGCGTCGAGCAGCACCCTGATGCGGGCGTCCTCGATGCTGCGGCCCTCGCGGGCGGCCCGGCGGGAGGCTTCGAGCTGCCTCTCCACGTCGGCCAGGCGCTCGCGCAGGCGGCGCAGCTCGGCCTCGCCCGCGTTCCCGGCGGCGGAGGCGGCGTGCCGGGCGTCGTCGGCGGCCTGTTCCATCTCCTCGGCCCTGCGGGTGGCGGCCTTGGCCCGCTCGCGCGCGTCGTGGAGCTTGCGCCGCAGGTCGGAGTTCTCGGCGCGGGCCGCCTTGATCTGCTCGCGCAGCCGGTCGGCCTCCTCCTTGGCGGCGGTCTTCTGCGCGGCGAGCTGCTCACGCAGCCGCGTGACGGCCTCCTCGCGCTCGGACCCCTCGGCCGCCACGGCGGACTGCTCCAGGTCGGCGCGGGCGGTTTCGATCATCTCCGCCCAGCCGGGGGGCCTGGTGAGATAGGCTGCGGCAGCCACCAGCACGGGGTCGGCGGCGGGCGGCACACTGCCCTCGGCCAGCGCGGCGACCAGCTCGGGCCATCCGGCGGCGACGGACTCCGCGACCAGTTCGCGGAACTTCTTGTCGTTCTCCAGTTGCGCGGCGATCGGCGCGCTGCCCAGCTTGGCGCGCTTGCGCGGGTCGAACTTCGCGATGCCGCGCAGCGGCGGCGGCACGGAGACGGCGGGCATCGTGCCGAGAACCTGGGCGGCCAGGTCGACGACGTTGAGGCGCACCTGCTCGGGAAGCGGGCGAGACAGGCCTTCACCCGCTGAACTCATCCCACTTGTCCCTTCGTGACATGCCCTTTCAGACAAGGGTACGGCTCTTGCGTACCTGACCGTAACGGTCCCTTGAACCTAGACAAGCGCTTGGTAGGGGGTATACGACTGAGCCGGGGCAGCGGTGCGGCCTGGAGGTGAGCGGTGACGGAACAGATGCGCACGTCCACGCGTGACCTGGCGGAACTGCGCGAGCGGGCGTCCCGCTGGCTGCGCGGACGGGTCGGCGGGGACGCCACGGTGTCGGAGCTGTCGCGGCCCTCCGGCAACGGCATGTCGAGCGAGACGCTGTTCTTCACCGCCACCTGGGCCGCCGGGACGCGGCGGTGCGTGGCCAGGCTCGCACCTGCGGCGGAAGCCGTTCCGGTGTTCCCCTCCTACGATCTGCGGGCCCAGTTCGAGGTCATGCGGCTGGCCAGGGAGAAAGCTGGGATCCCAGCGCCGAGACCGCTCTGGTTCGAGCCCGACCCCGCGCCGCTCGGGACGCCGTTCTTCGTCATGGAGCGGGCCGAGGGCGACGTGCCGCCGGACGTCATGCCGTACACGTTCGGGGGCTGGCTGCACGACGCCTCCCCCGGCGACCGGCGGCGGCTGCAGGAGGCGAGCGTCGGGCTCGTGGCGGCGCTGCACGAGACGCCGTACACCGGGCAGGAGGTCGCGGTGCTCGGCCCGCTCGCCCCCGGCGGCACGGACGGCCTGCGCGCGCACGTCGAGGCCCAGCGCGCCTACTACCGGTGGGCGCACGGCGCCCGGCCGATCCCCATGCTGGAGCGGGCCTTCGACTGGCTCGGCTCACACTGGCCGGACGACCCCGGCCCCGACGTCCTGACCTGGGGCGACGCCAGGATCGGCAACGTGATGTACCGCGACTTCACGCCGGTGGCGGTGCTCGACTGGGAGATGGCCGCCGTGGGCCCGCGCGAGCTGGACCTCTCCTGGATGATCTTCCTGCACCGCTTCTTCCAGGACCTCGCGGTGACGATGGGCCTGCCCGGCATGCCGGACTTCATGCGCCGCGACGACGTTTGCCAGAAATATTGCGAAATAACTGGCTACGAGCCCCGCGACCTCGACTTCTACGAGATGTACGCCGCCCTCCGCCACGGCGTCATCATGGCCCGGGTGTGGCAGCGCAGGATCCACTTCGGCGAGCAGCCCATGCCGGACGACCCCGACGACCTGGTGCTCCACCGGGCCGCCATCGAGGAGCTGCTCACCCGCTAGCGTCGTAGACCAGCAGCGCGATCTGCACCCGGTTGTTCAGGTCGAGCTTGGTCAGGATGCGCGAGACGTGCGCCTTGACCGTGGGCACGCTCATGAACAGCTCCCGCCCGATCTCGGCGTTCGACCTGCCCTGCCCCACGGCCAGCGCGACCTCGCGCTCCCGCTCGCTCAGCCGGCCGAGCAGCCCCCGCGCCCGCTCGGTGCGGTCGCGGCCGCCCCCGTCGGACACGTGCGAGATGAGCTGCCGGGTCACCGCCGGCGACAGGATCGGCTCCCCCGCGGCCACCCGCCGGACGGCGTCGACCAGGTCGCCGGGCGGGATGTCCTTCAGCAGGAAGCCGGCCGCCCCCGCGCGCAGCGCCCGCACGACCTGGGCGTCGGCGTGGAACGTGGTCAGCACCACGACCTCGGGCGGCGAGGCGGTGCGGCGCAGCGCCTCGGTCGCGGTGAGCCCGTCGACGCCCGGCATGCGGATGTCCATCAGGACGATGTGCGGCCGGTGCTCGGCCACCCGCGGCGGCACCTCGGCCCCGTCGGCCGCCTCGCCCACGATCTCGATGTCCGCGGCCCCGCCGAGGATCATCGACAGCCCGGCCCGCACCATCGCGTCGTCGTCCACGATCAGCACCCTGATCGGCGCGTCCATCTGCCCTCCGTCGGTCAACGTCACTCCCCGTCCTGCTCCGGCGGCCACGGCAGCCAGGCGCGCACCCGGAACTCGCCGCCGGTCACGCCGTGCTCCAGCCGGCCGCCGGCCAGCTCGGCCCGTTCGGTCAGCCCGATGAGCCCGGCGCCCGCCCCCGGCATGCGCGGCCCGTGCCGCGACCACACCGGGTTGCGCACCTCGGCCGAGACCCCCTCGCCCGGCTCGCCCGCCACGGCCACGGCCACCGGGGCGCCGTCCGCGTGCTTGCGCGCGTTGGTGAGCGCCTCCTGCACGATGCGGTAGACGTTGCGGCCCGCCCCGGCCGGGACGCCGTCCGCGGCGCCCAGGTCGAGGCGGACGTCCATGCCGGCCTGGCGGCACTCCTCGACCAGCGCGGGCAGGTCGGCGAGCGTCGGCTGCGGCCGGTCGGGCACCGGGTCGGCGGCCCCCGGCGGGGTGTGGCGGAGCACGCCGATCACCTCGCGCAGGTCCTGGAGCGCCAGGTGGGCGTTGCTTCTGATCGCCCCGGCGGCCCTGGCGACGTCCTCGGCGGGCGCGTCGGGACGGAACTCCAGCGCCCCGGCGTGCAGGCTGAGCATCGAGATGCGGTGGGCCAGCACGTCGTGCATCTCGCGGGCGATGCGCTCGCGTTCGAGCCGCTTGGCGTCCTCAGCGGCGGTCTCGGCCCGTTGCCTGAGCGACCAGACGAGCTGCCGCCTGGCCCGGATGACGATGCCCCAGGCGTAGACGGTCAGCACGATCGTGACCCCGAACGCCGCCCCCCACAGCGGCGTCAGGTCCTCCTGGGGCCGCAGCAGCACGTACGGGGCCAGGGTGACCAGCGCCAGCAGCGTGACGGGCCCCGACACCTTGAACGGCCGGTGCACCGCCACGGTGAACAGCGCCACCAGCGAGGCCCCGCCGACCAGCTCCAGGTAGGACGACAGCAGGATCGTCACCAGCGCGAACCCCACCGGCCAGCGCCGCCGCAGCCACACCCCCGCGCACGCCAGCGCCCCCACGATCTGCTCGACGACCAGCAGCGGCTCGGGCTCGTTCCTGATCTCCTCCAGGCTGATGAACGTCACGCCGCAGGCCAGCAGGAACAGCGCGATGTCGGAGACCCAGTCGAGGGTCGAGCGCCGCACCCGGCCCCCGCGCCCGTCGCCGAGCAGCGTGGACGGCAACGCCCACCGGTATTCCAGGGCCGGATCGCCCTCCCCCCGCAGTTCCCTCACATTCGTCGAGGTTATGCCCTGCGCGGGAGCCGGCGACAGCGACCAAAGTCGGTGTCGCCGCAGACCGATGGCCGAGGCCGGCGGGCCGCCGCGGCGGCGAGTGTGGACGGCATGAAAGCGGTGGTGGAGGTGTTCGGCTGGCTGCTGATCCTGCAGGGGGTCGGCGGGCTGCTCAACACGCTGTTCGGCTGGTGGGGGTGGGCGCACGGCCTGCTCGTCGTCAATGTGCTGCCCTTCCTCGACGGTTACGAGGTCTTCGCGGCCGTCGTGATCGGCGTGCTCGGGTTCGCGCTGCTCTCGGTGGCCGGCACGGCCGGGCGGACGGCCGGCGGGGCGGAGGAGGGCCGATGAGCGGGACCGCGCTGCGTCCGCCGCGGCACCGTCCCGACCGCCGGGCGGTGGCGTGGTGGACGGTGCAGTGGCTCGTCCTCATGGTCCCCGTGGCGGCGGCGGCCGTGGGCGCGTACCTGGTGTTCACGCCGCGCACGCCGGGGCTGGGGGTGGCGGCGGCGGCGTTCGCGGCGGCGTGCCTGCTGGTGGCGCTGGCCGAGCCGCGGGCGGCCTACCGGGTGCAGCGGTGGGAGGTGACCGAGGAGGCGGTCTACGTCCGCCAGGGGTGGCTGACGCACACGTGGAAGGTGGCGCCGATGTCGCGGATCCAGCGGGTCGACACCGAGCGGGGGCCGGTGCAGCGGCTGTTCGGGCTGGCCGACGTCACCGTGACCACCGCCTCCTCCGCCGGAGCCGTCAAGATCACGGCGCTGGACCACCGGCTCGCCGCGGACCTGGCCGAACGGCTCACCGCGCGCACCCAGGCGACGCCCGGGGACGCGACGTGACCGGCTGGCAGCGGCTGTCGGGCCGGGGCCTGTGGAACGCGGCCGCCAGGTCTCTGGCGTTCGCGGCCGGTGCCGTGGCCGCGCTGGCGCGGTTCCTGGTGGGCCAGGACTGGGAGGCGGGCGGCGTCGTCGCCGCGTGCGCGGGGGCCGCCGTGCTGATCGTGGCGGGGGCGGTGGCCTACGAGGCGGCCCGGCTGCGGACGACCGCCTGGCGGCTCACGTCCGACCGGCTCGAACTGCGCTCGGGCGTGACCGTGCGGCAGCACCGCGCGGTCCCGCTGGACCGCGTGCGCAGCGTGGACCTGCGCGCCGACCCGGTGCGCCGGGCGTTCGGCCTGACCGTGGTCAAGGTCGGCACCGGCGAGCGCGCGGCCGAGGGCTCGGAGCTGGTGCTGGACGCCCTCGACCGGCATTCGGCCGAGATGCTGCGCCGCACGCTGCTGCGCCAGGACGCGCCCGCGCCCGCGGACGGTCCCCTGGCCGAGCTGCGCTGGTCGTGGATCCGGTACGCGCCCCTGTCGGTCTGGACGTTCACCGGCGCGGCGGTGGTCCTGGGCGCGGCCTACAAGGGGCTCGGCGCCGTCGGGCTCAAGGACTTCACCGACCGGGCGGCGAGCGGCCTGTGGGGCTGGGTGAGCGCGCAGCCGTGGCTCGCCGTCCCGCTGGTCCTGGCGCTCAACGCGGCTGTCGGCGCGCTCGGCGCGTTCCTGCTGTACGCCGAGTCCTGGGGCCGCTACCGCCTGGAACGCGAGCCCGGCCGGCTCAGGCTGCGCCGCGGGCTGCTGACCACGCGTTCGCTGACCCTGGAGGAACGGCGGCTGCGCGGCGTCGAGATCAGCGAGCCGCTGCTGCTGCGGCTGGGCGGCGGCGCCCGGGTCAAGGCCGTCGCGACCGGCCTGGCCAAGACGGAGGACGAGACCGAGGACGTGGCCGCCCTCACCCCGCCGCTCCCCCGCGCCGAGGCCGCCCGCGTCGCCGCCGCGATCGCGAACACGACGACGGGCGCCGGGACAGGCCCGGAGATCGGCGCGGGGGCGGAGATCGGCGCAGGTGCGAGGGTCGGCGCGGGGGCGGAGATCGGCGCAGGTGCGAGGGTCGGCGCGGGGGCGGGGATCGGCGCAGGTGCGGAGATCGGCCCGGGTGCGGGGATCGGCGCGGGGGGCGCGTCTTTGGTCGTGCATCCGGTGGCGGCCGGGCGGCGGCGGGTCGTGCGGGCGCTGGTGGCCACCGTCGTGCTGGCGGCGGGCGCGGGGCTCGCCTGGTGGCTGCTGCCCGCGTCGTGGCCGCGCGCGTGGGTGTGGACGGCGCCCGTCCTGGCGCTCCCGGTGGGGTTGTGGCTGGCCGCCGAGAGCCGGCGCGCTCTCGGTCACGCGCTGGGCCCGCGGCACCTGGTCACGCGCCGCGGCGCGCTCGTCCGCCGTACGGTGGCGCTGGACCGGGCCGGCATCACCGGCTGGACGTTCCGGCAGTCGTTCTTCCAGCGGCGCTCGGGCCTGCTGACCGTCTCGGCCTGCACGGCCGCGGGGGGCGGCCACTACGAGGTCCTGGACGTGGGCCGCAGCGACGGGCTCGACCTGGCGGCACGCGCGGTCCCGGGCCTGCTGGAGCCGTTCCTGACCGGCGGGCAGGGCGGCGGGCAGGGCGGCGGGCAGGGCGGCGGGCGGCAGGCCGCGTGATCCACCACGGTTGCCCATGCCCCTGTAGCGGGCAAGCCGTGATCGCGCGGCCCGGCGGCTTTCTGGTCAATACGCTATTTGTCGCGCTTGCAACCGAGTTGCAGCCTTGTTGACCGTCGACGTAGATCGCCCGCCAGGAGGGTGATCCCCGCGTGGTGCCAGAACTGGCGTCGTCTGCCGGTCGCGGGGGCCGCGTGGGATCAGCTTCCGGCCGGCTGTTTGGCCAGCTCGGCCAGGTACGCCCTGGCCAGGGCGAGCGCGCCGTCCTGCGCCTCCTTGCGGGGCATGAGCCGGGCCTTGGGCGAGTTCGCCGGCTCGCCCTTGGGCCGCTCGGCGCCGGAGTAGTCGACCCTGACCACCAGCGCGCCGGTACGCGCGACCACCGTGCCGCTGGAGGCCGACACCTCTCCCTGCCTGGTCTGCACGAACTGGCCGTAGGCCTGCTCGCCCAGCCCCTCGATGTCGCTCAGCTCGCCCCACGTGATGCCGCCGATGGACGATTCGGCGGTCTTCTTGGCGCCGCCGTACTCGCCGGCGTAGTAGGCCTTGGCCGCGCCCGGGTCGATCGCGCCCGCCCGGTTGGTGAAGCGGTGGGTGGTGATCAGCATGCTGCGGATCCTGACGTTCCCGGCCGCGCCCGGCAGGTCGAGGTTGAGCCAGCGGCACTCGGTCTCGTCGTCGTTGCCCGACTCGGTGGCGCGCGCCCTCGTGGTGGGCTTCGGCACCAGGCGGGTGGCGGCCTCCGTGACGGCCTGGCAGGCGGGCGGGAAGGCGGCCAGCTCCGTGGGCGAGGGCGTCGGGCGGGCGGCCGGGCTCTGGGTGGCCGGGGCCTGGTCGGCCTTGGCCAGCACGCCGGGGTGTTGCGCCTGCCAGGCGGCCACGCCCTTGGCGAAGTACGCGATCAGGCCGCTGACCTCGCGGATCGCGTTCTCCTCGGTGATGGACCTGGTGCTCTCGTTGGACAGGATCTGCGCGTCCTTGCGCTGCTGCCCGGCCTGGAACTTGACCCGGATCGTCATGTCCCCGACCTGGGCGTGGGCCTGGCCGAAGGAGTACCACAGCAGCTTGCCGTCGCGCCGCCAGGTGTACTGGGCGAACGCCCCCTCGCCGACGCCGGTGACGTCCTTGACCGGGGAGACGTACTCCTTCTCGTCGGGGTCGAGCGAGGGCTTGGCGGTGGCTCCGTACTTGGCGCCGCGGTAGTCCATCTCGTAGGAGTTCTGGGCCATCGAGCGGCCGGTCTTGGCGCCCTCGCCCTTGTGCTGCTCGATCCTGACGTCGATCTCCCTGCTGCGCCAGAACTCGCCGAACGAGATGCGCTGGTTCTGCCAGTTGCAGGTGAAGGCGACGGTGTAGTCGGAGTCCCTGGAGGACTTGGTCACCGTCGCGCCGGGCGCCAGCCGTTCGGCCTCGTCCGCGGGCAGCATCGAGCAGGCGTCCGGGCCGGGCGCGGCGGCGGCCGGCGCCACGGACCGCGCCGCCGACGACGACGGCCCGGCGGCCGTCCCGCCGCCGCCCTTGCCGGACAGCAGCAGGTAGGCCCCCACGCCGCCGCCGGCCACGACCACCACCAGGGCCGCGGCGAGGGTGGGCAGCAACCACGCCGGGCGGCGTCCGGGCCGACCGGCGGGCGGCCCGCCCATCGGCCCCGTGGGCGGCTCCGGCGGCGGCCCCCACTGCGGCCCTGACGGCGGCCCCCACTGCGGACCGGACTGAGGAACAAGCTGAGGAACAGGCTGCGGGCCCGGCTGTGGGCCCGGCTGCGGGTGAGGCTGCGGGCCCGGTTGCGGGCCGGGGGGCGGGCCGGGGGGCGGTGTCGGCGGCCTTCCCTGCGGCTCGAACCGCCGGCCCGGCACCGGATGAGGGGTGGTCGGCGGCTCGTAATCGCTACCGGGATTCACTGCGACTCCTGAGATTGCCCTGACTTGCGGTGAGACATGGCGAAACGCCCCTTGCAGCACGCACGACGATCATCCCGGCAGCGCCCCGGAGACCACCCGGGCGATCCGCAGCGCCGTCTCCTTGTCGACCGGCGCCTTGACCGACACCTCGTCGCGGTGCCAGATCACCTCGCCGAGCAGGTTGCTGGACCGGAAGAGCACGATGCTGTCGAACCGGCCGACCGTGCTGGAGGACATCAACAGCTCGAACCGGTTCTGCACGAACGCCGCCTCCCCCACCCCCGCGACGTCCACGACCTCACCGGCGGCCATCCGCGCCCGGGTGCCCTGCGCCGCGTTCCTGGTGCCCTTCTCGCTGGTGAACCGGCGCGCGGCCACCTGCGGCCCGCCGAGGTCGCCGTCGGGCTTCTCGATCCAGGTCCGTACGGTGATCCGCCGGCCCCGCCGCTCCTCGAGCCCCGCGACCCACTGGCACTCGCCGTCCCGCGTGGCGCTGCGCCGGACGGCGCCCTTCGCCAGCTCGGCGGCCTGGGCGTCGCTCAGCAGGCGGCAGGGGTCGGGGGCGGCGGCGTACCGGCCGGTCTCCGGCTGACCGGCCAGGGCGTCCACGGCGTACCAGCCGGCGCCGAGCACCGCGACGCCGGACGCGACGGCCACCGGCAGCAACCACCGCCGGCGACGCCCGGGGACCGGGCCGGAGCGCACCGGCGCGCCACTGAGCACCTGCCGGACCTGGGCCGCCGTGGGACGGGCGGCGGGCTCCTTGGCCAGCATCGCCATGAGCAGCCCGCCGAACTCGCGGCCCGCCCGCGCGGGGAAGGGCGGGTCGTGCAGCAGCACCGCCGCCGCGACCGCCGCGGGCAGCTGCCGCTCGAACGGCGCCCGACCCTCCACGGCGGTGTACAGGCTCGCGCCCAGCGACCACAGGTCGGACTCCGGGCCCGGCGCCTGCTCGTTGAGCCGCTCGGGCGCCATGTAGCCAGGCGAGCCGCCGTTGCCGGCGCCGTCGCCCTGACCGCCCATGGGGACGGCGATGCCGAAGTCGGTCAGCATGGCCGAGCCATCGGCGTCGAGCAGGATGTTGGCCGGCTTGACGTCGTGGTGCAGGATGCCGTGGGAGTGCGCGACCTCCAGCGCCGACAGCACCTGCAGCCCGATGCGGGCCGCGTACGGGGGCGGCAGCGGCCCGTTCTCCCTGATCACCTTGTCCAGGGACCGGCCGGTGACCAGGTCCATGATGATCCACGGCTGGTCGCCGTCGAGCACCACGTCGTGCACCAGCACGATGGCCGGGTCGCGCAGGCGTCCGGCCGACCTGGCCTCGTGGATGGCGCGGTCGGCGAACTCGGCCCGCTGGTGGGGGCTCAGCCCCGGCGGCACCCGCACCTGCTTGACGGCGACCTCGCGGTCGAGCATTTCGTCCAGCGCCCGCCACACCGTGCCCGCGCCGCCCTGCCCGAGCTGCTCGACCAGCCGGTAGCGGCCGGCCAGCAGATAGTGGTCACTTCGCACGGCGCAACGCCTGCTCGCTCGCCCGGGCCGCCTTGATCGCCGCCTGCCGGACGTCCTCGTCGGTCGGCTTGTCGGCCAGGGTGGCGTACTGGACGGCCACCACCAGGTTGGCGATCCGGTAGTAGACGTGAGCCGAGTGGACGCGGCCGGTCTTGCCCTTCAGCTCGAACGCGAACGCCTCCTCGCCGAGGCCCGCCAGGTCGTGGACGGGGGTGCGGGTGGAGCGCATGTCGGTCTTGACGCCGATCTCCGGCCAGGTCCAGTCGATCTGGTCGTACTTGGCCCAGTAGCGCTTCTGGTTCTGGAACAGGGTGCGGGCCGTGGCGGCGGTCATCGACCAGGGATCGACGGTGTCGGAGTCCTTCTGCACCTGGAGCCCGATGCCGGTGCCGGCGGTCGGCCAGCCGCATTCGGGGCCCACCTCGTTGCTGTCCGGCTGGGCCTTGGGCGGGCTCTGGGTGCGCAGCAGGCCGCCGACGTCCTGCGGGGTGAGCAGGGTGCACACGTCCATCGGCACGGTGAACGCGGCCGGCGGTCCGTCGTCGTCGCGCAGCACGACGAAGCCGGTGGCTCCGGCGGCGACCACGAGCACGGCCGCGACCGCGCCCCACAGCAGCAGCGGCCGCCCGCGCCGCCCCACCGGGCGGGGCGCGGTGGCCTGCTCGCCGGCCGCCAGGACCGGCGGCGGGCCGCCCGCGGCCAGCTGCCTGAGCGCGTGCACGACGTTGCGCGGATCGGGACGGGCGTCAGGATGGCGCGCCATCATGGCGGCCAGCAGCGGCCCGAGCGGCCCCGGCGCGACCGGCACCGGCTGCGTCACGGTCGCCCTGACCCGCTCGGCGACCGAGCCCTGGTAGGCGTTCCCGCCGGTCACGGCGGCGAACAGGGTCGCGCCGAGCGACCACAGGTCGCTGGACGGGCCGCCGGGCTCGCCCTCCAGCCGCTCGGGCGCGATGAACCCGGGCGAGCCGATCATGAGCCCCTGCTCGGTGAGCGCGGCCTGCCCCTCCTGCCGGGCGATGCCGAAGTCGGTCAGCACCACCCTGCCGCTGTCGGTCAGGAACACGTTGCCCGGCTTCACGTCGCGGTGCTGCAGCCCCTGGGCGTGGGCGGCCTGCAACGCCTCCAGCACGTCGGCGCCGACGCGGGCGGCGTACTCGGGGGGCATCGGGCCGAACTCGCGCACGGTGTCGGCCAGCGTACGGCCCCGCAGCAGCTCCATGACCAGCCACGGCCGCTCGTGCTCGACGATGACGTCGTGCAGCGCCACGATGCCGGGATGGCGCAGCCGGGCGGTGGCCTGCGCCTCGCGCACGGCCCTGGTGACCGCGTCGGCGCGATCCTTGGACGGCATGCCCTCGGGCAGGGTGAGCTCCTTGACCGCGACCTCGCGGTCGAGCATCTCGTCCTTGGCCAGCCACACCTTCCCCATGCCGCCGGCGCCGAGTGGGCGCAGCAGGGTGTAGCGGCCGGCAAGTCTTCCCGCGGACATAAAGGGAAGGGTAACTAAGGATCAAGAAGGATGGTTATTCGAGCACGTCCCCCCATGCCGTCCCGGGCCCCCTTCCCCGCGCTCCGGCGTGGTCCGGCGGAGTAACTGTCGGTCCCCCTCTCTATGGTCTTGGAACGTGGACGCGGTACAAGGCACCCTCGACGAGCTCGGCACCCCGCTGAGCGACGTCACGTTCGTCGTGTTCGACCTGGAGACCACCGGCGGCTCGCCGGCCGAAGACTCGATCACCGAGATCGGCGCGGTCAAGGTGCGGGCGGGTGAGGTGCTGGGCGAGTTCTCCACCCTGGTCGACCCCGGCGGGCCCATCCCGCCGTTCATCTCGGTGCTGACCGGCATCACCGACGCCATGGTGGTGGCCGCCCCGCGCATCGAGGCGGTGCTGCCGAGCTTCCTCGAGTTCATCAAGGGCTCCACGCTGGTGGCCCACAACGCGGGCTTCGACACCCGCTTCGTCAAGGCCGCCTGCGCCGCCCACGGCTACCCGCCGCCCGCCAACCCGGTCGTCGACACCGTCGACCTGGCCCGGCGGGTGCTGACCCGCGACGAGACACCCAACGCCAAGCTGTCCACGCTCGCCCGGTTCTTCCGCAGCCCCACCGAACCGTGCCACCGCGCCCTGCAGGACGCCAGGGCCACCGTCGACGTGCTCCACGGGCTGATCGAGCGGGCCGGCTCCTTCCAGGTCCACACGCTGGAGGAGCTGAAGTCGTTCGTCCGCGCCCCCACACCGGAGCAGCAGCGCAAGCGCCACCTGGCCGAGTCCGTCCCGCACGCCCCGGGCGTCTACTTCTTCGAGGACGACCGCGGCGAGGTGCTCTACATCGGCAAGAGCACCAACCTGCGCAACCGGGTGCGCTCCTACTTCACGGCCGCCGAGACCCGCCCGCGCATCCGCGAGATGATCGGCATCGCCGAGCGCGTGCGCCACGTCGTCTGCGCCACCGGGCTGGAGGCCGAGGTCAGGGAGCTGCGGCTGATCGGCGGCGCCAAGCCGCGTTACAACCGCCGCTCGCGCTTCCCGGAGAAGGTCGTCTGGCTCAAGCTCACCGCCGGCCCCTTCCCCCGCCTGTCGATCGTGCGCGAGCTGAAGGACGACGACGCCACCTACCTCGGCCCGTTCAGCAGCTCCCGCCTGGCCGACGAGGCCCGCATCGCGCTGCACGAGGCCGTGCCGCTGCGCCAGTGCACGCAGCCGATCAGCCTGCGCACCCGCCGGGCGGCCTGCGTCCTGCACGAGATGGGCCGCTGCGGCGCCCCCTGCGCGGGCAAGGAGAGCCCGGAGGAGTACGCCGCGCACGTCGAGAGCGCCCGCCGGGCCATGACCTCCGACGCCTCGCTCGTCTACACCGCCGTCGCGGCCCGCATGGAGCGCCTGTCGGTCGAGCAGCGCTACGAGGAGGCGTCCGTCGACCGCGACCGGCTGGCCGCGTTCGTCCGGGCGGCGGCCCGGATGCAGCGCCTGAGCGCCATCACCCGCATCCCCGAGCTCGTGGCCGCCAGCCCGGCCTTCGACGGCGGCTGGGACATCCACGTCGTCCGCTACGGGCGGCTGGCCGCGGCGGGCGTGATGCCGAAGGGCGCCCACCCCACACCGTTCGTCGCCTCGCTCAAGGCCATGGCCGAGGCCGTCATCCCGGGCCCCGGCCCGGTCCACGCGGCCAGCGCCGAGGAGACCGAGTGCATCCTGCGCTGGCTGGAGTCGCCGGGCGTGCGGCTGGTCGAGGTCGACGGCGTGTGGTCGATGCCCGCCCGGGGCGCCGCCCGCCACAAGGCCCGCATCGACCTGGCCTACCGCGGGCTTGATCAGCGGCGCGACCGAGAGGGACGTCCTTTGCGATGACCGGATACAGTTAATACATGGTCACGGCAATCGTCCACATCAAGGCCGAGGTAGACCGGATCCCGGAGGTCGCCCAGACGATCGCCGAGATCGACGGGGTCAGCGAGGTCTACTCCATCACCGGCGAATGGGATCTGCTCGCCATGGTCAGGGTCGCCCGCTACGAGGAGGTGGCCGAGGTCATCCCCGGGCGGGTCAACAAGGTCGACGGCGTCGAGCACACCGAGACGCACATCGCCTTCCGCACCTACTCCAGGCACGACCTCGACGCCGCCTTCTCGATCGGCTTCCCCGAATCCGACTGACCCGCTCCCCCGCGGTCCCCGCGTAAGCCCCCGCATCCGCTTCAGCGTCGGCGTCTGCGCTCGCTTCTGCTGCTGCGTCCGTCTTGGGCGCCCACCTTCGGCGTCCGTCTTCGGCGTCCGTCTTGGGCGTCCGACTTCGGCGTCCTTCCTCGGTTCCGTCTTCTGGGCCCGGCCGTCCTTCGGCCGGGCCCGACGCGTTTCCCGGGCCCGATCGTCCCCGGCCGGTGGGCCGGAACGCGGAACGGCCCGGACGGGGAAACCCCGTCCGGGCCGTTCTCGATCAGGCGAAACCCTAGTGGGTGAGGCTCCGGTCGTCGCCGGAACCGATCGCGGCGTGCTCGCCGTGCTCCCCGTGCTCGCCGTGGTGCCCGTCGTCGAGCGGGATCTTCTCCCCGCCGTACGCCTTGGACATCCGGCCGCGGAGCTTGCCGAGCGGGCCGCGCATGCCCTTGGGCGGGATGCCGGAGGCGTCCTCGTCCACGGGCAGGGCCGCCACCGCCTCCTTGCCCCGCATGTGGGCCTCGAGGTCGTCGGACGGCGGCGTGTGCACCTCGATGAACTCACCGTGCGGCAGCCGCTTGATGACACCCGACTCCACACCGTGCCCGATGACCGCGGCGTCGCTGCGCTGCAGGCCGAGGCACATGCGGTAGGTGATCAGGTAGGCCAGCGCCGGCCCGACGAAGACCAGCACCCGGCCGATGTACGTCGTCCAGTTGAGGCTGACGTGGAAGTTGGCCGAGATCTCGTCGTTGGCGCCGAGCAGCCACAGCACACCGTAGAACGTCATCGCCGAGATGCCGATCGCGGTGCGGTGGGGGTTGTTGCGCGGACGGTCGGCGACGTGGTGCTCGCGGTTGTCCCCGGTGACCCACCGTTCGATGAACGGGTAGAGCGCGAGACCGGTCATGATGATGCCCATCGGCACCAGCGCCGGGATGATCACGCTCATCGGCAGCGTGCCCGCGTGGGCCGTGCCGAACAGGTTCCACTCCCACGGCGGCATGAGCCGCAGCGAGCCTTCGAGGAAGCCCATGTACCAGTCGGGCTGCGAACCGGCGGAGATGTCCGCCGGCGTGTACGGCCCGAACAGCCAGATCGGGTTGATCTGGGCGAACGTCGCCAGCCCCGACACCACGGCGAGCGTGAACAGGAAGTAGGCGCCCGCCTTGGCCATGAAGGCCGGGTAGAACGGCGCGCCCACCACGTTCTTGTTGTTGCGCCCCTTGCCCGGCATCTGCGTGTGCTTCTGCACCCACATGAGCACCATGTGAGCCGAGACCAGCGCCAGCAGGATGCCCGGGATGAGCAGGATGTGCAGCGAGTAGAACCGGGAGATGACGTCCTCGCCCGGATACTCCCCGCCGAACAGGAAGAACGTGATGTACGTGCCCACCAGCGGCAGCGAGATCGCCACACCCTCGGTGATCCGCAGACCGGCGCCGGAGAGCAGGTCGTCGGGGAGGGAGTAGCCGGTCAGGCCCTCGGCCAGCGCCAGGGTCAGCAGCAGCACGCCGATGATCCAGTTGAGCTCGCGCGGCTTGCGGTAGGCGCCGGTGAAGAACACCCGCAGCATGTGCACCGTCATGCCGGCCACGAAGAGCAGGGCCGCCCAGTGGTGCATCTGCCTCATCAGCAGACCACCCCGGACGTCGAAGCTGATCTCCAGCGACGACGCGTAGGCCTCCGACATCATGACGCCCTTGAGCGGCGCGTACGAGCCGTCGTAGGCGATCTCGCCCATGCTCGGCTTGAACCACAGCGTCAGGAACGTACCGGTGAGCAGCAGGATGATGAACGAGTAGAGCGCGATCTCACCCAGCAGGAACGACCAGTGGTCAGGGAAGATCTTGCGCAGGTTGCGCTTGAGGAAGTTCGCCCCGCCCAGACGGTCGTCCAGGAAGGTCGACGGCCCGGCGATGGCCTTCGGTACGGCGTTCAGGTCGCTCATGCCTGGCCTCCCTTCTCCCTGGCCTCGGCCTCGGCGTCGCCGCGCTCCCAGTAGCTGGGACCGACGGGCACGTTGAAGTCACCCTGGGCGATCAGATAGCCCTCGCTGTCGACGGTGATGGGCAGCTGCGGCAGCGGCCGGGCGGCCGGGCCGAAGATGACCTTCGCGCCGTCGGCCGCGTCGAAGGTCGACTGGTGGCACGGGCACAGGATGTGGTGGGTGGTCTGCTCGTAGAGCGCCGCCGGGCAGCCGACGTGCGTGCAGATCTTGGAGTAGGCGACGATGCCGTCGTGCGTCCAGTTCTGCTTGACGCCGCTCTTGAGCTCCTCCGGACGGAACTTGATCAGGATCAGCGTGGCCTTGGCGAGCGCGTTGAGGTCGTGCTCGTACCCCTCGGGCACCACCGACAGGATGCCGCCGGGCGAGTTGAAGTCGGCCGCGCGGATCGGCTGGCCGGTGCCCTCGACGACCAGGCGCAGCGGCTTGCCCTCCTTGGTCTTCTCACCCCAGACCGTGTGGCGCAGCAGCTTGTTGAACTTCGCGCCGGGCATCTTGGAGTTGTCGAGGTCGCGCAGCAGCACCAGCGGCACCAGGCCGAGCGGCGCGGCGGCCAGCAGCAGCGTGCGGCGCATCAGCTTGCGCTTGACGAAGCCGCTCTCGTTGGCGCCCTGCAGGAAGGTCTCGGAGACGACCTCGCGGTCGTCCTCGTCGGAGGCCATCGTGTGGCGCTCCTGGACCAGCGCGTACTTCGGCATGATCTGGCGGACCCAGACCACGATGCCGACCGCGAGGCCGAGGACGGCCAGGGTCAGCGTGCCGCCGAGGGCGAGGTTGGAGACCCCCGTCGCCTCGGGGCTGCCGACCTGGAACACCACGTAGGAGATGAGGAAGGCGATGCCGGCCAGGAACGTGATCGCGAAGCAGAGCGCCACGATCTTCTCGGCCTTGCGGGCCTTGCTCTCGTCCTGCAGCGTCACGCCCGGGACGTCGCGGTCGGCGACGTCTTCCTTCTCCGCGGCGCCCAGCATCGACGTGCCCGGCGCGGGAGTGCCGATGACGCGCTTGGGCACGCGTTCGTCCGGCTGCTCGATCTCGTGCTCGTTGTCTGTCATGACTTCTGTCGCTTCTTCGCGGTGATCCAGATGGCGGCGAGGGCTAGGGCGGCGATGCCTACCACGAACGCTACGAGACCTTCGGTGACCGGGCCGATGCGCCCGAGGCCGAACCCTCCGGGGTCCTTCTGCTCACGGACCTGGGTGATGTACGCGATCATGCTGCGCTTCTCCTCAGGCGTGATCGTCGAGTCGTTGAAGACCGGCATCGCCTGCGGGCCGGTGACCATCGCCTCGTAGATCTGCGTCGGTGAGGACTCGTTGAGGTTGGGCGCGTACTTGCCCTGCGTCAGGGCACCGCCGGCGCCCGCCCAGTTGTGGCACTGGATGCAGTTGGCCCGGAACAGCTCGCCGCCCTTGCCGGCGTCACCGAGCTTCGGGTCGACCTGCTCCTTGCCCGGGACCTGCGGACCGCCGCCGAGCGACTGCACGTAGGCGGCGACCTGACGGGTCGTGTCCTCGTTGACCCAGTGGGCCAGGGGCTTGCGCGGCGCCTGCGGGCCGGGGTTGCCGGCGGGCATGCGGCCGGTGCTCATCTGGAAGTCGACCGCCGCGGCGCCGACACCGACGAGCGTGGGGGCGGTGTTGGTGCCCTCCGCGTTCATGCCGTGGCAGCTAGAGCAGTGGGCCACGAACAGGCTCTTGCCCTCGGCCACGTCGTCGACCTTGCCTGCCGCCAGCGCCGCGTCGGCAGGCTTGCCCGCCTGGACAAAGGCGGCGTATACCATCCCGACCAGCGCCAACGCCAAAATCAGGACGGCGTATCTCGCGAGGGGATGCCGCCGCCAAGCGGTGATCCTAGTCACAGAGATCCCGTTCCTTAACGAATGATGTAGATGGTCGCGAAAAGACCGATCCAGACGACGTCTACGAAGTGCCAGTAGTAGGACACGACGATCGCGCTGGTGGCCTGCTCATGCGTAAAGCGCTTCGCGGCGTACGTGCGTCCCAGCATGAACAGGAACGCGATCAGGCCACCGGTCACGTGCAGGCCGTGGAAGCCCGTCGTCAGGTAGAACACCGAGGTGTAAGCGTTGGCGGACAGGGTCGCGCCCTCTGACGCCAGCTCGCCGTACTCGTACAGCTGACCGGCGACGAAGATCGCGCCCATCAGGAAGCTGACGATGTACCAGAAGCGGAGCTTGCCGACCTGCCCCTTCTCCGCGGCCCACACGCCCAGCTGGCACGTCACACTCGACAGGACCAGGATGATCGTGTTGACCGTCGCGAACGGGATGTTCAGGTGAGCGCCTTCTGCCTCAACGCCTGCAGGAAGGAAGGCAGGGCCCCACTCGATGCCCTTCCCCTCGCTCACCGACCGGATGGTGAAGTACATCGCGAACAGCGCCGCGAAGAACATGAGCTCAGAGGACAGCCAGACGATCGTCCCGACACTGACCAGGTTCGGCCGTCGGTACGACTGTGCTGTCGTCGTCGAAGTTATTGCGGATGCTGTCGCCACGGGCAGCATTATTGCGGCTCCGGTGTTCGGTCCGGCCAACGACCCCCCGTTAGGAGGAACAAACCGGCCATCAACCTGGGATAATTGGGACAAAACGCCTGTCAGACCCGGTGGCCTGGGATTGCATCCCGGCGCAACGGTACGATCCAGGTGACCATACAGCTTCGACCGATAGTGAGCGCGACAGTGACGTCCTCTGGGAGCACCGACGACACGATGAGGGTCCTCGTCTACAGCGACGACGCGACCACCCGGGCCGAGGTCCGCCAGGCGATCGGCCGGCGGCCGGCGGCCGATCTGCCCCTCGTCGAGATCATCGAGTGCGCCACCGAGCCCAAGGTCCACCAGTGGCTCGGCTCCGGCGAGATCGACGTGGCGGTCCTCGACGGCGAGACCCAGCCCGCCGGCGGCATGGGCGTCTCCCGTCAGGCCAAGGACGAGGTCTACGACTGCCCGCCCGTCTGCCTGATCATCGCCAGGCGCGACGACCGCTGGCTGGCCGAGTGGTCCAAGGCCGACGCCGTCGTCCCGCAGCCCATCGAGCCCATGGTCCTGGCCGACACCGTCGCCGACCTGATGCGCCGCCGTTCCGCCACCCGACTCAACGCGAAGTAGGTGCCCATGGACTCCCGGACGACCTGGCCTGCCCTGTTCTCCGCGCTCCTTTCCGGCGAGCACCTGTCGGCCGACGAGACGGCCTGGGCGATGCGGGAGATCTTCTCGGGCAACGCCACCTCCGCCCAGATCGCGGGCTTCGCGCTGGCCCTGCGGGCCAAGGGCGAGACGGTGGCCGAGGTGGTGGGCCTGGCCCGGACGATGCTGGAGTTCTCCACGCCGCTGACCGTCGAGGGGCCCGTCCTCGACGTCGTCGGCACGGGCGGCGACCGCGCCCACACCGTCAACGTCTCCACCATGGCCGCCATCGTGGCCGCCGCGGCGGGGGCCAGGGTCGTCAAGCACGGCAACCGCTCGGCCTCCTCGCTGTGCGGGGCCGCCGACGTCCTGGAGCACATGGGCATCAGGCTCGACCTGACGCCCGAGCAGACCGCGCGGGTGGCGCGCGAGGCGGGCATCGCCTTCTGCTTCGCGCCCGTCTACCACCCGGCGCTGCGGTTCGCCGGCCCGGCGCGCAAGGAGATCGGCGTCCCCACGGTCTTCAACTTCCTTGGCCCGCTGACCAACCCGGCCCGGCCGAGCGCCCAGGCCATCGGCGTCTACGACGCCCGCATGCTGCCCGTCATCGCCGGCGTCTTCGCCGAGCGCGGCGTGTCCGCCCTGGTCTTCCGCGGCGACGACGGGCTCGACGAGCTGACCATCACCGGCACCTCCACGGTGTGGGTGGTCCGCGACGGCACGGCCACCGAGGCCAGGTTCGACCCCGCGATCCTGGGCATCCCCCGGGCCGACGCGAACGCGCTGCGCGGGGGCGACGTGCAGTTCAACGCCCAGGCCGTGCACGACGTGCTGGGCGGCAAGAAGGGGCCGGTGCGCGACGCCGTCCTGCTCAACACCGCCGCCGCGCTGGTCGCCCACGACGGCGCCGGCGACGACCTCGACACGGCGATGATCAAGGGCTACGAGCGCGCCACGCAGGCGATCGACTCCGGCGCGGCCGCCGACACGCTGCGCCGCTGGATCGAGGTCAGCAGCTCCTACCGCCCGTCGTGACCGCGAGCGCGCCCCTGAGGCGCGCTCGCATCCTTCGGCGGCAACGAGGTGCCCGAGCGCCCTGGCAGAGCCTCCAGGGCCTGCTCAGGGCCGGGTGGCGGTCAGAAGGTGATGCTCGGGCCGTCCTTGAGCGTGCTCCACTTGAGCCAGTCCTTCCAGTTCTCCTGCCAGTGGCCCCACCCGTTGGTGGGCTCCAGCTTGCGCGGCGAGCCCGTGATGATGATCGGGTCCCCGATCAGGGTGTTCTTGATGAACCAGGCCGCGTTCTCCGGGCTGACGTTCACGCAGCCGTGGCTGACGTTGGAGTTGCCCTGAGAGCCCACCGACCAGGGCGCGCTGTGCACGTACTCGCCGCTGTTGGAGATGCGCACGGTGTTGTAGACGGTGAGCTGGTAGTAGCCCGACTGTCCCGGGCCGATGCCGGGCGAGGTCATGACGGTCACCGGCTCCCGCGACATCGCCAGGTGCACGCCCGAGGTGGTGTAGTACTTCCACTGGCCGCCCTGCCCGGCGCTCATCGGCATGGTGCGGATGCGCTTGCCGTCCCGGCGGACCGTCAGCACGTGCTCGTCGGTGCTGCCGCGGGTGATCTGTGAGCGGCCGATCTTGAAGTCGAGGGTGACGTCGCGCTTGCCGTACAGGCCGGGGCCGCCGCGCACGCCGGCCAGCTTCGCCTCAAGCCGCACCTTCGTGTACGCCGGCCAGTACTCCTCCGGCCGGAAGTCCACATGGCTGTCGTCGAACCAGTGCCAGGCCCCGTCCACCGGCTTGGAGCTGCGGATGGTCAGGTTGCGCTCGACGGCCACCCGGTCGCTCACGGGCTTGTCGAAGGCGATCATGACGGGCATGCCGACGCCGACCGTCAGCCCGGTGTCGTCCTTGTTGGGAGTGATCGTCTGGATGTCGAATGTCTTGTCGCCCTTGACCGTGGTGAACGTGCTGGAGGTCTCGCTCTGCTTGCCCGAGGCGTCCACGCTGACGACGGTGACCGTGTAGCCGGCGCTCGGCCGGGCGGTGGTCGTGCTGCGCCAGCGGGTGCCGTCACCGCTCAGGACGCCCTTCAACCGGCCCGCCTTGCCGCCGTCCACCCGGACGCTCTTGATCGTGCCGCCGTGCGCGGACACCACCACGGGCTGGTCGGTGGCCACGTTCACGGCCTTGTCCTGGGGCGTGACGCCCACCGCCGGCTGCCGCGCGACCGCGGTCAGCTCCTTCGTCTCGTTCGCCGCGCCGCTCAGCGAGCACGCCGTGAGCAGCGCCAGGGCCAGCAGGCCGGCCGATCCATTCGCCACGCGTCTCACGAGTGACCCCCTCGCCCAAGATCCAACCTTCTCCTCCCTTATTACCCTGAGTGATCTATTCACGACATCCGTGACCTGGTAAAGAACACGAAAAAGCGGGCGTCCTCCCCTATGGGAAGGACGCCCGCTTCGAGCCGCTTGTCAGTGCGAGAAGTTGCCCCGGTAGTACTGGAACACGAACCCGATCATGGCCATGATGATCAGGAACACGCCGATCAGGAACATCCAGAAGCCGATCACGAACCCGGCGAAGGCGAAGGCCGCCGCCAGGCACAGGAACAGCGGCCACCAGCTGCTCGGGCTGAAGAAGCCGATCTCGCCGGCGCCGTCGCTGATGTCGGCCTGCTTGTCGTCCTCCGGCTGGGCGCCGATGCGCCGCGCGGTGAACATCAGGTAGTAGCCCACCATGAACGCGAACCCGACCGAGATCGCCATGGCGGTGGTGCCCACGGGCTCACCGTGGCCGGTCGCGGCCTTGGTCCAGAACCAGTAGCCGACGTCGACACCGGCGAAGAACAGGCCGCACAGCAGGAACAGCCAACCCTGGACCTTCATCAGGCCTCCACCTCCTGGGCGGACTTGGCGGACATGTGCGGGTAGTGCAGGTCGAACGCCGGGCGCTCGGACCGGATGCGCGGCAGCGAGGTGAAGTTGTGCCGCGGCGGCGGGCAGGAGGTCGCCCATTCGAGCGAGCCACCGTAGCCCCAGGGGTCGTCGACGGTGACCTTGACCCCCGACCGCCAGGTCTTCCAGACGTTGTAGAAGAACGGCAGCGTCGAGGCGCCCAGGATGAACGCGCCGACCGACGAGATCATGTTCAGGTCGGTGAAGCCGTCGGCCGCGCTGTAGTCGGCGTACCGGCGGGGGAAGCCGACCATGCCCAGCCAGTGCTGGACGAGGAAGGTGGTGTGGAAGCCGATGAACAGCAGCCAGAAGTGCACCTTGCCCAGCTTGTCGTCGAGCATCTTGCCGGTGAACTTGGGCCACCAGAAGTAGAAGCCGGCGAACATGGCGAACACAACCGTGCCGAAGACCACGTAGTGGAAGTGGGCGACGACGAAGTAGGTGTCGCTGATCTGGAAGTCCAGCGGCGGCGAGGCCAGGATGACGCCGGTCAGGCCGCCGAGCAGGAAGGTGATCAGGAAGCCGACGGAGAACAGCATCGGCGACTCGAACGACAGGTGACCCCGCCACATCGTGCCGATCCAGTTGAAGAACTTCACGCCCGTCGGCACCGCGATGAGGAACGTCATGAACGAGAAGAACGGCAGCAGGACCTGCCCGGTCGGGAACATGTGGTGCGCCCAGACCGTGATGGACAGACCGGCGATCGCGATGGTGGCGCCGACCAGGCCGATGTAGCCGAAGATCGGCTTACGGCTGAAGACCGGCAGGATCTCGGTCACGATGCCGAAGAACGGCAACGCGATGATGTACACCTCGGGATGGCCGAAGAACCAGAACAGGTGCTGCCACAGGATCGGCCCGCCGTTGGCCGGGTCGAAGATGTGGGTGCCGAGCTTGCGGTCGGCCTCCAGCGCCAGCAGCGCGGCGGCCAGCACGGGGAAGGCCATCAGCACGAGCATGCTGGTCAGCAGGACGTTCCAGGTGAAGATCGGCATGCGGAACATGGTCATGCCGGGGGCGCGCATGCAGATGATCGTGGTGATGAAGTTCACCGCGCCGAGGATCGTGCCGAGGCCCGACAGGGCCAGGCCCATGATCCACAGGTCGCCGCCGATGCCGGGCGAGTGGATCGCGTTCGACAGCGGCGTGTAGGCGAACCAGCCGAAGGAGGCCGCGCCGCCCGGGGTGAGGAAGCCGGACACGGCGATGACGCTGCCGAACAGGTAGAGCCAGTAGCTGACCATGTTCAGGCGCGGGAACGCCACGTCGGGGGCGCCGATCTGGAGCGGCATCAGCTCGTTGGCGAAGCCGGCGAACAGCGGCGTCGCGAACATCAGCAGCATGATCGTGCCGTGCATGGTGAACAGCTGGTTGAACTGCTCGTTGCTGGTGATCTGCAGCCCCGGCTGCGCCAGCTCGGCCCGCATGATCAGCGCCATGACGCCGCCGATCAGGAAGAAGGCGAACGACGTGATCAGGTACATGTGCCCGATGATCTTGTGATCGGTCGAGGACATCCACTTGGCGATGATCTGGCCCTTGGTGACGGGCCGGACCGGCGCCCGAAGCGGTTCTTGGATGGCGGTCACTGGGCACTCCCAGCCTGGGTCGCGATGTACTGGTCGAACTCAGCCTGCTTGACGAGCTTCACCGAGAACAGCATCCGGCTGTGGTCGACGCCGCACAGCTCGGCGCACCGGCCGGCGTAGACGCCCACGCGGTCGTCGCCGAGCGTCTTGATCTCGAACTTGCGCCCCGGGTTGCCCTCGGGGATGCCGGGGATGATGTCCCGCTTGAACAGGAACTCGGGCACCCAGAACGAGTGGATCACGTCGTCGGTCGAGAGGTCGAACTCGACCTTGGTGTTCGTCGGCAGGACCAGCTGAGGGCCCTGGTGGTAGTCGTGCACCGGCATGCCGGACACGGGCTGCGTCGTCTTGCCGTTGTAGGTCGTGGTGAAGCGCCAGCTCCACTGGTAGGCCTCGACCTTGACCTTGACGGGCGCGTCACCCGCGACGTCCGTGAGGGCCTTGCTGTCGCGGGCGGTGAAGAAGAAGAACACCGACACCATGACGAGCGGGACCACCGTGTAGAGGATCTCGATCGGCAGGTTGTAGCGCACCTGGGGCGGCAGTTCGGCCTTCCCCTTGCGCTTGCGGTGGAAGATCGCGGCCCAGACGATCAGGACGATGACGACGACGCCCGTGGCGAGTGCGGCGATCCAGGCCCCGTTCCACAGATGCTGAACGACCTTGGCCTGCTCGGTCACGCCCTCGGGCAGCAGGCCGTTGGACCAGTCGAACTTGGGAACGTCATTAGCACACGCCGTAGCAGTGGCCAGCAGCAACGCCAAAGCGGCGGCGCGCGGCACCCTGCGCCGGGCCAACGAACGCCGCGTCGTACGGCGAGTCGGACTCACGGATCGCCTACCCCACAGATGAAGCCCAAGAGTCTTTCCCTTGGGTGCTCGTATTTCCAAATGCACAGCTGATTGCAGACACATTAGCGTGCAGGTGTCCCGCCCTACCGCGCGACCCCTCGATGGCGCCGCAAGTGGGACGATGAGTCTCGTGGCGTATTTCGACGCGGCCTCGAGCGAGCCGCTCCACCCTCAGGCACGCGAGGCGCTGCTGGCGGCGATCGACGTCGGCTGGGCCGACCCCGCGAGACTGTACACCCAGGCCCGCCGCGCTCACCTGCTGCTGGAGCAGGCCCGCACGGAGGTGGCCGAGGCGCTCGGCGCGCGCCCCGACGAGGTGTCGTTCACCTCGTCCGGCACGCAGGCCGCGCATCTCGGCGTGCTCGGCACCCTACACGGCAGGCGCAGGGTCGGGCGTCATCTGGTCACCAGCGCGGTCGAGCACTCCAGCGTGCTGCACGCGGCCGGCGTGCACGAACGCGACGGCGGCACGGTCGAGACCGTGGGCGTGAGCCTGGAGGGGCGGGTCGACCTCGACGCGTTCGCCGAGGCCGTCGCGCGTCCCGGCACGGCGCTGGCCTGCCTCCAGACGGCCAACCACGAGGTGGGCACGGTGCAGCCGGTCGCCGAGGCCGCCGCCGCGTGCCGGGCCAACGGGGTGCCGCTGCTGGTCGACGCCGCCCAGACAGCCGGCCGCATGCCGATACCACCGGGCTGGTCGGTGCTGACCGCCAGCGCCCACAAGTGGGGCGGCCCGGCCGGGGTGGGCGTGCTGGCGGTGCGCAAGGGCACCCGGTTCCGCTCGTTCCTGCCCGAGGACGAGCGCGAGCGGCGGCGGGTCCCCGGCTTCGAGAACGTGCCGGGCATCGTGGCCGCGGCGGCGGCGCTGCGCGCGATGAGCGCCGAGGCGGCGCAGGAGCAGGCCCGGCTGTCCACGCTCGTCGCCCGGATCAGGGAGACCGTGCCGAAGGTCGTGCCGGACGTCGAGGTGATCGGCGACCCGGTCGGCCGGGCGCCCCACATCGTGACCTTCTCGTGTCTCTACGTCGACGGCGAGGCGCTGCTCACCGAACTGGACAAGGCGGGATTCGCCGTATCGTCCGGAAGCTCGTGCACCGCTAGTACGCTTCGTCCATCGCACGTCCTCGAAGCGATGGGCGTGCTGACGCATGGGAATGTCCGGGTGTCGCTGCCCAGGGGCACGTCCGCGGCCGAGGTCGACCGGTTCCTGGCCGTGCTGCCCGATCTGGTGCGCCGCATCCGGCACGACGCAGGAGTCGCATGACCGAGGTAACTCAGCCGTCATTGACGATCGACGCGCTCGGGAAGAAGTGCCCGATCCCGATCATCATGCTCGCCGAGCAGATCAACCACGTGCCGCTCAACGCCGTGGTGGCGGTGCTGGCCGACGATCCGGCGGCCTACACCGACGTGCCGGCGTGGTGCCGGCTGAAGTCCCACCGCCACGTGGCCTCGTACGAGCTGCCCGAGGGCGGCTGGGCCATCCACGTGATGCGCAACTACTGACGGTTTGTGGGTAGGGCCCTCCCCTGACGGCACAACGACCATTCGGGGGAGACCATGGCCAAGGGGAACGAGACCGCCCGTGACGTGATGAGCACGGGCGCGGAGTGCATCGCCGCGCACGAGACGCTCGACCGGGCGGCTCAGATGATGCGCAACAACGACGTGGGCGCGCTGCCCGTGTGCGGCCCCGACGACCGGGTGACCGGCATCATCACCGACCGCGACATCGTCATCAAGTGCGTCGCGGCCGGTCACGACCCGGCGCAGGTGACCGCGGGCGAGCTGGCGACCGGCCTGGTCTGGGTGACGGCGGACGCCACCGTGCAGGAGGCGCTGTCGCGCATGGAGCAGAACCAGATCAAGCGGCTGCCGGTGCTGGAGAACGAGCGCATCGTCGGCATGATCAGCGAGGCCGACCTCGCCCGGTGCCTGCCGGACGACCAGCTCGCCGAGTTCGTGCACCGGGTGTACGCCAAGCGCTGACACCCGTACGGGGATCGCCCCGCCACGCCTGCGGCGGGCGGGGCGTACGCGTGTCAGGGGTGGTAGCAGCGCACCTGGCCGGCGATGTCGGCCGCGGCCTCGGCGCCGTAGGCGGCCGTGAAGCGCTCCAGGAAGACCTTCTGCCCCAGCTCGTACTCCTGGCCGCCGACGCGCTCCAGCACGTGCGTGGCCGTCAGGTTGCCGATCTGGCCGCAGCGCTCCAGCGGCAGGCCCCAGGCCAGGCCGGACAGGAAGCCGGCGCGGAAGGCGTCGCCGACGCCCGTGGGGTCGGCCTTGCCGCGCTCGGGGGCCGGGGCGACCTGGATGGACGGCTCGCCCTTGCGGTCGATGACGGCGCCCTTGGGGCCGAGCGTGGTGACGCGGACGCCGACCCGGTCGAGGATCTCCTCGTCGGACCAGCCGGTCTTCTGCTCGATGAGCCCCTTCTCGTAGTCGTTGGAGAACAGGTAGGCGGCGCCGTCGACGAGCTGCCTGATCTGCTCGTCCTCCATGCGGGCGAGCTGCTGGGAGATGTCGGCGGCGAAGGGGATGCCGCGCTGGCGGCACTCGTCGGTGTGCCGCAGCATCGCGTCGGGGTCGTTGGGGCTGATCAGCACCAGGTCGAGGCCGCCGACCCGGGCCGCGACCGGCTGCAGCTCGATCAGCCGCGCCTCGGCCATCGCCCCGGTGTAGAAGGAGGCGATCTGGTTGTGGTGCTCGTCGGTGGTGCACAGGAAACGCGCGGTGTGCTGCGTCTCGGAGATGTGCACGGACTCGCAGTCGACGCCGTGGCGCTCCAGCCAGGAGCGGTAGTCGGCGAAGTCGTTGCCGACGGCGCCCACCAGGATCGGCTTGAGGCCGAGACAGCCCATGCCGAAGGCGATGTTGGCCGCGCAGCCGCCGCGACGGATCTGAAGGTCGTCGACCAGGAACGAGAGCGACACCCGGTCGAGCTGCTCGGCGATGAGCTGATCGCCGAAGCTTCCTGGGAACGTCATCAGGTGGTCTGTCGCGATGGAGCCGGTTACGGCGATGCGCACGGGATTCTTCTTCCTCGTTGTCAGCAGGCCAATGAGCCCCACGAGAATACGCGAAGGTCCCGCTCGCACAAAGGCGGGCGGGACCCCACAGGCCGAAGCCGTGACCCCTTAGTTGAACGAGTCGCCACAGGCGCACGAGCCGGTGGCGTTGGGGTTGTCGATGGTGAAGCCCTGCTTCTCGATCGTGTCGACGAAGTCGATGCTGGCGCCCATCAGGTAGGGGGCGCTCATGCGGTCGGTGACCACGCTGACACCGCCGAAGTCCGTCACCACGTCACCGTCCATGGAACGGTCGTCGAAGAAGAGCTGGTAGCGCAGGCCGGAGCAACCACCCGGCTGCACGGCGACCCTCAGCTGCAGACCTTCCTCACCCTGCTGCTCCAGCAGGCTCTTGACCTTCGCGGCGGCCGCGTCAGTCAGGATCAGGCCCTGCGTCGTGGTCTCGCTGCTCTCAACCGTCATCTGCTGACTCCCTAACCCGGCTGTCTGTTTCCGACGTCCTACTGATGACGCTACCAACACCTCGCCCATGCCACACATTCCCGGGTCCCCTACCCCCGGAATAACCACGTTCGTCCGTGTGTCATAGTGAGTATCGTCAAAACGACGATAAGGGGGTATGGCGATGGCCACCCAGACTGGGCTGCCGCTCTTCGTCCTCGGGCAGGGCGCCGATCCGCACAGCGAGAAGGGCGTCGACTGTCCCGGCGAGCTGCCGCCCGCGTCCGACCCTGACCTGGTCGAACGCGCCCGCAAGGCCAAGGAGGCGCTGGGCGACCGCCTGTTCGTGCTGGGCCACCACTACCAGCGCGACGAGGTCATCCAGTTCGCCGACGTGACCGGCGACTCCTTCAAGCTCGCCCAGCAGGCCGCCGCGCGGCCCGAGGCGGAGTTCATCGTCTTCTGCGGCGTGCACTTCATGGCCGAGTCCGCCGACATCCTCACCGGCGAGGCCCAGAAGGTGGTGCTGCCCGACCTCGCCGCCGGGTGCTCCATGGCCGACATGGCCACGTTCGACCAGGTGGAGGAGTGCTGGGAGGCCCTTGAGGACGCCGGTCTGGCCGGCGAGGTGGTCCCCGTCACGTACATGAACTCCAGCGCCGACATCAAGGCGTTCTGCGGGCGCAACGGCGGCGTGGTGTGCACCTCCTCCAACGCCAAGAGGGCGCTCGACTGGGCCTTCGAGCAGGGCCGCAAGGTGCTGTTCCTGCCCGACCAGCACCTCGGGCGCAACACGGCGGTGCTGGAGATGGGCATGTCCCTGGAGGACTGCGCGGTCTGGAACCCCCACCGCCCCGACGGCGGGCTGACCCGCGAGCAGCTCGACCGGGCGCGGATGATCCTGTGGAAGGGCCACTGCTCGGTGCACGGCCGCTTCACGGCCGAGTCCGTCGACGACGTGCGCGCGCGCATCCCCGGCGTGAACGTGCTGGTGCACCCCGAGTGCCGGCACGAGGTGGTGCTCAAGGCCGACCACGTGGGCTCGACCGAGCACATCATCAAGACCCTCCAGGCCGCTCCCGCCGGGTCGAGCTGGGCCGTCGGCACCGAGCTGAACCTGGTCAAGCGGCTGGCCACGATGTTCCCCGACAAGAACGTGTCGTTCCTGGACCGGACGGTCTGCTACTGCTCCACGATGAACCGGATCGACCTGCCGCACCTGGTGTGGGCGCTGGAGTCGCTGGTGCTGGGCGACGTCGTCAACCGGATCACGGTGGACGAGGACACCGCCCACTGGGCCAGGGTGGCGCTGGACCGCATGCTGGCGCTCCCGTAACGCCCTCCCCCGACGGGCCGGGCCCGTGGCGAGGAGCGCCCGCCCTCGCCGCGGGCCCGGCTCTGTTCCGGCTCTGTTCCAGCTTGGTCAGGCGAAGTCGTAGCCGACGCGGACGCCGACCGTGAGCGTCTGGCGGCCGGGGCTGACCGAGGACGCGCTCTCGGCCGCCGCGGCCATCGCGACCAGCGGCTGGGGGCCGCCCCTGAGCTCCTCGGAGATCGACACGACCGGGCCGAGAGGGCGTCCGGCCAGCTCGGCGTAGTGGGCGGCCTTGGCCGCGGCGTCCCTGAACGCTCTCGTCCTGGCCTCGCCGAGCACCGACGCCGGGTCGGACAGCTCGAAGGTCACGCCGTTGAGCCGGGCCTCCTCGCCAACGCCGGCGACCGTGTCGATGACGGCGTCGGCCCGCGACAGGTCCCTGACGACCACCTCGACGCCCTGGGCCGCCCGGTAGGCGGAGACCTTCGGGTAGACCTCGTACTCGGGGCCGAGCGAGAGCTCGACCGTGCGCACGTCGTGGGCCGCGACGCCGGCCCCGGCCAGCGCGTCGGCGAGCCGGGCCGCGGCGGCCCTGACCGCCGTGAACGCCTCGGACGCCGACGCCCTGCGCACCTCGACGCCCGCCAGCAACCGCAGGACGTCGGGCGCGGCCTGCACGCTGCCCTCACCGACGACGGAGATGTCCACGCCTGCCCCCTAAGACTGGGTTCGCCTCGATCCTACGGGCGTGTCCTGCCCCCGCCCACGGCCGGCTCACACGGCGGTTCAGACAGCGGTTCAGACAGCGGTTCAGACAGCGGTTCAGACAGCGGTTCAGACAGCGGTTCAGACAGCGTCGACGATCGCGCCCGGATCGTCCAGCTCGACCTGGTGCCCCGAGCGGGGCAGCAGGACCAGCTTGGCGTCGAGGCGGGCCGCCAGGCTCTGCCTGCGGGCGTCCCGGCCGCCCGCGCCGAGCACGGTGACCGGGATGTCGGGAAAGGGATGGCCGGCCCGGATGTCACGGAGGTCGGCGGCCATGTCGCGGCGGGCCAGCCACTCCCCCGCCACCGCCGCGGGCACCTTGCCCATCCGGTACACGCCGAAGGGGTCGCCCATGCCCGTGACCAGGCGGTGCGCCGGCGGCCCGGTCAGGCGGGCCAGCACGTTCGCGCCCCACGTGCCGCCGAGCGCGGGCAGCCACGCGCCCAGGACGGCGGCGAGCGCGAGCGGCCGGCGCACGGGCGGCGGGCTGGGGTCCACCAGGACGAGCTTGGCCACGCAGAGCGGGTGCAACCGGGCGAACGCCTCGGCGTGCCAGCAGGACAGGCCGTGCGCGACCAGGGTGACCTGGGACGGCTGCGCGGGGATCAGCGCGGCCAGCCGGGCCACCTCGCCGTACAGGGTGGGCCGGTCGGTCGCGGGCGGGCTGAGGCCGAGCCCAGGACGGTCGAAGCGGACGACCCGGTGGCAGGCGGCCAGGCCGGCGGCCACGGCGTCCCAGTGGAACCAGGCGCCCCCGAGGCCCGCCGTGATGAGCACGCCGGGGCCCGCGCCCTGGTCGAGGACGTGCGGAGGGCCGCAGGGGGCCTCGTCGTCGTCGTGGACGAGCAGCCGGAGCGCCACGTACACGACCCAGACGGCGACCATCGTGAGCTGGATCCGGTGGGCGAGGCCGGCCAGCCGCCCGGCGGCCAGGGCGGCCAGCATGAGCCCGGTGGCCCCCACGTTCAGGCCGGTGAACAACCACGACACCCACGAGCGCCAGCGCGCGGAGAGCACCGCCATCGCGGTCAGCACGGCCGTCGTGGCCAGCGCGCCGGCCACCATGTGGAGCCGGTGCGAGACCGTCTCGCCGCGGCAGGCGGGGTCGCTGAGCACGGCGCAGTCGAGCGGGACCAGGCCGGAGACGACCGTCAGCAGCCCGAAGGCGGCCAGCGCCAGCCACCCGGCCCACTCGCGCGCCACCCTGGGCAGCGTCGCCACGGCGGCCAGGCAGGCCAGCCCGGACAGCACGTCGCTGACCCGGAACAGGCGCGTCCACGGCTGGTCGCGGGCGGCAAGCTCGCTCACGTAGCCGTCGGTCCTGTCCACGGCGGGCGTGGTGAACTGGCCGGTGATCCAGGCGCTGTACAGCACGGCCGCCACGATGAGCGCCGAGGCCGCGGCGACGAACAACCTTCGCTCCACGTGATGATTAGAACACCATCCGTGGTCAAAGGCCCGGAGCACCCCATACCGGGAACCATCGGCCGAGGTCGGCCTCCAGTGGCAGCTCGCCGTCCAGGACGCCCCTGGCCTGCAGTTCGAGGGCGTTGTCGCGCCTGTTCCCGGGCAGCGGCGCGAACGGGTAGAACGTGCCGCGCTTGTACAGGTAGACCACCGCCAGCCGCCTGCCCGCCGGATCGGCGAACGACACCAGCGAGCACAGCAGCGAGGGCCCGAACCCGGCCGACTCCAGCGAGGAGTTGACCGCGTGCAGCTCGGTGACCAGGTCGCTGACGTCGTCCGGCGCGCGGCGGACCAGCAGCCAGGTGTAGCCGTAGCCGTCGTCGGACTCCTCGACGCGCCCGCCGAGCAGCGCCTTGACGTCGCTCTCCAGCGTGGCGAACGCGCCGCCCTCCGCGGCCCTGAACGACACCGAGCCGAGACCGGTGGGGACGAGACCGGTCGCGGCCTGGAGCGTCACGGCGGCGGACGGCAGCGCGAACAGCGCGTCGAGGTTGGGCTTGACCGGCTTGGACCGGCCCAGCAGCGAGTCGAGCCAGCCCATGCGCACCTCAGCCCCTTCCGAGCTGCTTGGAGATGGACGCGAGGAGTTCGAGCCGGCGCTCCAGCGGCGGATGCGTGGAGAACAGGTTCGCCAGCGTCTCCCCCCTGGCCAGGGCCGGGGCGAAGTAGAAGGCGTTGAACGGCGCCGCCTCGCGCAGGTCGGTGGTCGGGATGCGGGCCATGTCGCTGGTGACCTTGGTCAGCGCGCTCGCCAGGGCCGAGGGACGCTGCGTGAGCAGGGCTCCGGCCCGGTCGGCGGCCAGCTCGCGGTAGCGCGACAGGGCTCTGGTGAGCAGGAAGCTGACGGCGTACACGACGAGCGAGACGAACATGATGATCAGCCCGACCGGCACGCCGCCCTGGCCGTTGTCCCGGCGTCCGCCGAAGCCGGCGTACAGGGCGAACCTCGTCATCAGCCCGGCGACGATGCCCAGGAACGAGGCGATCGTCATGACGGCGACGTCGCGATGGGCGACGTGCGACAACTCGTGCGCCAGGACGCCTTCGAGCTCCTGCGGCTCCAGGCGGCGCAGGATGCCCGTCGTCACGCAGACGACGGCCCGCTTCTGGTTACGGCCGGTGGCGAAGGCGTTGGGGACGTCGGAGTCGGCGATCGCCACCCGCGGCTTGGGCATGTCCGCCAGCGCGCACAGCCGGTCGATCAGGCCGTGGAGCTCGGGGGCCTCCTGTGGAGAGACCTCCCGTCCGTGCATCGCGAACAGGGCGATGCGGTCGGACAGGAAGTACTGCACCAGCAGCAGCCCCCCGGCGAGCACCAGCACGGTCAGCGCACGCACGCCGAGGGCGATCAGCACGCCGACGAACGCCACGTAGAGCAGCCCCAGCAGGAACATCGTCACGACCATGCGGCGGGTCAGGCCGCTGTCGGACGCGAACCGCGTGCCCACGGGACTCAGCCCGGGATGAGGCCTTGGTCGCCCAGCATCTCCCGGACCTCCTCGATCGAGGCGTCCGCGGGGGGAAGGATCAGCTCTGACGGCTCAAGGCTGTCGTCGGGAAGCGCCTTGCCCACATGGCGCACCTTGTCGAGCAACGCGTGCAGCTTGACGCGGAAGGCCCCCTCGTCACCGGTCTCGATGGCGGCCTCCAGCTCGCTGTCGAGCTCGTTGAGCACCGCGATGTCGTCCGGCGAGATCTCGACCTGGCCCTCGCCCATGATTCTGACGATCATGCGTTCTCCCCGGGCTGACGCAGCTGCTGGGTGTGCCCCTGCTGCGGCTGGGCCTGCTGCTGGGGCTGCCCCTGCTCGATGGCGCTCTTGGGCGCCGGGCCCTGGCCCAGCTCGGCCTTCATCCGGGCCAGCTCCAGCTCGACGTCCATGCCGCCGCCCATGCGGTCGAGCTCGGCCTGGATGTCGTCGCCGCGGGTGCCGCTGAAGTCGTCGAGCGCGCCACTGGCCAGCAGCTCGTCGATCGCGCCCGCGCGGGCCTGCATCTGCGCCGTCTTGTCCTCGGCGCGCTGGATCGCCAGGCCGACGTCGCCCATCTCCTCGGAGATGCCGGAGAACGCCTCGTTGATGCGCGTCTGGGCCTCGGCGGCGGTGTAGGTCGCCTTGATCGTCTCCTTCTTCGTGCGGAAGGAGTCGACCTTGGCCTGCAGCCGCTGGGAAGCCGTGGTCAGCTTCTCCTCCTCGGCCTGCAGGTTGTCGTGCTGGACCTTGAGGTCGGCCATCTGCCCCTGCAGATTGGACCGCCGCTGCAGGGCCTCGCGCGCGAGGTCCTCGCGCCCGACGGACAGCGCCTTGCGGCCCTGGTCCTCGTAGCGCCTGGCCTGCGCCTCCAGGCCGTTGATCTGCAGTTCTACCCGCTTGCGCGAGGTGGCCACGTCGGCCACCCCTCGACGCACCTTCTGCAGCAACTCGAGCTGCCGCTGATAGGAGTAGTCAAGCGTCTCGCGCGGATCCTCCATCTTGTCCAGGGCCTTGTTGGCCTTGGACTTGAAGATCATCGAAAGTCTCTTCATCACGCTCATGCGCGTCGGCCGTCCCCTTCTAGGTCGTGCTGGTGTTCACCCAATGCAGCGCAGCCGCCTTGGGATTACCCTACGCATAACGCACGGGGGCGTCACTAAGTTGCAGTCCAGGTAGGGTTGACGTGTGTTGCGACGCCGATCCCAAACCTCCGTGGACGACACCCCCGTCCCCGTTGACGATCCTAAGCCCCAGGGTAAAGGTCGTCCCACACCCAAGCGCCGGGATGCCGAGGGCAGACGACGCCAGCCGGTCTCCGCGCCGAAGGACCGCAAGGAGGCCTATCGGCAGATGCGCGCCAAGCAGGCCGCCGAGCGCGACCGGGCCCGCAAGGGCATGCTCGCAGGTGACGAGCGTTATCTTCCGGTTCGCGACAAGGGTCCGGGGCGCAAGTTCGCGCGCGACTGGGTCGACTCGCGGCGCCTGCCCAGCCAGTACTTCCTGCCGTTCTCGCTACTGATCCTGCTGGCGACCTGGATCCCGTGGCCGATCGAGATCCGCGCCAAGGTGCTCAACATCGTGATCGCGGTCGGCTGGCCGATCATGATGGTCGGCGTCCTGGCCACCTCCCTCTACGTGGCGTGGAAGGTGAAGAAGGAGGTCGCGGCCAAGTTCCCGAACGAGAGCGTGAAGGGCGTCGGCTTCTACGCGGCCATGCGCGCTTTGCAGATCCGCAAGCTGCGGTTCCCGCCGCCCACGGTGCTGCCGGGCGGGAAGCCCGCGCCGCCCAAGAAGTAGCCCCGTTTTCCCGATTTTTCGGGAAAACGGCTTATCGGCGACGTCCGCGTGCCCATCACCGTCCGGTGGTGGGCACTCGTGCTTCCCGCCTTCCCGCCTTCTCGCCTTCTCGCGTGCGTCCCCGCTCAGCGGGCCGGTTTCCAGCGCAGGACGCCGCCGGTGACCACGGGGCGGCGGCCGTCGATCGCGCCGCCCCGTTCGAGGGCGTCGGCGACGGTCCGCAGCAGCGTGTACGACGACCGCAGCCGCCTGCCCGTGACCCCCGACACCGTCCCGTCGGCCGAGCTGACGGTGGCGTACGCCGTGACGCCGTCGGCGGCCGTGTAGGACAGGATCGGGATCAGCAGGCCGTCCCAGGACCCGGCCGGACGGCGGGCGCACATCTCGCGCCAGGCGTCCCTGATGCCGCGGACGGTGAGATGGTCGCCCGCCCCGGGGCGGAAGCCCAGGACGCCCGCGCCGCGCGCGCCGTTGTGGCGCAGCAGGGAGGCGCGCAGGGCGTCGGGGAAGTCCACGCCCATCTGCGACTCGGCCACGGCGATCGTGCGCGCCCTGACCGGGCCGCCGAGCGTGCGGTAGGTGCGGGGGGCGTTGCTCCTGAGCCAGCGTTCGATGCGCCGCCATTGGGCGTCCACGGCGCGTTTGACGTCGGGCGCGACCCTGCGGGGGTCGATCGGGCGGCGCCGGGGCGCGCAGTTGGGCGCCTGAGCGGCGGAGGCGGCGGGCGTGGGCAGTGTCGCCACGGGGTCGGCCGGCGGCTCCACGGGCGTCAAGGGCTCGCCGACGGGGGGCTCCAGGGGGTCGGCCCCGTCCGGGGGCGCCTGCTGCTCGGTGACGGCGCGCATGAGGGCCTGGGCGTCGCGCTGCGCCGACGTGCCCATCAGGGCGAACGCCAGCGTCAGGGTCACGACGACCCCGATGGCCAGCCACAGCAGGGCCGTCCGGGCGCCCCGCGGCCGCCGGGCGGCAGCCGGTACGGACGGCGGCGGCTCGGCCCGCGGCAGGCGGGCCCGGCGGCGCAACCGCACCGCGAGGGCGATCAGGACGGCCGCGGTGAGAGCCTGGCGGACGAGCTTGAGCACGTCGCGCACCCTATCCCGAATCGAATCGGCTCATGTGACGCTCTAAGGTCGAACGTATGGAATTCCGACACCTCGGCCGCAGCGGTCTCATGGTCAGTGAGATCAGCTACGGCAACTGGCTCACCCACGGCTCCCAGGTCGAGGAGGACGCCGCCAAGCTGTGCGTGCAGGCGGCGCTCGACGAGGGCATCACCACCTTCGACACCGCCGACGTCTACGCGGGGACGAAAGCCGAGGAGGTGCTCGGCCGGGCGCTCAAGGGCGTCCGCAGGGAGTCGCTGGAGATCTTCACCAAGGTCTACTGGCCCACCGGCCCCGGCAAGAACGACCGCGGGCTGTCCCGCAAGCACATCACCGAGTCGATCAACGCCTCGCTGCGCCGCCTCCAGACCGACTACGTCGACCTGTACCAGGCCCACCGCTTCGACAACGAGACGCCCCTTGAGGAGACCCTCAAGACGTTCGACGACCTCGTACGCCAGGGCAAGGTGCTCTACGTCGGCGTCAGCGAGTGGACGGCCGAGCAGATCGGCCGCGCGCTGAAGATCGCCGACGAGATGGGCTTCGACCGGATCGTGTCGAACCAGCCGCAGTACTCGATGTTGTGGCGGGTCATCGAGGCGGAGGTCGTGCCGCTGAGCGAGCGCGAGGGCCTCGGCCAGATCGTCTGGTCGCCGATCGCGCAGGGCGTGCTCACCGGCAAGTACCTGCCCGGTCAGCAGCCTCCGCAGGGCTCGCGGGCGACCGACGCGAGCGGCAGCGCCATGATCGCGCGGTACATGAACGACGACGTGCTCACCCGCGTTCAGGAGCTGCGGCCGATCGCCGACGACCTCGGCCTGACCATGGCCCAGCTCGCCGTGGCCTGGGTGCTGCAGAACCCGAACGTCTCCAGCGCCATCGTCGGCGCCACCCGCCCCGAGCAGGTGCGCGACAACGTCAAGGCGGCCGGCGTCAAGCTGGAGGACGACGTGCTCAAGCGCATCGACGACGTGCTCGGCACTGTCGTGGAGCGCGACCCGGCCAAGACGGTGAGCCCCGCCATCCGTCCGTGACCCGGAAAACGAGAAACCCCTTGAGCCACAATGCGCTCAAGGGGTTTCCGTTTTTTCGCGGATCACTCCGGACGCAATGACATTCCCGTGTATTCGACGCGGTCCTCGTCGAGCAGCGCCACCTGCTCGACGCCGGATTCGAGCAGCTCACGCCAGTTCTCCCCGAGCCAGGACTCCGCATCGGCCTGACTCGGGAAAACCTCTCGCGGCAAAGGGCGGTCCGTCACCTCACCACCATTTGCATCTTCATAACGCCACCGCCATGTCATGCCATACGCTCCTTCTCCGCGGGTTCGCCGGCGCCTTCCCTCCGACGGCACTGGAACCCTACTCCCGAGCTCGGAGGTCCATCGATGCTGCGCGCGGGCCGTGTTGCCGCGGCGGTCGTCCTGGGGGCGGCCGCCGTAGTCCTTCTCCCCTCCTCCGCGCTCGGCTCACCCTCCTCGCGGCCCGGCGGTCCCGCGCCTGGGGCCGTGCGGCTGTGGGGGGTCTGGCGCAGCGACGGCACGGCGTGGCTGGCGTCCACGGCCGCGTACGAGCCGGCGGACGGCTCGGTCGTCGGGTGGCGCTTCGCGGTCTCGGCCGACGGGTCGGTGGGCGAGCCGCCGGGGGGTGAGCTGCCGTCGTTCCCGGCGGTGTGCGTCCAGGACGCGGCCGGCTCGGGGCACAAGCGGGTGGCGGTCGCGGTGGACTTCGGGGACGGGGAGGGCGACGTCCCGTCCGGTGAGCGGCCGCCGGCGCACCCGCTGCTGCGGTGCGTGACCGGCGCCGAGGACGCGACCGCCGCCCAGCTCCTGGCCTCCGCGGCCAGGGTCGGCGTGAACGGGCGCGGCGAGGTCGTGTCGGTCAGCGGCTACCCGTCCCAGGCCGCGGGGACGGCCCCGTCCCAGGAAGCAGGGGCGGCCCCGTCCCAGGAGGCGCATGCCGCCGAGCGGGCCGGTGCGCCCGCGAGCGCGCCCGGCGGGGCTCCGGCGCTGCTGATCGCGGGCGGTGCGGGGGCGCTGCTGCTGCTCGGCGCGGGCACGGCCCTGGCCACCCGCCGCCGCCCCGGCCGGGCCGGTCGGGCCGGTCGGTAGCCTCTGGGCGGTGAAGATTCTTCTCTCCGGGACCGGGGGTGCGGCGGGCTGGCCGGTGGACGGGTGCCCGTGCGCATCGTGCGTCCGGCTCCCCCAGGACCGCCGTCGCCGCCCCTTCGAGCTGCTCGTGGACGACACGGCGCGGTTCCCCTTCACCGGCGGCGGCGCGTTCGGCGGCGGGCTCGGGCTGGTGGCGGCCGACGGCGCGGCGGTGCTGTGCCTGCCGCCGGGCCGGGAGGCCCCCTCGGACGGTCCCGCCCGCTACGACGTCGTCGTGCTGGACCTGCTGGACCGCCCGCAGCGGCTCGGCGAGCTGCGCCGCGCCGGGCTGGCCGACGACCGGACCACAGTGGTGGCCGCGTGGCTGGACCACCGGATCAGGTCGGAGGACGAGCTGGCCAGGCGGCTGCGGTTGTGGGGGGCGGCGGCCGTGCCGGACAGGACGGTCCTGGGCAGCGGCGGAACGGTCCGCGAGACGCCGCCGCGGCGGGCGCTGCTGCTCGGCGGGTCCAGGTCGGGCAAGTCGGCCGAGGCCGAGCTGCGGCTGGCGGCCGAGCCGTACGTCACCTATGTCGCCACCGGCGGCGACGGCGCGGCGGACGGCGAATGGGCGGCGCGGGTACGGGCGCACCGGGAACGGCGGCCCGCTCACTGGGACACGGCCGAGACGACGGACCTGACCGGGGTCATCGCGGCGGCGCGCACGCCCCTGCTGATCGACGGGCTGGGCACGTGGCTGGCGGCGGTGTTCGACGAGCACGGGGCCTGGGACGGCGACCGCACGCCGGTCGCCCGCCGCTGCGCGGAGCTGGTCGAGGCGTGGCGCGGCACGCCGGTGCCGCTCGTGGCGGTCTCGGACGAGGTGGGGATGGGCGTGGTGCCCGCCACGTCCGCCGGCCGGGCCTTCAGGGACGCGCTCGGCAGGCTCAACGAACGGCTCGCCGCCGAGTCGGAGTACGTCGCCCTGGTGGTCGCGGGACGTCCGCTGGAACTGTGACCCGTGGCCTCCGGGAGCCGGGGCTACGGGCGTACGGCTCTGGCGTACCAGCGGCCGTCGAGGCGGTCGACGTGCAGCGGACGGCCGAAGCACTCCGACAGCAGGCCGGGGGTGAGCACCTCCGACACCGGCCCGGCGGCCAGCAGCCGCGAGTCGCGCATGAGCAGCGCGTGCGTGGTGGTCGCGGGCACCTCCTCCAGGTGGTGGGTCACCGTGACCGTGGTCAGCACCGGACGGGTGGCGGCCAGCTGCTCGACCGCGGTGATGAGGTCCTCGCGGGCCGGCAGGTCGAGCCCGGCGAACGGCTCGTCGAGCAGCAGCACGGCGGGCTCGGCCATGAGCGCCCTGGCCACTCGGATCCGGGCCCGCTCCCCTTGCGAGCACACCCGGAACGGGCGCTCGACCAGGTCCTTGCAGCCCAGGTCGGCCAGCAGGCGGGTGGCGCGCTCGCGCTCGTTGTCGCCGTACTTGTCCCACAGCGGGACGCTCGTGCCGGTGTGGCCGGTCAGGACCACCGTGTGGGCGGTGGCGCCCTCCTCCTCCAGCAGGTCCTCGTCGATCAGCCGCTGACTGGCCGCGACCAGGCCGATGTGGCGGCGCAGCTCCCGCAGGTCGACCCGGCCGAGCCGGTGGCCGAGCACGCTGACCGCGCCCTCGCTCGGGTGGCGCACCGCCCCGGCCAGCGAGAGCAGGGTGGTCTTGCCCGCGCCGTTGGGGCCGAGGATCACCCAGTGGTCGCCGTACGCCACCTGCCAGTCGATGCCGTCGAGCAGCGTTTTGCCGACAACCCGGACAGCTACACCTTCGAGTTCAAGCACGTGCATTCCCGCCACATTAGTCGGCCCTAGGATCGGTCGTTATGCCGCTTGCTGAGCTGACCCATGGGCTGCGCTTCGCGATCGGCATGCTCAGCGCCGTTCCCGTGCGGGTCGACAGGGTCGATCGGGAGGTCGCCGGGCCGGCCATGGTGGCGGCCCCCGCGGTCGGGCTGGGGCTCGGCGCGGTGGCGGGCCTGGCGCTGCTGCTGCCGGGGCCGCCGCTGCTGGGCGCGGCGCTCGCGCTCGGGCTGCTCGCCGCGCTCACCCGCGGCCTGCACCTGGACGGGCTGGCCGACCTCGCCGACGGCCTGGGCAGCGGCCGGCCCGCCAAGGACGCCCTCGACATCATGAAGAAGTCGGACATCGGGCCGTTCGGGGTGATGACGCTGGTCATCACGCTGCTCGTCCAGGCGGCGGCGCTGACCGGGGCCGGTTACCCCGCCCTGGTGACCGCCTGCGTGGCCGGGCGGCTGGCGCTCACCTGGGCGTGCCGGGCGGGCGTGCCCGCCGCGCGGCCCGGCGGGCTCGGGGCGATGGTGGCGGGCACCGTGAGCGATCCGGCGGCGTGGCTGGCCACGGCGGCCGCCCTGGCCGTGACCGCCGGGCTGGGGCTGGCGGCCGGGACGTGGGCGCCGCCGATCGCGCTGGCGGCCGGGCTCGGGGCGGCGCTGCTGCTGCTCCGGCACGCCCGTCGGCGGCTCGGCGGCGTCACGGGGGACGTGTTCGGCGCCCTGGTGGAGACCGGGACGACGGCCGCGCTGGTGGTGTGCGCGATCCTGCCCTGACCGCGCTGACCGGGCTGACCGGCAAACTGGCGGACCGGCAAACGGGCGGACCGGCGGCGCGGTCGCCGCACCCGGCTCCGGCTCTCGGCTCCCGGCGCAGGCCGGGTCAGGCGACCGGCTGCGGGGCGCGGGCCGGGAGGCGGCGCACGAGCACCACGCACAGCAGCGCGAGCGGGACCCAGCCGACCAGCCCGGTGAGCCCGGACACCGCCGTGTCGGGCGGGGCCGCGGCGTCCCCGAGCAGCAGCACGGCGGGCAGCACCGCGTTCAGCGAGCCGTGCGCGACCACGCAGGGCCACACGCTGCCCGTACGCAGCCGCAGCCAGCCGATCGCGATGCCGGCCAGCAAGCAGAAGCCGATGAACTGCAGCGCCGCCCACGACCCGAGGCTCGGGTAGTTGTAGCCGAGCAGGGTGAGCGGGGCGTGCCACAGCCCCCAGATCGCGCCGGACAGCGCCAGGCCGCCGAGCGGGCCGTACGTGCCGGACAGCCGGGGCAGCAGCCAGCCGCGCCAGCCCCACTCCTCACCCAGCGCCGGGACCGCGTTCAGCACCGGGCCCGCCAGCACGCCGATGGCGATCTGCAGGTAGAGCGCCGGGCCAGGGTCGGCCGGCGGTTGCACGCCCCCGGCCGCGAGCTGGGCCCGGAACAGGCTGAACCGGTCGAGGTCGAGCGGGAACAGCCCGACGGCGGTGCTGAGCCCGGCGCAGACGGCGATCAGCAGTGGCACGCCCAGCCAGGCGGCCAGCACGTACCGGCCGGTGCGGCCCTTGCTCTCGCCCAGCGTCAGGCCGGTCTCGGCGGCCCAGCGCCGCCAGGGCGCCCGCGACAGCGCCCACACCCCGAGCACCCCGGCGGTCGGCGTGAACATCATGACCGCGGCCAGCCCCTTGGCCGCGGGCGAGCCCAGGCCCGCGCCGAGCCAGATGGGCAGCGCCACCAGCCAGGACAGCCCGAAGGCGAGGACGAGGAAGACGGGAAGCTGTTTTCTCATGACCGTGCACGCTCCGCGACGAGGGCGTTGATGAGGGACGCGCCGCGCTCGGCGTCGTCGATGCTGATCGCCAGCCGCCCGCCGGAGCGGTAGCCGACGACCAGGCACTCGCCGCCGCGCAGCATGATGGTGGCCGCGCCGGGCAGGCCGCGGAAGCCCCAGCCGCCGACCTCGCTCGGCCTGCGGTCCTCGGTCCAGGCCCGGTCGATCCGCGACAGCGGGATCCTGCGCGCCGGGACGCCGAACGGCCCGAAGCCGATGACGAGCGCGTCGTCGCCGACCCGTACGGACAGCGTCGCCGTCGCCAGCCCCGCGACCAGCACGATCACGGCCCCGGGCAGGGCGGAGGCCATGGTCGCCGCCGGCACGACGCCGGCCAGGCGCAGCCCGCAGAGCACGACGATCGCCGCCGCGGCCACCAGCGTCAGCGCGACCAGCCAGGGGTTGACCAGCCGGCTGATCCAGACCGTGCGGCGACCGGGCCGCAGTTTCATGGCCGGGGGCGGCTGCACCGCCTCGACCGGGTCGGGCCCGCCCCTGCCGAGGTAGCCCGCGAACACGCCGACAGCGAGGGATCCGACGACGACCAGCGGGACGTGCCAGCCCGGCAGGCTCGCGGCCGTCCAGTCGGGCACGTCGAGGTTGGCCGCCAGCGTGGAGGCCTGCGTGCCCAGCACCAGGACGCCGCCGCCGAACAGCCCGCCCCACCACAGCGCCCGCCCGTTCCGGTGCCGCAGCGCCCAGCCCCGCGCGGCGACGGCCAGGAACACGATCCACACCACGGTCCACACCGCCGCCACCGTCAGCACGTGGGCCTGGAAGGACGCCGAGCCGTCGACGCCCGCCGCGCCCCAGTGGGTGGCCAGCGGGTCGGGCAGCCGGTCGCGCAGCCCCATGGGGGCCAGGAGCAGGGCCGCCGTGACGGCCGCGCCCCACCCGGCCGCGGGGATTCGGGGGTTCATGGCAGATCCTCCAGGATGGTGATGAGGTCCTCACGGCGGTAGCCGTGCCTCTCGGCCTCCTCCAGCAGCTCCCGGGCGCGCTGCACGAGCAGCGCGCGCCCGTCGGCCTGGCCCGCGACGCTGACCCCGCGCCCCCGCCTGAACTCCAGCAGCCCCTCGTCGCGCAGGTCGCGCAGGGCGCGCAGCACGGTGTTGGGGTTGATGCCGAGCGCCCTGGCGAGGTCGCGGGCGGGCGGAAGGCGGTCACCGGGCGTGTAGGAGCCCTCGCCGATGGCGCGGCGGATGGCGCCGGCCACCTGTTCGTGGAGGGGCCGTGCGTCGTTGAGATCGAGCGCGAGCAACATGATGCTAATGACACTAGCACCATGAAACGGAATGCGTCCGACCAGCATTTGTAGGATGAACCCCTGTTTGTGAGTACGCAGAAACCGTGGATAGCATCGGTTTACGTGACCACTGTGCGGCTGAACTCAGCAGACCCAGTCTCTGTCGACACCGACGCCCTGATCGTCGGCTTCCGGCCCGGCCAGGACGGCCCCCGCCCGGCCACGGGCGCTGAGTCCCTCGACGCGGCTTTCGGCGGCAACCTCGCCACCTCCCTCAGCTCGCTCGGCTTCTCCGGCAAACCCGGAGAGCTGGCCAAGCTGCCCACGTTCGGCGCCGTCCAGGCCCCGGTGCTCGTCGCCGTCGGCCTGGGCGACTCCTCCGACCACGAGTCCCTTCGCCGCGCCGCCGGCGCCGCCGTGCGGTCGCTGGCCGGCACCGCGCGCGCCGCGCTGGCCCTGCCCGCCGACGACGACGCCCAGGCCGAGGCCGTCGCCCTGGGCGCGCTGCTCGGCGCGTACGGCTTCGACCGCTACCGCACGGGCGAGCCGCCGAAGGCCCCCGTCTCCGAGATCACCGTCCTGTCCGGGCAGGGCGAGTCCGCCGCCGAGCGGGCCGGCGTGCTGGCCGAGTCGGTCTCGCTCGTCCGCGACCTGGTCAACACGCCGCCGTCCGACCTGTGGCCGGCCAAGTTCGCCGAGATCGCCGAGCAGGAGGGCGCCAAGCACGGGCTGACCGTCGAGGTCCTCGACGAGAAGCAGCTCAAGGACGGCGGCTACGGCGGCCTGGTCGGCGTCGGCCAGGGCTCGGTCAACCCGCCGCGCCTGGTCCGCGTCGCCTACAGCCACCCCGAGGCGGGCAAGACGCTGGCGTTCGTGGGCAAGGGCATCACGTTCGACTCCGGCGGCCTGTCGCTCAAGCCGTCGGCCGCCATGGACTGGATGAAGTCCGACATGGGCGGCGCGGGCGCCGTGCTCGGCGCGCTGGTCGGCATCGCCCGGCTCGGCCTGCCGGTCAACGTCGTCGGCTACCTCTGCCTGGCCGAGAACCTGCCGAGCGGCACCGCCCAGCGCCCCTCCGACGTCATCCACAGCTACAGCGGCAAGACCGTCGAGGTGCTCGACACCGACGCCGAGGGCCGCCTGGTGCTCATGGACGGCATCGCGCGCGCCGCCGAGGACGACCCCGACCTGATCGTCGACATCGCCACGCTGACCGGCGCGCAGATCGTCGCGCTCGGCTGGCGCACCGCGGGCGTCATGGCCAACGACGACGCCGTCCGCGAGCTGGTCGTCGAGGCCGCCACCGCCGCGGGCGAGGGCGCCTGGGGCATGCCGCTGCCGGAGGAGCTGCGCAAGGGCCTCGACTCGCCGGTCGCCGACATCGCCAACCTCCACCCCGAGCGCTTCGGCGGCATGCTCACCGCCGCCATCTTCCTCAAGGAGTTCGTGCCCGACGGGGTGCGCTGGGCGCACATCGACATGGCCGGACCGGCCTACAACAAGGGCGAGGCGTACGGCTACACCCCCAAGGGCGGCACCGGCGCCATCACCCGCACCCTCATCGGACTCGCAGAGCGGCACGCGAGCATCTGAAACAAATGAAAAGATGACGGCATCACGAACACCCCGACAAGGAGCCTTCCTGTGGCCTATGACATCGTCGTCCTAGGTGGCGGCAGCGGCGGTTACGCCTGCGCGCTCCGGGCGGCCGAGCTGGGCAAGTCGGTCGTCCTCATCGAAAAGGACAAGATCGGCGGCACCTGCCTCCACAGGGGATGCATCCCCACGAAGGCCCTGCTGCACTCGGCCGAGGTCGCCGACGAGACGCGCGAGAGCGCGTCCTTCGGCGTCAAGGCGAGCTTCGAGGGCATCGACGTCCAGGGCGTGCACGCGTTCAAGGACAAGATCGTCACGCGGGCCTGGAAGGGCGTCCAGGGCCTGCTCAAGGGCGCGGGCGTGACGGTGGTCGAGGGCGAGGGCCGTCTGGTGGGCCCGCGCAGCGTGCAGGTGGGCTCGGAGGTCTACGAGGGCGCCGACCTCGTGCTGGCCACCGGCTCGGCCCCCCGCACGCTGCCCGGTCTGGAGATCGACGGCGAGCGCATCATCACCAGCGAGCACACCCTGAAGATGGACCGCGTGCCGTCGTCGGTGATCGTCCTGGGCGGCGGCGTGATCGGCGTCGAGCTGGCCAGCGTCTACCGCTCCTTCGGCGCCGAGGTCACGATCGTCGAGGCGCTGCCGCACCTGCTGCCCACCGAGGAGGAGTCCAGCTCCAAGCTGCTGGAGCGGGCCTTCCGCCGCCGCGGCATCAAGTACGAGCTGGGCGTCTTCTTCGACTCCGCCAAGACCACCGAGACGGGCGTCGTCGTCACCCTGGCCAACGGCAAGACCCTCGACGCCGAGCTCCTGCTCGTCGCGGTCGGCCGCGGCGCGGTGTCGTCCGGCATGGGCTTCGAGGAGCAGGGCGTGACCATCGAGCGCGGCGCCGTCGTGGTCGACGAGCACTGCCAGACCTCGGTCCCCGGCGTCTACGCCATCGGCGACCTGATCCCCACGTTGCAGCTGGCCCACGCCGGGTTCGCCGAGGGCATCATGGTGGCCGAGCACATCGCCGGCCTCAACCCGCCGCCGATCGACTACGCCGGCGTGCCCCGCATCACCTACTCCGACCCCGAGGTCGCCTCGGTCGGCATCACGTCGGCGCAGGCCGCCGAGCGCGGCATCGAGATCGTCGAGCAGGTCTACGACCTGGCCGGCAATCCCAAGAGCCAGATCCTCGGCACCTCCGGAGCGGTGAAGGTCATCGCCCAGAAGGACGGCCCGGTCGTCGGCGTCCACATGGTGGGCCGGCGCATCGGCGAGCTCGTCACGGAAGGCCAGCTGATCTACAACTGGGAGGCGCTGCCCGCAGAGGTCGCCCAGCTCATCCATGCACATCCGACCCAGTCCGAGGCAGTCGGTGAGGCGATGCTGGCCCTGGCCGGCAAGCCGCTGCACGTACACAACTAGTCCAGCCCTCGAGATCAGAACGCGAGAGAAGAATAACGATGCCGGTCTCCGTACAGATGCCCCAGCTCGGCGAGAGCGTGACCGAGGGCACGGTAACCCGTTGGCTGAAGAAGGAGGGCGAGCGCGTCGAGGCCGACGAGCCGCTCCTCGAGGTCTCGACCGACAAGGTCGACACCGAGATCCCGTCGCCTTCCGCGGGTGTCCTCACCAAGATCGTCGTGGCTGAGGACGAGACGGTCGAGGTCGGCGCCGAGCTCGCCATCATCGACGAGAACGCCCAGCCGGGCGCCGCCGCCCCGGCCCCGCAGGCCGCTCCCGAGCCCGAGCCGGAGCCCGAGCCCGAGCCCGCCCCGGCTCCCCCGGCCTCCTCCATCCCGCAGCCGGCCCCGGCCCAGCCCGCTCCCCAGCAGGCCGCCCCGGCTCCGGCCCCGCAGGCCCCGGCTCCGGCCCCGCAGGCCCCGGCCCCGCAGGCCGCTCCGGCCCCCGCCCCGCAGGCCCCGGCTCCGCAGCAGCCCGCCGAGCCCACGCCGCTGCCGTCCTCGGGCGACAGCCCCTACGTGACGCCGCTGGTGCGCAAGCTCGCCAACGAGCACGGCGTCGACCTCGACTCGATCAACGGCACCGGCGTCGGCGGCCGCATCCGCAAGCAGGACGTGCTGGAGGCCGCCAAGTCCCAGCGCGCCCAGGCCGCCGCCCCGGCCGCGGCTCCGGCCGCCCAGCCGGCCCCCGCCGCCGCCCAAGCCCCGGTCGCCGCGGCGCCCGAGCCGGTCGAGGTGGACACCACGCTGCGCGGCCGTACGGAGAAGATGACGCGGCTGCGTCAGACCATCGCCAAGCGCATGGTCGAGTCGCTGCAGACCGCGGCGCAGCTCACGTCGGTCGTCGAGGTCGACGTCACGAAGATCGCCCAGCTCCGGGCGCGGGCCAAGGACGACTTCTTCCGCCGCGAGGGCGTGAAGCTGACCTTCACCCCGTTCTTCGCGATGGCCACCGTCGAGGCGCTCAAGCAGCACCCCAAGCTCAACGCCACGATCAACAACGAGACCAACGAGGTCACGTACTTCGACGTGGAGAACCTGGGCGTCGCGGTCGACACCGAGCGCGGCCTGCTCGCGGCGGTCGTCAAGAACGCCGGCGACCTCAACCTGGCCGGCCTCGCCCGCAAGGTCACCGACCTGGCCGAGCGCACCCGCAACAACCAGGTGACGCCCGACGAGGTCACCGGCGGCACGTTCACGCTGACCAACACCGGCAGCCGTGGCGCGCTGTTCGACACGCCGATCCTCAACCAGCCGCAGGTGGGCATGCTCGGCACCGGCGCGGTCGTCAAGCGGCCCGTCGTGCTCGACACGCCGGAGGGCGAGGTCATCGCGGTGCGTTCGATGGTCTACCTGGCGCTGACCTACGACCACCGCCTGGTCGACGGCGCCGACGCCGCCCGCTTCCTGACGACGATCAAGCGTCGCCTGGAGGAGGGCCGCTTCGAGGCCCAGCTCGGGCTCGCGTAGTCATCGCTCATGAGGCCGGGTGGCTCCTTCGGGGGGCCGCCCGGCCTTTGGCGTACTGTGGGGCCATGGCGATCATCGTGACCGGGGCGTCGGGCCTGATCGGTACGGCGCTGGTCGGGGCGCTGCGCGACGAGGGGCGGGAGGTCGTCCGCCTGGTCCGGCGGGAGCCCGCGGGGCCCGGAGAGGCCTTCTGGGACCCTTCGGCGGGGGTGATCGACCGGGCCGCGCTCGAAGGAGCCGAGGCCGTGGTGCACCTGGCCGGGGCCTCGGTCGGCGACCGGCGCTGGACCGCGGACTACAAGCGCGAGCTGGTGCGCAGCCGCGTCGAGGGCACCCGGCTGCTGGTCGACGCCCTGCGCGCGCTCGGCAGGCCGCCCGAGGTGCTGCTGTCGGCCTCCGGGGTCGACTTCTACGGCGACACGGGCAGCCGGGAGATCGACGAGAGCCAGGGCCAGGGCCAGGGGTTCCTGGCCGAGCTGTGCGAGCGCTGGGAGCGGGAGGCCGAGCGGGCCGCCGAGGCCGGCTGCCGGGTCGCGCGGCTGCGGACGGCGATGGTGCTGAGCCGGCACGGCGGGGCGCTCGGGCGCATGCTGCCGATCTTCCGCATGGGGCTGGGCGCGCCGCTGGGGACGGGCCGGCAGTACTGGTCGTGGATCTCCTTGGACGATTGGGTGGCCGCCGCACTACATATCCTGAAAAATCGGGATATTGAGGGTCCGGTCAATCTCGGGTCCCCTTCTCCGGTCACCAACGAAGAATTCACCCGGACTCTGGGTAAATGCCTGCGTAAAGGCACAGTCCCCATGCCGGTACCGGCGTTCGCCCTGTCCATCGGGGTGGGCGAATTCGCCCGCGCGGGGCTGCTGCCGAGCCATCGCATGATCCCGCGGAAACTGCTTGACAGCGGCTACGGCTTCACGCATACCCGTCTCGACGAGGCGCTGCGCGCCGTACTGTAGGGTGCCGTTCGTCCTTCAGCACGCAGGAGATCCGACATGAGCAGGTCCGGGCAGTCGCACATTCTGGCCATCGGGGGCGGGTCGTTCCGCCCGAGCGAGCGTCACAACTTCATCGAGGCGAGCGGGTTGCTGCGGTACGGCCTCGACCTGACCGGCCAGGACCGCCCCAAGCTCGGCCTGGTCGCCACCGCCGTCGGCGACTCCTCCGACTGGCTGCTGAAGATGTACGGCGCCTTCTCCGGCTGGGACGTCGAGCTGAGCCACCTGACCGTCTTCCCCATGCCCAACGTGGAGGACGCGCGGGCCTGGGCGCTCGAACAGGACATGATCTACGTCAGCGGTGGCAGCGTGGCCAACCTGATGGCGTTGTGGCGGCTGCACGGCCTCGACGAGGTCTTCGAGGAGGCCTGGCGGGCCGGTGTGGTGCTGTCCGGGCAGAGCGCGGGCGCCCTGTGCTGGCACGTGGGCGGCAACACCGACTCCTTCGGCCCGGCGCTGCGTCCGTGGGCCGACGGGCTCGCGCTGCTGCCGTACTCGTGCGGGGTCCACTACAACGCCGAGCCGCAGCGCCGCCCGCTTCTGCAGGAGTCGGTCGCCTCCGGCGAGCTGCCCGGCGGGTACGCCGCCGACGAGGGCGTCGCCCTGCACTACGTGGGCACCGAGTTCATCCAGGCGGTCACCGTCGACCCGCAGGCGTACGCGTACCGGCTGGAGTACGACGGCTCCAACGGCGTCAAGGAGTTCAGGATCGAGCCACGCCTGTTGACCCCCTGATTACCCGGACAGGGTGAGGGAACGGCACAATGGGCTCATGCGCCCCATCCACGGGGACGATCCCCACGCGCTGGCCGTCGTCCGCCTTGGTGTGGACGTCCCCTACGAGCAAGCCTGGTCGTTGCAGCGCTGGATGCACGGCAAGCGGGTCGCCGGCGAGCTGGGCGACGCGGTCCTGATCCTGGAGCACGCCCCCGTCTACACCGCGGGCAGGCGCACCCTGCCCGGCGACCGCCCCTCCGACGGCACCCCCGTCGTCGACGCCGACCGGGGCGGCCGGGTCACCTGGCACGGCCCCGGCCAGCTCGTCGCCTACCCCATCGTCGCCGTCGCCGACGTGACCCGTTACGTCTGCGCCCTTGAGGAGACGATGATCCAGGTGTGCGCCGACTTCGGCGTCACCGGCCGGCGGGTGCCGGGGCGTCCGGGCGTGTGGGCGGCCGGCGACGTCGCCCTGGGGCTGCCCGACCGGCAGCTCGGCGCGGTCGGCATCCGCGTCGCGCGCGGCGTGACGATGCACGGGTTCGCGCTCAACTGCGCCAACGACCCCCGGTGGTTCAACCGGATCACGCCGTGCGGGCTGCCCGACGCGGGGGTCTCCTCGCTGTCGGCCGAGACCGGCCGCCGGATCGTGGTCGAGGAGGTCATCCCGATCGCCGAGAAGCGGCTGGCCGACGCCCTCGGCAGGGAGCCGTTCGACCTGCACGAGGAGGATCTGCTGCGCAGGTGACCGAATCGGCATCGAACAGCGGTTGAACCTGGATCTTTCCGGCTTAACATCGCCGTGTGAAGCGTTCCGCCGCTCTCGTTCTCGCGCTCCTGGTTCACCTGCTCACGCTGGCCTTCCTCGCGCTGGGCGCGTGGGCCGTGCTGGCGCACCTCGACTCCCTCGTGGCGTGGCTGGTCGGCGGCGTGAGCCTGGCCCTGGGATGGGCGCTGCGGCCCCGTCTTCCCCGTCTGCCGGCCGACGCCGAGGTGCTCGACCGCGCCGCGGCCGGCGAGCTGTACTCGCTGGCCGGCCGGGTGGCCGACCGGGCCCGCGTCAAGAGGCCGCGCAAGGTCGCGGTCCGGGACCTGGCCACGGAGACCGTCTATGACCATGTGGGCGTGCCGCGCACGCCGGTGCTGGTCATCGGGCTGCCGTTGTGGCTGGCCCTGACGCCGCGGCAGCGGGTGGCGCTGCTGGCCACCGCGTACGCGCGCACCCCCGCCGCCGAGGAGCTGATCGTGGACGGCGCCCTGTTCACGCTGGCCTCCTGGCACGACGCGCTGCTCGGGTCGAGCGCTCCGCTGAAGATCAGGGAGGAGGCCCAGGCCAAGATCGCCGCTTCGTCGCTGGGCGCGATCGACCAGCCCGGCACGACGTACGAGGCGGCGGGGTTCTTCGGCCGGATGATCGGGCGGGTGCTGGGCGGCCCGGTGCTGCTGGCGGAGTACGCCCTGACGGCGCTGGCCCGCGCCGGGCGGCCCCGTGCCGAGCAGCGGCGGGAGGCGATCGCCCGGCGGGTCGTGTCCGAGGCCGAGCTGGACGAGCTGCGCGCCCTGGCCGCCGGCGGCTACCTGGCGCCCATCCAGGCCGCGGCGCTGCGCGGCGAGAGCGTCACCGAGATCAGGCAGGGCGCGCTGGCCCGCCACCGGCTCACCGACGACGGCGTGCTGACCTCGGCGCCGCACTCGGAGCTGCTGGACACCGCCGGGTCCGCGCTGATCGACGAGGAGCTGCTGCGCCACTACACCAGGGCGATCCGCGGCTTCGGGCTCATCACCTGACCCTCGACCGGTCCGGTTCCGCGGCGGACGTAAGCTGGACGGGTGACCGTTGCTCCTGATGGCCGAAAGCTCCTCCGCCTGGAGGTGCGCAACGCCGAGACCCCTATCGAGCGCAAGCCCCCGTGGATCAAGACCAAGCTGAAGACGGGCCCCGAATACACCGAGCTGAAATCGCTCGTGCGCCGGGAGGGCCTGCACACGGTCTGTGAAGAGGCGGGCTGTCCCAACATCTACGAGTGCTGGGAAGACCGCGAGGCGACCTTCCTCATCGGCGGCGACCAGTGCACCCGCCGGTGCGACTTCTGCCAGATCGACACGGGCAAGCCCAAGGAATACGACCGCGACGAGCCGCGCCGGGTCGCCGAGTCCGTCCAGCAGATGGGCCTGCGCTACGCGACCGTGACCGGCGTGGCCCGCGACGACCTGCCCGACGGCGGCGCCTGGCTCTACGCCGAGACCGCCCGGCAGATCCACTCCCTGCTGCCCGGCTGCGGCGTCGAGCTGCTGGTGCCCGACTTCAACGGCAACCGCGACCAGCTGGAGGAGGTCTTCTCCAGCAAGCCCGAGGTGTTCGCCCACAACGTCGAGACGGTGCCGCGCATCTTCAAGCGCATCCGCCCCGCCTTCCGCTACGAGCGTTCGCTCGGGGTGATCACGACGGCCCGCGAGGCCGGGCTGGTCACCAAGTCCAACCTGATCCTGGGCATGGGCGAGACCCGCGAAGAGATCGTCGAGGCGATGCGCGACCTGCACGCCGCCGGCACCGACCTGCTGACGATCACCCAGTACCTGCGGCCGACGCCGCGCCACCACCCGGTGGAGCGCTGGGTCAAGCCGGAGGAGTTCGTCGAGCTGCAGGCCGAGGCCGAGGCGATCGGGTTCGCCGGGGTGCTGTCGGGGCCGCTGGTGCGCTCGTCGTACCGCGCGGGCAGGCTCTACCAGCAGGCCATCGCGGCCCGCCAGACCACCTGATCCAGGCTGCCCCCAGCTGATCCCGCCTGATCTTGCTTGAGCGGAGCCCCGGGCCGTTGCCCGGGGCTTTTCGCGTCCCTAGCATGGCAGGGCTGCCGAGGGAGGGCGAGGCCATGGCGACCGTGATCCGCACCAGCGACCTGCCCGCGCGCAGCCGTCACGACGCCTGGCGCGGCATCGTCTGCGACACGCTCGGGCCGCTCGACCTGCGCATCGATTCCGGCGCGCCGCTGCGGGGCGAGATCGAGCTGGGGCAATTAGGCCCCGTGGGCGTGGGCCGGGTGCGCACGTCCACGCCGCACAGCGTCCACCGCACGGCGAAGTTGATCCACCGCGACAACCCCGAGCTCTACCGGGCCGTGCTGGCCGTCTCGGGCAGCCCGGTGCTGCGCCAGGACGGCCGCGAGATCCGCCTGGACAAGGGCGAGTTCGCCATCTACGACTTCACCCGCCCCTACGAGATCGCCTACGACTCGGCCGTGCAGCTGGCGGTGTTCAGCTTCCCGCACGAGCTGCTGCCCCTGCCGTACGACGACGTGGCCCGGCTGACCGCGGTGCCCGTCTCGGCGCGCGAGGGCGCCGGCGCGCTGGCCGTGCCGCTGCTGCGCCGGGTCACCGAGGACTACGACGACTACACCCCGGCCAGCGCGGCCAGGCTGGCGACGGTGGTGATGGACCTGGTCACCACGGCCCTGGCCGAGCGGGCCGAGCAGGCCGCCGCGGTGCCCGAGGACGCCCGCCGCCGCGCCCTGCTGCTGCGCATACGCGCCTTCATCGACCAGCGTCTGGGCTGGTCCGACCTCGATCCGGCGATGGTGGCCGAGGCGCACCACGTCTCGGTGCGTTACCTGCACCGGCTGTTCGAGTCCGAGAACACGACGGTGGCCGCCTGGATCAGGCACCGGCGGCTGGAGCGCTGCCGCGCCGACCTGCTGGGCGCCCGGCACCTGCCGGTCGGCGAGGTCGGGGCGCGGTGGGGGCTGCCCGATTCTGCGCACTTCAGCAGGTTGTTCAAGCGGGCGTACGGGCTGCCGCCGGCCGAGTTCCGGCGCGCCAACCCCGTGCGCTGAACGTCAACCGTCCTGGCACGGGGATCCAAGACGCGCGGGGTCGTGGCCAGCAGACTGAAGGTGTTCCGAAACACCCCAGATGCCTAGGAGCACGACATGCAGCTCTTCCTCAACCTTCCGGTCAAGGACCTGGACCGGTCGCAGAAGTTCTTCACCGAGCTCGGCTTCACGATGTACGGCATGGCCGAGGGCATGGCCTCGGTGCTCGTCAACGAGCAGACCCAGGTCATGCTGCTCACCGAGCCGACGTTCTCGACGTACGTCACCAAGGAGATCGCCGACGCCACCACCAGCACCGAGGCCATCCTGGTGCTCGGCATGGAGAACCCGGCCCAGGTGGACGAGCTGGTGGACAAGGCGCTCGCGCTCGGCGCCACCCCGGCCGGCGTGCCGCAGGAGGCCGGGTTCCGCTACCAGCGCGGCTTCGCCGACCTCGACGGGCACCACTGGGAGGCCCTCTGCCTGGTCCAGCCCGCGTGAACGGCCACGCCACCTCGGCGGACGGCACCGTGCTGGCCTACGACAGCTACGGCGCCGGGCCCGCGGTCGTGCTGGTCAACGGCGCGTTCGGCGACCGGGCGCACCCCACGCTGGCGGGCGTGGCCGCCGCGCTGGCGCCCTGGTTCACGGTCGTCAACTACGACCGCAGGGGCCGGGGCGGCAGCGGCGACACCCGGCCGTACGCGGTCGAGCGGGAGATCGAGGACCTGGCGGCGGTGATCGGGGCGGCGGGCGGGACGGCCATGGTGTTCGGGGGCTCGTCCGGCGCGGCGCTCGTGCTGGAGGCCGCCGCCCGGGGCCTCGGCATCACGAGGGTGGCGGTGTGGGAGCCGCCGTACCACGTGGACGACGACGCTCCCCCGCTGCCGGACGACTTCGCCGCGCAGCTCGACGCGCTGGTGGACGCGGGCCGCTGGGAGGAGGCGGTCGAGCGGTTCATGGTGGAGGCGGCCGAGGTGCCGGTCGAGGCCGTGGCCGCGATGCGGGCCGACGCGTCGTGGGCGCACCTCAAGGACGTGGCCCGCACGCTGGCCTACGAGGCCGCCGTCCTCGGGCCGGGCAACCGGCTGCCGGCCGCCACGCTGGCCGCGATCGCACAGCCGCTGCTGGTGCTGAGCGGGGAGCGGAGCCCCCGGTGGATGGCGGGCGCGGCGCTGGCGGTCGCGGCGGGCGTGCCGGGGGCGCGGCACCGGGTGCTGGAGGAGCAGGCCCACGCCGTGACGCCGGAGGCGCTGGTGCCCGAGTTGCTGGAGTTCTTCGCCCGGTGACAGGCTTTGCGTAACGTAAAGGTCACAAACCTATCGAGTGCTCGGTTTTCTGGTGAACACTGATGCCGTGGAACTCGACGAACTGATCGCCCGGCTCGACCTCCCCACCAAGATCCGCCTGCTCACCGGGGCCGGCATGTGGTCCCTTCCGCCGATCCCCGAGATCGGGCTCGACCGGCTCGTGATGAGCGACGGCCCGATCGGCGTCCGCGGCGAGCAGTGGACCTCCGCCGACCCGTCGATCGCGCTGCCCAGCCCGACCGCGCTCGCGGCCACGTGGGACGTGGAGCTCGTCCGGCGGGCCGGCGCGCTGCTGGCCCAGGAGGCCCGGCGCAAGGGCGTGCACGTGCTGCTCGCGCCCACGATCAACCTGCACCGCTCCCCGCTCGGCGGCCGGCACTTCGAGTGCTTCTCGGAGGATCCGTACCTGACCGGCGAGATCGGCGCGGCCTACGTCGAGGGCGTGCAGGAGGGCGGCGTGGCCACCACGCCCAAGCACTTCGTGGCCAACGACTTCGAGACCGACCGCTTCACCGTGGACGTGCGGGTCGACGAGAAGACGCTGCGCGAGGTGTACCTGCGGCCGTTCGAGCGGGTGGTGCGGGCCGGCGCGTGGGGGCTGATGACGGCCTACAACGCGGTGAACGGCACCACCATGACCGAGCACTCCGCCCTGGTCAACGGCGTGCTGAAGGATGAGTGGGGGTTCGACGGGCTCGTCGTGTCCGACTGGACGGCCGTGCGCAGCACCGAGGCCGCCGCCCTCGGCGGCACCGACGTGGCCATGCCCGGCCCGTTCGGCCCGTGGGGGGACAAGCTGGAGGCCGCCGTCCGGGAAGGGCGGGTGCCCGAGTCGGTGGTCGACGACAAGGTCCGGCGCGTCCTGCGGCTGGCCCGGCGCACGGGCGCGCTCGGCGGCGGCGAGGACCGGCCCGCCCCCGGCGTCATCGACGGACTCGCGCTGGCCCGCGAGGTGGCCGCGCGCGGGTTCACCCTGCTCACCAACGACGGCGTGCTGCCGCTGCGGGACGTGCGCACGCTCGCGCTCATCGGCTCGGCGGCCGGCGAGGCCCGGGTCATGGGCGGCGGGAGCGCCCAGGTCTTCCCCGACCGGATCGTCTCGCCGCTGGCCGGGCTGAGCGCGCTGGAGGGCGTGGAGGTCCGGCACGCCGTCGGGACCGACCCGCGGATCCGCCTGGCGCCGCTGGCCTGCCCGGTCGTGGCGCAGTTCCTCGACGCGGGCGGCGGCCTGCTGGCCGAGCATCCGCTGGCGGCGGCCGAGGCGCGGTGGGTCGGCCAGCTGCCGCCGGACGTGGACGGCGAGCGGCTCGGGGCGGTGCGGCTGCGGGCGGCGTACACGCCGGGCACGTCGGGCCGGCACGAGCTGTCGGTGGCGGGCGTGGGCGCCTTCACCGTCGCGGTGAACGGCGAGACCGTCCTCGACGTGACGATCGAGCCGGAAGGGGGCGATCCGGCGGCCGCGTTCCTGTCGCCGCCGGAGCGGCGCTTCGCCGTCGAGATGGCCGCGGGCGAGTCGTACGAGCTGAGCGTGACGCATCCGGCGGGGGCCTTCGGGGGCATGGCGTTCGTGGCGTACACGCTGGGCCACGCCGACCCGGCGCCGGGGGCGGACGAGCTGATCGCCGAGGCCGTGCGGGTGGCGGCGGACAGCGACGTGGCGGTGGTCGTGGCCTCGACCACGCCGGAGGTCGAGAGCGAGGGCTTCGACCGCGAGACCCTGGCGCTCCCCGGCCGCCAGGACGAGCTGATCCGCGCCGTGGCCGCGGCCAACCCGCGCACGGTGGTCGTGGTCAACGCGGGCTCGCCGGTGGAGATGCCATGGGCGGACGAGGTCGCGGCCGTGCTGCTGACCTGGTTCCCCGGACAGGAGGCCGGGTCAGCGCTGGCCGACGTGCTGTCGGGCCGCGCCGAGCCCGGCGGCCGCCTGCCCACCACCTGGCCCGCGACGCTCGCGGACGCCCCCGTCACGGACGTCACCCCCGTGGACGGCGCTGTGGCCTACGACGAGGGCGCGTTCATCGGGTACCGGGCCTGGGAGCGGTCGGGGCGGGCTCCGGCCTTCTGGTTCGGCCACGGCCTCGGCTACACGACGTGGAGCTACGACTCCATCGCCGCCGAGGGCACGACCGTGACCGTCGCGCTGACCAACACCGGCGACCGCTTCGGCCGCGAGGTCGTGCAGCTCTACCTCTGCCGGGGCGCCGACCGCCGCCTGGCCGGGTTCGACGTGGTCGAGGCCGGGCCGGGAGAGACCGTGATCACGACCGTGTTCCTGCCCGACAGCGCCTTCCAGGTGTGGGAGGACGGCTGGCGCACGGTCGAGGGCGAGTACACGCTCCAGGCGTCGCACCACGTCGCGGACCCGAGGCTGTCGACCACGGTGAAGATCTAGCGACAAAGGCCGGTCGCGTTTTCCATAGTGCACCAGTTGGTTTGTATCCTTCTGAGCATGGCAAAGTCCGAGGATCCAGAGAAGCCGGGGCGCATCAAGCAGCTCCGCATGATCGCGCAGATCATCAAGCAGGCCAATCCCAAGGGGATGCCGATCGTCTTCCTCTCGGCGGTGGGCACGCTGGCTGTGGTCGTCGTGATCGGCCTGGTCACGGACTACCTGTGGTATTCGGTGTTCATCGGCGTCCTGGCCGCGCTCACCGTCGGGCTGGTCGTCTTCGGCCAGCTCGCCCAGAAGGCCCAGTACTCGATCCTGCACGGCCAGACGGGCGCCGCCGCCGCGGTCCTGCAGGGCATGCGGGGCAACTGGCAGGTCACCCCGGCCATCGCGGTCAACCGTGACCAGGACCTGGTCCACCTCGTCGTCGGCTTCCCGGGGGTCGTGCTGGTCTCCGAGGGGCCGGGCAACCGGGTGGCCAAGATGCTCGCGGCCGAGAAGAAGCGGGTCGCGCGCGTGGTGCTGGGCGTCGAGATCTACGACATCCAGTGCGGCGACGGCGAGGGCCAGGTGCCGATCGCCAAGCTCCAGCGGCACATCATGAAGCTGCCGCGCAACCTGAAGAAGCCCTCGGTCAACGAGGTCAAGGACCGGCTGCGCTCGCTGCCGAAGAACCTGCCGATGCCCAAGGGCCCGATGCCCAAGGGGGCCCGCATGCCGCGCGGCCCGAAGATGCGCTAGTGCTGTCGGTCTCCTCGCGGGCCAACCGCCACTGGTGGGACGGCAACGCCGACGACTACCAGGTCGAGCACGGCGGCTTCCTGCGGGACACCGGGTTCGTCTGGTGCCCCGAGGGCGTCGACGAGGCCGAGGCGCATCTCCTGGGCGAGGTGCGCGGCCGGCGGGTGCTGGAGATCGGCTGCGGCGCGGCGCAGTGCGCGCGGTGGCTGGTGACGCAGGGGGCCCGGGTGGCCGCCTTCGACATCTCCCACCGGCAGTTGCGCCACTCCCAGCGCATCGACCTCGACACCGGCCTGCGCGTGCCCGTGGCGCAGGCCGACGCCGAGTCGCTGCCGTACGCGTCCGGCGCCTTCGACCTGGCGTGCTCGGCGTACGGGGCGCTGCCGTTCGTGGCCGACCCGCTGGCGGTCTTCCGCGAGGTGCGCCGGGTGCTGCGGCCGGGCGGCCGGTTCGTGTTCTCGGTGAGCCACCCGATCCGGTGGGCCTTCCCCGACGATCCCGGCCCGCGCGGGCTCACCTCCGACCGCTCCTACTTCGACCGCTCGCCCTACGTCGAGCGGGACGACGACGGCACCCCCTCCTACGTCGAGCACCACCGCACGATGGGCGACTGGATCGGCCTGCTGGCCGCCTCCGGGCTGACCCTCACCGGCCTGCTGGAGCCGGAGTGGCCGCAGGGGCACGAGCGGGCGTGGGGCGGCTGGAGCCCGCTGCGCGGCCGGCACATCCCCGGCACGGCCATCTTCACCTGCGCGAATACCTAGCCGCCAGGGCCGCGAAGACCTCCTTGGGCTCCCAGCGGGTCTCGTCGAGCATCCTGACCACGCCGTAGGAGCCGAGGTCGTCGGCGCCGCGCCGGTTGTAGGCGGCGAAGGTGAACCAGAACGCGGCCGCCAGGCCCTCGGCCTCGAAGACGTCGAGCAACTCCGCCAAGTAGCGGACCTGCTCGCCCTCGTCGGGCACGGCCCCCTCGGGCACCAGCCACGCCGAGCCGCCCCGCTCCCCCGCGCCCTTGTAGGCGCAGGTGCCGAACTCGGTGGCGGCCACCGGCTTGCCGTGGGCGAAGTGGGCGCGCACCTCCGCGGGGAAGTCGGCGGCGTTGTGGGCGGCGCGGTAGGCGTCGACGCCGACGATGTCGAAGGGCGTCCAGTCGACGAACTCCCAGGGGCCCGACGCGTACGTGAGCGGGCCGCCGAACCGGGCCCTGACCGCCGCGGCGGCCTCGGCCAGGAAGGCGTTGAAGCGGGGCGCGACGTCGGCGGCCGTCGTCTGCCACCAGGCGAGGTCGGCCGTCGTCATGGCCTGCAGGCGCTCGCCGTACGTGGCGCCGGGGATGAAACCGTGGCAGAACGCGCTGGTCTCGCACCCGGCGACCAGCACCACCTCGGCGCCGGTGCGGCGCAGGGACTCGGCGCGGGCGGCGCAGTCGGCGTAGAGGGCGACGGCCTGCTCGGGGGTGGCGTCCACGGGGAAGGGCGCGAACCACACCTCCAGACCGGCCGCCGCGGCCCGCTCGGCCGCGACGGAGAGCCGGTCGGGATCGCCGCCGGAGACGCGGACGGCCGTGCAGTGGAGCTCGTCGGCGATCACTCGCATCTCGCGGGCGACGACGTCGGGATCGAAGGTCCGGCGGCTGAGCTGCGGGCCGTTCAGAAACCCAGTGTCATAGTTAATCCCTTTTATCACTATTTTTCCCCTTTTGTCGATGAAAAGCCGTTTTCGAGGAGATCGAAGGCCGTCTCGACGTCGTCCGCCAGCAGCCGGCCCGCCTCCTCCAGCGAGCCCCCCGAGGCGAGCCGGTGGAAGAACGCCTCCTGCAGCGTGGTGATCGTGGCGGTGATCTGGGCCGCCATGAGCTGGGCGGTCAGGTCGCCCGCGGGCGCGCCCACGGCCTCGCCCAGCGCCGCGGCCAGCGCGTGCCGCTCGCCCGCGTGGGTCTGCTGGACGGCCGCCAGCAGCGCCGGGGTGGCCGCGATCACCCGGACGCGGGTCAGCAGCCCCTCCACGTCCACGTCCCGCGCCCCCTGGGCGGCCATCGTCCGGTAGTGCTCGCGCAGCGCGCCGAGCGGCGAGACGCCCGGCGCCCGGCCCGCCACGATCGCGGCCGTGTCCTCCGTGACGCCGTCGAGGGCCAGGCACTCCTTGCTGGGGAAGTACGCGAACAGCGTGACCTTCGCGACCCCGGCCGCCTCGGCGATCTCGTTGACCGTCACCGCGTCGTAGCCGCGCTCGGCGAACAGCCGCAGAGCCGTCTCCGCGATGCGCCGCCGCGTCTGCTCCTTCTTGCGCTCCCTGAGCCCCGCCATCATGGCTCCACGATAACCGTACCGGGTAGGAAAACAAACCCGGTACGGGTTTCTACTCCGCGGTGCTCATCGGCGCGCGGGCTGCCAGACCGGCGGTGGCGGCGAGCATGGCGGCGCTCAGCGCGAAGACGCCGAGCACGCCGGTCGCCCCCGCCACCACGCCCGCCACGGCGGGCACCAGCACCTGACCCAGCCGGTTGCCGGTCAGGCGCAGCGCGAGCGCCGTGCCGCGCTCGCCGGCCCGCGCGCGACCGGCCACCCAGGACAGCGTCAGGGGCTGGCCCAGCCCCAGCGCGAAGCCCATCAGCGCGACCACCGGCACCGCGGCGGCCGGGCCGCACAGCGGCAGCGCGGCGACGGTGACCGCGGCGGCGACGGTGCTGGTCACCAGGACGGCGCGGCGGCCGTACCGCAGGACCAGGCGTTCCATGGCGAGCCTGCTCGCCATGGTGGTGGCGGCCCGCAGCGCCAGCAGCGCGCCGACCGCGGCCACCCCGGCGCCGCGGCTCTGCCCCCAGGCCGGCAGGTACGCCAGCACCAGGTCGATCGTGGACACCGTGGCCAGGCTCGTGACCAGGGCCTGCCACATGCCCTCCTGGCCGAGCGTGCCGCGCAGCGGGAAACGCCGGACGGCGGCCCGCCCGCGCGCCGGGCCCGGCCCGTCGGTCCACAGGCTCGCCAGCCCCGCCACCAGCCCGAACCCGGCCGCCACGACGAGGGCGGGCCCGACGCCGGCCCCACCCCCCGCGTCGCCACCGGTGGCGAGCGTGCCGTCCGCCACGAGGGCCGCGGCGGACGGCCCGGCGAGCTGGCCGAGCGAGGTGAACACGGTGAAGCGCGCGTAGGCGCGGTCGTGGCCCCCGGCGGCCACCCGGTTGGCGATGACGGCCTGCTGGGCGACGACGGACAGCAGGTGCCCGAGCCCGAACAGCGCGTTGAGCAGCACCAGCGCCCACAACGAGCGGGCCACGGCCAGGGCCAGGGCGCTGCCGGTGATCAGCGCGGCGCCCAGCAGGGCCGCGCCGCGCTCGCCGGAGGCGTCCACCCGGCGCCCGACGGAGACGGCCGCGAAGAGCGGGAGCACCGAGAACCCGGCGGTGATGAGCCCGATGCCGAGATTGCCCGCGCCGATCTCGATGGCCCGGTAGCTGACCATGGGACGGGCCGCGAACGTCGCCGCCTGCACGCACACCGCCGCCACCATGAGCGGGCCGAACCACCGGCCCGCCCCGGCCCGGCGGGTCGTCACATCCGGACGACCATGGTGTTGGACACCCGGTCGTGCACCCCGCGGTGGTCACGGTCCCAGATCAGGGCGGGCAGGGCCAGGCCGAGCAGGACGGTGCGCACCAGCACGGGCAGCAGGCGCGGGGCGCCGCCGTCCATGGCGGCGACGCGGACGCCGGCCAGCCGGTGGCCGAACGTCTGGCCCATGAAGCCGACGAGCAGCAGGTATTGGAGCGCGAACACCAGCGCCGGCGCCCACGGGGACTCGGCCGGGTTCATCCTGAGCAGCAGCTGCACGACGACCCAGGTGCAGATCATCCAGTCGATCACGAGCGCGGCGATCCTGCGCCCCCACCCGGCGACCGATCCGCTGCCCTCCTCGGGCAGCCCGAGACGCTCACCCGGATATCCGAGGTCGATCCCGGCGGACCGGATGCCGCCCAGCCAGGTCTGCGTCCACCGAGGCTCGTTGCTGCTCATGCCGTCAACGGTATCCGGCCCCCGGGGCGGTCGGCATCGTGACCCAACCGCGCTCTGCCCTCGCCATCATGGTCGCCATGCCACACGGGGATGACCTTGACGCGCGCTTCAACGAGGTGGTCGCGCAGATCGACGAGGGCGAGCGCCGCAGGATGCGCTCGTCCGCCGCCAAGGGGGCCAAGGAAGGCGTGACGCGGCAACGCCCGCCACGCCCGCCGCGGCGGGACCGCTTACCCGCCGATCACGTGCCGGTCGGCCACGGTCCGCGCCGGCTCGGGCGCATGTCGGTCGCCCTGATCGCGTTGTGCGCGATCGTGGGCGCCGCGGGGCTCGTGGTCACCTACCGCCCCGACCTGCTCGGCGGGAACCCCGGCCTGGAGGCCCTGTCCCTGCCCGCGAACCCCGTCGACGCGGACGACCCCTTCGCCGGCTCGCCCGCCGAGCGCTACGCCGACGGCGCCGCGGGCCTCGTGATGCCGGCGGCGAAGGCGCTGGGCGGCCTGTCGAAGGCGGAGGTGGCCAAGGGCCTGGAGCGCACCCGCGCCCTGCTGGCGGCGGCCCTGCTCGACCGCGAGACCCTGCTGGGCGGCAGGCCCAAGGCGTTCGCCGGGCTGCTCGACGCCGACCAGCGCGAGGAGTTCTCCAAAGAGCTGGGCGGCAAGAAGTACGACAGCCGCCAGATGGTGCACAGCTTCGCCCCCGGCAGCGCCGAGCTCGCCACCGACGTGGTCAAGATCAATGGCGCCGCCCGCCTCGGCACCTTCCGGGAGGACGGGCTGCACGGCGTCAAGGTCGACGTGAACTACCTGGCCGTCTACGCCGTGCGCCGCCCCGGCGTGCCGGCCACCACCATGCGGCTGGTCTCGCAGCTCACCGGCGAGGTGCAGCTCTACCGCTCGGACGGCAAGCCCGCCGTGTACGTGGACTGGGGCATGAGCAGCACCCCGGCCGACTGCGACATCGACGACGGGTTCGTCCACCCCGTCTACGAGGACGACCCGCCCGGTTCCGTCGCGCCGACGGGCCCGGCCACCGACCCCTACGACCTGGACGTCCGGCCGGATTTCGACGGAGGCTGCGACACGTCCCAGGGGACGTGACCCTGCGTAACACATGCGAAACAATCGAGACACCGTACGGAAACGGCCGCGACCTAGCGTCGGCATGATGGCCAGTCCCTCAGGGAGGTTCGAGAGTGTTCAACTCCGCCGACGACGTCCTGAAGTTCATCAGTGACGAAGGGGTGCAGTTCGTCGATGTCAGGTTCACCGACCTGCCGGGGACGACGCACCACTTCACCTTCCCGGTCGAGAACTTCGGCGCGAACGTCTTCACCGACGGGCTCATGTTCGACGGCTCGTCCATCCGCGGCTTCCAGGCGATCCACGAGTCGGACATGCTGCTGCTGCCCGACCCGTCCAGCGCGGTGCTCGACCCGTTCCGCCAGCACAAGACGCTCAATCTCAACTTCTTCGTGCACGACCCGCTGACCGGCGAGGCCTACAGCCGCGACCCGCGCAACGTGGCGCGCAAGGCCGAGGAGTACCTCAAGGGCACCGGCATCGCCGACACGGCCTACTTCGGCCCCGAGGCCGAGTTCTACATCTTCGACGACGTGCGCTTCGAGACGAAGGCGAACGCCGGCTACTACTACATCGACTCCATCGAGGGCGCCTGGAACACCGGCAAGCGGGCCGAGGGCGGCAACCTGGGCTACAAGCCGCGCTACAAGGGCGGCTACTTCCCGGTCCCGCCGATGGACCACTTCACCGACCTGCGTTCGGAGATGGTGCGCAACCTCATCGAGTGCGGCATCGACGTCGAGATGCAGCACCACGAGGTCGGCACGGCGGGCCAGGCGGAGATCGACTTCAGGTTCGGCACGCTGCTCAAGACGGCCGACAACCTGATGCTCTACAAGTACGTCATCAAGAGCACCGCCCTGGAGTACGGCCACACCGTCACGTTCATGCCCAAGCCGATCTTCGGCGACAACGGCTCCGGCATGCACTGCCACCAGTCGCTGTGGAAGGACGGCTCGCCGCTGTTCTACGACGAGGTCGGCTACGCGGGCCTGTCCGACACCGCCCGCTACTACATCGGCGGCCTGCTGCGGCACGCGCCGTCGCTGCTGGCCTTCACCAACCCGACGGTCAACTCCTACCACCGCCTGGTCCCGGGCTACGAGGCCCCGGTCAACCTGGTCTACTCCCAGCGCAACCGCTCGGCCTGCGTGCGCATCCCGATCACGGGGTCCAACCCGAAGGCCAAGCGCATCGAGTTCCGCGTGCCCGACCCGTCGTGCAACCCGTACTTCGCCTTCTCGGCGATGCTGATGGCGGGGATCGACGGCATCCGCAACAAGATCGAGCCGCCGGAGCCGGTCGACAAGGACCTGTACGAGCTGCCGCCGGAGGAGGCCCGCCAGGTGCCGCAGGTGCCCGGCTCGCTGCCCGAGGTGCTCGACGCGCTGGAGGCCGACCACGACTACCTGCTCGAAGGCGGCGTGTTCACGCCCGACCTGATCGAGACCTGGGTGTCGTACAAGCGGGAGAACGAGGTCGACCCGATCCGCCTGCGTCCGCACCCGCACGAGTTCGAGCTGTACTACGACGTGTGAGGCCGCGGTTCTCCCCTCGGGAGAACCCGGAACGAAGGGGCCCGGCGCCGATGACGGCACCGGGCCCCTTCTCGCTCACTCCCGCGCAACGGAGCCACCGCGCCCTTCGGGCCGGTCGTCCGGCCCCCGCAACGGCCGGTTGGGAGGGCTCTGGCGGGGGTCGGCGAACGCGGTTACCTTGATCCCAGATCACGCAACCGGCCATCGGCCGAACGCGCCCGAAGGATCTGGAGGACCGTCATGAGGATCAGACGAGGGCTGTTAGCCGCGGTGCTGGCCGCCGGCGCGCTCTGTCTCGGTTCGACCCCGGCTCACGCCATCCCGCCGCCGCCGCCCGGTGGCGATCTCCTCGTCGTCTTCGCCTACTTCAACGGCGACCAGCTCGTCGGCCAGCGCTGGTTCGGCTGCGGCCAGCCCGCCGGCGAGTGGGGCGTCCTGTCGGGCACCCAGAAGGTCTACTTCACGCCCTGCTGAGCCATGAGCGGGGACCGCCCCGTGGTCAGAAGTCGAAGCGGGGCGCCGACGCGGTGAGGATCTCCGACTTCGGCGACACCGGCCACAGGGCGGTCAGCTCGTCGTAGAGGGCCGTGGCCAGGCGTTCGACGTCCGCGCGGGCCGTCTCGTGCAGGGCCTCGGCCACGATGAGCACGTCGGTGGTGGTGTCGCGGACCGCCGACAGGCCGCTCTGCCGGTTGGTCCAGCGGCGCGCGTGCGCCTGGTCGTCCGCGTCGGCGAAGATCACTTCTCCGGCGGCCGGGTGCTCCGTCTCGCCGGAGAAGGTCAGGTACGTCTCCTCGCCCGAGGCGTACCGCACCTCGACGAAGCCGGAGACGCGGGAGACGTCGAACACCGCCACCGGCACGGCGAAGGCGATCGAGACCGCGTTGCACAGGTCGATCAGGGGATGCAGGCGCGGCAGTGCGCCCTCCTTCCTGAAGCGGCGCAGCAGCGACTCCGACGCGCACCGGTACTGCGTCGGCTTGAGCCCCATCCGGGTGAACGCCCGCCGCCACGCCTGGATCTCGGGCAGCTCGCTCTCGGGCGCGGCCCGCCGGGCGGCCAGGTCGCCGTAGCGGGCCACCTGGTCGTCGACGCGGGCGGCGGCGTCGACGCCCGCCACGTGGAGCGCGAAGGGCACCAGGTCGGGGAAGTCCCGCCAGATGTCCGCGGAATGCTGGAAACGCACTGTCACCTCGCCGGTCGTCTGACTCGTGCGCCTCACGATACTGCGGCGGCCTCCCGTCGTCCCCGCGCGGCATGCCGGGCGCGGGCGGCGGCCAGGGCGTAGCAGCCGAACGTCGCCGCCGTCAGGACGGCCGCGGCGAGCAGGGGCCGCCCGACGACGCCCAGCACCGCCACGCCGAGGGTGGCGCCGACCTGGCGGGAGGCGTTCAGCACGCCGCCCGCGGTGCCGGCCGTGCCGGCGGGGGCGGCGTTCACCATGCCCGCCATCAGCGCCGGGAACACGAACGACAGCCCGAACCCCATGACCACCAGCCAGGGCGCGAGCACGTCGGTGAACGCCACCCCCGCCAGACCGGTAGCGAGGAGGGCGAGACCGCCCAGGATCGGCGGACGCGGGCCGTAGCGGGCCACCAGGCGGCCGGTGAGCAGCGGGTTCACCGTCATGGGCAGGGTGAGCGGCAGGAAGGCGAGCCCGGCGGCGACCGGGGACAGGTGGCGGGTGTCCTGGAGGAGGAGGGTGAGCACGAACAGCGCGCCGGAGAAGGCGAAGTTGGCGACCGTCCCGGCCAGCAGCTCCGGCCAGGTGGCGGCGAGCAGGCCGCCGGGGAGGGCGGGGGCGTGGCTGCGGCGCTCCACCAGCACCAGCGCCACCAGGACGGCCACGGCCAGCCCGGCGGCGAGCGCGGAGCTGTCGATCAGGGCCTCGGCGACCAGGCCGAGCAGCACGCAGGCCAGGGCCTGGACCTGCCAGTCGATCCGCCGGGAGCCGCGCGGGGAAACGACGTTCCGCATGATCAGCAGGCTGACCACGGCGAAGGGCACGTTGACCAGGAAGACCGCGCGCCAGCCGGACAGTCCGACCAGGAGGCCGCCGAGCAGGGGGCCGGCGGCCAGCGCCGAGCCGGTGACGGCCGCCCACAGGCCGGTGGCGCGGGCACGGGCGGCGGGCGCCGGGAACATCTCGGCGAGCAGCCCGAGCGAGCCGCCGGTGCACAGCGCCGCGGCCACGCCGAGCAGCGCGCGCAGCACGACCAGCACGCCGAGGTCCGGCGCCGCCGCGCTGAGCAGCGACAGCGCGCCGAACAACGCCACCCCGGCCTTGAAGACGCGGGCCGCGCCGAACCGGTCGGCCACGGCGCCGGCGGTGAGCAGCGACGCGGCGAAGGCGACGGTGTAGGCGTTGACCGCCCACTGCTGCCCGGCCAGCGAGCCGCCGAGGGAGGCGCGCAGGTCCGGCAGCGCGATCGTCAGCACGGTCGTGTCGAGGATCACCAGGAAGTAGGCGAGGGAGAAACCGAACATTCGCATGCCCACAGCCTGGTCAAACGCCACTTTCCCCCTCAACAGGCGGCGCCGTACGGGGCATTCGGGAAAACCTTATGCTGCTTTATATGGACTTGCGGCAGTTGAGGGGCTTTGTCGCCGTCGCGGGGGCGGGCACCGTCACCGGCGCGGCGAACGCGCTCGGCCTGGCCCCGGCCTCGGTGTCGGAGCAGGTGCGCAGGCTGGAGGGCAGCCTCGGCGTGCCGCTGTTCGAGCGCACGCCGCAGGGCATGCGGCTGACCGAGGCCGGCGCCGCGCTGCTCGGCCGCGCACAGGGCCTGCTCGACCACGCCGAGGAGGTGCGCCGCGCGGTCACCGGCCGGCGCCGCCGTATGCGCGTCGGCGCGCTGGAGATGCTGGCCGCCGCCCGGCTGCCGGCCGTGCTGCGCCGCCTGTCCGAACGCCGCCCCGACCTGGACGTGGACGTGCGCTCCCTGATGCGGCAGGACCTGCTGGCCCAGGTGGCCTCCGGCGACCTGGACGCGGCGCTCCTGCTCGACCTCGGCCCGCGGATCGGCGGCCTCGGGTTCACCCCGCCGCCCGGCATGGACTTCCTCGACGTCGGCGAGGTCGCGCTGTCGCTGGTCGCCGCGCCGGACGGCGAGCGGGAGCCGCTGCTGGTGAGCCCGCCCGGCTGCTCGATCCGGCTCGCGGCCGACCAGGCGTTCGGCCCGGACGTGCCGCGCAGGGAGCTGACCAGCATCGCCACCGCCCGCGAGTGGGCCAGGCAGGGCTTCGGGCAGGCCCTGCTGCCGGACTTCGCGCTGGGCGCCGACCTCGGCTCCGGCGCGCTGGTCGCGCTGGACTGCCGGGCGCCCGCGCTGGCCCTGCGCCTGGTCTGGCTGCGCGGACGCGAGGAGTCGCTGCGGGACGTGCTGTACGCCATGAGCGCCTGATCCGGCGGCCTGTTCACTGGTCCTTGCGCCGGGCCTTGATGCCGGTGATGCGGCGGAACACGTCCCACCAGAAGGGGGCGCCGAACAGCAGTGCCACGTACGTCAGCAGGTAGCCGGGCCAGTGGCTGGGGGTGGTGAGCCGGCTCCACCAGGTGGCGCCGTTCCAGTGCAGCGTGGGGTCGCCCTCGGCCGGGATGGCGATGCTGACCAGCGCGTGCTGGAGCATCTGGACCATCGCGGGCTCGCTGAGCGTCTCGGTGATGCACGGCACGGGGTCTGACTGGCCGCACCGGGCCTTGAGCTCGTCGTAGGCCGCCGGGCCCGCCTCGGCCACGGCGGTCACCGAGGCGCGGAAGGCGTTGTCGCGCAGCAGCGTCTTGCCGTACTCCAGGCCGTCCATGGTGAACAGCAGGGTGACCAGGAGGCCGAGGACGGCCACCACCCACTTGACGTAGCGCTTGTACAACATCGACAGGCGTTCCATCTCGCCGTCGAACCAGGTCTCGACGCCCTGCCTGAACCGGTCGAGGTCGCGCTGCGCGGTCTCCCAGACGCCGCGCAGGTGGCCGTACAGGGGGCTGCCCATCCCCTTGAGCTTGGCCAGGAAGCCCTCGACGCCCTCGGGCTCGGCGGCCGCCATCTCCATCAGGGCGACGGCGAAGCGCCCCGGCGGGATGTTCGCGATGCTCGTCCGGCCCTTCGTCGGGTGGTCGATCTCCTGGACGCGTTCGTACAGCAGCCTGACCATGGCGTCCTGCGCCTTGGGCTCGGCGACCGGCAGCGTGCCGGGCTCGGCGGGCGCGGGCTGGTCGCTGTGGACCGGCCGGGGATCACGGGTGAACGGCAGCGCGGCGAACACGTCGCGCACCTTGGCGGGCAGCCACGACCTGCCCTGCGCGTCGGCGCCGTCGAGGGTGTCCCTGAGGTAGGCCCACAGGAACTTGCTGCGGATCGCGAGCAGGCGCACGAACGCCTCGTTGACCCCGCTCACCAGCAGTGAGAGCAGCAGGAACGACACCACCAGGCCGAGGGCCAGGTCCACGTAAACGGATAACACCTGCGCCTTGATACACCCGGCCGCGGACCGGGATCAACCCCCGTAGAAGACGCGCTCGACGACCTGGCGGGCGCGGCGGGTGACGCGGCGGTAGTCGTCGAGGAAGTCCTCCGAGCCGTCCGGCGGGTAGCCGAGCGTACGGGCGATGAGCCGGCGCTCCCCCGCCTCGGCCGGCACGCTGTCCCCCGGCCTGCCCCGGACCAGCATGATCGCGTCGCGGACCCGGGAGGCGAACCGCCACGCCTCGGCCAGCACGCGCTCGTCGTCCGGGTCCAGCAGCCCCTCGGCCGCCGCCGCGCGCAGCGCCCCGATGGTACGGGTGGTGCGCAGGGCCGGCACCTCGCCCGCGTGGCAGAGCTGGAGCAGCTGGGCCACCCACTCCACGTCCGACAGCCCGCCGGGGCCGAGCTTGGTGTGCAGGGCGGGGTCGGCGCCGCGCGGCAGCCGCTCGGCCTCCATGCGCGCCTTGAGCCGCCTGATCTCCCTGATCGCGTCCTCGCGCAGCCCGCCGGCCGGGTAGCGCAGCTCGTCGATCACGGACGTGAACGCGGCGCCGAGGGAGGCGTCGCCGGCCGAGAAGCGGGCGCGCAGCAGCGCCTGTGCCTCCCACGGCGACGACCAGCGGGCGTAGTAGGCCCGGTAGGAGGCCAGCGTGCGCACCAGCGGCCCCTGGCGGCCCTCGGGGCGCAGGTCGGGGTCGATGAGCAGCGGCGGGTCGGGCGCGGGCAGCGACAGCAGCCGGCGCAGCTCGTTGGCCACGGCGAAGGCGGCGTCGGTGGCCTCCCGCTCCTCCACGCCGGGCAGCGGCGAGTGCACGAACATCACGTCGGCGTCGCTGGCGTACGAGCACTCCATGCCGCCGAGGCGGCCCATGGCGACGACCGCGAACCTGGTCACGTCGGGGGCCTTGGCCAGCGCGGCGTCGAGCGCGGCCTGCAGGGTCACGTCGGTGAGCGACGACAGGGCCGTGCCGACGGCCTCGATGTCGAGCAGCCCCGAGATGTCGGCGACGGCCGTGCGGAACAGCTCCCTGCGGCGCAGCCCGCGCACGGCCGCCACCGCGGTCTCCGGGTCGCCGGCGTGCCGGGACACCGCGGCCGACGCCTCGCCGCGCAGCGACTCGGGCGGGCGCACGGCCAGCTCCGCGTCGGAGCCGAGCATCGCGACCGCGTCGGGGGCGTGCATGAGCAGTCCGGTGGCGTAGCGGCCGGTGCCGAGCACCCGCGCCATGCGGGCGGCCACCGCCGTCTCGTCACGCAGCAGCCGCAGGTACCAGGGGGTGCTGCCGAGCTTGTCGCTGACCTGGCGGAAGCCGAGCAGCGCCGCGTCGGGGTCGGGCGTGTCGGCGAACCAGCCGAGCATGACGGGCAGCAGCGTGCGCTGGATGGCCGCGCGCCTGGACACGCCCGTGGTCAGCGCGGCGATGTGCCGCAGGGCGCCGCTCGGATCGACGTAGCCGAGCGCCTCCAGCCGGGCCGCCGCCGCGGCCGTGGACAGCCGCGCCTCCGACTCCGGCAGCCGGGCCACCGCCTGGAGCAGCGGCCGGTAGAACAGCTTCTCGTGCAACCGCCGCGCCTCCATGGCGTGCCGGCGCCACCGGGCGGTGAACTCCCCCACCGGGTCGGCCTGCATGCCGAGGGCGCGGCCGAGCCTGCGCAGGTCGGCCTCGTCGGTGGGCAGCAGGTGGGTACGCCGCAGCCGGTGGAGCTGCAACAGGTGCTCGACCTGGCGCAGGAACGAATACGCCTCGGCGAGCCCGCGCGAGTCGTCGCGGCCGACGTAGCCGCCGCGGGAGAGGGCGGCCAGGGCCGGGAGGGTGGCCCGGCGGCGCAGCAGCGGGTCGAGCCTGCCGTGCACGAGCTGCAGGAGCTGGACGGCGAACTCGATGTCGCGCAGCCCGCCGGGCCCCAGCTTGAGCTGCCGCTCCCCCTCGGCGCGCACGTGCGACTCGACGCGGCGGCGCATGGCCTGGACGTCCTCGACGAAGTGCTCGCGGGTGGCGGCCGTCCAGACCAGGTCGTTGACCGCCTGGACGTAGGACTCGCCGAGCTCCTGGTCGCCCGCCACCGGACGGGCCTTGAGCAGCGCCTGGAACTCCCAGGTCTTGGCCCAGCGGCGGTAGTAGGCCAGGTGGCTGGCCAGGGTGCGGACCAGCGGGCCGGACCGCCCCTCGGGGCGCAGGCCGGCGTCGACCTCCCACAGCGAGCCCTCCTGGGTGGCCGCCGTGCAGGCCCGCATCATGGCCTGGGCCAGCCGGGTCGCCGACCGCAGCGCCTTGGTCTCGTCGGCGCCCTCGCGCGGCTCGGCGACGAAGATCACATCGACGTCGCTGATGTAGTTGAGCTCGCGCGCGCCGCACTTGCCCATGCCGATGACCGCCAGGCGCGCCTCGGAGTCGTCGACCTCGGCGCGGGCGATCGCGAGGGCGGCCTCCAGCGCCGCGCCGGCCAGGTCGGACAGTTCGGCCATGACCTCCGCGAGCGTGGCCTGCCCGGTGAGGTCGCGGGCGGCCAGGTGCATGAGCCGGCCCCGGTAGGCGACCCGCAGCGCCACCAGCGGGTCGGGGTCGCCGGCGCGCGGCTCGGGCTCGCCGGGCTCGGCGCCGACGGCGCGCAGCAGCGCGGCGCGCGCCTCGCCCAGCTCGGGCTCGGCCAGCAGGGCCGTCTGCCCGGGGTGGCGGACCAGGTGCTCGCCGAGCGCGGCGCTGACGCCGAGCACGGCGAACAGGCGCGCCCTGAGCCGCTCGTCCTCGCGCACCGCGGTCAGGACGGCCGGCTCGCGCTCGGCCAGGCGGGTCAGCGAGACCAGGGCCAGGTCGGGATCGGCCACGGCGACCAGGAACTCCAGGAGGTCGTCGAGGTCGGCCGGGGTGCGGTCGAGCAGCTGGGCGGCTCTGGCGCCGTCGGCGAAGCCGAGCTTGGCCAGGCGTGCGGCGGTCGATTCGATCCTGGGCACCTGCTCATCTTGACAGGTGGCTTCCGGAAGGCCGTAAAGTACAACGCAACGTAGCGTTGTGTTTGCTGAGGAGGGGGACGACATGAGCCGGATGCCCGCGGCGGTGACCTGGGGACTGCTGGCGGCCTGGGCCGTGCACGACGCCGAGGAGCTGGCGACCATGGCGGGATGGGCGCGGCGGGCCCGTCCCCGGCTGGAGCGGCTGTACCCGGGGGTGCCGTGGGAGCGGCTGGAGGTGTCGCAGGCGCGGGTGAACGTGGCGATCGGGCTGATGGGCGGCGTGGTGGCGGGGGCCTCGGCGCTGGGGGCGCGCAGCGGCGGGCGCAGCCCGGTGTTCCAGGCGGTGCTGGCCGGGTTCGGGCTGCACGGGGTCGTCCACCTGGCGCAGGCGGCCGCCACGCGGGGGTACACGCCGGGGGTGGTGACGGCGCCGCTGGTGGTGATCCCGTTCTCGGCGTGGGCATGGCGGCGGTTGCGGCGGGCGGGGGTGGTGGCGGCGCCGGGGCGGTCGGCCGCGTTCGGGCTCGCGGCGCTGCCACTGGCGGTGGGTGGCGTGCACGCGGTCGCCCACCTGCTCACCCGCCGCCATGACCGGGCCGCCGAGCCATCGGCCGCCGAGTCGTCGGCCACGGAGTCATCTGCCACGGACGGCCTCGGCCGCGACCGCTGGTTCTGACCAGCACCGGCGTCCGGCTCCTGGCCGCCCGGGTTGGGCTGTCAGGTCGGGCGGGAGGCTTCGACCACCTGGGCGAACGCCTGCGCCACCGGGCGCCAGGTCGCGACCAGGGCGGGCTCGGCGGCCTTGACGGCGGCGTTCAGGTCCTCGGCCGCCGCCAGGTCCGACTCCGCCGTCCAGGAGGTGAAGATCTCCGGGGTGGCCTCGGGGTGGAACTGCACCGCCCAGGCGCGCTCGCCGACCCGGTAGGCCTGGTTCGGGTACTGGGCCCCGGTCATCAGCGGCACCGCGCCCTGCGGCAGCCGCGTCATGGCGTCCTGGTGGTACTGGATGGCGGTGGCCCGGGCCGGGACGCCGGACAGCAGCCGGTCGGAGGCGGCGGCGGGGAGCGCGACCACCTCGCACGCCCCCACCTCCAGGCCGTTCCCGCCGCGCTCGACCGTGCCGCCGAGCGCCATGGTGAGAAGCTGGGCGCCGAGGCAGATGCCCAGCGTGGGCGTGCCCTCCGCCACGGCGCGGCGCAGCAGGGCGCGGGTGGCGGGCTGCCAGGGGCTGCGCTCGTCCTCCCAGGCGGCCGCGGCGCCGCCGAGCACGATCAGGCCGTCGGCGGCCCGCTCCGGCACCGGCTCACCCCGGTACGGCCGTACGACGTCGCAGGTCAGGCCCAGCCAGTCGGCCAGGTGGCCGAGCCCGGCGCCGGCCTCGTGCTCGATCACGGTGATGCGCATATCGGGTAATTTATCCGCATTTTTTGGCGAAAACGCCCTTACGCCCGCCGTGCGAACTGCGCGCGCGACGGCCGGTGACTCCCGGCCCCGGACGGCGTCCCTAGGATCCGGCTATGAGATTCGACGAAGTGGACGGGCTCCGCGTCGCCACGTTCGGCACCGGCCCCCGCAAGGTCATCGCGGTCCACGGCATCAGCGCCTCGCTGATGGCCTGGGGCGCGGTCGGACGACGGCTGCCCGAGGAGTGGTCGCTGATCGCGATGGACCTGCGCGGCCGTGGTCACAGCGCCTCCCTGCCCGGCCCGTACGGGCTGCCCCGGCACGCCGAGGACGTCCTGCGCGTCGCCGAGCACGTCGGCGCGGGCCCGGACGCGGTGCTGGCCGGCCATTCGATGGGCGCGTACGTGGCCGTGCTGGCCGCGGCCGAGCGCGACTTCGACCGGGTCGTCCTGGTGGACGGCGGCCTCCCCCTCCCCCTGCCCGAGGGCGCGGACCCCGACGCCGCGCTGGCGGCCACGCTCGGCCCCGCGCTGGCCCGGTTGCGCCGGACGTTCGCCTCGCCGGAGGAGTACGTGGACTTCTTCAAGGCCCACCCGGCCTTCGTCGGCCACTGGAGCCCCGACGTGGAGGCGTACGTGCGCTACGACCTCGACGGCCCCGAGGGCGCGCTGCGCTCGCGGGCGGTCGGCGAGGCCGTGCTGGCGGACGGGCGCTGGATGCGCACCGAGACCGCCGAGATCGGCGCCGCGCTGGCCGCGATCAAGGCGCCCGCCCACCTGCTCAGGGCCCCGCGCGGCCTGCTGAACCAGGACACCGGCATGCTCCCCGACGAGGTCGCCCGCACCTGGACCGCCCGCGTGCCCGGCCTGCGCGACGAGGTCGTGCCCGACTGCAACCACTACACGATCCTGTTCGACGAGCAGCCGGTGACGACCGTCCTGGAACGGATCACCGGGGCATGAGAACGGCCCCCGAGCCGAGCTCGGGGGCCGTTCGCAGACGCAGGTCAGCGTGGAGCGATCCACGTGGCGCGGGCGGCGGCCACCAGGGTGCCGTCGTCCTCGTAGATGCCGCTCTCGCCGTACATCTTGCGGCCGTCGCGGCCGGTCGGACGGGCCACGACGGAGTAGCGGCCACCCGGCAGCACCGGGCCGTTGATCTGCACGACCAGGCGGCCGAGCAGGGCCGACTCGCCGGGGCCGAAGTGCGCCCAGCCGGTGATGCAGTCGAGCACCGCGCCCACGATCGAGGCGGGCACGCCGTCCTCGCCGCTCACCGTGAACGGCACCCGCCAGCCGGCGGCGACCAGGTCGGAGCCCTCCACCGGGCCGGGGAAGATGCGCAGGCCGTCGCCCGGCTCGCGCAGGCCGCAGGCGAAGCACTCGGCGAACGGGTGGGCCTTCAGGCCGACGAACCCGGCCTCGGCGCGGGCGGCGTCGGTGAACGGCACGAACCCGGGCCCGGTCAGGGTCTCCGCGACGGGGATGGCCTCGACCAGGACCTTGTCGCCGTCGGACAGCGAGACGCTGTTGGCGACGTGCTCCAGGCGCAGCTCGGTCTCCAGGGGCGTGGGCGCGTGCAGCGTGACCTCGACCGCTGATCGGCCGCCGTTCAGCGCCTCTGCCATGGTGCCCGCGATCCAGCCGCCGTTGGCGACTCCCACCGGGCCCCGGAAACGCTCGGGAACGGTCAACACGGTCTGCAGGGCAGCCGTCGTCATGCCACACCCTCCAATATCGCCCCAGAAGGCGAGAAGTCCGGAAATATCGTAAAGAGTAGGCCGATTTTACTGGACTCCCGGATTACCACGATGCTGGGGGTCCCTGACCGACGGCCGACTCATGCCATAACGCCACAGGCGTGGCCGAAACTTCCCCGGCCGCCCCCGGCCGTCCCCTCCCAGGGTCGGCGCCGTCCATGGCACGGATGTGACTCGGGGGTGAGGAACAACGAAAATCGGCCCCAACCCGGAGCCGCATCTGTATCCGGGGTGAGACCGATCAAGGCGTCGGCAGTACCTTATCCCGTGATTTCCCCGCCCCGGGCCCATTCCCGGTGAATCCCGTCGGACCGTTCCGGCGGCCGGGCCCGCCCGCCGCGCGCCCCCGCGCCCTATGCTGGCGCGAACAGGGGTCGAAGCGAATACGATCGGGCGGGGTGGGGCTGTGCAGCGGGCGACGTTACGCTTTCCGCCCCGGTCGCTGGTCGTGCTGACCGGGCTGCCCGGCGCCGGCAAGACCACGCTGCTGCGCCGCCTCTACGGCCTCCACGGCGCCGAGAGCGCGCCCGTCGCCGCCGACGCGGTCGTGGTGATCGACTCGGGGCAGTCCCGCCTGCGCTGGGACGGCCGGATCCTCTGGGCCCCCCGTCCGGTGCGCCGCGCCGTGGTGTTCGCCACCCACCTGAGCCGCATCAGCCGGGCGCTGGCCGGCGGTCAGGCGGTCCTCGCGCACAACCGGGGCTGCGCCACGTACGTGCTGAAGGGGTTCGCCTGGCTGGCCCGCAGGCAGCAGGCGAGCTTCCACCTGCTGCTGCTCGACGCGCCGCCGGAGGCGGCGGTCGCCGGGCAGCACGCCAGGGGCCGGGTGGTCGCGCCCCGCACGTTCGCCCGCCACCGCCGCCGCTGGGAGAGCCTGCTGGCGCGGGTGACCGGCGGCGACCCGGCCCCGGCCGTCAGCGCGCACGTGCTCACCCGCGCCGAGGCCGACCTGCTGACGCACATCGTCTTCGACAGCGCCGACCGCGCCCCCGCCGACTGACGGCGTCCGGGGGGATGCGGACGCACGAGGAAGGACCACGCCCCATGAAGCAGTACCTGCTCACCCTGTTCGAGCCCGACGGCCCGCCGCCCGAGCCCGCGGTCCTGGAGCCGATCATGCGCGACATCGGCGCGGTCGAGGCGGAGATGCGCGCGGCCGGCGCGTGGGTCTTCTCCGGCGGCCTGGCCCCGGCCGAGCAGGCGTCGGTGATCCGGATGCGCGCGGACGAGCCGTTCACCACCGACGGCCCCTACACCGAGGGCAAGGAGCACGTCGGCGGGTTCACCGTCATCCGGGCCCCCGACCTGGACGTCGCGCTGGAGTGGGGACGCCGGCTCGCCCGCGCCGTGGGCGTGCTGCCGGTCGAGGTGCGCGAGTTCAAGGGCTGAACCGGGCGGGTCTCCCCCGCCCGGCCTCACAACACCGGCAGGTAGCGGCCCAGCTCGAACTCGGTGACCGTACGGCGGTACTCGCGCCACTCGGCCCGCTTGTTGCGCAGGAAGAAGTCGAAGACGTGCTCGCCCAGCGTCTCGGCCACCAGCTCGCTGCGCTCCATGACGGCGATGGCCTCGTCGAGCGAGCCGGGCAGCGGCTGGATGCCCAGGGCCCGGCGCTCGGCGCTGGTCAGGGTCCAGACGTTGTCCTCGGCGGCCGGCGGCAGCTCGTAGCCCTCCTCGATGCCCTTGAGCCCGGCGGCCAGCACCAGCGCGAAGGCCAGGTACGGGTTGCACGCCGAGTCGAGGGAGCGGAACTCGACGCGGGTCGAGCCGCCCTTGTGCGGCTTGTACATGGGCACCCGGACCAGCGCCGAGCGGTTGTTGTGCCCCCAGCACACGTAGGAGGGCGCCTCGCCGCCCTGCCCCGCGATGGCCTCGGCGCCGCCCCACAGCCGCTTGTAGGAGTTGACCCACTGGTTGGTGATGGCGGTGATCTCGGCGGCGTGCCGCAGCAGGCCCGCGATGAACGAGCGGCCGATCTTCGACAGCCGGTAGTCGGTGCCCGCCTCGTGGAAGGCGTTGCGGTCGCCCTCGAACAGCGACATGTGCGTGTGCATGCCCGAGCCGGGGTGCTCGGTGAACGGCTTGGGCATGAACGAGGCCCAGATGCCCTGCTCCAGGGCGACCTCCTTCATGATCAGCCGGAACGTCATGATGTTGTCGGCCGTGGTGAGCGCGTCGGCGTAGCGCAGGTCGATCTCCTGCTGGCCGGGGGCGCCCTCGTGGTGGCTGAACTCGACGGAGATGCCCATCGACTCCAGCATCATGATCGCCTGGCGCCGGAAGTCGTGGCCGGAGCTGTGGGGCGTGTGGTCGAAGTAGCCGCCGGAGTCGATCGGCTCGGGCCGCTGCCCGGCCTCGGGACGGTTCTTCAGCAGGAAGAACTCGATCTCGGGGTGGGTGTAGAAGGTGAAGCCCATGTCGGCGCACTTGGCGAGGGTGCGCTTGAGCACCCAGCGCGGGTCGGCGTGCGACGGGGTGCCGTCGGGCATCAGGATGTCGCAGAAGATGCGCGCCGCGCCCGGCGTCTCGCTGCGCCAGGGCAGGATCTGGAACGTCGAGGGATCGGGCTTGGCCAGCATGTCGGACTCGTAGACGCGGGCGAAGCCCTCGATCGCCGAGCCGTCGAAGCCGATGCCCTCGGCGAAGGCGCCTTCCAGCTCGGCGGGCGCGATCGCGACGGACTTGAGGAAGCCGAGGACGTCGGTGAACCAGAGCCGGATGAACCGGATGTCGCGTTCCTCTAGCGTGCGGAGCACGAACTCCTGCTGGCGGTCCAAGGCGTCCCCTCGTTGAAGACGGTGCGGGTCTTGACATCAGCATGCCGTGCCCGTGTTTCGCACACGTTACGGGGGGTGCCGGTGCGAGCCTCACTGACAAAGGGGCCGCCCAGATCTACTGTGATCACGCAGTTAGTCTCGGGGGAGGCATTGGTGGCTATCGACCTGCTCAATCACAAGCTCGATCGGGCGTTCGACCACATCGACGCGAACGGCAACGGCGTCGTCGAACGGGAGGACCTGCTGGGGCTGGGCGCACGCCTGCTGGTGGGTTTCGGGGAGTCCCCCACCTCGGTCACCGGCAACCGGCTCGTCGGCAGCTTCGACGGCATCTGGTCGACGTTGTCGCGAGCGCTCGACCGCGACGGCGACTCCGGCATCGCGCGCACGGACTTCCGCGGCGGGATGACGGCGGCGTTCGTCACCGGCGACCGGTACGAGCCGGTGTTCCGGCCGGCGACGGTGGCGGTGGCCCAGCTCTGCGACGGCGACGGCGACGGCCTGATCCGGCCGGGCGAGTTCCGGACGATGCTCAGCGCGTTCGGCACCGCCTACGACGACGTGGACGAGGCGTTCGACCGGCTCGACCGGGAGGGCAGAGGCGCGCTCACCGTCGAGGAGCTGATCCGCGCGGCCGAGGACTACTACCGCAGCTCAGACCCGAACGCCGCGGGCAACTGGCTTTACGGTCCGCTGTGAACACGGCCGTGAGCACCACCGTGTTCGCCACGGTGCGCACCGCGCTCCGCTCGGTCCTGCACTGGAAGCCGATGTTGCCGCTGCCGCGCAAGGGCGGCTCGCCCGCGCTGGCGCTGCTGCCGCTCGTCGAGCGGGTGCCGGCGATGGCGGCGCCCTGCCGGATGCACCCGGCCGTGTACGCCATCGAGGCCGCGGTCATCGACTGGGCCAGGCGGACGGGCCTGCGCGCCGACGCCGGGGTGGGCTTCCACCGGATGGCCGGGCGCGCGTTCGCCGAGTTCGACGCGGCCGCGGCGGCGCTGTTCGCCCAGTGGCTGACCTGGCTGTTCCACCTCGACGACGAGCTGGACGAGGGGTCGTGCCCGCTGGACATCTTCGGCGGCATGCTCAAGGGCGCGGCCCGGCACCCGCTGGAGGCCGCCTTCGCCGACCTGTGGCGGGTGACCAGCGCGCGGATGAGCGACCAGTGGCGGGCCCGCTTCGCGGTCAACCTGCGCCGCCAGGCCGACGCCTGCCGCACCGAGGCCGACAACCGGGCCGCCGGGCGCATGCCGACGCTGGAGGAGTACCCGGCCCTGCGCAGGGGCACCGTGGGCCCCTACCTGTACGACCTGGTGGAGCCGTGCCTGCGGGTCGAGGTGCCGGCCTGGGTGGTCCAGTGCGACCCGTGGCGGGAGCTGGTGGAGGCCTGCAGCGACGTCACGGCCTGGTGCAACGACGTGGCCTCGCGGCCCAAGGAGCGCGGCGACGTGCACAACCTGGTCGAGCTGGCGGTGCGGCAGCTCGGGCTGGGCGAGCGCGAGGCCGTGGCGTGGGTGCTCGACCGGATCGCCGGGCGCTGCCAGGACATGAACCGGGCGGCCAGGCGGCTGCCGCTCGACGACCTCCCGCCCAAGGCGGCCAGGGACGTCAGCAAGGTCGCCTGCGCCTACCTGGCCGCGCCGCGCGCCCACCTGGACTGGCTGCTGGAGTCGTCCCGGTACGCCTGAGCCGATCAAGGGGAAGGCGGTCAGGCGGAGGCGCCGGCGAGCATGTCGCCGGCCGCCGTCCGGCGGTAGACGACCTGCTTGCCGAGGCGCAGGCCCACCGCCAGCCCGCCGTCGCTGAGCACCCCGAGGTGCTGGCTGACCGCGCCCGGGGTGAGCGACATCCGGGCGGCCAGCGCCGAGGTGGTGCTCGGCTCGGCCAGCGCGAGCAGGATCTGCGCCCGGCTGCGGCCGATGAGCGCGGCCAGCGCGCCGGGGGCGGGCGGCGGGCCCTGCTCCCACAGCGTGCCGACGCCGAGCACCGGATAGACGAGCATCGACTGGTACGGAGCCGACATCACGGCCACCGACGGCCAGTAGAACGCGCTCGGCACCAGCAGCAGCCCGTCGCCGTGCAGGCCGCCCGCGTGACACCAGGGCCGGTCGATGAGCAGCCGCTCCCCCGTCCACTCCACGGCGGGGCCGAGCCCGGCGAACAGCTCCCTGGCCCCGCCCTGGGCGAGCTGGCGGGAGCGGCGCAGCACGTCGCGTTCGAGCAGCCCGTAGACGCGCGGCCAGAACTCCTCGAAGCAGGCCCGCCAGTACGTCTCCAGCGCGTGGGCCACCCGGGCCACGCCGGCCGCCGGGTCCGCCATGAACCGGTCGAGCGGCGCCCGGTCGGTGCCCGCGATGGTCGCGGCCTCCGTGCGGGCGCGTTCCGGCGGCGTGCTCCGGACCTGCTCCAGCTCGGCGGCGAAGTCGGGCAGCGGCGTCTGCGGGGGCGGGGTGATGAAGTCGGCCAGGTAGCCGGTCGGCGGCACCAGCGCGAACAGCTCGTCGAGGTCGAGCCCGGCCAGCCGGGGGCGCACGGCCTTGACCCAGGGCAGGTGGATCGACTGCCTGGAGGGGTCCTGGAGGGTGCGCAGGCTCGCGACCAGCTCCCACATGGGCGAGAACGCGAACCGGATGCGCGCGACGTCCTCCGGCTTGAGGTCCCAGGTGACGGCCATGGTTTTAGTGTGCACTAAATCGATGGCGCCTCGGCCGTCCAGACCTGACCCTTGGTCCGTGTCTAGCACCGCTGTTGAGAAGCCTTCCTTCCTCCGCTCCCAGATCGGCGGACTGCCGCGGCCCTTCTGGGCCCTGTGGAGCGGCACCCTCGTCAACCGCCTGGGCACCCTGGTCATGCCGTTCACCGGCGTGTACCTGACCCACTCCCGCGGCATGTCGGTGACCGCCGTGGGCCTGGTCATGGGCGTCTACGGCGCGGGCTCGCTGCTGTCGCAGATCCTCGCCGGCGTGCTCACCGACCGGATCGGGCGCCGGGTCACGCTGGCGGGCGGCATGCTGGCCACCGCGGCCACCATGCTGGCGCTCGGTTACAGCACCTCGCTGCCGGCGATCGTCGCCTCCATGTTCGTGCTCGGGCTGGTGATCGACATCTACCGGCCGGCGTCCAGCGCCCTGGTGGCCGACCTGGTGTCGCCGTCGGAGCGGGCCCGCGCGTACGGGTTGCTGTTCTGGGCGATCAACCTGGGTTACGCGGTCGGCATGACGGCCGGCGGCTGGCTGGCGAGCGTCGGGTTCGCCTGGTTGTTCTGGATCGACGCGGCCTCGTGCCTGGTCTTCGCCGCGCTGGTGTGGCGGGCGGTGCCGGAGACCCGGCCGCCGGCGCGCGAGTCGTCCGGCGGGTTCGGCGTCGTGCTGCGCGACCGGCTGATGGTGGCCTTCACGCTGGTCGTGCTCGGCAACGCGCTGGTCTACCTGCAGACCGTGACCATGCTGCCGGTCGCGATGACGTCGGTGGTGAAGCTGACGCCGGGGCAGTTCGGCCTGGCCATGGCGCTGAACGGGGTGCTGATCGTCGTGGTCCAGCCGCTGGTCTCCGGCTGGCTCGGGCGCAGGGACCCCTCCCGCACGTTCGCGCTCGGGCTGGCGGTCATGGGGGCCGGGTTCGCGCTGACGGCCTTCGTCACCACGACGTTCTGGCTGGCCGTCACGATCGCGGTGTGGACCGTCGGCGAGATCATCACCGCAGGCATCTCCGGGACGATCGTGGCCGCGCTGGCCCCCGAGCACCTGCGGGGGCGGTACTCGGGGCTGTTCGGCTTCGCCTGGTCGCTGGCCTCGGTGCTGGCGCCGCTGATGGGCGGCCCGCTGCTCGCGGCCGGGCCGAAGACGCTGTGGTTCGCCGTGGGCGGCGTCGCACTGGTCTCGGCGGCCGGCATGCTGGCCCTCGGCCCGGCGATCCGGCGGCGCTGACGCGGCCTGAGGTCCGGGGCGGCGTTCCACGGAATCCGCCGCCGTTGAGAGAATTTTGATCGGATGTTGGCCGGTTCCCGATAATTTCCTGCCGATCACGGAAGGAAATGGTGGGATGCGCCACGCAGTCTGGGCGCGCCGGGCGGTGACGAGGCTGGCCACTCCCCGCGTCGCGATCGGGATCGCCACGTTCGCCGTCGTGCTGGAGCTGGCCGACATCTGGGTGACCGCCCAGTTGCCGCCGTCGCCGTACACGCCGCTGCCGTTCGCGCCGGAGGACATGGCGGGCACGGCCTTCCCGGTCTTCGGCGCGATCCTCGTGCACAGCAGGCCGCGGCTGGTCATCGGCTGGCTGCTGTGCCTGGGCGGGGCGAGCGCCGCGGCCAACATCCTGTCGGCCAACCTCTACCAGCTGCTCGACGGACGGCCGGGGCCGCGCTGGCCGGTCGTCAACCTGACCTGGAACGTCTGCGAGCTGACCCTCGGCGTCCTGCTGCCGCTGCTGTACCCGGTGGGCAGGCTGCTGTCGCGGCGCTGGCGGGCGGTGATCGCGCTGGCCGTGGCCGGGCAGGCGCTGGACTGGGCCGGGCTGCTGACCGGCCGGCCGGAGCTGCGCGAGGCCGGGCACGGCACGCTCTCGGCGAGCATGGTGCTGGCCTTCGCCTCGCTGGTCGTGCGCTTCCGGCGCGGCGACGCGGTCGAGCGGCGGCAGCTCCTGTGGCTGCTGGTGGCCCTGCCGGGCCTGCTGGTGCCCTGGATGCTCGGCGCGGACGTCTGGTGGATGGCCTCGCTGGCCATCCCGCTGATCCCGGCGGCCATCGCCGTGGCGGTGCTGCGCTACCGGCTGTTCGGCATCGACACGCTGATCAGCAGGGCGCTGGTGGGCACCGGCCTGGCCATCGTGATCACCCTCGTGTACGTGGCGGTCAGCGCGGCGCTCAGCCTGTTCCTGTCGGAGGTGGACCGGATCGCCGGGATCCCGGCGGCCCTGTTCGCCGGGGCGTTCTTCCAGCCGATGCGCCGCGGCCTGCAACGCGGCGTGGACCGCCTGCTGTACGGCAGCACCGGCGTCCCCGGCACGCTGGCCCGGCGGCTGCGGCACCGGCTCCAGCACACCGACCCGGTGCACGGCCTGCTGGCCACGCTCGACGTCCTGCGCGAGGGCCTGTCGGTGACCGGCGTGGCGGTCGAGGCCGACGGCGCGGTCACCACGTCCGGCGTGGTGGCCGCGGCGGCCAGGACGGTCCCGCTGGTGTGGCACGGCGAGCCGGTCGGGCTGCTGCTGATCGGGCCGACGGACCGGCGCAGGTTCCCCGCGGCCCACGACGAGCGGGTGATCGCCACGATCACGCCGTACATCGCCGACGCCGCGCACGCCGTACGGCTGACGGCGGCGTTGCAGCGCTCGCGCGAGCGCATCCTGACCGCGCGGGAGGAGGAACGGCGGCGGCTGCGCCGCGACCTGCACGACGGGCTCGGCCAGTCGCTCACCGGCATGGCCATGTCGATCAACGCCGCCCGGCTGACCGTGCACAGCGCCCCCGAGCAGGCCGACCGGCTGCTGGCCGGGCTGCGCGCCGGCATGGACGCCGTGACCGGCGACATCCGGCAGCTCGTCTACGGCCTGCGCCCGCCCGCCCTGGACGAGCTGGGCCTGGCCGGCGCGGTCGAGGAGCTGGCCGGGACGCCGATCGAGACGTCGGGCGAGCTGACCGGCCTGCCCGCCGCGGTCGAGGTCGCGGCCTACCGCATCGTGCAGGAGGCGCTCACCAACGCCCGCAAGCACGCCAGCGCCTCACGGATCACGGTGGCGCTGCGCCGCGACGACCGGCTGCGCGTCACGGTCGGCGACGACGGGATCGGCCTGCCGCCGGACGCGCGGCCCGGCGTCGGGCTGGGCTCGATGCGCGAACGGGCCGCCGAGCTCGGGGGCACCTGCGCCGTACGAGCGGGACCGGGAGGTGGCACGGTTGTCCACGCCGAACTCCCCCTGTGACAATTCGCCATATCCCCGGACGTGTTCTCCCTCTACGCTTACCCCTGACATGCTGACATTCACCGCACTGGGACCGTTCCACGCCTGGAGCGACGGCGTCCCCCTCGACCTCGGCGGCCAGCGGCAGCGGGCGGTACTCGCCCGCCTGCTCGTGGCGGGCGGCCGGGCCGTGCCCGTGCACACCCTCATCGACGAGCTGTGGCCGGGCGATCCGCCCGCGCAGGCCCTGTCCACCATCCAGGGCTACGTCTCCCGGCTGCGGCGTGCGCTGGAGCCCGGCCGCGCGCCGCGCGAGGAGGCCGAGGTGCTGGTCTCGGCCGCGCCCGGCTACGCGCTGCGCGCCGCGCCCGAGCAGGTGGACTCGTGGCGGTTCGAGGGCCTGGTGAAGACCGAGGGGCCGCCGCCGCAGGTGTGGGCGGCCATGGAGAGCGCGCTCGGATTGTGGCGCGGGCCGGCGCTGGCCGAGTTCGCCGAGCTGACCTGGGCGGCGACCGAGGCGGGCCGGCTGGAGGAGCTGCGGCTGATCGCGGTCGAGCGGCGCGCCGACGCCGGTCTCGCGCTCGGCCGGGCCACCTCCCTGGTGGCCGACCTGGAGGCGCACGCCTCGGCCCATCCGCTGCGCGAGGAGGCGTGGCGGCTGCTGGCCCTCGCGCTGTACCGGATGGGCCGCCAGGGCGACGCGCTGGCCGCGCTGCGCCGGGCCCGCGCGGTGTGGCGAGACGAGCTGGGGCTCGACCTGTCGGCCGGGCTGCGCCGGCTGGAGGCCGACATGCTGGCCCAGCGGCTGGAGGAGCCGCCGCCCCCGCCATCCCCGACGCCGTCCCCAGCGCCGTCGTCGCCCGCGCCCGCCGACGAGCGGGTGCTGCGCGTGCTGGTGGCCGACGACCAGGCGCTCGTACGGGCGGGGCTGCGCGCCATGCTCGACAGCGAGGACGGCGTCGCGCTGGCCGGCGAGGCCGCCAACGGCGAGGAGGCCATCGCGGGCGTGCGCGCGCACCGGCCGGACGTCGTGCTGCTCGACATCCAGATGCCGCACCTGGACGGCCTGGCCGCCGCCCGCCGGATCCTGGCCGGGGAACGCCCGCCCAAGGTCGTCATGATGACGACGTTCGGCAGCGACGAGAACCTGTACGCGGCGCTGCGCGCGGGCGTGAGCGGCTTCGTGCTGAAGACCTCGGCCCCCGAGCAGTTCCTGGCCGCCATCAGGGCGGCCGCCGTCGGGGACGCGCTCATCGATCCCGCGGTCACCACCCGGCTGATCTCGGCGTTCGCCGGCCGCACCGACCCGGCCTCGCCGCCGGCGCTGGCCGGGCTCTCCGACGCCCGGCTCGACGTGCTCAAACTCGTCGCCCGCGGGCTGACGAACCGGCAGATCGGCCAGACGCTCGCGCTGCCCGAGGAGGAGGTGTCGGCGCTGGTGAAGTCGCTGCTGGACCACCTGGGACTGTTCGACCGGGCGCAGCTGGTGATGGCGGCCTACGAGTCCGGATTGGTCACTCCTGGCGACATGGGACACTTTTCGTCGCTTTGACGATAAAAATCGGGTCGTACTAGGCTAATGACGTGGCACAACTGCGCATAGCCCTGGCACAGACGAACCCGACCGTCGGCGACCTCGCCGCCAACGCCGAGCGGCTGGTCGCGTGGACCCGTGACGCCGCCGAGCGGGGCGCTCACCTCGTCGTCTTCACCGAGATGTTCCTCACCGGCTATCCCGTCGAGGACCTGGTACTGCGCACGTCCTTCGTGGACGCCAGCATCAGGACCCTGGAGGAGGTGGCGCGCAGGCTCGACCGCGAGGGACTGGGCGACCTCCCCGTGGTCGTCGGCTACGTCGACCGCGCCGGCCTGGCGCCCCGCGTGGGGCAGCCCAAGGGCGCGCCGCTGGACGCGGCCGCGCTGCTGCACAAGGGCGAGGTCGTCACCCGCACGGCCAAGCACCACCTGCCCAACTACGGCGTGTTCGACGAGTACCGCTACTTCGTGCGCGGCGACCGGTTGCCGATCTTCCGGCTGCACGGCGTGGACGTGGCGATCGCGGTCTGCGAGGACCTCTGGCAGGAGGGCGGGCCGGTGTCCGTCGTCGGCCAGGCGGGCGCCGGGCTGCTGGTGGTGCCGAACGCCTCGCCGTACGAGAAGGAGAAGGACGACGTACGGCTGGAGCTGTGCGCCCGCAGGGCGCGCGAGGCCGGCTGCGCGCTCGCCTACGTCAACCAGGTCGGCGGCCAGGACGAGCTGGTCTTCGACGGCGACTCGATCGTCGTGGACGGCTCGGGCGAGCTGGTCGCGCGGGCCGGTCAGTTCCGTGAGGAGCTGCTGGTCGTGGACCTCGACCTGCCGGTCTCCGACGCCGAGCCCGGGACGTTCCCCCACGACGCCCTCGACGGCACCACGATCACCGTGGAGCGCCGGGTGCTCTCGCAGGAGCCCGTGGCGCCCTACCCGGCGGCGCCCGCCCCCGTCGCCGAGCGGCTCGACCTGGCCGCCGAGGTGTACTCGGCCCTGGTGCTCGCGGTACGCGACTACGTGGCCAAGAACGGCTTCCAGTCGGTCATCCTGGGCCTGTCGGGCGGCATCGACTCGGCCCTGACGGCGGCCATCGCCTCCGACGCGATCGGCCCGTCCAGGGTCCACGTCGTGCTCATGCCCTCGCGCTACTCCTCCGACCACTCGCTGGCCGACGCCGAGGACCTGGTGGCCAGGCAGGGCATCAACTCCAGGATCGCGCCGATCGCCGAGATCGTCACGGCCTTCGAGAAGGAGATCGAGCTGTCCGGCCTGGCCGCGGAGAACCTCCAGGCCAGGGTGCGCGGCATGATCCTCATGGGCCTGTCGAACGAGCACGGCCACCTGGTGCTCACCACCGGCAACAAGAGCGAGCTGGCGACCGGCTACTCCACCCTCTACGGCGACTCGGCCGGCGGCTTCGCCCCGATCAAGGACGTGCCGAAGACGATGGTGTGGGAGCTGGCCAGGTGGCGCAACGCGCACACCTGCGAGGGCTTCCTGATGGCCGTCGAGCAGCCGATCCCGGAGAACTCGATCACCAAGGAGCCCAGCGCCGAGCTCCGTCCCGACCAGCGCGACACCGACTCGCTGCCGCCGTACGAGGTGCTGGACCGGCTGCTGGACGACTACGTGGAGAAGGACATGGGCTCGCAGGAGCTCATCGCGGCCGGGCACGACCCGGCGCTGGTCACGCGGGTGATCAGGCTGGTGGACCTGGCGGAGTACAAGCGCCGCCAGTACCCGCCGGGCCCCAAGATCACGCCGAAGAACTTCGGGCGCGACCGCCGTCTGCCCATCACCAACCGGTGGCGGGAGACGACCGGCTGACCCACCGCCCTCGTCCACCCGCGGGACGACGGGCTGCCCCTACTTCCGCAGGACGGCCGACAATCCCTCCGCCATTCCGGAGGGGCGGGCGGATTGTCGGTCGTGCGTGGCAGGGTGGGCGCGTGGCACAACCGCTCAAAGACCTGATCAACGCCCGGTCCGTCTCGGTGCTGGCCGGTGGCATGGCCGCCGTGTGGCCGTCGTTCCCGCGCGCCCGGTTCACCGAGCACGCCCTGGCCGGGCTCGGCCCGCTGGAGCTGAAGGGCCGCGTCAGGCACGTCTCCACGGCCCTCCACGACGCCCTCCCGCTGCCCTATCCGCGGGCCGCCGAGCTGGTGCGGGCCTGCGCCGCGCGCGGGGAGCTCGACCTGTGGAGCGGCTGGCCGCTCACCGACCACACCGCCGTCCACGGGCTCGGCCACCTGGAGGCGGCGATGGCCACGCTGGCGGCGCTCACGCCGTACTCGACGGGCGAGTTCGCCGTGCGCCCCTACCTCGACCGCCACCGCGACGACGCCCTCAAGATCATGTACGGCTGGGCCGAGTCCTCCGACGAGCACCTGCGCCGCCTGGCCTCCGAAGGCTCCCGGCCGCGCCTGCCGTGGGCGCCGCGGGTCGGCTGGCTGATGACGCCCGGCCCCACCCTGCCCCTGCTCGACCTGCTGCGCGACGACCCGAGCGAATACGTCCGCCGCTCGGTCGCCAACCACGTCAACGACCTGGCCAAAGACCACCCCGACGCGGCGCTCGCCGTGCTGGCCCGCTGGCGGGCGGGCGGCGGCTCGCACGTCGAGCGGGTCGTCCGCCACGCGGTGCGCGGGCTGCTGCGGTCCGGGCATCCCGAGGCGCTCGCGCTGCTGGGCGCCACGCCGGGCAGCGGCTCGGCGCGGGCGCTCACCCTGGAGTCCGACACGGTCGCCGTCGGCGGCAGCCTGACCTTCACCGTCACGGTCACGGCGGGCGCGCCCGGCCCGCTGGTGCTCAGGTACGCCGTCCGCCGGGCGGGCTCGCGCCGCGTCTTCCACCTGGGCGAACGCTCGGCCACCGCCGAGGGGGCGGCGTTCACGCTGCGCAAGAGCCATTCCTTCCGCCCGGTCACCACCCGCAACGAGCCGCCCGGCCCGCGCGAGCTCGACGTCATCGTCAACGGCCGCGTGGCCGCCACCGTGCCCTTCACCCTGACCGACGCCCCCGGCCCGGCGGCGCAGGCGGGTCAGGGCATGGCGCGACAGTAGGGCACAGGCCCCGGAACGACGAACGGAGGCCGTCCCGAGGGGCGGGCCTCCGTGGCGGGTGAGGGCGGCTCAGGGCTCGGCGCGGTCTCCGGCCAGCCCGAGCAGGACCATGTCGACCACCCGTTCGGCCAGGTCGGCCGGGAGGTCGCCGGCCGGACCCCACTTCGACTGCCACATCATCGTGCCGGAGAACAGGGCCATCACCAGGTCGACGTCGAGGTCGGGCCGGAGCTCGCCGGTGGCGACGCCGCGCTCGACCACCGAGCGCAGCGCCTCCCTGCGCGGTTCGACGGCCCGCTTCACGAAGCGCTCCATCAGCCGGGGATAACGATCGGCCTCGCTCATCGCGATGTTCATCACGCACCGGGTGCGGGCCTGGCCCGCCTCCCGGCGCATCGCGTCGAGCAGGACGATCAGGTCGTCGCGCACGGAGATGCCGGACAGCGGCGGGAGCGGCGCCTTCAGCGTGGACAGGGCGTCGACGACCAGGTCCTCCTTGTTGGACCAGCGCCGGTAGATCGTGGTCTTGCCGACGCCCGCCCGCGACGCGATGGCCTCGATCGACAGCTCCGACACCCCCATGCCCTCGCCGATCAGGTCGAGGGTCGCGTCGATGATCGCCTTCTCGGCCTTCTCGCTGCGCGGACGGCCCGCCGGGCGGGCAGTCCCTGAATCCTGGATCGTCATCGCGGCCTCACACTACCGCTGGTTCCTTCTGTTCCGCCTGCTGGACCGGGCGCGCCTTGCCCGGCATCCACTTGGCCACCACCGCGACGCCCACCAGGCCGATCACGGCCGACACCATCGCCGTGACGTGCATGCCGTCGACGAAGGCGGCGAAGGCGGGCTTGATCAGCGCATGGCCGCGCTCGCCGAGCCTTCCGGCGAACTCCATCGTCGCCATGATCGACTCACCGGCGGCGTGCGGGGCACCGGCCGGGAGCGCCGAGGCGATCTCGCCGCGGTAGCTGCTGGACAGGACCGAGCCGAGCACGGCCACGCCGAGCGCGCCGGCGACCTGGCGGACGGTGTTGCTCATGGCCGAGCCCACACCGGCCTTCTCCCTGGGCAGCGCCTCCATGATGGCGGTGGTCGCGGGCGGCATGATGTTCGCCATCGCCGCGCCCTGGACGAAGAAGATGATCTCGATCAGCACCACGGGCGTGTCGACGTCCATCAGCGCGTAGCTGCCCAGCGCCGCGGTCACCACGAGCATGCTGACCGTGGCCGACAGCTTGGCGCCGAAGAGCTGGTTCACCCGCTGGCTGAGCGGCGCGAAGATGAGCTGCGCGGCGGCGAACGGGATCATCAGGGCCCCCGCCTGGATCGGGCTGAAGCCCAGCACGATCTGCAGGTAGAAGGTCAGGAAGAACATCCCGCCCATCATCGCGAAGAAGACCAGGCCCATCATGCCGATGGCCGAGCTGAACCGTACGTTGCTGAAGTTGCGCACGTCGAACACCGGGTTGTCGATGCGACGCTCCCACCACACGAACACGCCCAGCACGAGCAGGCCGGCCACCGTCGGGACGATCACCTCGGCGCTGGCCAGGGTGCCCAGGTCGCCGCCGCGGATGATGCCGTAGACCAGCGCGACCAGACCGATGATCGACAGCAGCACGCCCACCGGGTCGAGCCTGGACGGCTTCGGGTCACGCGACTCGGGCACGAAGGCGGCGATGAGGAACATGCTGATCACCACGATCGGCACGTTGATCAGGAACACCGAGCCCCACCAGAAGTGCTCGATGAGCAGGCCGCCGGTGATCGGGCCGATCGCCACCGCGAGCCCCACGCCGCCGGCCCAGATGCCGATCGCCTTGCCACGCTCGCCGGGCGGGAACACGTTGGAGATGATCGCCAGCGTGGCCGGCATGATCGCCGCGCCGCCGATGCCCATCGCCGCCCTGGCGAGGATCAGCTGCATCGGGTCCTGGGAGTAGGCGCTGGCCAGCGAGGCCAGGCCGAACAGCGCCATGCCGATGAACAACATGCGCTTGCGGCCGGTGCGGTCGCCGATCACGCCGAAGGTGAACAGCAGCCCCGCGAACACCAGCGTGTAGGAGTTGATCGCCCACTCCAGCTGGCCCTGCGTCGCGCCCAAGCCGGCATGGGGGTCGGCGATGGTCTTCATCGCCACGTTGAGGATCGTGTTGTCCAGCACGACCGCCAGGAGGCTGAACACCAGCACTCCCAGGATGCCCCACCTGCGTGGATGCCCCGCGTTCTGATCCATGAGAACGTCCTTAATTTCGATACGTCCAAGTTTCGCAACGACACCGTATCGCAAGGTATTCCGATACGCAACGGTCTCGTTTCGTAACTTTCGCCTGACGGGCGGAGTGCGCACAGGGAAACAACAGGGAAACCCCGTTCACCCCCCGCACAGGCCGTCCCAAGGCCCTCCGGACACCGCTGAGAGGCCCCCCGGCCCGGACGGCCGGCAGGCTGGAACCACCGCCGGATCAGCTCTTGGTCGCCGCCGCAGGCAGCACGTGCTCCTTGGCGTCACCCGGCGGGCCCGCGACCGGCGTGCCCGCGACCGGCGGACGCCGCCGCCACAGCGGCAGCGCGACCGCCACCATGACCACCCCGACCAGCCCCGCCACCACGAACGCCCACGTCGGCCCGCTGCCGTCGATGATCGCCCCGGCGATCGGCGAGGACGCGGCACCGCCGATGAGCAGGGCCGTGCCGTGCAGGCCCATCGCCTCGCCCCTGGCCGCGGCGGGCACCCAGCGGCTGAGGACGTCGACGGTGGAGGACAGCGCCGGGGCGCACAGCAGGCCGGCGGGCAGCATCGCCAGGATCAGCCACCGCCAGTCGGCGCCGGCCAGGCCCACGGGGATGGTCAGCAGGCCCATGCCCGCGATGAGCACCAGAGGCGAGAAGCCGCGCGACAGCCCGCCGTAGACGAAGCCCCCGACCAGCGAGTAGAGGCACCAGATCGCCACGGCGAGGCCCACCCACTGCGTCTCGCCCGCGGTGTTGATGGTGGCCACCAGCCCGAGCTCGGTCGCGGTGAGGATGAACGTGGCCGCCGCCGTGGTGCCGAGCAGCGCGACGAAGCCCGGCGTGAGCCACTGCCGCCGCGGCACCTTCACCACCGGCTCCTCCAGCTCGACGGCCGACCGGGTGGGCGGGTTGAACACGATCAGGCCGAGGCCCGCGGCCGTGATGCCGACGCCGATGAGGACCAGCGTCGTCGTGCTGCCCAGCGTGGTGATGCCCGCCGCGGCGAGCGCGGGACCGGTCATGTACGACAGCTCGACCAGCATCGAGTCGAGCGTGAACCCGGTGCGCCGCTGCTCCGGCGGCACCAGCGCGGCCAGCGACTGCCTGGTCACGCTGAACACCGGCAGGTTGAGCAGGCCCGCCACGGCCGCCGCGACGGCGAGGGCGGGCAGCGGCAGCGCCCACGCGCACGACCAGAACACCGCCTGGGCCAGGGTGGTGACGACGAGCACGGGACGCACCCCGTGGCGGTCGACGAACCGGCCCGACAGCGGCGAGCCGACGGCCATGCCGACCGTGCTGGCCATCGTCACCACGCCGGCCTCGACGTAGCCGAGGCGCAGCCCGAAGACCACGTGGAGGGTGAGCGCCATTCCCATGGCGGTGGCCGGGACGCGCGCGAGCATCCCCACCAGGAGCAGAGTGCGGACGCCGGGCAGCCGGAAGAGCCTGCGGTATTGGTCGAGAGCCATGGTGTGTCGTTTACCTCCGCGTCGATTGTGTCAAGAGGCACCGACAGTTTCGCCACCGGATTTCCCGCATGACATCATCGAAGGAGTCCGGGGACGTCACTGGGACGCCTCGAGACGTTTCTGGAGGGAGTTCCATGTCTTCCACCACGCTGTACGGCGGCGCGTCGGGCCGCCGGGTCACCGTCCGCGACCTCGCGGCGGCCAAGGAGCGCGGAGAGCGGTGGCCCATGGTCACCGCCTACGACGCGATGACGGCCCGGGTGTTCGACCAGGCGGGCGTGCCCGTGCTGCTGGTCGGCGACTCCGCGGCCATGGTCGTCTACGGCTTCGACTCCACTCTCCCGGTCACCCTCGACCACCTCGTCCCGCTCACCGCGGCCGTGGTGCGGGGGTCGTCGCGGGCGCTGGTCGTGGCGGACCTGCCGTTCGGGTCGTACCAGGGGTCGCCGCAGCAGGCGCTGGAGTCGGCGGCCAGGTTCATGAAGGAGGCGGGGGCGCACGCGGTCAAGCTGGAGGGCGGCCGGCGGGTGCTGCCGCAGGTCGAGGCGCTGGTGTCGGCGGGCGTGCCGGTCATGGCGCACCTCGGGCTCACCCCGCAGTCGGTCAACACGCTCGGCGGCTACCGGGTGCAGGGGCGCGGCCAGTCGGGCGACGAGCTGATGGCCGACGCCAAGGACCTGGAGCGGGCCGGGGCGTTCGCGGTGGTGCTGGAGTGCGTGCCGGCCGACCTGGCCCACCGGGTGACCACGTCGCTGTCGATCCCCACGGTCGGCATCGGGGCGGGGCCGTCCACGGACGCGCAGGTCCTGGTGTGGCAGGACATGATGGGGCTGACGCCGCGCCCGGCCAAGTTCGTCAAGCGCTACTTCGACCTGGCCTCGGAGATGGACCGCGCGGTGCGGGCCTTCGCCGACGAGGTGACCTCGGGGGCCTTCCCGGCCCCCGAGCACACCTACTGCTGACCGCGAGCGCCTTCCCGCACCATGGAAAGGCCCCGGGCGCCTTCCCGCACCACGAAAAGGCCCCGGGCGCGTTCCCGCGTCCCGCGCACCTGGGCCGGGCTCACCCCGCCGCGCCGGAGAGCGTGGCGGGGTCGGTGTTGGAGCCGCAGACCACGACGGCCACCCGCTCACCCGCCGCGGGCCGGTAGGCCCCCGACAGCAGCGCCGCGTACGCCGCCGCGCCCGCGGGCTCGGCCACCAGCCGGTGCCGCTCCCACAACGTCCGCCGGGCCGCGACGATCGCGTCGTCGTCCACCAGGACGCTGTCCACCCCGGCCCCCGACAACACCTCGAACGCCAGCCCGCCGAGCTGCGTGGCGCCGAGCGCGTCGGCCGCCACGCCGCCCACCTGCACCGGCACCGGACGACCGGCGCGCAGCGCCTCGTGCAGCGTGGGGATGGCGTACGGCTCCACCGCCACGATCCGCGGCGCGTCACCCCCGGCCCGGGCCCCCAGGGTGATCCCGCCGGCGAGCCCGCCGCCGCCCACGGCCACCACCACCGTGTCCACGCCCCCGGTCTGCTCCATGATCTCCAGCCCGGTCGTGCCCTGCCCGGCCAGCACCTCGGCCTGGTCGTAGGCGTGCACGGCCAGCGCGCCCGTCTCGGCGGCGCGCTTGGCGGCGGCCTCCGCGGCCTCGGAGTAGATCGCCCCGGTCTGGGTGGTGTGCGCGCCGAGCGCCTTGAGCCCGGCCACCTTCACCGGGCTCGTCACCTCCGGCACGAAGATCTCGGCCCGCACGCCGAGCGCCCTGGCGGCATGGGCGACGGCCAGTCCGTGGTTGCCGCCGCTGGCCGCGATGACCCCCGCGGCGGGCAACGGGCCGGCCGACAGGATGCGGTTGAAGGCCCCCCGCACCTTGAAGGAGCCCGAGTGCTGCAGCAACTCCAGTTTCAGTAACAGGCCCGGCGAGATCTCCAGGACGGGCGTGCGCAGCACGTGCCCTTCGATCCGGCCGGCCGCGTCGAGGACGTCCTGGTAAGTGACGGTGGTCACGGCTCTCCTTCGGTCGTGCGCCCGCGGTCGGCGGGCATGAGCCGACGCTATCCGAGCGCCTGGGCCACGTCTGCCCACAGGTCCTCGGGATGCTCGATGCCCACGGCCACGCGCACCATGCCCTCGCTCACGCCGTGCCTGGCCAGGTCCTCGGGGCCGAGGAAGCGGTGGGAGGTGGTGGCGGGCTGCATGACGCGGGTCTCGACGCCGCCGAGCGAGGGGGCGATGCGCGCCAGCCGTACGGACCGCATGAACTCCTCCCCCGCCGCCCGCCCGCCGGCCAGCTCGAAGGAGAACACGCCGCCGAAGGCGGGCAGCAGCTTGGCGGCCAGCTCGTACGACGGATGCGCGGGCAGCCCCGGCCAGTGGACGGCCGACACGGCGGGGTGCTCGGCGATCCGCCGGGCCAGGAGGTCGGCGTTGGCGCAGTGGCGTTCCATGCGCAGCGGCAGCGTCTGGATCCCGCGCAGCGTCAGCCAGGCCGTGAAGGGCGCGGCCGCGGCCCCCAGTTCGGTGGCGAAGTGCCAGACCCTGCCGTACAGGTCGGGGTCGGCGAAGACGGCGATGCCGCCGATCACGTCGCCGTGGCCGGACAGGTACTTGGTGGCGGAGTGCACGACGATGTCGGCGCCGTGCTCAAGGGGGCGGCAGAGCACGGGCGTGGCGAAGGTGTTGTCCACCATCGACAGGACGCCCAGCTCGCGGGCCGTGGCGCACATCGCGGGCAGGTCGGCGACCAGCCCCATCGGGTTGCTGATGGTCTCCAGATAGACCAGCCGCGTCTCGGGCCGGACGGCGGCGCGCAGCGCGGCGGGGTCGTTCTCGGGGACGTGGGTGACGGCGATGCCGAACCTGCCGGCCAGGTCGTTGAGCATCGTGGCGGTGCCGCCGTACAGGGAGCGCTGGGCGATGAGGTGGTCGCCGGGCTTGAGCAGGGCGAGCAGCACGGTGTTGATCGCGCCCATGCCGGAGGCGGCGGCCAGCGCGGCGGCGCCGCCCTCCAGGCCGGACACCGCCAGCTCCAGGGCGCGCACGGTGGGGTTGGTGTCGCGGCCGTAGACGAAGGCGTCGTCGGGACGGGTCATCGCCACGCCCATCAGCTCGGGGTCGTCGAAGGCGAACCCGGCGCTCTGGTAGATGGGCATGCCGATCGGCCGGCTGCCCTCGACCGGGGGCTGCGGCAGGTGGACGGCACGCGTCTCAGGGCGAAAATCACTCATGTCATCGAATATCCCTCGGATTGGTGTGCGAGTGCAGAGCCAATACCGGAAAATTGGTCCATGAATAGAGCCAATCCCGATGACCTCGTCCACCTGCTGGGCCGGTGGGCCTCCGGGCGCGGGCCGCTCTACCTCCTGCTCGCCGCCCGGCTGCGGGCGCTCGTCGACGACGGCGTGCTCCCGCCCGGCGAACGGCTGCCGCCCGACCGGGTGCTGGCCGACCGGCTCGCGGTCGGCCGCGGCACGGTGGTCGCCGCCTACGAGCTGCTCCAGCAGGAGGGCCGGGTGACGCGCCGCCAGGGCAGCGGCACCCGCGTCGCGCCGGGCGACCCGCCGGCCACCAGGACGGCCGGCGGCGTGGCGGCCAACCCGCTGATGCTGAACCTCCTGCACGACTCCGACGGCGTGCGGCTGCTGACCTGCGCGGCGCCGGACGACCCGCCGCCGGCGCTGTTCGAGGCGTACCAGGAGGCGGGGGCGCGGGTGGCGGGCCTGCGCGACCTGGGCTACCACCCGGCGGGCGACCCCGCGCTCCGCGAGGCGCTGGCGGGCTACTACGGCGCGCGCGGCCTGCCCACCACGGCGGACCAGATCATGGTGACGACGGGCGCGCAGCAGGCGCTCACGCTGCTGGCCGGGCTGCTGGTGGCGCCGGGCGACACCGTGCTGACCGAGTCGCCGACGTACCCGGGCGCGCTGGAGGTGTTCCGGCACGCGGCGGCCGTCGTCAAGCCCGTCGACCTGGGTGACGACCAGGCACGGCGGGCCGTGCGCGAGCGGCCGGCGCTGGTCTACGGCGTGCCCACCGCGCGCAACCCCGACGGCGCGGTCATGGACGACCCGGGCCGCAGGCGGCTGGCCGCCCTGGCCGCCGCGCACGACGTGCCGCTGATCGACGACGAGGTCTGCGCCGAGCTGTGCTTCTCGGGCGGGACGCCGTCGCCGGTGGCCGCCTTCGGCGGCGGGGATCGGGTCGTCACCGTCGGCTCGCTGAGCAAGCTGGTGTGGGGCGGGCTGCGGGTGGGCTGGATCCGCGCGGCGGCGCCGGTGGTCTCGCGGCTGTCCCGGCTGCGGGCCGTGCACGATCTCGGCGGCGAGGTCTTCAGCCAGCTCGCCGCCGTCGCGCTGCTGCGCCGCCTCGACGAGGTGCGCGAGGCCCGCGTGAGCGCCCTGCGCCGGCGGCACGACCACCTGTGCGCCGAGCTGCGGGCGCGCCTGCCGTCCTGGACGTTCGAGCCGGCCCAGGGTGGCCAGACCGTCTGGGTGCGCCTGCCGCGCGGCGACGCCGGCTCCTTCGCCCAGGTGGCGCTCCGGCACGGCGTCGCGGTGCCGCCGGGCGGCTCCTTCGACCCGCTGGGCGGCCACGCCGCCCACCTGCGCCTGCACTTCCTGTTCCCCGAGGAGGAGCTGTCGCGGGCGGTGTGCGACCTCGCGGCGGCCTGGGCGGCCTACGACGGCGCCGGGAAACCCGTCTCCCGGCACGCCCTCGTCGTCTGACAGGGTGGGGGCCATGGAAACGACCTTCGTGCTGGTGCACAGCCCTTCCGTCGGGCCCTCGACGTGGGCTCCGGTGGCCGAGTCGCTGGGGCGGCGCGGCCGGGCGGCCGTCGTCCCCGACCTGACCGGCGTGTCCGCCGGCGGGGCGCCGTACTGGCCGCGCGTGGTCGCGGCGGTGCGCGCGGCCGTGCCCTCCGACGGGCCGCTCGTGCTGGTGGCGCACAGCAACGCCGGGTTCTTCGTGCCGGTGATCAAGGAGGGGCTGGGCGACCGGGTGGTGGCCTGCGTGTTCGCCGACGCGCACGTGCCACCGTCCCAGGGGCTGGTCAGGACGGCCGAGGAGGGCTTCCTGCCGTTCCTGCGCGGCCTGGCGGGCCCCGACGGCGTGCTGCCGCGCTGGACCGACTGGTGGGACGAGGAGGACATCGTGGCCATGCTCCCCGACCCCGCCCAGCGGCTGCTGGTCACGGGCGAGCAGCCGCGACTGCCCCTCGACTACTACACGCAGCCCGTCCCCGTGCCCGCGGGCTGGGACGCGGTCAGGTGCTCGTGCCTGTGGTTCGGGCCGCCGTACGAGGAGGTGGCCCGCGACGCGGCCGGGCGCGGCTGGCCGGTGACCCGGCTGCCCGGCCTCCACCTGCACCAGGTGATCGACCCCGAGGGGGTCACGGACGCGCTGCTGAAGCTGTCCAGGAAGTCGTGAATTCTTCACTGTCGGCCCCCTGACCCGTCCGGCCATAGTCGGACACATGATCGAGGTGAACGAGCTCAGGAAGAACCACGGGACATTCGCGGCGGTCAGGGGCGTCTCGTTCCGGGTGGGCGAGGGCGAGATCTTCGCCCTGCTCGGCCGGAACGGCGCCGGCAAGACCACCACGGTCGAGGTGCTGGCCGGCTTCCAGCGGCCGGACGGAGGCGCCGTCCGGGTCGCCGGCCTCGACCCCTGGTCCGACCGCGCGGCCGTCCGGCAGCGCGTCGGCATCATGCTCCAGGAGGCCGGGTTCTTCCCCGACCTGACGGTCGCCCAGACGGTCGCGGTCTGGCGCGACTTCACCCCCGCGCCGCGCCCGGCCGGGGAGGCGCTCGACCTGGCCGGCCTGACGGACAAGGCCGGGACCAGGGTGCGCCAGCTCTCCGGCGGCGAGAAGCGCCGGCTCGACCTGGCGCTCGCCCTGCTCGGCCGCCCCGACGTGCTGTTCCTCGACGAGCCCACGACCGGCATGGACCCCGAGGCCCGCGCGAACACGTGGGAGGTCGTCTCCGGCCTGGCCGCGCGCGGCACCACGATCCTGCTCACCACCCACTACCTGGAGGAGGCCCAGCGCCTGGCCTCGTCCATGGCGATCATGGACAGGGGTGAGATCGTCGCGGCCGGCGGGATGGCCGAGACGCTGGCCGCGCGGAGCGGACGGGTGACGTTCCGGCTGCCCGCCGGGGTCTGCGCGGACGACCTCCCACTGCCGGTGGCCGTGGACGGCGGCGCCGCCGTCTGCCGGGCCGAGGACCCCGACCTGGCCGCACAGACGCTGCTGACCTGGGCGGCCGGCCGCGGGCTGCGGCTGACCGGCCTGGAGGTCCGCGCGGCCACCCTCGAAGACCTCTTCCTCGACCTGCCCAGGAGCGCCCGATGAGCCTGACCGCCACCTACCGTCTCGGCACCCGCCTGTTCTGGCGCGACCGCGCCATGCTGGCCGCCTCGGTGATCACCCCCGTCGGACTGACCGTGGGCATGCCGGCGCTGATGCGGCACGTCACCGGGGGCGGCGTGCCGTTCGCGACGGCGGTGTTCCACAGCTCGCTGGCGATCGTGCTGGCGCTCACCGCGTTCATGAACATCGCGGTCGCGCTGACCAACCGGCGCGACCAGCTCGTTCTCAAGCGGCTGCGGGCCGGGCTGCTGACCGACGCGCAGATCCTGGCCGGCCAGGTCGCCAGCACGGCCACGCAGACCTTCCTGGTGATCGTGCTGTGCGCGGTGGCCGTGCGGTTCGCCGCCGGGGTGCCGCTGCCGGACGACCCGCTGCTGTTCGCCGCCGTGACCGCCGCGGGCTCGGCCGTCATGGCGCTGCTGGGGGCGGCGTACACGGCGGCGATCCCGCGGAGTGAGCTGGCCGGGGCGTTCACCATGCCGGTGTTCCTGGTCGCCGCGGTGTCGGCGGGCGCGATGGGGCCGATCCCGCTGCCCTCGTGGCTGAGCCCGGTGCTGGACCTGCTGCCCACCTCGGCCGTGGTGCACGCGGCGAAGACCGGGGAGGCGCTCGTGCCGGCGCTCGTCCTGGCCGGGTGGGCGGTGGTGGGCGTGGTGGCGATCCGGTCGTGGTTCCGCTGGGAACCGCGCCGGTCCTGAGTCGGACATAATCGCTGCTGTGGTGGTCTCGTCCTCGGCGCAGAGGCTCGCGCGCGTGCTCATCACGGGCGTCTCGGTCGTCTATTCGCTCATCGGGCTGCTCTACTTCATGGGCGGCCCGGCGATCGGGCTGCTCGCGGCGGCCGTGACGGTCGCCGTCGTCTCCACCCACTACGTCAACATGCGGGCCGCCCTGCGCGGCGGGCGCCCGCCGCTGTTCCCGGCCACGCCGGCGCTCCAGGCCGTCGTCACCTACGCGGGCGACTACCTGCTGCCGAGCGGCTGGTCGTCGATCGCCGCCCCGCTGCTGGCCGGGACCCTGCTGGTGTTCCTGGGGCTGCGCTGGGCCGTGCCGCTGGTCGTCCTCATGATGCTGTACGAGGGCGCCATCATGTGGATCGGCCCCCACTACGCCGTGGTCACCCTGTTCTACGTGATCGCCATCCCCATCACCGGCTCGATGATCTACGTCCTGGTCCGGCTCGTCCGCGTCGCCGCCGAGCTGGAGGAGGCCAGGGCCGAGCTGGCCGACGCCGCCGTGCTCAAGGAACGCCTGCGCATCTCCCGCGACCTGCACGACGGCCTGGGCCGCAGCCTCACCGCCATCGCGCTCAAGGGCGACCTGGCCGCCCGCCTGATGGACCGCGACCCCGCCTCCGCCCGCGGCGAGGTGGGCGAGCTGGTACGCGTCGCCCGCGAGGCCGCCCAGGACGTCCGCCACGTGGCCCGCGGCTACCGCGCGATGTCGCTGAGCGGCGAGACCGACCGCGCGGCGGCGCTGCTGGAGTCGTCGGGGGTGAGCTGCCAGGCGCACCTGGCCGACGTGGCGCTGCCCCGGCGGGCCGAGGAGGCGCTGGCGTGGGGGGTGCGCGAGGCGGTCACCAACGTCCTGCGCCACAGCAGGGCCACCACCTGCACGATCACCACGTCGCTGCGGGACGGCCGGGTCCGCCTGGAGGTCGCCAACGACGGCTCGACCGGCGAGCCCGGCGTGCCCGGCGGTGGCCTCACCGGGCTCGCCGAACGGGCCTCCCAGGCGGGCGGCACGTGCGCCGCCGCCCCCACGGACGGCGGCGGCTTCCTGCTGGCCATGGAGGTTCCGGCGTGATCCGGGTGCTGCTGGCCGAGGACATGCACATGATCCGCGCCGCGCTCACCGCCCTGCTCCGGCTGGAGCCGGACATCGAGGTGGTGGCGGAGGTCGTGCGCGGCGACGAGATCGTGCCGGTGGCCCTCGACGTCCGGCCCGACGTGGCGGTCGTGGACATCGACCTGCCGGTGACCGACGGCATCACCGCCGCCGCCGAGCTGCGCGAACGGCTCCCGTCCTGCCGGATCCTGGTGCTCACGGCCATGGGGCAGCCCGGCCACCTGCGCCGGGCGCTGGCCGCGGGCATCGAGGCGTTCCTGGTCAAGGACGCCCCGGGCGACCGCCTGGCCGAGGCCATCAGGCGCACCGCGGCCGGCCTGCGCGTGCTGGAGAGCGAGCTGGTCTCCTCGGCCATGGAGTACGGCGAGAGCCCGCTCACCCCCCGCGAGACCACCGTGCTCCGGCAGGCCGCCAGGGGCGCGACCGCCGAGGAGATCGCCGCCGGCCTGCACCTGTCGGCGGGCACGGTGCGCAACTACCTCACGGCCGCGATCACCAAGACGGGCGCCCGCAACAAGATCGACGCCGTCCGCGTCGCCGAGGACGCGGGCTGGCTCTAGACGTCGGTGACGCGCAGCCCGGCGTGGGCCTTGTAGCGGCGGTTGATCGAGATGAGGTTGGCGGTCAGCGCCTCGACCTGGTGGGCGTTGCGCAGCCGGCCGCCGTAAACGCCGCGCACCCCCGGGATCAGCTCGGCCAGCGCCTGCACGGTGTCGGTGGCCTCGCGGTCGTCGCCGAGCACCAGCACGTCGAGGTCGACCTTCTCCACGGCCGGGTCCATCAGCAGCACGGCCGACACGTGGTGGAAGGCCGCCACGACCCGGCTCTCGGGAAGCACCGCGGCGGCCTGCTGGGCGGCGCTGCCCTCTTCCACCGGCAGCGCGTAGGCGCCCTGCTTGTCGAAGCCGAGCGGGTTGACGCAGTCGACCACGATCTTCCCGGCCAGCTCGGCGCGCAACGACTCCAGCAGCGCCTTGTGCCCCTCGTACGGCACCGCCACGATCACGACGTCGGCCTCGGCCGCCACGTCGGCGTTGGCCCCGCCCCGCGCGCCCGAGCCGATCGAGCCGGCCGCCTCCTGGGCCCGCTCGGCGCTGCGCGAGCCGATCAGCACCGTGTGCCCGGCCAGCGCGAACCGCCGCGCCAGCCCCTTCCCCTGGTCGCCGGTGCCGCCGAGGATCGCGATGGAGAGCCCGTTCACATCTGTCATGGCTCCGATCATGCCAGCCCCGGCCGCACGCGCCGCAGGCCGGGGGCGGCACCCGGCGGCGAACGGGCCACCTCCGCCGCGCTCCTCGTGCACCATGGAGGCATGGACTCAGGTTCGGTGGCATTCCTGCGCGAGCTCCTGGCCACGACGGGCTGGCTCGAACGCACCCGCGAGCTGGGCCTGGCCCTGCGGACCACCCGCTCGCCCGGCGGCCTGCTGCTCGTCGGCCCCCCGGACGACGAGCCCTGGCACGTCACCGCCCACCTCAGCGACGAGGCCAGGTTCTCCGGCCTGCCGCAGCTCGCCCCCACCCTGATCCGCTGGTCGCCGCCCGCCGACGCCCCCGCCCACCTGCGCGTCGGCCTCGACCGCCTGCGGCAGGCGGGCCGCGGCGAGACCCTGTTCGTGCTGTCGGAGCAGGCGGCGCCCGTCCCGCTGCTGGAACGCGTCGACGACGCCCGCCGTACGGGGGCCACCATCCTGGCGATCGAGGGCGCCGACTCCGAGCTGAGCGGGCTGGCCCACGACGCCATCGCCGTCCCGGCCACCGGGCTGATCACCTTCGACGGCGCCCAGCACCTGGTCAGCGCGGCGGCCGGTGAGGTCGAGCGGCGGGCGGGGCTGCGCGAGCGCCTGGCCCGCCTGCTGGAGAAGGTCAGCGGCCCCCGCCTGTCGGAGTAGGACGCGGCCGCGGATCAGGGGCCGAGGGCGGCTCGCGGGTCAGGGCTGGGCGGCGAGACAGCGGCCGAGGGCGGCTCGCGGGTCAGGGCTGGGCGGCGAGGCGGGGGCCGAGGGCGGCCCGCAGGTTCTCGGTGGCCTCCTCGATGGCGCCGATCACCACCGCCTGCACCGGGTCCGGCTCGCCCGACCGCGTCCTGCTCACCCGGGTGACCGCGTCCAGGCGGCGCGCTCCCACCTCCCGTACCTCGCTCACCCGCACCTCGCCCTCCGGCACGTCGAGCAGGGCCAGCGCGGGCACGATCGCCACCCCGTGCCCGGCCGCCACCAGCGCGAGCACCGGCGAGAAGTCGGTGACGACGTGCGTCCTGCGCGGCTCGACGCCGTGGATACCGGCGAGCCGGTCGAGCGCCTGCCCGCACGCCTGGTCCGGCTCGGCGGCCACCCAGGGCAGGCGCATCAGGTCGGCCGTCGACTCCGGCTCGGGCCAGTCCGGCGGCAGCACGACCCGGAACTCGTCCACGTGCAGCGGCCGGACGTTCAGCGACGGCTGCGCCGGGACCGGCAGGCTCATGTCCTGCTCGGTGATGAGCAGGTCGACGGCGCCCAGGCGCAGCTCCTGGAGGGCGGGCTGGCCGTAGACCTCGTGGATGACCGGCGTGATGCGGGGGTGGCGCTCGGCCAGGGCGCGCATCGCGGGCACCAGCATGTGCTTGATGGCCGTGGGGAAGGCGGCGATCCGCACCGGCCCGGCCAGGCGTTCGGTGAACCTGGTCAGCTCCTTCCTGGCCTCGCTCAGCTCCTCCTCGACCCGCTCGGCGTACCCGGCGAGCACGCGTCCCGCCGGGGTGAGCGAGACGCGGCGCTGGGAGCGGTCGATGAGCGCCAGCCCGACCTCGCGTTCGAGCTGGGCGAGCTGCTGGGAGACCGCGGAGGGGGTGAGGAACAGCGCCTCGGCCGCGCGCATCACGCCGCCGCGGCGGGCGACCTCGTGCAGGACACGCAGGCGTCGAGGATCAATATCCATGCAGGTCAGCTTACGTCTACCTTTAGCTTTCTTTATTTGTGCTTTAAGGCCAAAAATCCAGAGAATATCGGCCATGGATCTCCTCCTCGACGCCGTCGGCTGGGCCGGAGCCGCCCTGCTGCTGGCCGGGTACGCCCTGGTCTCGTCCGCGCGGCTGTCCGGCGACGGCGCGACGTACCAGGTCGTCAACCTGCTCGGCGCGCTCGGGCTCATGGTCAACAGCGCCTACAACGCCGCCTGGCCCTCGACCGGGCTGAACCTCGTCTGGGCCGCCATCGGCACGGTGGCCCTCGTCAGACTCGTCCGGGTGGGAGCCGCCAAATGATCGTCGAACTCAGCCACCGCATCACCGAGGGCATGACCACCTATCCCGGCGTCCCGGGGCCGACGCTGGGCACCCACCTGAGCAGGGAGGACTCACGCGAGGTCTACGCCCCGGGCACCGAGTTCGAGATCGGCGTGATCACGCTGGCCGCCAACACCGGCACCTACCTGGACACCCCGCACCACCGCTACGCCGGCGGCCAGGACCTGGCGCAGGTGCCGCTGAGCAGCCTGGCCGACCTGCCCGGCCTGGTCGTACCGGCCTCGGGGGGCGGCCGCGAGGTGGTGCTCGACACCGCGCCCGACACGGCGCCCGACGTACGCGGCCGGGCGGTGCTGATCCACACCGGCTTCGACCGCCACTTCGGCACCGCCGCCTACTTCCGCGACCACCCGTACCTGGCGCCCGAGTCGGCGGCGTGGCTGGCCGAGCAGGGCGCGGCGCTGGTCGGCATCGACTCGCTCAACATCGACGACACCCCGCCGCACGGCGAACGCCCCGCCCACACGATCCTGCTGAAGGCGGGGATCCCGATCGTCGAGCACCTGACGGGGTTGTCGGCGCTGCCCGCGGAGGGGTTCAGGTTCCATGCCGCGCCCCCGATGATCGCGGGCATGGGCACCTTCCCCGTGCGGGCCTACGCCGTCGTGCCGTAGGCGGGGGTCACTCGTCCTCCTGCTCGGCCTCGTCCCACGCCTTGTTGCGGTCGGCGGCGCGCTGCAACGCGCCCGCCGCCTCCTCCTCCGAGGCGTAGGGACCCATCCGGTCCTTGTTGGGGCAGCCCTGGTCGGGCTCGACCCGCATGTGCTTGAGACAGAACCACCACTGGCCTTCGCTCACATGGTCAATTCTGCCCCGTAGACTCGTGTTTCATGACGACACTGCTCCAGCCCGGGCGAGTCTCGCCCGTCCGGAAGGTCCCCGCCCACATCGAGCGGCCGGAGTACGTCGGCAAGAAGCGCCCCACGACCGGCGAGTCCGACGTGAAGACCCCCGAGATCATCGAGCGCATGCGCGTGGCGGGCCGCATCGCCGCGCAGGCGCTCGAAGAGGTCGGCCGGCACATCGCCCCGGGCGTCACCACCGACGAGCTCGACCGCATCGGCCACGAGTTCCTGATCGACCACGGCGCCTACCCCAGCACGCTGGGCTACAAGGGCTATCCCAAGTCGCTGTGCACCTCGATCAACGAGGTCATCTGCCACGGCATCCCCGACGACACCGTGCTGCGCGACGGCGACATCGTCAACATCGACATCACCGCCTACATCGGCGGCGTCCACGGCGACACCGACGCCACCTACCTGGTGGGCGAGGTCGACGAGGAGTCGCGCCTGCTGGTCGAGCGCACCCGCGAGGCCATGATGCGGGCCATCAGGGCGGTCGCCCCCGGCCGCCAGCTCAACGTGGTCGGCCGCGTCATCGAGGCGTACGCCAAGCGCTTCGGCTACGGCGTCGTGCGCGACTTCACCGGCCACGGCATCGGCACGAGCTTCCACTCCGGCCTCATGGTCCCCCACTACGACGACCCGTCGCTGCGGGTGGAGCTGGTGCCGGGCATGACGTTCACCATCGAGCCGATGCTCACGCTGGGCACGATCGACTACGACATCTGGCCCGACAAGTGGACCGCGGTGACCAAGGACCGCAAGCGCACGGCCCAGTTCGAGCACACCATCGTGGTCACCGAGACGGGCAGCGAGATCCTGACCCTCCCCTGACCGGCCCCGGCCGTCAGCGTCGCCTGGGGATCGCCCCGCTCACCGTCGTGCCCTCGCCGGGCACGCCGTTGACCGACAGGGTGCCGCCGAGCTCGGCGAACGCGGCCCGCATCCGGGCGATCCCGCGCCCCGCGCCGCCCTCGGCGAAGCCCTGGCCGTCGTCGCTGACCGTCAGGCGCAGGCCGCTCGGGCCCGTGGTCACCGCCACCGCGACCGTACGGGCCCGGCTGTGGCGCTCGACGTTGGACAGCGCCTCGCGCATCGTCTCCATGACGCCGCCGGACACCCGCGAGGGCACGTCGGTGCCGGGCAGCGCCCAGGTCTCGACGGTGATCCCCGTCCGCTCCGACCATTGCGCCAGGAGGCCCTCGAGCGCCTCGGCCAGGCTCTGCCCCCCGCGCATGCGTGTCTCTTCCGCCAATGGTCTCGCCTTCCTCGGCACCCCGGGCCCGCGCCGGTCCCCACTCCGGCGCCCCGCACGCGTCGCGCAATCCCCCCTCAAGGTCTGCGCACGCTAGCTGATGAGGTTATGCCCTTCTCCCCTGTGAGACAGGCTACCCGGCGGTCCTGAGACCTGTGAGCCGAGGATAGGGTGCCATGGCCGAACCGCTACTCGCCCTTGTCAGCGCGGTTGAGACGGGCGAGATAGTCGTTGTAGGAGTCGAGTTCGGTGTCGCGTGCGCCGCCCCGGTCGGCCTTGCGGTCGGCCCGCCGGGCCTGCCGTTCGTCGTCGCGGTACCACTGGGCCGCGATGGCCAGCAACACGAGCAGCGTCGGGATCTCGCCGAAGCCCCACGCGATGGCCCCGCCGTCCTGCTGGGTCTGCAGCAGGTTGTCGCCCCACGTACGGCCGAGCGGCTCGTACCAGCCGGCGGCGATCACCGAGCCGGTCATCATCAGCGCGATGCCGAAGAAGGCGTGGAAGGGCATGGTGACGAAGAGCATCAGCAGCCGGCCGACGTACGGCAGCCGGCTCGGGCCCGGGTCGACGCCGATGATCACCCAGAAGAACAGCGAGCCGCTGAGCAGGAAGTGCAGGGTCATCCAGATGTGCCCCAGGTGCTCCTGCATGGCCGACTCGAACAGCGGCGTGAAGTAGAGGGCGTAGGTGGAGGCGACGAAGATGGCCGTCGCCACGACCGGATGGGACATGACCTTGACCGCCCGGCTGTGCAGGATCGTGGTGATCCACTCCCGGGGGCCCCTGTCGCCCCGCCGGGCCGCCGGCTTGAGCGCCCGCAGCGCCAGCGTCACGGGGCCGCCCAGGACCAGGAAGATCGGCACGATCATGGACAGCGTCATGTGCTCGATCATGTGCACGTCGAACAGGACCTTGGCGTAGCGGGCCAGGCCGCTCTGGGTGGCGAACACCAGCAGCGCGATGCCGATGAACCAGGCGGCGGTGCGCCCCCACGGCCAGGAGTCGCCGCGCCGCATCAGCCGGTAGACGCCTGCGCCGTAAAGCCCGGCGAGCACGGCGGCCACCGCGGCGAAGAACAGGTCGAACCACCACAGCGAGAACACGTTCGCGATCGTGATCTCCGGCGGGACGGGGAAGCCGAGCAGCTCGAAGGCCCGGTCGGCGGGCACGCTGAACTCGGGGGGCGGCGTGCGCGACAGCGCGACCGCCAGCCCGACGGTGGCCAGCATGAGCAGCGTCTCGCCGCCGGCCAGCCGGGTGAACGCCCTGGGCCGGCCCGCCTCCAGGTCGACGAGCGTGCGCTGCCGGTGCCAGTAGCCGACGTAGCCGAGCAGCACGAAGGCGACGATCTTGGCCAGGGCCAGCAGGCCGTACTGGGTGGTCCACAGGTCGGACAGCGCGCCGAGCCGGGCGACCAGGCTGAACACGCCGGACAGGCCGACCGCGACGAAGCACCACAGCGCCAGCGCGGAGAACCGGGCGGCGGCCACGGTGAGCTGCGGCTGCCCGCGCATCGCGTGCGCGGCCAGCACGACCAGGCCGCCCACCCACAGGGCCAGCGCGAGCAGGTGCAGCGAGACCGCCGAGGTGGCCAGGTCGTGGTTGGGCGAGGAGGAGGTGTGGCCGGTCAGCGGCGGCGGCAACATCGTCACCAGTGCGAACACCAGCAGGCCGGCCGCGGACCCGGCGGTGATCGCGCCGCGCGAGAACAGCGCGATGGCCACCCCGAACAGCACCACCAGCGTGAGCGCCACGCCCTGGGTGGTCTGGGTGGCGGTGCTGGTCAGGTATTCCCGGTTGAGGATCTGCGGGACCGTACGGCCCCAGGAGTCGGCCGTGGTGAACACGATGGCCAGGAACGCCGAGGCGGCCCAGCCGAGCGCCGTCCAGGACGAGGCCCTGACGTAGAGCAGGCCCGGCTTGCCGAGCATGCCCTTGTCGTTGGGCAGCAGCAGGGCGGCCGTGAGCAGCAGGCCGACGGTGAGCACGCCGGTGACGTCCATCAGCAGCTTGGACACCGGCAGGCCCCACCTGACCACCGCCCCGGCGTCGGGCAGCCCGGGGATGATCCTGGGGAAGGCCCGGCCGCCGGCGATCATGCCGATCACCAGGGCGGCGACCGCCGCCGCCGCACCCGCGAGCGCGAGCCGCGCCGTTCTGCTCATGGCTTCTTCTTCCGCGCGCTGAACAGGAACCCGATGCCGATGCCGACCAGCGCGCCGATCACGATGACCAGCCAGGTCGGGAAGCCGCCCTTCGGCGTGGCCGCCGCCTGGTCGGCCGCGGGAGCGACCGGAGCGGCGGAGGAGGGAGCGGGGGCGGCGGTGGAGGGCGCGGCCGACGCCGCGTCGGTGGCCGACGCGCTCGGCGAGGCCGCCGGAGCCGCCTTGACCGTGAAGGGGATCTCGCCCTCGATGGGATGGCCGTCGGAGGAGACGACCCGGTAGGCGAGGGTGTACTTCCCGCCCGGCAGCGGCCCCTTGACCGCCTGCCGCACCACCGCGCCGTCGACCTCGGGCTTGCCCTCCTGGAAGACGGCCTCATCCGCGCCCCGGACGATGACGAACGGCATGCGCACCTTGGCGGTGAACTCCAGCCTGACCTCGTCGAGGGCCTCGACCTCGGCGCCCTTGGCCGGGTCGCTGCTCTTGAGTGAGTCGTGGGCCAGCGCCGGGGTGGCGGTGCCGAGCACGAACAGGGCGGCGAGAATCGCGGTGAGTGCCGCGAGCGGGGAACTCTTCATGGCACCCCCAAGGCTACCGACGCCACCGCCCGGTCCTGACCTCGCTACAGCCCCGCGCAGGCGAGAGCCCGCTGGTAGGCGTCCACGGCGCCGTCGGAGTCGCCCAGCTGCTCCATCGTCTCGGCGGCGGCGTACCAGGTGGCGGCCGACCGGCGGGAGTCGGGCAACGGCGAGAGCGAGTCGCGTACGGACGACAGCTGCCGCTCGGCCTGGTCCATGCGGCCGACCGAGCCGTAGACCCTGGCGAGCAGCAGTTCCGCCTCGGCCCTGAGGGCGGAGGCGGTGTTGGGCACCAGCCCTCTGCCCCTGTCGGCATGCTCCACGGATTCGTCGAGGTCACCGGTCATGCACTCGGCACGGGCCAGCTCCACGAGGAGCCGCGCCCGCTCGACGGTGCTGGTGGCGGTCTGCTCGAACTCGGCGATCGCGCCACGCAGCACGTCTCGTACGGCCGCGGCCTCCTGGGGGCGGGCCAGCAGGCGCTTGCGGGCGTGCGCGAGCCGCATCCTGGCGATGCTGCCCGGCTGGCCGGTCTCCAGCTGCACGGCCATGGCGCGTTCGGCGAAGGACAGCGCCTCCTCCGCGTGCCCGGTGGCGGAGGCCGTGTTGGAGGCCATCCAGTTGGCGGCCACGATCGAGCGCGGCGTGCCGAGGGCGTCGGCGGCGTTCAGCAGCTCGGCCGCGAACTGCCGGGCGCGCAGCAGGTCGCCGCGCTCCATGTACGCCGCGAGCAGGCCGGCGCCGAGCTCCACGAGCAGATCGTTCCACGCGGGTCGCGTGGTGCTGCTCAGCATCTGCTCGCCGACCTCCACCGCCTCAGTGAGCCGCTCGCTCTCGCGGTAGGCCCGGCACAGGTTGGAGGCGATCTCGACGCGGCGGTCGGGAGGCAGCTCCTCCTCCGACAGCCTGAGCAGGATCGCGATCGCGCCGTCGAAGTCTCCGCTGGCCTGGGCGGCGAAGGCGAGTCCGAATTCGGTCTCTTGACGCAAGGCTGTCAAGCCTGTCAGATTGTTGTTCGCCAGCAGCTCGGTGTAGCGCGTCCGGGCCTCGGCGACCTCACCGTTCTCGAGCGCGAGACGCGCGTAGCCGAGCGCCAGCTCGATGTCCTCCATCTGCTCGGCGGTCACGCCGTTGATCAGATAGGACAGCGAGCAGTCGAGTTTCTGGGCCAGCAGCTCCAGGACGGCGGGGGTAGGGGTACGCTTGCCACTCTCGATCAAGGAGACATAGCTGTCCGACAACTCTGGATGCGCCAGCTGTGCCTGTGACAGGCCACGCTGTCGCCGAACGGTCTTGATGCGGAGTCCGACCAGGTCAGATGTGGTCACAGTCGTTGCTCCCTGAGATGATGAAGTCCGAGCAACCCCACACAGGCGAGGGAGAACCCCCCATGCGCATGCGTATTGCCCTGTCCGCGCTAGTCACCGCGATTGTCGCCTTGGTGACTATAGGAGGCAATGTTACGGCCGCGAACGCCGCGACGTCTGCCCTCTCTTCCTTCCAGGAAGACCAGCACTGCTGCTGAGGCTCGCAGCAAGAGGGGGTACGGCGCGTGGCTGTGCTCCGAACCGCACCGATCCCATGGACGAGCGCTCTCCAGCAGCAGGGGACGATGAGGCCCGGTCCGCGGATGTGCCCCCTCTTCTCACCACCGGGCTGAGCGTACCCGAACCCTTCTACATTTGATCTACAGTCGCGTGATCGCCATACCGCCACGGAATTCTGAATACGCTGCCCTGGTAAGGGGGACGCCGGGGCTGTGAACGGGGAGGACGCGTGAGCGACGACATCTACATCCGCCTTCTCGGAACCGTTCACGCCGAACGCGGATCGCGGCCCGTCGATCTCGGTCCGGCCCGGCAGCGGGCCGCCCTGGCCGTCCTCGCCTCGGCCGCCGCGCGGCCCGTCCCGATGAGCCGGCTCGTCGAGGGGATCTGGGGCGACGAGCCGCCGCGCAACGCCGAGCAGAGCGTCTACACCTACGTCGCCGGCCTGCGCCGCGCCTTCGAGCCCGACCGCGGGCGGCGCGCCCCGTCGCGGCTGTTGTCGGGCACCGGCGCGGGATACGCCCTCAACGTCGGGCCCGTACAGGTCGACTCCCTGTGCTTCGCCGAACGCCTGGACGAGGCCCGCACGTGCCGCCGCGAGGGTGACGACCGCCGCGCCGTACAGCTCCTGGACGAGGCCCTGGCGATGTGGCGCGGCACCGCGCTGACCGGCCTGACCGGCCCGTTCGCCGAACGGGAACGCTCCCGGCTGGAGCTGTTACGCCTGACCGCGCTGGAACAGCGGCACGAGAGCCTGTTGCACCTGGGCCGCCACCACGAGATCACCGACGACCTGCGCGACCTGACCGTCCGCCACCCGTTGCGCGAGCGCACCCGCGAGCTGCTCATGCTGGCCCTCTACCGCTCGGGCCGTCAGGCCGAGGCGCTGAAGGTCTACGAGGAGGGCCGGGTCCTGCTCCTGGAGGAGCTGGGCCTCACACCGGGCGAGGGGTTACGCAAGTGTCACCAGCTGGTGCTGCGCGGGGAGCCCGGGCCGTGGCGGGGCGACGGGGTGCCGCACCAGCTCCCGCGCCACCTGGCCGGGTTCGTGGGCCGCTCGCGTGAGCTGGACGAGCTGGAGCGGCGGCTGGCCCCCGGCGGCGGGCGTCCGCCGACGCCGCTGGTGATCGTCTCCGGGCCGCCGGGCGTCGGGAAGTCCGCGCTGGCCGCCCAGGTCGCCCACCTGGTCCAGGACCGCTTTCCCGACGGCCAGCTGTTCGTCAACTGCCGCGGCGCGACGCCGGAGCTGCCCGCGCTGACCGGGCTCGACGTGCTCGGCCGGTTCCTGCGGGGGCTGGGGGTGGCGGCCGACGCCGTACCCGCCGACCTGGACGAGGCGGCGGCGACGTGGCGCAGCCTCCTGCACGGCCGCCGGGTCCTCGTCCTGCTGGACGACGCCGCCGACCTGGCGCAGATCCGCCCGCTGCTGTCCACCCCCTTCGGCACCGCGCTGCTGGTGACCAGCCGCGAGAGCATGACCTGGGGCGAGGACTCCTACCAGCTCGAACTCGGCCGGATGTCCCCCGCGGAGTCGGCCGCGATGCTGGCCGGGCTGGCCGGGGAGGAGCGCGTGCGGGCCGGCGCGGGCGACACCGCCGAGCTCGTCCGGCTCTGCGACGGCCTGCCTTTGGCGTTGCGCATCGCGGGGGCCCGCCTGGCCAGCCGCCCCGACTGGAGCGTCGCCACGATGGCCGGCCGGCTGGGCGACGAACGCCGGCGGCTGCACGAGCTCGTGGCCGGCGACCTGGCCGTACGCGCCGGTCTGGCGGCCAGCTTCACCGCGCTCGAACGCAGCCCCCGCCCCCTCGACCGGCTGGCCGCCCGCGCGCTGACCCTGCTGGGCCTCCTGCACGTCCCCGAGATCACCGCCGAGGCCGCCGCGGCCCTGCTCGACGCCGACCCCGCCGACGCCGACCTGGCCCTGGAACGGCTGACCGACGCGCACCTGCTCGACCGCCCCCGGCCGGGCCACTACCAGCTCCACGACCTCGTCCGCCTGTTCGCGGGCGAGGTGCGTCCCCCCGACGCCAAGAAGCCGGTGCTGCGCGCGCTCGCGTACTACGCGGCCTCCGCCCGGCTGGCCAGCCAGGTCATGGACCCGCACCGCGTCCAGCGTGGCCCGGTCGCCGAAGCCGTCACGCACCAGGTCGGCACGCGGGAGGAGGCGACGGCCTGGCTGCTGGAGGAGGAGGCCGTGCTGCTGGCCGCGGCCCGCCAGGCGCTCACCGCCGCCGACGACGACATCGCCGCGCTGGGCCTGGCGCTCGCCTTCGCCCTGCATTGGCCCCTGCAGCGCGCCTACCGCACGACGGACCTGGTGGAGCTCGGCCTGATGGTGCTGCGGGTCTGCGAACGGCTCGGCGACGTGGAGATCGCGATGCACGCGCACGGCGAGCTGGCCACGGCCCTGAGGATGAAGGGCAGGAGGGACGAGGCCGTCGAGCACCTGCGGATCGAGCTGGCGATCGCCAGGCGGCTGGGCGACGCCTTCTCCGAGCAGCGCGCGCTGGGCAACCTCGCCAACGTGCACTACCACGATGAGGACTTCGAGCAGGCGATCGTCCTGGCGGAGCAGCAGCTCGCCGTCGCGGGGCTGATCGGCGCGCGGGTGGGCGTCCGCTACGCGAGGCTCATCCTCGGGGAGGCCCACCACAGATGCGGCCGGCTCGAACAGGCCCGCGAGATCCTCTGCCTGGCCCTGGCCGACGCCGAGGAGGTCGGCGACACCACCCACCAGGCCCACCTTCGAGGGGTGCTCGGCGAGGTCCACCTCGACCTGGGCATGCCGGACCAGGCCCTGCCGAACTTCCTGCTCGCCCTGAAGCTGATCGAGCCCGCCGGCAACCGGGTGGCGCGGCTGCGGTGCCTCCTCGGACTGTCACGCACCTACCGGGCTCTGGGCGAGCTGGACAGCGCCACCGGTTGTGTCACCGCGGCCCTGACCGCGGCCGTGACCGACAGGCTGGCCACGGAATGGCAGCAGGAGGCCAGGAGCGAGCAGGAGGCCGTACGAGAGGCACGGCAGGCCACGGGCGCCCGGGGCGCATGGGGATGAGCGACAGTCTGAGCATCGGCCTTCTCGGCCCGGTGACCGGCGCCCGCGACGGGGTGGCGTTCGACCTGGGGCCCGCCCGTCAGCAGGCCGTCCTGGTCATGCTGGTCTCCCCGCCGGGCCGGGTCGTGACCATGGATCAGCTGGTGGAGGGGCTGTGGGGGGAGAAGCCCCCGGCCAGTGCCGGGCAGAGCGTCTATACCTACGTCGCGGGGCTGAGGCGCACCCTGGAGCCGGGCCGCAGGCCGGGTGAGCGGTCGAGGCTGCTGATCAGCAAGGCCGGCGGCTACCAACTGCTCGTCGAACCGCACAAGGTGGACGCCTTCGCCTTCTCCGAGCTGGTGAACGCGGCACTGCGCGCGCGGGGCACGGGTGCTCTGGAAGAGGCGTTACGCCTGTTCGACGAGGGGCTCGGCCTCTGGCGGGGCGTGGCGCTGAGCGGGGTGACGGGCCCCTTCGCCGAGACCGAACGCGCCGTGCTGGACGAACTGCGCCTGGTCGCCTTCGAGGGCCGCTCCGAGCTCCTCCTGCAGCAGGGCCGCGCCGGCGAAGCCATCGCCACGCTGCGGGAGCTGGCCGCCCGCCATCCCCTGCGCGAGCGTCTGCACGAGCTGCTCATCCTCGCCCTGAGCCGGTCGGGCCGCCAGGCTGAGGCGCTCAGGGCGTACGAGGACGTCCGGGTGAGCCTGGCCGAGGAGCTGGGCATCGACCCCGGTCAGGGGCTGCGCGAGGCTCATCGGGTCGTGCTGGCGGGCGATCGGGCGTCCGTCCGCGTCGCCGCCGAGACGGTTCCCCGCCAGTTGCCGCGCGAGCTCATCGGCTTCGTGGGCCGGGCGCAGGAGACCGTCCGGCTGGCAGCGCTGCTGGCTCCCCGTGACGACGTCCCGCCGCATCCGCTCGTCGTGATCTCCGGACCGCCCGGCGTGGGCAAGTCGGCCCTCGCCGTACGGGTCGCGCACGCCGTGCGGGACCGCTTCCCCGACGGCCAGCTCTACGTGAGCCTGCGCGGAAGCACCCCCAACGTGCCGCGTCTGTCCGCCCATGGGCTCGCGGGCCGGCTCCTGCGCGGGATCGGGACGCCTCGCGAGGACGTCCCGGCCGAGCTGGACGAGGCGGCGGCCATGTGGCGCAGCAGGTTGCACGGCAGGAACCTGCTCGTGGTCCTGGACGACGCCTCCGGGCTGGACCAGATCCGGCCGTTCCTGTCCACGCCGCTCGGTGTCAGCGTGCTCGTGACCAGCAGGGAGTCGCTCAACGTCGGCGACGACTGCGTCCAGCTCCGGCTGGGACGGCTGTCGGAGGCGGAGGCGACGACGATGTTGTCCAAGCTGGCCGGCGACGGACGGGTGGGCGCCGACCCGGCCGGGACCTCGACGCTGGTCCGGCTCTGCGACGGCCTCCCGCTCGCCCTGCGCATCGCGGGCGCCCGCCTGGCCGATCATCCGGAGTGGACCGTGGGCACCCTCGGCAGGCGGCTGGCGGACCAGCGCAGACGGCTGCACGAGCTGGCCGCGGGAGACCTGGCCGTACGGTCCAGCCTGGCCGCCAGCTACGACGGGCTCATCGGCGGCAGCCGTCCCGTGGACCGGCTGGCGGCCGGCGCCCTGCCTCTCCTCGGACGGCTGCACGTGCCGGACATGACCGCGGACGTGGCGGCGGTGCTGCTGGACAGAACACCGGACGAGGCACGGCGCGCCCTGGACCGGCTGGCGGAGGCGAACCTGATCGAACGTACCGGGGACGGTCGTCATCAGCTGCACGACCTCGTCCGGCTGTTCGCCGGCGACCTGCCCGTACGCGATCCGGAAAAGCCGCTCCTGCGGGTGCTCGGGTACTTCGCGGCCTCCGCCCGGCAGGCGAACGTCGTCATCGACCCCCATCGCGTCCAGCTCGGGCGCCCGGTGGACGAAGCGACGTCCCGGGCGTTCGCCACGCCCGAGGAGGCGCTCGCCTGGCTGCGGGCGGAGGAGCACGTCCTGAACGCGGTGGCCGTCCAGGCCCTCTCCTCCCCGGACGACGGGATCGCCGAACTCGGCGTGCGGCTCACGTTCGCGCTGTTGTGGCATCAGCAGCGGTCGCACGAGGGCCACGACATGCTGACGCTCAACACCATGGCACTGCGGGTGTGCGAACGGCTGGGCGACGACGCCGGCGCACAGATCGCCCACGGCCACATCGCCAACGGGCTGCGCCTGACCGGACGCCCCGAGGAGGGGATCCCCCACCTGGAGGCCGAGCTGGCCATCGCGAGGCGACTCGGCGACGGCTTCGGGCAGATGCGGGTGCTGGGGAACCTGTCGAACGCCTACGTCGCCAGACAGCGCTACGAAGAGGCGCTGCCCCACGCCGAACAGCAGCTCGCGGTCGCCAGGCAGATCGGCTCCGAAGTCGGCGTCCGCTTCGCCTGCTTGATGCTCGGCACGGCCCGCCAGGGCATGGGGCACCACGCGCAGGCGCGGGCCCCTCTGGAGCGGGCCCTGGCCGCGGCCCGCCAGAGCGGTGACACGACGCATGAGGGACACGCGCACGTCGTGCTCTCGCAGGTCATGCTCGACCTGGGCGATCCCGAGCTCTCCCTGGAGCACATGAGCGAGGGGATGAAGCTGCTCGGCGGAACCGGGTACCGGTTCATGGTCGAGTGTCTCATCACCATGTCGAGGGCCTGCAGAATGCTCGGCCGGCTGGACGAGGCGCTGTCCCACGCGACCGAGGCGGTGGCCAACGCGGAGTCCGGGGGCAACGCCCTGTGGGAGCGGCGGGCCGACGCCGAGCTGGCGGCCGTGCGGGCGGCGATGGGGGCGGCGGAGCGGGAGGCGTGAGGTCAGCGGGGCGGGGTGGTGTCGCGGAGTGCGAGGAAGAAGTCGACGCGGTCGGACATCGCCGACAGGTTCCTCCCGGTCAGCTCCTCGATCCTGCGGATGCGGTACCGGACCGTGTTGACGTGCACGTGGAGCCGTTCGGCGCAGGCGTTCCACGAGCCCGAGCAGTCGAGGAAGACGTCGAGCGTGCGCACGAGGCCCGACTGGTGGCGGCGGTCGTAGGCGAGCAGCGGGGACAGCAGCCGGTCGGAGAAGGAGCGGCGCACGTCGCCCGGCACGGTGGCCAGCAGCAGCGCGTGGGTGTAGATCTCGTCGCTGGTGACCACGCCGCCGTCGCGGGCCTCGGCCAGCCGCCTGGCGTGCCCGGCCTCCTCCACGCCGCCCTTGAGCGCGGCGGCGCCGGTCAGCGCGCCGCTCAGGCCGACGCTCAGGCGGGCGCCGGGCAGCGCGGCCAGCACGGCGGCCCCGGCCCGCAACCGCGCGGCCAGCTCCCCGACGCTCCTCCCCCGCAACGCGACCACCGCCACCGCCCCACCGCCGCCGCTGCGACCGCCACCCTCGACGGCCGTGCCGCCGCTGCCCTGAGGTGGTTCGGCCGGGACGGGGGCGGCGACGACCTCGCGGGCGAGCAGTTCCTCCAGGATCCGGCCGCCGAGAACGGCGGGGGCGGTGGGGGCGCCGGGGGCGCCGGAGCGTGGGACGGTGGCGCCGGGGCGCGGGACGGTGGCGCTGACCACGGCGTACGGTTCGTCCGCGTCGATGCCGCACGTGCGCAGCCGGGCGTTGAGCTCGGCCGCGTCGGAGTCGGCCAGGGCGGCCGCCACGAGCTGCCCGGCCAGGCGGCGCTCGACCCGGCGGCCCTCCTCCAGGCGGCCGCGTTCGAGCGCCACGCAGGCGGCCAGCTCGTAGCCGAGGTCGGCGCGGCCGAGCAGGTCGCCGTCGCAGGCCAGGACCCAGCCGGCCGCCCGGTGGCCGCGTCCGACGGCGAAGAGAGTGGCGCCGCCGGCCAGCGCGGGCAGCCGGGGCGCGGTCAGGTAGGCCCTGGCCAGCCCCGCCGGATCGGCGGCCGTACCGACGACCACCTCACCGGACGCCGACAGGACGGCGCCCGTGACGCCCAGCTCGGCGGCGGTCAGCTCGAACAGCCCGCGCAGGTCGGCGCCCTCGGCCAGGGCCGCCACGAGCCTGCGGTGACGCCCGAGGGCGTCGCGCACGTCGCCGGACAGCCGGGGCGCGACCAGCTCGGCCAGCGTGCGGAAGGAGACCTCGACCGGCACCTCGACCAGCGGCAGCCCGGCCTGGCGGCAGGCCGAGACCAGGTCGGCGGGCACGTGCCCGAGCCGGGCCGCGCCCGCGCCGAGCGCGGACACCCCGCCCTCGACCAGGGCGGTGACGAAACGGGCGGAGTCGGCGGCGGTGTCGCGCCACATCAGGCCGGTCAGGACCAGCTCGCCGCCGGACAGGTAGCGCCCCGGCTCGGGCAGGTCGGTGATGTGGACCGTGCCGAACTCGCGCTCCGGGTCGCCGGCCAGCAGCCTGAGACCCAGCTCGTCGATCGCCAGCAGGTCACTGATGCGCACTTGGAGGAATATACAAGCCCGCTCTGTCAAGCGATGACCGGGATTTCACGTCACGGGCATAGGAGGCCGGGCCGGGCCGGTGCTCTACTCGGAGGATGACGGAGACGGTCCACTCCACCAGGTCCGAAGGCGTCGGCGGGGCCGAGGGGGTCGGCACGAGCGCGCGGCGGCCGGACGCGACGCTGAAGGTGACCGGCGAGTTCGCCTACGCCTCCGACCTGTGGCTCGACGGCATGGTGTGGGGCGTGACGCTGCGCAGCCCGCACCCGTCGGCCTGGATCCGGTCGATCGACGTGGGCCCGGCGCTGCGCATGCCGGGCGTGCTGGCCGTCCTGACGCACGAGGACGTGCCCGGCGAGAAGTTCTACGGGCTCGACCACAAGGACCAGCCCGTGCTGGCCATCGACCAGGTCCGCCACCAGGGCGAGCCGGTGGCGCTGGTGGCCGCCGACCACCCGGAGACCGCGCGCAGGGCGGCGCGGGCCATCGTGGTCGACTACGAGCCGCGCCCGGCGGTGACCGATCCGCGCGAGTCGCGCGAGTACGTCAGGCGCCAGCCGGTGCGCAAGGGCGACATGTTCGAGGCGGAGGTCGTCGTCACCGGCGAGTACGAGGTCGGCATGCAGGACCAGGCGTTCCTCGGCCCGGAGTCGGGTCTCGCGGTCCCGGCCGAGGACGGCGGCGTGGACCTGTACATCGCCACCCAATGGCTGCACGTGGACCGCGACCAGCTCGCCCCCTGCCTGGGCCTGCCGCCGGAGAAGGTACGGCTGACGCTGTCGGGCGTCGGCGGCGCGTTCGGCGCCCGGGAGGACCTGTCGATGCAGGTGCACGCGTGCATGCTGGCCCTGCGCCTGAACCGCCCCGTCAAGATCGTCTACGGCCGCGAGGAGTCGTTCTTCGGCCACGTGCACCGCCATCCGGCCCTGATGCGCTACGAGCACGGCGCGACCCGCGACGGCAGGCTGGTCTACGTCAAGGCCGACATCCTGCTGGACGGCGGCGCGTACTGCTCCTCCTCCCCCGCCGTGGTCGGCAACGCCGCCTCGCTGGGGGCCGGGCCGTACGAGGTGCCGAACGTGTGGATCGACGCCGCGGGCGTCTACACCAACAACCCGCCGTGCGGGGCGATGCGCGGGTTCGGCGCGGTGCAGGCGTGCTTCGCCTACGAGTCGCAGATGGACCGGCTGGCCGAGGCGTGCGGCCTGTCGCCGGTCGAGATCCGGGCGCGCAACGCCGTCTCCCAGGGCTCGGCGCTGGCGACCGGCCAGGTGATCGACTCTCCCGCGCCGCTGGCCGGCATGTTGCGCGAGCTGGAGGCCATGCCGCTGCCCGCCCCGCGGACGGGGGCGGACCTGCGCGCGCTGCCGGGCGGCGTCTCGCAGACCACGCACGGCGAGTCGGTGCGGCGCGGGATCGGCTACGGCGTCGGCATCAAGAACATCTGCTTCTCCGAGGGCTTCGACGACTACTCCACGGCCCGGGTGCGGGCCGAGCTGGTCGGCGGCGAGCCGCGGGTCACCGTGCACACCGCCGCCGCCGAGGTGGGCCAGGGCCTGGTCACGGTCCAGGCCCAGATCGCGCGCACCGAGCTCGGCATCGAGGACGTGACGGTGGCGACCGCCGACACCGCCGTGGGCTCGGCGGGCTCGTCGTCGGCCTCGCGGCAGTCCTACGTGACGGGCGGCGCGGTCAAGGCGGCCTGCGAGGCGGTGCGCGAGCGGTTCGAGGGGCTGCCGCCGCGGGAGGCGCTGGCCAGGTTCGGTCCGATCGAGGAGACCCGCGAGTACCGGCACCGGCCCACGAAGCCGATGGACCCGGTGACCGGGCAGGGCGACTCGCACACGCAGCTCGCGCTGTGCGTGCACCGCGCGGTGGTGGACGTGGACGTCGAGCTGGGGCTGGTCAAGGTGGTGGAGCTGGCCGCGGTGCAGGACGTGGGCAAGATCATGAACCCGCAGGCGCTGGAGGGCCAGATCCACGGCGGCACGGCGCAGGGCCTCGGGCTGGCGCTCATGGAGGAGATCCAGATACGCGACGGCCGCGTGCTGAACCCGTCGTTCACCGACTACCTGATCCCCACCATGCTCGACATGCCGCCCATGCAGCTGAAAATCCTGGAAAATCCGGACCCGTCCGCGCCGTACGGCCTCCGCGGCGCCGGCGAGCCGCCCACGCTCTCCTCCACCCCCGCCGTCGCCGCCGCCGTGCGCGCCGCGACCGGGCTCCGGTTGACTCGCGTTCCGATCAGGCCGGAAGATATCGCCTTGTCCAATCACGGGGAGGTATCCGATGGCAAGCGGTCGTGAAGCCGCCGAGGCGGAGTTCAGTCGCTTCGACACCGACGGCGACGGTCTGCTGACCGCGGCCGAGATCAGGAAGGCCAACGAGGCGCTGGGGGTCCACGGCGCCTCCGAGGAGGAGATCGAGGCGTTCATCAACGCCGCCGACACCGACGGCGACGGCCGGATCGGCCTGGAGGAGTTCGTCGGCCTGGTCGGCCACGGGCGGCACGAGAAGGCGTGATCATGTCCCCCGCCGGGTAGGTGACCCGCACTCCCCTCGCCATGACGAGGGGGACGTGTGGTGCTCGACAGACTCTTCGAGCTGACCGGGCGGGGGACGACCGTCGGACGCGAGGTCCGCGGCGGCCTGACCACTTTCATGGCGATGGCCTACATCATCCTGCTCAACCCGATCATCCTGGCCGGCGCGAAGGACGTCACCGGCGCCCGGCTGTCGATCGCCGAGCTGACCACCTCGACCGCGCTGGCGGCCGCGCTGTCCACCCTGCTCATGGCGTTCGTCGGCAACGCGCCGTTCGCGCTGGCCGCCGGGCTCGGGCTGAACGCGGTGGTCGCCTACCAGGCCGCGCCGCACATGACCTGGCCGCAGGCGATGGGCCTGGTCGTGCTGGAGGGCGCGGTCATCATCGTCCTGGCCGTCACCGGCCTGCGCACCCTGATCATGAACGCGATCCCGCTGGCGCTCAAGCACGCGATCAGCGTCGGCATCGGCCTGTTCATCGCTTTGATCGGCCTGGTGGACGCGGGTTTCGTCGCCCGGGGCACCGGCACCCCCGTGCAGCTCGGCGCGACCGGCCATCTCACCGGCTGGCCGGTCACGCTGTTCTGCTTCGGCCTGCTGCTGATGATCGTCCTGTACGTGCGCAGGACCCCGGCCGCCATCCTCATCAGCATCGCGGTCACCGCGGTCCTGGCCGTCCTGGTCAACTCGCTGGTGCCGGTCCCCGCCAAGGAGTGGGGGGTGGTCGTGCCGCACATGCCCGAGTCGCTGGTCGCGGCGCCGAGTTTCGGGCTGGTGTGGCAGTTCGACCTGTTCGGCGGGTTCGCCAGGGCGGGCGCGCTGACCGCGACCGTGGTGCTGTTCACGCTGGTGCTGTCGGGCTTCTTCGACGCGATGGGCACGATCATCGGCGTCAGCGACGAGGCCGGGCTCGTGGACCAGCTCGGACGGGTGCCGCGGCTGGGCCGCATCCTGACCGTCGACGGCGTCGCGGGCATGATCGGCGGCTCGGTCAGCGCCTCGGCCAACACCGTCTTCGTCGAGTCGGCCGCCGGTGTGGGCGAGGGCGCGCGCACCGGTCTGGCCAGCGTCGTGACCGGGGCGCTGCTCGGGCTGACGCTGCTGTTCACGCCGATCGCCGCGGTGGTGCCGGCGGCCGCGGCGGCGCCCGCGCTGGTGCTGGTCGGGGCGCTGATGATGACGCAGTCCAAGAACGTGCCCTGGACCGACATCGAGCTGGCCGTGCCGGCGTTCCTGACGATCGCGCTGATGCCGTTCACGTACTCGATCACGAACGGGGTGGGAGCAGGCGTGATCTCGTACACGCTGATCAAGGCGGCCCGGGGGAAGTTCGCGGAGATCCCATGGCTGTTGTGGGCCGTCTCGCTGGTCTTCCTGGCCTACTTCGGCATCGACGCCCTCCGGGCCCTGTTCGGTTAGCGGATGTCAGCGCTGTTGCAGGCCACGCCGTTGTGGTCGAGGTCGGGATACCAGGAGTACTCCTCATGCCGTCCGCGCGTGTAGGGGCCGTCGCCGGCGGCCTGGGCCTCCTTGCAGCTCGCGTACCGCTTGTCGGGGACGCGGGCGACGCCCGCGGGGGCGGTCGTACCGGTGGTCGCGGTGCCCTGGCCGGTGTCCGTGGGCTGCTGCGGCTGCTGGTTCGTCGGCTGCTGGTTCGTGGGTTGCTGGTTCGTGGGCTGCTGCTGGTCCGTCGGCTGCTGGTTCGTCGGCTGCTGGGGCTGCTGGTCGGTGCCCGGCTGGGACGACTGCGGCTGCGCGGGCTGCGACGGCTGGGACGGCGGCGTGCCGAGCATCCGGACCACCAGCGCGTCGGCCTCCTCCTTGGTGAAGCCCGCGATGCTCAGGCTGTCGCCGTCCATGCTCTGCGTGACGACCGGCGCGGCCAGGACCGTCTTCGGCGTCTGCTCGCCTTCGGGCGCCAGCACGATCGCGACCTGCCGCTGCGTGGGCTGGAGCTCGTCGATGAGCCGCACCAGCCGGTCCTTGAAGACGGGCGCGACCGCGATGCGCACCGAGTAGGAGTTGTCGGTGCCCCGTACGGCCTCGATCCGCTGCACGGCGCCGACCGTGACGCCGTCCTCCAGGAGGTAACAGGTGGTCTGCTGCTCGTCGAGCACGGCCGGGTCGCCCGGACAGGGCGCGGTCTTGGTCTCCTTGACCGGCGCGAAGTGGATGGGGACGGCCAGGCGCTGCGGCGGCGCGCCGCCGAGCAGCGGGCTGTCGGGGCTCTTGGTCATCAGGACGGCGACCGTGCCGAGCACGCCCGCCACGACGACGACGAGCACCAGCGAGACGGTCAGCACGATGGTGGTGAGGCGGCTGGCCTTCGGCTCCTCCGGCTCTTCCGGCTCCGCGGGAGGCGCCTCTACCGGTCTGTCCATCGTTGACGACCCCATCCTGACGTTCGGGCTGCCGGTGAGCTTATCGAGGACGGGCAGCAGCGGGGTAATCAGCCGAAAAATCCTCACCTATCTGTGAGATCGGAGGAAAAATGGAAATGAGAACGCAGGTTGTCGGCAACTTTCCACGCGAACGAGGGATGACCCCATGAAGGTCGGAGTTCCCCGCGAGGTCAAGAACAGCGAATACCGCGTCGCACTCACCCCCGCGGGCGTCCACGAACTGGTACGCCACGGGCACCAGGTCCACGTCGAGCGGCAGGCGGGCCTCGGCTCGGCCATCCCGGACGAGGACTACGCCGCGGCGGGCGCCGTCATCGCGCCGCACGCCGACGAGGTGTGGGCCACGTGCGACCTGATCATGAAGGTGAAGGAGCCGGTGGCCGAGGAGTACCACCGGATGCGCAAGGGCCAGATCCTGTTCACCTATCTCCACCTGGCCGCCTCGGGCCCGCTGACCAGGGCCCTGCTCGACTCGGGCGTCACGTCCATCGCCTACGAGACCGTGCAGAACAGGGACGGCTCGCTGCCCCTGCTCGCCCCGATGTCGGAGGTGGCCGGACGGCTGGCGCCGCAGGTCGGCGCGTACCACCTGATGCGCTCGCAGGGCGGCAGGGGCGTGCTCATGGGCGGCGTGTCCGGCGTGCGGGCGGCGAACGTCGTGGTGATCGGCGCCGGGGTGTCCGGCATGAACGCCGCCGCCATCGCGCTCGGCATGCAGGCCGAGGTGCTGCTCCTCGACCGCAACATCGACAAGCTGCGCCAGGCGGACATGATCTACCAGGGCCACTGCCAGACGGTCGCGTCGAACACCCTGGAGATCGAGAAGGCCGTGCTGGAGGCCGACCTGGTCATCGGCGCGGTGCTGGTGCCGGGGGCCAAGGCGCCCATGCTGGTCACCGACGACCTGGTGAGCCGGATGAAGCCGGGCTCGGTGCTGGTGGACATCTCGATCGACCAGGGCGGCTGCTTCGAGGGCTCGCGGCCGACCACGCACGCCGAGCCGACGTACCGGGTGCACGAGTCGGTCTTCTACTGCGTAGCCAACATGCCGGGCGCGGTGCCGCACACCTCGACGTTCGCGCTGACCAACGTGACGCTGCCGTACGCGCTGGCCGTCGCGGGCAAGGGGTGGCGCGAGGCGGTCCGCACGGACCCCGCCCTGGCCGCCGGCGTGAGCACCCACGAGGGACGCCTGACCAGCCGCCCGGTGGCCGAGGCGCACGGCCTGGAGTGGTCGCCGCTGGAGGAGGCGCTGACCTGAGCCGCGGGCCCGGTCGCGTGGAACGCGACCGGGCCTTGGCCGTCACGGATCCGCACGTTACGGTGAGTCACGAGACCATGACGATCCGTGACAACGGAGGCTTGGATGGATCCGGTGCTCCTGCGCGGCAGCGCGGAACGCAACTTCGACGACCTCGACACCGACGGCGACGGCTTCCTGACCAAGGACGACTACCTCGCGCTGGCCCGCCACCGCATCCGGCGGGCCGGCGCGCGGCCGGACAGCCCTGAGGGCGAGAAGGTCGTGGCGGCGTTCCTCGACACCTGGGACGTCCACGTGCACGCCCTCGACGCCGACCACGACGGCCGGATCAGCAGGGAGGAGTACGTCGAGTCCTTCCAGGCGCTGGTGCGCACGGGCGCGCTCGACGGCGTGCTGAACCCCATGTTCCGCGCCACCTTCGACCTCGCCGACCACGACGGCGACGGCGAGCTCACCGCCGCGGAGTTCCGCACGCTGTGGAACCGCGACGACGGGCTCTCGGCCGCCTTCCAGCGGGCCGACGCCGACGGCGACGGCCGCATCTCCTTCGAGGAGTACGCCCGCCTGCGCCGCGGCCTGCTCGTCGGCGAGCTCTAGCACGAGCCCCCGGACACACGTCGAGGGCCCGGCCGGAGCCGGGCCCTCGACGTGTCGCGAAGGGGCGTTACTTGGACTGGCTGGGCGAAGGCGCCAGCGTCTCCATCGGGGTGTTGCCCGTCGGCGCGGGCGGCAGCGGGGCCTGGTCGGACGTGGTGGTGATGGCGTCCTGGCCGCCGCAGATGGCGCCCGGCTCGGGGGTGTCACGGCCGTTCTGGTACTTCTTGATGAAGGCCGGGAGCTTGGGGTCGGACGGGTCCTGGAGCTTGAGCTGGTGGCCCCACGTCGAGGCGACGATCGGCGCCGGCAGGCCCGGGTAGGGGCTGACCAGCATGTAGTCCTGCTGGCCGGTGGAGGTGGCCACTTCCTTCAGCGCGTCGAGCTGCGCCTTGGGCAGGTCGGGGCGGTAGGTGATCCAGACCGCGCCGTGCTCCAGCGAGTGCACCGCGTGCTCGTTGTGGATCGGCTTGTCGTAGACCGCGCACTGCTGCCAGTAGTTGTTGTGCTCGCCGCCGACGGGCGGGGTCTCCTTGTAGGTGACCGTCTTGGCGACGTGCTGGCCGGCCTCGTACTTGTAGTTGGTCACCGCGTCGAGCGAGGTCGCGCGCGCCTGGTTGACCAGGTAGATGCCGACCACGCCGACGAGGAGCACGACGATGAGACCGCCCGTCCCCCACATGAGCAGTGCGGCGCGGCGTTGTTTGCGCTGCTGCTCGGCCCGCATCTTCTGCAGATGCTCGCGCCGCGCCTGCGCCTTCTCCTTCGTCATCGTCCCTCCATCGGCGTACCTGACTTCGGTCACCCTATGCCCTACCGGCGTATGCGGAGAATAAGAGGCGCATAAGCGTCGGATCACAGCTTGCGCGGGGATGGGTACGCTGGACTGGCCATGGAAAAGCCCGCCAGAAAACCCGTTCTGATCGTCTGCGCCGTGCTGGTGCTCCTCGCCGCGGCGTTCCTGCTGTTCGGCCGCGACTCCACGCCCGGGGACTCCTCGCCCGAAGCCGGGTTCGCCCGCGACATGGCCACGCATCACGCGCAGGCCGTGGAGATGGCGTTCGTCATCCGGGACAAGGGCCCGGCCAAGGAGATCAGGAACCTCGCCTTCGACATCATCACCACGCAGTCCAACCAGCGCGGCATGTTCCAGGGCTGGTTGCAGCAGTGGGGCCTCGACCAGGCGACCGACCAGCGCCCGATGGCCTGGATGGCGGGCCACGGCCACGGCGCCACGCCCGCGACCGCGGGCACGGCTGCGGGCACGGCCGCGGGCGCGATGCCCGGCATGGCCTCGCCGCAGGAGCTGGCCAAGCTCAAGGAGCTGCAGGGCGTCCAGGCCGAGGTGCTGTTCCTGCAGCTCATGATCCGCCACCACGAGGGCGGCGTGGAGATGGCCGAGGGGCTGCTCAAGCTGTCCAAGCGGGACGAGGTGGCCGGCATGGCCCAGAAGATCGTCCAGGGGCAGAGCGGTGAGATCAAGCTGATGACCGACCTGCTCAAGCAGCGGGGCGCGCAGCCGTACCCGTCGATCCTGGCCTCCTGAACCCCCGCCCGGGGCGGCGTGAGAGGCTGGAGCCCCGGAGCGCGGAAGGGCGGGCGCCATGGTCACGGCAAGGGCTGAGACGGTCGTCGTGGGGTCGGGCCCCAACGGGCTGATCGCCGCGGTCATGCTGGCCCGCGCCGGGCGCGAGGTGCTGCTGCTGGAGGCGGCCGACCGGTTCGGCGGCGGGCTGCGCTCCGGCGAGCTGACGCTGCCCGGCCGGGTGCACGACCTGGGCGCCACCGTGATGGCTATGGCGCTGGCCTCGCCGGCGATGCGGGCGCTCGGCCTCAAGGGGGTCGAGTTCGCCCATCCGCCGGTGGCCGCGGCCCATCCGCTCGACGACCGTCCGGCCGTGCTGCTGCACCGCGACGCGGCCCGTACGGCCGAAGGTCTCGGCAGGGACGGCCGGGTCTGGCAGGCGACCGCGGGGGCGGCGGCGCGGGCCGGGTTCCCGCTCATGGAGGTGCTGCTCAGCCCGCTCGGGCCGTGGCGGGCCGGGCCGCGCACGTTCGCGCGGGCGGCCGGGTTCGGGGCCGCGGCCGCGCTGCCGGCCACGACGTTCGGCCGAGGGGCGCTGCGCACCGTCGAGGGGCGGGCGCTGCTGGCCGGGCTGGCCGCGCACTCCATGCTGGACCTGCGCTCCCCGGTCAGCGCCGGTTACGGGCTGGTGCTCGGGGCGCTGGCCCACCTGGTGGGCTGGCCGGTCGTGCGCGGCGGCTCGCAGGTGCTGGCCGACGCGCTGGTGGCCGAGCTGCGGTCGCTGGGCGGCGAGGCGGTGACCGGCCACCGGGTCGAGCGGCTCGACGAGCTCGACGCCCGGACGGTGGTGCTCGACGTGACGCCCCGGCAGTTCCTCGCGATGGCCGACCTGCCCGCCGGTTACCGCCGCGGCCTGCGCCGCTACCGGTACGGGCCCGGCGTCTTCAAGCTGGACTGGGCGCTCGACGGCCCGGTGCCCTGGCGTGACCCGGAGGTCGCGCGGGCCGGGACCGTGCACCTGGGCGGGACGCTGGAGGAGATCGCGCTCGCCGAGGCGGAGGTCGCCGCCGGACGGCACTCGCCCCGCCCGTACGTGCTGGTCGTGCAGCCGTACGCGGCCGATCCGACCAGGGGCGGGCACACGCTGTGGGCCTACTGCCACGTCCCCAACGGCTCGGCGGCGGACATGACGGACGCCGTCGAGGCCCAGGTCGAGCGGTACGCGCCCGGCTTCCGCGACCGGGTGCTGGCCAGGCACGCGACCGGCCCCGCCGCCCTGGAGGCGGGCAACCCCAACCTGGTCGGCGGCGACATCGGCGGCGGGCTGAACGACCTGGTCCAGCTCGTGCGGCGGCCGGTCTGGTCGGCCGCGCCGTGGCGCACCCCGCTGCCGGGGGTGTTCCTCTGCTCGTCCTCGACGCCGCCGGGTCCCGGCGTGCACGGGATGGGCGGCTGGCAGGCCGCCCGCCTGGCCACGCAGGCGGAGCGGCACGCCTCCTGACCGCCGGTCAGGCCCGCATCTCCTCGGCGACCGCCGCCGCGAACGCGTCGACGTCCGCCTCGGTGGTGTCGAAGGCGCACATCCAGCGCACCTCGCCGGTCGCCTCGTTCCAGGTGTAGAACCGGAAGCGCTTCTGCAGCCGCTCGGTGACGTCCGCCGGCAGGATCGCGAAGACAGCGTTGGCCTCCACGGGCCGGGGCAGCGTGACGCCCGGGATGCGCCCCACGGCCTCGGCCAGCCGCCGCCCCATGGCGTTGGCCTGCCGCGCGTTGCGCAGCCACAGGTCGCCCGAGAGCAGCGCCTCGAACTGCGCCGAGACGAACCGCATCTTGGACGACAGCTGCATGAACGTCTTGCGGATGTAGTCGACGCCGGTGGCCGCCGACGGGTTGAGCACCACGACGGCCTCGCCGTACAGCAGGCCGATCTTGGTGCCGCCGAAGGAGAGCACGTCCACGCCCGCGTCGGTGGTCAGGGCCCGCATCGGCACGTCGAGCGCGGCGGCGGCGTTGGTCAGCCGCGAGCCGTCGAGGTGGACGAGCAGGCCGAGCTCGTGCGCGTGGGCGCAGATCGCGGCGATCTCCTCGGGCGTGTAGACGGTGCCCCACTCGGTGGTGTTGGAGATGGACACCACCTTGGGCTGGGCCCGGTGCACGTCGCCGAAGCCCCACGCCTGGCGGTCGATCAGCTCGGGGGTGAGCTTGCCGTCGGGCGTGGGCACGGTGAGCAGCTTGATGCCGCCCGCCACCTCGGGTGCGCCGCCCTCGTCGGTGTGGATGTGGGCGCTCTCGGCGCAGATGACCGCCTCCCAGTGGGCGGTCATCGCGCGCAGCGAGACCACGTTGGCCGCCGTGCCGTTGAAGACCGGCCAGGCCCGCGCCCCGTCGCCGAAGTGCCGCTGGAAGACCTGCTGCAGCGCCTCGGTGTAGACGTCGTCGCCGTAGGCGATCTGGTGACCGCCGTTGGCCTGGACGATGGCCTGGAGGATCTCCGGGTGCACGCCGGCGTAGTTGTCGCTGGCGAACGCCTTGAGCTGGGGGTCGTGCCGGGGGATCAAGAAGTGAGGTCCAATCGGGTGCCGTTGATGTCTGCGGCGGGGCGGTCGTAGAGGCCGGCGATCGCCTCCGCCAGGTCGCCGACGTCGGTGAAGCCGGGGAACTTCGCCTCCGGCTTCGCGGCCCTCATCGCGTCGTTGACCAGGGCCTTCACCACCAGTATGACCGCTGCCGCGTTCGTGCCGGACAGCGCGTCGGCCAGGGAGAGCGTCCACGCCTCCGAGGCCGCCTTGGCCGCCGCGTAGGCCGCGCCGCCCGCCGTGGGGCGCTGGGCGGCCTTGGCGGAGATGATCACGAACCGGCCGTTGTCGCTCTTGCGCAGCAGCGGCTCGAAGGCCAGCGACACGTGCTGGAGCGTGCGGATCAGCAGGTCGTGCAGGGCGTCCCAGTCCTCCAGGCGGGTGTCGGCGAACGTGCGCGAGCCGCGCCAGCCGCCGACCAGGTGGACCACGCCGTCGACCCGGCCGTGCTCGGCGTCGATCCGGGCGGCGAGGTCCTGGACGGCCGCGCGGTCGAGCAGGTCGACGTCGTCCTTGTCGACCCCGATCACGGTGTGCCCCTGCTTGCGGAAGTGCTCGGAAACGGCTTCCCCGGTGGGGCCGCCGGCCCCCGTCACCAGGATGATCATGCGCGGATCCCCTTAGTCGACTCGACCACGTCTGTCAGCTTACGGCGCAGGGCCTCGTAGAACATGCTGAGCGGGAACTCGTCCGGCAGCACCGCGTCCACCTTGGCCTTCTGCTCCTCGGGCAGGGCCTGGACGCCCTTGGCCCACACCGAGCCGGGGGCCGGCGGCACGTACGCGCTGACCAGCTCGTGCGCGGCCAGCCAGTGGGCCAGCTTGGACCGGTCGATGCTGTCGCGGTACAACTTCTCGACCTCGCCTCGCAGGTCGGCCACGCCGTCCGCGACCCGCTCCCAGTCGATCGTGAGCCGGTTGTCGGTCCAGCGGACGATGTCGTTGCGGTGCAGGTACGCGAAGAGCAGCTGGCCGCCGAGCCCGTCGTAGTTGCGCACCCGGTCACCGGTGACCGGGAACCTGAACAGCCGGTCGAACAGGATGGCGAGCTGCACGTACCGGGCGTGCGGCACGCCCTTGCCCTCCAGCTCCACGGCCTCGCCGAACGCCGTCAGGTCGCAGCGCAGCTCCTCCAGCGAGTACAGCCAGTACGGCATCCGCTGCTTGATCATGAACGGGTCGAACGGCAGGTCGCCGTGGCTGTGCGTGCGGTCGTGGATCAGGTCCCACAGCACGAACGTGTCCTGGGCGAGCTGCTGGGAGTCCAGCAGGCGGGCGGCGTCCGGCGGCAGGTCGAGCCGGAGCGTGGCGGCGGCCGCCGCCGAGACCCGGCGGAACCGGGCGGACTCGCGGTCGGCGAAGATGCCGCCCCAGGTGAAGCGGGCCGGGGCCTGGCGCACCGCGACCGTCTCGGGGAACAGCACGGCCGAGTGGGTGTCGTAGCCGGAGGTGAAGTCCTCGAAGGCGATCGGCACGAACATCGGGTTGTCGTAGCCGCCGGCCTCCAGCCGGGCCAGCCAGTCGGGCCAGATGGTGCGGATCCAGACGGCTTCGAGGTTGCGGCTGAGGTTGCCGTTCTGGGTGTACATGGGGAACACCACGACGTGCTCCAGGCCGTCCACGCGCTGGGTGTCGGGGTGGAAGAGGTCCAGGGCGCGCAGGAAGTCGGGCACGCCGAGGTCCTGCTCGGCCCAGGCGGCCAGGTCGTCCTGGACGGCCTGGAGGTACGCGGCGTCATGGGGGAAATAAGGCGAGATTTCGCCCACGCGGCGGCCGATCTCGGCGACCAGCGCCTTGGCCCGCTCCTTCTCCTCCGGCACCGAGCCGTCCTTGACCTGCAGCGGGCGCAGCTCCTCCACGGCCTCCTTGAGCCGGGTGAACAGCGCGGCCTTGGCCTCGTCCCGGGATCCGGCGGCCTCGTCGCCGCCGGGGACGCGGGCGGCCCAGGTGATCACGTTGCCCCAGAGCCTGCGGTGGTCGTAGTCCTCGATCGAGTCGTCGCCGAACAGGTCGGAGTCGGCGAACACGACGACGCGGCCCTTGCCGTGCCGCAGGGCGACGGCCAGCGGCGCGCCCGCCGGGTCGGCGGTGGCCGAGGTGGCGAACAGCACCGTGGCCCCCTCGGGGGCGGTCAGGACGCCCGAGCGGTAGAAGCAGGCCCGCTGGACGCCGGCCAGCACGCCGTCGCCCGTGGCGCGCTCGGCGAGCACCCAGGTGGCGACCTCGCGGTGGGCGTTCCTCGGGTCGCGCACGGTCGTGTGACCGACGCCGACGCCGAAGCGGCCGAGCAGCTCGGCGACGTTGTTGCCGTACTTGTCCTGCTCCTCCTCGGCCAGCACCACGAGCCCGCCGCCCTCGGCCACGAACGACTCGACGGCGTCCAGCTCGTCGGCGGCGAAGACGGGGCTGCCGTGGCCGGTGGTGCGCTCCCACCGGTCGCCGGACGGGTGGGCGATCACCAGGACGTCCTGGCCGGACAGCGCCCCGGCCGTCAGGGCGCCCTCGGTGTGGGCGAGCACGTCGTGCCCCAGATGGCGCAGCGCGGCTGCCGCGCGCGCGTAGCTGTTGTCGTCGGGATGGGCGGGATTGATGGTCTCGGCGACCTCGCGGCGGATGGTCCACGACTCGCTGTGGGCCTCGTCGAACAGCACCCGGGGGAACGATGGCATGAAATATCTCCTGTTGCTACCGCCTTCTCACGGAAAATATACACATACGTACCCCCCTGTCCGTCAAACCTCAGGCCGCACCAGGGCGCACAACCCCTGATTCGTAGGCGAAGACGACCGCCTGGGCCCGGTCCCGCAGGCACAGTTTCATCAGCACCCTGGCCACGTGCGTCTTGACCGTGGCCTCGCCGACGTACAGGTCCCTGGCGATCTCGGCGTTCGTCAGCCCCCTGGCCAGCAGCCGCAGCACCTCCAGCTCGCGCGGCGTCAGCTCGGCCAGCATCGGCGAGGGCGTGGGGTCGGCGCGCCCGGCGAAGGTGGCGATGACCCGGCTGGTCACGGCCGGGTCGAGCAGCGCGTCGCCGGCGTGCACCACCCTGATCGCCTCCAGCAGCTGCTCGGGCGGCGACACCTTGAGCAGGAACCCGCTGGTGCCGGCGCGCAGCGCGGCGTACAGGTTCTCGTCGGTGTCGAACGTCGTGAGCGTGATGACCTTGGGCGGCGAGGGCGTGTCCAGCAGCTCCTTGGCCGCGGCCAGCCCGTCGAGCCGGGGCATGGAGATGTCCATCAGGACGATGTCGGGTCTGGTGCGGCGGGCCACCGCGATGGCCTCGCGTCCGTCGCCGGCCTCACCGACGACCTCCATGCCGGGGTCGCTCTCGACGACCATGCGCAACCCGGCCCTGACCATCGCCTGGTCGTCGGCGATGACGATTCGTATGCCCACAGGCGGAGGGTAGACGGCCGATGCCCGGCTTGGACACCCAGGTCAAGCCGGGCACAAGTCAGTTACAAGTCTACGAAGGGCGCACGCTCTGCCTGATGCGCGTCTGGACGGCGTCGTCGCAGGTGTTCTTGGCGCAGAAGTACATCACGAGCATGGTCTTGGGCTGACGGTCGATGACGTAGCTGACGAATCCCAGCCGGGTGCCGCCGGCCGGGTCGTGCAGGACGCCGTCGAAGCGGGTGGCCGGGCTGCTGCCCGCCTGGTCCTGGACCGGCTTGCCGAGGTCCACCTGGCCGGGCAGCAGGTTGTCCATCTTGCTCTTCATCTGCTCGGAGTCGCCGCCCGCGTCGAGGGTGTCGGAGACCTGGACGTACACGCCCACGGCGCTGTCGGGGTCGTCGGCGACGATCTGGGAGATCGCCGACCAGTCGGCGCCCGGACCGGCCACGAACAGCGACTCGAACTCGGTGGCGTGCGGCGAGGCCACGGCGAACAGGTCCTGGTGGGTGCGCGCGGTCCAGTCGCCGGGGTACTCGAAGGCCAGCGGCGCGGCGGCGCTGGCGGCGTAGCGCGACCAGGTGTCGCCGCGGTGGTTGAAGATGATCATTGCGACCAGCGTCAGCGCGGCCACGGCGGCCACCAGGGTGACCGCCACGATCGGCAGCCGCCCCGGCCGCCTGGCCGGAGCGGTGGGATGGGTGGGGGCCGCCCGCCGGGAATGGTCCTCATGCGGCCCCGAGGGCTGCCCCAGGCCGTGCGGGCCCGTGCCGGGCACCGCGTACGGGCTCTGCTGCGGTCCTGTCTGTGGGACGGCCTGAGGCCCCGTACGAGGGCCTGTCTGTGGACCCGCCGCCGCTCCCGGGACCGGAGCCGCGTGCGGGCCGGTGCGCGGGACGGCGTGCGGGACCGGATGAGGCCCCGACGGGTGCCGGCCGCCCGGCTCGGCCTCCTGGCCGCTGATCGCGTCGCGCAGCGCGGTCACGAACTCGACGCAGGTGGCGTAGCGCTGCTCGGGCGCCTTGGCCAGCGCGCGCGCCATCACGACGTCCACCTGCGGCGGCAGCTCGGGACGCAGCTGCGACAGCGGCGCGGGCTGCTCGGCCAGGTGCGCCCACAGCAGCGCGATGTCGTTCTCCCGCTGGAACGGCAGCCGCGCGCTCAGCGCCTCGTAGACCACGCAGGCCAGCGCGTACTGGTCGCACCGGCCGTCGATGTGCTCCTTGTTGATCTGCTCGGGCGACATGTACCGGGGTGTGCCGATGAACTGGTCGGTCTGGGTCAGGCCGGAGATCGACGAACGGTGCTTGGTGATGCCGAAGTCGGTCAGGTAGACGTGGTCGCCGGCCAGCAGGATGTTGGCCGGTTTCACGTCGCGGTGGATCAGGTCGTGGGCGTGCGCGGCGTCGAGCGCGGCGGCCGTCTGGGCGAAGATCTGGCTGGCCTGGGCGAGCGGCAGCGGCCCCCGGTCGTAGATGAGCCGGCGCAGGTCGAGGCCGTCCACGTAGCGCATGGCGATGTAGAGCACGCCGTCGGCGTCGGCGTTGGCCTCGTAGATGGGGATGATGTTGGGGTGCTCGATGCTGGCGACCGTCCTGGACTCCAGGATGAAGCGCTGGCGGAACCTGTCGTCCACGGAGAGCACCGGGTTGAGGATCTTCAACGCCACGCGGCGGCTGAGCCGGGGGTCGAGCGCCAGGTAGACGACGGCCATGCCGCCCTTGCCGACGATGTCCTCGATGTAGTACCCGGCCACCTCCTGGCCGATGAGCGATCTGTCGTTCAATTGCATCACGTCTCGATGGGATGGCCGCAGTAGCCGCAGAAACGATGGGCCGGGCCGAGCCTCATGCCGCACGAGGTGCAGTACTTGACCGGCGGCGAGTCGGGGGCGGTCATCACCTGCTGCTGCTGCGGGACCGCCTGGAACGGCTGCGAGCGGCGCACGACGACGGTCTGGCTCGCGCCCTCGTCGAAGGGCGAGGGCGCCGGCAGGGTCTCCGGCAGCTCGACCGGTCTCTCCGGGGCCCGCCGCCGCCACAGCAGGAACACCAGGCCGGCCCCGGCGATGAGCAGCAGCCCGCCCGCCACCAGGAACGGCCACAGCGGCGTGGAGCGCGACGGGGGCGCCGCCGCCTGCTTGGTGCCCTGGTCCTCGGGACCGCCGCGCTTGGCCAGCGACGTCTTGAGCAGCGTGGCGGCCACCACGTTGCCGGGGTAGAGCTCCAGGACGCGCTGGAAGCCCGGCGCCGCCTCGGTGTAGTACCTGGTGTGGTAGCGGGTCAGCGCGGCCTCGAAGGCGGTGTCGATCGCGCCCCTGCGCGGCGCGACCTTGGCCGCGGCCAGGGTGGCGGTGATCTCCCTGACGCCCAGCATGCCGGCCGTCTTGCCGCCGCCGATGAGCATGCCGATGACGTGCCCGTCCTTGTCGCCGATCACCGGCGCACCGGCCAGGCCCTGGTCGACCAGGGCGCCCAGCTTGACCGGCTCGTCCACCTTCTTCTCCGGGTCGGCGAACGGCCTGCCGGACACGCCTGCCTGCCCGCCCTTGGCCAGGTGGGCGATCTGCACGGTCTCCTGGACGCCGGGCCCCGGCCGGCCGAGGAAGCCGGCCACGTTGGTCGGCGAGCCCTCCTGCTCGGGCACCTTGTCGGCGAGCGGCGCGGTCGGCATGCCGACGCTGCCGGCGGCGGGCGTGAGCGGGACCAGCACGGCGGGGGTGTCGGGGGTCTTGCCGGCCTTGATGCACTTGTACTTCAGGCCCTGGCCGGGCGGCGAGACGTTGGTGAACACCGTGATGTCGGTGGTCACGTCGATGATGCAGGTGGCGGTGCTGGTCTTGGGCGGGTAGCACTCCTGCAGGTGGTGGTCGAGCAGGTCGTCCTTGAGCTTGTGCTTCTGGTAGTCGAGCGGGATCTTGACCTTGTGGTGCTCGGCGAAGATCTTGTTGGCGGCGTAGACGGCGACGTCATCGGGGTTGACGGCGTTGCGCCTGAGCGTGACGACGTCGCCCTCGGGGTTGACGACGGTCCCCGTGCCCGAGGCGAACGGGATGTCGTAGGAGCGCTCCACGTGTTTCAGCTCGCCGATGTGGTCGAGCAGGGTGATCTCCACATGGGACACCGCCTCCACCCGCACCACGGCCGGCGTCACCAGATCGGTGATCCCGCTGGGATGGTTGTGGGCCGCGGCGGGGGGAGCGGCGGGGATCGCGAGCAGCACGAGCACCGCCGCCACGCCGCCCGCCAGAGCTGTGATGCGCGCCATCTTGGCTCCAAACACTGAATAGATCCAGGTTCCCAATCAGATGCCGTAAGTCAAGGGATCGATACATAGACAAGCGCTTGCTCGGGGAACTACCGTACCGGGATGGGGTTCGCGATCGGCGTCGACGTCGGCGGCACCTTCACCGACGTGGTCCTGAGCGGCCCCGACGGGGTCACCGCCGTGGCCAAGTGTCTGAGCACCCACGACGACCCCATCGCGGGCATACTCACCGGCGTTACTCGCGCGCTCGGATCCGTGGACCCCGCCCGGGTCACCCGGGTCGTGCACGCCACCACGCTGGCGACCAACGCGGTGCTCGAACGCACCGGCGCGCGGGTGGCGTTCGTGACCACCCGGGGCTTCCGCGCCGCCGTCCCGCTCGGCCGTCACGCCCGCGTGGAGGAGGACCGGTACGACCTGCGCTTCACGCCGCCCCCTCCCCCGGTCGCGCCCGGCGACTGCTTCGAGGTGGACGAGCGCGTCTCGGCCCGCGGCGCCGTGCTCACCCCCCTTGACCCCGGCTCGGTACGGCGGGCCGCCGCGGAGATCGCCCGGCGCGGTATCACCTCGGCGGCCGTCTGCCTGCTGCACTCCTACGCCGAGCCCGCCCACGAACGGCGGGCCGCGGCGATCCTGCGCGAGCACGTGCCGCACGTGGTGGCCTCCTGCGAGATCTGGCCCGAGATCCGCGAGTACGAGCGCGCCACCACCACCATCATGTCCGCCTACATCGGCCCGCTGATGACCTCCTACCTCTCGCGCCTGCGCGAGCGCCTGGCCGCGATCGGGATCGACGCGCCCGTGCACGTCATGGAGTCCGGCGGCGGGGTCGTCTCGGCCGAGCTGGCGGCCCGGCGCGCGGTGTCCACCATCGAGTCGGGCCCGGCCGCCGGGGTGCTGGCGGCGGCCGCCACCGGGCTGCCGGACGTGATCTCGTTCGACATGGGCGGCACGACGGCCAAGGCGTGCGTGGTGCGCGGGGGACGTCCGGAGATCACCCACGAGTTCCACGTGGGCGGCAAGGGCAGCTTCGGCGGGCGGCGGGCGGGCACCGGCGTGCCGATCAAGACGCCGGCCATCGACCTGGCCGAGGTCGGCGCGGGCGGGGGCAGCATCGCGTGGCTGGACCCGGCTGGCGCGCTGCGCGTCGGGCCCCGGTCGGCGGGCTCCTCCCCCGGTCCCGCGTGCTACGGGCTCGGCGGCGGCGAGCCGACGGTCACCGACGCCGACCTCGTGCTCGGCTATCTCTCCTCGGCCTCGATGCCGCTGTCGGCGCCGCTCGCGGCCAAGGCCGTGGACCGGCTGGCCGGGCCGCTCGGGGTGTCCCGGGAGGAGGCCGCGCACGCCGTGCACGAGATCGTCAACGCCTCGATGGCCGCGGCCGTGCACGTGGTGACGGTCCAGCGCGGGATCGACCCGCGGGGGTTCGCGCTGGTGGCGTTCGGCGGCGCGGGGCCGATGCACGCGGCCGGGGTGGCGCGGCGGTTCGGGATCGCGACGGTGGTGGTGCCCGCGTACTGCGGGGTGGCCTCGGCGGCCGGGCTGCTGGCGGGGGCGCTCTCGACGGACCGGGTGCTGTCGCGGCTGGACGCGGGCGACCCGGCGGAGGTCTTCGCCGCGCTGGCCGCCGACGCCGCCGCCGACCTGGGCGTCGCCCGGGTGCGGGTGGCCCGGTCGGTGGACGTGCGGTTCAAGGGCCAGTCGCACGACCTGACCGTGGACTGGGCGGAGTCGCGGGAGGAGCTGGCGGCGCGGTTCTTCGCGAAATATGCGCAGGTGTATGGGATTGTCCAGCAAGGGGAGATCGAGCTGGTCAGCTACCGCGTCCGCGTCACCGACGCCGCCACGCCCACCACGCCCACCACGCCCGCCACGCCTGCCACTCCCGCCGCACCTGGGGCTGGTGGGGGTGCGGCGGGCCGCAGGAGGGCGTACTTCCCCGAGGCCGGCGGGTGGCTCGACGTCCCCGTGCACACCCGGCGGACGCTGGACCGGGTGCGCGGCCCGGCGATCGTCGAGGACGCCGAGTCCACGATCGTCGTCCCGCCCGGCTGGCGGGCGGCGGCCGGCCCGTCGGGCGCGGTGCTCCTGACCCTGGAGGGCGCCGCGTGAACGACGCCCTGACCGCCGAGGTGCTGAGGAACGCGCTGGTCGTGGCCGCCGAGGAGGCCAGCATCGTGGTGGTGCGGTCGGCGTACTCGACGTTCATCGTGGAGGGCTCCGACGCCTCGGCGGCGATCCTGGACGCCGGAGGCCGCCTGGTCGCGCAGTCCATGGCGACCACGCTGATGAACAGCATGGCGCTGAAGGTCGCGCTGCCCGAGCTGCTGAAGGACGTCCCGCCGCACACCATGCGGCCCGGCGAGGCGTACGCGCTCAACGACGCCTACCGGGGCGGCGTGCACACCAACGACCTGCTGGTCTACCGGCCGGTGTTCGCCGGCGGGGTCCCGGCGTACTTCACCGCCACCATGATCCACGTCTCCGACCTGGGCGGGCTGTCGGCCGGCGGGATGGCGCCGCTGGCCACCGACATCTTCCTCGAAGGGCTCCAGCTCCCGCCGGTCCGCCTGGCCACCCGGGACGGCCTCGAACCGGCCGTGGAGGCCGTCCTGCGGGCCAACAGCCGCACGCCCGACAAGGTCATGGGCGACGTGCGGGCGCTGGTGGCCGGGACGGCGGTGGCCGCCGCCCGCGTCGAGGCCCTGATGGCCGAGTACGGCGTGGCGGGCCTGGCCGCGGGCGTCGAGGACTACCTGGACCACACCGAGACCAGGACCCGCGCGGCGCTGGCGGAGCTACCCCGGGGGCGGTTCGAGGCGTCGTACCCGATCGACGACGACGGGGTGCGGCCGGGGGTGGCGCACCACGTACGGGTCGCCGTCACGCTCGGCGGGGACGCGGCCGTCCTCGACTTCACCGGCACCGGGCCGCAGGTGCCCGCCGCGATCAACGCCTCGGCGTCGCAGTCGCTGGCGGCGGCCGTCTTCGCGGTGCGCTGTTTCCTGGACCCGACGATCCCGATGAACGACGGCTGCCTGCGCGCGATCGAGGTCGTCCTGCCGGAGGGCTCCCTGCTGAACGCCCGTTCGCCGTATCCGTGCGGCGGCCGGTACGTCCCCATCTACGCCGCCATGGAAGCGGTGTTCCAGGCGATGTCGGACGCGATGCCGGACCGCGCGATCGCGGCCAGCGGGATCCTCCAGCCGTTCTCGATCGCGGCGGTGGGGGCGCCGTACTGGATCCACCTGTCCTACGACTTCGGCGGGGTGGGCGCCCGGCAGGGGCTGGACGGGCCGGACGCGACGGGCGTGCACTTCGGCATCGGCCGCAACTCGGTGCCGCAGGCCGAGCCGGTGGAGAGCCGCTGCCCGCTGATCGTGGAGTCGGTCGAGACGATCGCCGACTCCGGCGGCCCCGGCCGCTTCCGGGGCGGGCTCGGCTCGCGTACCGTCTACCGCTTCCTGGCCGACTGCCACGTCACCACCCGCGGCGACCGCCTGCGCCTCCCGCCCCCGGGCCGGGACGGCGGCCTGCCCGGCAGGGTGGGCGGCTTCCACAAGCGCCACCTGGACGGGCGGGTGGAACGCCTGGCCTCGAAGGTCAACAACGTGCGGTTCGCGGCGGGCGAGGCGTTCGTCGTGGAGACCACGGGCGGCGGCGGCCTCGGCCCCCCGTCGGAGAGGGACCCGGCGGCGATCCTGGCCGACCTGGAGTCCGGCCACATCACCCCCGAAGGCGCCGCGACCGACTACGGCTTCGAACCCCGCGGGGCGACCAGAACGGCCGGATCGAAGCTCACCGGATAGGGCGCCGAGAGACTGACAGTGGTGCCCGCCTCATACGCGACGGGCCCCTTGTAGGAGTCGTCGTCGAGCTCGTAGACATAGAGCGTCGGCCCTTCGTCGGGCTCCACGCGCCAGTAGACGGGGATTCCGGCTGCCGCGTAGGCCGCCGCCTTGGTGTTCCTGTCGAAGGCCCGGGTGCCGGGGCTGACCACCTCCACTGCCAGCAGCAGGTCGCTGGGGGCGAACATGAGCGGCACCGACTCACTCGCCTTCTCCGGCACGACGACGAGGTCGGGGATGTAGAAGTCCTTCTCTCCAGGACGGACGTTGACGGTCGACAAGGGCTCCAGCCCCGGAGGGGCCGCTTCGTCGAGGATGCACTGCAGCCGGAAGATCACTCGCTGGTGCAGGGGGGTGGGGGCAGGGCTCACTACTAGGCTTCCGTTGAAGAGCTCGTAACGGTTCCCGTCGTCGGGGAACCTGAGCAGGTCGTCGACTGTGAACGGCGCCGTGCCAGGAGAAACGGTGCGCCTCGTTGTCGGTTCGATCGCCAATGCGGTCACCCACTCAGTATCGGGAGTCACGCCCTTGTCCACATGCTACTTCCCCCAAAATCGTCACCTGTAGTCACCAGGCCGCCACGCCTCGGCGCCGCGGCGGACGGCGGTGTGGACGGCGCGGGCCGCGCGGGCGCCCCACTCCGAGCGGGGGCCGCCGAAGAGCTGCTCGGGGCCGTCCTGCGGCACCACCACGCAGACGGCGTCCGAGGCGGTGCCCGTGCAGGGGTAGCCGGCCTCGATCAGCGCCTGGGTCTTGGCCTCGGTGACCGTCATGACCAGGTTCACCAGGGCGGCGTCGGTCATGGCGACGGGCAGGACGGTGACGATGTTGACGGTGCCCGCCCGCATGGGGGCGAGCTCGGGGTCGGCGGCGCCCTCGGGGGCGGCGGCCCAGGTGGGGACGCGCAGCCCGACGGTGGCCACGGCCTCCGCTCCCCCGTCGGCGGCCCGCACGTACCGGTCGACGGAGGCGGCGGTCAGCATGCCGACGCCGGGGCCGGACGGGCCCAGCTCGACCAGGTGGTCCACCGGGTCCATCCGCGCGTAACCGGCCACGACCTGGGCGTTCAGCACCCATTCGCGGGGGCCGATGCCGCCGCCGAGCATGGCCGAGGAGATCATCCGGAAGCCGGGCCCGAACTCCCACAGCAGGGACCCCAGCCGGGTCCCCTCCTCCACGCGATAGGTCAGCTTCACGTCCCACCTCGCACCAGGTGCACCACGGGCCGCCCGTCGGGGCCCGGCTCGATCTTGACACGGGCGTCGAAGTGCCGTCCGATCAGCGCCTCGGTGAGCACCTGTTCGGGGCGGCCCGTGGCGGCGGCGTGGCCGTCGGCCAGCAGCATCAGGGAGTCGGCGTACAGGCCGGCGACGGTCAGGTCGTGCAGGGTGGTGACGACGGTCAGGCCGTCGGCGCGGCGCAGGCGGTCGACCAGTTCCAGCACCTGCTGCTGATGGCCGAGGTCGAGAGCGGTGGTGGGCTCGTCGAGCAGCAGCACGGGGGCCTGCTGGGCCAGCGCCCTGGCCAGCACGACGCGCTGGCGCTCGCCGCCGGACAGCTCGCCGACGCGGCGTCCGGCGAAGGAGGTCAGGTCCAGCCGGTCCAGCACGGACCCGGTCACCTCGCGGTCGTGCCGGCTCTCCCGTCCCAGGTAGGGGATGTACGGCGTGCGCCCCAGCAGGGCGTAGTCGAAGACTGTCATGTCGGGCGGCAGGGCGGGCGTCTGCGGGGCGTAGGCCAGCAGCCTGGCGCGCTCGCGGGGCTTGAGCGCGGCGAGCGGGCGCTCGTCGAGCACGATCTCTCCCTGGTGCGGGACGATCGCGCCCATGACGGTCTTGAGCAGCGTGGACTTGCCCGCGCCGTTGGGCCCGATGATCGCCAGCCACTCGCCGCGCCGCACGTGCGCGTCGACGCCGGTCAGCACGTCGCGCTCGCCCAGGCGCACCGACAGGGCCCGTACGCCGATCACGTGGCCACCCGCCTGGTCATGCGCAGGACGCCGACGAAGAACGGCGCCCCGACGAACATCGTGACGACCCCGATGGGCAGCTCGGCCGGCGCGATCACGGTACGGGCGATGAGGTCGGCCGCCACGAGGAAGGCCGCGCCGCCGATCAGCGACAGCGGCAGCACGATCCGGTACGAGCCGCCCGCCAGCCGCCGGACGACGTGCGGCACGACCACGCCGACGAACCCGATGAGCCCGCTGACCGCCACGGCCGACGCGGTGGCCAGCGAGGCGGCCACGAGGACGGTCAGGCGCACCCGCCCGGCCCGTACGCCGAGGCTGCCGGCCTCCTCGTCGCCGACGCTGAGCACGTCCAGCATCCGGCCGTGCAGCAGGAGCAGGACGGAGGAGACCGCGGCGTACGGCAGCACCAGCAGGAGCTGGTCCCATCCGCCGCCGACGTCGCCGAGGATCCAGGAGTAGATGCGCTCCAGCTCCTCGACCTTGAGCTGCTGGACGAACGTCTGGATCGCGGTCAGGAACGACGTGACCGCCACCCCGGCCAGCACCAATGTCGCAGTGCCGCCACCGGTGCCGCCACCGGTGCCGCCGCCGGAGCCGCCACCGGAGCGGCCGGCCGCGTTGCCCAGCGTGTACGCCAGGAACACCCCGCCCACCGCCCCGGCGAAGGCCGCGACGGGGATGCTCGCGCTCGAACCGGGCAGCAGCACGATGGCCAGCGTCGTGGCCAGCCCGGCGCCGGAGGCGGCCCCCAGCAGGTACGGGTCGGCCAGCGGGTTGCGGAACACGCCCTGGTACCCGGCGCCGGCCATGGCCAGCAGGCCGCCCACGACCGCGGCGACGAGCACCCTGGGCAGGCGCAGCTCGTACAGCAGGCCCTGCTCGACCGGCGCGAGGCCCGAGTCGGCCGAGACGAACGGCAACCAGTCCGCCACCTGGAGGACCACCTGCCACGGCGAGATGTCCGCCGCGCCGCCGAGCAGCCCGGCGACCATCGTGAGGGCCAGCACGGCGAGGGCGCCCGCCACCCAGACGGGACGCGCCCTCGACGGCTGCGCCTTGCCTGTCACGCTCAGCCCGCGCCGCCGGCCTTGGCCACGGCCGCGCCGATCGCCTGGGCCAGGTCCACGACGCGCGGGCCCCAGCGGGAGGCGAGGTCGTCGTCGAGCTGGATCACCTGGTCGTTCTTGACGGCCGAGAGGTTCTTCCAGCCGGGCCGCTTGACCAGCGTCTCCTTGCTCTGCTGGCAGCACTTGACGTCGGCCAGGAAGATCAGCGCGGGGTCGGCCTGGGCGACGAACTCGGCCGACAGCTTGGGGTAGCCGCCCGCCGCGTCCGGGGCCTGGTCGGCGATGTTGGTCAGCCCGAACATGCCGTAGACCTGGCCGATGAACGTCTTGGACGTGGCGGCGTACGGCGTCTGGTCCAGCTCGTGGTAGTAGGTGAGCTTCTTGTCCTTGGGGGCGTCGGCGGCCAGCTTGGCCATGGCCGCCTTCATGCCGGAGACGACCTCGTCGGCCTTGGCCTTGTTGCCGGTGGCCGCGCCGATCTCGCTGATCTCCTCGTACGCCTCCTCCAGCCCGGTGGCGGCCGGTTCGAGCAGGACGGGGACGTTCACCTTGGCCAGCTCGGCGACGATCTTGTCCTGGTCGTTGGAGAGGATGACCAGGTCGGGCTTCTTGGCGATGATCGCCTCGACGTTCGGCTTGAAGCCGGACAGGTCGCTCTTGGGCGCCTCCGGCGGGTAGTTCGACTGGTCGTCCACCGCGACGACCTGGGGGCCGGCGCCGACCGCGAACAGCGTCTCGGTGTGGGTGGCCGAGAGCGAGACGATGCGTTCGGGCTTCTTGGCGAGGGTGACCTTGCCGTTGCCCGCCTCGACGGTGACCGGGAAGTCCCCGGTGCTCGCCGCCGCGGTCGCGGCAGGGGGGCCGGTGGGGGAATCGGTGGGGGAGTTCGAGGGGGCGACATTGGCGCCGGTCTGGCCGCATCCGGCCAGGACGAGCGTTCCCAGCAGCGCGCCCGCGAAGGCCGTGCGTACGGGCCTCACGAGTAGTCCTTTCACACTGTCGGAACCGAGAGACCCGCGATGAGCGACGGATCACCCTTTTCCACGAGGGTTGATGACGTCGGCGCAGAGGCAGGCGACCTGGCTATGACAGTTGCGGGACAGCGCCGGAATCGCACCGGACTTCGCTGCAGCACTGCGCGTCGGACAAACGTTATCAATGCCCCAGACGTCCTCGACGTCAAGGGGTCTCGGGGTCAGGCGTCGAGTTGCGCCTCCGCGGCGGCGATGATCTCCTGCAGGCGCAGGCCGTGCGCCGCGTCCAGCGGGTGGCCGCCGCCGCGCCGGACGGTCTGGGCGAACTCCTCGGCCACGACCTCGAAGGGGTCCTCGTCGCCGGGCAGCAGGACGGCGTTGCCGGTCCTGCCGTACACCTCGAAGGTCGAGGGCGGCAGATCGCCGACGGCCGCCATGCACAGGGACGCCTCGCTGACCGCGCCGCCCTCGTGCTCCAGCAGCAGGCCGGTCCAGCCGAGCGGGTTGCCGTGCGCGCGCACGCCGACGACCCGGCCGAGCGCGGCGTCGAGCAGGTCGATCACGTGCGGGCCGACGTCCAGCAGGGCGCCGCGCTCCAGCCGCCACGGGGTGGCGAACGGGTTGCCGCCGAGCAGCGCGCCGGAGATGTTGGCGGCGTGCCCGCCGAACGGCTGGATCTCGGCGCAGCGGGCCAGGAACGTGCGGGTCGGGGTGGCGTAGCGCATGGTGAGCATCATCTGCGAGGGCACGCCCGTCTCCGCCACGGCCTCGGCCACCCGCATGGCCCCCTCGACGGAGTCGGCGAGCGGCTTCTCCAGCAGCAGCGCCTTGCCCGCGTGGGCGGCGCGGACGGCCAGCTCGGCCTGCACGCCGGGCGGCACGCAGAACGCCACGGCCTCGCAGGCGTCGAACAGCTCCTCGACCCGCTCGTACACGGGGGCGCCGAGCCTGGCGGCCTGCTCGGGGCGGCGGGCCCAGACGCCGGCGAGCCGGGTGTGGGGGCCTTTGGCCAGCATCGGCGCGTGCGCCATCTCCGCCCAGGGCCCTGCCCCGATCAGCCCGACCGCGACCGGCTCCATCCGTCCCCCTTAGTCCGCTTTTCTCCAGACCTTAGATCCTCTGTCCGGGCTCCCGCCCACCGGCCCCTGCGGTCAGGCGCGGGAGCGGTGGATGGCGTGTTCCGGGCGGTGGACGAGGGTGCCGCCGTCGAGGGCGATGGTCTGGCCGGTGATGCAGCGGGACTCGGCCGAGGCCAGGAAGCCGACCAGGTCGGCGACGTCCTCGGGGGCGCAGGGCCAGGGCAGGAGGCGTTCGGCGGCCTTGTCGGCGAGCTGCCCGGGGGTGAGGGCGCGCTCGGCGGCGGCGGTCATGACCAGGGCGGGGGCGACGGCGTTGCAGCGGATGCCGCGGGCGCCGTACATGGTGGCGACGTAGCGGGTGAAGCCGACCAGGGCCGCCTTCGAGGTGCCGTACGCGGCGTGGTCCACGTCGCCGGTCAGGCCCGACACCGAGGAGGTCAGGACGATCGCGCCGCCGTCGCGCATCACCGGGACGACGTGCTTGACCAGCAGCATCGCGCCACGCAGGTTGACCTCCATCGTGCGGTCCCAGACGGCGGCGTCCATGGCGGTCAGGTCGCGGTCGCGGCCGTAGACGTCGCGGTCGAGGCAGGCGGCGTTGGAGTGCAGCACGTCCACCCGGCCGAAGGCGGCCACCAGCGCGGCCACCGACTCCGCCACCTGCTTCTCGTCGGACACGTCGCAGGTCAGTGCCATGGCGGCGCCGCCCCGGGCGCGTACGGCGGCGGCGGTGGCCCGGGCCGGGGCGGCGCGCAGGTCGAGCACGCCCACCCGGGCGCCCTCGGCGGCCAGCCGGGCCGCGCACGCCGCGCCGATGCCGGACCCCGCCCCCGTCACCAGCGCCACCCGCCCGCCGAACCGCCCGTTCGGGGGATCCGCGGTCACCACTCCACCTCCAGCGCGCTCAGCCCCCGCCCCACCAGCGACCTGCGGTAGGCGACGGGCGCGTCCGGGGCGAGCCGCAGGCCGGGCAGGCGGCGCCCGAGGACGTCGAGCGCGGTGCGCAGCTGCAGGCGGCCGAGCGCCGCCCCGACGCAGAAGTGGATGCCGTACCCGAAGACCAGGTGGTCGGCGGCGTTGGGACGGTCGATCACGAACCGTTCCGGGTCGGGGAAGACGGTCTCGTCGTGCCCGGCGGAGTCGGTGGAGAGCAGGACGAGCGAGCCCGCCGGGATCGTCACGCCGTGCAGGACGACGTCCTGGACGGCGTGCCGGAAGGAGCCGAGGGAGGCGCCGTCGATCCGCATGCACTCCTCGACCGCCCCCGGGATCAGGGCCGGCGGCACCGGCCAGGCGTCCTCGCGCAGCAGCCGCAGGACGCTGTTGCCGAGCTGGTTGGGGACGGTGTCGTTGCCGCCGAGCAGGATCGTGGAGATCAGCTCGACGACCTCCCGATGGCTCAGCTCGTCGCCGATCAGCGAGGTCATCAGTGACGTGAAGTCGTCCTGCGGGTCCTTGGCGCGGGCGGCCACCAGGCGGTCGACGTAGTCGAGGTAGGCCAGGAAGCTGTCGGCCAGCTCAAGCTGGCGGGCCGGCGGCTGCGGCGACAGGAACAGCATGAACCAGTCCTTGACGTGCGCCTGCACGAACGCCTCGTCGGCCGCGGGCACGCCGATGAAGCGGGCGGTCAGCTTGACCGACGGCTCGTGCCCGATCTCGGCGACGAAGTCGGCCCGGCCCCTCGGCGCGACCCGGTCGAGGACGTCCTCGTTCAGCCGCCGGAAGCGCTCCTCCATGGCGGCGACGGCCCGCGGCGTGAAGGCCCGGGAGACCGAGCGGCGCAGGCGGGTGTGGTCGGGCGGGTCCACGTTGGCCACGAAGCTGGACAGGAACGAGCCGTGCTCGCCCAGCTTGGCGCGGGTCTGCGGGGTGAGGCTGCGGGAGATCGTCAGCGACCCCTCGGAGGAGAAGCGGGCCGGGTCGCCGTACGCGGCGCGCACGTCGGCGTGGCGGGTCAGCACGTACGCGCCCAGGTGCTCGCTGCGGAACACCGGCCGTCCGGCGCGCAGGCGGCGCAGGAAGTCGTACGGCGCGGCGACGTGCCAGTCGGCGGCGACGTCGAAGTCCTGCGCCGAGGCGGGGGTCGTCGCAGAGGTCATCGCAGGATCCTCCTGGGGTTGTCGACGAGCATCTGGTGGAGCTGGTCGCCGGTGACGCCGCGGCTGCGCAGTTCGGGCACGACGTCGCGGGAGATGTGCAGGAGGTGGTAGTTCGGGTGGCGACGCCGTACGACGTCGGGGTCGAACCGGTCATTGAAACAGTACGAATCATGACCTAGAACCATTTTTCCGGCGTGGCCGCGCTCGCACATCGCCGCCACCACCGCCACCCGGTCCTCGAACGAGCTGATCGTCTCGATGCCGAACCGGTCCATGCCCAGGTAGGAGCCGCCCGCCACCAGCTCCTCCAGGTACGCCAGGTCCGTCGAGTCGCCCGCGTGCCCGATCACCACCCGTTCCAGGTCCACGCCGAGCGAGCCGAGCAGCCGCTGCTGCTCCAGCCCGCCCCTGGAGGCGCTGTGCGAGTGCGTGGTGATCGGCGCGCCGGTGGCCAGGTGGGCCTCGGCCACGGCCCGGAACACCCGCTCGCACCCCTTGGTCATGCCGAGGTGGTCGGAGGCGCATTTCAGCATGGCCGCCTTCACCCCGGTCCGCCCGATCCCCTCGGCGAGGTCGCGGACGAAGAACTCGGCCAGCCGGTCCGGGCCGCCGAACAGCGACCCCGGCCCCCGGTTGCCGAAGTACGGCGGCAGCGCGTCGTAGGTGTAGAGCCCGGTGGCGGCCACGATGTTCACCGACGTCAGCTCGGCCACCCGCTGGACCGCCGGGACGTACCGGCCGAGCCCGACGACGGTCAGGTCGACGATCGTGTCGATGCCCTCGGCCTTGAGCGCGTCGAGCTTGGCCGCCGCCTCCCGCGCCCGCCGCTCCAGGTCCCAGCCCTCCGGGACGTCCGGCCAGTTCCACAGGATCTCCGGGCTGAGCCCGAACACGTGCTCGTGCATCAGCGTCGCCCCGAGGTCGGCGACCGGCCCCCTCACGGTCTCAGGCACGGGAACCTCTCGTGCTCGAAGGGCCGGTTGACCTCCAGGCCGAGCCCGTCGGTCTGCCGGTACGGCAGCCCGGTGTAGAGGGCGTCGGCGTCGAAGTAGGTGACGGTGAACGACAGGCGGGCGGCGTCGCGCCGGTTGGCGGGCGCGCCGTGCACGGTGAGCGCGTGGTGCACGGTGGCGTCCCCGGCCCGCAGGTCGAGCGGCGGCGACAGCTCCAGCTCGGCGAGCCAGGGATGCTGGCTGAGCTGGTCGTCCCCGGCGCGGGTGAAGCTGCGCCCGAGCAGGCCGCAGCGGTGGGAGCCGCTGTAGAAGCGCAGCGACCCCATGTCGGCGGGCACGTCGGCCAGCGCCAGCCACACGGTCAGCATGGCCGAGCGGTCCATGGGCATCCACGGGAAGTCCTGGTGGAACTCGGTGGCGCCGTGCTCGCCCGGCTCCTTGACCAGCAGGTTGGTGACCTGCACGCGCACGGCCCGCACCCCGCCCAGCAGCCGCACGGCGTTGCGGCCCATGGCCGGGCTGGTGCTCAGCGCGCCGAACAGCTCGTCCTCGGCGGCGACGTCGCGGGACTGCCCGAAGGCCCGGTCGACCGGCGTGTCCCCGGCCCGGCTGCGCGACCGCAGGCGCTCGCGGGCCCGTTCGCGCAGCTCGCCGACCGTGTCCGGGGCGACCAGCCGGTCCAGGCGGACCCAGCCGTGCTCGCCGAAGAACGCCACCTCGTCGTCCGTCGCCTGGCGTACCGGGATCTCCATGGCCACCAGTGTGCCACTCCAAGCAAGCGCTTGGTAAGATCCGGGTCGAGGAGGATGCCGTGCGACAGTTCAGGTTCGGTGCGGTGCTGCGCGGGGCGCGGTCCGGCAAGGAGTGGGCCGAGCGGGCCAGGCGGCTGGAGGCGTCCGGCTTCGACGTGCTGCTGGTGCCCGACCATCTGGTCGGCCCGCGCTTCGCGCCCGTCGCGGCGCTGACGGCGGCGGCCTGCGCCACCACCCGGCTGCGCGTCGGCACGCTGGTGTTCGCCAACGACTTCCGGCACCCGGCCGTGCTGGCCAAGGAGGCCGCCACCCTGGACCTGCTCTCCGGCGGACGCCTGGAGCTCGGCCTCGGCACCGGCTGGATGGCCGACGAGTACGACCGGGCCGGGCTGCGGCTGGACCCGCCCGGCGTGCGCCTCGACCGGCTGCGCGAGGCCCTGGAGGTGATCAAGGGCCTGTGGGACGGCGGCCCGCTGACGTACAAGGGCGCGCACTACCGCCTGGCCGGGCTGGAGCAGGAGCCGCGGCCGGTGCAGCGCCCGCGCCCGCCGATCCTGCTGGGCGGCGGCGGCCCCCGCATGCTGGCCCTGGCCTCCGAGCACGCCGACATCGTCAACCTCGGCACCCGCGTCAAGGCGGACGGCACCGGCCCCGACCCGCGCGACGCCGGACCGGAGGCGTTCCTCGCCAAGCTGGCGCTGCTGCGGCGGAGCCCCCGCCACCACCTGCTGGAGATCGGCACCAGCGTGATGCAGGTGGGCGAGCGCAAGCCGGAGGAGTCGTGGAGCGCCGCCGACAGCTCCCGGCTCGGCGACACGCCGCAGGTGCTGCTCGGCACCCGCCGCGACATCGCGGACAAGCTGCGCCACTGGCGCGACGCGCACGGCGTCACCTACTTCGTGCTGCACCACGAGCGTGACCTGGCCGCCTTCACCCCTGTCGTCGAGGAGCTGGCGGCTCTGCCGGATGATGGACCTCATGGATGAGATGTTGTTGCTGAGGCACGGAGCCACCGAATGGAGCACGGCCGGCCGGCACACCGGCCGTACCGACCTGCCCTTGACGCCCGAGGGGGAGGATCAGGCCAGGGCGCTGGCGCCGCTGGTCAAGGCGTCCGCGTTCGGGCTGGCGCTGGTCTCCCCCGCGCAGCGGGCCCGCCGTACGGCGGAGCTGGCCGGTTTGACGGACTACGAGGTCGACCCCGACCTGTGGGAGTGGGACTACGGCGGCTACGAGGGCATCACCACGCCGGACATCAGGAAGACCCGGCCCGGCTGGTACCTGTGGCGTGACGGCGTGATCCCCGGCGACGCCGAGCATCCCGGCGAGAGCGCCGCCGAGGTGGCCGCGCGCGCCGACCGGGTGATCGAGCGGGCCCGCGGGGCCGAGGGGCGGGTCGTGCTGGTGGCGCACGGCCATTTCCTGCGCGTGCTGGCCGCCCGCTGGCTCGGCCTCGACCCGGCGGACGGCCGTTTGCTGCGGCTCGACACCGGCACCTACTCCCGGCTCGGCTTCGAGCACGCCGAACCGGTGCTGCTGAGCTGGAACTCGCCGGTCGCCTGAGCCGGAACGCCGGGGTCGCGGCCCCTTGAGACCCGTCAGTCGCAGCCGAGGGTGGCGGCGGCGCGGATCAGGTCGCGGGTGAGCTCTTGGTCGCCCTCCGACGCGTGCGGGAAGGCCTCCGGGGGCCACCGGCCGGCCACCAGCCGGCAGAAGTCCACCGCGCCGGCCGAGATCAGCCCGGCGTCCCGGCCCGGGGTGCGCGAGAGCGGGACCGTCCACGTGCCGCCCCCTGGCCCGGTCAGCACGACGGTGACCGAGACGTCGCGGCGCGACCCCCGCAGCGCCCGGGGCAGCAGCGCCAGGCCGAACTCGGCGACCAGGCGCACGTGCCCGGCGTGCGGCGGCGCGGGCGGGCGGCCGGTCGCGGCCCTGATGTCGTCGGCGTGCGTCCAGGTCTCGAACGTGCGCTGGACCAGGGCCTGGCGCAGCGGCGCGCGGGCCGGGCGCACCCCCGCCAGCGCCACCTCCACCCCGAGCAGCACCTCCCCGGCCCTGGAGAGCCGTTCCAGCAGGGCCCCGGCCTGCTCCCGCCAGCGCCGGTGCTCCGAGGCCGCGCCCGCGCCGGGCAGGCCCATGAAGAAGGCCACGGTGGCGTCGTTGGCGGCCAGGTGCCGGACCAGGTCGCGGACCGTGCCGTGCCGGGCGATCGGCGCGTCCCACTGGGCCGGGCTCAGCTCGGCGAGCAGGTCGTCCATGAGCGCCACCTGCTCGGCGTACGGCACGGTCACGGACGCCACGCCCCCGGCCTCGCCCACGCCGTAGAGGTACGGGTCCGTCATGGCTGCCTCCGCAGCCGACGCTAGCCCGGCCGCGGTTCCCGCGCCAGACGGCTGCCGGGGAACGGCGCGAGCAGGGTCTCGCGCCAGGGGCCTTCGAGGTAGCCGCGGGCCCGCCTGCCCCAGTCGAGCAGCCGGGAATCGGGCGGGACCTCGTCGTCGAGCCCGAGCGCGGCGTCGCGGGCGCGCTGGGTGGCCAGGTGGTCGTCCAGCGAGACGGCCCACATGGTGACGGCCTCGGTGTCGCAGAACAGCACCTCGTACAGGCCGGTCAGGGTGTGGCCGTGCTCGGCCAGCAGCGGGGCGCGCTCGGTGCGGACGGCGTCCAGGTAGTCCAGCGCGACCCCGGGGCGGACGCGGGCGCTCTCGAAGAGGTAGAACTCGGCGGCGGGGGCGTCGGCGAGCGGCGGGCAGCCCGGCGCGGCCCCGAGCGGTCTGGAGAAGGCGGAGAAGCGCAGGTCGTCGATGTCGGACAGGAACAGGCGCTCGTCCACGCCCTGGTAGATGTCCATCATCTGGCGCCAGCCGCCGTCCCACCCGCCGTGGCAGTCCCACAGTGTGACGGCCTTGAACTGGGGGTGGCCGGTGATGCCCACGGCGTAGAAGGCGCCGACGAGGTCGATCTCGCGCGACCTGATGGACATGCCGGTGGTCAGGGCGGGCTCGGCGCGGCTCTCGTCCTCGCGTTTGTAGCGGGTCAGCCAGGTCAGGTACTCCAGCGGCCGCCTGGAGTTCATCGGCCGGAAGTCGACCTCTTCGAGCAGGTGGATCGCGCGCCGCACCACGCCTCCTCTACCAAGCATTTGCTTGGCACGAGGATAGCGATCAGGTCAGCGCCTGGGAAGGCCGCGGCCCCCTGCCGGTCAGCCACTCCAGCACCCGGCGGTGCCCGGAGGCGGCGTCCTCGAAGTGGCCCCAGTGCCAGTAGCGCGGCTGGTCGCGCAGGCCGGTCACCCAGGTGCGGTAGGAGATGGCGGCGCCCGCGGGCGCCACGCCGTACGTGCGGACCACGACCTTGCCGCCCGGCGCGAGCAGCACGTCGTCGGCGATCGGGTACAGGTTCATCCGGTCGAGCATGTCGCCATCCTGACCTGCGGAAATTCCCCGCCGGTTACGCCACCGGCGCGCCCCCGTTAAGGGAGCGCGCCGGAGGTGAACAGGCTGTTACACGAGGAGGCCGTCGAACTCGCCGTCCTTCGCGCCGAGCACCAGGGCCCGGATCTCGTCGCGGGTATAGATGAGAGCAGGACCGTCGGGGAAGCGCGAGTTGCGGACCGCGATCCCTCCGTCGGGAAGCTCCGCGAGCTCCACGCAGTTGCCCTGCGAGTTGCTGTAGCGGCTCTTGCGCCAGGCGACCTGGGTGAGGTCGGCCGCGGGCATGCCGTTGTAGGTGTGGTTCATCTACATCTTTCTGAGAAGACCGCCGATGAGCTCGACGGTGCCCCCTGGCGTGGTGCTTTCCACGCACAGTTGCTCCATGGCGGTGAGGTACGGGTCGATGTCCTCACGTTTGTCCAGGTACAGGGCACCCCAGAGCTGCTCGACGTAGACAACGTCCGACAAATCGGACTCGGGAAACCGCAAGATGCTGAACGCGCCCCCCTCGGCGGCGTGCTTGCCGAACCTGAAGGGCATCACCTGGAGGGTGATGTTGGGCAGGGCGGCGACTTCCAGCAGATGCTGGAGCTGCTCGGACATGACCTCTCGCCCGCCGATGGTCCGCTTGAGCGCCGCCTCGTCTATGACGGCCCACAGCTTGGGGCCGTCCTTCTGGGTGAAGCGCTCCTGGCGCTGCATGCGCATGTGCACGCGGCGCTCGATCTTGTCCGGACTCGCGTCGGGATTGCCGAGCTGGAAGACCGATCGCGCGTACGAGGCCGTCTGCAGCAGGCCGGGCACGAACTGCACCTCATAGGTACGGATCACGCTCGCGGCCTCCTCCAGGCCCACGTACGTCGTGAACCACGAGGGCAGCTCGGCGGAGTACTTGTGCCACCACCCGGGGGTGTTGGCCTCGCGGACCATCTCCAGCAGGGCACGGCGTTCGGCATCGTCGACGACGCCGTACAGGGTGAGCAGGTCCTCCACGTCACGTGTCTTGAACCCGACACGCCCGAGCTCCATGCGGCTGATCTTGGATTCGGACGCCCGGATGTGGAACCCGGCCTGGCCGCGGTCGAGCCCAGAGGCCTCGCGCAGGCGCCTGAGGCTCGCACCCAGCATGATGCGCCGAACGGTCGAGCCGGAGCCGGGCGGATCAATGGACACGTGCTGCTCCTTGTGTCGTTTCCTTGAAGACACAGTCTGTCACTTGGCGGCCGAAAGATCATGGGCCGCGGACAAGATCCCCTTTCCCCCATATTGACCATCTGAGGAGAACCGTAGCGGTTGCACGAGTTGTCTGCACGTGCATTCGCTCTTGCACCTGCACGAGAGATTGCCGCAGAATGATCACGTGCAATCCACCACGGCGTCCGGCCAGTGGACCACGTTCGACTGGTGGCCGCCCGTCGGCTGGTGGCCGGAGGCGGCTCGCGATCTCCTGGTGACCGGCCCGTCCGCGAGCGCCACGTACGTGCTCCCGCCCACCGCCTCCTCGGTCCACTCCGCGCGCAGCTTCACCACGGGGACCCTGTCCGGCTGGGGGCTCGGTGAGCTGGCCGAGAACATGGAACTGGTGGTCTCCGAGCTCGCCACCAACGCCCTGCGCCACGGTCTGCGTCTCGACGAGCCCCATTGCCAGCGCCCGGTCCACATGTCCCTGGTGCGCCGCGGCTCGCTCGTCACCAGCGCGTTCACCGATCCCGGCACCTCGGTGCCCGTGCTGCGATACCCTGGCCCCCTTGACACCGGCGGCCTGGGTCTCCACATCGTCGAATCACTCAGCCTCCGCTGGGGGTGGTCGGCACTCGCGCCCCACGGCAAGATCGTCTGGGCAGTCCTCTCCTGAGAGAGGGGTGCTCTGCACTACCGTGGATGGTCATGGCTCACGGTGAGTCCCACGCGACCCCATGAGAGTGCTGACAGATGGAAGATCACCTGCTCGGCTGGCTGCGCACACTAGACGAAAACCGGCTTGCCCGCATCCTGGCCAACAGGCCCGACGCCATCGCGCCGCCCTGGCCCCGCAGGCTCGACACGCTGGCCCAGCGCCTGGGCAACGGCTTCGCCGTCATGGAGGCCATGCGGGGGCTGCCGCTGCCCGCCCTGCAACTGGCCGAGGCGGGCCTGACCATGAGCCGGCCGACGCCCGAGGGGCTGGCCGCCTTCCTCGGCGTCCCGGGCCGGACGGTGGCCCCCTGGCTCGACCATCTGTACGACCACGCGCTGGCCTGGCCCGACGCCGACGGCGTGATCCATCTGGCCGAGGGCGTGGCGCGCTGGTGGGCGGCGCCGCTCGGCCTGGGCGAGCCCCTGGAGCACTACCTCAACTCCTGGACGATCAGCAACGACGCCCTGCGCGCTCTGGCCCGCGTGCTCGGCCTGCCCGCCCACGGCAACAAGCGGCGCACGATCGCCCGCGTCATCGAGCTGCTGTCCGACCCCGGCCGCCTCGACCGGCTGACGGCCACCGCCCCCGACGGCACCCTCGCGCTGCTCGGCCGCCTCGCCTGGGACGGCCCCGCCCGCGACGTCGACGGCGGCCGGTTCGTCACCCCCGGCACGCCGGAGAAGTGGTGCGCCGACCACGGCCTGCTGTTCCGCCCGAGCTGGCACGTCGCCGAGATCCCCCGCGAGGTGGCGCTGTGCCTGCGCGGCCCCGGCTACCATCCGCCGTTCCAGCCCGAGGCGCCCGAGGTGGCCTCGATCCCGGTCGACCCCGAGGAGGTCGACCACCTGATGACGCTGGCCGCCCCGCACGTGGTCGAGCGCTGCGCGGCCCTGCTCGACAACACCTCCAAGACCCCGCTGCCGCTGCTCAAGACCGGCGGCGTGGGCGTGCGCGAGGTCCGCAGGGTGGCCAAGGAGACCGGCTGCGACGAGGACGAGACCCGCCTGCTGCTGGAGGTCTGCGCGGTGGCCAGGCTGCTGGCCTGGGACGAGCAGTCGGGCGGCATGATCCCCACCGAGCGCTTCGACCGCTGGCGGCTCGACGAGGGCTCGGCCCGGCTGCGGGTGCTGCTGTCGGCGTGGTGGCGGATGGAACGCTCGTCCCTGCGCAAGGTCGACGGCAAGTACGCCACCGTGCTCGGCGACGACCCCTCGGGCAGCGCGGTGGCCAGGGTGCGCAGGGCCGTGCTGGCGGCGCTGGCCCATCTGCCGGCCGGCACCGCCTTCGCCGACCGCGACAGCCTCGTGCGCAACGTCCACTGGCACGCCCCGCTGCTCGACCAGGCGCTGCTGGCCGAGTGCGCGCCGGCCGTGCTGGAGGAGGCCACGCTGCTCGGCCTGCTGGCCAACGGCGCGCTCACCGACCTCGGCCGCGCCCTGGCCGGGCTGACCGCCGACCCCGGCGACGAGAACGACGACGCCGTCCCCCAGGTCGAGCACGATCCGGTGCTGGCCGAGGCGTCCACCAGGGCGCTGGCCAGCGTGCGCAGGAGCGCGCTGTTCGGCCCCGACCTCACCGCGGTGGTGACCGGGCCGCCGTCGGCAGAGCTGGCCGCGCTGCTCGACCGGGTGGCCGAGCGCGAGTCGCGCGGCGCGGCCTCGGTGTGGCGCTTCACCACCGAGAGCGTGCGCGGCGCGCTCGACCACGGCTACGACGCCGACGAGCTGCTCGACGAGCTGGCCACGGTCGGCACGATCCCGCAGCCCCTTGAGTACCTGGTGCGCGACACCGCGCGCCGGCACGGCGAGGTGACGGTCTCCACGGTCGGCTGCGTGGTGCAGGCGGGCGACACCGCGCTGCTCGCCGAGATCGCCGGGCACCGGCGGCTGGCCCGGCTGGGCCTGCGGCTGCTGGCTCCCACGGTGCTGATCAGCGCGGCCCCGGCCGAGCGCACGCTGGCCGCCCTGCGCGAGAACGGCTACTCCCCCGTGCCCGTCTCCGACACCGGGGAGATCACCATCCACCGGGCCAGGGCCGAGGAGCCGCACAACGGCAAGCTGATCCTGCTGCCCGGCGGGCAGGTGGCCGAGCTGTCGGAGTTCACGCCCGGCTCGCAGCCGCACGCGCCGTACGTGATCGCCGAGCCCGCCCCCGACCCGCACGAGCACGCCCGCCGCCTGGTCGCGGCCGGCCGGGACGACTCCGGCAAGCACGGCCGCACCTGGGCGGTCATCGGCAGGATGGCGACCAGGCTGCCGACCGCCCAGCAGTCGCTGCTCGGCTTCGTCGTCGACCGTGGGGTGCGGGCGGCCATCACGCTGGCCGACGGCCTCACGGCCACGATCAGCCACGGCGAGCTGCGCGCCGGGGCGCTCGACGCCTGGTGCGAGGAGGCCGGCGACTACCTGGAGTTCCCGCTCGCCGAGATCGTCGAGGTGCGCGGGGCCTACTGAAGCTTCTTGGCCTTCTTCAGGTTCGCCACCAGCTCCTCCAGGAACGTGGCGTAGCCCTGGTAGCTGAAGGGGGCCTCGGCCCGCCACGGGTAGAACTGGCCCGCCTTGACCGCCGGGAGCTTGGCGAAGGTGGGCTTCTTCAGCATCTCCTCGGGCTTGAGCGACTGGGTGCGGGTGTCGTAGAGGATCACGTCGGCGTCGTAGGTGTCGGCGTTCTCCCAGCTCAGGGTCTGGAAGAAGCCGCCGTCGTCCACCTTCGCGGGCTTGACGACGTCCAGGCCGTTCTCGGTGAGATGCACGATGTCGGGGTACTCGGGCGGGTTGACGACCCACATGGCGTCGGCGCCGCCGGACATCATGAGGATCTTGAGGTCCTTGAAGGCGGCCAGTTCCTTGGTCGCGGCCTCCATGCGGGCCTTGGCCTCGGGCACGCCCTGGAGGTCGGCGCCGAGTGACCTGGCCAGCTCCTCGTACTTGCCGATCACCTGGGTGGCGCTGCGGCCGGTGAGCATGACGCCGGCGGTGGGGGCGACCTGCTCGATGGTCTCCTTCGACTTCGCCGGCACGTACCAGAGGTCGCCCTTGACGTACATGCTGCTGACCAGCAGGTCGGGCTGGAGGGAGATGTACTTCTCGACGTTGAACTCGTCCCAGACGTTGCCCAGGCCCTCGACCTTGGCGATGTCGACGTTGCCGACCTGCGGGTCCCTGGATCCGTCGGCGAGCTTGTGCGGGCCGAAGACGGCGACCGGGCGCACGCCGAAGTCCCACAGCGCGGCGGCGGCGCCCACCTGGGCCACCACCCGGGACGGGCGCTTGGGCAGGTCCAGCTTCTTGTCGCGGTCGTCGGTGAACGTCCAGCCCTGCGCGGCGGGCGCGGCCGAGGCGGTGGCGCCGCCGTCGCCCGCCGCCCGGGTGCCGCCGCCGCAGGCCGACAGTGCCAGGGCCGCCGCGAGCCCTGCCGTGGCGGCCAGGAAGCCTCTGCGCGCGAATACCGGTCCCGACATGTCCAGCTCCTAAGGTTAGGCTTGCCTTCTTACGGAGACATTAGATTAGCCTTGCCTAAGTTTGACCGCTACGAGAGGGGGTCGGGTGCGCCCGGCTGAGGACACGGCTGAGGACACGGCTGAGCCCGCCGGCGGGCGTCCGGCGGGGACCGTGGAACACCGATCCGGTTCCGCGGCGGTGACCGGGGAGGGGCCGCGGCCGCGCCGGTCAGCGTCCGTGCTGGTGAGCGGGCTGGTCGTGACCGCGGGGGTGCTGGCGCTGGTGGCGATGGCGAGCGTGGCGCTCGGGGCGCGGTCGGTGCCGTTCTCGACGGTGATCGACGCGCTGCTCGCCCCCGACGGCTCCAGCGACCACGTCGTCATCCGCGAACTGCGCATCCCGCGCACGCTGCTCGGCATCGGCGTCGGCGCGACGCTGGGCCTGGCGGGGGCGCTCATCCAGAGCCTGACCCGCAACCCGCTGGCCGACCCGGGGCTGCTCGGCATCAACGAGGGCGCCGCGCTCGGCGTCACGCTCGCGCTCGGCCTGTTCGGCCTCTCCGACCCCGCCGTGTACGTTTGGTTCGCCTTCGGCGGCGCCGCGGTGGCCTCCGTCGTCGTCTACGCGCTGGCCGCGGCCGGCCGCTCCGGCGCCGGACCGGTACGCCTGGCGCTGGCCGGGGTCGCGCTCGGCATGGTGTTCACGGCCGTCGCCTCGGCGATCCTGCGCATGGACGCGCAGACCTTCGACCGGATGCGGTTCTGGCTGACCGGCTCGCTGGCCGGGCAGGACGCGGACACGCTGGTGCGGCTGGCCCCGTTCATGGTGGCGGGGCTGGCGCTCGGGCTGACGCTGGCCAGGCCGCTCAACATGCTCTCGCTCGGCGACGACGCCGGGCGCTCGCTGGGCGTCGCGGTCGGCAGGACGCGCGTCCTCACCGGCGTGGCCGTCACGCTGCTGTGCGGGGCCGCGACCGCCGCCGCCGGGCCGCTGTGGTTCGTCGGGCTGGTCGTGCCGCACGCCGTGCGCGCGCTGGTGGGCGGCGACCAGCGGTGGGTGCTGCCGTACTCGGCGCTGGCCGCGCCGGTGCTGCTGCTGGGCGCCGACGTCGTCGGGCGGCTGATCGCGCGTCCGGGAGAGGTGCAGGTGGGCATCGTGTGGGCGGTGATCGGCGCGCCGATCTTCATCCTGCTGGCCCGGCGCAGGCGGGTGGCGGCGCTGTGACCGTACGTCTCGGCCCCTGGTCCGTCCGGCTCGCGCCCCGGTCCCTGCTCGTCTGCGCCGCCCTCGTGGCGGTCGGCTGCGGGGTGGGCGTGGCGGCGATCGCCACCGGCGAGTTCACCGTCTCCGTGCCCGACATCCTGGACGCCCTGTTCGGCCAGGGCACGCCGGTCGCCGAGCTGATCGTGAGCAGGCTGCGGGCGCCGCGCGTGGTCACCGGGCTGCTGGTGGGGGCGGCGTTCGGGGCGGGCGGCGCGATCTTCCAGAGCCTGACCAAGAACCCGCTGGGCAGCCCCGACTTCATCGGCTTCACCGCCGGCGCCTCGACGGGCGGCATCCTCGCCGTCGTCGCGGGCGGCTCGGCCATGACGATCGCGGGCGGCGCGCTGGCCGGCTGCGTGGTCACCGCCGTCCTGGTCTACGCGCTGGCCTTCCGCCGCGGCGTGCAGGGCTACCGGCTGGTGCTGGTCGGCATCGGCGCCAACACGCTGCTGCTGGCGGTCAACAACTACCTGCTGACCAGGGCCAACATCAACGACGCGGCCACCGCGGGCGCGTGGCTGACCGGCAGCCTCGGCGGGCGCGGGTGGGACCACGCGATCCCGGTCGCGGTGGCGCTGGCCGTCCTGCTGCCGGTGTGCGCGCTGGTGGCGCGGCCGATGCGGATGATCGAGATGGGCGACGACGCGGCCCGGGCCATGGGCGTCAAGGTCGAGGCCGTACGGGCCGCGGCCATCACCGCCGGGGTGCTGCTGACCGGCGTGGCCACCGCGGCGGCCGGGCCCGTCGTCTTCGTCGCGCTGGCCGCGCCGCAGATCGCCCGCCGGCTGACCCGCTCACCCGGCGTCACGATGGGTGCCTCTGCGCTCATGGGCGCGGTGCTGCTGACCGCCTCCGACCTGGTCGCCCAGCGGCTGCTCGCGCCGACCCAGCTTCCCGTCGGGGTGGTCACCGCCGCCGTCGGCGGCACGTACCTCGCCCTGCTCCTGCGAAAGGACCGTCACTGATGGTTGACCACCGCCTGTCGGGCACCGGCCTCACCCTCGCCTACGACCAGCGCGTCGTGGCCACCGAGCTCAGCGTGGCCATCCCGGACGAGTCCTTCACCGTGATCATCGGCCCGAACGCGTGCGGCAAGTCCACGCTGCTGCGCGCGCTGGCCAGGATGCTCAGGCCCAGGAAGGGCGCCGTGCACCTGGACGGCAGCGTGATCACCGCGCTGCCGTCGAAGGAGGTGGCGCGGCGGCTGGGCCTGCTGCCGCAGAGCTCGATCGTGCCCGACGGGATCAGCGTGGCCGACCTGGTGGCCCGCGGCCGCTACCCGCACCAGCGGCTCATGCGCCAGTGGTCGAGGGCCGACGAGGCGGCCGTGGCCGAGGCCATGCGCGCGACCGACGTCGCCGGGCTCGCCGACCGGATCGTGGACGAGCTGTCCGGCGGGCAGCGGCAGCGGGTGTGGCTGGCCATGGCGCTGGCCCAGGAGACGCCGATCCTGCTGCTGGACGAGCCCACCACGTTCCTGGACATCTCCCATCAGATCGAGGTGCTCGACCTCTGCGCCGACCTGCACGAGGCCGGCCGGACCATGGTCGCCGTGCTGCACGACCTCAACCAGGCGTGCCGGTACGCCACCCACCTGATCGTCATGCGGGCCGGCGAGGTCGTGGCCGAGGGCGTGCCGGCCGAGATCGTCACGCCCGAGCTGGTCCACCGGGTGTTCGAGCTGCGGTGCGAGATCATCCAGGACCCGCAGTCGGGCACGCCGATGATCGTGCCCGAGGCGCGGCGGCGGGTGGCCGCCCCCGCCTGAGCCAGACCGCTTGAGCTAGACCGGCTGCGCGAGGGCGGCGGCCAGGGCCGTGATGCCCGCGGTCGCGCGCTCGCGGCCGTACTCCTCGCGCAGCACCCCGGCCGCCTCCGCGCCCATCGCGGCCAGCAGGGTGTGGGCGAGCACGTCGGCGTCGGCGCCGGGCCGGGCCTCGGCCAGCAGGATCGCGACGTGGCGGTGCCAGAAGCGGTAGGCGCCGATGCGGTAGCGGGCCCCCGGGCTGGCCGTCTCGGACATCCGCACCAGGTCCAGGTGGGCGTAGAGGTAGTCGAGGTAGGCGGCCGTGAAGGCGGTCAGGCGCTCGGCGGCCGGAGCGCCGGGGCCGACGGGCGGCGGCCCCGACAGCACGCGCTCTTGCAGGTCGCGTTCCCGGGCGTCCAGCAGCGCCACCGCCAGCCCCGACTTGTCGCCGAACCGGCGGAACAGCGTGCCCTTGCCGACGCCCGCCTCGGCGGCGACCGCGTCCATCGACACGGCCTCCACGCCCTTCTCGGCGAACAGCCGCGCGGCGGCCGCGAGCACCTTCTCCCTGTTGCGGGCCGCGTCCGCGCGTTCCCTGACCGGTTTGCCGGTCAGCAGCTCCAGCGGCTCGCTTGACGAACCGGACTGCGGTCCGTTAGGTTCCTGGCCATTCACACATCCGGACTCTAGTCCATTTCGCTCGGAGGCCACAATGACCATCGCCCGCGAGGAGCTGCACGCCCGTCTGGGCAGCGTGACCGTGCTCGACACGCTCGGCGGCTCCTACTACGCCCAGCAGCACCTGCCCGGGGCCGTCGCCCTGGTGGAGGGCGAGGTCGCCGAGCGCGCCGCCGAGCTGCTGCCCGACAAGGACGCCACCATCGTCACCTACTGCTCCAACCCCGCCTGCGGCAACAGCAAGGCCGTGGCCAACCGGCTGACCGCGCTCGGCTACACCGACGTGCGCCGGTACGTCGAGGGCATCGAGGACTGGGTCGGGGCCGGCCTGCCGGTCGAGTCGTCCCTGTGACCGTCGTACCGGGAACTGCTCACAGGACGCCGCAGCGGCGCACCGCGAGCAGCGCCAGCGCGCGGGTGACCTCGCGCAGCTCGGCCAGCTCGACCTGCTCCCTGGGCGCGTGCGCGAACCGGACGTCCCCCGGGCCGTAGTGCAGGGTCGGGACGCCGCCCGCCGCGTACAGGCGCAGGTCGCTCCCGTACGGCGCGGCGGCCTCGGCCGGACGGCGGCCCGCGACGTCGGCGACGGCCTGGTTGACCGCGCCGAGCAGCTCGTGCCCGGCGGGCAGCCGGCCGCTGGCGAACTGGCCGCCCGGCCAGGTCACCGCAGGCGGGTTGTCCCGCAGCCACGGATGGCCGGTGGAGGCGACGGCCTCCTCGAAGGCCGCCCGCGCCGCGGCCGGGTCCTCGTCCAGGCGCACGCCGAGGCGTCCCTCGGCGACCAGCAGGTCCGGCACGGTGCTCGCCCAGTCGCCCGCCCGCACGGTGCCGACCTCGATGGGGTACGGCATGGGGTTGGCGCCGAAGAGCTCCGGCACGTCCCGGTTGCGTTCGGCCTCCAGGTGCCTGATCGCCTCGAACACCGGCCAGAAGACCTCGATCGCGTTGACGCCCTCGTACCGCGTGGCGCCGTGCGCGGCGCGGCCGGCGATCTCCAGCCGGAAGGTCTGCGCGCCGGCGTTGGCGGTGATGACCGCGCCGCTGGTGGGCTCGGTGATCACCGCGGCCTCCGCCGTGTGGCCCCTGGCCAGGGTGGCGAACGCGCCGAGGCCGCCGTCCTCCTCGCTGATCACGCAGTGCACCGCGAGGGGCCTGGCCAGGCGCACCCCCGCCCGCTTCAGCGCCCGCACGACGGCCAGGTTGGCCACCAGGCCGGCCTTCATGTCGCAGGCGCCCCTGCCGTGCAGCACGTCGCCGGTGATCCGGGCGGCGAACGGGTCGCTGCCCTCCCACTTGGCCAGGTCGCCGGTCGGGACGACGTCCACGTGGCCCTGGAGGGCCAGCGCCGGCACGCCCTCGCCCTCCGTCACGGCGACGACGCCGTAGCCCTCCTGCCTGGGGGCCTCGGTGCCGGGGAAACCGGCGCGCGCGGTGAGGTCGGCGAGGTCGAGTTTCCAGACGTCCACGTCCAGGCCGGCCTCGGTGAGCAGGCGGGCGAAGCGGTGCTGGAGGTCGGACTCGGCGTCGGTGCCCGTGACGCTCGGGACGCGCACCGTCTCGGCCAGCAGGCCGACGGTCTCCGCCTCGTCGATGGCGTTCAGGACCCGGGCTTCCACGTCGCGCATGCAGCACACTTTCTCACGCCGTGAACGCCTTTCACGACATATGGCGATACAGAACGTGCGTAGCTGGACGAGTTGGATGAGCTGGATCGCGGTGACGCCGTTCGCCGTCTGGGCGGCGGTGCGCCTGAGCGGGTTCGAGCCGGACTGGCCGTGGGTGCCGGTGGTCGCGTTCACGCCGCACGCGGCGGTGGGGGCGGCACTGGGCCTGGTACTCGCCGGGCTGCTGCGGCGGTGGGCGGCGGGGGCGGTCGCGCTGGTCACGGTGCTGGCGCTGGGCGTCGCGGTGCTGCCCCGCGCGCTGCCCGACCCCGCGCCGGACGCCCGCGGCGCGCCGCTGCGCGTGCTGGCCGCCAACCTGCTGGTCGGCACGGCCGACGCGGCCGAGCTGACCGCGCAGGTCAGGTCGCTGCGGCCGGACGTGCTGACGTTGCAGGAGTTCACGCCCCTCGCCGAGCGGCGGCTGGCGGCGGCCGGGCTGCGCGAGCTGCTGCCGTACGCGGCGACGTGGCCCGCCAAGGGCGTGGGCGGCTCGGCCGTGTACGCCCGCCATCCCCTCACCGCCGGCGAGCTGATCGAGGAGGGCGGGTTCGGCCAGGCCACGGCCGTGCTGACGCACCCCGGCGGAGCCCGGGTGGAGATCGTCTCGGTGCATCCGTGCGCCCCCAAGCGGACGGGGAGGCAGCCGTGCTGGCTGGCGGGGCTGGAGCGCCTGCCGCGCGGCGGCGGACGGCTGCGCGTGCTGGCCGGCGACTTCAACGCCACCCTCGACCACCTCCCGCTCCGCGAGCTGCTGGCCGCCGGCTACCGCGACGCGGCCGACGCCATGGGCCGCGGCCTGTCCACGACGTGGGGCGGATGGGGGCCGCTGCCCGGCGTGACGATCGACCACGTGCTGGCCGGCGACCGCATGGCGGTGCGGGACTTCCGGGTGCTCGCGCCGGTCGGCAGCGACCACCGTCCGGTGTACGCCGAGCTCCTGCTGCCGTGACCCCATCCCCGGGGAAGGCGGGACCAGGGACGATCGCGGGATTGCGGAGCTGCGGCGGCTCGTAAACTGTGACCCGTGGAAGCGCCCAAGTTCGAGATTCAGATGCTGCACGACCGGGTGATGATCCGGCTGGAGCAGGAGGCCGAGGAGCGGCGCAGCGGCTCCGGGATCGTCATCCCCGCGACGGTCAAGATGGCCAACCGGCTGTCGTGGGGCGAGGTCTGCGGCGTCGGCACGAACGTGCGCGCGGTCAAGGTGGGCGACAAGGTGCTGTTCAACCCGGAAGACCAGTTCGAGGTCGAGGTGCACGCGCGGGTCTACCTCGTCATGCGCGAGCGCGACCTGCACGCGGTGGCCACCCAGGAGACCGACCACGGCACCGGCCTGTACCTATGACACCCGGGTCCTGGCGAAGTTGACCCACAGCTCGGCGGCCCAGGTGGCGGCGGGCACGTCCGCGAGCACCCGCGTCGTCCGGCCGGTCAGGTCGAGCACCGACAGGCGGCGGCCCTTCCCGGCCGTCGTGACGGCGATCAGATGGGTGTCGTCCCACCAGCCGAACAGGGCCGCCGGCTTGACGGCCACGCGCTGGGCGATCGTGCCGGTGGCCAGGTCGACCAGGCACACCTGCTCCTTGAACCGCGAGGGGCACCACGTCGTCAGGCGTTTGCCCGAGGGCGCGTAGGAGTCCTCGGGGCCGGTCGGCAGGCCCACGTCCGCGTACGTGCGCAGCACCGCGCCGTCCGTGGGGCGGTAGACGCGCAGGCCGGTGCCGTACATGCTGACGAGGTTGCCGTCGGGGCTCCACCAGAACCCGGCCTTCCGGGCCAGGCCCGCGACGCGGACCGTGCTCGCGGTGCCCGCGCGCACGTCCACCACCGTGAAGCCGAGCACCCGCCACGTCCCGCCGCTCTTCTGCTCGACGGTGAGCGCGAGCTTCCTGCCGTCCCTGGACCAGGAGGCGTAGGCGGCCGTCATGGGCTTCTTGACGGTACGGATCCGCGCGGTCTTGCCGGTGGCCCGGTCGGTGACGACCACGGAGTCGTAGCCCGCCCGGTAGGACGACGGCACCCCGGCCGTCAGGCGGCCGTCGGGCGAGACCGCCACCTCCGACAGACCCTTCTGCCGGGTGAAGGCGTCGCCGGTGGCGGCGCGCAGGTACGTGCGGCCGGTGCCGAGGCCGTACGCGCTGAGCCGTACCGGGTCGCCCGATTTCTCGTGATATTTCATGCCGCCGGTTTCCGGCAACGTCAGGTCGGCCCGAGCGGCGGCCGGGGCGAGGAACGTCAGCGACAGCGCGACGGCGAGGTGAGCGAGCACGCCCGCAGAATAGGCAGGGAAAGGCGGCGATTCCGGGAACGATAACGACCCGGTCTGAAAGCCCCCGCGGAACTAGACGAAACGCTGGGCGATCTCCAGCAGGTCGATGCCGAGCGTCAGCATGCCGAAATAGACGATCACCGCGGCGGCGGCCACGGTCACCAGCAGCACGAGGATGCGCACCGTCCAGCCCTGCCGCTTGTACCACTGCGTCCAGGCGTGCAGCGTCTGCTTGCCGAACTCCAGCACCCGGTGGGCCCAGTGGAACTCGGTGGCCAGCACCGCCAGCCCGGCGAACACCACGAGCCAGCCGGGCCCGGGGAACGGCACCATGATCAGGCCGCCGACCACCATCACCGCGCCGATGACGCCGACCACGATCTTCAGCGTGAGCGCGCCCGCGCGGGTGGACCGTATGCCGTCGAGCCGGCCCTTCAGACCGCCGCGGCGGGCGGGCATGGCGGAGCGGTCGGCGGCCTCGTCCTTCATCACGTCGGCGTCGCCCGTCTCGGAGTTCTGGATCGGCACGTCTCCCCCGTGTCGTCGGCTGCCTCTCAGGATACGGCCCACATTGGCAGGAACACTTGCAGACCACTAGCAGGCCGCCAAACAGGACGAAGAGTAAAATTTCCCGCCAGAAGTAAGGGGATTCCGGCAACTATCGGTTAATGTCGGCTATGCCCGAGGTCATCCTTCGCACCGTCACCGGCCCGATCCGCGCGGCAGCGGTGAACGGCGCCGTACTCCCCCACGAGCACCTGCGCAACGACATGCGCTGGGCGGTCGGCATCGACTCCGACCCCCACCGCTGGCTCGACGAGGAGACCACTGTCACCGCGGAGCTCCGCGAGCTGCGCCAGTCCGACGAGCTCAACCTGGTGGTCGAGCTCACCTGTCTCGGCATGGGCCGCGACGCCGCCGCCCTGGCCCGCATCGCGGCGGGCAGCCGGGTGCCGGTGATCGCCTCGACCGGCTTCTTCGCCCAGCCGTTCACCGACGTCGGCGACGAGGACGTCGAGCAGCTCACCCGGCGCCTGATGACCGAGATCTCCAGCGGCGTGGACGGCACGGGTGTCTTCCCCGGCGTGATCGGCGAGGTCGGCAGCTGGGGCGCCGAGCCCACCGCCCGCGAGGAGCGCTGCCTGCGCGCCGCCGCCCGCGCCTCCCGGCAGTCGCGCCTGCCCGTCGCCACCCACGGCCAGAACGCCCCGGCGCTGCTGGAGATCCTGCTCGGCGAGAACCTGCCCGGCTCCCGCGTGGCCGCCGGCTACTCCGGCGACCTGGGCGGCGCCCGCAAGATCGCCGAGGCGGGCGCGTACGTCAGCCTCAGCGTCCTGGCGCTCGGCCCCGACCAGGCGGCCAGGATCGCGCTCGGCCTCATCGAGGACGGCCACGCCGACCGCCTGCTCCTCAGCACCGGCCTGAGCCGCGTGGCCCAGGTCCAGCGGTACGGCGGCTGCGGCTACGCCCACCTGTTCCACAGCCTGCTCCCCCGCCTGCGCGAGGCCGGCACCGGCGAGGACGTCATCCGCCTGATCACCCACGACAACCCCCTACGCTGGCTCACCGACGGCATGCGCTGACCCGGGACCCCGCCCCGACACCGGCTGACCGACCGGACGCGCTGACTCCGACCGCCACCCCGGCAACGGCTGACCGGCCGGGTGCTGAGCCCGACCGGCGGGCAGTCCCTCGTCGAGGGGCGTGTGCAGGCCCGAGGGGCTGATCCGGGCCCTGTCGTCAAGATCGTCTCGGGGCGGCCGGGCGGGCGGTGATCGGACCGTGCCGCCCAGAACTCGCTAGGATCGGGGCGACACGAGCCTGGCCGGGTGGGGGATGGTGAGCGAGCACACGCAACGCGGCGGGCGCCTGCGCAGGTCGGTCGCGGCGCTGTCGCGCCTGAGCCGGGCGGGTGACGTCCCGGTCGTCGTCATGCTGGCCTGGGCCGGGTGGCTGGCCGTCCCGTGGTCGTTCAGCGGCCTCGCGCAGGCCAGGGCCGCGGCAGCGGCGGCCGCCGCCGACACCGAGCCCCCGCCCTCGTCCCACGCCTCCGACACCGCCCCACCGCAGTCCGCACTCGCCCCCCACAGCACGCCGCTGTCCGCGCTCGCCTCGCACACCGCGTCGTCGTCCGCGCTCGCTTCCCATTCCTCGTCGCCGTCCGCGTTCGTCCCGGGTGTGCCCGTTGGTGGGGGCGGGGCGCTGTGCGGTCTGGGGGCCGGGGAGGCGGCTTCGGGGCGCGGGGCCTGGCCGGTGGGTGCGGCGTGGGGGATCCCGGCGCCCGCGGTCGCCCATCCCGCCGCCACCGTTCGTCCCGCCCGGCCCGCCGCCGCCGACGATGCCTCGGCGACCGCCACCCCGCACACGCCGGACGCCGTCCCGCACACAGCGGAGACCGTCCGGCACACGGCGGGGGCCGTCCCGCACACGGCGGACGCCATCCCGCAGACCGTCCCGCACGCGGCGGAAATCGTGTTCGGGCAGGCGGACGCCGTGCTCGGGCGGTCGGGGGCCTTCCTCGGCAAGGCCGACGTGGTGGCGGCCGAGCGGGCGCGGATCGCCGGGGAGGTGCACGACGCCGCCGGTCACGGGCTCGCCGCCATCGCCATGCAGGCGGGGCTCGCGCTCGTCGTCCTCGACGACGACCCCGAGCAGGCACGGGCCTCGCTCCGGGCGATCAGGGAGACCAGCACCACCGCCCTGGCCCACCTGCGCGCCGCGCTCGACGGCATCGATCCGCCGGCCGCCGACCTGTCCGGCCTCATCGCCGGCGTACGCGCCGCGGGCCTGCCGGTCGACGTCGAGCCCGCCGATCCCGCCGTGCCCGCCCACCTCAAGGACGCCGTCTACCGGGTGGTCCGCGAATCCCTCACGAACGTGCTCCGGCACGCCGGCCCGACCAGGGCCTCGGTGCGCCTGGCCGACGGCCCGTGCGCGTTCGTCCTGGAGGTGGCCGACCGCGGCGCGGGCTGGAACGGCGCCGCCGAGGGCCGCGGGCTGGCCGGGATGCGCGCCCACGTCACCGAGGCGGGCGGCCGGCTCATCGCCGGGCCCCGCGAGGGCGGCGGCTTCCAGGTGACCGCCCGCTTCCCCCGGTACGAGGCATGACCGCCCCCGGCCCAGGCCCCCACCCCCCAGGCCCGGACACGCACACCCCCGTCCAGACAGGCCCGGACGCGCCCGCCCCCGGCACAGCCCTGCCCGGTACGGGCGCCGGGGGCCGCGTGATCAGGGTGGCGGTCGCCGACGATCAGGCCGTCGTGCGGATGGGGCTGCGGGCGCTGCTGGAGCGGGAGCCCGGCATGGAGTGCGTGGGCGAGGCGGCCGACGGCGCGGCGGCGCTCGACCTGATCCGCCGCACCCGTCCCGACGTGCTGCTGCTCGACATCCGCATGCCCGGCACCGACGGCCTGTCCGCGTTGCGCGCCGTGGCCGCCGATCCCACGCTGGCCGGCACCCGGATCGTCGTGGTGACCACGTTCGCCGTCGACGAGTACGTCTTCGCCGCCCTCCAGGCCGGGGCGAGCGGCTTCGTGCTCAAGGACAGCGCGCCCGACGAGCTGGTCAACGCCGTGCGCGTGGTGGCGGCGGGCGAGGCGCTGCTGTCGCCGTCCATCACCAGGAAGGTCATCGGGCTGTTCGGCCGCGGCGGCGCCGAGCCCGTCGAGGGTCTGGGCACGCTCACCCCGCGTGAGCGCGAGCTGGTGGCGTGGGTGGCGACGGGCCGGTCCAACGACGAGATCGCCAGGGAGCTGGTGATCAGCCCCGACACCGTGCGCACGCACGTCAGCCGGGCCATGGTCAAGCTGCGTGCCCGCGACCGGGCCCAGCTCGTGGTGTTCGCCATGCGGGCCGGGCTCGCGCCGCCGGTCTGAGCCGGGCACGCGGCCTGCCCGGGGAAGCCCTCGTGCCCGGCTCGCGGCCTACCGCAGGAAGCCCTCGTAGTTGCGCTGCTGGAGCTGGGCCTCGATCTGCTTGACCGTGTCCAGCCCGACGCCGACCATGATGAGCACGCTGGTCCCGCCGAACGGGAAGTTCTGCTGCGTGCCGGGGTCGCGCAGGATCGCGAACGCCACCAGCGGCAGCAGCGCCAGCACGCCGAGGTAGACGGCTCCCGGCGCGGTCAGCCGCGACAACACGTACGCCAGGTAGCGGGCCGTCGGCGCGCCCGGCCGGATCCCCGGCACGAACCCCCCGAACCGCCGCATGTTGTCGGCCACCTCGACGGGATTGAAGGTGATCGCGACGTAGAAGTAGGCGAAGGAGACGATCAGCAGCACGTACACGCTCATGTAGAGCGGATGGGTGCCGGCGGTCAGGTTGCGCGAGACCCAGGCGCCCGCCTCCGCGCCGAGCAGCGGCGCGGCCAGCGTCGGCACGTAGAGCAGCGACGAGGTGAAGATCACCGGTACGATCCCCGCCTGGTTGACCTTGAGCGGGATGTACGTGCTGCTCCCCCCGTACATGCGCCGCCCCACCATGCGCTTGGCGTACTGGACGGGCACCCGCCGCTGGGCCTGCTCGACGAACACCACCGCCGCCACCAGGCACAGCCCGGCCGCCAGCATCACCGCGAACCCGAACGGCGTGAGCACGAAGATCTTCGCCATGTACCCCGGGAACACCGCCACGACCTGCGTGAACATCAGGATCGACATGCCGTTGCCGATCCCCCGGTCGGTGATCAGCTCGCCCATCCACATGACCACGCAGGTGCCCGCGACCATCGTCGCCACGATCACCGACACCGCGAGCAGCCCCTGGTCGCGCAGCAGCGGACGGGCGCAGCCGGGCAGCAGGTTCCCCGAGCGGGCCAGGGTGACGACGGTCGTGGCGTTCAGGACGGCGAGGCCGACGGTCAGGTAACGGGTGTACTGGGTGATCCGCGCCTGCCCGTTGGACCCCTCCTTCCTGAGCGTGTCGAGCCGCGGCACCACGACGGCGGACAGCTGCAGGATGATGCTGGCCGTGATGTACGGCATGACGCCCAGCGCGAACACCGACAGCTGGAGCATCGCGCCGCCGCTGAGCATCTGCATCATGTCGAAGACGCCGCCGCTCGCCGAGCCCACGCACTGCCGCACGGCCACGACGTCCACGCCGGGCGCGGGCATGATCTGGCCGAGGCGGAACAGCACGATCAGCCCCAAGGTGAACAGCAGTTTCCTGCGCAGCTCCGGCACCCGGAACGCTCTGGCGAAGACGGTCAGCATGAGCAGGAAGTCTGTCCGCGGGCGCGCCGGACGTCGTCCGCCCAGGCGAGGCACCCGCGTACGCAGATCCGCGTAGGTTGGGCGCATGACGACCGTGTGGGTGATCAGCGGGCCGCCGGGGGCGGGCAAGTCCACCGTGGCGGCCGAGCTGCTGGCCCGCCTGTCGCCGGTGCCCGCCCTGCTCGACAAGGACACCGTCTACGGCGACCTCGTCGCGGAGGTCCTGCGGGCCCACGGCCGCGACCAGGGCGAGCGCGAGGGCCCCTGGTACGACCGGCACGTCAAGCAGCACGAGTACACCGGCCTGACCAGGATCGCCGCGCAGATCCGGGGTCACGGCTGCCCGGTGCTGCTCGACGGCCCGTTCACCGCGCAGGTGCACGACGCGGCGCGCTGGGCGCGGTGGGTGGCGGAGCTGGGCGGCCCGCCCGTGCGCCTGCTGTGGGTGCGTTCGGACGGGCCGACGCTGCGCGCCCGGCTGGAGGCGCGCGGCCTGGCCAGGGACGCGGGCAAGCTGGCGGCCTTCGCCGACTACCTGCGGAACATCCGGGTGGACGAGCCGCCCGTCGTGCCGCACCTGGAGATCGACAACCGGCGGGGCGCGCCGCCGGTCGGCGACCAGCTCACGGCTGCGGGTACACCGCCGCGGCCAGCTCACGGCGGCGGGTACACCGCCGCGAACACGGCCGGCAGCCGGGGGACGAGCCGGGTGAACCGCCCCTCCTCGTAGGAGGCGCCCGGCTCGTTGCTGAGCTGCTGGGACACGGGCCCGGCGATCAGGCTCGCGGCCAGGGCCAGCCCCTCCTCGCCCGCGGCGTCGGGATGCAGCTCACCGCGCCCGACGGCGGCCCTGATCAGCTCGGCGAAGTGCTCGTGGACGGCCAGCGCGGGCGCGTACGCCTCGGGCGAGGGCGTGAACCCCGGCACCGGCCGCCAGAACATCAACTGGGCCAGCACCTGGTTCTCCATGATCCACCGCGCTCCGGCCTCCAGGGACGGCCCCATGGCGGCCAGCCCCGGCTCATGCGGCTCGGCCCCCCGCCGCACGGCCGCCAGGTAGCCCTCCTGCCCGCGCCTGAACAGGGCGTCGTAGACCGCGTGCCGGGACGGGAAGTACTTGTACAGCGACGGCGGCTGGATGCCGAGCCGCCTGGCCACGGTCGCCAGGCTCAGCCCGGCGACGCCCTCCTCCGCCATCACGTCGAGGGCGATGCCGAGGATCTCGGCCTGCGTCTCGGCTCGCCGTCGTGCTCGCCGGTCGGGAATGTCAGCCACATGAATTAGCTTAGGCTATAGGTAGTAGCCAAAGCTATTGGGGGTGTGGCACGTGTCGCGCGACATCGAGCTGATCGGCCTGCGGCAGAACAATCTCAAGGACGTCTCGCTGCGGCTGCCCAAGGAGCGGCTGACGGTGTTCACCGGCGTGTCGGGGTCGGGCAAGTCCTCGATCGTGTTCGGCACCATCGCCACGGAGTCGCAGCGGCAGCTCAACGAGACCTTCAGCGCGTTCGTCAGGAACCGGCTGCCCAAGCACGAGCGCCCGCGCGCCGAGCGCATGTCCGGCCTGACCGCCGCCGTGATCGTGGACCAGAAGCCGGTCGGCGGCGGCGCCCGCTCGACCGTGGGCACCATGACCGAGGTGCACGCGATCCTGCGGGTGCTGTTCTCGCGGCGCGGCGAGCCGTCGGCGGGGCCCGCGACGGCGTACTCGTTCAACGACCCGCAGGGCATGTGCCCGGTCTGCGACGGTCTGGGGAAGAAGGTGGAGGCCGACGTCGGCAAGCTGCTCGACGAGGACCTCTCCCTGAACGAGGGCGCGATCCGCATGGCACCGCCCGGGTCGTACGTGTGGCAGCTCTACGCCAGGTCGGGGCTGTTCGACCCGGACAAGCCGTTGCGCGGCTTCACGCCGCAGGAGCGCGACCTGCTGCTGTACGGCGGCGGCTTCAAGGTCAGCCGCGGCGAGTACACCAACACCTACGAGGGGCTGGTCACCCGGTTCGAGCGGATCCACCTCAAGCGCGACCTCGACCAGCTCGACAAGGCGGCGGCGCCGTACGTGCGGCAGGCCACGTGCCCGGAGTGCGGCGGCCGGCGGCTCAACGCGGCCGCGCTGGCCTCGCGCATCGACGGGCGGTCCATCGCCGACCACTGCGCGATGGAGGTGACCGACCTCATCGGCGTGCTGGAGAGCCTGGGCGACCCGGTGGCGGAGGCGGCGGTGGAGTCCTTGCGCCGGATCGACGCCATCGGTCTCGGCTACCTCAGCCTCGACCGCGGGACGCCGACGTTGTCGGGCGGCGAGGCGCAGCGGCTCAAGACCGTGCGGAACCTGGGCAGCAGCCTCACCGGCATGACGTACATCTTCGACGAGCCCAGCGTGGGGCTGCACCCGCGTGACGTCCACCGGCTCGGCGACCTGCTGGTGGAGCTGCGCGACAAGGGCAACACGGTGCTGGTCGTCGAGCACGACCGCGACCTGATCGAGCTGGCCGACCACGTGGTGGACATGGGGCCGGGCGCGGGCGCGCGGGGCGGCCGGGTCGTGTTCGAGGGCACGGTGGCGGCGCTGACGTCCGGCGGCACGCTGACCGGCCGCATGCTGCGGCGGGTCACCGGGCTCAAGGACGCCGTGCGCGCCCCGGCCGGCTGGCTGACCGTCGAGGGCGCGAACGCCCACAACCTCAAGGACGTCACCGTACGCGTGCCGCTCGGCGTGCTCACCGCGGTCACCGGGGTGGCCGGGTCGGGCAAGAGCACGCTGATGCGCCAGGAGCTGGTCGCCCGGCACCCGCACGTGGTGCTCATCGACCAGTCGGCCATCGGCGGCTCGCCGCGCTCGACCCCGGCGACGTACCTCGACGCCATGGACCCGCTGCGCAAGCTGTTCGCCGACGCCAACGGGGTGCGGCCGGGGCTGTTCAGCTTCAACTCGGCGGGGGCGTGCCCGGTGTGCAAGGGGCGCGGCGAGATCAGAACGGACCTGGCGTTCATGGACCCGGTGACCCGGGTGTGCGACGCGTGCGGAGGCAGCCGGTACAGCCCGGAGGCGCTGTCGTACACGGTGGAGGGCCGCACGATCGCGGACGTGCTGGCGATGACGGCCGAGGAGGCCGCGGGCCTGTTCGACCTGCCGGGCATCGGCGGGCTCGGCGAGCTGGGGCTCGGCTACCTGACCCTCGGGCAGCCGCTCAGCACGTTGTCCGGCGGGGAGCGGCAGCGGCTCAAGCTGGCGCACCGGATGCGCGAGCGCGGCCAGGTGTACGTCTTCGACGAGCCGACGACCGGGCTGCACATGGCCGACGTGGACACGCTGCTGGCCCTGCTCGACCGGCTGGTGGACGGCGGCGACACGGTCATCGTCGTCGAGCACGACCTCGACGTGGTCAAGCACGCCGACTGGGTCATCGACCTCGGCCCCGAGGCCGGCCGGCACGGCGGCGAGGTGATCTTCGAAGGCACCCCGGCCGAACTGACCGAAGCATCCACCTATACCGCGAAATATCTGGTCAAGTCACTCGATAGTCGTCGTCCCGGACGTCCAGCACGGCCATGTGACCGGGCAGATGACCGATCGCGTACTCCACGCCGCTCGCCATGACCGCCGCCTGCGGCGTCACCCCGCAGGCCCAGAACAGCGGCACGTCCCCCGGCCGCAGCTCCACCGGGTCACCGAAGTCGGGGCGCCCCAGGTCGAGCACGCCGATCGCGGCCGGGTCGCCCACGTGCACCGGCGCGCCGTGCACCCGCGGATACCTGCCGCTCACCTCGACGGCCCGCCGCACCAGTTCCTCCGGGACCGGCCGCATCGAGACGACCAGCGGCCCCGACAGCGAGGCGGTGGACTCGCACGGCACGTTCGTGCGGTACATCGGCACGTTCCTGCCCTGCTCCAGGTGCCGTACCGGGACGCCGGCGGCCAGCAGCGCCGCCTCGAAGGTGAAGCTGCAGCCGATGAGGAACGGCACGAGGTCGGCCCGCCACTGCCCGGTCACCTCGTCCAGGTCGGCCACGGGCTCGCCGTCGCGGTAGAGGCGGTAGCCGGGCAGGTCGGTGCGCAGGTCGCCGGGGAACAGGGTGGTCGACCAGGCGCCCGGCTCGCCCACGTCGAGCACGGGGCACGCCCGGGGGTTGCGGTGGGCGAACAGCAGCAGCTCGTACCGCAGGGCGGCGGGCACGGCGATCAGGTTGGCCTGCGTCCAGCCGCGGCACCAGCCCGCGGTGGGCACCCGTTCGCCGACCCGGAAGCGGGCCCGCGCCTGCGCGGGGGTCAAGGTGGCGACGTCCACCTCTCGACACTATGGCGACCGCCGCACGCGGTCCACAACGCACCCCACCACAGCGACCACCGCACGCCGCCGTTCACCCCGGCAACCCTCGCACCCCACCCGCAGTGCGGCTATCGCGGTGTTTTCCGGGTAGCGGGCCGGTTGTGCGATTAGACGTCAACCTCCTCGACTACCTGCTCATCGCGGTCTACTTCGCCACCGTGCTCGCCATCGGGTTCGCCGCCCGCCGCCGGATCAGCTCCAGCCTCGACTTCTTCCTCGCGGGCCGCGGACTGCCCGCCTGGATCACCGGTCTGGCGTTCGTGTCGGCCAACCTGGGCGCCATCGAGATCCTCGGCATGGCGGCCAACGGCGCCCAGTACGGCGCGATGACCGTGCACTACTACTGGATCGGCGCCGTCCCCGCGATGGTGTTCCTCGGCATCGTGATGATGCCCTTCTACTACCGCTCGAAGGTGCGCAGCGTCCCGGAGTTCCTGCGCAGGCGCTTCAACGGCGCCACCCAGCTGCTGAACGCGCTCATGTTCGCGGTCGCGCAGATCCTCATCGCCGGGGTGAACCTGTACGCGCTCGCCCTGGTCATGGAGGCCCTGCTGGGCTGGCCGCTGCTGGTGTCGGTGGTGGTCTCGGCGCTCATCGTGCTCTCCTACATCACGCTCGGCGGCCTGTCCTCGGCCATCTACAACGAGGTGCTGCAGTTCTTCGTGATCCTCGCCGGGCTGATCCCGCTGACCGTGCTCGGCCTGGTCAAGGTCGGCGGCGTGGCCGGGCTGTCCGACAGGGTACGGCAGAGCGCGCTCGGCGAGGGCGGCCTGCACACCTGGGCCGGGACCGCCGGCTCCAACCCTATGCAGGCCCATTGGATCGGGATCGTCTTCGGGCTGGGGTTCGTGCTCTCCTTCGGCTACTGGACGACGAACTTCGCCGAGGTGCAGCGCGCCCTGTCGGCCAGGAACACCAACGCGGCCCGGATGACGCCGATCATCGCGGCCTTCCCCAAGCTGTTGATCCCGCTGGTCACGGTGCTGCCGGGGATGATCGCGCTGGTCCTCTTCGGCGACCTGGGCAAGGGCCAGGACTACAACGACGCGATCCCGCTGCTCATGCGCGACCTGCTGCCGAACGGCGTGCTCGGCGTCGCGGTGACCGGGCTGCTGGCCTCGTTCATGGCGGGCATGGCGGCCAACATCAGCGGGTTCAACACGGTGTTCACCAACGACATCTGGCAGGCGCACGTACGGCCCGACCGCCCGGACGGCCACTACCTGAACGTCGGACGCGTCGCCACCGTCGCCGGCGTGGCGCTCGGCGTGGGCACGGCGTTCATCGCGGCCGGCTACTCCAACATCATGAACTACCTGCAGGCGCTGTTCAGCTTCTTCAACGCGCCGCTGTTCGCGACGTTCGTCGTCGGGCTGTTCTGGCGGCGGATGACGCCGTGGGCCGGGTTCTGGGGGCTGCTGGCGGGGACGCTGAGCGCCTTCGCGTCGTACTTCGCCTACAAGGCCGGCGTGGTGGACTTCGGCACCGAGCTGAACGCCAGCTTCTGGGGCGCGGGCATCGCCTTCGCCGTGGACGTGCTGGTGTCGGTGATCGTCACGCTGGTCACCACGCCCAAGCCGGAGCGGGAGCTGCGCGGCCTGGTGTACGGCCTGAGCGCCGCGGACCTGGAGGACGACGCCCTCGCCGGCGACACACGCTGGTACCGCTCGCCGGTGCTGCTCGGCACCGGCGCCGTGATCCTGGCCGCCCTGTTGTACGGAGTGATCCTGTGAGCGACATCCGGATGGTGATCGGCGGGCTGTTCCTGCTGTACGGCGTGATCCTCGTCGTGGCCGGCCTGCTGGGGGACGCGGTGAACCTGTGGACGGGCCTGCCGATGGCCGTCTTCGGCGCCGCCTTCGTCCTGTGGGCCCGCCTCCGCCCCCTCAAGCCCTAGCGCACCGCCCTCGACCCGCCCTACGGCCCACAGGCCGTGCGCCCGGCCTGTGGGCTCCGCGCCGGCGCCGCTGCGGCGGCGGCGCGGAGCCGTCCGCGCCCGTTCAGTACTCGACCTCGAAGGTGTGGGGACCGAGGCCGTACCCGTCGCCCCGCGGGACGACGTACCCCTGGTTCACGAGGGCGGCCAGGCTGTCGCGCACCTCGTCGTCCTCCAGGCCGGTCGCCCGGATCACCGCCTCCAGGCCGGCCACGCCGCCGGACCCGACCGCCTGCGAGGCCACCGCCTCGTAGACGTGGATGTCGACGTCCGACAGCTCCTGCACGTCATGCCCCTCGGACATCAACGTTGCCTCGCCCCCTCCCTCAGCCTGGCCGGATCGACCTCGCGGTCGGGGAACCTGCGAAGGTATTCCGCCTCTAGCTCATTGGTACGGGAAGTGTGACGTGCCAGAGCATCGTCTGATCCATGGAAGAATGTGTCACTACGAGTGGCATGGAGTTGCCGCAGCTCGCGTACCACATCCTCGTCGCTGAGCTGGGCCGGATCTATTCCCATCGTCGTCATGGGTTCCCCCTACCCCAGACACCCCCGACAATATCTGTCACAATTCCTGACATATAGCCATTGTTTGGGAGCGATTCGTCGCCTTACCTTCCCGGTATGGACCTCGAGCTCAGGCACCTCAGGATCGTCCGCGCGGTAGCGGACGCGGGAAGTGTGAGCAAGGCCGCGTCCCTGCTCGGGCTGGCACAGCCGGCCCTCACCGCCCAGCTCAAACGGATCGAGAGGGTGCTCGGCGGCGCCCTGTTCGAACGTGACCGCCACGGGGCGCGGCCCACGCGACTCGGCGAGCTGGTGCTCGCCCGGGCGCGCGTGCTGCTCCCCGCGGCCAAGGAATTGCAGGACGAGGCCGTACGATTCGCCCACACCCCCTCCCCCGGCTTCCGCATCGGCGCCACCAACGGCCCGATACTCGGCGGCCTGGTCGACCGGCTGGCCGCGGAGCGCACGGTCACCACGTTCACGTCGTGGTCAACGCACGAGCTGATCAACATGGTCGAGCTCGGCCGCCTCGACTACGTGCTGACCGGCGCCTGCGGCGACTCCGGCACCCCCACAGGAACGCTCCTGTGGGAGACGATCAGCGTCGACCCGGTCTTCGCCCTCGTCGGCGAGGACCATCCGCTCGCCAAGGAGAAGGAGGTGGAGCTGGCCGACCTGGCCGGCGAACAATGGGCCGTCACCCCCGGCGACGGCTGCTTCGCCGACTGCTTCGCCATGGCGTGCGCCCGAGCCGGCTTCACCCCCGGAACGATCTACGAGACGGACGTCCCGACCTGCACCCACCTCGCCCAGGTGGGCCGCGCCGTGGTGCTCTGCCAGGCGACCCACCAGGCCCTGCCGGGGCTGGCCATGGTCCCGCTCTCCGGCGCGCCGCTGCGCTGGCGGCAGCTCCTCGGCCGCCACCCCACCGCCCCCGACGCCACCTGGGTGGTCGCCCAGGCCAAACAGGCGCACACCGAGGCCGTACGCCGCAGTCCGGTCTACTCCGATTGGCTCGCACGCAACCCGGCGTACGGCACCGCGCCATAACACCCTGATAGGAGTGAAGTAAGAACTCCTCGCCCCGTGGGCCCGCCGTTACCGTGACGGCACCCCCAGCGGCGGGAGACAACCCAGCTCCACCCGCCGGCGCTGATCGCGGACGCGATCGGCGCATCAGCCATGTCCGGCTCCCTGGGCCGCGACCATTCACGTCCAACCCCACCCTGAACCGGCCCCCGCCTCCGGGCAAGGCGCTACGCCACCTCGTACTCCCAGCCGGGCCGCCACTCGAACGGCGCGTCCACCAGGTCCTCAAGCGGAGTGCCGTCCAGCAGGTGCTGCAACGCCCACCGATTGGCCGAATGGGACACCACCAGCACCGTGGCCCCCTGCCACTCCTCCCGCAGGTCGTCGAGGAACGCGGCCGTCGCCGCCACGACCTGCCGATAGCTCTGCCCGCCCGGCCACGGCGTGTCGATGTGCCGCCTGCGCAGGGCCGCCACCTCGCTCACCGGCCGTCCGTTGTAGCTGCCGTAGTCGCACTCCCTGAGCCGCGCGTCGAGCCGGACCTCCTTCCCGCCCCCGAACGCCACCTCCACCGTCTCGACCGTTCTGCGCAGATCCGAGCAGTAGACGACGTCCACCCCCCGCCTCCGCACCCCGAGCTCGGCGGCCAGCTCCCGCCCCCGCTCGGACAACTCCCCGGGCAGCCACCCGGTGGCGACGCCGATCTCGTTGTCCACAGTGATGGAGTGGGTCTCGTACACCACCTTGATCGCCATATCGGCACCGTACCTCCCCTCCCAACCCCTCCCATTCCGCCCACAGCAAACACAACCCCCAACCGAGACCCGAATATGATCGACACGACTCCACCAACCTTGCCCGGCATGGAATGATGTCCGCGGGACCCCGTCCCCATCCGGCCGTGCGGCACACCCGGATCCGATGCTCTAGCCTTGACATGCGCGAGCCTCACCAAGATCCATACGCCGCACACCGCATGTCACAACTGAATCCAGGGGCGGTAGCTCAGCCGGTCAGAGCATCGGACTCATAATCCGTGGGTCGTGGGTTCAAGTCCCACCCGCCCTACTCACCAATACCGCGTTCGACCTGGGGTTTCTCCGTTTTCGCCACCCTCGGATCTTGCCGTTGATCATGGTCGGTTGCTCCATGGTTGCTCTTGTGTACGGACCGTGTACGGCGGTAGATCATTTAGTCCGCCATCGTCAGCTCAGACCTCGCCGACGACCAACAGAAGACCAAGCAAGAAGGCCCGTACGGCGTCCTCGGTCAGCGACGCCCTCGTGAGCGGTCAAGCCTTAGCCAAACTGCTTCGTTGTGCTCGCCAGGCGTTTCTGACCAGCAGATAAAAGATCCCCTGCTTCATGCGGAAGTCCGCTCGCCCCTTCGCAGCCGAAATTAGATACCGATCGGCTCCACAGTTCGACACCGTCATGGAGGGCAAACAAGCAGGCCCGCCGGGGAATCGGCGGGCCTGCTGGGTTCGGTAGCTCAGGTAGTGGCGTGGTCGATGTGGTTCGGCAGTGTGATCAACCGGGCAGTCTGCGCGCCGCTGGCTGCGGTGTTGATGAGGGCGGCGGCGGATTCGGCGGCGGCGCGGGCCACCTCGGGGTAGACGCTGGTGTAGGTGTCGCGCGTGAAGGTGGATGACACATGCCCCAATGTCTCCTGTACGACCTTCAGATCGACACCTGCGGCCAGCATGATCGAAGCCGCCCCATGCCGCAGGTCATGCAGCCGCACCGGCGGCAACCCCGTCTGGAAGGACAGCAGGTAGAACTGATCGCTGACCTGCTGCGGATGCAACGCCCGGCCGATCTCGTCGGTGAAGACGAACCCGCTGTCCGTCCACGCCTCCCCCGCCGCCAGCCGCTCAGCGGCTTGGCGCTTGCGGTGCGCGCGTAGCGCGGTGACGGTATCGGCGTCCAACGCGATGGTGCGGTCGCTGGCCTCGGTCTTCGGCCGGCCCTGCACCGGCTCCCACCCCAGCTGAGTGATCTGCCAATGCACCCCTGCCGTCCCGGCGGCCAGGTCGACATCCTTCCAGCGCAGCCCGACCGCCTCACCCCGGCGCAGCCCACGCAACGCGATCAGTCGGTACAGCGCGAACAGCCGATGGGTGGCCGCCTGGGCGAGGAAGGCGAAGGTGTGGGAGGGCGTCCACACCATCACCGGAGACGGCCGCGGCACGGACGCGTACACGTTGATCATGGCGGCGCGGCTCAGCCGCGCCCCGCACCGTCGCCGCTGCTCAACATCGAGCCGCTCCTGCAAGTCGCGGTTCCAGGCGGCCACCCGCTCCTCGGTCCACACCAGCGCCTTGGGAGATACGGCGTCGGGGAGTTCGACCACCGCCGCCGGGTTGAAGTCGATCAGCCGGTCCTGCTTGATCGCGATGTTCAGCGCGTGCCGGAGAGTCGCCCGGATGCGGTGCATGGTTGCCGGACCGACCGGCCGCCGATACCGCACCGTCGCCCGCTGCTCCGGATCGGCGCTGGCGCGGGCGGCGGTGATGACGTCGTTGAACTCCTCGATCGCATCGAACATCCCCGCCACATCCGACACCCGCAACCGGTCCAACCGGATGTCGCCGAGGTAGGGGGTGAAGTACAGGCGGATGTGCGCCTCGTACGAGCGACGGGTGGTGGCATCGATCTTCCGCTTACGCCGCAGAAACTCCTGCATCCATTCAGCGACGGTGACGGTGGGGTTGAGGTCCTGCCGTGTGCGGACCTTGCGCCGCACCTCCTCCACAGGCGGCAGCGTCTTGGTGTCCTTGAGCACCGACAGCATCAGCTCGGTGATCTTCCGCTGCACGTGTGGGTCCTCATCCAGCGCCAGCAGTGCACGGGCGTGCTCCAGTTCAGCCTCGGCCTCCTCCAGTGTGGCGAAGCCGCGCCGTCGCAGGGGGTTGCGCCGCCGCCCATCGGCGTGCGCGGGCAACTCGAGCTGGTAGGCCCAGCGGCCGTGGGTGCTGCTCCACCTCTCCCCTGCGCCGCCGGGGCGGCGCAGCTTGGCGCAGGCCTTGCCCAGTCTCTTGCCGGTCGCCTCGTCGCGGCAGGAACATGTCTTGAAGGTGGTTCCGTTCATCTGCGTCGTCGTGCCCTTCATGTCCTGATCGGCTGCTGACCGCGTCGTCGCTGCTCGACGACGCCTTTCCTTCGCACCCCTACGACCGGCTGGACACGCCATCGCCCCTGGGCGATGGGTCCCTGCACGACCCGACCGGCGGGGTTGCCCGCAGCGTCGCGCGGGACGCGGTCATGCCGTCAGGCACCCCACGCATGGGCAGCGGCGTCCAGGGCCCGGATTGCAGCCGTCCCATGGCACGCACACGGCCGGGGTGGCCGTTGTGGAACGCCCACGGCGGCCGCTGGTCGGGGGCGGTGGTATCGACGCCCACCTTCACCGCCCGCGTCAAGCGATATCCCCTGGTCACGTTCCCCGGGACACACATGATCCGGCCGGGCAAGCCGCCGGCGTGGCGTCCCGGGCAGCGGCTGGCCGCAGATTGTCCCGCTTGCACGCATAACCGCCTTCTGGCCGTAATGGCGGGAGAAGGCAGAAAAGCTCGACTGAACGAAAAGAATGTCCTGTCAGCATCATCGTCCCGATCCAGCGGGCGAGCATTGCCCGGTCACTATCCAAATACCGGCTCGAAGAGCCGAATTAGGACAGCGCGGTAGGCCAGACCTTGGTCAAATCGAAGTAAGCACCCGCTCCGATCGCCTCGAGCACCACACGCCACACGCGATCTCAGCGCCCCGGCCAGGAACAGCACATCATGCCCACGGCAGCACCAACATCAGGAAACGCCTGGCCATGGGGCGACGAGTCGGCAGGCGAACTCGGCGTATGCGTGTCGAATATTGGGCCTCATTCGCTCTGCGAGTACTCATGCGGGTCAGCCGCCGCCAAGAGCGCCCGTTCGACCTCGTCGAGAGCGAGCCGCACCGCCCCCAGGGCGACCGACCGGCTGCCGAGGGTGGAGGCCTCCACCCGGATGGGGAACAGGCACAGTTCGGCCAGCTCCTCGCGCAGTGGTGGCTTGGCGAGCAGTTTCGCGCGGCTCTGGGGCTCCTCCCGCTCTCCGATGACCTGGGAAACAGGTTCGGCGGCTTCCTCGCCGGTCTGCTGATCTCCACGATCACCGTGCTCGCCGGAGCCTCCGGTGCCGACACGGCGGTCCTTTCCGTCGTGGCATCGCGCCCGGGAACCCTCCACTCAGCGGGCGGGAGGGGCCGGAACACTGGTGATGGGACCGACCAGGAGGTCCTTCGCGGATCGTACGAACTCCGTGACGAGTGGGTTCGTGTCCGCGGTCCGTGCGGCCACGACGATCTGGCAAGGCTCGATCCCGTCGAGCGCGACGGTGACCAGGCCGGGGCGCAGGGTGTAGCGCCGGTCGCCGGCCGGGACGACGGCGATGGCGGTGCCGTCGGCGATGGCCTCGAGTTTGTCCTCGTAGGTCTCGGCCAAGGTAGGACCCACCGGGGCGGGTGCGGTGTCCGATCGGGGTTCGAGCCGCCAGAAGGCGGTCCATTCGACGCCCATCCCGGTACAGCCCACGAGTGGTTCCGCGGCGAGGTCGTCGGCCGTGACCGCCCCCTTCCCCGCGAGGCGGTGCGACGCGGGCACGAGCAGCACCCGGGCCTCGGAGTACAGGACCGTCACCTCCAGATCCTCGGCCGGGATCGGCAGCGGCGTACGGGTGACCAGGACATCGACCTGCCGCTCCAGCAGCATGGAGGCGTCCTGCGAACCGAGGTGACGAGTACGGACGTGGGCGTCGGGAAATCGATGGCGCAGGTCGCGCACGGCGGGTGTGATGACGAGATCGTCGACGTACCCGACGGTGACGGTGAGCGCCGGCGCCGCGGCCAGGGCGGTCTGGACCGCCTGGTGGGCGCCGTGCAGCAGTTGCTGTGCCTGGGGCAGGAAGGCCGCGCCCGCGGCGGTGAGGCGGCTGCCCTGGGTGGTGCGTTCCAGCAGACGCACGCCGAGAGTGTTCTCCAGGCGCTGGATCTGACGGCTCAGGGAAGGCTGGGCGACCCGCAGTTCCTCGGCCGCTCGGGCGAAGTTCAGCTGCTCGGCGACGACCGTGAAGTACCGGACCAGCCGCAGGTCCAGATCGGGAGGCATGCCGCAAGACTAGCCCTCCGTTATGCACTTCTTGCATCACGGGGTGCAACACAGGTCTTGGACGCCTGTGCCGGTCCGATGCTGTCATACCTGGCATGACCATTGTCTTTGTCCACGGCGTACCCGTGACCTCCGCAGTCTGGACCCCTCTGATCAGCGAGTTGCCCGCGTCCCAGCAGCAGGAGGTGGTCCGGCTCTCACCTCCGGGCTTCGGCGCCGCGCTTCCCGCAGGCTTCGGCGCCACGTTCCTGGACTACCGGGATTGGCTCGTCGACGAGCTGTCGCGGCTCAGGACCCCGGTGGACCTGGTCGGCCACGACTTCGGCGGCGGTTACGTGCTGGAGGTCGCGATGGCCCGTCCCGACCTGGTGCGCAGCTGGACCAGCGACACCATCGGCGGGTACGAACCGGACTTCACCTGGCATGAGATCGCCAAGATCTGGCAGACGCCGGGAGATGGGGAACGCCACGTCGAGGAGACCTTCTCGGGAGACGTCGCGGAACGTACGCGGCGCATGATCTCGTGGGGCATCCCGGAGCCGGCGGCCGGCGAGGTGGCGCTCGGGCAGGGCCCGGAGATGAGCAGGGCCATCCTGTCGCTGTACCGCTCAGTGCCCGAGAACACGCTGGCCGAACGCGGGCGCGATCTGCCGGCGGCAGCAACCCGGCCCGGTCTGGTTCCCGTGGCCGCCGACGACCTCACCGCCGGCAGCGTCGCCCTCCGCCACCGCGCCGCCCAGCGCGCCGGCGCCCGTGCCGTCGACCTCGACGGGCTCGGTCACTGGTGGATGCTTCAGGACCCGGCCCGGTCCGCCCGCATGCTGTCGGACTTCTGGGACGGCCTGTGAAGCGGCGCATCCGTAAGCCATCGATCTTGAACACCGCGCGACACGATCACGGAAAGACCGCCGTCACCTCATGACCATGCACATCCCCGACCAGACCGGCCGGACCGTCATCATCACCGGCGGCAGCAGCGGCATCGGCAAGGCCGCCGCCGCCGCACTGGCCGCCAAGGGCGCACGGGTCATCCTCGCCGTGCGCGACCAGACCCGCGGCCGCGCGGCCGCCGCCGAGATGGGCGGCCTCACCGAGTCACGCCCGCTCGACCTCGGGTCGCTGGCCTCCGTACGTGAGTTCGCCCGCACGGTGAACGGCCCCGTCGACTATCTGATCAACAACGCCGGCACCATGACCAACACCCTGCAGCACACCACCGACGGCTTCGAGAGCCAGCTCGGCGTCAACCATCTCGGACACTTCGCCTTGACGAATCTGCTCCTGAGCCGGATCGCCAGGCGGGTGATCACCGTGTCCTCCACCAATTACCGCAACGCCCACATCAACTTCGAGGACCTGCAGTGGCAACGACGGCCCTACCGGCCGTTCGGCGCCTACGGACAGACCAAACTGGCCAACCTGCTGTTCACCCGAGAACTGCAGCGCCGCCTGAACAGAGCCGGCTCACCGATCCTGGCCACGGCAGCGCATCCCGGCTGGGCGGCCACCGGATTCACCATGACCACCGGCCGGCCGATCCTTGACCACGCCCTCGCACTGGGAACGCGGCTACTGGCCCAAAGCCCCGAAGGCGGGGCCCGGCCGACCCTTCTGGCCACCATCGGCGACGTCCCCGGCGCCAGCTTCTCCGGCCCCAGCCGGTTCGGGGTACGCGGCCCCGCCGCCCTCGAAGAACTGTCCGGCGAAGCACTCGACGACGCCGCCGCGCAAAGGCTCTGGGAGGTCTCCGAACACCTCACACATGTCAAGTTTCCCCTGCCCACCGCCTAAGCAGTAGATCGCGCCCCGGCAGCCCCGCTCACGACCGCCTGCCCCGGGGGCCATTGCCGGGTGCAACGAAGCGGCTGACCAAGGCGGCTTCCCCGCCGACGACCCCCGCGGCGCCGGCTTTACGACCGGCGCTTCTCTTTGTCCGTCGGCGGCACCTTGCCCGCCGCCGTTGCTTGAGGACGGGCATGCGCAGGGCTTCCTGGAGAGACTTGCAGGAAATTTCTGGAAGCATTCAGGCGTCTTCAGCGCCCTGCTTGAGCGAAATATCCTGTTTTAAGCGCATACGTCCCGTCCGTCATCCCTGGCTATGCCGACCCTCCATACGGTTGGAGATCGCTGGGCTCTATATTCGATCTCGTCAGCGTCGAAATTTGCTGAAACCTTCCAAGCATCTCCCTGGTACTAGGAGAATCGATGCGTAGATCGTTAGCCGCGCTGCTCAGCCTTGCGCTTGCCGTAGCGCCGACCCCGGCGGTCGCCGCCGCCGCTCCACCACCTGCACTCCAAGCAGGGCCGAACTCCCAACGCATTACGTTGATCACCGGAGACGTCGTCACGGTGGCCGACGGTCGTGACGGCCTGCAGTTGCTGGCCTTCGAGCCGGGCTCCGGCCGCGAGGGGATCGGCTACCGAGTCACCAAGGGCCGCGACGGCGCCCTGTCGGTCGTCCCGGGTGACGCCCTCGACCTGCTCGCCAACGGGCGACTGGACCCGCGTCTGTTCGACCTTGACCGCCTGATCGACGATCACTATGGCGACGACAAGAGCAAGGCGTTGGCCGTACTCGTGCAGGGCCCCAAGGGGCGCTCGACCGCCGGAGCCCAGCAGGTGATGAAGGACGCCAGGCTCCGAAAGTCGCTGCCACGGCTCGGGATGAGCTCCTTCGCCGTGGACAAGACGAAGACCACCGCACAGTGGAAGGCGCTGGTGGGCGGCAAGCGCTCACCGCGCGCCTTCGTCGGTGAGGTGGGCAAGCTGTGGCTGGACGGCCGGGTCAAGGCCACGCTGACCGAGAGTGTGCCGCAGATCGGCGCTCCGCAGGTCTGGCAGTCGGGTCACACCGGTGAGGGTGTGAAGGTGGCGGTGCTCGACACCGGCTACGACACCGACCATCCGGATCTGGCGGGCAAGGTGATCGACTCGCAGGACTTCACCGGCCAGGGCGTGGAAGACGTGGCCGGACACGGCACGCACGTCGCCGCCACGATCGCCGGGACCGGGGCGACCACGAGCGGGGCGGGCAAGGGCGTGGCGCCAGGGGCCGACCTGGTCGTCGGCAAGGTGCTCGGCAACGACGGCTCCGGCGTCGAATCCGACATCATCGCGGGGATGGAGTGGGCCACGACGACCGCCGGCGCGAAGGTCGTCAACATGAGCCTCGGCGGGCCGGACACCGCGGGTGTCGACCCGATGGAGCAGGCGGTGAACGACCTGTCCGCGCAGACGGGCGCGTTGTTCGTCATCTCCGCGGGCAACGAGGGGCCTCGCTCGCAGACCATCGGCTCTCCTGGCTCGGCGGACGCCGCGATCACCGTGGGGGCGGTCGACAAGCAGAACGTGCTGGCCGATTTCTCCAGCAGCGGGCCGCGCGTGGGGGACCTCGCCGTCAAGCCCGACATCACCGCGCCGGGAGTGGACATCGTCGCCGCGAAAGCGGGCGGTGGCCTGCGCTCGGCGTCGGGGACGTCGATGGCGGCGCCGCACGTGGCCGGCTCGGCGGCGCTCTTGGCGGAGTTGCACCCGGATTGGCCGGCTACCCGGCTGAAGGCGGCTCTGACCAGCAGCGCCGTTCCCACCCCTGGGCTGACCGCCTTCCAGCAGGGCACCGGCCGGGTTGATGTGAACGCCGCAGCGACAGCAACAGTGATCGCTGAGGGAGCCCCGGTCTTCGGTCCGGTGTCCTCGATCGTGAACGCACCGGTCACGCGTACCGTCAGCTATCGCAACCTCAGCAGCACGCCTGTCACCCTGACCCTGGAGGTGAGTGCGGCCGGGGCTCCGGCCGGCCTGTTCACGGTGAGCGCGACCAACGTGACCGTTCCCGCCAGCGGGACCGCGGACGTCACCGTGACCGTCGACGGCCACGGCCAGCCGGTCGGCTCCTATTCCGGGCAGCTCACGGCCACCACCGGCAGCGAGGTCATTCGCACGGCCATCGGCGCCTACGTCCAGCCCGAGCAGCACACGCTGAACCTCGTCGTCAAGGACCGCCTGGGCGCACCCGCGAACACCACGGTGTGGGTCTTCTCCCGCCAGTCGGACACCGAGACGCCGGTCGCGATCGCCAACGGCAGTGGCACGATCGACCTGCCGGCAGGCTCCTACTACCTCGGCGCTCTCATCAAGACCGACGACACGTGGACGATGGCGGTCGTGCCCGCGAACATGTCGCAGGACCGGACGATCACCCTCGACTCGCAGCAGGCCAAGAAGGCCACGGTCACGGTGGGCGAGCCGACCGCCCGGCAGATCCTGCGCGAGACGTACGTGAACTTCCACTACGGCGTCGAGGACGGGCTCTACACCGGGTTCAGTATGGCGGATTACGTCCTCCCGGTCAGCGACCAAGGCATCACCTACACCGCCATCGCCTACTTCGACAAGGAAGGTTCCTCGGCGACCAGTCCCAGCCCGTACTTCTACCGCATCGTCGACCAGCGCAGCGGAGTGCCCAGCGAGCCGACCTTCCAGGGAACGCCGGCCAACCTGACGAAGGTCGACGTCACCTACCGCGGCACGGCGTCGTACGCGAGCTTGCTCGTCCAGCCCGAGTTCGACACGGGACTCAGCTCTCCGGCGGCCCTGATCTACTCGCCGGTCAAGATGCCGTCCGTGGTGACCGAGTACCGGACGCCGGGACGCTGGCGCGGCCTGCTCCGGTTCGACGGAAAGCAGGTCCTCTCCGATCCCCGGGAGTTCGGCTCCGGCCTGGACAACACGGAGACGTGGAACGGCGCGGTCATCGGGCCCGCCCTCCCCGCGAAGAATGGCTATTGGAGTGGTACGGCTTGGCGTGACAACAACGAGATGGTGTTCAACTACATCAAGCTCCACTCCGACTCCGAAGCCGGTCACAGCGGCGAGAACGCCAACATCGAGGGATCGATGCGGCTGTTCCGCGACGGCCAGCAGATCTGGTCCAACTTCGTGAAGCCGCGTACCTGGCTCGTCCCGGTGACGGTTCCGGAGGCCGGCTCGCAGTACAAGCTCACGGCTTCGGCCACCAACAGAAATGACGCCACGTCCACCCAGATCGATACGGAATGGACCTTCAGCTCCGATGCCACGGCGAACGGGCCGCTCCCGCTGATGGTGGTGCGGTACCGGCCGGACGGACTGGACGAGTTGAACCGCGCGGCGGCCGGAACGGTGACCCCCGTGGTCACAAGCGTCCAGCGGGAGCCGGGCCAGGCCGTCACGTCCCTGACCTCCTGCCTGATCGAGTCCTCCGTCGACGATGGCTCCACCTGGACGACGGTGGCCCAAGGGTCGACGTGCGGAACCCCGCAGATCACCAACCCGGCCGGCCCCGGCTACGTGTCCCTGCGCGCGACGCTGGCCGATCAGGCGGGCAACACCGCCAAGCAGACGATCATCCGGGCGTACCAGGTGAAGGAGGCGCCGGGGTCGACGCGCATCCGCGTGCAGAAGGACGCGGGGGCGGGCAACAGGATCACGATCCGCGGCAACGTCAGCCCGCTCACCTGGTCTGCCGGTCGTGACTGCGTGAAGGTCTCGACCGCTGTGTGGGACTGCTGGGTGCCGGGCATCCCGGCCGGCCAGGCGTTCGAGTACAAGCCGTTGATCAACGACTCTGTGTGGTCGATCGGGAGCAACTACCACGGTGTGGGAGGAACCACCCAGGAGATCACGCCCACCTTCTGACCGAGACCGGACCGGGCTTCCCGCGGGACGGGAAGCCCGGTCTTCTCAGCGTCGAGTGTCCCCACGCGTCAGGTTCGGCGGCGTGCCGCGACGGTCTCGTAGCCGATCAGGTCGTCGGGCACCGCGTCGGGGACGATCTCGTCGAATCTCGCCAGCACCCGGACCCGCATGGCGGCCAGCGCGATGACGGCGATCGCGGCGGCGAAGCAGACGTACATGAAGCCGATGCCGCGTCCGGCGCCGACGCCGATGACGGCGCCAACGGTGCCCGCAAGCGGTCCGCCTGGGGCCAGCAGCGGTTCGAACAGCGCCGCGCCGTACGGTGCCACCAGACCGAAGCCGATCGGGAGCGTGGACCAGGCGACCAGGGTGTTGAGCGCGATGACCCGGCCGTGGTACCGCTGCGGCACCTTGACCTGAATGATCGTGGTGTAGACCCCGTTGACGAGCGTGAGGCACAGCGACATGCCGAACGCGCCCACGGCGATCGTCTGCACGTTCCCCTGCAGCCCGGTGACCAGGCAGGCGAGCGACAGGGCGAGGGTGGCGAGCAGCACGCCGCGCAGCCGCCGCCGGCGAGGGCCGCCCCACACGGCCATCGCCAGGCCGCCCGCGAGCGTGCCGAGGCCCCCGGCGAACGACACCTGCGCCACGTCCGGCAGACCCGCGAACGCCAGCACCAGCGGCGAGATCATCAGGAAGAGCGGCGAGAGGAAGACGTTCAGCACCGCAAAGAAGCCGAGCATGCCGCGGAAACCCCGGTTGCCCCAGGAGTAACGCAGCCCATTCAGCATCTCGGTGACGATCGGTTCCCTGCGCGTGGCGGCCATCGTCCGGGGGAAACGCGTCACGATCACCGCGGCGATCGCCACGACGTAGCTCGCCACGTCGATGGCGAGGATGCCCTCGACGCCGATGGCGGCCATCAGCCCGGCCGCGACGAGGGGCACGACAAGCTGCGCCGAGCCCGTCGCCATCTGCACGACGCCGTTGGCGTGACCGAGGAAGCGTTTGGGCACGAGCTGCGGTATCGCCGACGTGTACGCCAGACGCTGGAACGTCAGGGCGACCGACAGGCAGGCCAGCAGCGGGTAGACGTGCCAGGTCGTCAGTCCCCCGGTCCAGAGCAGTGCACCGAAGATGAGCTGGGTGGACATCGCCGCCGCGTCGGCGGCGAGCAGCACCCTGCGCCGGTCGAAGCGGTCCACCACGGCCCCGGCGAGCGGCGCGATCAGGATGCCCGGCACGAGTCCGAGCACCGCGAGGAGCGCGAAGCTCACCAGGGATCCCGTCGTGGTGTAGATCCAGATGGGGATCGCGAACTCGGTCAGCGCAGCGCCGATCATCGACACGAGCTGACCTGCCGCGATGACGCCGAAGCGACGCATGCTCGGCCTCGGTCCGCGCTGCTCGGGCGGCGGGTCGGCCGCCGCGGACGCGCCCTGCAGCCACCAGGTGGAGGTCTCGGTGCGGCCGAGCCGGTCGGGCTCGCCCTCGGCAAGGGCGACGTGCGTCCGGGTGACGATCTCGGCGAGTTCGGCGGCGCGGTAGCGCAGGAAGAAGTGACCCGCCTCGTCCAGCACGGCCACGGCCGTAGTGGCACTCAGCAGGTGCCATTCGCGGAAGCGTTCCTGGTAGAACTCGGTCGCCGGGTCGCGCTCGCCCACGACCGAGATGATGGGGGCGCGTAGCGGCCGTCCGTCATGTTCGAACAGCCGGGTGAAGTAGCGCTCCGCCTCCCGGGTGCCCTTTCTGCGGTTGTCGATGACCAGTTTGAGCTGGTCGCGTCCCAGCTCGTCCACCTCCAGCCCGGCCGCCCGCAGCGCGTTGGCCCACAGCTGGTCGCTGCGCAGGCGTTCCAGCGCCTCGGTGACCCCCGTCCACCGGGTTCTCGCGAAGGGGAAGATGCCGCCCAGGTAGACGGCGTCCACCTCGCGTCCGGCCGCCTCCAGCCGGCGGGCGATCTCGACCGTCAGCATGACGCCGAGCCCGCAGTGGCCGTACAGGACGAGCGGGCCCGCCACCTTCGCCAGGATCTCCTCGGCACACGCGGCCGCGACCTCGTCGAGCGGCCTGGACTCCTCCCCCAGCTCGTGGCCGGGGACCGCGATCGAGTACAGGGCCCAGCCGGCGGGCAGCGCGTCGGCCAGCGGCTTGTAGATGACGGCGCTGCCGCCGCCGTACGGGGCGCACACGATGGTCCCGGTCGTCTGCCGGGCGGGGGTGAGCCGGTGCAGCAGCGCGCGTGGCCCGTCCTCGCCGCGTTCCAGGAGCCCGGCCAGTTCGCGGACGGTGGGATGACGGAACAGGTCCATGATGGTGACCAGCCGATCCGGGGCGACGGCGCGCAGCCGGGCGACGACCTGCATCGCGAGCAGGGAGTGCCCGCCGAGGTCGAAGAAGTCGTCGAGCGCGCCGACCTCGTCCACGCCGAGCACGGCCGACCAGACGGCGGCCACCGCCTGCTCCGTCGGCGTGGCGGCCGGTTCCCACTCGGTCTCGCGGTCGAGGCCGGGCTCGGGCAGCGCGTCCCGGTCGACCTTGCCGTGCGCCTTCAGCGGCAGGGTGTCCAGCCAGACGTACCGGCTGGGGATCATGTAGTCGGGCAGCAGCGCCCGCAGGGCCTCGCGGAGGTCCGCCGCGCCGGGCCGGAGACCGGCCTCCGGTCCGGCCAGGTAGGCGACGAGCCGGTCCGACCGGAGTTCCGTCACCGCCTGGGAGACGCCCGGCAGCGTGGTGAGCACCGACTCGATCTCGCCGAGCTCGACCCGGTAGCCGCGGATCTTCACCTGGTGGTCGGTCCTGCCGAGGAACTGCAGGTTTCCGTCGGGCAGCCAGCGGCCGAGGTCGCCGGTGCGGTACAGCCGCGCCCCCGGCGGGCCGTACGGGTCGGGGACGAACCGATCGGCGGTCAGGCCGGGCCTGCCGAGGTATCCGCGGGCCAGCCGGTCGCCGCCCAGGTGGATCTCGCCGGGGACGCCCACGCCGACGGGACGCAGGTGCTCGTCCAGGACGCGTACGACCGCCCCGGGCAGCGGCCTGCCGATCGGCAGGGTCGCGCCGCCATGGGCGCCGGCCGGGTCGACGGCAAAGGTGGTCATGCCCACGGTGGCCTCGGTGGGACCGTAGTGGTTGACGACCGCGCACCGTCCGGCCGCCACCACCTCGTCCGCGAGCGCCTGACCGGCCGCCTCTCCCCCGAGGATCAGCAGCCGCTTGGGCAGCAGCTCCGCAGCGGGTGCGTCGGCCAGCAGCGCCGCCAGGTGCGACGGGGTGATCTTCATGTAGTCCGGGCCGATGCCGGCGAGCCTCCTGGCCAGTTCGGGGGCCGAGGTGCGGGCGGGCACCAGGTGCAACGTCCCGCCCGTCGCCAGTGACAGGTAGAACACCGTCACGCCGAAGTCGAAGGCCAGCGACTGGAGCAGCACGAACACGCCCCCGGGCACGACGCCCAGCCGCTCGCGGACGCCGAGGAGGTAGGTGACGGCCTCGCGGTGCTGGACCGCGACCCCCTTGGGGGTGCCGGTGGTCCCGGAGGTGTAGATCACGTACGCGAGGTCCCCGGGCCGCACGTCCGCGTCCACCGGACCGTCCTCCTCGCCATCGGTGTCGTCCAGGGTGAACGTGGGCAGGCCGGGAGGCAGCCGGTCCCGCGTCTCCTCGGTGACGACGGCGGCCAGGGCGCCCGAGTCGGACACGGCGTGGGAGAGACGGGCGGCCGGGTGCTCGGGATCGAGCGGCACGTACGCGCCGCCCGCCTTGAGCACGCCGAGGACGGCGACCGCCACGTCGGCCGACTGCTCCATGCACACCGCCACCCGCGTGTCCCTGCCGACGCCGCGCCGTCGCAGGAACCGGGCCAGCCGGTTGGCCCTGCGGTCCAGCTCGGCGTACGTGAGGGTGACGTCTCCGCAGGCCACCGCCGTGGCGGACGGGTGGCCGCCGGTCAGCTCGTGGAGCAGCCGCCGCTCGGGCCGTGGGAGGGAGGGCGCGGTGCCGAACGCCAGCACCTCCGCCCGTTCGGCGGCGTCGAGCAGGTTCAGCTCGGAGATCCGGGTGGACGGCTCGGCGGCGACGGCACCGAGCAGGGTCACGAACCGGGCGGCCAGGCGCTCCATCGTCTCGGGCAGGAAGAGCGCCGTGTTGTAGACGATGTGGCCGTCCAGCCCGTCGCCGGTCTGCCGCAGGTAGAGGGTGAGGTCGAAGCGTGTGGTGGCGGCGTCCACGCGGTACTCGGCCATGCGCAGCCCGGTCTCCCACCGGGCGGGGGCCTGGAAGTTCTGCAGGGCGAACATGGCCTGGAACACCGGCGAGCGGCTGACGTCACGCTTCAGGTTCAGTTCGCCGACGAGCCGGTCGAAGGGCAACCCCTGGTGGGCGAAGTCGTCGAGCGTGGCGTCGCGCACCCGGTCGAGCAACTCGGTGAAGGGCGGGTCTCCGCTGAGGTCCGCCCGCATGGCCAGCGTGTTCACGAAGACGCCCACGGTGCGTTCCAGCTCCGGCGTCTCCCGGCCGCTGACGGGCGAGCCGACCGCGAAGTCCCGCTGGCCGGAGTGGCGGAACAGCAGCACCTGGAAGGCGGCCAGCAGGGTCATGTACAGGGACGCCCCTCGGCCGCGTGCCAGGTCGGCGACGCGTCCGGCTGTCTCCTGCCCGACCTTGAAGCGCAGCCCGGCGCCGGCGAACGTCTGCTCGGCCGGCCTGGGCCAGTCGGTGGGCAGGTCGAGTGCCGGCACGCCGGACAGCCGCCGCGTCCAGTACGCCGGCTCCTGCTGCCTTTCTTCCTGGGCCCGCTGCCAGAGGGCGTAGTCGCCGTACTGCACCGGGGGCTCCTCCAGCGGGGACGGCTCACCGGCCCGGAAGGCGTCGTGCAGGGTGAGCGCCTCGCTGAGCACCAGGTCGTACGACCAGCCGTCGATGACCGCGTGGTGGGCGGTCAGCAGCAGCACGTGCTCCTCCGGGCCGAGCCGGACGAGCAGGGCGCGCAGGAGCGGCCCCGACGCCAGGTCGAACGGCCGGGCGAGCTGGGCGGCGCACAGCTCCGCCGCGCCTGCCTCGTCGGACTCGGCGACGGTGAACTCCACCGCGGGCTCGTCCTCGATCACGACCGCGGGCCGCCCCTCGCCGTCGGTGACGAAGCGCGTGCGCAGGCTCTCGTGGCGGGCCGCGACCTCCCGCAGCGCTCGGGCCAGCGCCTCGGCGTCGAGGTCGCCGGAGAGCCTGGTGCCGAGCGGCACGGTGTAGGCGGCGGTCCCCGGCGCGTACTGCTCCATGAACCACAGGCGTTCCTGGGCGTGCGACAGCGGCGGCGTCCGGCCCTCAGGGCGCCTCGGGACGGACAAGGAGGCGGCGCGGCGGCGCAGCAGCCCGGACAGCACCGCCTGCTTGGCCGGGGACAGCCCGTCGTCGAGTGTGGTCATCGGGCGCTCAGCGGACGCATGTCCGTCCAGACCTGGTCGATGTGGGCCAGGCAGTCCTCCCTGCGGCCGGTGAAACCGGTCCGCCGCCAGCCCTCGGGGACCGTCCGGTCGCCGGGCCAGAGGGAGTACTGCTCCTCGTCGTTGATCACTACGTGGTACGTCGTCACTGATCCTCGTCTTTCTGGTCGAGCAGGCGCAGCGCCTCCTCGTCGGACAGCCCGGCGAGCGAGTCGAGGAGCAGTGCCTCGACCGCGCCGGCGAACTCCGCCACCGTGCGCCGGGTGAACAGCGTCCGGATCGGCACCTCGACGCCGATCACCGCCCTGAGCCTGGCCGCGATGCGGACGGCGAGCAGCGAGTGCCCGCCGAGGTGGAAGAAGTCGTCATACGCTCCGACGGCGGCGACGCCGAGCAGGTCCGCCCAGACCTTGGCGACCAGCGCCTCGGCGTCGGTGCGCGGCGCGACGAAGGAACGTTCCCTGGCGGGCTCGGGATCTGGCAGCGCCGCGCGGTCGACCTTGCCGTTCCCGGTGAGCGGAAGCCGGTCCAGGAGCACCCAAGCCCCCGGCACCAGGTGCGCGGGGAGCCGTTCTTCCGCGTGGCGGCGCAGTTCCTCCGCTGTGGCCCGGCCCACCACGTACGCGACCAGCAGGTCGCCGCGGGCGGCGACGGCGGCCTGCCCCACATCCGGATGGGCGAGCAGGCACGCCTCGACCTCGCCCGGTTCGATCCGGTAGCCGCGCACCTTGACCTGGGAGTCGAGCCGTCCGAGGAACTCCAGGGTGCCGTCGCGCCGCCACCTGGCCCGGTCGCCGGTGCGGTAGAGCCTTCCGCCGCCCGGTGCGAACGGGTCGGGCGTGAACGACGCCGCCGTCGTCGCGGGACGTCCCGCGTAGCCGCGCGCCACCCCCGCGCCACCTACGCACAGCTCGCCGGGGGCGCCCGGCGGCACCGGTTCGCCGCCCTCGCCGAGCAGCCACACCGTGGTCTCCCCCACCGGCCGGCCGATCGCCGGGCGCAGGCCGTCGTCCATCAGGTCGGCGGACGTGGCGATGACCGTCGCCTCGGTCGGGCCGTAGGTGTTGACCAGCCGGACGCCGGGGAAGCGGCGCTTCCACCGCGACACCGCGGGGGCGTCCGCCTGCTCCCCGCCGAGGATGACCAGGCGGAGCGACGGCGGCCAGTCCACCTCGTCCACGACGTCGACCAGGTGGTGCCAGTAGGCCGTGGGCAGGTCGAGCACGGTGACGTCCCTGCCCTCGGGGGAGGCGAGCAGGTCGGGCAGGGCGGCGCCGCCGTCCGGCAGGAGGAGCAGCGTGGCTCCCGAGACCAGCGTCGGGTACACCTCTTCGACGTGGGCGTCGAAGCCGAGCGAGGCGAACTGCACGACGACGTCGCCGGGTCCCAGCTCGTACGCGGCGGCCATCCAGCGGATGCGAGCCGCCAGCGCGGCGTGCTCGACCACCACGCCCTTGGGGAGGCCGGTCGAGCCGGAGGTGTAGATGACGTACGCGGCATCATGCGGGCGCGGCTCCGGCTGCACGAGCGCTTGCCCGGTCAGGGTCCGCAGGTCGCCAGGGGTGAGCACGGCCGTGGCGCCGCTGTCGGAGACCAGCCGCTCCCGCCTGGGGGCGGGGTCGGCGGGGTCGAGCGGCAGGTAGGCGGCGCCGGCCCGGAGCACGCCGAGCAGCGCGACGACGGCGTCCATGCCACGCGGCAGCGCCACTCCGACGACGTGCCCGCGGCCGACGCCGCTCCGGTGAAGGGTGGCGGCCAGCGCGTCGGCCCGCGTCACAAGCTGTCGGTAGGACAGCAGGTCGCCGCCGCACCGCAGGGCGACGGCGTCAGGAGTGTGCTCGGCGCTCCGGGCGACGAGCGCGGGCACCAGCCCTGCGGCGAGGACGGGTGCGGGACCGGCGGTGACGGGTGCGGGGCCTGTGGCCAGGGCGCGCAGCTCGGCGTCGTCGGCGGGCGTCAGCAGGGGCAGCGAGCTCATCCGGCGGCCGGGGTCGGCGACGATCCCCTGGCAGAGGGTGTGGAACCGCTCGGCCAGCCGCTCCACCGTCGTCGCGTCGAACAGATCGGCGTCGTAGGTGAGGACGAGCGACAGACCGCCGGGCTCGCGCCACACGTCGAGCGCCAGGTCGAGCTTGGCCTGGGCGTGGCCGTCCTCGAACAACTCCGCCTCCAGGCCGCCGAAGCGGGCGCCGGGCGCGTGCGGGCCGGTGTCCTGGCTGTGCAGGATCATCATCGTCTGGAACAGCGGTGTCCGGCCGAGGTCGCGCCCGATGCCGATCTCGTCGACGAGCAGCTCGTACGGCACCTCCCGGCCGGCCAGGTCCTCCATGACGGTCCGCCGGGCGGCGGCCAGGAGGTCGCGGAACGACGGGTCGCCCCGCAGGTCGGCGCGCAGGGCGACGGTGTGGGTGAGGTTGCCGAACACCGGCTCCAGCTCGACCCGGTCCCGTCCGGCGGTCACCGAGCCCACCACGACGTCGTCCTGACCGCAATGCCGCGCCAGCAGCACCTGGTACGCGATCAGCAGGACCATGAACAGGGTGGCGTCGTGCTCCCTTGCCACCCGTTCCAGCCCGGCCACCGTCTCCTCCGGCAGGTGGGCACGGACGCGGCCCCCACGCCGCATGCCGGCGGACGTCCGGGGCCGGTCGGTGGGCAGGTCGAGCACCGGCGGGTCGGCGAGCCTGCGCCGCCAGTACGCCAACGGCGCCGACAGGTCCCTGCCGCGCTGCCAGGCGGCCACGTCCCCGTGCTGCAGGACGGGCTCGGTGAGCTGGCGGCCCGCGTACAGCCCGGCCAGGTCGTCCATGAGGACGTTGAGCGACCAGCCGTCGCCCAGGATGTGGTGGACCACCCAGCACAGGACGTGGTCGTCGTCGGCGAGCCGGACGAGGGTGAGGCGGTGCGGCGGCGCGGCGGCCAGGTCGAACGGCGCGTTGACGCGGGCGGCCACAAGCCGGCGGGCCTCGTCCTCGTCACGGGCGGCGAGATCCTCCCACTCGTCCTTGTCGCGGGCGGCGAGGTCCGCCCATTCGTCCTCGTCGGAGGCGACGAGGTCCTCCCATTCCGGTCCCGCCGATGGGTGGACGACGGCGATCGGCACGCCGTCCGCCTCGGGGAAGCTGGTGCGCAGCGACTCGTGCCGCGCGCGGGCCCCCGCGACCGCGCGGGCGAGCGCCGCCCGATCGAGCGGCCCCCGCAACCGCCGGACCAGGTACATGTTGGCGGAGCCGTCGTCGGGATTGAGCCGCTGCAGGAACCAGAGCCGCTCCTGGGCTGCCGACAGCGGCGGCGGTGTGCCCGGCGGGCGCGGGACGACCCGTACGTCGCCTCCCGGCCGAGCCGCGGTGCCGTCCCCGGTGTCGAGCTCCGCGGCGAGCGCCGCGACCGTGGGGTGGTCGAACAGAGCCCGTACCGCCACCTCGGTCCCGAGCGCACGCGTGAGGCGGGCGGCGGCGCGGGAGGCGAGCAGCGAGTGGCCGCCCAAGTCGAAGAAGCCGTCGTCGGCGCCCACGGCGTCGAGGCCGAGCACCTCGGCGAAGACCTCCGCCACCAGGCGCTCGGCCGGCGTCGCGGGCGGCCGGTCACCGCGTACGACGTCCGGGTCGGGCAGCGCGGCCCGGTCCACCTTGCCGTTGGGGGTGAGCGGCAGCGCGGGCACCGGCACGAACGCGGCGGGCACCATGGACGCCGGCAGCATCGCACGGGCGTGCGCGGCCAGCGCCCGCGGAATCGCCTCGCCATGCCCCTCCGGTGCGGAGGACTCGCCGGAGCTGTCCGGCCCGGAGAGGGCGCCTGGCCTGTCCTGCCCCGAGAGCGCGCCGGACCCTTCCGGCGCGAAGGGTGTGCCGGAGCTGTCCGGAGGTGAGGGGGCGCTCGTGGGCACGACGTAGGCGACGAGCCGGTCGCCGCGCACCACGACCGCGGCCTGCGCGACCGAGGGGTGCTCCATCAGCCGCGCCTCCACCTCGCCCGGCTCGATGCGGTGGCCGCGCAGCTTCACCTGCTCGTCGGTCCTGCCCAGGCATTCGACCTCGTCACCGCGCCACCTGGCCAGATCGCCCGTGCGGTACATACGGGTGCCCGGCGGCCCGTAGGGGTCAGGGAGGAAGCGCTCGGCCGTGAGCCCCGGCCGGCCGGGGTATCCGCGGGCCAGGCCGTCACCGGCGATGAACAGTTCGCCGGTCGAGCCGTCGGGCACCGGCTCCAGCCGGCGGTCCAGCACGTACAGGCGGGTGTTGGCGATGGGACGGCCGACGCGGACGCCGCCGGTGACGCCGGCCGGCACCTCCCAGCAGGACGACCAGATGGTGGTCTCGGTGGGTCCGTACACGTTCCAGAGTCGCACGACGCGGGGGCGCAGTTCGGCGGCGAGCGGCGCCGGCAGCGCCTCCCCGCCCGTGAGCGCGACGGCGCCGGGCCGGTGGAAACCGGCGTCGAGCAGCATGCGCCATCCTGACGGCGTGGCCTGCAGATGAGTGACGCCGGAGGCCGCGGCCAGGGCCGCGAGCCGGGAGCCGTCGCGGATGTCCTCGTCGGAGGCGATCACGACGGTACCGCCGGTGATCAGCGGCAGGTACAGTTCCAGGGCCGAGATGTCGAACGACAGCGACGTGGAGGCCAGCCACACGTCGTCCGGGCCGGCTTCGAGCTGGTCGCGGAACGACAGCAGCAGGTTCGCCAGGGCTCCGTGGCTGATGGCGACGCCCTTGGGCCTGCCGGTGGAGCCGGAGGTGTAGATCACGTACGCGAGGTCGGAGGCGACAGCCGGTTCGCCGGGCTCGTCTTCCGGCTCCTCCCCGTACGGCTCGTCGAGGAGCAGCGACGGCAGTTCGCCCGGCAGGCGCGTGCTCAGGCCACGCTGCGTGAGCAGCAGCTGCGCGCCCGAGTCGGCCAGCACGTACGCCAGCCGCTCGGCAGGGTGTCCAGGGTCGAGCGGGAGGTAGGCGGCCCCGGCCCGGACCACCGCGAGGAGCCCGGTGAGCAGATCGATCGAGCGCGGCGCGCAGATCGCGACGAGTGTGCCCCGCCCGGCGCCGGCGGCGCGCAGCCGCCGGGCCAGCGCGCGGCTGCGGGCGTCGAGTTCGGCGTAGGTGACCCGCTCGTCCCCGCAGATCGCCGCGACCGCGCCGGGCTTGCCTCCGAGCAGGTCGGCGAGCGTGACGCCGGGGTAGGACGTCTCGGGACCGCCCGCCCTGGCGAGGATCGCCGCCCGCTCTCCGGGGGCGAGCAGGTCGAGCCGCGCCAGCGGGGTGTCGGGATGGGCGACGACCTGGCCGAGCAGCGCCTCGAACCGGACCGCCACGCGTTCGACGGTGCCGTGGTCGAACAGCCCGGCGTCGTAGACGAACCTCGCGGTCAGCCCGCCCGCCGACGGATGGACCTCCAGGGAGAGATCGGCCTGGGCGTGGGCCGTGTCCACGGTGAACGGTTCGGCCACGAGACCATGGAGGGCCGGCCGGACGGTGTTCTCGTGGTGCAGGCCGAACTGGGCGCGCAGCAGCGGGTTCCGGCCTCCGTGGCGGCCGGGGGCGACTTCCTCGGCCACGCGGGAGAACGGCACGTCCCGCCGGGACAGCGCTCCCAGCACGGCGCTCCTGGTACGGGTGAGAAGCTCGGCGAAGGACGGGTCACCGGTCAGATCGCCCCTGAGGACGACGGTGTTGATGAGCGGGCCGACGACCTCCTCCAGCTCCGGCCGGTCCCGCGTGGAAACGGCCGAGCCGACGCAGACGTCGTCCTGGCCGGTCTGCCGGGCCAGCAAGAGCTGGTAGGCGGCGAGCAACGCCATGAAGGGGGTGCATCGTCGGCTTCTGGCCAGCTCGGCGACACCGCGACTGAGCCCGGCGGGCAAGCACAGCACGACCGTGCCCGCACCGGACGCGGCGGACCCGCCGGACGCACGGGACGCGCCATCGCGGCGAGGGCGGTCGGTCGGCAGGTCCAGGACCGGGGCCCCCTTCAGCCGTTCGCGCCAGTAGGCGAGCGCGGCCACGTCCACGGCGCGTGCGCGCTCGTCCGCGGCGTGCAGGGCGTGGCCGCGCGGGGGCGGGAGGTCGGCGGGCACGCCGGTGACGAACTCCGTGTAGAGCGACGCCAGCTCCGAGGTGAGCAGTCCGATCGACCAGCCGTCGGCCGCGATGTGGTGCACGGCCAGGTGCAGCACGTGGTCGCGCTCCCCGAGCCGGATCAGCGCGGCCCGCAGGACCGGTCCCTCGGCCACGTCGAACGGCGTCCGGGTGCGCTCGGCCACAGCGTCGGCCGCCCGGCGCTCCCGCTCGCCCTCGGGGTGGGAGGTGAGGTCGAGGCGGTCCAGCGGGGGGATCGGTCCCGGCACCGCGACCGGTTCACCGTCGCGGGCCGGGTAGCGCGTACGCAGCGTCTCGTGTCGCGACACCAGCGCGGCCAGGGCCCGTTCCAGCGCGTCCGCGTCGAGTTGGCCGCGAAGCCTTTCGGAGATGAACAGGTTCGAGGAGGAGTCGGCGGGGTCGTACCGCTGCAGGAACCACAACCGTTCCTGAACGTAGGAGACGTCAGCCCGCATGGCGCACCGCGAGCGGAGGAAGGACATGACCGGGGCGGTCGGCGGCGGCGCGGGCGCACCGGAGGAAGGCGTCGGCCAGTTCGGCCGCGGTCTCGGGGTCATAGCCGTGGTGGTTGTAGACGACAGCGCAGTGCATGGAGCCGTCCCGCTGCTCCTCGACGATGAGCTCGGGGGCGCTCAGGTCCAGCCCGCCGGGGTTGGCCGACCATTCCAGCGCCTCCTGCTCGCGCGGGAACGGGAACGGCTCGGACGCCAGGCCGGGGAAGTGCGGCGCGCCGAAGCTCTCGTAGTGGATGCGCGACGGGAACGGCACGCGCAGCCGGGCGTCCTGGTACGCGTGGAGCTGGTGGGCCACGGCGCCCACGGCGACGTCCCGCACCCGGTCGAGCAGCTCGGCGTAGCCGGGGCGGCCGGAGACGTCGAAGCGCAGGATCAGCGACTGCACCAGGCAGCCGACCAGGGTCTCGTGCTCGGGCAGCGTCCTGCCTGGCACGGGCGACATCACGACGATGTCAGTACGGCCGGTCCACTCGGCCAGCAGCCACGTCCAGCAGGCGGCGACCGCCATGAACGTGGTGGCGCCGCGCTCGCGCGCGATCTCGGCCAGCCGGTCGCGCAGCGCGGGCTCGACCTCGAAGGCGTGCCGGCGCCGGGAGAACCGGCTCGTCTCCCTGCGCCCCGGGAACGGGCTCAGGTCCGTGGGAGCGCCCTCCAGCACCCGATCCCAGTACGACTGGTTGACCGGCCACTGCTCGCGGGCGAAGCGGCAGTAGTCGGTGTAGGTGATCGGCAGGGGCCGCAGCGGGTCGGGGTGTCCCGTGGACAGCGCGGAGTAGAGGAGGGCGAGCTCCCTCAGCAGCACGCCGAAGGAGAACCCGTCGAACGCGAAGTGGTGCACGGCCAGGACGAGGACGTGGTCGTCCGCGTCGTCGTCCTGGCCGATGTGGACGACGAGGGCTCGCACCAGCGGGCCGGCGATGACGTCGTCGAGGCGCATGCGCTCGTGCCACACGATGCGGACGGCCTCGGCCTCGTCCGCCGCCCGTGCCTCGGCGACCTGCGGCGGAAGGTCGGCGACGATCTCCACCGTCCCGTCGGGCCGGACCACGGTGCGCAGCGCCTCGTGGCGGGCCACGAGCGCGTTCAGCGCACGGGTGAGCAGCGGCACGTCCAGTTCGTCCCTGATCCTGATCGCGGTGCAGCAGGAGCCGATGTCGCGTACGTCCTGGGAGCCGTGCAGCCGGGGCTCGAACATCCAGTACAGGAAGTCCTCCTGCTGGGTGCTGAGCGGGACGGCCGACGGCGGGGCCTGCGGCAGCGGGGTGAGGGGTGCGTCACCGGCCCGCGCGCCGTCGATCCAGCGGGCCTGCCCGGCGAGTTCGGGCCGGTCGAAGGCGAGCGCGGCGGTGGCGGCCACGCCGAACCGCTCGCCGACCAGCGCGGCGAGCCTGGTGGCGCGGAAGGAGTCGCCGCCCAGGGCGAAGAAGTTGTCCTCAGGGGAGACACGCGAGAGGCGCAACACCTCGCGCCAGATCGCCCCGAGCGCGTCGAGCGTTGGCGGCGCGGCCGCTGCGGTCATCGCTTCCTCCAGTCGAGCAGGCTGGGGCCGTCGGCCTCCAGATCGCGCCGGGTCCTGCGGATCAGCTCCGCGCACTCCCCCAGCCCAGGCGCGGACATCAGCAGGTCGTAGGTGTCGGGGAACGTCCACAGCAGGTCTTCCAGCAGGTAGCGCCAGTAGGCGGGGCGCAGTTCGGGGTGGTCGCGCAGGATCCGCTTGTGGTGCCAGGTGTGGTGGAAGAGCCCGGCGTGCGGGGGGCCGTCCCACCGTTCCGCCTCGACGATCCAGAACCTGCCGGTCACGGGGCGCAGGTCGATGCCGAGCGCCCGCGCCACCGCCGGGGCGAGGCGCTGCTCGGCGAACGTCTGCCGGACGAGCGGGTCTACCTCCGACGGGGCGGCGTTGCCCGTCATGAACTCCATCGACGCGGCCGCGTACGCGGCCCGGTGCTCGTCGTTCAGGAACACCGAGATCGCCATGTTCGCGGCGGGGGTGTCGAAGACCCAGCGCGACAGGTCGGCGCCGCCCTGGTTGGGCACCTCGGCGACCGGCGGGTAGACGGCGTTGCCGGTCGACTCCCAGTGGGCGAAGACGAAGCCGCCGCGGTCCAGCCCTTCGATGGGACTGCGCAGGTAGAGATCGGTGTCGATGACGGCGAACGGGGCCCGGCGGAGCGTCGCCAGATGGCTCTTGCCCGCGGCGAAGTAGAACAGCGGGTCGATGTCGAGCTCGTCCAGGGCGTCGAGGGCGGTGTCGACGCGGTCGTAGAGCACGTCCAGGCCCTGCTCGGCGGCGTACTTGGCGCCCAGTGTGTCGGTCACCAGCTCGACCCCGCCGTGGAAGGCCCGCCACGACCGGATCCCGTGCACGCAGGTGAGGATCTCCTCGACGGGCATCGCGTAGGGCCCGTTCTCCAGCGCCCTGTCGCGGTGCCTGCGCAGCCCCGCCCGGTGGGGGCCCGTCCAGGCGACGTGCGCCGCGGTCAACGCCATCGGTCAGCCCTCCCCGCGCGACCGCTCGACGGCGGCGGCGATGCCCGCGATCGTGGGGTCGTCGTAGTAGAGGTGCAGCGGCAGGTCGGCGCCGAGCCGGGAGCGTACCCGCGCGGCGATCTGCGTGATCGTCAGCGAGTGGCCGCCCAGGTCGAACAGGTCGTCGTGCGGGCCGACCCGGTCCACGCCGAGCACGTCGCACCAGATCTCGTGCACCACGGCCGCGGCGCCGGTGAGCTGCGCGACGGGCGCGTCCGTCTCGGGCGGCGGCGCGTCCCTGGCCGGTGGCTCGGGGAGCGCGCCGCGGTCCACCTTGCCGTTGGGGGTGAGCGGCAGCGCGTCCAGCTCCACGAACTCGGCCGGCACCATGTACGGCGGGAGCGTCCTCGCGCAGTGCTCCCGCAGACCGGCGGGAAGGCCGGGCGTGCCGGTGGCAGGCACGGCGTAGGCGACGAGCCTGTCGCCGCGCACCGCCACCGCCACGTGCGCGATCGACGGGTGCTCGGCCAGCCTGGCCTCGATCTCTCCTGGCTCGATACGGTGGCCGCGCAGCTTGACCTGGTCGTCGAGGCGTCCGAGGAATTCCAGCATGCCGTCCTCGCGCCAACGCGCGAGGTCCCCGGTGCGGTACATGAGGCCCTTGCCGAAGGGGTCGGCGACGAACCGTTCGGCGGTCAGCTCCGGCCTGCCGCGGTAGCCGTCCGCGACGCCGTCGCCGGCGACGCACAGCTCGCCGGGCACGCCGACCGGCCGCAGCCGGAGCCGGTCGTCTAGGACGTACACCCGCGTGTTGGCCAGGGGCGTCCCGATGGGCACGCCCGCCCCCGCCTGAGTCACCTCGGCGCTGGTCGACCAGATCGTGGTCTCCGTCGGTCCGTACACGTTGATCAGCCGGCCGGTCCTGGCCAGCAGCTCGGCGGCCAGCGGGACGGTCAGCCGCTCGCCGCCCGCGAGCGCGGTCACCGCCGGGCGGTCGAACCCTCCGTCGAGCAGCATCCGCCACCCGGAGGGCGTGGCCTGGACGTGGGTGACGCCGTACGTGTCGGCCAGTGCGGCGAGCGCGCGCCCGTCCCTCGTCAGGGCGTCGGGCGCCAGGACGACGCTCCCTCCGGTGATCAGCGGCAGGTACAGCTCCAGGGCGGAGATGTCGAAGGCCAGGGACGTGGCGGCGAGCCAGACGTCGCCGCTCCTTGAGCCGAGGCGGTCGCGCATCGCCCACAGCAGGTTGGCCAGCGCCCGATGCGGGATCTCGACCCCCTTCGGGCGGCCGGTGGAGCCCGAGGTGTACATGACGTAGGCGAGGCTGTCGGGCTCCGGCCAGGGCCCCGCGTCTCCCGCGGCGGGCTCCAGGGTGTCGGAGAGGAGGACCGTCGTGGCACTGCCGCAGGGCAGCCGCTCGCGCAGAGCTTCGGAGACCACGACGACCTTGGCGCCGGAGTCGTCCAGGATGAAGGCGAGCCGGTCCGCCGGGTGCTCGGGATCGAGCGGCAGGTACGCGCCACCCGCCCTGAGCACGGCGAGCAGGACGGCCAGGGTACGCGGCGATCGTTCGGCGAGGACGGCCACGAGCGTGCCCGGTCCTACTCCGGCCTCGCGCAGCCGCACGGCCAGGCCCTCCACCTCGGCGGCCAGTTCCGCGTACGTCGTCGCGCCGGGTCCGTGGCGGACCGCCACCGCCTCGGGGGCGTGCCGCGCCTGCCGGACGACCAGCTCGGGCAGCGTGGCCGACGGATAGGCGACGGACGTGTCGATCCAGGTCCCGAGCAGCAGCTCGGTCTCGTCGGCGCCGAGCAGCTCCGCCTCCGACAGCCGCGTGTCGGGGTCAGCGGTCACCTCGGTGAGCAGGCGCAGCCAGTGGGCGGCGACCCGCTGCGCGCTCTCACGGCGCATCGTGGCGGGGTCGTACTGGAGGATGACGCCGCACTTGTCGGGCCCGTCCACGACGTGTACGCGCAGGGCGCCGCGCACGGTGTGGTTGAACAGCGCCCACGTGACGTCGGCGCGCACCCCTTCGAAGGAGGGCGCAGCCCCCCGCCTGCGGTAGCCGAGCGACACGGGGGCGAGCGCCACCCCGGGCCGCACGTCGCGCACGGCGCGTGACAGCGGCACCTCACGGACGCGGAACAGACCCGGCAGATCGGAGCGCAGCCCGTGGGCGAACCGCTGGTCCTGCAGGAACCTGCGGAAGCTCCACGAGCCGTCGAGCCGGGCGGTCACCGGTAACTCGTTGACGAAGGCGCCAATGTGTTGGCGGGTGTCAGCGGTGCGGGTGCCGAGGTCGACGGCGACGGTCGGCTCCGCGTTGCCGTACCGGTGAAGCAGGGCGTGCAGCGTGGCGAGCAGGATCTCGAACCGGCTCGCGCCGGTGTCCCGGCCCAGGCGGTCGAGCGCCGACGACAGCTCGCCGGTCAGCGTGAACTCCACGGACTCGCCGCTCGCCGCCGTCGCCGTTTCCCCGGTGAGGCCGGGCAGCACCGCCTCCGTCCGCTCCCGGTGGCGCGCCGCCCAGTAGTCGCGGGCCTGCGCCAGTGTGGCCGTGACGCGGGCGTCCTCCCTCTCCGCCAGCCCGTCGTACGGGACCTCGGGCAGGTCCGCCGCCCGGCCGGTGACCTCGGCGCGGTAGAGCTCGGCCAGGTCGTCGAGGAAGACGGAGGTGGACTCACCGTCGAAGACCAGGTGGTGGGCCACGACGAGGAACAGGGCCCGTTCCGGCCCTTCGACGAGGAGCGTCAGCCGTACCAGCGGGCCGGTGCGCAGGTCGAACGGGCGCAGGAGCTCGGCGCGAACGAGATCGTCCGGCTCGCGCCCGGCGGCCTCCACGACCGCGAGCCGGGGCGGCCGTCCCGCCTCGACGAGGTACGGTTCCCCTCTGTCCTCGGCGACGACGGCGGCCAGTAAGGGATGCCTGCGGACCAGCGCCGCGCAGGCGGCGTCGAGCGCCGCCACGTCGAGCGGCCCGGTGAAGCGGACCGAGAACGGCATGGAGTAGACGGTTCCGAGGCCGCCGAGGCGCTCGTTGAACCAGATGCCCTGCTGGGCGAGGGAGGCCCGGATGCGCGGATGATCGGTCATCGTGGGAATGGCCATCGCGGAGGTTCACTTCCGATCACGAGGTGCGGTGTTTCAGAGGGTGTTCACGAGAGGAGCAGGCCCAGGTGGTGGGTGAAGGACTCGGCCGCCCGCGCCGCCGAACGCCCTTCGCAGTGGCCGGACAGGCTCCCGTCGGGCTGCGCGGTCAAGGTGAGCCGGGGTGGTCCGTGCGGAGGCGTGGGCACGGGGAGCGGCAGCGGCTCGGTCCGCAGTCCGGGCAGGTCAGGCTCGGGCCGCAGTCCTTCGAAGGCGAACCGACCGGCGTACGCGGGCACGGGCCGGAACCTGTGAGCCTCGGCATCCTCGATTACCTGCTCAGGAAGGCCGGGGAAGTCCACGACCAAGGGACCGACCAGCCCTGCGGCGCCCGGGGCGGTACGGCCGGGCGAGCGGACGAGAACGCGCGCGGAGCCATGCTTGTCGACGAGCGCGGACGCCCACGCCACGAGCGCCAGGCTGCCCGGAGCAGTGCCCCTGGTTCGGGCGGCGCGCCGCAGCCTGCCGACCGTCCCGGCGGCGATCACCACGGGAACCCGCTCCGTCGGGCCGGGGTCGAAGGCCGGGCCCGGCCGGGTGACGGGCGTCGGAGCGCCCGACCGGGCGTGGGCGGCGGTGACGAAGCCGGCGTACGTCGTCTCCACCGGCGGCAGGCCGGCCGGCCTGCCGTGGTACGCGGCGCCGTACAGGATTCCGAGCTCCTGGACGAGCAGGTCGAGTGACCAGGCGTCGCACACCAGGGGATGCGCGGCGAGCCCGAGCAGGCGCCCGCCGTCCGGCGTCTCGGCGACCACGGCGCGCAGCAGCGGCCCGCGCCCTACGTCGAAGGCGGCTCGGAGCGCTCCGGTGAGGGCCGCCGTCCCTCCCTCCACCCGTTCCAGGTCAGGGGCGAGACCGTCGGCGATCTCGGCGACGCCCCCACCGGGGAACGTCATGCGCAAGGCGTCGTGCCGGGCGGCGAGATCGGCTAGCGCGCGGCGGAGCGCGGCCAGGTCGAGGGGATCGTGCACGCGCAGCGCCGACTCGTGCGGCGACGGGTCGCCGGCCAGGTCGGCGAGTTGCGCCGCCGTCAACGGCACCCGCGTGGAAGCGCCGGTGAACAGGGCGCGCACGGCCGGTTTGAGCACCTTGCCCGCCTCGTTGCGCGCGAAGTCGTCCACCACCGCGATCCTGGTCGGCAGCTCGTGCCTGGCCAGGCGCGTGGTGAGGAAGTCGCGCAGCTCCTCCAGCCGTACGTGCCCCCGAAGCCGTACGGCCGCCGACGGGACCTCGCCCATCACGGGATGGGGAACCCCGACGGCCGCCGCCTCCGCCACGAGCGGGTGCTCGTGCAGAGCGGCCTCGACACGCAGCGTCGAGACCTTGAGCGCGCCCGACTTGATGACGTCGCCCGCGCGGTCGGCGAGATAGAGGTATCCGGCGTCGTCCAGGTGGCCGACGTCCCCCATGCGCACCCAGCCGTCCCTGAACACGGCGGCGCTGCCGCCGGGGTCTGCGAAGTACGAGCGCGGCGGCGCCGGGCAGCGCAGCCAGACCTCGCCCACCTCGCCCGGCGGCAGGACACGCCCGCCGGAGTCGCGGATCACGAGGTCGCCCGGGTCGCTCGCCCTGCCCAGCGACCCCGGCCGCTCGGGGTCCAGGACCATCGTGGTCCCGGCCGGCATCGCCTCGGTGGAGGTGTAGGTGTTGACCAGGACGGCGCCGGGGAAGGCCGCGGCCAGGTCCTGCGCCAGAGCGGGCGGCAGGGCGGCGGCCGAGGAGCCGACGAGCACGACGCTCGACAGGTCCTGGCGTCGCCTGGCGGCCGAGCCGAGCAGCTCGATCGCCATGGACGGCACCAGGAACACGGTCCCCACCCGGTACGCCTCGACGAGCCGGCAGAACTCCGCGGCGTCGAACCGCGGCAGCGCCAGCGCCGCCGGGTACGCGGTGAGGGCGTCCATCAGCATCATCTGGGCCGCGTTCGTGCCGATGGGGAAGGCGTGCAGGAAGTGCCGGGAGTGCGCGTACGCGCGGCGGCGCGGCATCGGGTGGCGCCCGTACGTGAGGTTGGCGTGGCTGGCGGCCACGCCCTTGGGGTCTCCGGTCGTCCCCGACGTGTAGACGATCTGCGCGAGCCGGGAGGGACTGACCTCGATGCCGGGCGGCGTGTCGTCGGCGGACTCGACCTCCTCGATCGTGGCCGCCCATCGGCCCGGCCCGGCCGCACAGCCGGTGTCCTCCTGCAGCACGCCGACGGCGTCGCACCGGTCGAGGATGTCGTCCGTGACGCGTACGGGTTGCGCCGCGGCCAGGGGGACGGCGACTCCGCCCGCCTTCTGAACCCCGCAGTAGGCCACGGCGTAGTCGATCCACCGTGCTCCCCCGAAGCGCAGCCCCACCCGATCGCCGGGCCGCAGCCCCCGGTCCAGCAGGCCGTGCGCCACCGCGTTGGAGCGCGACGCCCATGCGCCGAAGGTCAGCTCGCCCCGGCCGTCCACGACGATGGCCGCTCTGTCCGGCTCGGCCTCGGCGCGGGCCTGTAACAGGCCGGGGATGGTCAGCTCGGCCTCCACACCCTCGCCTCCCTTCTTCCTTCGGTCAACGGATGATGTTGGGCCCTGAGCCGGTCGAGGAGCGGACGATGAGCTCCGGCCGGAACATCAGTTCCTGGTGCCGGTAGGGTCCACCGGCGACCAGTTCCAGGAGCGCGTCGACCGCCGCGGTCGCCATGACCTGCACCGGCTGGCGCATCGTCGTCAGGGGCGGGTCGGTGTAGGCGATGAGCGTGGAGTCGTCGTAGCCGACCACCGACACGTCGCGCGGCACGTCGAGCCCGCGCTCCTTGCAGGCCCTGATCGCACCGATCGCCATGAGGTCGCTCGCGCAGACCAGTCCTGTGCAGCCGCGGTCCAGGAGCTGGGACGCGGCCGCCTGCCCGCCTTCGACGGAGAAGAGCGAGTGGGCGATCAGCGACTCGTCGGCCCCGCCGAGTCCGAGTGTCGCCATGGCCTGCCGGTAGCCCTCGACCTTCCTGACCACGGGCACGAACCTGGCCTGGCCGACGGCCAGCCCGATCCGCACGTGCCCGAGGTCGTGCAGGTGCTGGACGGCGAGCCGGGCCGCTAATCGGTCGTCGGTGGACAGGAATGTCGCCTCGACGTCGGCGGCGTACCCGTTCAGCAGGACGATCGGCACGCTCTGCGCCACCAGCCTGGTGTAGCGGTCGGCACGCGCGGTCGTGTCCGCGTGCAGCCCCGACACGAAGATCATTCCGTTGACGCCGCATTCGAGGAGCAATTCGGTGAACTCGTCCTCGGGGGCGCCGCCGGGCAGCTGCGTGCACAGCACCGGCGTGTAACCGTGCTGGGTGAGCGCCTTCTCGATCGCCTGCCCGAAGGCCGGGAAGATCGGGTTGTCCAGCTCGGGCGTCACCAGGCCCACGAGCCCGCGGCTGCGCTGCTTGATCCGCGCCGGCCGCTCGTACCCCGCGAGGTCGAGCGCGGTCAGCACGGACCGCCGGGTCTGGTCCGACACTCCTGGCCGGCCGTTCAGCACCCGGCTGACCGTCGCCTCGCTCACCCCCGCGAGCGCGGCGATGTCGATGAGCCGGGGCGTCCCGTTCCCGGCCGCGGCTACCACGAGGGCCGCCTCCACCAGGCGGCCGAGTCGGGCGGGAGCGCGCCGTCGATCAGCGGGGCGCTGGCCAGCAGCAGCTCGCCCTCGACGCGTGGCTCCACCTCGTGGTCGTTGAGGTTGACGACGCAGGTGAATCCGTCGCCGCGGGTGAAGGCGAGCGTCCCGAACGGCGCGTCGAGCCAGGTGAGGTCGCCGTCACCGAGCTCGGCGCACTCGCGACGCAGCCGCAGCGCCGTCCGGTACAGCTCCAGGGTCGAGCCGGGGTCGTCCCGCTGGGCCTCGACGCTCAGCCCCGCCCACTCCTCCGGGATGGGCAGCCACGGGTCGTTCCAGCCGGACTCGCGCGTCCAGGGAACGGGCACGCGGCAACCGTCCCGGCCGCTGTCGGGGTCGCGCAGCCGCTGGGGGTCGCGCAGGCACTCCTCCGGCAGGTCGAGCACCTCGGGCAGGCCCAGCTCCTCCCCCTGGTAGACGTAGACGGAGCCAGGGAGCGCCAGCGCGAGCAGGGCCGCGGCGCGGGCCCGGCGCAGCCCCCGCTCGCCGCCGCCGTAGCGGGTGACGTGCCGCTTGACGTCGTGGTTGGACAGCACCCAGGTCGAGGGCGCGCCGACGAGCGCGGCGGTGTGCAGCGATTCGTCGATGACCGCGCGCAGCTGCGCGGCGTCCCAGGGGGTCTTCAGGAAGTGGAAGTTGAACGCCTGGTGCAGCTCGTCCGGGCGGACGTAGTCGGCCAGCCGCTCGGCGGTGGGGGCCCACGCCTCGGCCACGCCGATCCGCTCTCCCGGGTAGGAGTCGAGGACGCGCCGCCAGGCGCGGTGGATGTCGTGCACGCCGTCCTGGTCGAAGAACGGCACGACGGCGGTGCCGATCATCTCGACCTGGCCGGTACGGCCGACGTCCGGCAGCCCCGGCGCCTTGACCATGCCGTGGGCGACGTCGACGCGGAAGCCGTCGACCCCCAGGTCGAGCCAGAAGCGGAGCACGCCCTCGAACTCGGCGTGCACCTCCGGGTGCTCCCAGTTCAGGTCCGGCTGCTCGGGGGCGAACAGGTGAAGGTACCACTGGCCGTCCTCCACCCGGGTCCAGGCGGGACCGCCGAAGACGGACTCCCAGTCGTTGGGCGGCAGCTCGCCGTTCGCCCCCCGGCCGTCCCTGAAGATGTAGCGGTCGCGGTCGGGGCCGCCCCCGAGGGCCCGGGCGAACCAGGGATGCCGGTCGGAGGTGTGGTTCGGCACCACGTCGACGATGACGCGCAGGCCGTGCGCGTGCGCGTCGGCGATCAGCTCGCGGGCGTCGGCGAGCGTGCCGAACAGCGGGTCGACGTCCCGGTAGTCGGCGACGTCGTAGCCGAAGTCGGCCATGGGCGAGGGGTAGAACGGGGTCAGCCAGAGGGCGTCCACGCCCAGGTCCGCCAGGTAGGGCAGCCGGCTGCGCACGCCCGGCAGGTCGCCGACGCCGTCACCGTCGCTGTCGGCGAAGCTGCGTACGTACACCTGGTAGATCACCGCGTCCCGCCACCAGCGGGTGGCGGCGGCCGCCCGCGCGGCGTCCTCGGCCAGTTCGGTCATGTGTCTCCCCGATCGGTCGGATGCGGATGGCTGGAGGGAAGGGTCGCGGCCCGCCTCATGACTTGGTGGCGCCGCTGGTCAGGCCGGCCACCAGATGGCGCTGGACGACCAGGAAGACCGCCGCGGCGGGGACCGCGATGAGCACGGCGGAGGCGGTCAGCAGTCCCCAGTCGGACCAGTGCTGGCCGACGAACTGCTGCAGGCCGACGCCGAGGGTGCGCTTGTCCTCCTGCGACATGAAGACCGTCGCGTACGCCACCTCGCCCCACGCGGTCATGAAGCAGTAGAACGCGGTGACGGCCAGGCTCGGCCGGGCCAGCGGCAGGATCACCCGCCAGAACGTGCCGAACGGCGTCAGGCCATCGATCAGCCCGGCCTGGTCGATCTCCCGCGGGATGGAGTCGAAGTAGCTCTTCATCATCCAGGCGCAGAACGGCACCGCGATCGTCATGTACGCGACGATCAGCCCCGGAATCTGGTTGAGCAGCCCGAGCGCCGCCATCAGGTTGTACAGCGGGACGATGAGGATGGCGACGGGGAACATCTGGGTGATCAGCAGCAGCCACATGATCCCGCGCCGCCCCGGGAAGGAGAACCGGCTGAGCGCGTACCCGGTGGTCGAGGCGAGGAAGACGCCGAGCACGGTGGTCAGGCCCGCGGCCACCACCGAGTTGAGCAGCCAGACGGGGAACTCGGTCTCGCTGAACACCCGGGAGTAGTTCGTCAGCGACGGCTGGTTGAACAGCTCCAGCTCGGCCGACAGCCACCCGTCGCGCGGCTTCAGCGACGTCAGCACCAGCCAGACGACCGGGAACAGCGAGATGACGCTGGCCGCGATCAGGGTGGCGTGCAACAGCACGGACGCGAGAGGGCCGCGCCTGTCGCCTTGGCCGGCGACCGGGCGGGTGTTCACGGTGCTCACCAGACCTCCCCTTGCTTGCGCAGCGCGCGCCGGTAGACGCTGGCCAGCACGATGAGCAGAGCCAGGATGATCACGCCCCACGCGGCCGAGCCGGAGTAGTTGCGGACCCCCGTGAACGCCTCCCTGAAGGCGTAGGTGACGAGGATCTCCGTGTCACTGCCAGGGCCTCCTCTCGTGATGAGGAAGATCACGGGGAACATGTTGAACGTCCAGATCGTGCCGAGCAGGACGACCGTCGCCGACACCGGCCGCAGCATCGGCAGCGTGATGTGCCGGAAGCGCTGCCAGGGGGTCGCGCCGTCGACCGCCGCGGCTTCGTAGAGATCGGCCGGGATCGCCTGCAGGCCGCCCAGCAGGGCCACCATCATGAACGGCACGCCGACCCACACGTTGACCGCGATGACGGCCAGCTTGGCGGTGGTCGGGTCGTCCAGCCAGCCGACCGCGCCGAGGCCGGCGGCCTTCAGCATCGCGTTGATGACGCCGAAGTCGCTGTTGAACAGGTAGCGCCAGATGAAGGCGGCCACGAAGCCGGGGATCGCCCACGGCAGGATCAGCAACATGCGGTAGACCGAGCGGAAGCGCATCCGGCGGTGCAGCAGCATGGCCAGGCCGAGGCCCAGGCCGTAGTGCAGGCCGACGCAGGACACCGTCCAGATCACCGTCCAGGTGAGCTTGTCCCAGAACAGGCTGCTGGTCAGGATGTCGAGGTAGTTGTCCAGTCCGACGAACTCGTAGCTGGCCGGGATGACGTTGACGCCGATCGTCCGGCCGACGTTGGCCTCGGTGGCGTCGGTCAGGGACAGGTAGACGCCGCGCAGGAGTGGCCAGCCGATCAGTACGCCGATGACGACCAGCACCGGCGCGACCATGGCCCAGGCGTACCAGTGCCGCCCCAGGGCCCGCCGCAGCGGGCCCGGGGCGCGGCCGCCCCGGCGCCGGCCGTGATGGGCGCCGGCGCTGGGCGTGCTTCTCACACGTCCGGTCGAGACCGCCACGCTCAGCTCCAGGCCTTCATGACCTGCTGGAACTGCTGCTCGGTCTTGCTCAGCGTCTCCTCTGGCTTGGCTCCGCCGACGAGCCCCTGGAAGGCTTCGAGCAGAGGCTGGAAGAGCTGGCCGCCCTCGGGGATCCAGGGGCGCGGCACCGCCGTGTCCAGGATCGGCTTGAAGACCGCGACGTCCCGGTTGGCCTTGACCCTCGGGTCGTCGAAGCTCGACGAACGGGTCGGCAGCAGGCCCAGCTCACTGGAGACGGTGGCCAGCGAGGTGGAGGAGCTCATGAAGCGCAGGAACTCGTACGACGCCTCGATGTTCTTCGAACCGGCGTAGACGGCCAGGTTCCAGCCGCCGGTGGGGGCGCCGGCCTTGGCGGAGCCGGCGGGCACGGGGGCGATGCCGAGGTTCTCCTTGTCCTTGAACTCCTTGCCCTGGTAGACCTCCGACAGCGACCACGGGCCGTTGTAGATCATCGCGGTCTTGCCGTCCTTGAGCGCGGTCATCGCGTTGGCGTAGCTGTCCTGCAGCGCCGGCTTGGCCGCCGCGCCCGACGTGATGAGGTCCTGCAGCTCGGTCATCGCCTTGACGTTCTGCGGCGAGTTGACCACGACCTTCTTGTTCTGGACGTCCAGGAGGTCGCCGCCCTCGCCGTAGATGAACGGCAGGAGGAAGTAGCCGTCCACGTTCAGCGCCAGGCCGTTGGCGCCGGCCTTGGCCTTGACGTCCAAGGCGGTCTGCTTGAGCTCCGCCATCGTCTTGGGGGCCTCGTCGTGGCCGGCCTCCTTCAGCAGCCGCTTGTTGTACAGCAGCGCGAGCGTGTCGGTGACCTGCGGCACCGCCCACGTCTTGCCGTTGTACTTGGTGCTGCTCAGCGGGCCCGGCAGGTAGTCGGCCTCGTTGTCGACCGCCCGGGTGCCGTCCAGCGGTTGCAGGTAGCCCAGCTCGGCGAACTGCGACGTCCAGGCAACCTCGGAGCGGATCACGTCAGGAGCGCCCGTACCGGCCTGGGCCGCAGTCTGGAACTGGTTCTGCGCCTGGTCGGAGGGGACGTTGACGTACTTGACCTTGATCTTCGGGTACTTGGCCTCGAACTCCTTGATCAGCTTCTGGAAGGTCGGGCCCTCACTGTCGGGACGGACGGTGTCCCACCAGGTGATCTCACCGCTGATCTGGGTCGGGTCCGCGGGGGCCGCGCTGGACGGCGCCGCCGAGGACGTGGTGCCGCCGCCACCGCCGCACGCACTGACCGCGAGCGCGAGTGCCGCGACCATCGTCACGGCTGAAAGGGCTTGCCGCATCTCTGTCTCCTCGTTTCAGGCCGGGGTTGAGGACACGCCCCGCGGTACCTCGCCGCCGGGGTCCTGGGAAGTGAGGAGGACGTTACGCGGCTGCAAGAAAAATTGAAAGACCTTTCATACGGAGACGCTCTTTTCGTTATCTTTGCAGCAAGGCGTCAAATCATCACTCTGCGTAGTCGGGTGAGGCAGCTTTTCGGACATAGGACGCGCATCGGGAACATTCCGCTTGCGCCCGCCCAACCCAGTGGAGGAGCGCCCTTACGGAACGGTTGTTCGCGCTGGCTTCCGCCGCAAGAGGGCATGGCGAAAGCCGGGACCTCGCGGGGACCCGGCAGGGGTCAGCTGGTGGGAACGGCGGCGCGGACCGGAGCCGTCGAGCGGCGAACCACCAGCTCAGGGCGGTGCAACAGCTCCGCGCGAGGCGCGGGCATGCCCCGGATCTCGTCCAGCAGGCTCGCGACGGCCGCCAGGGCCATGTCGCGGACCGGTTGCCTGATGGTGGTCAGCGGCGGGTCAAGGTAGGCCGTCATCGGCGTGTCGTCGAAGCCGACGACCGAGACGTCCTCCGGCACGCGAAGCCCGAGGTTGCGGGCGCCCCTGATCGCGCCGATGGCCATGATGTCGCTGCCGCAGCAGATGGCCGTGCAGCCGCGCTCCAGCAGCTGCTGCGCCGCGGACTGGCCGCCCTCGACGGTGTAGAGGGTGTTGACGACCAGCTGGGAGACGTCGGTGACGCCGGCGTAGGCGGCCATACCGCGCTCGAATCCCTGCGTCTTGCGGATGGTCGGAACGAAACGCTCCTGCCCGACCGCGAGCCCGATCCGCCGGTGGCCCAGGGACACCAGGTGGTTGACCCCCATGTCGAGCGCGGCGACGTCGTCGTTGGAGATGAAGTGCGCGGGGATGTCGGGACGGAAGCCGTTGATGAGCACCATCGGCAGGCCCAGCTCGGCCAGCCGCACGTAGCGGGTGCGGTCGGAGCGCGAGTCGGCGTGCAGCCCGTTGACGAAGATGATTCCGGCGACGCCGCGCTCCAGCAGCAGGGTGGTGTAGTCGTCTTCGGTGACGCCGCCAGGAGTCTGCGTGCACAGCACGGCCGTGTAGCCCGACAACACCAGAGCACTCTCGATGACCTGCGCGAACGCCGGGAAGATGGGGTTGTTGAGCTCGGGCAGGATCAGGCCGATCAGCCCGGTCTGGTTCTGCCGCAGCTTCAACGGACGTTCGTAGCCCAGCACGTCAAGGGCGGTGAGGACGGCCTGCCTCGTGTCGGCCGCCACCCCCGGCCTGCCGTTGAGCACCCTGCTCACAGTCGCCTCACTCACGCCCGCTTGGGCGGCGATGTCGGCGAGGCGCATGGTCATGCCGGTGATTTTACCGTCTTCCCTTCCCACCATGACCCGCGCCTTTGCCCGCTTTACAAGCGGAAGCAGCACTCGGTGGCCTGCCGCGAGGAGCCGAACGCCTGACACGACGCCCTCCAGGGCATCCGTCAGCCAGTTCCGTCCTGCAACAGTCTTGCAAACTCTTGCAGAAGCTTCATCTCCTAGGTAGTTTCCGGGAACTAGTTGCGCACCCTGATCGCCCTCTGGAGGCCGCCGTGCCCCTGAACACCCCTTCTCACCGGTTACGCAAGCTCGGGCTGGCATCCGCCTTCCTCGCGCTCCCCTTGCTCCTCCCCCTCACGCCACCCGTTCCCGCCCAGGCAGCCGCTCGCCACCAGGCCGACACGGCGCCGTCCGCCCTTCAAGGGATGGGCGACCGCGAGCCGAGCGACCGGCAGCTGGCCGGACAACGCCGCGACCTCCCGCTGAGCCGCGAGCGGTTCTACTTCGCCATGACGGATCGCTTCGCCAACGGCGCTCCTGGCAACGACCGTGGCGGGCTGTCCGGCGACCGACTCGCCACCGGTTTCGACCCCACCGACACCGGTTTCTACCAGGGTGGAGATCTCGCGGGGCTGATGGCCAGGCTCGACTACATCAAGGGCCTCGGTACCACAGCTCTGTGGATCACACCGGCGTTCCGCAACCGTCCCGTGCAGGGGACGACGGCCGGCTACCACGGCTACTGGATCACCGACTTCACCTCCATCGACCCCCATCTCGGCACCAACGCCGACATGAAGAAGCTGGTCAAAGAGGCCCACCGGCGCGGGATGAAGGTCTTCTTCGACATCATCACCAACCACACCGCCGACGGCATCGACTACAAGGAGAAGCAGTACGGCTACCGGTCCAAGGCCGCCTATCCGTACGTCGACACGAAGGGCGAACCCTTCGACGACCGCGATCACGCCGACGGCTCGAAGCCGTTCCCGAAGGTGGACGAAGGGGCGTTCCCGTACACGCCCGTGCCCGTGGACGGCGTCGTCAAGAAGCCCGCGTGGCTGAACGACGTCACCATGTACCACAACAGGGGCGACTCCACCTTCGCCGGGGAGAGCTCGCAGCACGGTGACTTCTCCCAGCTCGACGACCTGTGGACCGAGCGGCCCGAGGTCGTCCAGGGGATGATCGACATCTATCGCACGTGGGTGCGGGAGACCGACATCGACGGCTTCCGCATCGACACCGCCAAGCACGTCAACATGGAGTTCTGGGAGCGCTTCTCCCCCGCGCTGCACGGCTACGCCGCCAAGCTCGGCAACGAGCGGTTCTTCATGTTCGGCGAGGTGTACTCCAGCGACCCGTCCGAGACCAGCCGCTACTCCACCCGCGGCGGCATGGACGCCACCTTGGACTTCCCGTTCCAGGAGGCCGCGCGGTCCTACGGCGGTGGCACCGCCGACGCGAGCCGCCTGTCACGCCTGTACGCCGCCGACGACTCCTACACGGACGCCGACTCCGACGCCTCCAGCCTGCCCACGTTCCTCGGCAACCACGACATGGGCCGCATCGGCCGCTTCCTGGCGCAGGACAATCCGAGCGCGAGCGACGAGGAGCTGCTGCGCCGGGACCTGCTCACGCACGAGCTGATGTACCTGACGCGCGGTCAGCCGGTCGTCTACTACGGTGACGAGCAGGGCTTCACCGGCAAGGGCGGCGACAGGGACGCGCGGCAGCCGATGTTCGCCTCGAAGGCGGCGTCCTACCTGTCGGACGATTTGATCGGCACCACGTCCACGCACGCGACGGACAACTACGACACCGGGCACCCGCTCTACAAGGGGATCGCCGCCCTGGCCCGGCTCCGCGACAGCCACCCGACCCTGGCCGACGGCGCGCAGATCGAGCGCCTGGCGCAGGGCGGCGTGTACGCCTTCTCCCGCATCGACGCCGGGCGGCGCGTCGAGTACGTCGTCGCGGTGAACAACGCCGAGCAGCCGGCCAAGGCCGCCATCCCCACCTACACGGCGGGCATGAGCTTCACCAGGCTGTACGGCACCGGTCCCGACGTTCTGCGCACCGACGCCGGGCGCGTCCTCACCACCACCGTGCCGCCGCTGTCGGCCGTCGTCTACAAGGCGGCGCGTCCGCTCGACGCCCCCGCCGCGCGCCCGTCCATCGCCCTCGAACTGCCGGGCGCCGAGATCCGCGGCGCTGACGGCGACGGCCGCGTCGAGATCAAGGCGACCGTTCCCGGCACCGGCTTCGACCGCGTCACCTTCGCCGCGAAGGCCGGCTCGGGACCGTGGCGGGTGCTCGGCACCGACACGGCGCCCAACGGGCGCACCTTCCGCGTCTTCCACGATCTGACAGGGCTGCGGGCGGGGACCCCCGTCATCTACAAGGCGGTCGTCGAGGACTCCGCGGGACGGCTGGCCTCGGCCAGGGCCTCCGCCGTGGTCGGCCCCGAGCCGCAGGCGCCGGAGCCCGGGGCGGCGCGACGCGACTGGCTGGTGGTGCACTACGCGCGGCCGGGAGGCGACTACGACGGCTGGGACCTGGAGGTCTCAGGCGACGTCGCGCAGCCGGGCGCCGCGCCGCTCACCGGCCAGGATGCGTTCGGCCGCTTCGCCTGGATCAAGCTCCGAGAGAACGCCGCGAACGTCACCCTGACCGTGCGCGGCGCGAACGGCGCCGACGGCGTCCCACGAACCGTCAATCCGACGCGGAACGGTGAGATCTGGCTCGTCCAGGGCAAACAGGACGTGCACGTCTCCCGGGCCGCCGCCCAGGGGTTCGTGACCATCCGTTACAACCGGCCGGACGCGGCCTACACCGGCTGGGGCCTGCATCTGTGGGGCGAGGGCCTGGCCGACGGCGCGGCCACGCAGTGGAGCGAGCCGCGCGTGCCCGACGGAACCGACGCGTTCGGGCTGTACTGGCGGGTCCCGGTGCGTGACGCGGATGTGCCGGTGAACTTCGTGATCCACCGCGGCGACGCCAAGGACCCCGGGGGCGACCAGTCGGTGACGCCCGGCCGTCAGGCGGAGGCGTACGTGAACTCGGGTTCCGAGCGGGTGCATCCTTCGGAGGCCGCGGCGCGTAACACCATGGTCCTGCACTACCGGCGACCCGGCGGCGACTACGACGGCTGGGGGCTGCACCTGTGGGGTGACGTCCGTCAGCCCACAGAGTGGTCGGCACCGCTGCGACCGGCCCGGTACGACGCGTTCGGCGCGGTCTTCGAGGTGCCGCTCACCGAAGGCGGCAAGAACGTGAGCTACATCCTGCACAAGGGCGACGAGAAAGACCTTCCCGACAACCAGTCGCTGGATGTGGCGGCCACCGGTCACGAAGTGTGGCGCCTGGCCGCTTCGCCGGGGGACGTCCTGCCCCAGCCGCCGGCCCGCGTCGCCGACGTGGACCTCGACAAGGCGGAGGCACACTGGATCGACCGCTCCACCATCGCGTGGAACGTCCGGCCCGGATCCGCGCGCCAGTACACCCTGGCGTTCGCCGCGGACGGCATCGGCCACGACAAGGGCGAGCTGACCGGCGACTACCGCATCATCCGCCTGGTGCCGGGCACGCTCACCGACGAGCAGCGGGCCGCCTGGCCCGAGCTGGCCTCCTACGCCGCTCTCCGCGTGGATCCGCGTGACGAGGACCTGATCGACCAGGCGCGCCGCGGCCAGGTCGTGGCCGTGGAGCGCGACGCGCAGGGGGCGCTGCTGACCGCCCGAGGCGTCAGCCTCGCCGGCTAGCCCGGACCCATCGCCACGGGCTGGGCGTCGACCGCCCAGCCCGTGGACGTGACCTCGTTCCATGGAACGGGGCTTCGGCAGGCAAGAAATGCGACAACATCCTGCGATTCACTCTGCGCCTTTTCGGAATCGCAGGCGCCACCCTTACTTCTGTCCCCGCTGTTGGCGACCTCTTCCCTTCGCCACCTTTCGCCGACCAAAGTTCAATCGTCCTTCCGCCCATTGCAAGATGCGGCACCAAGGGAAACTCATTTCAGCTCGTCAGCGTGATCTCCCTTTCCGACCTGCGGGAATTATTGCAAGAGTGTTGACAGTAAGGCGAAGTTGGCCACAGTCTTTCGCCCGTAGAACTCCCTTGCGCGCAGCACGTGCGCCTTTCCTTTATCTTCCCCGGAGGCCGGTCGATGACGGCGGACAGTGACGCCCCGCATTTAGTGAGTGAGAAGAATCCCTTGCCCGGCGACATCGTTCTCAGGTCACCGCGCGCCTGGGCTCCTCACCTTTGGTGGATCGCCCTGCTCGGAGGCGGGGGCGGAGCCGCGTTCGTCTGGCTGGCCACGCCGCACGGCCGGGAGATCCAGGCGGCGTGGCAACTCGGCCTCAAGCTGCTGGCGTTCGCCTGTCTGTGCTGCGGGATCGCGTTCTTCCCATGGGCATCGCGGCGCCTGTACTGGCTGCTGTACGTCCCGCTCGTCTTCTTCACCGGCTACGTGCTCCCCAGAATCAGCTACTTCTACTACGGCGACACCGCCCGCGTGCAGGGTGACGGCTTCTACACGCACCTCTACCTGCTGCTTTATCCCGGGATCGTGCTGAGCGTGGCCGCGGCCTACCGGCTGGGGGGCGGAAGCCCCGGAAACTGCCTCAAGATCGCGGTGAACGGCGTCCTCATCGTGTTCTCCGGCTTCCTCGACATCATGTGGCAGCTGGTGAACCCCATCCCGATCCCCGAACGTATCGACGCCCCCCACATCGCGGTGTTCACCGGCGGCCCCATCTCTTTCGGCGCGACGATCCTGTTCGCGCTGGCGCACGTCCCGATCGTCGTCGGGGTCGCGCTGCTCCCGCTGGATCGGTGGATCGATCGCCTGCTGGGAATCGCGTCCTCCGCCCGGGTGCGATGACCGGCCTCGTCGTCGGAACCAGCCCACCCGTTCACCCGAAGCCAGAGGAGGTGGAACCATGTTGACCTTTCCCCGCGGCCTCCCGACCTCTACCCGCACCATCGATGTCTCCGTGGCGGCGCCCGCCTACAACGAGGCGGACACCATCGCGGCCGTGGTCACCGAGTGGCGGGAGTACTTGGAGCGGCATCCGTCGGTCGGGGAGTGGGAGATCGTCGTCTGCGACGACGGCAGCGTCGACGCCACGAGCGCCGTCCTGGCCGGGTTGTCGGACGACTGCCCTCAGCTGGTGGTGGTCGCGTTCGAGCACAATCGCGGGGCGGGCGCCGCGATCGCCGCCGCCATCGCCCGCACCCGGTTCGACTGGGTCGTACTGCTCGACTCCGACGGGCAGTTTCCCATCGCGAACCTCGACCGCGTCCTGCCGAGGGTCCAGGCAGGGGAGGCCATGGCGTTCTCCGGTGCCCGGATCAGGAAGGCCGACGGCCTGGCGTACCAGTGGGGATCGGCAGCCAGCGGCGCGATCAGCAACCTGCTGCACGGCACGCGCTACCGCGATTTCAACTCGGTCTTCAAGGTGGTGCACGGCCCGCTGTTCCGGGCGCTGCCGCTGGAGGCGGGCGGGATGAACTGTTCGACCGAGATCACCGCGCGGGTCGCCGAGATCGGCCACCAGTGGGTCGAGGTCCCCATCGAGCATCGGGAGCGCGGCAGCGGCCGACGCGGCTGGCGGTTCTGGCGCGGCGCGTGCGACCGCGCCCTGTTCGTCGCCTATCTCGGCTACCGCCATTGGTTGCTGCGCCGAGGCGTCCTACGCACTGCCTCCGGCCCGGAGGAGGCGGGATGACCGTGGAACACCTCGAAGGAGCGGCCGCGGTGCTGTTCAGCGGCGGCCGCGGCGGGTCCAGCATCGCTCGTGGACTCGTACGAACGCCCGGGACGACCCTGTCGGTGGTGATCAACGGGTACGACAACGGCTCGTCCACCGGGATGCTCCGGCGCTACCTCCCCGGCATGCTGGGGCCGTCGGACTTCCGCAAGAACCTCCTGCTTCACCTCGACGCCGGCACACCGGCGCAGGCGGCCATGATCGCACTGCTGGAACACCGGCTACCCCCAGGGGCGACCTACCACGACCTCGCCGCCATCATCCGCGCGCTGGCGGCCCCGGAATCGGCGGAGGGTTCCCCGAGCGACGGCATCGGCGGTCATCAGGACCGGCGGATGTTCGCCGCGCTGCCGGCCCGGACGCGTGCCGAAGCGGTACGGGACCTGTCGTTCATGACGGGCCGGCTCGGCCGTGACCCCGAGGAGCTCGCCCTCGCCGGCTGCGCGCTGGGCAACCTGCTGTTCGCCGGGGCCTACCTGCGATTGGGCGAGGACTTCAACGCCGCGGTCCGCGCGTGCGCCGCGACCTTCCGGTCACCCGCCCGTCTGCTCAACGTGACGAACGGCGAGAACGCCTACCTGACCGCCCTCAAGCAGGACGGCCGCATCCTCACCGACGAGGCCGACATCGTCGCCCCTCAGTGCGACACCGCCATCACCGACCTGTACCTGCTGCGCGAGCCGGTCAGCCCGGAGCGCCGCGCCGAACTCCAGGCACTTCCCGCCGAACTCGTCCGGCCGGTTCTGGCCGGCGCGGCGGCCGAGGTGACGCTGAACCCCGAGGCGGACCGCGCGATCCGCGACGCGGACCTCATCGTGTACGGTCCCGGGACACCGCACTCCTCGCTGCTGCCCACGTATCTCACTCCCGGCGTCGCGGACGCCGTCTCCGACAGCCGGGCCGCCGCCAAGGTCTTCGTCGTCAACATCCATGACGACCACGACGTCCAGGGACTGGGCCCGCGTGCGCTGGTGCGGCGCACCCTGTCCTACCTGGGCGATCCGTACAACGAGCGGCGCACGGTGACTCACGTCCTGTGCCATCGGGCCACGTTCGTCGGCGCCGTGGACGGCGGCGGCTGGGAAGGGGCGCGCTGGGTCGTGACGGACCTGGAGGATCCCGAGCGCCCAGGCGTGCACTGCGGCCGGCGTACGCTCGCCGCCCTCGCGGGCATCGTGGGCACGACCGCCGGTGAGACGGCCCTGGTGAGGACCGTATGAGCGCGGCCCGCGTCCGGACGGACGCCCTGTCCGCCGACCTGGAGAGGCTGGTCGCCACCAGGCGAGTCTGGCTGTGCGACCTGGACGGCACGCTGGTGGACTCCTCCCCCGTCCACGAGGCGGCGTTCCGCGAGGCCATCGCCGAGATCGCGCCGGAACTGCTCCGCTCCTTCCGCTACGGCGACCACGCCGGGGCGAGCACCCGCGAGGTGGTGACCGCGCTGGGCGCCGCCCCCGCGGACGCCGCGCGGCTGATCCGGCGCAAGCAGGAGTTGTACCGCGAACGCGTCGAGGCCGGCATGGTGTCCCTCCTTCCCGGCGCCCGCCGGCTTCTGGAGCGCCTGACCCGCACCGGCCGCACGCTCTACCTGGTCACCAGCGGCAGCCGTGAGTCGGTGCGGCGGGTGTTGTCGGCCTGTGCCGTGACCGGCTGCTTCCGCGCGGTGCTGACCTCCGACGAGGTCGCTTGCGCCAAGCCCGACCCTCGGTTCTACCTGCACGCCTGCCGGCTGTGGTCCCTCGACCCGGCCGACTGCCTCGTGCTGGAGGACTCCGCCCACGGGGTGGCCTCCGCCCTCGGCGCCGGGCTGGTGACCCTCCAGGTCCACACGGCCCTGCCCGCCCAGGGGGCACTGCCGGTGCGGCACCTGGACCAGCTCGCCCACCTCATCGACGTGGAGACGGACGACAGTGAGTGACTTGCGTACCTGTGCGGTGATTCCCGCGGCCGGGCAGGGCAGCCGACTCGGCACGGGAATCCCCAAGATCATGCTGGAGATCGCCGACGGTGTGACCGTCTGGTCCCTGCTCCTGCGCCGCCTGCGGCCATGGGTCGAGCACATCCACGTCGTGCTCTCCCCCAGCGGAGAGGGCCCGTTCCGGCGGCTCGCGGCCGAGGAGATCGCCTGCGGGCGGGTCACCGTGAGCGTCCAGGCCACGCCCACCGGCATGGGCGACGCCGTCTTCGGCGCGGCCCCGTACTGGCTGGGGCACGACGCCATCCTGGTGGTCTGGGGCGACCAGGCGAACGTGTCAGCCGCCACGCTCGGACGGGTCGTGCGCGCTCATGCGCAGACGGCCTCGCCGGACCGGCCGGGACTCGTCCTCCCTCTGGTCCCGCTGCCCGACCCGTACGTCGAGTACGAGTACGACGCCGCGACCTCCACGCTGCCGCGCGTACGGATGTCCCGCGAGGGCGACCGGTGCCGTCCGGGCGGGCTCGGCGACGTCGGCGTCTTCTGCCTCGGCACCCGCGAGCTGACGGAGGCATGGGACCGTTTCCTGGCCGACGCCGTTCCCGGGGCGGTCACCGGCGAGATCAACTTCCTGCCGTTCCTCACCTATCTGTCCCGGCAGGGCCGGCCGGTGACCGCGGTGCCGGTCGGCGACCCGGACGAGGCGCGCGGCATCAACACCCCGGCCGATCTCGAGTTCGCCCGGACGGCCTACCTGCGGCGGGCGGACTGATGGACCGTCCGAGCCGGGTCTACGCCGTCTGCTCAGAGGTTCCCCCGGAGATCGTGGGAGGTCTCGGGCGGTACGCCGAGCGGATGATGGCCCCTCTCGGCGAATCCGGAATCCCGATCGAGGTGCTGGGGACGGCCGGACGACGCCGGGTCTCGCGGACGGAACGCTCCGGCGACCTCACGCTGCACAGGCTGGCATCGGCCGGCCTGGGCCTCGTCGGGAATCCCCGTCTTCCGCGGCCCCTGCGGCTGCTGGGCAGGACGGCCGGGCTACTCGTGTTCAACCTGCGCGCCGCCGCACGCGTCCTGCGCTCCGAGGCGGGCCGCTCCGGGCCAGGACGAGCCGGAGCGGTCGTCGCGGTGCACGACTGGATGAGCTGCCCGGCCGGAATCCTGTGCCAGGTGCTCGGCCGCCTGCCGGTCGTGTTCCACGTGCACACCCGCGAGCTCAACGCGGCTCCGGGACGGCGTCCCCGGCACGCCGTCGTGCTCGACGCGCTGGAGACGGCCCAGGCCCGGCTGGCGCGCCTCATCGTGGTGCCGAGCGCCGCGATGCGCGACGAGCTGACGGCGAGGGGCTGGCCGGCCGACCGGGTGCGCGTCGTGCCGCACGGTTTCGAGGATCCCGAGCTCCTGCGGCTGGCGGCCCTGCCCGAGGAGGAGCGCGACCGGATCCGCTCGGAGGTCCGGCGCCGCTACCTGCCCGGCGGCGAGGGCCGGCTCGTCGTCTTCGCCGGCCGCCTGTCGTCCCACAAGGGCGTCCACACCCTGGTACGTGCCGTACCCCGGCTCGTCGAGGAGCACGCCGGCACCCGGGTCGTGCTCGTCGGCGCCGAGCTCCCGCAGACCGACGACGCCGCCGTGCTGGCCCGGCTGATCGAGGAGACCGGCACCGCCGCCCACGTGGTCGCGGGGAACCGGTTCCTGCCGTCCGCCGAGGTGTTCGCGCACTTCCTCGCCGCCGACGTGTGCGTCTTCCCCTCCGTGTACGAGCCGTTCGGCCTGGTCGCCGTCGAGGCCATGGCGCTGGCCCGGCCTGTCGTCGTCGGTCCCGGCTACTCGCCGGAGGTCGTCGGCGACGGGGCGCTGCGCTGCGGCCACGACGATCCTGACGAGCTGGCCGCGCTCCTGCTGGGCTGCCTCGACGACCCCCAGGGCTCGGACCGGCTCGCCCGGCGCGGCGCGGCGTACGTGCGGGAGCACTACAGCTGGGCCCGGACTGCCGAGCGCACCCTGGAGGCGTACGGCGAGGCGACACGGTGACCCCGGCGCGGACGGCGACCGGCGTGCCCGCGCGGGTCGCCAGGCTCCTCGCCGTCCAGGGCCGTCCGGTGGGACCGGCTCTGGTGAACGCCTTCGCCAGCGGGATCTCGGCGGCGACCACACTGGCCGTGGCCTGGGGGCTCGGCGCCGCCGCCTTCGGCCGGTTCACGGTGGTCCTGTCGATCGGGTTGATCGTGGTCGTCCCCATGGTGATGGGCCTGCATTTCGTGATGTACCAGGAACTGCCGCGGGCCGAGCCCGCCGACCGCCCCGCCCTCGTGACCACGGCTCTGCTCTCCACGCTGGTGCTGGGGATCATCCTGTGCGGCGCGGGGCTGACGGCCGCTCCCGTCCTGACCGCCGTGTTCGGCGTCAACGTCCCCACGCTCTGCTTCGGGCTCGCCCTGGCGCTGTCCCTGACGGTCGCGTACCTGACCGAGAGCTTCCTGCGCGGGCTCGGAAGGTATGCACTCACCGCCGGCCTGAAGCTCGCCGTGGCCGTCGCCTACCTCGGCACGTCGGCGTACTGCCTGCTCGTCCCCGAGATCGGGGACGCCTACCTCTACCTCACCTGCCTCATCGCGTCGAACGTGCTCTTCGCCGTCGCCGCCACGGCGGGTTTCCGGGTCGTGCCGCGCCTCTGGTCGGCGGCGCTGGCGCGCACGCTGTACCGTCACGGCGCCTATCTGACCGCGCTCACCGCCCTCACCACCGTGCTGTTCGGAGTCGACGTGATCTTCCTGAACCACTGGGCGGCCCAGGCGGACGTCGGCGTCTACTCGATCTACAACAACTTCCCCAAGCGGCTGCTGGGGGTGCTGTTCACCGACGGCGTCGGCCTGGTGCTGCTCCCCACGCTGGCGACCATGCACAAGCCGACGGCCTTGCGGCGCATCGGCCGCCTGTCCCCGGCCGTCTTCGCCGTGACCGCGCTCGTCTCGTTCGCGGCCAGCGCCGTGTTCTTCCTGCTGCTGCGTGCCGACTACCCCTACTCGCCGGGGCTGATGGCGCTCTCGGCCGTGGGGATCGGCGTCCACACCGTCTTCAATCTGTACTCGCTCGCTCTGCTCATGGACGGGGTGCGAGGGGCCAGGGCCCTCATCGTCGCCCAGGTCGCGGGCACTCCCCTCGTGCTCGGCTGCCAGGCGGCGCTCATCGCCTGGCAGGGCCTGGCCGGCGGGCTGTGGGCGTTCGCGCTGTCCAACCTCGTCCTGGTCGCCCTCATCGTCGCCGTCTGCCGGCTGACGTACAGCCGGGCGGAGACCGTGGACGCCTGCCCCACCCCGGAGACGTCACCATGAGGATCGCCCAGATCATCACTCAGTTCCCGCCGAACATCACGGCCGGGCTCGGCCGCTACATCGAGGAGATCACCCCTCATCTGGCGGCCCGTCACCGGCTTGCCGTGTTCACGCTCAACGACGGCCGCCTCCCGGTGCACGAGCGGAACGGCGGGGTCACCGTGTATCGGCCCATGAGCCGCGTCCTCGGCGTGCTCGGCCGCCGCCGACGCCTCAACCGCACGCGCGGCACGGACGTCGTCCTGCTCGTGCTGACGGTCGTGACGAGCAACTGGCGGTACTTCCTGCGGCTGTGGCGCGCGGGGCGGGACGGGCGGCCCGACCTGGTCGCCGTCCACGACTCGACGAACTTCCTCGCCGGCCTGCTCTGCCACCATGTCCTGCGGCTCCCTGTGGTGCTCCACGTCCACACCACGGAGTACGGGGTGCACCGCGGGCGGAGCGACCTCGCGGGCGCGGTGTTCGCGGCGATCGAGCGGTGGCTGGCGCGCGTCGCCCGGCGCGTGATCGTCCCCACGCCCGAGGTCCGGGAGCAACTGGCCGCCTCCGGCTGGGATCGGGCGTCGATCGACGTCGTGTGCCTGGGTGGCACCTTCGAACGGCTTCTGGCCACCGGCGGCGCCCGGGACGGGCTTCGTGCAGGCGGCAAGGCCCTGCGCGCCAGGCTCGGGATCCCCGCCGGGGACCCCGTGCTGCTGTTCGTGGGCCGCCTCGAACGGCAGAAGGGCATCTACCAGATACTGGAGGCCATGCGGCCGATCGCCGCCGCCGTCCCGGGGCTGCGGCTGGTGATCGTCGGGGAGGGTGACCACTCCGGGGTCCGGCGGATCGTCGCTCAGAGCGGGCTGGACGGGCGGGTGCTCGACTCCGGCGGCTGGGTGGACCGCCAGGAGTTGCTGGAGTACTACGAGATGGCCGACGTCTGTGTCTTTCCCTCCCTCTTCGAACCGTTCGGCCTGGTGGCTACCGAGGCCATGGCGATGGCCAGACCGACGATCCTCGGCCATGGCTTCTCCAAGGTCTTCCTCGGCGACCGGGATCGGCCCGCCGTCCGGTTCGTACGCGCCGATGAGCCTGGCGACATCTCCCGTACGGTGATCGAGGTCATGACCGATCCGGACCTGCGCCGGGCACTGGCCGAGCGCGGCGAGCGGCTCGTCCGCGAGCGGCTGAGCTGGGCCCGCGCCGCCGACGAGACGCACGCGGTGTACAAGGCCGCCTTGCGGCCCGTCGTCTCGGACGGGTGAACCTCTCCCCCGAACAGAGCCATTGCAAGGACTTGCGACAGCAACGTTGCGGACCTCTCTGTGGTCACCGCAAGAGCTTTCCGCGCTCTTTGCAATGATCCACAATTACCTCTTCGGCTTCACGCGGACCGCTTCTTTCCCGTTACTTTTAGTCACCGACGCGCGCGGATGTCCGCGAAAAAACGGACACTTGATAGCAAGAGTGGCGAGATAGACCGAGAGGCATTCTGGAATTCTCTGCAAACTATTGCAATCCGGATGGCCACTGAGTAACTTCCAGGCAACACCTAGGAAACCTGAACATGGAGGCCCCTACGGTGTGCCCATCCCCCACCCCTCCGAGGGCGCCGCCCCCTCCCCCAACGCCCACGATGTCCGGGGCCGGGCGGCCAGTTCGTCTCCGTGTTCCGTTCTCAAGCACTCCGCAGCGGCGCGGAACGAGGACGACACAGCATCGTCACGGCGGCTCGTGTCGTCGAGCCGAAACAACCCGTACGCCTCTCGGCAGGCGTTTCGCATGGAAGCGGGCCAGGTGTTCGCCCACCCGGCCCGCCCTCACGGGATCCCGTCCTCAATCTGGAGACCCCCACCATGAGACTGTACAAAGCAATCGTTGCGGGCGCGTTAAGCGCGGCCGCGGTGGCGGCCACCGCAGTGGCGCTGCCGGTTCTCACCGAGGAGCCCGCCAACGCCGCCTCCGGCCCCGGCGTCACCGTCAACCTGTGGAACTGGAACTGGAAGTCGGTGGCCAAGGAGTGCACCGACGTCCTGGGCCCGGCCGGCTACGGATCGGTGCAAGTGTCCCCGCCGTCCGATTCCATGTCCAAGGGAGGCTCGGTCTGGTGGGACATCTACCAGCCCGCCCGGTACGACCTGACCAGCAAGTTCGGTGACCAGGACGCGTTCAGGAAGATGATCGACGCCTGCCACGCCGCGGGCGTGAAGGTCCAGGTGGACACGGTCATCAACCACATGACCGGGCAAGGCTCGACGAGCTACGGCGGCTACGGCTTCAGCAAGTACGACTACCCCGGCCTGTACTCCTCCCAGGACTTCCACCAGCCCCCCTGCGGCATCAACGATGCCGACTACGGCAACAACGCCTGGCGGGTGCAGAACTGCGAGCTCGTCGGCCTGTCGGACCTCAACACCGGTTCGGACCACGTGCGCGACCAGATCGCCGCGTACCTGAACAAGCTGATCGACCTGGGCGTCGACGGCTTCCGTATCGACGCCGCCAAGCACATGAGTCCCGACGACCTCGCGGCGATCAAGTCCAGGCTCAAGGGGTCGCCCTACATCCACCAGGAAGTCATCTACGGCCAGAACGAGGCGGTCCAGCCGAGCCAGTACACCGGCGTCGGCGACGTGGACGAGTTCGTCTACGGCCGCAAGCTCAAGGAGCAGTTCACCGGCCAGATCAAGTCGCTGCAGACCTTCGGCCAGAGCTGGGGCCTGTCGGTGGGCAGCGACAAGGCCATGGTCTTCGTGGACAACCACGACACCGAACGGGGCGACTCCACGCTCACGTACAAGTACGGCGCCACCTACAAGCTGGCCAACACGTTCATGCTGGCCTGGCCGTACGGCAAGCCCAACGTCTACTCCTCCTTCACCTGGAACGACAGGGAGGGCGGACCGCCGTCGGCCAACGGCGGGTTCGTCACCGACACCGACTGCTCCAACGGCCGCTGGACCTGCTTCGACCGCGAGATGTCCGGCATGGTGGGCTTCTACAACGCCGTCAGCGGCACCTCGGTCGGCAACTGGACCGACAACGGGAGCAACCTGATCGCCTTCAGCCGCGGCGACAGGGGCTGGGTGGCCATCAACAACGAGAACAGCGGCGTCACCCGCACCTTCACCACCGGCCTGCCCGCCGGGACGTACCCCAACGTCGCAGGCAGCGGCTCGGTCACCGTGAACGCCGGCGGCACGGCGACGGTCACTGTGCCTGCCAAGAGCGCCGTCGCCATCCGAGTCGGCACCTCGCCCTCGCCGACCGCGACCCCGACCGCGACTCCGACCCCGACGCCGACCCCGACGGGCGGCAGCACCGCGACCGTCTTCTACAAGACGAGCTGGAGCACCGCCAACATCCACTACGGCATCGGCGGCACCTGGACCACCGTCCCCGGCATCGCCATGGACACCGCCTGCACCGGCTGGAAAAAGAAGACCATCGACCTCGCCACCGCAACGACCTTCCAGGTCACCTTCAACAACAACAGCGGAACCTGGGACAACAACCACGGCAACAACTACACCCTCGGCACCGGCACCACCATCGTCAAGGACGGCGTCGCCACCGCCAACGCCACCGACCCCTGCCAGGGCACCAACCCCCAGAACACCGCCACCGTCTACTACTCCACCACCTGGAGCACCGCCAACATCCACTACGGCATCGGCGGCACCTGGACCACCGTCCCCGGCATCGCCATGGACACCGCCTGCACCGGCTGGAAAAAGAAGACCATCGACCTCGCCACCGCAACCACCTTCCAGGTCACGTTCAACAACAACAGCGGAACCTGGGACAACAACAGCGGCAAGAACTACGCCCTCGGCACCGGCACCACCACGGTGAAGAACGGCGTGGCCACCGCCAACGCCACCGACCCCTGCGGCAGCTAGACGACGCCGGGGCGTCTCGGCCTCGTCCGGGCCGGGACGACTCTCATCCCCCAACAGAAAGAACGGCAATGAAGCGCCTGTACTCAGCCGCGGCCGCGGCGATCATCGTGTTATCAACCCTGATACCGGTGACCGCAGCCCGTGCCGCGAACAGCGCCACCGTCTTCTACAAGACGAGCTGGAGCACCGCCAACATCCACTACGGCATCGGCGGCACCTGGACCACCGTCCCCGGCATCGCCATGGACACCGCCTGCACCGGCTGGAAAAAGAAGACCGTCGACCTCGCCACCGCAACCACCTTCCAGGTCACCTTCAACAACAACAGCGGAACCTGGGACAACAACCACGGCAACAACTACACCCTCGGCACCGGCACCACCATCGTCAAGGACGGCGTGGCCATCGCCAACGCCACGGATCCCTGCCAGGGCACCAACCCCCAGAACACCGCCACCGTCTACTACTCCACCACCTGGAGCACCGCCAACATCCACTACAGCATCGGCGGCACCTGGACCACCGTCCCCGGCATCGCCATGGACACCGCCTGCACCGGCTGGAAAAAGAAGACCGTCGACCTCGCCACCGCAACCACCTTCCAGGTCACCTTCAACAACAACAGCGGAACCTGGGACAACAACCACGGCAACAACTACACCCTCGGCACCGGCACCACCACCGTGAAGAGCGGCGTCGTAAGCGCGGGGGCGTCGGATCCCTGTGGGGCCGAGCCGCCGCCGGACACGACTCCGCCGACCGTGCCCACGGGCCTGACGGCGACCGCGTCGGGCACGAACGTCACGCTGACGTGGACGGCGTCGACCGACAAGGTGGGCGTCACCGGCTACGAGATCAGCCGGGCCAAGGGCGACGAGACGCCGGTCGTCCGATCCACGTCCGGCACGACGTACAAGGACTCCGGGCTGGACCCCCAGACGTCCTACACGTACAAGGTGCGAGCACTGGACGCCGCGGGCAACAAGTCCGCGTACACCGGTGCCGTCTCGGTGAAGACGGGCGACGGGCCGCCGCCGGCGTCCCCGGGGACTCCGCTCGGCGGCGATCCTCGCAAGGACTCCATCTACTTCGTCATGACGGCACGGTTCTATGACGGCGACACCTCGAACGACAGGGGCGGAAGCCAGAACATCAGGTCCGGTAACGCGACGAACAACGACCCGATGTTCCGCGGCGACTTCAAGGGCCTCGTCGACAAGCTCGACTACATCAAGGCCCTCGGCTTCTCCGCGATCTGGATCACCCCGGTCGTGCTGAACCGCTCCGACTACGACTACCACGGCTACCACGGCTGGGACTTCTACCGGGTGGACACGCGGCTGGAGACGCCCGGGAACACCTACCAGGACCTGATCAACAAGGCGCACGCCAAGGGCCTGAAGATCTACCAGGACGTGGTCTACAACCACAGCTCCCGTTGGGGCGCCAAGGGCCTGTTCGTCCCGCCCGTCTACGGCATCCGTGACGAGCAGTGGAAGTGGCTGTACAGCAAGAAGGTTCCGGGCCAGGAGTACGACCCGATGGTCGAGCACCAGGGCGACGACCCCGACATGACGGCCGCGCAGAACGAGATGGCCAAGGGACGGCCGTACAACGGCGACCTGTGGTCGACCGAGGAGCCCGCGGGCAACACCTGCAAGAACTGGGGGACCCCGACGCAGTGGTTCAGCCCCGAGGGCTACACCATCTACAACTGCCAGTGGCCGAGCCCGACCTCGGGCATGTTCCCGGCGAAGTACTACCACCAGTGCTGGATCGGCAACTGGGAGGGCGAGGACTCGCGCAGTTGCTGGCTGCACGATGACCTGGCCGACTTCAACACCGAGAACGCCGAAGTGCAGAAGTACCTCATCGACGCCTACAACCGGTACATCGACATGGGCGTCGACGGTTTCCGCATCGACACCGCCATCCACATCCCCCGCGTCACCTGGAACCGCCGCTTCCTGCCGGCGATCTATGACCGGGTGAAGGAGAAGTTCGGCGAGGAGAAGGCCAAGAACTTCTACGTGTTCGGCGAGGTGGCCGCCTTCGTCAACGACAAGTGGAACCGCGGTTCTGTCAACCACTCCGCGCAGTTCTACACGTGGAAGGAGCGCAAGGAGTACAGCGCCGACGACGAGAAGGCCGCGATCGAGCAGTACAACTACGAGGAGCAGCTCGGTACGGGCAACCAGCCCACCAGCACCAACGCCCGCCTGAACGGCAACGATTACCACGCTCCGGACCACTCGAAGTTCTCCGGCATGAACATCATCGACATGCGCATGCACATGAACTTCTCCGACGCGCAGAACGCCTTCAACAACGGCAAGGACTCCGACGACAGCACCAACGACGCCACCTACAACACCGTCTACGTCGACTCCCACGACTACGGACCCAACAAGTCGTCCAACCGCTACGCCGGCGGCACCGACGCCTGGGCCGAGAACATGAGCCTGATGTGGACCTTCCGCGGCATCCCCACGCTCTACTACGGATCGGAGATCGAGTTCCAGAAGGGCAAGCAGATCGACTGCGGGCCCACCTGCCCGCTCGCCACGACGGGCCGCGCCTACTACGGCGACAAGATCGAGGGCACCGTCAACGCGAGTGACTTCGGGGTGGTCTCCAGCGCGTCGGGACCCGTCGCGACCACCTTGAGCCAGCCGCTGGTCAAGCACCTGCAGCGGCTCAACCAGATCCGCCGGTCGATCCCGGCCCTGCAGATGGGGCAGTACTCGACCGAAGGCGTGACCGGGCAGATGGCCTACAAGCGCCGCTACACCAGCGGATCCACCGACAGCTTCGTCCTGGTCACCGTCTCCTCCGGCGCCACGTTCACCGGCATCCCCAACGGGAAGTACGTCGACGCGGTCACCGGGGACGTCAAGACCGTCACCGGCCAGACCCTGTCGATCGCCGCCAGCGGCAAGGGCAACGTCCGCGCCTATGTGCTCGACCAGGCCGGCAGCCCGGCTCCGGGCAAGATCGGAGCTGACGGGCCGTACCTCAAGTAGTTCCTTGAGAGATGGAGCGGGGAGCGCGCGGTAGTGCGCTCCCCGCTTTCGTCGGTCCCGGCCCGTTCAGCTGTGCGGCGGGCAGGGCTTCGGTCAGGTAGCGCTGCACGGTGGGGCCGGTGGCGGCCACCAGGTGGTCGGGCGGGGCGGAGGCGACGGGTTCGAGCTTGAGGACGTAGCGGATCACGGCCAGGCCGATGAGCTGGGTGGCGGCCAGGGCAGCCCGAGCAGGGGCCTCCTGTTCGTCGATGCCGAGGTGCTCGATCACCGGCCGTAGGACCTGAGTGGCGAGGAATTCGCGCAGGAGCCGTGCGATCCACTCGTTGTTCATGCTGGAGCTCAGCAACGCCGCGGCGGCGCTGCCGGCGGGAGAGCCCCAGATGTTCAGGACGGCCCGCACCAAGGCGGCGCCGAGCTCGGCGCGGGGTGCCGTCAGCACCTTCGGCATCAGGTCCGCCGGGTCGAACGGGGCGCTGACGCAGGCCAGGAAGAGCTTGTCCTTGGTGCCGAAATAGTGGTGAACCAGCGCCGGATCAACCTCGGCGCGGGTGGCGACGGCACGGATGGAGGCCCTGTCGTAACCCTTGTCGGCGAACAGGTGGCGGGCGGCGGCGAGGATCGCCTCCCGAGTGCCGGGGTTGCCGGGGCGGCGTCCGGCCCGGGGATGTGCCCCCGGGCTGTCGCGATTCACAGCAGTTTGTCGAGGGTGATGGGCAGGTCGAGGACACGCTTGCCGGTGGCGTGCCGTACGGCGTTGGCCACGGCGGCGGCGACGCCGGTGATGCCGACCTCGCCGATGCCGAGCAGGCCGAGCGGTGTGGTGGGGTCGGGCTCGTTCAGGTAGTGCACGTCGATGTGGGGGACGTCGGCGTGCACGGGCACGTGGTACTCCGACAGGCTCGGGTTCACGATCCGGCCGTCGCGGCCGTCGATCAGGGTCTGCTCCGACAGGGCCATGCCGATGCCCATCACGATGCCGCCGCGCAGCTGGCTGGTCGCCGTCTTGGCGTTGATCACGGTGCCGACGTCGAAGACGCCGAGCCAGCGCGAGACGCGTACCTCCATGGTGTCGGGGTCCACCCGGACCTCGCAGAACTGCGCGCCGGTGGCCGCCCGCACCTTCCGGCGTCGCTCCAGCACGGTGCGGGCGACGAAGCCGAGCATGCCCGCCTTGGACTCGGCTTCCAGGTGGTCGCGGCCGGCCGCGGTCAGGATCTCGGCGTAGGTCTGGCCGCCGCCGGCGTGGTGGAGGCCGCCGTCGCGGGCCACCAGGTCCTCCAGCTTTCGGCCGCGCAGGGGTGAGCCGGGGGCACGGCGGGCCAGGGCGAGTACGGACTTCTTCAGCTTGGCGCAGGCGTCGATCACGCCCGCCGCGGCGCTGGCGGTCTGCACCGAGCCGATCGCGCCGGGGCCGGGCGGCAGGTCGGAGTCGCCGTACTCCACGCGTACGGACTCCAGCGGGACGCCCATCTCGTCGGCGGCGATCTGGGCCTGCACGGTCGCGGTGCCCATGCCCATCTCGTGCATGCCGCTGCGCACGACGAGCGTGCCGTCGGCGCCCAGCCGGACGGTGACCTGCGCGGGCATGCGCATCGACGGATGGAAGGCGGTGGCCACGCCCATGCCGACCAGCCAGCGGCCGTCGCGCATGACGCCGGGGCGCGGGTCGCGCTCGCTCCAGCCGAACCGCTCGGCGCCCAGCGCGTACGCCTCCTTGAGCATGCGGTGGGTGAACCGCTGGCCGCCCACCGGGCCACGCTCGGGCTCGTTGCGCATGCGCAGTTCGATCGGGTCCATGCCCAGTTGCCAGGCGAGTTCGTCCATGGCCGATTCCACGGCGAAGGTGCCGATGGACTCGCCGGGGGCGCGCATGAAGGTGTTGGGCAGCAGGTCGAGCTGGACGACGTTCTGGGCCAGGTGGATGTTGGGGGCTGCGTACAGGTGGTGGGAGGCCGCGGTGATCGGCTCGGGCATGCCGCCGATCCTGGCGGTCCTGGAGACGCTGGTGTGGATCAGCGCGGTCAGCCGTCCTGTCGCGTCGGCGCCGAGCGCGACCCGCTGCGTGCTGGGGGTGCGGCCGCCGACGGTGTGGTAGACGCCCGCTCGGGTGAGCGCGAGCCGTACGGCGCGGCCGGTCGCCCGTGCGGCCAGCGCGGCCAGCAGGGTGCCGGCCCAGGCGCGTGACTTGCCGCCGAACGCGCCGCCGACGTACGGCGACAGGATCCGGACCGACGTCTCCGGCACCCCGAACCGCTGGGCCAGGTGTTTGCGCAGCCAGGGGATGTTCTGCGCGCCCTCGTGCAGGGTCAGGTGGTCGCCGTCCCACACTGCGGTCGTGGCGTGCGGCTCGATCGCGTTGTGGTTGTACGGCGGCGTGCTGAAGCGCAGGTCCACCGAGACGGGCGCGGCGGCCAGCGCGGCGCGCGCGTCTCCCTTGTCGGCTCCGCTCTCCATGATCGGGATGCCCCTTTCGGGGACGGCGTTCGGCTCTTCGGCGGCGAAGTCCACCGTGGCGGGCAGTTCCTGGTAGGACGGCCGTACCAGCGAGGCCGCGTACCGTGCCGTCTCGGGCGTCTCGGCGACCACGACCGCGATCGGCTGGCCGTTCCAATGCACCTCGTCGGTGGCCAGGTAGTTGACCGACGTGCCCGAGGCGATCGAGCTGAGGTCGAGGAAGCTCATCTTGGGCGCGGGCTTCATGGCCGGGGCGTTCTCGTGGGTGAGCACGTCGATCACGCCGCGCACCGCCCGTGCCGCCGCCGTGTCGAGGGCGGTGATGCGGCCGCGCGCGATCGTGGCGTGCACGAGCGCTGCGTAGGCCAGGTCCGGGTAGGGGAACTCGGCGGCGAAGCGGGCCTGGCCGGTCGTCTTGGCGGGGCCGTCGCGCCGGTCGACGCCCTGGCCGACGTACTTGGATGTACCGGTCGCGGGCTCTGTCTCGGCGTACTTGATGCTCATCGAGCTGCCTCCTCGTTCAGCTCGCGCAGCGTGGCCACGATGGTGGAGACGGCCAGGGTGGTCTTGAACGCGTTTCCCTGCCGTACGGCAGCAGCGGCCAGCTCGGCCTCGGCCGCCCGCCGGAAGGCCGCCTCGTCGGCGAGGCCGCCGAGCAGGATCCGCTCCGCCTCGCGGGCCCGCCAGGGTTTGGGGGCGACGCCGCCCAGCGCCAGCCGGACGTCCGTAACCGTGCCGTCGCGCACTTCCAGCGCCGCCGCCACCGAGACCAGGGCGAAGGCGTAGGAGGCGCGGTCGCGGACCTTGCGGTAGCGGGAACGGGCCGCGACGGGAACGGGCGGCAGCTCGACCGCCGTGATCAGGTCACCGGCCTCCAGCGACGTCTCGACCTGCGGAGTGTCGCCGGGCAGCCGGTGCAGGTCCGCCAGCGGGACGCGCCGCGTGCCGCCCACGCCATGCACCTCCACCACGGCGTCCAGCGCGGCCAGCGCCACGCACATGTCGGACGGGTGGGTGGCGATGCAGTGCTCGCTCACGCCCAGGATCGCGCAGCCGCGGTTGAACCCCTCCAGCGCGTCGCAGCCGCTGCCGGGCTCGCGCTTGTTGCAGGCCGAGGCGGTGTCGTAGAAGTAGGGGCAGCGGGTGCGTTGCAGCAGGTTGCCGCCCACGGTGGCCATGTTCCGCAGCTGGCCGGAGGCTCCCGACAGCAGCGCCTGCGACAGCACCGGGTAGCGGGTGCGCACCCGCCGGTCGGCGGCGAGGGTGCTGTTGCGCACCAGCGCGCCGATCCGCAGCCCGCCGCCGGGCAGCTCCTCCACCGTGTCGTACGGCAGGCCGGTGACGTCCACGAGGGTGTCGGGCCGCTCGATGCCCTCGCGCATCAGGTCGACCAGGTTGGTGCCGCCGCCGAGGAACTTCGCGCCCGGTTGGGCGGCGGCGTGGAGGGCGGCCTCGGTGTCGAGGGGTTTGAGGTAGGCGAACGGCCTCATCGGGTCTCCTGCGCAACGTCCATGATCGCGTCCACGATGCCGTTGTAGGCGCCGCAGCGGCACAGGTTGCCGCTCATCCGCTCCCTGACCTCGGCCTCGCTCAAGGCGCCGGAGTCGGCCACGGCGCTGGGCATCCCTGCGGCGTGCTCGGCCAGCATGCCGATCGCCGAGCAGATCTGGCCCGAGGTGCAGTAGCCGCACTGGAAGCCTTCATGGCGGATGAACGCCTCCTGCAGCGGATGCGCCACGCCCTCGATCGTGGTGATCTCGCGGCCGTCGTACTGGACCGCCAGCGCCAGGCAGGAGTTGATCCGCACGCCGTCGGCCAGCACCGTGCACGCGCCGCAGGCGCCCTGGTCGCAGCCCTTCTTCGGCCCTGTCACGCCGAGCCGCTCGCGCAGCGCGTCCAGCAGGCTGACCCACGGCTCCACCTCCAGCGAGGCGGCGGAGCCGTTCACCTTCATCCGTATCTCAGCCACGCGCTTCTCCTGCCGAGTCCAGCTTTGGAACTTCAGTTAATGTTATGATTATCAGTGTGTCACAGCGAGACGATGGCGGTCCAGAGGAGGCGAGGATGCCGGACACCGACGGCCGCGTTCCCGTCGACCTCGTGCAGGCCGCCCTGCGGGCCGCCGAACGGCTGGGCAAGGACGTGGCCGACGTGCCCGTCCTGGCGATCGCCCAGGAGGCCGGCGTCTCCCGCAGCACTCTGCTCCGCCGTGTCGGCGGCACCCGCCAGGCCCTCGACGCGGCGGTACGCGCCGCGGGGGTGGACCCCGGCGGGCAGCGCCCGGTCCGCGAACGCGCGATCGAGGCGGGCGCCCGCCTGATCGGCGAGCACGGCCTGGCCGCCCTCACCCTCGACGCGGTCGCCACCGCCGCCCGCTGCTCGCTGCCCAGCCTGTACGTCACCTTCGGCGGCCGGGACGAGCTACTGCGGGCCATCTTCGAACGCCACATGCCGCTCCTGAATATCGACGACGTGATCACCGGCACGCCCGCCGACCTGAGCGAGACCGTGAACCGGATCTACCTGCTGCTGGCCGAAGCGCTCACCCGCGAGCCCAGGGTGATGCCGGCCATGCTCGCCGAAGCGCTGGCCCGCCCGGGCGAGCCCGCCCTGCGGCGCCTGCTGGAGCACTTCACCCCCCGCAAGCTCGCCGGCCTCGGCGGATGGCTGGCCGACGAAATGGCCACCGGACGCATCCGCCCGTTACCGCTGCCGCTGCTCATCCAGCAACTGATCGCCCCGGCCGTGATGCACTTCGTGCTGCGCCCGGCCATCGACCAGGTCCCCGGCTTCGACCTGCCCAGCGTGGAGGAGACCTGCGCGGTCTTCTCCGAGGCGTTCCTGCGCGCCGTCGCCACCCCCGCAGCCGGGATCGAGCATACGTAGGCCCCACCCACCACCTCGCAAGGAGCAGACCATGACCGAAGCTCCACATCTGCCGATCCAGATGCGACGCGACGGGTTCGACCCCGTCGAGGAGCTGACCCGGATCCGCGACGGCGAAGGCGTCGTGCAGACGATGACACCGTTCGGCGTGCCCGCCTACCTGCTGTGCCGCTTCGACGACGTCCGCCAGATGCTGTCGGACCCGGTCCGGTTCAGCAGCAACAGGCCCGCCCCATTCACCCTGCGCGCCGGAAGTGAGGTCAGTCAGGAGGAGCAGGCCCGGCTGCGAGCCGGCAACCTGATCGGATTCGACCCGCCGGAGCACACCCGGCTACGCAAGATGCTCACCGCCGAGTTCACCATGCGCAGAATGCGCCGGCTCGAACCACGCATCACCGAGATCGTCGAAGCCGCCCTGGACGACCTGGAGCAAGCCGGCCAACCGGCCGACCTGGTCGCGCACTTCGCGCTGCCGGTGCCGTCCCTGGTGATCTGCGAACTGCTGGGCGTGCCCTACTCCGACCGCGGCGAGTTCCAGGCCCGCTCCGCCCGCATGCTGGACATGTCATCGCCGATGGAGGAGCGGCTCGCGGCATCGCAGGAGAACCGCGCGTACATGGCCGGCCTGGTCGCCAAAGCGCAGGCGCACCCCGGCGAGGACATGCTGGGCATGCTCGTCCGCGAACACGGCGACGACCTCAGCACCGACGAGCTCATCGGCATCTCAGGCCTGCTGCTGATCGCCGGGCACGAGACCACCGCCAACATGCTCGGCCTGGGCGTCCTGGCCCTGCTACGCCACCCCGACCAGCTCGCCCTGGTCCGCGACGATCCCGCCCGGATCGAACCGGCCGTGGAGGAGCTGCTGCGCTGGCTGTCCATCCTGCACACGATGCCGCCCCGCATCACCACGACCGACGTGGAGATCGCCGGGCAGACCATCCCCGCAGGCTCACTCGTGACCGCCTCCCTGCCCGCCGCCAACCGCGACCCCGCCTTCATCGACAACCCCGACCGCCTCGACATCACCCGCGGAGACCTCGGCCACCTCGCCTTCGGCCACGGAGTCCACCACTGCCTCGGCGCGCCGCTGGCCCGCGCGGAGATGCGCATCGCCTTCCCCGCCCTGTTCCGGCGCTTCCCCCGCCTCGCCCTGGCCGACCCGTTCGACCAGGTCGAGTACCGCACCTTCAACGCCATCTTCGGCCTGAAGTCACTGATGCTCACCTGGTGACATGGCAGGCGCGGGAGGAACTCTTTTCGCGTCTGAATCAACGGGCTGTGAGCAGGCGTTAAGAGAAGACGTGATGATCGGCGGGACGGCGTGTCGGCGAGGCCGCGTCCAGGGACGACGTCGGCGGTGGCACGTGCCGTGTCAGGTGGAGGGGATGCGGATCACACGGTCGTCGTCGGCGGCAGGCCGCCCGCAAGATGGCCACGATCGCGTGGAAGGCCGGAGGGTCTTCGGCTAGTACCGAAGAGCCTCCGGCCGTCTCCCGTGACGGCATGTACTAGAAGTCGAACTCACCCTTCTTCGCACCATCGACGAACGCTGCCCAGACCGACGGTGAGACCACATACGGAGCGAGATCGAGGCGCTCCGTGTCGCGCAAGCCCACCCGGCCGTCAGGCAGGGGCGCCACTTCCAAGCAGTCACCGCTATCGCCAGAGCGGGTGGCCTTCCGCCATGCAGCGTTCTTGAGAAGTTCTTCGGTCAGTTCGTCCATTTCTCTGCCATCTCCCTTATGAGCTGCAGCGAAGCTCGACGGGGCAGGGCTTCGTTGTGCAGCATCTCGTACTTCAGCCTGACCTCGCGGACGCGTTCGCTGTCGGCCGTGATCTGGCCTGTGATGATGGACTCGAGGTAGACCATATCTGGCATCCCTGGCCCGCCAGCGAGAATGAAAGCTCCTTGCAAGCCGGTGGTCAGCCAGGAGTTGTGCGGGAGCACGCGGATGTTGATGCGGGGGTGCTCATCCAGGGCGGCCAAGTGAGCCATCTGCTCGGCCATCACCGCCTCACTGCCGGTCGGTCGGGTCAGGACTCCTTCATCCAGTATCGCCCATAGGGTAGGCCCCCTGTCACGCTGAAGTACACGCTGGCGTTCCAAGCGTGCGGCGACATTGTGTTCGACCTCGTCAGAGGTGATGGCGGGTCTGCCGCTGAAGATGGCTCGTGCATACTCCGGAGTCTGGAGCAGGCCAGGAACGATCAGTGGCTGCCAGGTTTGCAGGGTGTCTGCCTGCTGTTCGATCTCCGCCAGTTGAGCCAACCAGATGGGCCATCGGGTGGCGTATTCGACGGTCTCGCGCCAACGGGCTAGCAGCCCGCCATCTGCTCCAAGTGCAGAGTCGGCGGCGCGGACGAAGTCTTCATGCGCTGGGCGCTCTCCACGCTCGACCATGCTGATCTTCGATACCGACCAGCCGAGCATTGCAGCGAGTTCCTTTTGCCGCTTCCCTGCCGCTATGCGGTAATCACGAAGATGGGCACCGAATTCAACTCTCGGTGCTTTCAATTCGGGTTCCGGCTCGCTGTTTTCCATGGTAGAGAAGCCCCCTTCCCGAGAACACACGAGAAACGCACAGGCATGTGTAGTAGCACACCTGGTTCGTGCCTGGGAAGTGCTTTGCATTGGGACCATCACGCAGGCGTTTTCTGAGATGGTCTCCTCAGGCCAGCTTGAACCACGCTGACCAGCTACACGAAGCGGCGAGCAGACGTGTTAATCATTTCGCGCATTCTTCACGTAGAAGCAGCGGTGATCGGGAAGTAGCGAGGCAAATTCGGTGATCTATCCCACGACTCCCATCATCCACTTTGAGGAACTCGGATTCGCCCAGCTACCGTGCAGCGATCAGGCACCATATCTGGCACGGCAGACGGTTCGTGCGTGGCTGGGAACCGAGCGTGCCGCCTTCGAGATCGCAATGTTGGTGACCTCGGAGCTGGTCACCAACGCCGTGAAGTACGCCGACGCCACCACTGCTGACGGCTCCCCTGGGCAGATCACGCTCAAGTTGTCTCAGGACGAGTCCGTCCTGCGGCTGGTGGTGACCGATCCCGGTTCACGCTGTTCGGCACCGGCCCGCATCCCGATGCAGGGGCCGAATCTGCATTCCGAGCACGGGCGTGGGCTGGCGATCGTGGACAACCTGTCGCGCGGCCGGTGGGGAAGCCACCGACTGCCCAGTGGTGGACACCGCTGCGTGTGGTGCCACCTCGACCGGGAGCCCACCCCGGCGCAGCTAGAGGAACTCTTCCACGCCCCGATCTAGCCAGCGGCCGAGCCTCTCCCTGGAGTTCTGGCTGACATCAGAGAAGGGAACAGCTTCTGTGCGACGCCATCACCTGATCGTGCTCTTACCGCTGTTCATCACCGCCGGATTCGGCGGCTGGATCACCGCCTCCCCCGGAAGCGTGCCGCTCCCGGTCATCGTGGCGGTGCTCGTGCTGGGGCCGAGCGTCTTCGTCGTTGCCGTGCTCGGGCACCACTGGTGGACCCGCCGCAGACAGACCAACGACCGCTCCCTGTTCAGCCAGTGATCGCCTCGGCCCGCGATCCCCACCTAACGCTTTTTCCCATCTCTCGTACAGGAAGGCTTCCCATGTCCCGTGACAAAGTGCTCTCCGCGCTGGCGCTGCTCCTGACCGGTGGGTTCGTTGCCTTCGTTCTTTTGGCTCCCGCCAGCCTGGCGCGGCCGGTGTCCCAGGCGGTGCTCGGCGTCATCCTCTTCGGCGTCGTTGCAGTGATCGCGCGGAAGGTCTACCTCGCGCGGCGTTCGATCAGCCGCAACCAGCCCCCCGAATCCTGACCGTTCCAGCCCATCCTCGTGGGAGATCGTCATGCCCGAACCCATCCCCGCCGACGTGGCCGAGCAAGCCGCCACCTACCTCGCCGAGCTGCGAGTCTTGCTGGAGGAACGAGGCCTGCACGCCCGCCTTCTTACCCCTGCCGGGCTGATGCCGCGCCTACGGGTCATCAACCCTGACTGCGCCTCGCTGTGTGAGGTGGTCACCGCCGCGCCGCTCGATGGCGAGTGGAGCTTGTGGTGGTCCTGGGCCGAACAGATCACCGGTGTCGATGACATGGCCGCCGCTGTCGTACGGATCGGCCACGTGCTGACCCCGGCCGTACCGGCCGCCCGCCTGACCCCACAGGCGTAGACCGCCCCAGGGCGCGTGGCCCACCCGGGGCGCGAGCCCGGGAGGCGTCCTTCGCCGCCGCCGTACGGCGTCAGGGCACACACCCCGGCCCGACCGGCCGACGCCGGACGGGTCCCGAGCCCTGTCAGCCACAGCAGCTGAGCGGGCGGATCCCTGTGGCTGACAGCGCCCTTACCCGGCCACGTCCGAGAAGCCGGGTGAGGGCACCCCCGACTTCTCGCGAGCATGCCGGACCGGGCCCAGGCGGGCCGGTGCGCTCCCGAGATAGCGGTGACCGCGAACGCCTCACGCGCGAGCGCGGACGCGGTCGCCTCAGGGTGGCCGGCCGGAAGAGGACAACGGCCAGCCACCTCCCGAAGGCGATCACGGCGGGTGCCCCCGTCCGCCTGATCGTCGCCAGGGCGGCCCCTTACGGGGAGGAGAGCGTCGCGGCAGCGGAGGCCGTGACGCGAGGGGCCGCCCACCCCCGCAATCGTCCGGCGGCAAGCACCTCCCTTCCCAAGGATGCTGCCGCCGGACCCGGCCTTCGGGAAGGCGTCCGCCGTGGGTCACGAGCAGCGGCCGGGCGCATCATCCCCGCCCGAAGGACCCGACTTGCGATGAGAAGTGGAAGAGAGCGGAGGCCGCTCCCCCTGTGCGGCTGACCGGCCTCCGCTTACATCTCGTCCTTCCTGCCCTGATGAGGCGATACAGCTAGCTGGTTGGCCTGGTCGGCAGGGGCACTACTGACCCACCGGCCTGTCCCACCTCGGCGTTGGACCGGGTTCGGGTTGTGCTCGGCCGGGGTGGGACCGGCCGGGGCGCGGGCACCGGCGATCCTGTCAGGAACGCGGCGGTCGCCTCGGCCGCGGCTGCGGCGGCTTCGGGGTAGACGCTGGTGTAGGTGTCACGGGTGAAGGACGCGGTCTTGTGCCCCAGAGCCTCCTGCACGAGCTTGATGTCCACCCCGGCCGCCAGCATCGCGGTGGCCGCCAGATGGCGCAGGTCGTGCAACCGGATCGGCGGCAGCCCGGCCTGGTAGCAGATCTGGTAGAAGCGATCGGTCACATGCTGAGGGTGCAGAGGCCGGCCGAGCTCGTCGGTGAAGACGAACCCCGACTCGACCCAATCCTCGCCCGCGGCCAGCCGTTCTTTCGCCTGCCGCGTGTGGTGTTCCTTCAGCAAGGCCATGCTCTCGGCGTCGACGGCGATCTCGCGGTCGCTGGAGTCCGTCTTCGGTGTCCCTTGGATCGGGTCCCAGCCGAGCTGGGTGATCTGCCAGTGAATCCCGATCCGCGATGCCTAGTGCCGCATCAGGCAATGTTTGCCCCGTGTGACGCGTAAGGTATTGCTTGATCATCAGGGTCGTTTCGTGGGGGCTGGGCGTGATCCGCTATACCGATGACATCGCCGAGGTCGGTGAGGGGATGCTGCGCGGGTTCTTCGTCGGCTGGCCGCGGCCAGCCTCGCCTGCGCAGCACTTGGCGGTGCTGCACGGAAGCTTCCGTGCGGTGGTGGCCATCGACAGCACCGCTGGTCGCGTCGTCGGTTTCGTAACCATGATCAGTGATGGCGTGCTCACCGCGGCGATCCCCTGGTTGGAGGTCCTCCCCGGTTACCAGGGCCGGGGGATCGGAACCGAGCTGATGCGCCGCATCCTGGAAGGCACGGAACGGTTCTACTCGGTGGACCTGCTGTGTGACGCACCGCTGCAGCCCTACTACGCCCGCTTCGGGATGGTCCCCCTGCCCGGGGCGGCCCTGCGCCACCCCGCGGCCCTGCGCGGCGGCGCCATTGCAGCGCCGCATGCGCAGGATGCTGGTGCGCCCAATCGGGAAGCGCCAGGCTGTGCGGGTGACGGAACGAGTAGGGGTTCATGCGATCGATGACGACGAGGGCCGGCGGCTGCTGCGGATCATCCGCAGACGCGCCGGCTCGGTCGTGACTTGGCGGCGCGCGCAGATGGTACTGCTGTCCGCACAGGGCATGTCGGTAGCGAAGATCGCCGAGGTGACGTTCACCAGTCCGGACCGGGTCCGCGATGTGATCCACAACTTCAATGACGACGGTTTCGAGGCTCTTTACCCGAAGTACAAGGGCGGACGGCCCAGGACCTTCACCCTCCCCGAACGACGCGAGATCAAGAAGATCACCAAGTCCAAGCCGGCCGAGCATGGCCTGCCGTTTTCGACCTGGAGTCTGGCCAAGCTGGCCGACTTCCTGGTCGCCGAGGGGGTGATCGACGACATCAGCCACGAGGGCCTGCGCATCCTGCTCCGCGAGGAGGGCGTCTCCTTTCAACGCGTAAAGACCTGGAAGACCTCCCGTGACCCGGACTATGCCGCCAAGAAGGCCCGCGTGGAGCACCTCTACGCGATCGCCGACGGCGAGGTCATACCCGAGGACGGCGAGCCCGAAGTCGTCTTGTGCCTGGACGAGTTCGGCCCGCTCAACCTCCAGCCCCATCCTGGGCGGCAGTGGGCCGAGCGCGGCGGGAGGCACAAGGATCCGACCGTGAGCCCCGGCCCCGCCGGCGGGCGACGTACACCCGCCCGCACGGGGTCCGGCACCTGTTCGCCGCCTGCGACCTTGGCAAGGACAAGCTCTACGGGCACGTCAAGCCGAGGAAGAACCGCGCCAGGTTCCTGGAATTCTGCCGCTACCTGCGCAGCCTCTACCCGTCGGAGGTCCGTATCGCGATCGTGCTCGACAACTTCTCTCCACACCTGACCACGAAGAAGGACACTCGGGTCGGCGACTGGGCCGCGGCCCACAACGTCGAGCTCGCCTACACTCCGACCAACAGCTCCTGGCTCAACCGCATCGAGGCTCAGTTCACCGCCCTGCGCTACTTCGCCCTCGACGGCACCGACCATGCCAGCCACAAGGAGCAGGGCAGCATGATCCGCCGCTACATCATCTGGCGGAACAAGCACGCCGCCGACGAACGCCTCCGCGAAGTAGTCGACAGGGCGAACGTTGCCTGATGCGGCACTAGTAGTTGACATCCGGCTTGCGGATTCCTACGCCCTCCCCTCGCCGCAGCCCGCACATCGCATACAGCCGGTAGAGCGCGAACAGGCGGTCGTTGCGTGCGTAGGCGAGAAACTGCTGCAGCTGCTGAGGTGTCCACACCATCACCGGTGAGGGGCGGGGCGCGCCGATGTAGGCGGCGACCGGGTCAACCCGTTTGCCTCCCGTGGCCCGCTTGAGCCGCTCCAGATGGCCGGCATGGTCGGCACGCCGCTGAGTGACACGCTCTTCCGTCCAGACGACCGGCTTGGGCCGGGTCACCGCGGCGAGCTCGACAACAGCGGCGGGGTTGAAGTCCAGCAGCCGATCCTGCCGGATCGCGATTTTGAGCGCGTGCCGCAGCGTCGCCCGGATACGGTGCATCGTCGTCGGGCCGACCGGACGCCGGTATCGCACTGCCTGCACGCGGGCGGGGTCGCCGCTGGCGCGTTCGGTGGCGATGATGTCGTTGAACTCCTCGATCGCATCGAACATGCCCGCGATGTCGGACACCCGCAGCCGGTCCAGCCGGACGTCGCCCAGGTACGGTTTCAGGTAGAGCCGGATGTGGGACTCATAGGCGCGTTTGGTGGTCGGCTCGATGGCGCGCTTGCGCCCCAGGAACTCCTCCAGCCACTCCGCGACCGTGACGTGCCGGTTGAGGTCTTGGCGAGTGCGGACCTTACGCCGCACCTCTTCGGTGTCGGGCAGGCTTTTGGTGTCCTTGAGCATCGACAGCATCAGCGCGGTGATCTGCCTGCGCACCGCTGGGTCGGGGTCGAGGGCGAGCAGGCCGCGGGCGTGATCCAGCTCCGCCTCCGCCTCCTCCAGCGTGGCGAACCCGCGCCGCCGCAGGGGGGTGCGCCGCCTGCCGTCGGCGTGCGCGGGCAGCTCGAGCTGGTAGGCCCACGTGCCGTGCGTTGAGCTCCACCGTCGGCCGCCACTGGCGTGGCCGGTGCGCAACTTCGGGCAGGTCTTGCTGATGTTCTTGCCGGTCTCGGGGTCGACGCAGGCGCAGATCTTGAACGTGGTGCCCTTGGCGACCTTCGCCTCCCTCCCTGCCGTCATGGCTGTCTGAGACGCGATGTCTGAGGTTGCGCCCATCGTGGTCATCCTTCCTTTCCTGCCGGGTGGCTGCTGCTGTCCGGCCCGGTGTGATCGACTTGCTCTGCTGGCGGGTCGAGTAGCGCCCGCAGCCCGCGCACCGGCACGGCGTACCTGCCGCCGATGCGCAGCACCCGGCAGGGGAACTCGCCCGCTTTCGCGAGCCGGTATGCCTTGGTGCGGCCCATGCCGAGCAGCCGCCCGGCCGTCAGCAGGCTCACCACCTCCGGCCGCTCCATCGCCTCGGCGGGCAGGGGCTGGTTCGGGGTTGTGCTGGTCATGTGTCACCTCCATGCGCGTTGATAGACAGGGGCCGATCCGTACCGCGCGGGGATGCGCGGCCCCGTCCGGCAGGTGCGGGCTGTGGTGGGCGCTACGCCGCCGCCCCGCCCGCGTCCCGTCGCGGAGCCGGGGGCGGCCGTCCCGTGGACGACGGGGCGGTCACAGCCCCGGCATGCCGGGGTGCGGGGCGGGGTTGGTGGCGGCGGTATCGACGCCCACCTTCATGGCCCGTGTAGCGAAATCCGCAGGTCAGGGCACGAACCCCTGTTCCTGGCCCGAATCCGGGCCGGGAACAGGGACGACTGACGTGTTACTCCGGCTCGCCGCCGTCTCGCAGGCCCGAGATGTCCCCCGACGAACCCTGGAGTTCCTGCTGAAGATCCTTCGGTCTCCGTGAACCCGCGGGCTCCGCAAGCGCGCGGAAGATGAGCAGGTCTTCATGAGCTATGGCGTGGATCGGCAGGCCGCGCGCCCATGCCTTGCGTGCCTCGTGGAGCTGGAAGAACGACGCTCGGTTGAGGAGGTGGCCGTCGCCAAGCCCGCACAGCAGGCACACGATCCGGTCGGCGAGCACCAGCCCGGCTTCCTGAGCGATCTGGTGGACGTGGCCGGGCAGATCGACCAGCTCGCCCCGCACCCGATACGGCCGCACGGTGATCGCCGCCACCCCGCCGGGGCGCAGCAGTTCCTTACATCCGGCCAGGATGCGGCCGAACCCCTCCAGCAGCGCCGGAAGTTGCTGATGGGCGAGGTTGCCACGATCGGCCGAGTAGTGGTGGTTCCACTTGCGCACGCCCGGCTCGCCGGTATCGCGCGTGGAGCGGATGTGCCCGTGGGTGTGAGCGCCGTAGGGCGGGGAGGTGAGCACCAGGGCCGCCCGCCCGGCCAGGTCCGGCAGCAGCCGGGCGATGTTGCGTGAGTCCCCGGCCACCACCCGGCCGAACCCTTCGGCTCCCTGTTTCCTGGCGTGGGCGAGGTTGGCGACCGCCAGCCGCGCCCACTGCTCCTCGTACTCCACCCCCGCGACGTGCCTGCCCAGATGCGCGGCCTCGACCAGGGTGGTACCGATCCCGCACATCGGATCGACCACCAGCTCCCCCGGCCGGGTGTAGGTGCCGATCACCCGAGCGGCGATCGAGGGAAGCATCTTGCCCGGATGCCCCATCGACTCCGGCAGATACCGGCCGCGCCGCTGCACCCGCGACGGCTGCTGCCCGGTCGTCCACACCGACGTCGTCACCTCGGCCATCAACGACCACCTCCCACCGGGGCAACGCCCCTGGCAGCGACTGGCGAAGCAGTACTGCCCGCCGGAGGTGTCGTCGGTTCTGGCGGCTCGGCGAGCCCTCGTGGGCGGGTGAACAGCAGCACGTCCGAGTGGACGCGGGTGCTGGCAGGCAGTCCGGCACATGCCGGAAGTTCTTGGAGGGTGGCCAGGCCGTGACGCAGGTGGTCCGGTTCGATGTGCTCGCCGCGAGCGGGCTGGTGCAGGGCGATGATGTGCTGCAGATACGCCAGCCCCGCCTCACGCGCTCGGGCGATGATCTCCGGCAGCGGATCGACCACGCGGCCGGCGCGGTGCAGGCCGGTCACCACGGCCAGATGCCCGCCCGGCTTCACCAGCCCCGCCACGTCGGCGAGGTCCAGGACCTGCGCCTCAGCGCTGGAGTCTGGCCGACCACCCGCGGCGAGCGGCTGCGGGCAGGGCCGCTCGGCCACCACCAGGCTGCCGTTCCCCGCCAGGTCGGCCAGCATTGACGGCCCGTCGTCTGCGGGGTCGGTGACGCGCAGGTCGGTGACTTCCAGGTCGTAGCCGGGGTGGGTGCGCGCCAGCCGGGTCCAGATCACCCCCGCCCGGCCCGCGTCGGTGAAGACGGCCACCGGCAGGCAGCCCGCCGTCAGCGCGGCCGAGATGACCTGGTGATCGGTGGCGCCCAGATGGATGACGCTCTCGCCCATGCGGGCGCAGGCGGCGATCAGATGACGGGCCAGCGGACCGGAGACCGGGTGGCAGCAACCCGCCTGGCAGGTGGCGGCCGTTTCGGTGTCGGCTGCGGCCAGCCACACGGTCAGCGGCAGATGCCCTCGTGAACGGTCTTGCACGTCGCGGCTTACGCACAGTTCCCGAAAGAGATCGGTAGCTGGGGCGGAGGTGCTGGACGAAGAGGTTGTGGTCGGTTCGGTCATGTGGGTGTGGCCCGAGTACCGGGTCAGCGATCCCTGTCACTGATCCAAATACCGGCCCGAGAGCCTGTGTTAGGACAGGCCGTCAAGCAAAAGTTCGACAAGTACTTGCCGCTACCATGTGGCTCCGCCATGTGCGCGTGAACACCTCCGGTTGCTCTTCTCTGCGCGCCCGTCCTCTGGCAGGGACGGGCGCAGCCTCCGGTGAACACCAGGGCTTCGAGGACGTACCCCATCGGGAAGAGCGCATCTCCGCATCTCAATTCCGCTGCTCACCTTCCGTATTCGTCCTGTCACGCTGATACTGGTGTGCTTGCGGGTCGGATACCGAGGCGGGTCCGGCCCGTACGGGCGGGCTGGACATTGGAGGGGCCCAGTCCGTTCGGGGATGTGCTGGCCTGGCCGCCTTTCACACCGGGCCAGCACATACGCCCTACCGTCGCCGATGATCCCGCACTCGATCTGACGTTTCCGCAGGTCACAGCGTTCTTGTGCACGTGCCGTACACCCCTCGGGCAGTCTCCGTCGCCCACCTTCATCCCGGTTGGCCGCCACCTGTCGGCGGCATCCGCCTACGCTGAGAAGACACGGCCCAGCCGTGTCAGCGGGAGGTGGGGTCACATGGCAGGCCGGAAGGATGAGCTGGCCGAACGCCGCTTCACCAAGCTCGTCGACCAGCTCAAGGCGATGATGACCGCCGGCCTCAAACCCGAGTACCGCGGCTTCTACGGCCAGCTCATCCTCACCCACGACGCCGTGATCGAGCTGGGAGAGCTCGCCGACCTGCGACGGGCCGCACGAGCAGCCGGACGCCGGCTTGGCTGGCGCGTACGCACTCACGTCGCCGACAACGGGACCCTCTTCATCATCGACGATCGGGACCCGCCCCAGGAGATCCGCCAGCTGGCAGGCCGCCGTGCGGCCGAGGCCGTCTCGGCCGTCATCACCCGCGCCCAGCACGAGGCCCGCATGTTTCGCACCAGCCAGCCCATCACCCGGCCGGACGACCGCGATGAAGGCTCCTGACCAAGCCAGGTGCGGTCCCTCGGTTCGAGCCAGGTCCAACCGGTTGACGCAATCTTGACGCGAGAGTTTCGGTCTCATCCTGTTCCCGCAGGTCAGCCCGTTTCCGCATGCAGAATCACGGGATGCGCCTTCGCTCGGATCGGCGGGCACGGACCGCAGGTTTCTGACGTTTCCGCAGGTCAGCTCTGCTTCTGAGACGTGATCCGAAACTGGCGCGATCTTTGCCATGCCCGATGTCTGATCATTTCTCGTCCGGTTCTTGCCCAGGGCCTTTGGCGGGATGGCGACGTCCGAACCGAACTCGTCCCTCGGGAGCGTCGCCATGTCTCACCCTTCGACCAGCCGGTCTGCACACCTCGCCAGCTCAACCGTCAACAGCACGCCCAGCCACACCTCGGTCCGTCTCTCCACTGACACCACCTCGACCACCGCCATGTCGACCACCTCGGCCGTCACGACCACGAGTTCGCTGCCGCTGGACGTGGCCGGGCACGCGTTCGAGCTGCTCATGCGCGGCCCGCAACCGCTGGCCGTCGATGGAGCCGCGCTCGGGGAAGGGCTCCCCGCCCGGCTCATCCCGCTGGGCGAACTACGGCACCTGCTGCTGCACCCGTCCTGCACGCGCACCACCCGCGACCACGTGTGGCGGCACCTCATCACGCAGGCCCGTACGCACCGGGGCGTGTGGATGGTCGCCGCTGTCGCACTGGCCCGCCCCATGCTGGGCCGCCTCGTCACCGCTCTGACCAACAAGACCCACGCCGAACAGATCGGCCATCCGGACCGGCTCGCCCGCATGGACCAGGAAGACCTGGAAGCCGAAGTCCTGACCGCCTTCATGGAAGCCCTGGTCCGGGTGAACCTTGCCTGGTCTCACCCGCTGCTGCGGCTGTCACGGCTGACACAGTTCGCCGTGCTCCGGACCCTCGCCATCGAGCCGCCGCGTCCACTGGCCGATCCCGACCTGCTCGACCGCGCCGAGAGCGGGCAGCAGCCGCTCACCTACCCGGCCGGCCACCCCGACCTGCTGCTCGCCCAAGCGGTCGCCGAAGGGGTCATCACGCGGGATGAGGCGGAGCTGATCGGCTTGACCCGGCTGGAGGGCGTCTCGCTCAGCTCCTACTGCCGCCGCCGCGGCCTGCTGTATTGCACCGCGCTCAAGCGCCGTCAGCGCGCCGAGAACGCCCTCTACCAGGCGTTCCTCAAGCGCACCCTGTAGCGATCGGACCGGCGCCAGCGCGAGTTTGCCAGCAAACACCACGCAAAATCCACTGGCCACCATGTCCTAACTCGACGCTTCGACCTGGTCTTTGGACAGGTGAAGGCAGCGCGGAAGATCGCCGAGCCCGGCAGCGGGACCCGTACCTGGTCACCGGTCCCTGTCACCCGGCCCAGCCCACGCTCCGCACCTCGAAGGAGGACGCCCACCCGGCCCCGTCGCCGGGCCTGGCACCTCCGCGCCGCCCTCACCCCGCACCATCGGCCCGCACCATCGGCCCGCACCATCGGCCCGCACCATCGGCCCGCGCCGTCGCCCGCCCGCGACCGCGACCGCCGCTCGCTCCGCTCCACCGCTCTGGGAGGCAGCACATGATCCGCCCACGCCGCACCACTTCTCCGCACGCCCACAGCCTCAAGATCTGTCTCATCGTTCTGGTCGTTCTCGGCGGTCTCGTCATGGGCACCCTGCTCGAATACGTGATCGTCCACGCCGTCGCCTTCGCTAACGCCTACGCCGACACCACCAGCCTGAACTCGGTCAGCATGGCAGCGGCTCCGTCCTCGCTGAACGCGGTGATCGACAACCTGCGCAACGTCATCGTCGGCCTCCTCGTAGCACTCGCCACCTTGTTCCTCACCGTCGCAGGAGTGCGCTACATCCTGGCCGGCGGCGACCCCGGTGAAGTCGAGGCCGCCAAGAAGGGCCTGCGCTACGCCGCCCTCGGCTACGGCATCGCCGCCCTGGCCCCACTGCTGGTGACCATCCTCAAAGGCATCGTGGGCGCGTAATGATCTGCCGCCATGAACCGGGCGGAGCAAGAAGGCGGCCGACGGCCTGGCTGGTTCGGGCCTGCGTGAGCTTCCTGCTCGCCGCCACCGTAACCGGGCTCGCCACACCTCTGCCGGCCCGCGCCGAACCCACCCCGACGCCTTCGGCCACCACGAGCCCGAGTCCCGCTCCGTCGCCCCAGGTGACTTGGATTCCGCCCGCCACCACGCCGCCCACTGTCCCGCCCGGCGGGGTGCCGGAGTGCGGGTGGATGGATGTCGGCTGCAAACTCAACCAGGCGATGAACGGCTGGTTCACCAGCCTCGTCACCGACGCGATCAACCCCGCTTTCGTCACGGTCGGCAGCACCCTGCTGGCCGCCCCGCCGCCTCTGATGCTGGAGCGGGTCCGGGAGCTGTCCGGGCACGTCCGGCTCGTCGCCAACGCGCTGCTGGTGCTCATGGTGGTGGCCGGTGGCGTGATCGTGATGGCCCACGGCACCAGCCCCGGCAACTCCACCACGCCCGGCGAGATCATCCCACGCCTGATCGTCGCAGTGATCACGTTGAACGCCTCGCTCACGATCTGCCAGTACGCGATCGAGCTCACCAACGCCATGGTGACTGCGCTGCTCGGCGACGGCGTCGACGGCCAGCGGGCCGGGAATCTAATCGCCGCCAAGGTCGACGCTCTGATCAAGGACCCGACCGGCACCGTGCTGTTCCTCGTCCTGCTGATCGGCACCGCCGTCCTGATGGGGCTGCTCCTGACCTTCATCGGAGTCATCCGCGTCACCCTGCTGCTGTTCCTGATCATCACCGCGCCGCTCGCCTTGTTGTGTCACGCGCTGCCGCAGACCGAAGGGATCGCGCGCCTGTGGTGGCGCAGCTTCTTCGGCCTGCTCGCGATCCAGATCCTGCAAGCCATCGGGCTGATCCTGGCGTTCAAGCTGGTGCTCACCGATTCGGCCGCCGCCTATCCGCTCGCCCCCGCCACCCCCAGCACCGGTGACGCGGTCGAGGCGATGGTCCGGCCTACCGCCAACCGGGCGCTGGACGTCCTCATCTTGATCGGCGTCCTGTTCGTCCTGATCAAGATCCCCGGCTGGGTCGCCAAGACAATCTGGCAGCAGGGCCAGCCCACCATGCTCAGACGCCTCGTTAAAGCCGTGATCGTCTACAAGACCCTCGGCGCCGCCCGGTCCCTCGGCAAGACCGGCCGAGCCGCCACTGCCCGCAAAGACCATACGGCAGCAGCCCACCGGCACGGCCGACCAGGCAACGGCAAGAGCGGCCCTGGCCGAAGCCTGAAGCCCGGCAGTCCAACCGCGCCCAAGCCTCCAACCGGCCCGAAGACGGGAGCCGCCATGCCCAACCGTTCGCCGTCCTGGCAACAACTTGAACTCCCGCTCAACCTGCCAGCACCCGCCTCGCCCGCGCCCACACCCGAAGCGGCTGCCGCCTCGGCGAGGCGGGCCCGGCAAGGCACTCAGCTCGCGCTGCCGTTCCCGGTCACCCGCGTTCCGCGCCCACCCGTACCACCGGGTGTTGCGCCGTCGCGCACGCCTTCGGCATCGGCGTCGGCGGGGGCGGGGGCGGCGTCGGGGCCGTGGATTCGGCCCCGCCCGCCGTGGGTGCAGGACCGGCTTCCCGGCATGCCCACCCGGCCGCCCCGCCCCGGTCAGCTCCGCCTCCGGCTCGACCCGCCACCCCGCCGCACGCCGCGCACTCCACGACGAGGAGGGAACGGATGAAGCACGAGGCGGAGCCGCCGCCGCTGCTGGCCCGCATTCCGGCCGACATCAACCAACCCGACAAGATCGCCTACGGGCTCACCGTCCGCCAGCTCCTCATCGTCGCCCTGACCGGCGGCATCGCCGCCGCGGTCTACTACCTGTTCCACCAGCTCCTGCCCGTCGTCATCCTGGCCGCGATCCTGCTGCCGCTCATCGCCCTCGGCCTCGCCATCGCCCTCGGACGACGGGACGGGCTGAGCCTGGACCGATTCGCCCTGGCTGCCCTGCTCCATTTCCGTGCGAACAAGAGGCTCGTTGCCGCGCCGGACGGAGTCAGCAGACCGCCGAGGTGGTGCCGCCTGCGCGGTAAGCTGCCCGTCCCTTTGAGGCTGCCGGTCAAGGCGATCCGGACCGACGGCGCGCTCGAACTCGCCGACGGCGGCGTCGCCGTCCTGGTCGAGACCGGCACCCTGTCGTTTCACCTGCGTACCACAGGCGAGCAGGCCGCGCTGCTCGGCGGGTTCGGCAGGTGGCTGAACTCCCTCGAAGCACCCGTCCAGCTCCTTGCGCGGGCCAGGCCGGCGGACCTGACCGACCTCGTCCAAGCCGTCGAGGCCCAAGCCGATGCCCTGCCGCATCCGGCGCTGGCCCAGGCAGCACGCGACCACGCCGCCTACCTGGCCGAGCTGAACTCAACGCGTGAGCTGCTGGCCCGGCAGGTCCTCGTCGTCCTGCGCGACCATCCTGCCAGTGGCCGAGGTCGCCGCTCGGTACGGCGGGACGCCTCGGCCGCGGTCGTCTTGCGCCGGGCGGCAGAAGCCGAACGCGCGCTGGCCTCGCTCGGCGTGACCACCCGCGTCCTGACCGCCGATGAGGCCGCCCAAGCGCTCACCGAGTGCCTCGACCCCGGGGCCCGTCATCCCGCCGACCAGGCACTGCCAGACGAACTCATCACCTCGACCAGGAGCACGCCATGAGACTGCGCCGCCGTACCAGAGAGCAGCAGCCGAGCCCACTGACCCATCCCGCCGCTGTTGGCGTAGGTGTTCGCACCCTCACCCTGCCCAGCGCCGTAGCCGCGTCATTCGCCGTGACCGGCTACCCGCGCGAGATCGGCGCAGGCTGGCTCGAACCCCTGCTCACCTACCCCGACCACCTCGACGTGTCCCTGCACATCGAACCCATCCCGCAGCAGGTCGCCGCGATGCGGCTGCGCCGCCAGCTCGCCCGCCTGGAATCGGCCAGCCGCGCCGACGCCCAACACGGCCGCCTCCAAGACTTCGCGACAGAGGCCGCCGCCGACGATGCCACCGACCTGGCCGACAGCCTCGCCCGAGGCCACGGCCGCCTGTTCAAAGTCGGCCTGTACCTCACCATCCACGCCCCAACCGAGCCGGAGCTGGCCACCGAGGTCGAACGCGTGCGGGCGCTCGCCTCCTCGCTCCTGCTCGACGCGCAACCAGCCACGTTCCGCGCCTTGCAGGGGTGGACGACGACCCTGCCACTCGGGGTCGATTCGCTGGGCACGACCCGGACGTTCGACACGATGGCGCTGGCGGCGGCCTTCCCGTTCACCTCACCCGACCTCGCCACCGAGGCGGGTGAGACGAGCGTGCTGTACGGGCTGAGCGCCACCGGTTCCGGCGTCGTGCTGTGGGACCGCTACGCCCAGGACAACCACAACTCCGTCGTCCTGGCCCGCTCCGGCGCGGGCAAGAGCTTTTTCACCAAACTCGAAACCCTCCGCCTGCTCTACCAAGGGGTCGAGGTCGCCGTCGTCGACCCCGAAGACGAATACGCCCGCCTCGCGCGAGCCGTCGGCGGCACCTGTCTGCACCTCGGCGCCGCCGGGGTCCGTTGGAACCCCTTCGACCTGCCCGCCAGCCACGGCCCCCGCGACGACGTACTCTCGCGCCGGGCGATGTTCCTGCAGACCCTGATCGCCACCATGCTCGGAGGCCAGCTCAGCGCGCAGGCCCGCGCGGCGCTGGACTCGGCGATCATCAGCACCTATCAAGCCGCCGGGATCACCCGCGACCCCGCGACCTGGACCCGGCCCGCACCCCTGCTCACCGATCTGGTATCCGCTCTTACCGAAAGCGGTAAGTCAGCCAGTTCTACCGGGGCGGAGCTTGCAGCGCAGCTCGCTCCGTACGTCACAGGCTCCTACCGCGAGCTGTTCGACGGCCCCACCACCACCCATCCGTCCGGGCATCTGACCGTGTTCTCACTGCGGGACCTGCCCGAGGAGATGAAAGCGGTCGGCACCCTGCTCGCCCTGGATGCGATCTGGCGGCGGGTGGCCAACCCCCGCGACCGCAAGAAGCGACTGGTCGTCGTGGACGAAGCCTGGCTGCTGATGAAGGAGCCCGAGGGCGCGCGGTTCTTGTTCCGGATGGCGAAGGCCGCCCGTAAGCACTGGGCCGGGCTCGCCGTCATCACCCAGGACGCAGCCGACCTCCTCGGCAGCGAGCTGGGACAGGCGATCGTCGCCAACGCCGCCAACCAGGTGCTGCTCCGCCAGGCGCCGCAAGCCATCGGCGCGGTGGGGGACGCCTTCGACCTGACCGACGGCGAACGCCAGTTCCTGCTCACCGCCGAGCGAGGCGAGGCGCTCCTCATCGCCGGCCCCGCCAGCCGAGCCGCCTTCCACGTCATCGCCTCGCCCACCGAGACAGGGCTGGTCACCACTGACCCGCAGTTCCTGGCCGGACTCGAGGAGTCCTCATCCATCCAGCCCACACCATCACCTCAGCCCACCAGCGTCACCAAGACCACGAACGGCCACGAGCACCTGGACGACGAGGAGGGCGACCCGCTGTGAACTTCACCATCACTGATCCTGAGAGCCCGTGCCTGCTGTGCGGGATCGACGACCACGACGTCCAGACCGCGCTCGACTTCCTGGCCGAGCTTCCCGCGCGGCTGCCCGAGTTCGCCCTTGCCCACGGGCCCGGTCTGCTCGCCGTCCTGGCCCTCGTGTGGGCGACGGACTCCGCGGTGCGCTACCTGCTCGGCTGGGCTCATCACGCCGACATGGCCCCGCAGGCTCGGCTGATTGAGATCTCTTCGCCGCCGCGTAGTGACCCCGAGGGAGCGCTGGTGCTGTGGCGGCAGTTGGTCGGCTTGCTCCGGCCCGCCTGGGCGCGGGTCTTCGACGGGCAACCGCACCTGGTGTGGGAGTACCACGGCAGCGACGCCGGGGTGCGTATCCAGCTGTGGGTGCCCGGCACCGTACCGCCCGGCATCGTGGAGAAGGCCGTCCAGGCAGCCTGGCCCGGCGCGACCACCACCACCAGCCCCGCCACCTCGCCCCTACCCGAAGGCGCGCAGATGGCGAGCGGCAGGCTCGTCCTGGCTGGGCCCGAGCACTTCCCACTCACCACCGACCACGACCACGACCCCGTCCGATCCCTGCTCGAAGCGATGGGCGGCCTGCGCGAGGGCGAGCACGCGGTCGTGCAGATCCTCGCCCGCCCCACCACCGGCCGACGGCTCCGCCACGCCTACCGGGCCGCCGCCCACCTACGCGGAGGAGGCAGCCGAAACCACGTCGGCCGCTTCTTCGACGCCATCCTCCCCATGCCCGCAGACACGCGCGAGCACCCGCCGGGCGAGTTGGCCCGCGACTATCCCGAACGCGCCGAACAGGTCCGCGCGATCCTCGCCAAGGCAGGCCAGCCCCGCTACGAAGTGGCCATCCGGTATGCCGTCGCCACCAGCCGCACGCCTATCTCCGCAGCCCCCTCGACAGCCGTTGTTCAGAACGCCGAGAACACCTCTGCTCTGCTCTGCGGGTGGCTGCGAGGTCGAGCACACGCCCTGGCCGGCGTCTTCGCCCTGTTCACCGGCAGCCACCAGTACCTGCGCCGAGCACGCCTCTGGCGACCCGGCCGCGCGATCAGCTCGCGCCGCCTTGACCACGGCTACCTGCTGTCGGTCGCCGAGCTGGCCGCGCTCGCCCACCTACCGTGGGACAGCGACGCCCCCAGCATCACCCGCGCCGGAGCCCGCCCCATCGCCCCATCACCCGCCGTCCCCCGCAACGCGTCCGGTGGTACGGCACGCATCCTGGGCGACGCCGATAGCGGCCCACAACGCCCCGTCGCGCTACCAGTTGCCGATGGGCGGCACCACACCCACGTGCTCGGCGGCACCGGCGTCGGCAAATCCACCCTGCTCGCCAACCTCGTCCTCGCCGACGCCCACGCCGGACGAGGCGCCCTGGTCATCGACCCGAAAGGCGACCTGATCACCGACATCCTCAACCGGCTCCCCCAACGATCCATCGGCAAAACCGTCGTGTTCGACCCGCAAGATGACGCCCCGCCACCGTCGATCAACATCCTCGCCGGACACGACCCCGCCTTCGCCGTCGACTCCGTCGTCACCATCTTCCACAGATGCTTCTCCACAGCCTGGGGACCACGCGTGGACGACCTGCTCCGCTCCACCTGCCTCACCCTCACCTCCGTCCTGGGCCGCAAGGCGACCCTGGGCGAGGTACCACGGCTGCTAACCGACCAGGCGTTCCGCGCGCGCATCGTCGCCAAGCTGGATGACGAGCTACTGGGCGGATTCTGGGACTCCTACGAAGCCCTCACCCCAGCCGGGCAAGCCACCGTGATCGGCCCGGTGATGAACAAACTCCGCGCCGTCCTGCTCCGGCCGTTCGTGCGGCAGGCACTGGCCAGCCCCGACACCACCGTCCCCATCGGCAAGCTCCTCGACCAAGGCGGCCTGGTCCTCGCGCGACTACCGAAAGGCACCTTGGGCGATGACGCCGCCCGCATGTTCGGCTCCATCCTGCTGGCACACACCTGGCAAGCCACCACCCGCCGCTCCACCCTCGCCGAGGTCGACCGGCCCGACGCCTCACTGGTGATCGATGAGTGTCACAACTTCTTGAACCTGCCCGGCCACATCAACGACGTGCTCGCCGAAGCACGCGGCTACCGGCTCTCTCTGGTGCTCGCCCATCAGCATCTCGACCAGCTACCAGCGGACCTGCGTGAAGCGCTGTCGGCTGACGCGCGGAACAAGGTGTACTTCAACGCCTCACCCAAGGACGCGAACGACCTCAAGCACCACACCGCCCCGTTGATCAGCCCGCACGACCTCACCCACCTCGGCGCTTATCAAGCCGCCGCACGCCTCATCGTCGACGGCCAGCAAACCTCCGCGTTCACCCTGCGTACCCGGCCCCTGCCCGCACCGATCGAAGGACGGCAAGAGGCCATCAGGCAGGCATCCCGCGTGCGGTTCGCTCAGCCTGGCCGAACCCCCCGACCTCCCGTCCGCAGGGCCCGACAGATCCGCGTTGAGCTGGACCTGCGCCCCAGCATCCACGGCCAGACGACTACGCGAGACGAGCCGCTCAACTGAGTCTTCCTCGGCCAGCCGGTCGCCCCGTCCACCGCAGCTCCACCAGCATCCATCTCAACCTTGGAGAACCGTCATGCCCGTCACCCGCCGCCCGCTCGGCCTGCCCCGCTTCGACGCCGCCGCCATCGCCTACGCCGCCGCCCGCCTCACCCCACGCGACTACGAGATCCTTCAACACCTTCTCCACCACCGAGTGCTGACCACCCACCAACTGGAAAAACTGTTCTTCACCAAGCCCCAGCCCACCCGCCGCCGTCTGGGCATCCTGCGTAGCCTCGGCATGATTACCCCCTACCGGCCATGGACACCCACCGGCTCCTATCCACACCACTGGATTCTCGGCCGGGCCGGAGCCGAACTCCTCGCGCTGCGCGACCAGACCACGATCAAAGAACTGGGCTATCACCCGGACCGATCCATGAGCGTCGCGGTGTCATCGGTGCGGGGTCACCAGGTCGGCGTCAACGACTTCTTCGTCAACCTCGCCCACCTGGCCCGCCACCGCCCCGACACCCACCTGCGGGCCTGGCTGTCCGAGAGGCAGTGCGCCCAGATCTGGGGCGACCTGGCCCGGCCCGACGCCTACGGGTGCTGGGCCGAGAACGGCCGCCAGATCGACTTCTTCCTAGAGCACGACACCGGCAGCATGACCCTGGCCAAGGTCACCGGCAAGCTCGCCTCCTACAGCGACCTCGCCGACGCCACCCGCATCACCACCCCGGTGTTGTTCTGGCTGCCCAGCCGCACCCGCGAATCCAACCTCCGCAAGCTGATCACCACCACTGACCTGCCGCTTGCCACCGCCGTACACACCGACCTGGATGACGGCCCGGCCGGGCCCTGCTGGCTACCCATCACCGCCCACCCCGGCCAGAGCAGGATGCGGCTGGCCGACCTTGTCAACGGGTGGCCCCACCTTGCTCTCGGCCAAGCACCCGATCAACCTGCCACCGACGATGACGACAACGCCTCCCTCGACCGCATCTTCGGCCAGGAGGAGACGAGCAGGTGAAGGCCGCGGCGGCCGGCGCCGCTCTCCTGCTGCTCATCGTCTTGGCCTTCCTCGCAGCCGCCACCAGCATCCTCACCGGCTCCGCAACACCCGGCGGCATGGCCTGCGCGATCTCGCCAGCGATGGCGAGCAGTCAGGAGGATGAGCCGATGGCGGCTGCACCGGCAACTACCGTCGTCGCCTCCACATTGATCTTGGACGGCGAGCAGCAGGCCAACGCCGCGCTCATCGTGCAGATCGCGATGGAACGCGGCCTGCCCGCACGAGCAGCGGTCGTCGCCACCGCGACCGCCTTGCAAGAATCCAAGCTCCGCAACCTGACCTACGGGCACCTCGACTCGCTGGGTCTGTTCCAGCAACGCCCCTCCCAGGGCTGGGGAACCCGCGAGCAGATCCTTGATCCGCGCTACGCCACCAGCACCTTCTACGGCCACCTGATCAAGGTGAAGCGCTGGGAACAGCTCCCGCTCACCCGCGCCGCCCAGGCCGTCCAGCGCTCCAGCTTCCCCAGCGCCTACGCGCCATGGGAGCCCCTTGCCCAACGCGTCGTCGACGTGCTGGCCGGGACCTGCGTCCCCCTCATCCCCGGCGAGCAGGTCGCCGCCGTCATCGCCTACGCCCACGCCCAGCTCGGCAAACCCTACCTTTGGGGAGCCGAAGGCCCCCACAGCTTCGACTGCTCCGGGCTGACCATGCGCGCCTTCCAGGCCGCCGGGATCTCCATCCCACGCGTCGCCGCAGACCAATGGCGGTACGGTCCACCCGTTCCGAACGGGCAGGAGCAGCCCGGTGACCTCGCCTTCTTCCGCATGGAACCAGACGGGCCTGGACACGTCGGCCTGGTCATCGGAGGCGGCCAGATGATCCACGCGCCCAACAAGCGAACCATCGTCAAAATCGACACTTACCAGCGCGGGGACCTGATCGGGTTCACACGCCCCGCCGCCCACACACCCACCGGCCAACCCGACCCGCGCTGACCATGAGCCACCCAGCGCACCGGCCTTGGACACCACGCCACACGGCCCCGGCCCGGGGGGCTGTACGGAACGCCCTTACACGCGTTGTACGGCCCGCACAGCGCGCAAATGGCCCTCAGCGCTCCGACCAACAGGGTGAACCAGGACGCCGCCTCTAGCGCCGCCCATACCGCCTATCCCGGCGGTGAGCTGCTCGTTTTCTCACCAGGACCCGAGGTTACCGAGAGCAACTTGACCGATACTGTTCGGGAAGATCTCGGTGTGGCACCAGGTGAAGGAGACGCCCTCGTGCGCGCGATGCGGCTCGCCCCGTCCCAGCTCGTCGTCAGCCTGCCCGAGGATTTCGACAACCCGATCAAGATCCGAGCCAAGCACAAGGTTGCCGGCATGCTTCTGCTCGACCGAGACCACGCCAGCCGCCTCGACCGAGGCTGGAACGTCCCCGGCGCCTACATCCTGCTCGACCGCCCCGACGCGAAGGGGCGGTGGGGAGCCTACGTCGGCAAGGCCACCAACCCGGGCCTGCGTCACCGGATCCTCCAGCAGGTCAAAGACCGCGACCACTGGTACCGGGCCCTGCTCATCCGCTACGAGTCCAACGACGACGAAACCCTCAACAGCAGCGAAGCCGGATGGCTCGAAGGCGAGCTCTACAACTGCCTCGAAAGCTCCAGAGTGGTCGACCTGCACAACCGAAGCCGTCCCCATGACCCCACCTTGTCGGACGACGATGAGACCAGTCTCTTCGACTACCTGCTTCCCATCGAGTCGGTGCTCCACCTCATCGGCCACGCCCTCCACCGTCGAAACCCCAGCGCCGCTGACGGCGGCCCCCTTATCAAAAGGGTCACGCCCACTCCGGCGCAGGAAGCACCTGCGCCATGTGGGAGTGCACTCGGGCTTGAGCCGAACTCCTACCTGCTTCGAAATCCAACACCAGAAGCCGTGAGAGAGCGGACTGCGCTACTCAAGGCCAGGAAGCATCCCCGAATTGTGGCTGCGGACACATGACATGAGTACTGATCCGGTAGTAAAAGAGGTGTGCCCCGGCCAGCACACTTCACTTGTGCTGGGCGGGGCACACCTCCTACATCACCGGATCAGCTGCCGCCGGACTCCTCCTCTTCGTAGTCGTCGTCCTCGTCGCTGGATTCTCCGCCGAAGATCCGGCAGGCCAGCTCTTCCTCAGTCGTGAGGATCACCGCCGCCAGTTCGGGAACGCCGGTGTCCAGCGCCTTGTAGAGGCGGTGCCAGCCGTCGATGATCAGCATCCCGCTGTCCGGGACGGTGATCACGATCAGCGGCTCGGACATGTCCACCCGGGCGGCGTGCTCGGGGTCGATGGCGACCAGGTGGAGCATGCCCGACCACTCCCTGGGGTCGATCCGGCCCTCCGCTTCCCGGCCCTGGATGAACTTCTTGGCGGCGGTGACGTCCCATCGCCAGGACAGCATCTGGAAGAACTCCCCGCGCTGGCGGCCGTCCCGGCCTGGCGCAGGCTTGTCAGAAGTCGCGGACGAGGGGCCGTCGAGGGCGTGGGCGTCGGGGGTGCGGTGGTTGGTCATGCGGTCATCTCCTGTTCGGTTGAGCTGGCCGGCATCTGCTCGGTGCAGGCCGGCACGAGTGTCTTGACTTGGTTGAGGAAGCTCCTGGCGGCGTTCTGCCGGATGAGCGCCAAGCCTCGGTCGAAGTGGGCCAGGGCGAGTTCCTGCGTGGGGCCCCGCCCGGGCGTCAGGACGCTCGTAGCGGTGTCGAGATCGCCGGGGTCGTCGTCCAGGTAGGAGCGGATCCAGGATGCGAACCGGGCCACCGTCTGCTCCGTGGTCAGGCCCCGCCCATCTCGGGCGTGCCGGAGGTGCCGGTCGATGAGCATCCACCATGTCGCGAGTGTCTGGATATGCAAGAGGTTGTAGAGCTGCCCGGCGGTCAGCCGCTCCCCCCTGCTCAGTCGCCGCGCGATGTCCGCGACGCCGCTTTGCCGTAGGTTGTGGGCCTGCTCGATCACGGCTTCCACCGCCAGCGCCTCATCGGGAGCGGCGCTGGAGGCGCTGCCCGTGTCGGTGCTGGGTTTTGGGGGGTCGGGGTGTTGCGGGTTCTGCATGGGGCTGTCCCTTCTTTCGGTGGGAGTGTCAGTGCCGGGCGGCGCTGACGTGGGCGGTTGGTCGTTCACGTCGCGTCTGCCGTCGTTGACGGCACCAGCGTGGGCGCGGCTGCGCGGTCGGGGTGGCCGTGGTTGACGGGTGCGCACGGAGCCGGGATGTCTGCTCCGGCATCGGGCTCTGCGGCGAGGTGCTGTGCCAGGAGCTGGCCGCTGACGTTGAGGAAGTCGCGGGCAGCCATGCGCGAGGCGTGGGCGACGGCATGCTCGAACAGCGTCCCCGGTCGCCCGGCCGGGGCCTCGTTGGTGAGGTAGTGGCGGGCCCACGAGCGCACCCGCCGCACCGCGTGATCACAGGCCAGCCTGTGGACCGTGATCTGTACGTCCACCAGATCCCACCAAGCGCGCGAGGAGCGCGTGTACTCGGCGGCGAACAACTGCTCGCCTGATAGCCAGCGTCCGTTCTGCAGGGCGGCGACCGCCTCGGCCGCCGCCGCGTAATGCGCGTGACGGGCGGCGGTGATCTGCTGGGAGGTCAGCTCATCCAACGAGCGTTGCGTCTGCCCGGGGACGTTGGTGATGCCCGAGGCCGGGGCGGCGGCGTCCGCCCCGTCTTCTGGGGGCAGAGGGCCTGGCTGATGCAGGTCATTCATCGTGCTTCCTCTCGTCGGGTGACATGAGTAGGTGAGGGGTGAGGGTCATGAGGTGGCCCTCCGTCCAGCGGCCCGCCCCTAATGCATCGAGCGCGGTGCGCGGGCCCAACGTGGGCGGGGTACCAGCCGCACAGTCACGGCCGGTACTGGGTCGCCGCATCCCCCGGTTTCGCGGTGGCGGGCGATGTCGTGTGAGCTGTGGCGTCGTCGTCCGGGCAGGGGTCTCGCCTGGGCGGCAGGGCGAGTGCCTCGGCGAGATTCTGGGTGGCGTCCAGGAAGGCACGCGCGCCGCCTCGGCGGGACTCGGCCATCGCCAGGGCGAACAGCCCGCCGTTGGTCAGCGCGCGGGCGTTGATCAGCAGGTCCTGTGCCCGTTGCCGGACGATCAGCAGCGCGGTCCCGCCGTCGACGGTCTCCTCACGGCCGTGGATGAGGTCGGCGGCCTGCTGCCACCACGACATCCGCTGGTACGCGTAGGCGATGCGGCCCAGGTCCTTGTCGCGCAACGTCCCTTCATCGTCGAGGGAGGCGATGCGGTTGAGGGCCTCGCCGAGCTCATGCCGAGCGAGGCAGGCGTTGTGCAGGACCAGGTCTTCGAGTCGTCCCATGATGAACTCCTTTGCGATCAGGTAACGGGGTCGTTCGGGCGGGCCACCTGGCCGGGCGCGGGGCATTGTCGACCGAGGCATAGGCGGTGGGGGTCGTTCCAGCGCGCATGCCGCGTGTGGGCGTGGGTTCGGCGTGGGCGGCGTGGCTGCGCGCAGGGTTACGGCGTCCGGCCAGGGTCCCGGCACGGCCCCGTGAAGGGGCCGCGCCGGGCTGGCCGGTCAGACAGTGGCGAGCATCCGGAAGGCGCGGGCCTTGATCTTGGCGTTGTCGTGGTCATCGAGCAGGGCGCGCTCTGCGCGTACCGTCGCGACATCGCGGCTGCCGAACACGGGGCTCTTGTGGTCCAGCCGCTCGGTCACCGCGTTGTAGGCCGCCCAGCGCGTGTTACGAATCGGCTCCTGGGTGGGTGCCTCGCTGAACAGGTACTCCAGCTCCCGGATGGTCAGGTCGTGGTTCCGCTTGGCCAGCTCCTTCGCATCCGCCGGAAGCGGGTGGAGGCGGGTGGCGAACTGACGGAACTCCTTGGCATCCATCGGGACCGCGAGCAGCTTCTCGGCCTCGGCCGCGAACGCTTCCCCGTGCTTCCACGTGAGCTTGAGCGCCTCGCGCGCCTCGGCGATGCGCCCGGCTACGTTGCCGGTGTGCCGGACGGTGAACTTGGAGGCGTGATTAGCCAGCGCGGCCCGTTCGGTGTTCGCGCACACCACCCGGACCGGGGTCGCGACGGTCACGAAGGAACCCCACCCGTCATGCCGGGAGAACGCCGCCAGGTACAGATCGATCTGGTCGAACCCGCCGACCATGAGCGGCTCGGGCAGCCGCATGGTGACGAACACGCGCCGCCCGCCGTTCAGCGACCCTCCGGTGTCGAAGATCGCCCCCGACTCGTCTACCAGGGTCTGGAGGAAGTCGGTGACCTCCTCGTTTTGTAGGACCTGGTAGTCCCGCCCCACCCGGCCGAGGCGTTCGGGCAGGCCCGTGACCGGGTTGGTGCGGACGACCAGAAAGTCCTCGTCCGTGACAACCGGCTGGCCGGTGACCGGGTCGGTGACCTGACCGACCGACACCTTGCGCACGTTCCACCCGGCGAGCTGAGCGTTGGACAACAGCTCCTCGGCCGTCATCGGACCGGGCGCGGTGTAGCCGAGCCCGTGCCACCCGGGCTTGCCTGCGGCGGCGAATCCGGCCGAACCGTTGGCGAAGATCTCGATTTCGTGAGCCATGACAGTGCCTTTCTGGGGTGTGGTTCCGGTGTGCGGGCATGCGGAACAGACGCGATGCCGCGCTAGGTGGGCGTTGGTGGTGCAGCCCCGGCCCGTGCGGGCCGGTGTGCCGGTGATCTGCGGGCGAGGGTCTACCCCGTCCGACGCTGGCTGGGTGCGGGTGGGGCGGTAGGGGTGTCCCGCCCCCGCTGTCGTGCCGGGGCGGGCGGGCCGGTAAGGGCGGCCCGCCCAACCTCCGGCTCAGGCGGCGGCGTCGTCCGCTTCGGTGTCCGTGTCGTGGGCGTCAGCGGTGGGCTTGACGGTGGAGGCGAGGCCGAACCGGCGGGGCCGCTCACACGTCAGCACTGCCTCGCCGAGGCTGACCAGCCGGTCCAGGGCATTGGCCACCGCGCCGGACGAACGGTTGATGACCTTCCCGATCTCGTACGGGGTGAAGTCCTTGTCCGGGAACTCGACCAGGTGCGCGAACACCAGGTCCCGCAATGCACCCGGACGAACCGCGTCGCCCGCGCCCGCGCCGCGATCGGCACCCGGACGAGCCGTTGACACCGGACGGGCGGGGGCGGCGGTGCCGGTCAGCGCCGCCCGCGCGGCCCGGTGAGCGGCGGTGGCCTTGGTCATCGCCATTTCGAGGCACCCCAACGCCAGCACTACGTTTCCCTCGTCCTTCGCCGCGACCGCGCCGTTGAACATGTCCGCCAGCTCGATCAGTGCGGCGCGGGCGCGCGCCCACGCCGGATCGTCCGTAAACGCTTCGCACGCGTCGGTGTCGGCGTCGGAGGCTGAGGCGGGACCAGCATCCGTCCCGTCCGACTCCTGACCAGCCGCCTCATCGGCGATCAGGTCGTCCTCGCCGGTCGGCTCCTCAGCCGGGGCAGGGCCAGCCGAATCAACGGCGACCGGAGCCGTGTCCGGCGCAGACACCGCTCCAACGTCCGGTGTGTCCATGTCCAGGGAGGGGACCGCCTCGGGCGCGGCATCCGGCGTCTCAGGGGCCGGGGCGGGTGCGTCGGCGGTGCCGACCGGCTCCTCAGCGTCGGCGTTGGTCGCGGTGGCGGTGGCGTGTTCAGGGGTGATCGGGAACCACCGGTCAGCCGCACGCCCGCGCCCGGACTCACTCACGCCCGGCTCGCGTCGCGCCCGGCCGTTCGCCTCGAAGTCGTTGAGGATCTTTCCGGCCGCCATCCGGCTCAGCCCCGCCGCCGCACCGATCGCCGTGGCCGACCCGCCCCGCTCGGCGTTCAGCGCCGCCCACACCGCCACCACACGCCCGTCAGCGTCCGTCGCGGGGTCAGCGCCCAGCGCGGCGGTGTCGGGGCTGTCAGGGGCCGTGAGGGGCGCGGCGGCGGCCCTTTCGGTAACGGCGATTTCCGCATCAGCAGGGATGGTTTCGGTAGCAGCCATTCCCGGCGTGTTGATAGCCATTGCGTGATGCCCTTTCCGGTCGCATTCCCCAGCCCCATGCGGGCCGGTGTTTTTCGTTTCCACCAGGACCATCCCTCGCCAATAACGCGGACGGCAAGTCGATCCGGCAACAAATATTGTCACCCCGACGGCTGGAGAGGCTGACCTAACAAAATAAGCGCTGATCTGCGAAAACATCCCACGAGAAGGTCGTTGGATCGACTTGACATCCCGGGCCAGCCCGACTCTTCACCTAACAAGAAGACGACGGTGAACGATGCCAGATTGCCCGAATCTCCACACGAATAATCTGCCAGTTGAATGTGAATTCTGGTTGACATCAATACGGAATCGAGCGTCCATGGAATTAGGAGGAAACCGCCGGAACATCGCCTCGGAATAACGCCGGGCCACAGGAAGGGGCACACCACAGACGACGCACACCGACCTCGGAACCGGTACCGCCGCCCGCCGCACCGTCGAACCCGCGCACGCCCGTGCCCTAGCCGCCCAAGGCCCCGGATGGGCGATCACGTGGTACGACCGCCACGATCAGCCCGCCATCTTCCGACGCAGGGACGACGGCGCCGAAGGCACTGCACGGCGCATAGGACGAGGTCACCGTGATGGCCGGCCAGCGGCTGGCCGCTGGCCGGCAACTGCCACTGGAAGCAGGGTAGGTCAGAGACGCAGAGGCGGGATGAGAGAAAGGAAATTGATCGTGTAGGCATGCACGAGTACGCGCGCACACATCTTCAAAGGAGTCGCCTATAGGCGATTCGGGGCGGCCAGCGCAACAGACGGAACCCGCGCGACCTGAGCAGATGGCACGCCAGAGGGTGTCGCGATCTCAGCAGCAACACCGGACGCGACAACAGAACGCGACACCGAATGCGACACCGATCAGCACCCCACCAGCGGGACCCGCAACACCCTGCCAAAGTGACGCGGCAGCCATGCTGCCGGGCTTGCCCTTACACTCAACGGCGGGTTCGCCTCACCCCTTACGCGAGGCGAACCCACCCCAGCCCTTGCGCACAGGACGGGCGGCGGACCGGTATCAACGCCCACCTGCACCCCAGGTGTCAAGCCCCCCGACACCCGCCCGGACACGGCCGCAACCTTATGCCGCGATGCCACCAGCCAACTGCGATGGCCTGGACCGGCCGCGGCGATGACGACGCTGACCATCTTCGCCCGGCTTGGCCCGGCAGTCCGGAGGAGCCGCTTCCCGTGCTCGCGAGCCTGGCCGTGCCCGCTCACGCCGCCGTCCCCACGGCCACCATCCCTCCTTCCACCACGCCACCCGCGCACCATCAGCGCTGGCAACCGCCCACGTGCCCGTCGCCGACCGCTCCGCCGCCATCACTGCCAACGGCGGCACATCGGCCATCAACGGACCGCTCAGCCCCGCAGAGATCCCAGCGATCCCACTGGCCGCATCCGCCTCCGCGCGGGGTGCGGACGTCGAGGCCAATGGCGGCGGCACGCTCGCTCTCGCCCAGCTCACACCGGGCGCCTCGGTGAGCAACTCGGTCCATGTCGCAAGCGTCCCCGGACAAGCCCCAGACACCCCGTACTCGACCAGACTTGAGAGCTGCGATCCAGGCTCCAGAACCGGCTGGGCCGGGATCGGCGCGGACGGGATCGGCGGCAAGGCATGCCGCAGTTCCTGCGGCCCGGTGGAGCTGATCACCACGTGCTTGCCGCGCAGCGCCAGCCACCGGTAGCCCACCACCAGGAAGGCCCAGTCAGGCCATTCCCGGCGTAGCGCGGCGAATGTCTGCCGCGCCCACGGCTCCTGCCCGTACGCGGACACCTGGTCCGCCTTCCATCTCAACTCCTTTCCCGCAGTGCCACGGAAGGGTCCAGCCGGACCCCCTCCTCCTGCCGGCTAGAACCGGGTCTAGCGGGGGGTGGCGGTCCCAGAACACCACTCGGCTCCTCCACCCGGTCACCCGTCACGTCATCCGAGGATGGTCCGGTAACCCCCTCCATCAGGGAGAGCTCCGCCCACACCGCGTGCCCGGTCGCCGCATTACCCGCCACCCCCGTGCGGTCCGCCAACTCGGCCACCGCGGCCAGCCCCCGGCCGTCCTCGGCCAACTCCGGTACCGAGCCAGGCGTCTGAGAGAAGTCCGGGACCGAGCCGCCACCCAGGTCATAAACCACGATTCGCACCGACTCCGCCCCGCGCAGCACCTCGACCAGGAAGAACCCCCGCTCTCGACCCGAGAAGGAGTGCCGCAGCGCGTTGCTGACCAGCTCGGCCGTCACCCAACGAGCATCGTCAGCCCGCCCGGTGTCGGCCAGGAGCTGCCCAACCATCCGGCGGGCGGCAGCCGACTGATCCGCCCTCCCGGCGAAGGCTCGCCGCCAGGCCATCCCGCCCCACACCCGCGCGGAGCGGAACGTCGACATCACCAGGCCCGGCGCCAGATCCGGGAACTCCGCCACCGACGACGGCTGCTGACAGCCTCGCAGGGTAAGGGCGTCGACCGCCTCGCCCGAGATCGCGTACTGCGTGAGTTTGTCCATGCTGGGCTGTCCCCTCCGGTCAGGCCCCCGGCCGATCCAGGAGCGGCCAGCACGATCACCCACCTCGCCGCCCGAATCACACCCCCAACCCACACCCCACCCGCAGCGCACCCCGACCAGCGGCAACCCCAACGCCCGCACCACCGCCACCCGGCGAATGGCTCGGCGATCACCCCACGCCCAGACTGGAGCCTCTCTACCAAGCCCGCCTACCGTCCCCCAATCCGAAACCCAACGGGCTCACCGCACAACCACGCTCACACGCGAAGGGACACCAGGCCATGTCCGGCATGGGATATCAGACACTTCTCGATTGCCGACGCCGCAGCCGCTACCTACGCCGGCACGGCTTCACCACCGACCAGATCGCGGTCATCATCGGCCTGGACCACCCCGCCACCCCGCTGCGCCTCTACCGATACGCCGCCGGGCTCACCGCCGCCCAGGTGGTCGAGTGCTTCCACCGGCTCTCCGGCACCAACGGCGCAGGGCTGCGCGAGTCCCGCCTATACGACTACGAGAACTGGCCACAAGCGGGCCGGCGCCCCTCGGTCTTCACCTTGCGCCTGCTGGCCCGCATCTACGACACCCGCCCTGCACACCTGATCACGAATGACGCTCTTGCCACCTACTCACAGCGCGACCAGCACACCATCCGCCACCTCGGGCGCACCGACGGCTCACCAGGCACGCCTACCGGATGAGCCGTTCGTACATCTGCCGAGCCTGTGCACTCGGCGCCGCGTCGATCTCCGCCATCCGCTCCTTCAACAGCTCGAACGTCCGCCGGACCGCGGGCAGGCGACCCATCTCCCCCTGAATCGACATCAGCAGGCACCACAGCACCTCGCTGTACGGATCGACACGCTCCACTGCCAGCCGTAGTACGTCCACCGCTCGATCCGGGTCCTCCATCCGCGCCAGTTCGGCGAAGCGCTCGGCAGCGTTCACCGCCTGCCGCTGTGCCGCCTGCCGCAGTGGAAGCACCCAAAGATCATCACGCCCAGCGAGCAGCGGCCCCCGATACAGGGCCAGCATCTCCTGCAGGGCAGCCAGTCGGGCGGACCTCCCCTCCACTGTGCCCGTTCGGACGAAGGCGGACTCGAACCGCCACAAGTCCACATCGAAGTAGGCGGCCGCCAGTTGCCTCTGCTGTCTTACCTTCACCACGAACTTCACGCCGACCCCCAGGCCGGACGCCTGCCGCATCACCTGGTTGAGCTGCCGAACCGCCGACTCCAGCAGGCGCCCGCCACGATCATCGTCGCCAGGCCACAGCGTGTCGATGATGCCCTGCGTCGACATGCCTTCCCGCATGGCCGACAGCAACGCGAACAAATCAGAGGCCTCTGCCCGGCCGAAGGAGAGCTCCGAGTCACCGTACGACAGCCGCAGCGCCCCCAGCACTGCGGCCTTCGCCTTTCCAGGGGCCGCAACGAACTGCGATGCCATCAGCGCGGCGGAGGAAGAAGCTGCCGGCGCCTCGGTCGCTGCCATGCCCGTCTCACCTGCGTCTTTCTTGGTCTTGCCCGACCGAGGCGCATCGACATCGGCCTCTTCTTCAGCCTTCTCTTCTGTTTGCCTGATGTGACAGTCGCCTGCGACGAACCCCGTCACGGCCGCGTCGATCTCCGGCGCCGTCACATCGGCAGCAGCCACCATGTCGTGGCCTTGCCCGCTCTCAAGGGGGTGCGCAGTAGGCCCAGCCTGGGAGGCCGGAAGCGCGGTACCCGGTCGAGGGCGTCGACGGACGATCAGCGCGGCTCCCAGCAGCATGACCATCAGCCCGAACGCCAGCGCGGTTCCAAGCGGTCGCCTCACCTCAGATGTGGTGCCGGCACGGTTGGCCGATACATCTTCTGCACCGCCGCCCGCTGCAGGCAAGAGAGGCGATCGTGACACCGAGGGCGATGGGGAGGGCAGCGGCGGAGTAGCTGGCTTCATTCGCGCGTGACGCCGGTGCGAAGGCGTGCTGTTGTCCTGATCGTGCCTGCGATGAACGCGCCTGATGGTGTCGTTTCGGCTCGGAACAGGCGTCGACGGACGACCTGGCCGTGGGACCATCTCCCGCCGCTTGCGCGGCTCGTCTCTGCCCGGCTCGTCTGCTCCTTGTTGCCTGCTCGGCACAGGCGCAGGTACGGGCACAGACGTTGGCCGGGGACGCTTCTTTCTGGAGGGCGAGCTCTTCGGTATGGATTGCGCCTGTGGTCCCGGTGCAGGTGCTGGTGCCGTCAATCCTGGTAGCCGCTGGGTCTCGGCCATCCGCCTTCCGAGATCGACTGGCCGACCCTCCGCCAGATCCCCGCGGACCAACACGCACAGCTTCTCGACGTCGAACATCTGGCGTGCCTGCTCGGAGACATATTCGGTCGGACAAGCGGGATCTGCATAGGCCAAGGCCATGCTTGGTTCACTCAGCAATTCAAACGTCAATGCACCGGCGATAATAATTCGACCCAAAAGCTCGGAAGCTTCGCTCTTTCGGTCATTTGTAAGGCATTCCCGAATCACCAGATTCCTCCAGAGGGGTTTGTCTACGTCAAGGATGTACCACCACACCCTTCGCATGACGACAAGGAAACGGAATGCGCATTACAAAGACTTGAAACCGTGCCGAACCCCGTGCTCGTCGGCTCTCATTCCAGCACCCCGACGCTCAGCCCTACAGCATGACCTGCGAGCCGATGAGCACGCCGCAGGCAAGGTGATCGCACTGCTAATCCGCACCGACCTTCAGGGCACGCCATACGCTTTCGAGGTCACTTATCTGAAGCACCTCGGCAAGCGCATAATAGAAGAGGAGATAGCATGGGGCGCGCATATGCGCTACGCACAACGATGGAAGGGAACACCTCCTTAAGTTGAAGGCGCCGCCTGCGCCACCGGGCAGGACGCCTCAGCGACCGAGCAGCCGGAGTCGTCAAATGCCCTTAGTACACGAGGGCTGTACCGCGTCATCGCCGTTGGGCATGCGCTGCCAGGCGCTAGAACCCCCCACCCTCGCCATCAAGAGAGCGACGTACGCAGGTTGTTGCCCATCTCGGGTTCCATAACCTGGCCACCACGGCCTGGACGTCCTGTAGGGGCTAACCTCTCCCCGTTCTGGCCAGCCGGCGGGAACTGGGAAACCGCCGTAGCATCTGGCACTATCGACCGTTGCGGGGGTGAGCGCACGCGCGATCCCCGACTCAACCGTTCAACAGGTCGGTCCAGGCGTGCAAGCCCTTTCAGAAGAGGAAGATTGCACCCGTCTTAGCGTAAAGCTCACAGACATTGGGAAAGGTCTTCTGCCAGCTGATTGACCGATCTTGCCACATGCCATTCATCGTCGCCGTGACCGAGCCTTGCCCCCCGGGGCACCGACGGGGCGGACGGCTGGGGAGACGGTCGAAGTCTCCGTCGACGGCATCGATGGAGGCACATGCAGCCTCGCCGTACGGGTGCCCCTGCGTCGGATTCGGACATTGCACGTAAACGGCCCTCATCGTGGTGCCTCCATGGGCCGTGATGGAGAGGAAGACCGCGTTCGGCCGGGCAGCACCGTAGGCCGGGATGGTTGCGAGGACGAGACCAGCACAAAGACCGACATTGGCGGCCAGCAGAGGCAGGCGCATCGACGCTCCAAACACTCGGTGACTTAAAGTAGTTGTAAGGCTACATTAAGTGCTTGCATCGAGTCTGGTATCTACCGAGTAAGCCTCACGAGACTGAATCGCTTCTCCTTCGAGGAGGGGCTTCCGCGAAGCCGAACCATCCACCCCACACCTCCCGAATCCGTCGACCAGGGGGTGTCCTGGCGAGACACGGCCGCTCGCGGACACACACAAGAGCAGCCTCGACGATCACTGGCGAAGCGACCCGAGCCGACAGAGACGCAGCGACGCACACGAGATGGCAGCGTCACGAGTTCTCAAGGTACGGCCAAAGCCGAGCGGATGTCCACGGAGTCGCAGCTACGCTACGCCCCGTAACGATCAAGAGCATCGGAGATCAAGGACATGCCTGACATCGGCCCGCGAATGCGTGGCGTTCGCATCCGGACTCTGCTTCTAGGAGGCGGAGCTGCTGCCGTCATAACCGCCGCGATAGCGCTGAGCGGCGCCGGCACAGCCCACCCCAACGACCAGCGAGGCTCTGCACCTCAAGCCGTGGACGCTCGGCCAGCCGTCGCCGGCCAAGATGCCGCCAGGCCGGCTCCGCCAGAGCACAAGGCCAGCGTCTCATCCGCTCTCCCCGCACCGGTGTCACTCGCCCTCCCCCACAAAACTTCCGACCGAGATGAGAGGAGGAGCAGCGCCAATGAGAGGAGCACGGCCAGAAACCGTGCACACTTGCCTGAGCCGCACCGTCGCCACGAGCTTCCGCACTCAACAGCAACAGCCGGTCCCGCAGCCGACCGCCACCCATCGAAGCCGCACAGCCCGGCAAAACGCGGAGCGGACGACCCACGCCCACCCTCATGGGACCTGTCCAGCTGGGGTATCAGCTCATCTATGATCGGCACGAAATGCGACGATTTGTTCCCACCTCGCAAACGCGAGTACCGGCTACGCAATATCGCATGCCACCACGTCTTCAACTGATTCACCGAGGACATTCCGCTTGATCGCCTCAAGCAGTAACCGTTCCTCTATTCCATGAGCGCACGGTCCCAAGCAGCACGCGCCAGGCCTGAGGCGTGGGGCGGGTCGGCCAGCAACGACGGTCCGGCGGTGCGGCAGCCGAGGCGGCTGTCAGCATGCCGGGATCGCGGTGAGGCGTGCGCAACGGCACCGCCGCGGTCAGCTTGCGTCATCAGCAGGCTGTAGGGACCGACCTTGCAGACTCATCTCGGCGACCTTCGCCCCGCGGAAGAGCTGGACGGCCTGCAGCATCTCGGCCCGGAGCCAGCAGGCGCTGATCGAGCTGGTCGGCACGCCTGAGGCGTCGTGCTTGGTCGTGACGGTGTTCTGGGCTGAGTGGGCGTCGGCCAGGGGTGCCTCGGGAGCGAACAGGTGGCAGCGAACTCTCGCGAAGGCCGCTTCTAACTGTGGCAATTTGAGTCGTGCCTCGCTCGATGAGTCTGGTGACCATGGCGGACCGCGGGTGATCCGGAGACTGCTGTAGGGAGACGGCGTCGGCGGTTATCGGACAACGCTACTTTCGCTCATCGACGGGGTCAGGCGGCTGGCGAGTACGGCAGGCGGTCATGGCAGTTCGCTGGGCTGTTCTTGAGGCATGTCGTACTGCTCGTGCATGTGCTGGTCGTACTCGGCGTGCGGACCAAGCCCCATCTGAGCGCGGCGCTGGTCCAGACGCTCGGCGTCCTCAATGGGACGCGGCTGCAGTCGTCCGTCAGGTTCGTGGTACTGCGTGCCGTACAGCTGCGGGCGCCCCTCGGCGACGTAGACCCGGTCGGTCAGATACGCGACATCCGGGAGCGCGGCCTGCCCGGCTGCGGCAGCGGCCTGTAGCAGTTCCAGGCAGCGGCGTTGGAAGACGACGTCGTGGTCGGCGTGCTGCGCGAGTAGCCATGCAGCCTTGCTGGCGTCGTCGCCGACGAGGTCGCGGCCCGGCCAGCCATGTTCAGCGATGACCTCCTTTAGGAAGCGAGTGTTGTCGTGGTCGACCTGCTCCCATTCCCGCCAGGCCTGTTCGGTCATCGGCTGCCCGAGGGGAGTGGCCGTACGGACGGCTTGATCGCGTTCCATGCGCCGCAGCAGCTCGTCGCGGAGCGCAACGTTCATGCGAACCTCCTCCTGGGCAGGGCGGCCGTCAGACATCGAGCGCAACCTGCTCGGCCTCACCCATGCGGGATGCCTTTCCCTGGAGGGGTACCCGGGCGAGGTGGGTCAGTTCCTCCATCGTGGGGGAAGTCGTGCTGGGCAGGTCCTCGATCAGTGAGGGCAGCAACAGGGCTGCCCCGACCGCGTCCCAGAGGGCGCGGTGCGGGCGGCTGGCGGGGACGAGCTGGTGGACTTGGGCGTTGAGGGCGTACTTCTCCAGCAGCCGGACCAGATTCCAGCGTCGGCTCGCAGGGTGACCGTGACGGTATAGCTGGGCGGTATCGATCAAGGTTGAGGGCTGGGCTTCGGGCACGAGACGGCGCAGCAGCCGCCAGTCCACGCCGATGTTGTGCCCGACGATGATCCGCGAGTCGAGACGATCAACGATCTCAGCACGGATGTCGTCCAAGGCGGGCGCGGTGAACAGGATGTTGCCAGTGAGTTCCCCGGCGATCCACAGGCGGGGCGCGACCATGCGGCCGGGGTTGACCGTGGTGTCCCAGGCAGCGGTCATGTCAGGGAAGCCGCCGTCCAGCGGGACGATCGCGATTTCCAGGATCTGCTCGCGGTCACGATCCTGGCCGCCGGTGCCTTCCAGGTCGAGGGCTACGAGCGGCGCGGTGGTCCAAGGCTGACGCGTCACGTCTTCTCCAAAGATGTCGAGCGGGGGTACACGGTTGTGGCGAGCAGGTTCCGCAGGCGCTGCTCGGCGTGCTCCACCGCCTCGGTCAGGGCTTTGAGATGGACGTCCGGGATGCTCCCGGTACCGAGCGCCGCGGCGGCGATCACGGCGACGAGGTCCTCGTGCTGCTGGCCGGTCATGCGGGAGCCCATCACCGGGTGGGCGAGGACATCGCGGGCCACGTAGGCATCGGTCAATGCGACGTCGATGACGGCACCGGCCAGCTGGGCGCCGCTCGGCTGGCCTTGGCTGGCGGCCACGTCGAGAGCGGTCAAGGCGAGGCGGGCCCGGAACGCAGCTGTGGTCGGCTCGTGGGCGGCGACCAGGCTGTACGTCTGGTCGAGCATGTGCTCGACCTCGTCCTGCGAGGTGGCTGTGGTGCCGGGGCGGACGGCGATGCGCAGGAGCGACGCCACGACCGTCTCCCATGGCTCGGCTGGCATCGTCGAGTCGATCAGCGCAATCGCGTCGACCGGGCGTCCCTGCTCCAGCAGGGACATGATCTTGAGCTGGCGGCCGTCGAGCAGCCGGTCACCGATACCACGGTGGGATGCCATAGCGTCGGCAGCCTCACTCCAGCGGCCCTGTTGGGCCAGGGCGCGGGCCCCGTCGATGAGCAGCGCGACCCACAGCTCCGTGCACACCGCACCGTGGTCGTCGTGGGTGCGGGTCAGGGGCGACAGGTCGACGTCATGTCCATGGATCACGGTAGCGGCGCGCTGCTGGGCCGCACGGTAAAGCTGATCAAGCAGCTCGTAAGCGCCTTTGCCGTCGCCTTCGCGAATCAGTAGCCGGCCGAGGTTGATCAGCGGCATCAGCGACATGACGGCGATCTCCCGGTCGAGATTCCCAGCCTCGGCGAATACCTGGTGCTGCCTCCAGCACAGATCGGCAGCCATCTCGGGCAGGGCGGCGTCGGAGGCGATGAGCGCGGAGATGTTGAGGACCCCGCAGGCGCGGGCCACCAGGTCATGGCGGTCGGCGCCTGCGGGTTCGATGCTCAGTGAGGTGAGATCGGCGATGCGCTCCGCCAACGGCTTGCCGGGCGGTTTAGTACGGCAGACCAGCGGGATACGGGCGGCGATCGCCGGGTTCATCACGACGCTGACTCCTCCCTAAGGCCAGTCGACTACGAGGCGGCTGGCCGGCTTGTCGATGATGAAGCGCGGATCGGCGGCCTTGAGCAGGTCACGGTTGTTGCTGGTGGCCATGCGGAAGCCGGGGGCGGGGGCGTGGTTGCCGTAGTCGCGGTCCCATTCCTCGATCGCAGTGGCGACCTGCTCGGCCAGGGCTGTGGCGCGTGGGCCGTGGCCGATGACGCCGATCTGCCAGAAGCGTCCTTCGCCGTCCTCGCCTTCGCGGATGGTCAGGTAGGCCAGGGTGTCTGCGTCGAGCGCGGCCATCGAGCCCCACGCGAAGTGAGGGGTGAATCCCGGTCGGCTGCCGGGCATCCGGGACAGCCCGTTGGGCAGGACGCAGGCCAGCCACAGATACAGCCACTGCCACGGGTCGCCCTGCCGGAACTGCACCCCGGTGTAGGCCGGGTGGGCTGGGGTGTCCAGGATCGTGCGCATCGCCTCCCGGTCGACGAGTTGCTCGCTGAAGGTCTCCAGGTAGACATCGCCTTCGCCGTCGATGGGGACGCGCGTATAGATGTCATCGCCGATGCCCTTGCGTAGCGGCACGAAGGTCGCCATCTCGCAGGAGGCCGTCTTCCAGGTGTCGCCGTCCAGCTCGAAGGCGAAGGATCGGGAAATGCTGCCGCGGATTCGCATCGGGATGACCAGACGACCGTCCGGGCCGAGTTGGTCGAGCACCTGGGTGGGGATGTCGCCAGCGCCCACGGTGAACTGGATGCGATCGAAAGGGGCGTGCTGCGGCAGCCCGGCCGCGCCGTCGCCGAGCAAAGCCGTCACGTTGCCCATCCCGGCCGCTTGCAGGTGCGTCTGGGCCGTGTCGACGAGGTCTTGGTCGACATCGATCGTCCACACGCGTCCACTGGGGCCGACCAGGTGGCCGAGCAGCGCCGCGTTGTATCCGGTGGCCGCCCCGGCCTCCAGGACCTTGTGCCCGGGGCGAGCGCCGACCTGCTCCAGTTGGGTGGCCACGATGGACGGCGCGGAGATGCACGAGATCATCTCTCCGCCTGGGTCATGCTTGATCGCCACAGCGTCGTCGACGTAGGCGGCCTCGATGGGAGCGTCGGGGACGAACGTGTGGCGCTCGACCGCACGGAAAGCCTCGATGATCTCTGGCGTGCGCAGGTGGCCGGAGCCGATGTACTTGGCCACCATGGCCTCGCGCAGCTTGGTGGGATCGACAGCGGTAGTGATGGTGGTCTCCATCCTGGTGAAGGTAGGTGTTACTGGCGAGGAGGGGCTGGTGGACACGGCGGCCGGCCCGTCCTCTCCGAAGGCGACCTGCCAGCCGAGCCAGGCCGCCGCCGCTTGCTCGGCCACGGACGTGCCGGCGCGATTGAACGCGAAGATGGCGTGGTGAGCCAGGACGGCGCGCAGCCCTCGCTTCAGGTGCCCGTCCTTCGCGCACCGGGCGAGGCGGCGGCCTGCGTCCCCAAAGGCGGCCACGCGCTCGGCCCACCCCGGTTCAGGTAGAGGCCGCTGGGCGGCATCGGCGTTCATGAGGCGCCGCATCGCGTTGATCGCCGCCGCCCGGCGCGCTTCGGCGGGCGGGTCAATTGCAGGACGCAGCTCGCCGATCTTCGCCCACACGTCGCCGACCTCGAACGGGTCGAGCCCTGCCGCCCGGAACATCGCCGACAGCAGCAGAATGCATCGCTCCCTGCCGTCGGGACTGCCGGTCTCGGCCAGCGCGGCGGGGCTGTCGGCGCTGAATATCTCGTGGGCGATGGCCATGCCCTGCGGCCCGCCGAACGCCTCGGTTTCGGGTTCGTAGATGCCGCTGACCCATCCGGCCACCACCTGGTCGGCGATGAGCCGGTCGAGTACGACGTCCACAGGCCGATCCGTGCGCAGCCGCAGCCCGCCCTCCTTGCGCAGGAAGTGGAAGCGCCGCCCGACCAGGGCGGCCGACAGCGCGAGCGCCGCCTCAGGGCTCACCCCGATGCGGTCGGGGAAGCTGATCGTGGCCTGCCACCATTCCGGCTCGGCCGGCGGGGCGAGGTTGTCCTCATAGCTGTCCATGGTGTCGAGTCGCTCCTGCTCGCTCCGTGTTCGGGTCGGTGGGACGGTGAGGGTCAGTGAAGGAGTAGGGCGCAGGTCCAGCCGGTGCGGTTGCAGCCCTCCAGCGCCAATTGCGCCCCGGCACGCCCCTCAAGAAACCCGGGCTTGGTCAGGTCGCCGAGTCCGGCGGCCAGGCGTTGGTGCACTCTCCGGATACTTGTGGTGAACCGAGCCGGGGAGGCACTGTCCACGGCGATAGCGGTGGCGACAGTCAAGATCCCGGCCCAGCCGTGACACAGCGACGCATCGCTTACCCGACCGAGCCGATCCGAGTCGAGCAGCGCCGCCATCGCGACATCCTCAGCCTTCTGCCTGCGGGCCGGGTCACACAGGGCGAGCGCAGCCAGTTGCAGGGCGCGGGCGATCCCAAGGTCCCCGTAACACCAAGACGGCCGCAGAGGCGGTACCGGCAGCGGCTTGCCGTCGGTCAGCTCGTCGAGGGTGATCCAGTAGGAGTTGCCGAACTCCTCCAGCCAGGTCGCGAACATCTGGATGGCGTCGCGCTGGCCGTCGACCTGGACGCTTCGGCAACCGGCCAACGACAGCAGTGCCAGCGGCCCGGCGATGCCGTGGGCGATGCCGTTGTTGCCGTGACCGCCGGAGACCTGCGCCTCGTGCGTGGGGTTGTCCGACGACCACCACCCCGGCAGCATCCGCCCATCAACTGTGACCGGGCGCGCCAGCGACACCAGATAGGTCAAGACCTCTTCGAGCAGAGGTGAGGCGCCCGGCCGGCCCAACAGCAGTGCCCCCAACCCCGTTAGTCCCCTGATCAGGTCGAACTCCGCCAGCGACGGCAACAGCCCCTCCTGGTGCCGCTGCCGGGCAGCGGCCAGACGGGCGGCCACGACCCGGTCAACGCCCGCCTGCACATCCCGGTTGACGCGCCCGGCGCGGCTGAGGACGAACTCCAGCGCGGGAGCTCCGTGATACAAGCTCGCGTTGGAGCCGATGCTGACGCCGCCGCAGACCGCTTCCTGTAACAGGGGACGCGCGGCGGCGAGATCGGCGCGCTCGATGTGCAGCAGTGCCTGGCCGAGCGCGCCCTCGGCCAGGGCCTGCGTCGCGAGGGTGTTCATAGTGTCGACTCCACTGAGACGACGATGCTGTGTGCCCGGCCGCCGAGCCACCCGTCAGCGTCCGGTGGCGGCGCCTCGAAGAGCACCGCGATCGGATTGCCGCTCAGGTGCGCGCGTAGCAGGTCCACGTCCATCTCTCGCGCGAGGTCTAGTGGCAGGTGCTGGTCATCAAGGGCCAGGAGTATCCGCTCGGGCACCCTGGCCCGGACGCGCCACGCGTGCAGGCGCTCGGCCCACTCGTCCAGGTGTGCCGTACGGCCGGGCAGTCTTCGGGCGTGGAGCTGCCAGCGGGCGGCGACCAGGATGGTGCGCCGATAGTGCAGCGCCGGAGTGAATGGCAGCGTCCACGCGGCGCCCCAGTCGAACCACGTCACCTGGGTGGTGGCGGCGCGGCTGATCTCGGCCAGGAACCGGACCAGCGGCGGCGTGTAGTTGTTCCACAGGAAATTGATCGCCGTGGGGGCCAACAGCTCCAGGCGTTCCCCGGTCGCGGCCACCGCCAGATACAGATGACCGTCGCAAAAGCCGACCGACAGATCGCGCGGGAACAGCACATCCTCGCCGCCCTGGTATTCGCCGACGCTGACCAGCTTCGGTAGAACGCGCGGTGCCCTGGTGAGCAGGTCTGCCTCGGCCCGTGTGGGGTGGAACGACAACTGCGCCAATGTCGCGCCGGGCGCGACGGTGGGCAGGGCACCGTATCCGGCAGCCAGGCCCGGCAGCAGATGCCAGAAACGCCCGGACATGGAACCGGCCGCGCGGGAGACGGTGTGGACGCGCAACCGGAAGTCGCCCGCGTCGAGCGCGGCCACCGTCCGGGCCTGGACCTGCGCGCACACCTCGAAGTGCGGCGCCGGCGCGATGTTGCCGAACGGCTCGGCCGCGGCGGCCTCCAACTCCTCGACAAGCGCCTCGGACAAGATGACCGCCTGCTTGCCCTCGACGGCAGCGGTCCCGGCCAGATCTAGTAGCAGCCGGTCGCGGCGTGACATCGGCCTGGGCGGCTCCGACAGCAGGCCGAACCCGTCCGGCAGGCCCAACCCCCGGTCGGGGGCGGTGAGCTGTTCGACGGGGACTTCGGTCCCTTCGCCGAACCGGTCGACGAATCGCTCGGCGTATCGCCGCCAGGCCGGAGTACCAGCGGGATGGGTCGCAAGCCGGGCCAGCACGGTCGCCGCAGTCTCCACCTCAGCCGCGACGGTTTCAGGCAGGCGCACCTCGGCGTCCAACCGAAAGTCCACCGCTGTGCGCTCACAGGCGGCCAGCAGCGCGGGCGACACGAGGTTGGCCGGGTTGGTGACGGTGGCCGGCGCACGCAGCCGGGAACGCAGCAGCCGCGTGCGTAGCAGTTCAGCGACCAGTTCGGCCCGGCGGCAAGGCTCGACCTGCGGGAATTCGGCGGCAAGCTTCCCCAGCAAGGCCGCATGCGGGATCGGAGAGCCGGCCGCTTCCAGCACCAGGTCCACCGCTGCCGTCGAGGCCAGGGAGAATTCGTTCGCGCCCTCGGCCGGTACATGGAGGCGGCCGCCGCGCACGCTGGCGAGGTTGTTCACACATACCTCGACGCCGTCCATCCCCTTCTCGTCTGTCTCCCATGTCGTGATCGCCAAGTCCAGTTCTGTGGGGTCGGGCCGGTCGACGGCCTCGTGCGCATCCCCGACGCGCACGAACGGCGTGTTGCCGAACTCGACCAGGGCGACACCCGCGAACAGGCCGAACGGGGTGGAGCGGTGCGCAAAGCGGATGGCGTATCGGGCGATGGAGAGCGCGGCGCGACGCACCCGGCGGACGTTGCTCACCTGCCCATCGAAGATCGCCTGAAGCTGTCGGGCCAAGTCTGGGCTAGCGTTGGTGACCGCCTGCTGGAAGGGCTCATCCGCCCATACCTGTGCCAGCCATGACCGCCATTGCTCGACCGAGGAGCCGGGCTTCGGCCAGCCCGGATGGGCCGGAGGAGCGAGATGCACGGTGGCGCGCAGCAGCCCGACACCGGTGCGCCGATACCGTCTGATCCGCGTCCGCGTCATCCTGATCACTCCCTTTCCTTGTCACCATCCGGGCTGGGCTGGAAGACCCGGGTCCGGTCGAGAGGGGCCTGGGCCAGCGGGGTTACGAAGTGGTGCAGGCGCTCGGGCAGGAGCTGCCGCACGTGTCACCGGTACCGCACCTCAACGAGGTGTTGGCCGCCGGAGTGTTTTCCGTGAGCCTGATGTCGAGGTCGAACGGGTCGAACGGTGCGTGCGTGCCAGCGACCTCGGCCGCTCCTTCGGCGCCCTGTTCGATGGTTGAAGTGCTCATTCGCTTCTGCTCCTGTCCTGTGTTGGTGTTCCTGAGGAAGGGCGGCGGCCGACTCCAGCGGTAGCCCTGGAAGGAGTTCAGCCGGGGCCTCGCTACTCCTCCTGGTGGTCTGGCGCAACCATCCGCGCCTTGAGTGGTACCTCTGCGGGCCTCCTCACCCGAGCTGGCCTTGCTTGGCCTTGCGATGTAAGAGATCTCGAAGTTTGTGTAATGAGCTCGTATCCCTTCGCTCGGCGTTGGCTGGTGAGTTGCTGGCTGATCTGACCGAGATCTCAGCGCAGGCCCCGGTCACGAACTCCCTCTGCGTCTGAGGGCCTTGAAGGCGCCTTCGGTCTCGGCTTTGTCGGCAACGGCCTTCTCAGAGGCGGCCTCGGTCGTCGTCGCTCTCGCGTGTCGCAGCTGAACTCGACGGGGCTCTGGCCGGTCTGCGTGGGCATGGGGACGGCCAGAGCCCCGCTCCCAGCCCCTGGAAGATTCGCTGGGAAGCCAACCCCGACTGCGGTGCGGATCTGTCGAGTCGAGTCGCACCGATGCCTCAGCTCAGGTTGTCTTCTCGTGAAGCCCCTGGCGACAGGTCTCCGACCTGGAGAGTCGAATTCTTCTCCACCGCCGGGCAAGCACGGCCGACAGACGCGCTGTCTTGAGTAACCCAAATGCACCCGACGGGTCCCCCGCCAGACCCGGCCCGAGGGGAGCTCATGCGACCCCGTCCAGAGCCTTGGGCACTGCCTCCTCAACGACACCGTCGGCCCAGATCCACGGACCGAACCCCAGGCCAAACGGTGCCGGCTTCAACCCGTCGAACCGACAATCGACGGCCGCCTTCTGAAACTCGGTGTACGCACGCTTCGTGGTGCACACCAGGTGAGGGCTTTGACCTGCTGCCGGGTCGTGGATCTCGATGAGCAGGTTCTCACCGTCGAGCCTGGGGCGGAGCGTGTCGGTCCGGATGTGGTGCAGGAGATCAAGCCAGTACCTGGGGCCCATCGTCGCAATGTCCTCAGGGTCGATCAGGTCGCACATTTGGACCGTGGTTGACCGGGCTACTCGGCGAACGGCGAGGCGGTTGGTGTTCGTGGCTTCTCTGTCATGCTTTGTCATTGCGGATCTCCGGAGCGGTTGCTTGCCGACGACAATGACGGTAGCCAGCGGTGCGAATCTCTTACACCTCGGAGTAAGTCTGCAATCGCCCTGGTCTCTGGGTGGCTCCCACCTGCCTATTTCCGGTAGCCGCAAGCCATTGCCCATGCGGATGGGTAATCTGATGGCGCTTCCGGGAGGAGGGGAGTCGGATGTCGAGGCAGGGACAGGATTCGAGCCCGCAGGCACGAGGGCGCAGATTGGCACGGATCGGGAATGAGTTGTGGCTGGAGACGGGATCAGTCAAAAAGGCGGCAACGGAACTAATGCGTCGCTATCCGCTCATTTGCAGCCTTCAGGCACTCCGGTATGCCTGCGGTCTTTCCCAGGATCAGGCCGCTGTCCGGTACAACCAGATGACTGGCCACCAGACCAGCCTGGGCGGTACATCCATCAACGCATGGGAGACCTGGGCCCGTGAACGCAGCAGGTCCGGATCGGCTCCCAGCTTCACCAGCCTGCTGATCCTCGCCGCCGCCTACGGAGGCGGCCCCACCGGGGTGGCCGAGGAGGACATCTCTCCCAGCGATCTGGTCGCCGAAGCGTACGAGAGGTTGGCAGTGGAGGACCAACTCGCCCTGAAAAGGTACGCCACCACCCAGTCCACTCCCCCACCACCCGCCACAGCGCCGGCAACAGCAGGGACAGGCAGCACAACTGCCAGAACGACACCGGCCGAATCCAACGCCGTGGGCCAAGACTTCATCATCGCGGCCCCTACCGTCGAATTCGGCACTCCCGACAGGCTTGTCTACTCCCTGCCCAACCCTGCCCCCGGCCAGCTCCTCAACCTCACCTGGGCGTCCTTCGGCTACGGCATCGAGCGCCTCATCCACCAGATCAAAAACCTCGGGCGCCGTACCGATGTAGACGCCTGTTTCGGAATCAACGAGGCCGGCCTGGTCATGGCCACCTTCCTCGCCTCCGCCCAATTCGGACGCTGCCCCATCGGCTACCTCAAATGCAACAAGAGCCGCGAATTCATCAGCCTCGACACAGCATCCATCTTCCCGGAGTTGCCAGACGCTCCAGAGGTCGTGTTGTGCGACTTTGAGGTCAAGCATGCCGATGTGGTCGGATTCATCTCACGCGAGATCCGTGACCGCTATCCCGGCGCGCAGATCTATTTCGCGGTGTTCGGAGCCATGACCAAGGGGAAGCTCGAAGTCAGCGATTTCGACGATCTGACCGGCGCGGGCATCATGCGAGCGGCAAACTTCAAGGCGGTGTTCATCGCCGCGACGATGAGCCCACCAGGAATCGAACCGCCGCTGGAGCTGCGCTAACAGTACGGAGGTCCCGTCGTGACAACCTCTCCCGCCCTCCCCGGCCTCGCCCAGAGCCTCGCCGAACTGGTCGCTCAGGTGATCGGGGAGATCCGGCCACGCCTGATCCAGGCCGCGCTCTCGGGTGAACGATCAGAGGCCGCCAACCTGCGCCACTCCGACAACTTCCTGTCCGCACACGATCTGTGGATGCATGAGCGCTACCGAGAGCTCCTGACCTCAATCATCCCCTCATACATCTACGCCTCCGAAGAGGCCGACCCTCAAGTCATCGGAGCCGACCCAGAGCCGGATCTGTGCGTCCTGGTCGATCCGCTCGACACCAGCGAGCTGGCCGTCCGCGCCCTGTACGGCTACACACACGTGATGGTGTACTCCCGCAGCCTTGCCCGGCCCATCGCCGCTGTGGTGGGCGACATCTTCCACCATCTCCAGATGTATCTCGCGGCCCGCGACGAGGACGGCAACGACCAGGCGTTCGTCTACACGCAAGACGGCAAGGCACACGAGCTGAAGGTGCGGCGCTTCGCAGAACTGCGCGAGGCACTGATAACGAACTACCTGATGAAGCCTGCTGAACGACTCCAGCCGCTCGGACGCCAGACCCGCCTGCTCGACGCGCTCAATCAACCTTCGGCGGACGGCGCCGTTCGCGGCCGCGTCGGAGTCGACTTCGGGTCCATCAGCCTGTGCCACGTCGCGGCGGGCTTCACCGACGCCACCATTGAGTTCGCCAAAGGTTTCGCCGTCTGGGATTTGGCCCCCGGGCACTACATCCTCGATGCTGCGGGCGGCGTGGTTCTCGACCTGGAAGGCGATCCCAGACCCTTGGACTACCAGTTCGGAAGCATCGCCGATATCAACAAGGCCATGGACACACGACAGAAGTTCGTGGCCGCTTCCAGCCTGGCCCTCGCCCGGGAAATCGTTACCGCCATCTACGCCACCTAGCCTGGCAAAATGCGCTCCCGCTGGCGCTCGAACGCACCCTTTGCCTGGAGTCGGGCGAGGCGGGCCTAACTTCTTTCCGCACCTGCTCGGTGTCCCCAAGGTTCGGTCTCTGACTGGCGGCCCTCCAATAACCAACCCCAGGAGCCCAGATCCTCGCCATGATGTCACTCTGCCTTCTCTTGGCTGCGGTCGGTGTCGAAGGACTTGGAGGCATGGCTTTGTTCTTGTTCAAACTCACCAGCTGAGCCCATCGAGGCCTCGGCGCACGGCCCAGTGAGGCTTTTTCATCCCCCTGGCGGCAGGGCGCTGATCACAGCCTGATCGCGAGCTTGGCGATCACCTGACGACGTAAGAAACCCCTGGTAGATGGATTGATCACCACAACCAGATCCGTCACAACCAGGGGCCTCGGATGCTGTTTTATCGTGCCGCCGTCGATTTGTCGCGTTCAACGCTGAACTACGTCGCCGGAGTGATCCGCCGGCATCGTAAGGCGATCAAGTCGGCCTGGCGGCTGCTCAACCCGGGACAGCAGGCCCTGCTGGTGCTGGTTCACCTACGCAAGGGGGAGACATTCACCGAGCTGGGGGCCGGGTTCGGTGTCTCCACCGCGACCGCCTGGCGGTATGTGGAGGAGACCGTGATGCTGCTGTCGGCGCGTTCGCCCAAGATCGGCCAGGCGCTGCGCAAGGCCCGCCGCGATGGGGTGCACTACCTGGTGCTGGACGGCACGCTGATCCGCACCGACCGGGTCGCCGCCGACCGCCCGTACTTCTCCGGCAAGCACCGCGTGCATGGGATGAACATCCAGGTGATCGCCGCACCGGTCGGGGCGATCCTGTGGACCTCCGGCGCGTTGCCGGGCAAGGCGCACGATCTCAGCGCTGCCCGGATCTGGGGCATCCTGAGGGAACTGGAACGGGCCGGGATCGTTGTCTTGGCGGACAAGGGCTACCAGGGTGCCGGTGGTCCGGTCATCACGCCCTACAAGGGCAGAGATAAGCCCGCCTCTCAGAAGCGGGCCAACCGATCACACGCCCGCCTTCGCGGTCCAGGCGAACGCGCCAACGCCCAGCTCAAGACCTGGCGCATCCTGCGGAAGCTCCGCTGCTGCCCACTCAAAGCCGGGCACCTCTGCAAGGCCATCGCTCTTCTGCAGAACTACGAAGTCGCCCGAGGATGAAAAGAGGTCAGTAAGGATGGACTGCTATGGGATGGGAGTCGCTGCTTCCGACGGAGTTCCAGCGGCTACGGTCCAGTCCGAACGCGCACCAACGTGGGCAGCAACTGGAAGAACTTCTGGAGCGACTATTCCAGCAGGCACACTTTCGCGTCCACCGCAACGCTGGCATCGCCCGTCCGCGGCAGACGGACCTGGTAGCCAGCTACGGGGATCGGTGGTACCTGATCGAGGCCAAGTGGGAAAACACCCCTGCCGGCGTGGACGTCTTCGACGCAGTGCGATCTCGGCTGGAGCGGGCAGCCTCGGCCGCCGTCATCGGCGTGATCGTCAGCGTGTCAGGCTTCACCGCCACCGTCCGTGAGCAGGTTACGCAATATCGAGGCAGGGAGCCTGTCCTTCTGCTTGGCGAAGAAGAGCTGATGCAGGTGCTGCAAGCGCCGGAGACGTTGGCCCACCTTCTGTGGACCAAATGGGAGACCCTAGTCACCCACGGTCGGGTTCACCTGCCTGTGGGAAACCGGCGTCGTCGTCGACGCTGGCCGTCCACTGACTTGTTGGCTTCCGACCTCACGCTACTCAGCACGGACCTGACCCCGCTGCCATACGTCACGTCGGGAGGCGGGTACGCCGAACTCGTTTTCGTTCAAGACCTACCCGACGTGGACTGGGTGCCTGCGGACGGCAGCGGCGTCAGTTTAGACCTGCCTATTAGGGCCCTCGACGAGAACGGACTCGCCGACCTTCTGCACGCGTTCAACTCCTTGGGTTGGATGACCTCCCGACCGAGTTGGAGTATCCAGCAGGCCACCTTGAACTGGCACGGCGTAGGCGCCCGCGAATTCCTTAACGCACTCCGCGCGTGGAGAGAGCGCTGCGAAGGCCTACAACACGCCCACCATACAGAACAGGTGACGTACTTCGACGTCTGCCAAGGCGGAGGCTTCTACACCTTGGCCGCTGATATCGCCAATCATGCTTCCCGCATGGTTAGCCACTGCAACGTGTCCTTCCAACTCCCGGGAATACCTGTAGACAATCAGCCACTCCGGCACTTGTTCGAGCAGTTCGATGCCATCGCCACCGGCTACTACCGCCCCCTTACCGCCCGGGCCGTCATCCGGCGCCGTGCAGAGAACAACGTGCCGCTGAAGCCAACCGGCTACCTCGTGTCCGCGGACCCGTTTCCGGGTGATCTGCCCGAGTACGCCTCTCGTCGCGACGAGTCGCCGGAATGCCCACGTACGCCGAGCAAGTGGGTCACCGCCATCGTGGCTGAGAACCCCTTCCGGAAGGACAGCAATGTGTCCGCCCCGCGGGACTGGCCGCGTTCGCTCGAAGACAGCGAGTTGATCGTGTGCTCCCTGCGCTCTCATCATCCGCTGAGCAAGATCCCCGACGCGTACCACCTGGACTCCTGGGAGCACGCCCGAACCACCGACATTCGGGCCTTCAGACCAGTCGCCGACTGGTAGGCACCGCTCCCACCGAAGTTAGAAATCGCAAGCCCACGCGCCTGCAGACCAGACTCCGCGAGATCGATCAGCGATTGCGACCGCATCAGGACGTACGATGCGTGCGCGACTACATCGAGCAATCCCGGGAAACGCTCACCACACCATGACGCACTCCGAAACCCGCGAGCCGAGCGAGCACAGCAATTCGTCGAACCGGAGATCTACTACGCCAAGCTCGCCTCCCTGCACGTGGCCACTGGCGCCCTCATCACCGACCCCCAGGGCCGTATCCTGCTGGTCAAACCCAACTACCGGCCGCATTGGCTCATCCCCGGCGGCATGGCCGACGACGGCGAGCCACCCGAGAGCGCCTGCGCCCGCGAACTAGACGAAGAACTCGGCCTGCGCGCCTCCATCGGACGGCTGCTCGTGGCGGACTGGGCGCCCCGGCCGAGCACCGTCTGCGCCTCATCCTCTACTTGCTGTTCGACGCCGGTACCGTGCACGGCGAGCGCCTCCGACTTCAGCACGCCGTGCTTGACGACGCGGCGTTCCTGCCCGCCGATGAAGCAGCGTCCCGCCTGCTAGGCCTGGTGGCGGCACGATTCCCTGCGGCGTTGGCCGCTCGCGAACAAGGCATCACTGTGTACCGTCCGGCTTTCGATAGATGATGCGACTGTTTAAGCGCTAGAAGTTCTGCACGAGCTCGGGGCGACTTCACTGCGAGGAAGTACCTCAAGATTCTGAGCCAGCCCACCTGCCCCTTGGTGGTTGAGCCTTTGGTGGTCGGCCAGGGCAGCCTGCTGGAGGGGTGCCACAGGGATGGTGGAGGGTCGTCCTCAGCGAGGTAGCGAGTCACGGCACGTGGAACCAGGTAGCGCCCTGCCAACGTGGAATGCTCAATGACCTGCATACTCCATCCATCCCAGCCAGATGGGCACATTGACCGCTATCCTCGACGATTGTGTGGCTGTGGGCGCCGAGCGCAGCACGCTGCTGTGCATGGCGTGCGCCGGCAGCCGAATAGCCAGCGCCCTGAGTGCCGCAACTGTTCGCAAGCGCCCGCACGGCACGCTCACACCACTCGAAGGCGGAAGCGAGGAGAACAAGGTTGAACGCTGGTGTGGGCAGTGTGATCGACCTTTTAACCGCGTCGCTCGATGAGATCGAAAGATGCGTGACCTTCCACTCTGGAGTCGCGGCGTCGACTCATACCATCGTCACTGTCTCAGGGCTGGACGCGTTTGAAGTACCTGTCGCGATGGGCCGGTACCTCGTCGGCACACTGGCCGGTGCCGTGGGGTTGGACGCCCGGCTGTCGGAGGATCTGCTGGCGCGAGGCGTCGATCGCCGTGAGGAGATCCGCAGTACTGTCACATCCCTGATCGGTACGGACAACATCTTCGTCACGGAAGAGCAGAAACTGGTTCGCGACACGCGCCGTAACGCCTGGATCGGCGAAGGGGTTGGGCATGCCCTGCTGTCACTTAGCGCACGCCGGGAGACGTCGTGCGTTGATGGCCGGATCTGCACGTTGTCCGAGATGCATCAAACGGTGACCCGCCAGGGCTTGGACTCGGTAGGCACCTACGTGCAAAACGACGTGCTCGGTGTGTCGATCGGCGAAAGTAAGTCGACCGAGTCGAACGCGAGCGCCAACTTCGGCGATGCGTTGAACCTGTTCAGCGAGGTGGAGAAGGGCATCCACGGCCCGGACCTGCGCGCCCGACTTTCTGCGTTCCGCTACATCTTGGAGCCGGGGCTCAAGGAGCAGGTGAAGGATTCGCTTTGGAGCGACAACGCCTCCTACCTACCGATCGTTGTCTATCAGGATGACTACGACTTCACGACCGCCCGACCGAAGTTTCAGCGGATGAAGACACCGCTCGAGCGGCGTCGAGTCATTGTTGTGCAGTTGCCGGGCTTCCATGCCTTCTTCGACGCCGTCGCGGATGGAATGCGCAAGGCGGTCGACGAGGTGGTCGTCTAATGTTCAACCGGGGAATCAACGCCCTTTTGGCAGCACTACCCACGATCGCCGATCTGAACGTCAATGAGATCCGCAGAATCCTGACCACAGCGTGGCTCGAGACCACCAGGCCGCAACTGGGGGCAGATCAGCGCGCAACGGCCTCCGCAGAGACGCTCCATCGGCTGGCGACGGCGCTGGAAGTACACGCGATCCTCCCTCTGCAAGCGCAACCGTCCATGGTCCGGGCGTGTGCCTTCGTGGCCGCAGAGGCTCTGACCATCGCGCACGACTTGGAAGACACTGACGAGAGCGACCGGCAACCTGCAAGCAGCAACGCCTCTTGGCTGTTCGGGTCTGAACGTACCTTCGAGCGCGTCGAGGCGGCACTGCTGTACCTGATCGCCGGCTACGACGCCAATGCGGCCCTGACGGTCGCCAGCATGGGCGCAGAGGACCTCGACGACAGGAGCATCGAGAATCCGATCGCCAGTTGGGCGGTGCAGCGCATCGTGGGCCTGTGCCGGCTGACGCCCGCAGTTGAGGTCGCTGCCCCGACGCTGGATCAGCAAGGATTGCCAGCGCGCGTCCTCGTGCGGCATGAATTGTGGCGCCGGATTGGCGTGCACGTCGCCGACCATCTCGACTGGCTCATGTTCCGCAGTGGGATCGAGCCGAACGCCGGGAGCGCGCTCCGGGCTCTGGCGGAGCGGCTTGAGAACCGGGATCAGATACCCGTAAGGCCGGCTGCCCACCCCGACCTCCACCACCTGCTACTCTTGCTTGCCACAGCCTGCGACGAGACCGGCTCCCGGGCGCTGCGGACGGTGCCGCCTCCGCCAGAAGACACCGGGGACCGCTTCGAGACCTACCAGCGCGAGCGTGCCGCGAGCCGGCCACTGCTGTGGCCCGCCGCCCAGGAATACGCGCACGAATCGCTGCCCGGTCCCAAGGCCCACGCCGTGGTGGCAGTACCCACCAACTCCGGTAAGTCGTCCGTCGCTGAACTCGCGATCAGCCAGGCCCTGTGCCAGGGCTGGGTCCTCTACCTGGCACCGACCAACGCACTCGTCGGCCAAATCCGCCGACAGATGGCCGATGTCTTCGGTCGGACGACGGTACGCGAGTTCCTTGGTGGCGCCGAATACACACAGCTGATTGGCGAGTCCCTGGAACAAATTGAAGATCAGCAGATCCTCGTCATGACTCCGGAGAAGTGCTCCCTGGCTCTACGGCAGAACCCCGAGGCTTTCACGAAACTGGCCCTGTGCGTCTTCGATGAAGCACACCTTCTCGGAGACCGGGCCGGCCGTGGTGTGATCGCCGAGTTGATCCTCGCAGAGATCATGCACCGTGCCAGGAAGGCGCGCCTCCTGTTGATGTCCGCGCTCATCGCCAACCCCTCCGAACTCGGGTCCTGGCTCAGCCACGCGACTGGAATGGATGCGGCCGTGATCAACGGGCCGTGGCGTCCCACCCGTACACTCCGCGCGATTGCCGGCATTGACAACGACCGCGGTGCGGCTGCCTTCACCGCCGCCTCTCAACGGCTTCGGGCGCTCCCTCCCCATCGTAAGCGGGAGAAGTTCAAGGCCCCGATCGCTCTGCTCGCCGGTCTACAGGGCGCATGGGCCAGCGAAGCGGCTAACGACTACGCGCTGATCCAGACGGACATCGAGGTCCCCCTCGCCGTCACCCGGAAGTACAGATGGGATCCGGCTGGGTACTGCACCCCGGCCACTGCAGCGATCGTGCAACGTCTCGGCCTGCGCGGCGACAAGATCCTCGCCTTCTTGCCCCGAAGCAAACACGACAGCTTCCACGCCGCAGGGATGACACAGTTCGCCGCAGCGCCAGCCGATAGCACCGTCGACGCCTTGCTGTACCTCGCCGACCTGGAACTCGGCGTGCCGTCGGCCCTTCGCGCGCGTCTACAGCAACGCGTCGCCGTGCATACGAGCGCCCTCATCCGCGAGAAGCAGCGCGCCAGTGAGCTCGCCTTCGAGCGCGGCGTTGCCGTCGCCATGTACGCCACCGGAACCATGGCCCAAGGCCTCAACCTGCCCGCCACCGCCGTCGTCATCGGCGGCACTGAGATCGGTTACGACAACACCTCCAGCACACAGCAACGGCGCGACCAGGCCCGTGCGCAGTTGCTGAACGCTATCGGGCGGGCAGGCCGCGCCCACGTTGCCTCCCGCGCCATGGCCCTCGTCGTACCAAATAGGGCTCTGGTGCTCAGCTCCTCCACCGATGCCCGGCAGGCGGTCCGCACCGCGGAGTTCCTGCAGGACGAGGACGCGTCGTCTGAGCTGAGCAGCGCGCTGGACGGACTCATCCATAACATACTCTCCGGCGTGCTGACGCCGGACACCATGACTCCGGCAGAGCACACTGCGTTCAGCTTCCTAGCCTTCGAGAACGAGGATGAGGACGACACCACGCAGGTGATGGGTAACACCTGGGCCGTCCACCGAGCAGGCGCCCAACATCAGGTCCAGGCGATCACCAACGCAATTGCCACCACCGGCAGCACTTTCATCCAGCAGGCCGGCGCACCCGCGTGGGTGGCGTTCGCTGCTCACCAGTCCGGCATCGCGCTCTCCGAGACCGCGGCACTCTACCGGCACTTGCGAGCGCGCCTCCAGACCACCAGAGCACCCGAAGAGATCCTGGGGTGGGCCGATTTGATGCTCGATCTGCTGGAACAACTAGCTCCGGAGGAGCTCCGGCGTATCTTGCGCCCCAAACCCTATGGAGATGCGAGCAAGCTGTCGAAGATCTTCGACTCTGGTCCCGCGCGCGCGGACTCCTGGTCGGCCTATCGGTCTGCACTGTGCGCCTGGATGAGCGGCGAACCGATCACCGCGGTGGCCGAGCATATCCACCGTAAAAGCGTTGCCGGTAACGCCAAGCGCGGCGCGCAGGACCCGCTTCCTCGCGCAATCACCGTCACTAGTGACGCTTTCCGGTTCGAACTTCCACTCATCGCTGGGGCGCTCAACGCCATCATCATGCTTGGCCAGGAGCATGAGTCCGAGGGGCCCTGGGCGCTGTCGGCCGAAGCCGCCAGGACGCTGAATCTGCTCCCACTCGCTGTGCGCTCGGGCGCGAGCACGCCTGAGTCGCTCGCGTGGATCCGCGCAGGTGTCCACACCAGGGTCGCCGCTCACCAACTCAACGCGCTGCTGCCGGCTCCGCCCGGGCAGCCCGATGACGAACTTCAGCGCTGGGCACATGCCCGATTGATGGACCTCTATCAGGACGCGATTCCTGGTCTGCTCACACCTGGGCAAGGCGCCGTGATCTCCGCGTTGCGGACGGTTCGCGAAGCCCGGTAGCCCGTTGCGTGGTCTCTCGGGGCTCCGCAGAGACCGGTCGTCCTGCTTGACGGCCGGGCTGCCGGGCCCGCTGGCTGTTGGACATCACCGCCCAGATGGGCGAGGGGCGGAGTGGCGCCCATCGATCGCCTTCTACGTTCATTACGAACAGGTGATCGCGTTTCTGGCCAAGCACCTCCGCCTACAGTCTGCGTTCTCCCGAAGTTCGAGCGCCGAAAGCGATCAAGCCCCTCGTTCCGCGAATCTGCAGACTCTGTTGCGGAACCACCGTCCCAGGTGTGCAGTGACAGTATGCAGCCTCCGAGCGCGCTTGACGAGCGTGAGCTGTCGATTCTCATCCGCATTGCGTCGAACGTGAAGCCCGTGACATCACGAGAAACACGCTTGACGAGGATCGTCTATGCCCTACAGGCCCAGAAGCTGGTGATCCTCACCCGAACGAAAGGCTTCTGGAGCGCCGCCCTGACGGAATCCGGCCGACTCTACCTGGAGAGCGGGAACTACCTCCCAGCGCCGGACGCCAGCCAGTCGGATGGGGACGAACCGGCCATCGACCCTGGAGACTTTCTCAGTCAGCTCATTGACGCAGGCGGCATGTTGCGGATCAGTGACCCAGACGAGGTAACCCGCCGCCTGTGGCTGGAGGCCGCCCAAGCCGCCCGTCGGGACGCTTTGATCCCTGATGGATACCACCTCACCCTCAAAGGGCGTGACCAAGGCGGTCTGGAGATACGCCTCAAGACAGGTGGATCTCGGCAGCGGCACATGCGCTACCGCACCAAGGACCGGCGACCCATACCTGTCCCCCAGGAATTGAAAGACCCGCATCCCGTGGTAGCCACGCTACGTGACGATCTCCTAGCCTTCACGCTCGACGGCCCCGCCCGCCAGCGCGCCCTCCGGCTGTTCCAGGCGATCGCGGACGAAGCCACTCGCTGCTGCTACGCCGTCCGGAGACCCGGCGACTATAAGGGCGGACACCTTGAGGTGGTCATCGGTGACGAGGGCTGGGCCGTCGCGATCCAGAGACAGGAGCTAGCGACCTGTCTGGCAGCTCAGCCCAGCAGCACCCGGGAGAGTCCCGCTAACGTCGATGTTCCTCCGACCCAGCGGTTGCGCCTGCGGCTCTGGCAGTGGCCCGGCAGCGAAAGCTGGGACTGGTATGACGAAGACAGATCGACGCTGGAGTCCCAGCTATGGCAAGTCATCGTACACATGGAGAAGGCCACCAGGGACATCTGCCACGCAGTAGCGATGATGGACGGCGGCCGATCCCCCGAAGAACGGCAGCATCAGCGGGACGAGCTTCGCCGGGAATGGGAAGCTGCCATGGCCTACGCTCGGGAGCGCATCCTCACCCTAGACCGCCTGCAGGTGCTGGGTACCGAGATGGACGCCTGGCAGCGGGCACGGACGATACGTCAGTACGCCGACGAGCTCATCTCCGTGGTGTCCACGATCACAGACGAGGACCATCGACAGTCACTATCTGACTGGATCGACTGGATGAAGTCCTATGCGGACACAATCGACCCGATTAACAAGCCCCCGCGGTTCCCACAGGACCGAAGCGTCGATCCCGATGAGCTCATCCCCCACCTCGGTCGAGTCAGTCCCTACAATCCGCCGCCGCATTAACCCGGGCGCGACCACTTCCTGTAGCCATTCGCTGGGTACCCCAGACCTCTGACATAACACTTCGACGCCTCGGGGGACCAGCCAGGACCAGAATCAAATAACCTTATACAGTCGATACGAGGCGGGAATCACCCCAAACGGCACAGAACCATGCAGGGAAGCGATATCGACAGTCGGCGAGGAATACTCTCAGTCAGGAGCGAAGCCCACCCTTGCACCGACGCTGAACTGCCGTTCGAGCACGGTAATCAGATGGCGGAAGACGAAGATTTTAGCGTTCTCGACTCAATCGCTCATCGGAAGCAGCTAAAGCGCTGCGGAGCCTTTGTGAAGACGCGAAATGCCAGACCAAACCACAAATGATCATCATGCCGCACTCCGAGTGACTGGTTCGTCTACGTAAGGCGAGCCCCAACACGACTCCGATCTAGACTGATGCCATCATCGGCAGGTGAGGTACCAGCGCAGGGGTGGTTCTCGAAAAGGCGATCAGTGTGCTCTGGGCAGTAGCCGAAGGACGCCCCTTCCTCGCCGGGCTCGCCACAGTACTCGATTCGCCCACGGCCACTCGCAATGACCCAGCAGCATCTTCCTTGGTCGAAGAGAGCCTTCTCATCCTCTGTCCATCGCTCGGGATGGGTGTACGGCGTGATGACGCGACTGAGGTTGTCCATAGATCTACCTTGTTCGCGGCGGAGCCCCGAAGATCCGCCTGACAGTCGAACATGATACCGAATAGAGCCGTGCGGCTAGTCGGGCTGGGCAAGGCAGAACGAACCTCGCTGCCGGGCTGCGGCAGCCTGCAAGATCGCATACAAGCAGACACCGGCTTTTGGGGCCGCCGTTTTCCGTAAATAGGGGCTGGGACGTGTGAAACTGTCAGGCCCAATCACGCGATACGCAAGAGACCGGTCTGGCGCAACAATTTCACATCGAACGGGTGTACATGGCCGCGACTAATCCCCCTAAGCCGCTGCTGGATAAGGCCGCTGAAGCGGTGACGCGCTTCGGCAAATCCGCCGCCATCAAGTTGAACGGCGGTGGGCAACCCGAGGATCAACTCCGTGCGCCGCTAGAGCGGCTGTTCGAGGACATAGCCGCAGCTCTCGGTGTCGACGTGGCCATGATCGGTGAGATGTCTCTCGCCACACTCGGCGTACGGCCAGACTATGCCGTGGACGTCGCCGGTGCCCGGGTGGGCTATGTCGAGCTCAAGGCTCCTGGGCGCGGCGTGCCGACGACCTGGACCCCGAACAAACACGAGAAGGCGCAATGGGAGAAGCTGCGTCTACTGCCAAACGTCCTCTATACCGACGGCGCTCTTTGGGCCCTCTATCGCGATGGCGAGTTGATCGGGCAGGTGGCCCGATTGAACGGCGACGTCCGTACGGCAGGCAGCAAGCTCGTTCCCATCGACGGGGAGTTCGCTCGCGTCGTTTCCGATTTCCTTCTGTGGAAGCCGAATCCTCCTCGCAACATCCGCCAGCTCGTTCGCGCTGTGGCCGGACTGTGCAAGCTACTGCGCACGGAAGTGCTCGAGACCATCGACCGTGAGCTGCGGGGTGAGGAGAAGCAGAAGATCTTCACCGAGCTCACCACGGACTGGCGCAAACTGCTGTTCCCCGGCCTCACCCATGAGGAGTTCGCCGACGCGTACGCGCAGACGGTGACGTTCGCCATGTTGCTGGCGCGGGTGGACGGCATCGCCTTCGAAGGCCGCAGCCTCGGCCAGATCGCCTCACACCTCGGCAAGAACCACTCACTCATGGGCAAGGCGCTAGCCGTACTGACCCATGACGCGGTGGAGGGCCGCAGCGTCGTTGCCGAGACGCTCAAGCGGGTCATCGGAGCGGTGGACTGGGATCGGATCAGCGACGGCTCAGCGGACTCCTACCTTCACCTGTATGAGCACTTCCTTGAGGCCTACGACGCCGACCTCCGTAAGGAAAGCGGCTCGTACTACACGCCGAACGAGGTCGTCTCGTTCATGGTCCGCTTCGTCGATGACATCCTGCGTAATCGGTTCGGGCGGGAAGGCGGCTTCGCAGCAGACGACGTCGTGGCCGTGGACCCGGCGATGGGCACGGGAACCTACCTGCTCAACATCGTCAACAGTGTGGCTCGGACTGTTGAGAAGGAGGAAGGCAAAGGCGCGGTTCCCGCCCAGCTGAAGAAGCTCTTCGGTCGCCTGATCGGACTGGAACGACAGGCCGGCCCCTACGCCGTCGCCGAACTCCGGCTGAATCAGGCCCTCAAAACGGAGCATGGAGCCGAGGTCGCCGAGAAGGACCAGAAGCTCTACGTCGCCGACACCCTGGACAGCCCCTTTGACGACACACACCTTGACCTGGGCTCGATGTATGAGCCAATCGTGCGGTCTCGCCGTGAAGCCAACCGAGTCAAGCGCGAGACACGGGTCCAGGTCGTCATCGGCAATCCGCCGTACCGGGAACGCGCCAAAGGGCTGGGCGGCTGGATCGAGCAGGGTGCCGGAAACTCCGGGTTCAGCACGCCGCTGCTCGACTTCAAGGCCACCGGGCTCGGCAGATACGAGTATGTGCTGTCCAACATGTACGTCTACTTCTGGCGGTGGGCGACATGGAAGGTCTTCGACGCCCACCCGGACCAGCCCGCCGGCATCGTGGCGTTCATCACGACCTCGGGCTACACAACCGGCCCCGGCTTCGCTGGAATGCGCGAGTACCTCCGCCGGACAGCCGATGAGGGATGGATCATCGACCTCTCACCGGAGGGACACCAACCCGACGTGTCGACCCGTGTCTTCCCCGGTGTTCAGCAACCGCTCTGCATCGGAATCTTCGCCCGGTACGGCACGGGCAACCGAGAGACACCCGCGCTGATCAAACACATCAGCCTGGCGGGGCATCGCTCCGAGAAGTTCGCTCGCCTAGCGGGACTGGCCATCGACGGACCTGCATGGGCCGACTGCGCAACCGGTTGGCCGGATCGACTCCAGCCCGTCGAAGGTAAGGAGTGGCGTAGCTACCCGGCGCTCGGAAACCTGATGCCTTGGCAAGCTCCCGGCATCAAACCCAACCGGACATGGGTGTATGACCCGAGCCCCGACACCCTACGAACACGCTGGGAACGCCTGATCAAAGCTCCGGCCAACGACAAAGCCATCCTGTTCAAGGAGAGCGACGCCCGTAAGGTCGACAGCGTCGTACAACAGATCGCCGGTTTCGTCACACACAACGGAACGATCAAGGACGAGGCCGGCCCCTGTCCTGCGCCAGTCCGCGTCAGCTACCGATCCTTCGACCGGCAATGGGTGATCCCAGACAATCGCGTTCATCACCGCCCCAGCCCCGATCTGTGGAGAGTGGCAGGTGACGCCCAGATATTCGTGACCGAACAGCACGCACATACCATCGAGAACGGCCCTGGCCTAGTCTTCACCGCGCACATACCAGACATGGACCACACCAACGGCCGGGGCGGACGAGTACTCCCGCTCTACCGAGATCGCGCTGCCGGCTCACCCAACCTCGCTCCCGGCCTGACACGCCTACTCTCCCACCGTCTCGGCCTTCCCGTCACGGCACCCGACGTGCTGGCATACGTCGCGGCGGTGACCGCGCACGGCAGCTACACGACTCGCTTCGCCCAGGAACTTCGCACCCCGGGCGTCCGGGTACCGCTCACAGCCGACCCAGAGTTGTGGAACCGAGCCGTACGTCTAGGGAAACGCGTCATCTGGCTGCACACCTACGGCGAGCGCTTCGCTGACTCGGCCGAGGGCCGCCCCGCAGGACCCCCAAAACCGGACCCAGCCCACCGTGCAAAGTCACAAGTAGCAATCCCCGGAACAGCTGAAGAGATGCCCGATGACATCTCCTACGACCCCGAGACTGCGACCCTGCACGTCGGCACCGGCCGCATCTCACCCGTCCGCCCTGAGGTGTGGGCGTACGAGGTATCCGGGATGAAGATCGTCAAGAAGTGGTTCGGCTACCGCAAGAAAAACCCCGCAGGCCGAAAGTCTTCGCCCCTCGACAACATCCACAGCGAAGAATGGCCCGCCGAGTTCACCACAGAGCTGCTCCAACTCCTCCACGTACTCACGCTGTGCGTGGAGCTGGAACCCGACCAGACCGACCTACTGGAGAAGATCTGCAACAGCCCGCTCATTCCCGTCGCCGACCTCGAAAGAGCGAGCGTCTTGCCGGTTCCCCTCAGCGCTCGTAAAGCTCCGGCGCCCGAGTCCCCCGAAGCTCCGACCTTGTTGTGATCGCGTCCACTCGAGCTTGCTCGTCCTGGCAACTGCCTAAGCTGATCGCGTGACTTAGGAAGACGCTGCTGTCCCCGAGCGCGTAGGCCGTTCACTGCCATCGGTCTTCTGGAGTTCCCGCCGGTCGCAGTTCAGGAGGGGCTGGCAGCGACGCGGTACCAGCCGGGTGCGGCGGTCTGGATGCCTTCGCCGGGTGTCCAGGACCGCACTTGGGAGCGGGTCAGTCTCCCCGGGTGGTCACCTCCACGGCTGAAGTCTTTGTACACGTCCTTGCCGGTGTTCTCGACCCAGACGAGCGACTTCTGCTCGGCGATGAGCCACCGTTCGAGCCACTCTGCGTCGACAAGGAGTTCGTTCTGGCCAACGTTGACCGAGTGCCGAACGGTCGCGACGAGTTGGCCCGTGTCGTCGGTCCAGCCGTTGCGCCCGTTCCAGTGGAGCTCGCCTGGGGCGAGTCCGAAGAACTCGGGGGCGGGCATGTAGAGGGAGATGGTGTTCTGGTCCCCGGGGGCGTACTCGTACTCGCCGAGGATGCGCCAGGCGGCAGGCTGGGTTGGAACGGTGAGTGGCTCGGTCCATTCATGGCGCATCACGTGGAGCCCCTCTCCGTGGTGGTGGCCGTAAGGAAATTCTCCGATGTACCCATGGTGCATTTCAGGGTTGTTGGCGATGGACTTGCCGAGGAGATCGCGTCCTTCGAGTTCGCTGATGGCGGTAGCAAGGTCTTGGGTCGCGACCAGATGGGTGTAGAGGTGGGTCCAAATGCCTCTGGTGCGCTGCGTGGTGTCGGAGCCGTTGTTCCAGTCGTAGGTGCCAGACAGGACGATGTGGGGGCGGCCTTCGAGGATGGCTTCGTTGACTGCGACGTCTGGGAGGTCGGTGTCGTCGGCGATCCACTCGGCGTCGGTCTTCGCGACGGTGAGTGCCCAGTCGTAAGCGGGTACCCATGGGCGTGGGGTCTGGTCGGCGGGGGCGAACTCGACGATGGTCGGGTCGACTTGCCGGGAGATATGGGTGTGCGGGCCGGGGACGGCGGGCGCCGGCGGGTCCCACCTGTCGGGGGTTTTGGGGGCGTGGTCGGAGACGATGCCGATGAGGCGGTTGAGCGCTATCCACTGGTACTTCTTGCCGATGCGTTCAATCCATGCGGGCTTGGACCGGCCGATGCCGAACTTTCCGACGACGTACCCGTCGAAGGACGCGTGGAGTTGGGGCTGGTACCCGAGGCGGATGACTTCGGTGACTACCCATCGCGCGGCGGCAGGGAGGTCGAGGCCGGGCCGGTCTCGGAGCTCGGGGCTGAGCTGGTAGATGAAGAAGTCGTCGCCGGTGGCCGAGCGGACCAGCTTCGGGTAGTTGCTGGTGTCGTACGCGGCAATGTCTGTGTCGGTGGGCCAGGTGAGGGGCCAATCGCTGGTGTAGGGCGGACGGAACTGGTCGACGGTGACGCCAGCGGGGAGGGCTCCGCGGTTGTTGGCGGCTTCGAGGATGCTGCGGGCGGCATCACGCACGGCGGCGTTCGGGGTGACGGCCGCCGGCACAGAGAAGATGTTTTTCCACACCACCTCGGCCGCAGCAGCCCAGTCGTCTTGGGTGCCGTTCGCAAGGAGGGCCGCGTACGCGGCCTCGCAGGCTCGTTCGACGACCCACTCGTCATCGACCACGGTGAACCGGTCCAGCAGCCCGGCCGCTTGGCCTGGGTGGCGGGTCAGGAGACGGACGGCGGCGATGGCTGCCGGATCCCGGACGCGGCGGTCGCTGGCGCTGGTGGCCCACAGCAGCGCGGTCACCCACAGGCGGGTGGTGTGTTCACCGACGTGGTCCAGCGGCTTCTCCCTCGCCCACCGGATGAGCCGGTCGACTGCCCCACTGGTGCCGTGGGTGATGTGGCACCAGCCGAGCAGAAACGAGTCGCGGGCACCCATGTTCAGGCCGGTGAGGAACTCATGGAGCCAGTCGGCATTCAGGGGGTGATCGGGGCGGGCGGCGAGACGGAACAGCATCGTCAACGCGTCGGAGCACACGTCAGCCCGGCGGAGCGCGTCGACGACGACGTCGCGGGTGGCGTCGGTGATTGAGCTGTCGTTGCGCCATCCGATTCCGGCCACGACGGCTGCCGCGATGGCGTCGTCGTCACCGATTTCAGTGCGGAACTCGGTGAGCTCAAGCCCGAACCGTTCCGCGACCACGACGGACATTGCTTCGAGAAGACCCAGGTCGACCGTGCCACCGAGGCCGATGACTCTGCCGAGACAGCCGCCGAGCTCGGCCGTGATGCCGGCGGTCTCGGTGACGTCGGAGAGGGCGTCGGAGATGATGAGGTGGTGTCCGATGCGTTCGAACGTGATGGCGATGATGTCTGCGCCGAAGGGGCTGCCGTCGGGGACGACGTCCTCTTCGACGAGCCCTTGGGCGATGAGCGCGTCGAGGAGTGACTTCTCGGCACTCCGGTCGGACCAGATCGGTGCCAGCTGGGCTTGGGCCTGGGCACGAGTCAGCAACGGATCGCCGCCGCCGTCGGCGATCGCTGAGGCGAGGGCGTGCATAGCCTGGTGGACGAGGCGGTCGGACGGTGAGGCGTCGATCCGGTCGCTAACGATGTTGTTCGCATTGTCGAGGACCATCCGGGTCAGCTCGTCGAGGCCCATGTTGGCCTGGTCGAGGGACAGCCGGGTGTTGTTCTTGAGCGCTTCGCAGACCAGGCGCAGGTACAGCGGGTTGTCGAACTCGCCGTGGATGGGCGGCGACGTCGGCGGTTCGAGGCCGTAGAACGCGGCGTACTCGCTGACAGCTTCGAACTCGACCCCTTCGAATCCGGTGTGCTCGAACCGCGGCAGGGTGAGTCCGGGTGGGAGGACCTGGCCGACGTAGTGCGTGCGGGCGGTGAGGAGGAGCCGGAGGTTCGGGTACCGGCTGACAGTGGTGATGAGCCGTTCGAGGTTGTCGCGCCACGTGGACCGTGGACGGGTGTCGTTGAGCGCGTCGGTGACGAGGAGGGTCGGGACGCCTGCGACGCGGGCGCTCTCGTCGAGGAGCGCGATGGCTTCCTCGCTGGTGAGGTCGGACGGCATCTTGAGCACGTCGCGCAGGTGGGTCAGCGGGTCACGGTCGGTGAACCAGCGGCCGTGCATCATGACGCTGGGGCGGCCCTGGCCGAGGCGCCGGGCGACCGCGTCGATGGCGAGGTAGGTCTTCCCGATGCCGGCGGCACCAGTCATGAGTGCGACCTGGGCGGCGGCGAGCCGACCGACCGGGCTGATGAGGAGTCCGGTGGCGTCAGTGAGCTTTTCGCTGAGTTCGCGCAGGGCGTCGACGGGTGCTGCGGGGAACGACACCTGGTACTCGGCTTGGAACTGCCGCCAGCTCTGGGTGTCCCAGTTGTGGTCGGGGTACTTGGCGTTCATTGCTGCGGCTTCGACAGCTTCTTGGTCGCTGACGATTATCGACGCCTCGTCGAGCGCTTGAGCAAGGTCGTCTAGTCCAGTGGTCGTGCGCGAGGTGTGCCAGGCGGCTAGCGCGTCAGTGACCTTGGTGGCGGCGTCGAGGGCTGTGCTCAGGTCTGCGGCGAGTACTTCGTCCTTGGCGTTGTGCACGCGGCGAACGGAGTCGTTGACCTGATCGATCTGGTCCCTGACGACCGCCCACCACTCGTCGTCGGAGCAGAGCGCTGCGATGGATCTGGCGGCCGGCACCTCAACGTTCAACTCGGGCATGTACCGGGGCCGGGCGGCGTCTATCGCCTCCTGCAGCCGATCATTCCACCACTGGACGGCGAGGACGTCGGCGTCGAACCAGTACCGGCGCTGGATGCCGGTGGTGTCAAGGCGTTCGAGACGGACGATGATGTTCGTCGCCCACTCAAGCTCAAACTCCACCGTCATGCCGCGGGCGGTGGCCATGGATTTCCAGCCCTCGAGCCAGCCTCCCGGATCGTTGATCTTCTCCAGGAGCGACTTGCCGCGGCCTCCGGTGGGGCCGGTCGGGTCAACCGGGATTGCAATCACGTACTTGGTTAGATTCGGATGCTGGTCAAGGGCAGCCTTGACGGACTTGTCGAGCTGGGCCTTGTCGACGTCGGTGTGGGTGGTCCAGTACTTGGCCTGCCAGCCGTGCTCGGTGCCGCCGGGGAGCGTCCAGTAGCACTCGATGCCACCGTCGCCTCCGGCTCCATGCAGTGAGACGAACTTGGCGTCGGCCGCGGGTGACTCCTGTGCAACCTGTTCGCAGATGAACTGCTCGTACCCGTCGCGTTGCCCACCAGGGCCAAGTGACCGAATCCGCGTGAATTCGATATCGGGGATGTTCACGGGGGGGTGTCCTTCAGAATGCTGCCGGCCGGGGTCGGGAAGAAACGCTACCGGTCTGCCGCGGAATTCGCGGCCGGGCACTGACGCGCCCGGCCCCCTCTACGCTGGCCGTGGTATGACGTCGAGTGCACTCCTGTGACAGTGACCGCGAGCTGGACGCAAGATCTGCGCACAGACCTCTCGGACGTTGCATTTCGGGTCGGATTGATCAAGCTCGTGGTCGGCGCGGCCCTGGTTGGGGTTCGCAAGGCCTCACCAGGCGGGAAACCCGCCTTGCCCCCGGCGCCGGTGGACCGGGTGTGATGATCGGCGTGAACATCTTCTCGGCGGTCGAGCGAACCGACCCGTCCCTGGCCGAACACGGGGACAGCCACTTTCAGTTCATCGACTGTCTGGCAGGCCCATTCTGGGGCCAGGTCGGGACCTGATCGAGGACTGGTTCGCTCGGCTCTGCTCGGACGCCCATGCGGACGTCAGGGGACGGCTGCACTCCAGGAACAACCGGCATTCCAGGGAGCCTTCTTCGAGTTGTACCTGCATGAGTGCCTTCTCCGGATGGGCTACACCGTGACTTGCCATCCGGAAGTCGACGGGATCAATCACCGCCCGGACTTCCGCGCAGAGAAGGACGGCGGCGCGGTCTACGTCGAAACTCGATCAGCGTCGTCCAGCAACGTCGCAGTGGGCGCGGACGCGAGGGTCAACACCCTTTACGCGTCGCTCGACAAGCTCGACAGCCCGAACTTCTTCCTGTGGATCAACGTGGAGAGGCAAGGGGGCGGCCCGCTCCGGGCTCGCCCGCTGCGCTCCACTCCGGCTAGGTGGATCGACGACTGGGCGGGCGAGGTTTCTCTTCCACGCCAGCCATCGCGCTACGCCTTTGCCATGTACGACCACTTGCAGCAGGGTCACGGGGAACTCGACCTCGCCTCGATCCTCGCAGCTGCCGAGCTTTCAGGTCGATCGGGGATGTGGCAAATGAGGCGGAACGGCCACTAAAGTGACCACCTTGGACCGTGCCTAGCGTTGTTTCTGCCGCCGAAATGCGAGACTCCGTGACTCAACTCCCTGAGATCAACTGGCATCAGATCCGCGGCAAGGCGCCGTCAGGGTCGCGTCGTGACGGGTTCGAGGAGCTCGGTAACCAGCTAATGATTTACGGCGGTCTGGTCACGTGGCCGTCCAGCACGACGTTTACCACGTTTGGCAACCCCGACGGGGGACGGGAAGGACGAGGCGAACTGCCTGGCGGCGCGGTCTGGGGATGGCAGGCGAAGTACCTGTTCACGCTTGACGACGACGCTCTCGCGCAGATCGACAAGTCGATTCGCCGCGTCCTGACGACCGAGCCCACTCTTGAGCGATACTACGTGCTCATGCCGTACAACCGGCCCGGCGGTGATACCGCCAAGACGAAGAGCGCGTGGACGAAATGGAACGAGCACGTCAGGAGATGGGAAACCGCCGCCGTATCGGCAGGTAGGACAGTGACGTTCGAATACATCGGCGAGACCCAACTCAACGAGTGCTTGCTCCAGCCGTCGCAAGCGGGGCGACTGCGCTACTGGTTCGATCTGGACGTCTTCTCGAAAGATCGACTCCGCCAGATTGCGGCTCGGGCCGAAGCCGATGCAGGCGGTCGATATAGCCCCGCACTGAACGTGGAACTACCCATCCGCGCCGTCTTCGACGGCCTGGCCCACACCCCTGCGTTCGAACACGACATTCGGAACGCACTGGCTACCCTCCGCAAGGCCCGCGGCATCTATGGCCTGTCGGTGCCCAGAGAACGCCCAGACTTGTTCGAGCCTGCGATCGCGATGCTAAACGAGCGCCTCGATGGCCTCGAAGAGCTAGTTACCGAAGCCGCAAGGCAGGCCCGGCAACCACATGGGGTGCTGCCCGACTTCACCCCAGCGATCGTGGCCATGGAGGCTCCCTCAGCGAGCGTCTCGGACCTGCTCCGGCAGCATTGCCTCAAGGATCGCTATTACACCGACAACGCGGGCAGCCTCTACGGCCAGCTCGCGGCGATTCGATCAGCGGTTGCCGAGCTGAACGAGCTGCGCGCCGGTCGTGCATGGCGTGGCTTCGAGGCAGCAGCCATCCTCCTCACCGGCACGGGCGGCGCGGGAAAGACTCACCTACTGTGCGACCTCGCCAAAACGCGTGCCGCGAACGCCTTACCAACGATCATTGCGCTCGGTGAGCAGTTCGAACACGGTCCCATCGAAGCCGACCTGGGTAGGATCATCGGATTTCAAAACCCGGCAAGCCAGCTACTGACCACCTTTGACGCCGCCTGCCAGGCCATCGGCGAAATCGGCCTAATCGTCATCGACGGGTTGAATGAATCGGCCGACCGGCTGCTGTGGAACAAATACTTGTCCAGCTTCCTCAACGACGTCGCCAAGTACCGTCACATCAGACTTGCCCTCTCCTGTCGCACCGAATTTCTCGCCGACACGTTGTCGGATATATTGCAGGCTCGGCTCCCTGTGTTTCAACACACTGGATTCGAGGAGGTTCCTCGCGACGCAATTCGGCAGTTCCTCGACTGGCACGGCATCGAGCGGCCCTCATTCCCGATGATGGACCCCGAATTCACCAATCCGCTGTTCCTCAAACTCCTCTGCACGGCACTGATGACCAGCGGAAAGCGCCGCTTCCCTCGCACAGGCATCGGAACATCGTGGATCTACGACAGCTTTCTCGACGCGATGGACATTCGACTCTCAGCCGAGGAACGCTGCGACTATGACCGCACCAGCGAGCTCGTCCGCCGCGCCGTCGAGCAAATCGCCGCTGCCATGCACGCCCAAGGTCGCAGGCTGCTCAGGGCGGACGTCGACCGCATCACGTCAGCGCTACTTCCGGACCGTAAATGGAGCCAGAGTCTGCTCAACGGCCTGCTGAAGGAGGCCGTCCTAGCAAACCTCTCGATCGACGGGACCGAGTACATCAGATTCGGATACGAGCGGCTCGGTGACATCGCTCTGGCGAAGCTGATCGCGGCGGACGGCCTTGATGGGGCGAAGGCTGAAGTGAGCCGGCTGGCCGAGCGATGGTTCACCAATGCGGGGGTGTTGCAGGCCCTAGCCGCGGTTCTTCCCGAGGTGTTCGGCGTCGAATTGATCGACATACTGCAGATCTCGACCGCTGAGTATCATCCGGATGCTCATGCCGACTTTCTGCTCAGCCTCGGTTGGCGGAAGCTCGAAGCGGTCAGTGATCGCACTGCGGAGATCGTCATGGAGCTCCAACGCAACCCGGACTTCACCGATGACGCCAACGCCGCCGTGCTGCAGGTTGCCACCGTACCGGGCCATCCGCTCAACGCCGAGTGGCTGCACCGTCAACTCGCCGAGCTCACCCTGCCTGAACGGGACGTAACCTGGTCATACTTTTGTGACCGACAGGACGAGCTCGCCGGTCATCTCCCCGGTTTGATTGATTGGGCGTGGTCGGAGGCCAGCACCGATGCCAACGACGAGACCCGCTATCTCGCGGCACTCGCTCTCTGCTGGACGTTGTCATCCTCTCATCGCCCTACGCGAGACGACGCCACAAAAGGAATCATCGCACTGCTGGAGCCGGCGCCGCATCTCTACGACTCGATTCTGCAAGGCTTTGTCAACGGCGGCGACGACTACATCGAGGAGCGATTGCTGGCTGCCGGCTGCGGTATCGCCCAACGTACCTTGAGCCCGAATACCGCTATCGGCATCGCCAAAGCGGTACTCAACTTCACCCTTGGCCGACGATACTGGCCACAGAATTACCTCAGCCGAGACTATGCACGTCGCGCGATGGACGCTGCATTGGAACACGGCTGGCAGCCCAGTATTGAGGGCCTCGCCACGCGCGTCCACCCGCCGTATGTCTCGGACTGGATCGCGCCGCAACGGTCACCGGCCGAGGTCGAAGAGCTAGCCGGGCCACCGAACTATAGATATAGCGCTATCCACCATCCCGTGATGTCCGACTTCGACGATTTCCGCAAATACGTTGTCGGCTCCCTGGTCCGCAGCTTCAAGCTCGATGACGAGATCGATGCCGATTACCTCGGCACAATCCTATTCGAGCAGGCTCTTGAACTCGGATGGACACCGGAGCGCTTCGGCATCATCGACCGGAACCTTCCGCGAGCCTCCTCGCCGGATGGCAAGAAGCACGATGGATACGCACAGAAGTACCTCTGGATAGCCTTCAACCAACTCGTCGGTCGCATGACCGACCGTTATGGACTCAACCCGAGCCGCCGCGACGACCGGCGAACGCGCTACGAGACGCCCCTTGACATCCACGGCCACGACATCGATCCGACCATGCTGCAACGCCGAGCCGAGAATCGGGTCTACGCGGACACTCCCGCCACCTGGTACGCACCCGTCGCCGCAACCTTCCCAGAGCACCTCGATCCCGAGTGGGTGACCAACGACGAGCACAGCCCGCCGGTCGACCGTCTCCTCATCTGCACGAACGCGGCAGGCATAATCTGGCTGGTGCTGGAGGGCCATTATCAGTGGTCGCAGCCACAGAACCCAGACGACGCGGCCGCGGGCATCCCTCACCACACCATTTGGGCCCAAATCCGCTCATACCTCATCGACGCGACGGACGCCGACGTATGGGCGCAATGGGCCGAAGGTAAAGACTTCTATGGCCGATGGATGCCCGAGTCAGGGAGCCCGTCCGGTCTGCTCCTCGCCGATCACCCGTACAAGTCCGACTGGCCTGACCTGGAAGATCGAAACGGCACCCGCTACGGGGAAATGTCCTTGCCGGGGGGCCTCATTGTCGCGACGACCCGATACGGCGGCGTCAATGACTGGGACCAATCGGCAAGCAAACACCTCTACACATTTCTGCCGTCGACGGCGTTCTGCTCAGCGTTGGGCCTAGAGCGTATCGGCGACTTCCAGTGGGGAAGAGCGGGCACGTTGGCGGTGGAGAGCTTCGCGGCCCGCGGAGTGGGTCCCGACACCGTACATGTCACCGCTGAAGCACTTAGCGCGGCGCTCGCTGCGAGCGGGCAGTGCCTGCTGTGGACAGTTCTAGCGGAGAAGGAGACGACCATGTCCGAATATCAACGGCCCCCCGATGGGGAGCCGTTCTCTCGCAGCTACTCGGCGTCATATCTTTTTGACGGAACCAGCATTCGACTGCTTGACGCCAACGTGCGCACCCTGCACGTTGCTGGAGACAGCTCAAACGAGACTTCTTGGAACTTGCCTAGAGACATACCGCTTGAGCCAGCGTAGGTGAAGCAAACACTCACAGTCGGGGGCTCACGCCACTTAGTCTGATGTGGAACTGCAGTTGAGAGGCTCCACTCATGTGCCGATGAGAACGTTCCTCGACATCCTGCGCCGGGTCGCCCGGCTGCTCCATGGCTGCTCGCACATCTTGACCGTCACCGGACAGCCACCCTTTTTGCGACCACACCCAAAGGGATGAATTGGACATAATATCGACGGTCAAGAACGCATGGTTGCTCGGTGGTTGCTCGCGTGTACACGATACAGCGCGATACACATAGGCACAGGCCGACACTCCGGCCGTGAGGATCCCGCGCACAGCGATACAAAACAACACTCCGCGGCACTGGGCGACATCAAAAAAAACCACTCATAATCCGTGGGTCGTGGGTTCAAGTCCCACCCGCCCTACTCTTCAACACCGCATCCGACCTGGGGTTTCTGCTCTCGTGTGCGGACGGTGTACGCCGGTAGATCATTTAGACCGCCATCGTCAGCTCGGACCCCGGCGACGACCAAGACCAAGACAGAAGGCCTGCACGACCCCGCCCGTCAGCGATGACCTGTTGCAGGGGCAGGTCCCGCCCCAAGCCGCCCCGTCCGGGTTCGACAGGCATTTCCCACCAGCAGATGAAAGATCCGCTGTGGGCCAGGCGTTCGACGGCGGGTGCGTGGGCGCATCTGAACAGGCCGTGCGGCCAGGGAAGGCTCGGCAGCGGCACCAGCCGTATCCCGTTGACGCCGTGCAGCAGACGGCGGCGTTCGGCCGGGTCGGTGCAGCGCTGGGGGTAGAGGGCCGTTTCGTCGGCGGGCAGGCGCACGTCCTGGCGCAGCAGGTCAGCGTTCTGATCCTCGGCGGGGGTGAAGGCCGGGAGTCCGGCACTTCGGGGTCGAAGGTCAGGCCGCCGGCCATGGGCGATGCTCCACGTTCCCAGCCGCCGCTCCGGCGCAGCATCTGCCAGACCTGGCGCTTCTCAGCGCGGGCCGGGAGCGGCGAGCGGGGACGGCGCCGGATCCGCATGGGCGAGCGCGCCCGATGTTCTCCCTGGAGGGCGGGCGGCTCACGAGCCGATGGCCCGCTTCCCGGCGGCCCGGCTCTCGGTCCAGACCGGTTCGTCGCTCTCGTAGATGCTCCCGTCGCCGCCGAAGATGAGGAACCGGTCGAAGTCTGCGGCGAACCAGCGGTCGTGCGTGACGGCCAGGACCGTGCCGGAGAACCCGTTCAGCCCTTGCTGCAGCGCCTCGGCGCTGGCCAGGTCGAGGTTGTCGGTGGGCTCGTCGAGCAGCAGCAGGGTCGCGCCGGACAGTTCGAGCAGCAGGATCTGCAGACGGGCCTGCTGGCCGCCCGAAAGGGTCTCGAACCGCTGGTTGGCGGCCGGGGCCAGCTCGTAGCGGGCGAGAGCGGCCATCGCGTCGTTGAGGATGATCGGGTGCTCGGACATCACCAGCTCGACCGGGGTCCGGCCGTGCAGGGCAGGGTCGGTGTGCGTCTGCACGAACCGGCCCGGCACGACCCTGGCGCCCAGCCGGGCCGAGCCGCTGTGCCGCACCTTCGGCACCGCGCCGTCGGCGGCCTGCTCCAGCAGTTGCAGGAAGTGTGACTTGCCGGTGCCGTTGGAGCCGAGCACGCCGACGCGCTCGCCGTACCAGATCTCGGTGCTGAAGGGCCGCGTCAGGCCGGTGAGTTCCAGGCCATCGCAGATGACCGCGCGCTTGCCGGTGCGGCCGCCGCGCAGGCGCATCCGCACGTTCTGCGGCCTGGGCGGGCGCTCGGGCGGGCCGGCCTCCTCGAAGCGGCTCAGCCTGGTACGCGCGGCGCGGTAGGAGGAGGCCAGCGCGTCGTTGTTGGCTGCGGTCTGCTGCAGGGTGTTGACCATCTGCTTGAGCCTGGCGTGCTCCTCGTTCCAGCGGCGGCGCCGCTCCTCCAGACGGCTGATGCGTTCCTCGCGCGCCTTGGCGTAGCCGGCGAAGCTGCCGCCGTGCGTCCAGACCCCTCGGTCCTCCACGGTGACGATCCGGTCGGCGGCGTTGGCCAGGAGCTGGCGGTCGTGCGAGACCAGCAGCACGGTCTTGGGCGTGGCCTGCAACCGGCTCTCCAGCCACAGCTTGCCGGCCACGTCGAGGTAGTTGTCCGGCTCGTCCAGCAGCAGGACCTCGTCCGGGCCGCGCAGCAGCGCCTCCAGGACGATGCGCTTCTGCTCCCCGCCCGACAGTGTGGTGACCGGACGGTCCTTGACCTCGTCGTAGGACAGGCCCATGGCCTCGGTGGCGCAGACGTCCCAGACCACCTCCATGTCGTAGCCGCCGACGTCGGCATAGTCGGCGGCGGCCTGGGCGTAGGCGAGCTGAGCCGCCTCGTCGTCGCGGGCCGCCATCGCCGCCTCGGCCCGGACCAGGGCCGAGGCGGCGGCGCGGACGCGGTCGGGGGCCACCGACAGCAGCAGGTCGTGCACGCTGCGGTCGTCACGGATGCTGCCGATGAACTGCCGCATCACGCCCAGCCCGCCGGAGGAGACGACGCGGCCGTCGTCCGGCTGCACGTCGCCGGCGATCAGCCGCAACAGGGTGGTCTTGCCCGCGCCGTTCGGCCCGACCAGCCCGGCCTTCGCTCCGTCGCCGACGCGGAACGACACCTCGTGCAGGAGCAGCCGCCCGTCCGGCAGCACGTACGTCAGCCGGTCCACCTCTACATGTCCCGCCACAGCTGGCCCTTCTTGCGCTCGTCACTCTCTGGACCGATGGTCTAGTACAGGATCAGCGATCTGGAGTCCTGTCGTCATATTAGACTTCCGTCCGTGGATATGAGCAAGGCGGGACCGACGACAGGAGGCGCTGGGGGCGTATGGCTGCGGCCGGCCACTCGACCGGGGCGCGAAGGGCCGCCGCTCACCCGCGAGCGGATCATCGCCGAGGCGCTGGCCCTGCTCGACGAGGAGGGCGTCGACCGGCTGACCATGCGCCGGCTCGCCCAGCGGCTCGGCACCGGCTCCACCACCCTGTACTGGCACGTCAAGACCAAGGACGACGTGCTGGACCTGACGCTCGACATGATCTTCGGGGAGATCGAGATCCCCGCACGGGACAACGGCGACTGGCGCGGCGCCGTCATCACGCTTGCCAACCGGTGGCGTGCGGTGCTGCTCAAGCACCCCTGGTCGGCGGTGCTGCTGGGCCGCCCCATGCTCGGACCGAACGTGCTCACCCGCAGCGAGTTCCTGTACTCCACCCTGGTCAAGGCCGGTGTCACCGAACCCCACCTCACCGGCGCCGCCTACAGCCTGTCCAACTACATCATCGGATCGGCGCTGATGCAGGCCACCTGGTCCACCAACGCCGAGCCGGGCGTGCGGCAGGCCGCCGGCGAGCACCTGCGTGCCAACCAGGACAGCTACCCGATTCTCGCCACTCACGGCCCCCTGGTCGCCGGTGACGACTGGGACACCGGCTTCGGCTTCGGCCTCACCTGGCTGCTCGACGGCATCGCGAAGGTCGCCGGCGCCGGCGCGTGAAGCCGCCCGGCGCTCACGACACGCGCGGGACCATCAACTCCTGACGGGCCCGCCAGCCGCGGATGAAGTTGCCGCCGCACATCGGGCACTCCTGGTGCGAGGCCGCCCCCAACCGCCGCCGCCTGGCCGCCGGGACGTCCAGCTCCGGGGAGGAGGCGAGCACGGCCCGCTGCAACTCGCGCAGCCGGTCCGACGGTTCCAGGCCCAGTTCCTCGACCATGGTCCGGCGCAGGCGCTGGTAGGTCTCCAGCGCGTCGAGCGTGCGCCCCATCCGGTACAGGGCCACGATGAAGTGTCCCTGGATGGTCTCGTCCATCGGGTTGCTCCGGCTCAGCGCGGCCAGCTCGCCGAGCAGTTCGGCGTGCAGCCCTAGCTGCAGCCCGATCTCGTTGCGTTCGTGCAGCGTCTTGGTCCTGGTCTCCTCCAGGCGGACCACCTCGCGTTCGAGCGTGTGGCCGATCGGGACGTCCACCAGGGTCGATCCGCGCCACAGCGCCAGCGCCTGGTTGAACAGCCGGAAAGCCTCGGCCGGATCGCCGGCGCGCCTGGCCCGCCCGGTCAGGCGGTCGAAGTCCTCGATGTCGCGCGATCCGGCCGGCACCGAGAGGAGATAACCGCCGTTGGCGGTGACGAGCAGATCCTTCGGACTGCGGGACGCGTTCCGGCCCAGCGCGACGGCCAGCCGTTTGCGCAGTTGCAGGACGTAGGTCTGCAAGGTGGTGCCGGCACTGCGCGGCGGGCGTTCGCCCCACACCTCCTCGATGAGCACGCGAACGGGCACGATATTGTTCGCGTTCAGCGCCAGCACCGCGAATATCTGTCTCGGTTTTCCAGCAGTCGGCACGATATTCACATTGTTTTTACGGGCAATAAGCGGTCCAAGAATCTTGATTTCCAAGGCGAGAATGCCCCCTTGTCCGGTTCATCTCTTACAACTCATCCTGACAGATGGACAAGGGCCTGGCCAGTGATATCCTCATTCGCCGGTCCGGTCATTTTACCGGGTGCGGAATTAATCTCTCACGGGCCCGTTCCGCGGGTCTGATCCGCTGTCGCCAGCCGGTGGCGGGCGGCCGCGGCGCGCGCCCAGGCGAGGTCCGCGGCGATCCGGCCGGCGCGGCCGTCGCGGTAGTCGTTCTCAAGGACGAGCGCCCGGACGGGGTGCCGCTGCGCGCCCAGCGCGGCGAGCGTCTCCTCCAGCCGCGCCGTCCCCATGCCGAGGGCGGGCATGTCACCCACGGCCGGCGGGCCGTCCTTGAGGTGCACCTGGTCGGCGAGTGCCGGGCCCAGCGCCTTGACCAGCCGTGCCGCGTCGAGGCCGACGGTGACCGGGTTGTAGGTGTCCAGGGCGAGGCGGAAGGCCTGGGAGGCGACCTTCTCCACCAGTGCCCGGGCGTCCTCGTCGGCCAGCACGTTCTCGCTGGCCAGCAGCAGGCCGCGGGCGCCCGCCTCGGCAGCGGCCCAGGCCAGCAAGCGCGCCGTGCGCGCGAACGCCCTCGGTCCGTCGATGGCGCTGCGGCGGAAGCTCGGCACCAGGACCAGCGGGACGTGCAGCTCCCGCGCGGTGTCGAGCAGGCGGACCAGCACGCGCCGCACCCGTGACTCAGTCCGGCCGCCGGGCGATGCGGCCAGGCCCAGGTCGTTGAGCACGTTGCCGGCCACGGCCAGGAGGGCGACGCCGGTCGCCGACGACGTCTCCAGCAGCGCGCCGACCCGTCCCGGCGCGTCGGCCCACCCGCCCCGGCCGGGACCGCCGAACTCCAGCTGCACCCCCTCGGCGCCGACCCACGCCGCCAGCCGCAGCGCCTGCTCGCCCGAGCAGGGCAGCCGCCATTCCGCGAGGCCCACGACAGGCCCCTGCCCGTTCACGACCGCCCCCGGCGGCTCGGCGGCGTGGGCCGGGAGGGGGTGGGGGCGCTTCGGGGGGTGGGCTGGGGCGTGGGGCGGCTCTGGGAGCGGGGTGTTCGGGCGTGGGCCGGCCACCAGGTGCCGTCCTCGCCCACCACCAGGCTCTCGCCGTGATATTCGGGTCCCGGCGCGGTGCTCAGCGCCACGGCGAGCCGGGCGAAGGCGGCCGGCCGCATGTAGGAGCCGTAGTCGAAGCCGGGCGCGCGCCGTCTGCGGATGCCGGGCGTGTCGACCATCTCCGCGGGCAGCACCTGCACGATCCGCACCTCGGCGGGGTCCTCCTCCTGCGCCAGCGAATCAAGCAACGCCTTGGCCGCCGCCTTCGTTGCGGCGTAGCCACTGCGTTCCGGCCCCGCGTTGAACGCGACCTCCGAGGAGACCCCCACCATCAGGCCGGGCGCCGCGGCGCGGAGCGCGGGCAGGGTGGCGGCCAGGGTGAGCCAGAGCCCGGTGACGTTCACCTCGAGCTGGTGGCGCCACTCGGCCTCGGCGGTGTCGCAGAACCTGGCCCGCCGCTCGCCGTAGTGGACGGCCGAGAAGCACACCATGTCGAGCCGGCCGGAGCCGAGCCTGTTCAGGCGTTCCCGGGCCTGCCCCGGGTCGGCCAGGTCCACCTGGCACCACTCCCACGCCGCGTCGCGGGGCTCGGTGCGGCTGCAGACGACCACCTGCGCGCCGGCGTCGGACCAGGCCTGGGCGATCGCCCGGCCGATGCCGGTGGATCCGCCGACGACGAGGGCCCGCCGTCCGCGCAGCGGTTCCGCACGGTCAGCTATCATGATCGTTTCCTTCCTGGGGTGCGGAGGCGCCGACGTGGACGGCCAGCTTGATCAGGCGTTCGCCGTCGATCGTGCGGTCGGCGGATCCGGCGAGCGCCCGAAAGTGCCGGACGGCGCCGGCCAGGTCGCTCTCGTGGGTCAGCAGTTCGCGGTACCGTCCGGGGACGGCCCGCAGTTCCCTGACGGCCGTGGTGAGATGGCGGTTGGCCACGCCCCTGTGCCCGAACAGGAGGACGCGGCGGCCGGCGCCGGTGACCGTCTCGTGCACGACGGGCACGGCGGGGATCCCGCCGCAGTTCGCCGCCCGGACGGCGGCCATGTCGACCCCGGGCAGCAGCGGCGTGCGGGCCTCCGGCGGCACCCCGCCCACCAGGTCCACCACCGCCGTGCCCGCGCCCATGGCGAGCACCCGGTCCAGCATGGGGACCGTGGCGTCGCGGGGGGTGGCGAGCAGGACGGCGACCACGTCCCCGGTCCCGGCACGGGTCCGCCTGCCGGCCCCGGCACGGGCACGGCCGCCCGCCCGCGTGCCGGCATCGTCGCCGGCCCACCCACCGGGCGTTCCGGGGCGGCCGAGGTCGTCGGCGAGGATCAGCGCGTCGGCCGGGCTCGCGGCCTGCCTGCTCCAGGCCAGGCCGGCCGCCGTGTGATGCACGTGCACGACGCGCGCCGGGCCCAGCCACCTGCGGGCGGCGCGGACCGCCAGGTGCCCGACCGTCCCGTCCCCGACGACCACCAGCGTCCCTGGAGTGAAGCGGCGCAGGGTCTCCAGCGCGTAGCGGACGACGGCCAGCGGTTCGGCCAGGACGGCGAGCTTCGGCTCGGGGAGTTCGTCCTCCCCCACGGCGAGCACCATCCCGCCCGTCACGGCCGCGGACGGCAGGAGCACCCGCTCCTGGAAGAGCCCGTCCACGTTGTGCCCGAGGAGGAAGGACGGGTCGTGCGGATGGGTCGGGTTGACCAGGACCCGGGTTCCCGGCTCGATGTCCGTGCCGGGACCGGCCCGCACGACCCTGGCCAGCCCCTCGTGCCCGATGACGCACGCGCCGTCGTCGCGCAGGCCGCGCAGCATCTGGATGTCGGTGCCGCACAACCCCGCCACCTCCACAGCCACGCTCAGTTCGCCCGGCCCCGGTTCGGCCGTGACCCGGAGGCCGACGGCGAGCGAGCGTCCCGAGCGGACGATCGCACGATGCCGGCCGATCAGGAAGTCACGGCCGGTCGCCCGGTGGCCGGCGGTCGCGCTGTCCCGGCCGCCCGTGCCGTGCCCGCCGCTCGTGTCGTGCCCGAGGGCCGCGTCGTCCGGGGCCGTCATGAGCGGGCCGTCCGCTCGGCGGCGAGGCCCGCGCCGACCAGTGGATCGGCCTCTCCCTCACGGCACACGAGCAACCGCTCCGCGATCGACTCCGGGGCGAGCGCGCTGGTGAGGTAGATCCCCTGGGCGTTCAGGTGCGCCAGCAGCGCCCGGCGGTAGTGCGCGCCGAGCGCGTGGACGACGCCACCGGTGAACGCGACGACGTCCAACTCGGGGTCGAGGCACAGCGCGGAGCGGACGACGTCCGCGACGGGCCGCGTCGCCGCCCGCAGCAGCTCTTCGGCCACCGGGTCAGCCGCGTCGAGGGCGGCCGGCAGCAACGTCTCGAACGGCCCCGGGCCGTCGAGGGCGCTGCCGCGCCAGGCGTCCGGGTCCCGCTCCCGCAGGACAGCGGCGAGCCGGCGGATACCGGGCCCGGAGGAGTAGGAGGAGACGTGGTCCGGTTGCCCGCAGTCGCAGGCCAGCGTGACCGGGCGGCCGGCGATCGAGGTGGTGGCCGGCAGGTGGCCGATCTCGCCCTGGAGGCCGCAGCCGTCCACCGGGATCTCGCCGCTGCGCCGGTCGAGCGTCCGGCCGGCGATCCCGGTGCTGACGGTGACGAGCAGCAGCTTGCGGCAGCTCGCGCCGACCGGCCCGGCTGCCAGATGCAGCAGCGCCGCCGTCACGTCGTTGACGACGTGCCAGCGGACGTCCGGCCTGGCCCGGGCCAGCGCGCCGGCCAGGTCGAAGGGGCGGGTGCACGAGCCCCACAGCGGGGCGGAGGCGTAGACGATTCCCGAGCGGTGATCCAGGGCGGCGCCGAAGGCCACGCCGGCCACGCCGTCCGCCGGCACGGCCTGGGCCATGGCGGAGACCAGGCGCGCTCGGAGCTCGTCCACCGGCTCGGCGGCTCCGTTGGCCAGACTGGGTGTGGCCACCCGCCGGACGGCGGCCAGCCCGCCCCGCCGGCTCCACGTGGCCCAGCGCAGGTGCGTGCCTCCCACGTCCAGGACCGCGATCGACTGCGACAAGACCGGCTCCCCTACGTCGGCTGATCGGTCCGGCTGACGCTACGGCCGCCCGCTGGAGTACCGGTCGAACCACCGGGCCCGCGCGCCGGCTCCCCGCCCGACGCACCCGCCGCCCCGGAGTTGAGCTGAACTTGAGCAGCGGCGTCGAAACTCGCATCCGACACGGCCGGTTTGCTCGTCGGGACCGGCGCCGACAAGGAATCCGCACGGGCAGACGACTCGGCGGATGGCTGATGAGGGAGCGTCATGCCGGTATCGGCGCAGACTGATCAGATTCCCGAGCAGGGGTTGTTCGCATCCGAAGGGCCGGGTGGGCCATGGTGGCGGCTGAACACCAGGCAGCCCGTGAGCTACGAGGTGCGGCTGCACCCGCGGCTCCTCGACCCCGCAGACCCCACCCTGGCCGACGCGGGCGCCGCCGCCGCACAGCCGGCGGGACGAGAGCGCCGCAGGCTTCTCGTCGTCGAGAGCACCGTGTACGAGCTGTACGGTTACGAGATCTCCCGGTATTTCACCGAGCAGAAGGTGGACTACGAGGTCCTGGTCATCGACGCGCACGAGCGCGTCAAGACGATGGACCTGGTCATGAAGGTGGTCGCGGCCATGGACGGGTTCGGCATCGTCCGGCGCGCGGAGCCGGTCATCGCCTTCGGCGGCGGCGTGCTGACGGACGTGGCGGGGCTGGCCAGCAGCCTCTACCGGCGCTCCACGCCACACGTCCGGGTGCCGACGACGCTGGTGGGCATGATCGACGCGGGGATCGGCGCGAAGACCGGGGTCAACCTCGGCCAGCACAAGAACCGGCTGGGCGCCTACCACCCGGCGGTGACCACGCTGATCGACACGCAGTTCCTGCGCACCCTGGACGAGCGCCACATCGCCAACGGCCTGGCCGAGATCCTCAAGATCGCTCTCATCAAGGACGCCGGGTTGATGGAGCTGCTGGAGAGCGAGGGCGCGCGGCTCATCTCCGAGCGCATGCAGGCCACTGACAGTCTCGACCAGGGGCGGGGCGCCAAGGAGGTGATCCGGCGCGCTATCCAGGGCATGCTGTCGGAGCTCCAGCCGAACCTGTGGGAGCACCGCCTGACCCGGCTCGTGGACTACGGCCACTCCTTCTCCCCTGCCATCGAGATGCGCGCGCTGCCCGAACTGCTGCACGGCGAGGCCGTCTGCGTGGACATGGCGTTCTGCACGGTGCTGGCGCGGCATCGGGGCTGGCTGACCCGGGAACAGCAGGACCGCATCATCCGGCTGATGGGCGAGCTGCGGCTACCCTCCTGGCACCCCGTGTGCACGTCGGCGCTGATCACCCGAGCCCTGCAGGAAACCACGCGGCACCGGGACGGCCGCCAGCGGCTCCCGCTTCCCGTGGGCATCGGCCAGGCGTGCTTCGTGGACGACCTGACCGACACCGAACTGATCGCCGCTCTGGCCGAGCTGCGGGAGCTTGGGCACCTGCGCGAGGACGTCGCCCTCTGACGCCCGCGGGACGGCGGGGGCGGGCGGCTCGTGGCGGATCCGGGAACGCGCCTCGTACAGTGTTGAGGCCGATGATCGCCGTGACGCCGGGAGGTAGTCGTGCGTATGCTCCGTTCGCGTCTGATGTACCGCAACGCGTGGATGTCGGTGCGGGAGGACGACGTCGAGCTGCCGGACGGCTCGGTCGGCCTGTACGGCGTGGTCGACAAACAGGACTTCGCCCTGATCATTCCCGCCGAGAACGACGGTTTCCACATCGTGGAGCAGTTCCGCTACCCCGTCGCCGACCGCTGCTGGGAGTTTCCGCAAGGGTCCTGGCCTGCCCATGCCCCGGGCGAGCCCGGCCCCGGACGGTCGCTGCCGGCGGAGGCGGTCCGCCTGGCCGCCATGGAGCTGCGCGAGGAGACCGGCCTGTCCGCTTCGTCCTTCACCCACCTGGGGCGCGTCCACGCCGCGCACGGCTATTCCAGCCAGGGCTGTCACGTGTTCCTGGCCGAGGGGCTGACCCGGGGCCGGCCGCAGCGTGAGGCCACCGAGGCCGACATGCGGCAGCTCTGGGTGAGCGAGAGCGACCTCGACGACATGGTGGCCACGGGACGCTTCGTCGACGCCATGTCGCTGGCCGCGCTGGCCCTGCTCGGCCGGGCCCGCCGGGCCCGCTGAACCCGCCGCGCCCGGCCGCCGCACCCGCGGTCACCTGGCCGGTGTCCCCGGCCCGCCCGTCTGTCAGCAGGCGTCGAACAGGGCCTCGGACTCGTCCGCGGGCAGCAGCCAGCCCGACTCCTCGGCGATGCGGATCGCGTCCACCCGGTTGCGCGCGTCGAGCTTGGTCACGATGGTGGCCAGGTAGTTGCGCACGGTGCCGATGCTCAGACCGAGGCGCCTGGCCACCTCGCCGGGCTCGGCGCCCGTCGAGATCATCTGCAGGATGTCCGTCTCGCGCTTGGTCAGGGGGTTCGGCTCCGCGTTCAGCACCGCGATGACCAGCTCCTGGTCGACGACCTGCTCGCCGGCGGCTATCGCCTTGATCCCCCGGGCCAGCTCGTCCGTCGAGGAGTCCTTCAGCAAGATTCCTGAGACGTTCACCTTCATCGCCCGCCGCAGCAGCTCGGGCGATTTGTGCGCTGTGACCAGCAGGGCCCGGCAGGCGGGGGTGTGCTTGCGCAGCTGGGTGACGGCGGTGAGGGCCGAGCCGCCGCTCATGTCGGCGTCGATGACGACGACGTCCGGACGGCAGCGCTGAGCGGTGCGCTGCACGCATTCCCACCGATCAGTCTCGCCCACCACGGTGATGTCGGCTTCGAGCTCCAGCACGGCCGCGATGGCGCCGCGAATCAAGCGCGAATCCATTGCCAGCATCACACTGAGCATCTGTCCCCCAAGAGAAATCACTTGAAATTTCGGCAGCGCGTGATTGACAGACAATTATCAAGCCCTGACTCAATGTTAATTCCGACGTCCTCCTCCAGGCCACGGAGCTGCTGACACATAAGGGCCGAGGTATGGCAGTGCAGGGCCGAAGTTTAGTGATCTATTGCGGAGAATATGGAATGTCATACACCGATGTCAACCCTTACATGCACATATTGAGGTCAGCGGGAAATGTTGCGGTCACCGCAAAAACACGACGCACCGGGGACCGAAAGTCGGGATTGCCGCGAATACCGCATTTCCTCGTCCGCGCCCGACCTCCACAGCAAGTGCGTCCGGCCCACCGCGTTACTTGCTCCCAAAAGGCCGCACCAGTACATTGGTCCGCAACCGGATCAACGTTCCAGTGGTAGCTCAATGTTCAAGGAGCTCGTGTGAAGAGTGCGAGGAGCACGGGATCGACGGCGGCCGGCGCGACACGGTGGTGGGTCCTGGCCCTCGCCGGGACGGCCCAGCTGATGGTCGTGCTGGACTCCACGGTGGTCAACATCGCCCTCCCGTCCATGCAGGACGATCTGAAGATGTCCGACGCGACGCGCGGCTGGGTGGTGAGCGCCTACACCCTGGCGTTCGGCGGTCTTCTGCTGATCGGCGGCCGGCTGGCCGACCGCTTCGGGCAACGGCTCGCCTTCGTCGCGGGCCTGCTGGGCTTCGCCGCCGCCTCGGCGCTGGCCGGGCTGGCGCCCAACGCGCCGCTGCTGTTCGCCGGGCGGGCCGCGCAGGGCGCCTTCGCCGCCCTGCTGGCGCCCACCGCGCTGTCCCTCATCACCACGACGTTCACCGAGGCCCGCGAGCGCACCACGGCGTTCGGGGTGTTCGGGGCGCTCACAGGGGTGGGAGCGGCCATCGGGCTGCTGGTCGGCGGGCTGCTCACCCAGTACCTGTCGTGGAACTGGTGCCTGCTGATCAATGTCCCGATCACCGCGCTGGCGCTGGTGCGGGTGCCCGCCGTCATCCCGGCCACCACACCGGTGCGCGGCAGGCCGCTGGACCTGGCCGGGATGGCGCTGAGCATGCTGGGCATGCTGGCGATCGTCTATTCGCTGTCCGAGATGGCCACCCAGGGCTGGTCCAGCCCGCTCGTGCTGGCGTTGCTGGCCGTCGGCCCCCTGCTGCTGGTCGCCTTCATCGCCTGGGAGGCCAGAAGCAGGCATCCCCTCCTGCCGCTGCGCGTGCTGCGCGACAGGACGCGGGCCGGCGCCTTCCTGGCGATCGGGCTGCCGCAGGTCTCGATGTTCGGCTTCTTCCTCTTCCTGACCTACTACCTGCAGCAGATCCTGGGCTACAGCCCGCTGCAGACCGGCCTGGCCTTCCTGCCGCTGTCGCTGGCCATCGGCGTCGGCTCGACGGTGATCACCAAGATGCTCGAACCGAAGCTGAGCCCCCCGGCGCTCATCATCCCGGCCCTGCTCATGATGGCGGCCGGCATCGCGCTGCTCATCGGCGCGGGGCCCGGCGGGTTCTCCGTCTACCTGACGCTGCTGCTGCCCGCCGAGCTGCTCATCGGCCTCGGGCTCGGCTGCGTGATCGCGCCGTCGATCAGCATGGCCACGGCGGGCGTCGGCGCCGACGACGCCGGGGTGGCCTCGGCCACCGTCAACGTGGTGCAGCAGCTCGGCGGCGCGATCGGCATCGCGCTGCTCAACACCGTCGCCACCACCGCGGCCGCCGGTTACCTGGCGACGTCCGGCACGAGCGACGCCCGGGCCCGCGCAGACGCGATCATGCACGGGTTCAGCGTCTCGCTCGCCATCGCGGCCGCGATCGTCGTGGCGACCGCCGTGATCGCCGGCTTCATGCTGCGGTCCCGGGCCACCCTGCCGCTGCCGGAGAGCCGTGAGGAGGAGGTCGCTTAGTGGCCCGTCTGGACGTGGCCGGTCTCACGTACGTACTGCCCGACGGGCGCACGCTTCTGGACAGCGTCTCCTTCCAGCTCGGCCCGGGGATCACGGCCGGGCTGGTCGGTCCCGCCGGGTCCGGCAAGTCCCTGCTGCTGCGGCTGATCGCCCGAGAGCTGCGGCCCGCCGCCGGCCGGATCTCCACCGAGGGGGCGATCGGCTACCTGCCGCAGGAGCGCGGCGCGACGTCCGGGCGCAGACAGGCGGCGCTGGAGACGCTGTTACGCGGGTCGCACGAACTGCTCCTGCTCGACGAGCCCGACGACCACCTCGACGTGAGCGGCAAGGAACGGCTGGAGGACCAGCTGCGCGGCAGCGCCAAGACGGTGCTGCTGGTCTCCCGCGACCGCCAGCTGCTGGCCAACGCGGCCAACCGGATCATCTTCCTGGACCAGGGCCGCCTCGGCACGCACGGCGGCGGCTACGCCACCTACAGCGGCTCCCGGTGCCCCCGGCCGGCGGGCGCGGGTGCCGCCGAGCTCGGCGGCGAGCACGCCTTCACCTGCCGCCGGCTGCGGTTCGCCGGCCTGACTGCCCCTTTCGACCTGCGGGTCCGCTTCGGCGAGCGGGTCGCGCTGCTCGGCTCCGACGACGCGGGCCGGGCTGTCTTCCTGTCGCTCCTGGCCGACCCGCCCGGCCCGGGGCAGGCCGCGGCGCCGTACCGGGGGATCCTCGACGTCCACCCTCGGGCGCGGGCGATGCGCCTCGATCACCGGTGGCCCGGGCCCGGGCTGAAGGGCCGGAGCGTGGCGGGCATCGTGATGGACCAGCGCCGGTGCGGGCGCGAGGAGGCCATGGCCCTGCTGACCCGCTACGGCATCTCCAGGGAGTGGATGCGGCCCTACGAGACGCTGCGCACCGCCCAGCGCCGGGCGCTGCGCATCCTGCTGGCCGAGGTCGAGGGGGTGAACCTGCTCCTGCTGTCCGACCCCACCGGGGACCTGGACGTCCCCGGCGCGGAGACCGTGCAGCACGCCGTCCGCGGCTTTCCCGGCGCCGTGGTCGCCAGCACGTGCGACCGCTGGCTGACCGCGGAGTTCCCGCGCCTGCTGCACTTCTGCGCCGACGGCCGGGTGCGCGAACCCGGGGCCGGCGCCCGGTGCTGACCGCCGCCCCGCGCTCCACCTCGGCTCAAGCCCGCCGCTCTACGTTCACGGTGCACCCAGCCCCCTGCCACGACGCCTGGAAATGAGGAGCCATGAACCGGCAACGCCACGACGAGATCGCGCGCTTCTACGACGACGTCACCGACCCCTACGTCGAAGCGTGGGACGGCAACCTGCACATGGGCTACTGGGAGACGGCGGCGGCGCGGCCGTCCATCGCCGAGGCGACCGACCGCCTCACCGGCGAGGTGCTCGACCGGCTGCGGACGAGCCCCGGCGACCACGTACTCGACGTCGGCTGCGGCATCGGCAAGCCCGCGCTCCGGCTGGCCCAGGAGCGAAAGGTCGACGTCGTGGGCGTGTCGATCAGCGAGCAGCAGATCGAGATCGCCGCCGCGTCGGCGCGGGCCGTCCCGATGCCCACCCAGGTCACCTTCCGCACGGCCGACGCCATGGACCTGCCCTTCCCCGACTCCAGCTTCGACGCCGTCCTGTCCTTGGAGGTGCTCCACCACGTGGCCGACCGCGCCGGGGCGCTGCGCGAGATCGCCAGAGTGGTGCGGCCGGGCGGCTCGGTCGTCATCGCCGACTTCGCGCTGCGTGCCCCGGTGCCCGAGGAGCACCGCGAGCTGGTGGACCGGTTCGCCGCCGCCTGCAACCTGGTGACGCTGACCGAGATCGACGAGTACGTCGCGGAGTTCACCGGGGCGGGGCTGGAACTGGTCGAGGTGACGGACGTGAGCGAGCACGTACGGCCTTCCATGCGCCAGCACGCCGAGGCCATGGTGGCGGCCCGCGACCGCCTCGGCCCCGTCGTCGGGGCCGGCAACCTCGACCTGATGGTGGAGCTCACCGAGCGCTATGCCGAGCTGCCCCAGTTCGGCTACGTCATCCTGCGCGGCGAGGGCCGGCGGACAGCGGCGGCCTGAGGCGGGACGGCGGCGGGCCGCCCGCGGCCCGCCGCCGCGGGCGGCCCGCCGTCACCCCAGCTCGCGCAGCCTGGCCGCGGCCGACTCCGGCGGGATCTCGTTGACGAAGACGTCCATGAGCAGCTCGGAGCCGGCCAGGTGCTTGAGCTTGGCGGGTGTCCTGCGCACCGTGAACAGCTCCAGGTGCAGGGCGAACTCCTCCCGGTCGGAGATCGGTGCCTGGATCCAGGAGGAGATGTAGGGCGCCGGGCCGGCGGCGCCGAACAGCCGGTCGAAGCGGCGCAGCAGGTCGAGGTAGACGCCGGGGAACTCGGCCCGGGCGGCGTCGTCCAGCCCGGTCAGATCAGGCACCCGGCGGCGCGGGTACAGGTGCACCTCGTAGGGCCAGTGCGCGGCGTACGGCACGAACGCCGTCCAGTGCTCGGCCTCGACGACCAGGCGCCTGCCGTCGGACGACTCCTCGGCCACCAGGTCGTCGAAGAGGTTCCGGCCGGTCGCGGACCGGTGCCCGGCCACCGCCGCCAGCACCCGCCGGGTCCGCGGGGTGACGAACGGGTAGGCGTAGATCTGCCCGTGCGGGTGGACCAGGCTCATGCCGGTCTCTTTGCCGCGGTCCTCGAACAGGAACACCTGCTCGACGCCGGGCAGGTGCGACAGCTCGGCGGTGCGGTCGGTCCACACGTCGAGGACGAGCGCGACCTGTTCTGCGGGCAGGTCCGCGAAGGAGCGGTCGTGGTCGGCGCTGAAACACACCACCTCGCAGCGGCCCGCCCCGGGCGCCGCCCGCCACGCCTGGCCGGGCCGGCGCAGCGCGTGCAGGCGCTCGCGGGCGCTTTCTGCGTCGCCGTCGCCGGCCAGGGCCGGGAAGCGGTTCTCGAAGACGGCCACCTCGTAGTCGTCGGCCATGATCTCGCTGTTGCCCTCCGGGGACGGGCACAGCGGGCATTCCTCGGTCGGCGGGTGGTGGGTGCGTCCCTGCCTGTGGGCGGCGATCAGGACCCACTCCTCGCGCAGCGCGTCGTAGCGGATCTCGGTCGTCCTGGCCGGGGCGGTGGCCGGACGCGGGTCCACCGGGTCCCTGACCACGTCGTCGCGGGTGTCGTAGTAGATCAGCTCGCGGCCGTCGGGCAGCTTGGTCGTCGTCTTCCTCATCCGCGCACGCTCCCTTCGGCGGCGGGCCGGGACTGCGGCAGCCCGGCCAGGCTCTCGATCAGCGCGACCGCGCGCCGCGGCCCGTCGTGTCTGCGGTACTCCTCCTGCAACTGGCGGGCGCGGCGGCGGTAGGAGTCCGTGGCGAGCACCGTGCTGACCGCGCGGCGCAGCGCGTCGGCCGACAGGTTGCGGCGGCTGAGCCCGATGCCCACGCCCGCCCAGTCGACGCGGGCCGCGACCTCGTGCTTCTCCTCGGTGGCCGGCGCGACCACGAGCGGGACCCCGTGCGACAGCGCCGTGTTGACCCCGCCGTAGCCGCCGTTGGTGATCATGACGTCCACTCGGGGCAGCAGTTCGAAGTGCGGGACGAACCGCTCCAGCCGCACGTTGGCCGGCAGGGGGCCGAGGTCGAGCGTGTCCGGGGGGACACCCGTGGTCGCCACCACCGTCACGTCCAGGCCGGCCAGCGCCTTGAGGCCCGGCGTCAGCAGCCGGCCGGCGTCGTTGGCCACCGTGCCCTGGGTGAGGTGGACGACCGGGCGGCGCCCGTCCAGCTCGTCCCACCAGGCGGGCGGCTGGAACCCCTGGGGCGGCGGGCCGACGAAGGGCCCGACGAAGTGGGTCTGCGGCAGCATGTCGGTGCGGGGGTACTCGAAGGAGGGCACCGTCCCCATCAGGTACAGGTCGGGTGGGTGGACGATGTTCTCGAACGGGCCGGCGCCGATCGGTCTCAGCCCGGCCCGCGAGCGGGTCACGTCGGCGTCTCTGCGCACCTCCCGCAGGGGTTTCAGCAGCGTGCGGGAGAGCACCTTGAGCGCCCTGTTGCGCAGCCGGCCGGCCGGCGAGGCGGCAGGGGGCAGGCCCAGTCCGAGCGGAGCGGTGTCGCGGCTGCCGAAGATGTAGATGGAGGTGGCCACCCAGGCGATCGGGATGCCGCGCCGCTCGGCGGCGAAGTTGGCGCCGAAGATCGTCTCACCGGAGACGATCACGTCGGCGGGGAACTCGTCCAGGATCTCCAGGATGTCGACCATCTGACCGTAGGCGGCGCGGAAGAAGATGTCGCGGAAGGCCGCGACCATGCTCCGCACGCCGGTCAGCCCCGCGTGGTGCGGGAACGCCTCCTCCCTGGTCCTGCCGCCCCAGTCGTGCCCGCGCGACATGGGCACGAACACGGCCCCGGCGGCCTCGACCTTGGGACGGAAGGCCCGTCCCGTGTACCAGCGCACCTCGTGGCCGGCGCGGACGAGCGCGCGCGCCACCTCCACCATCCCGTTCACGTGACCTTCGCCCGGCGTGGTGGCGACGAGGATCCGTCCCATCGGCTCACGTCCCTTCTCGTCTCGTGGAAGTCCGCGTGTCGTGGAAGTCCACGTCTAGCCCTCGGCGGTGGAACTTCCCTCGAACGGGCCGGCGCCGTTTGACCGGATCTCAAGCGCGATTGCGGACAGTGGCCCCCGAGGCGCCGAACGGCCTCACCTCCCCAACGCCCTGGAGTAGCCGTGCCGAAGGAAAACGCCGAATGGCAGATCATGACGACTGTCGCGGGCATCGGAGTGATCCTGCTGGTCGCGACCATGGTCGTCGTCGTCGTCCGATCAGTGCGGCAGCCGGCGGTGATCGGCGAGATCCTGGCGGGCGTCATCCTGGGGCCCAGTGTGCTGGGGCTGTTCCCCGGGGACCTGACCGGGCTCCTCTTCCCCGCCGAGCTGCGGCCGCAGTTGTCGGTCGTGGCGCAGATCGGGGTCCTGCTCTTCCTGTTCGTCGTCGGCTGGGAGTTCACCCCCGCCACCATCCGCGGCCACCGGCGCAGCACGGGCCTGATCTGGCTGTCGTCGATCGTGACCCCGATGCTGCTCGGCGTGGCGATGGCCTGGCTGCTGTACCCGCGCTACGGCGTCGTGGACGGCCGCCAGGTGGGGCTGCTCGGCTTCACGCTCTACCTCAGCGTGGCCATGTCCGTGACGGCCTTCCCGGTGCTGGCCAGGATCATCTCCGAGTACCGGCTGCAGAGCAGCCGGGTAGGCGTGCTCGCCCTCGCGCTGGCCGCCGCCGACGACGTGTTCGCCTGGTGCGTGCTGGCCGCGGTCGTCGCCCTGGTCACCACCAGCGGCTCGGCGGCGCTCATCTCGGTACTGGCCTGGTCGGTGATCTACGTCGTGGCCATGTTCTGGGTGGTGCGGCCGCTGCTGGCCTGGGCGTTCCAGCGGATGAGCGCGGCCCAGCCGTGGCCGGTCATGGTCACCGCCGCGGGGGTCCTGCTGTCGGCCTACGTGACCTCGGTGATCGGCATCCACGCCATCTTCGGGGCCTTCATGTTCGGTCTGGTGATGCCGCGCTCCCTGGCGCCCGCGCTGCGCGCGGCGGTGCAGGTCCCGCTCGAACGCGTCGGCCAGCTGCTGATGCCGGTCTTCTTCGTGGTCACCGGGCTCTCGGTCGACCTGACGACGATCACCGGGATGACGCTGCTGATCACCGTCGGCATCGTGGTGGCGGCCTGCCTGGGCAAGCTGGGCGGGGTCACCGTGGCCGCCCGGCTCAGCGGGCTCAGCCCCAGCGGCTCACTGGTGCTGGGCCTGCTGATGAACACCCGGGGCCTGACCGAGCTCGTGGTGCTCAACGTCGGTCTCGGGCTGGGCCTGCTCAGCACCGAGCTGTTCAGCGCCATGGTCGTCATGGCCGTGGTCACCACGGCGATGGCCGCCCCGTTGCTCTCCCTGACCCTGCGGTCCTCGGCCGCCGTGTCGTCCCGGCCGGATCTGCGTCAGGACGCCGGTCCGGCGGCGCCGGCCCTGCCCACCCACTGATGGAGACGAGAGATGGTGGACTTCGGTTGGAACGCCGAGCAATCGGCCCGCTACGAGCACCTGCTGACCCGGCTGCGCCAGGTGTGCAAGGACTCGCACACCGAGCACCCCCTGGGGGGCCGGCGACGGCACTGGCGCTGCCTCGGGGAGCTGGGCGTGCTCGGCTCCTGCGTGCCCGCCGAGCACGGCGGGCAGGGGCTCGGTGCGCTCGACACGGCCCGGGTGTTCGAGGCGGCCGGGCGGGGCTGCCGCCACACCGGGCTGGTGTTCGGCGCGAGTGCGCACCTGTTCGCCTGCACGATGCCGATCGCCGAGTTCGGCGGGCCCGGCCTGCGCGCCGGGTTCCTGCCGCGCCTGTGCTCGGGCGAGGCGATCGCCGGCAACGCCATGACCGAGACCGAGGCCGGGTCGGACGTCTCGCGCCTGGCCACGAGCGCCCGCCGGGCGCCGGGCGGCTGGGTGCTCAACGGGAAGAAGTCGTTCGTCAGCAACGGGCCCGTCGCCGACGTGCTGCTCGCCTACGCCACCACCGACCCGCGGGCCGGCTACCTCGGGCAGACCGCCTTCGTTGTGGACGCCGGCTCCCCGGGCGTCCGGCTCGGCCCGACGATGGCGAAGATGGGCCTGGACGACTGCGTGGCCTGCGCGGTCCACTTCGAGGACTGCTTCGTCCCCGACGAGCGGGTGCTGGGCGAGCCGGGGCAGGGCGGCCCGATCTTCCAGCGCTCCATGGAATGGGAGCGGGCCTGCCTGTTCGCTGGTTACCTGGGGCTCGCCGACCGCCTGCTGGACCGGGTCAAGGAGCACGCCCGCGCCCGGCGGCAGTACGGCGCGCCCATCTCGCGGCTGCAGGCCGTCTCCCACCGCATAGCGGACATGGCCACCCAGGTCGAGAGCGCCCGCCTGCTGCTGTACCGCGCGTGCTGGCAACTGGATCGGGGCGAGCCGGCGGACCTGGCGATCGCCATGTCCAAGTTGGCCGTCTCCGAAGGGGTGCTGCACAGCGCCCTGGACGCCGTGAGGCTCTTCGGGGCCCGCGGCTACCTGTCCGAGGACGGCATCGAGGCGGCGCTCCGCGACACCGTGCCCGCAGTGATCTTCTCCGGCACCTCCGACATCCAGCGACAGCTCATCGCGAGGGAACTCCACCTGTGAAACTCCATCGGCTGCTCATCGAAAGCGCGCGGCGCACGCCTGAGGCCGTCGCCGTGCACGACCACGACGGCCCGGTGACCTACCGCGCCCTGGACGAACTGTCCGATCTCTACCTGTCCGCCCTGCGCCGGCGCGGCGTCAGCCGGGGCGATCGCGTCGTCATCTGGACCGGCAAGCACGTCCAGGCGATCGCGGTGATGCAGGCGGTGCTGCGCCTGGGCGCCGTCTACGTCCCGGTCGCCGGCGCCAACCCGGCGGCCCGGGTCGCCAGGATCGTCCGCGACGCCGCGCCCGCGCTGGTCGTCACCGACGAGGACGCTCCCGGACGGCTTCCCGCCGGGCACGGCCTGCCGCTCGTCCCCTGGCCGGAGCTGGTCGCCGGCGGCGACGCCGACGCCGACGCCGGCGGCGGCCGGGGCGGGCTCTCCGCAGGGGGCGACGATCCCGCCTACATCCTTTACACCTCAGGCTCGACCGGCACGCCCAAGGGGGTGTGCCTGAGCCACCGCAACGCGCTCGCGTTCGTCGAGTGGGCGGTGCGGGAAGTCCGGGTGGGGGCCGGTGACCGGCTCTCCAACCATGCGCCGTTCAACTTCGATCTGTCGGTTTTCGATCTGTATGCCGCTTTCGCGACAGGGGCCTCGGTCCACCTCGTACCTCCGGCGAGCGCCTACGCCCCGCACCAGCTCACGGACTTCCTCCACGAGCGCGCCATCACCGTCTGGTACTCCGTCCCCTCCGTCCTGACCCTGATGTGCCGCGAGGGGGGCCTGCTGGACCGGGAGCCGCCGCCGGGGTTGCGCGCCTGCGTCTTCGCCGGAGAGCCGTTCCCCCTGCAGCACGTGCGGGCGCTGCGCAAACACTGGCCCGGCGTCCGGCTGCTCAACTGGTACGGGCCGACGGAGACCAACGTCTGCACCTCCTACGAGGTGAGCGACGCGGACCTGGACCGCGACCGGCCGCTGCCCATCGGGCGCGCCTGCGCCGGGGACACGGTCACGCTGTCGTCCCCGGACGACGACGGAGTCGGGGAGATCGTCGTCGAGGGGCCGACCGTGATGCTGGGCTACTGGGGCGGCGAGAGGTTGACGGGCCCCTATCGGACGGGCGACTTCGGCCGTCTGGACGCCGACGGCGAGCTGAATTACGTCGGGCGGCGCGACCACCTGGTCAAGGTCCGCGGCAACCGGGTCGAGCTGGGCGAGATCGAGACGGCCCTGGGAGGGCTCGGCTCCGTCGCCGAGGTCGCCGTGCTGGCCGCCGGGGAGGGGGATCACGCGCGCCTGTACGCGTTCGTCGTCCCTGCGCCCGGCCGGCGCCCCTCCCTGTTGGAGGTCAAGCGTCACTGCGCGGGGCTGCTGCCCCCCTACATGAACGTCGACCGCCTGCGGCTGCTGGAGACGCTGCCCAGGACCCCGAACGGGAAGACCGATCGAGCTCTGCTGCTGGCCATGACGGAGGAGGGCGGCCCTCGATGAGCGGATGGGAGATGTTGCCGATGGCCCTGGCGGGACCCGAGCCGTGCGCGACGCACGTGTTCCCGATGAACGGCGCCACCCAGGAGCGCGCCGAGGAGCGATTGCCGTCGGTGGACGCCGACACCTTCCGCACGGTCATGGGCTCCTTCGCCAGCGGCGTCTGCGTGGTCACCACCACCGGCGGCGACGGATCACCGCGCGGGTTCACCTGCTCGGCGGTGTGCAGCGTGTCCGCCGACCCGCCGCTGCTGCTGTCGTGCGTGAGCAACAAGAGCGGCACGCTCACCGCCGTGCTGGCCAGGGGCAGGTTCGCGGTGAACATGCTGGACCATCGGGCCAGGCGGGTCTCCCAGGTCTTCGCCTCCCCGGTCCCGGACAAGTTCGACCGGGTGCGCTGGGACCGCGGCCCGGTCAGCGGGATGCCGGTGCTGGCCGACGTCGTCGCCTACGCCGAGTGCGAGCTGGAGCGGGCGGTGACCACGGGCGACCACACGCTGCTGGTGGGCCGGCTGGTCGGCGGAAACCTGCGGTCCCACCGCCACCCCCTGGCCTACTGGCGCGGCGGGTACGCCGAAGTCCTGCGCTGAGGTCCTGCGCTGAGGTCCTGCGCTGAGGTCCTGCGCCGGGCCAGGCGAAAGACGCCGGGCCGGCTCCCTCGGGCAGGGAGCCGGCCCGGCGCGTTTCCGTGCCCTTTTCAGTGCATCGCGTTTCAGTGCATCGCGTTTCAGTGCATCGCGGGAGGCGGCACGTTGGTGAGGTTCTCCTTGGTCATCATCGTCCGGAACTCGGCGGGCGCCACGGTCTTCGACCACAACAGCATGCGCAGCCGTCGCGCCGTGGAGAAGTGGTAGTAACGGGCGTCCGGATCGGCGAACCGGTAGACCGGCGGCACGAACGGCGCCCGGCGCAGCAGTGTGAACAGGCGGCCGGCGCAGGCGCTCGCCGAGCTCGTGCCGGCCTCGACCTCGGCCAGCTCTCCGAGCGCCCGGTCCAGCAGCCCGGGCAGCCCGTCAGGCGGGCGGAACCAGAACGCGTCGTCCCCGAAGCGCTCCACCTCCTCCCAGCGCCCCAGCGCCAGGCACCGGTTGCGGGCGCTCTTGAGCGACAGGGCCGAGAGCATCGACCACAGCAGCCACACCCGCGAGTAGGCGTTCCACAGCCGGAAGTCGGTGGTGGCGGTGCGGGCGCCGGCGAGCAGCCGGTCGTTGAAGTCGACCAGCCGCTCCTGGAACAGCGCCGCGCGCCGCAGCGCCGGTGTCGACCAGTCGTCGCGCCGCGCCGCCTCGACCAGCGCCGGCGCCAGCGCGTGGACCATCTCGGCCGTCATGGTGACGTCGCGTGACAGGAACAGGTCGTTGCGGCTGAAGGTGCGATCGAACAGGAACCACCCCTCGCCGAACGCCGGTCCCGCCGTGCGCTGCCAGACCCGGGCGGCGGTCCACGGCCGGGCGGCGACGGCGTCCTTGAACGAGCGGGCCAGGGTGGGGAAGCGGCGCACCAGCTCGCGGAATGCCTGCTCGGGCTCGCCCGGCAGGTCCGCGTACCGCCCCGGGTCCAGGCTGAGCACCACGCTGGTCAACGGGTTGACCGGGTCCTCGCCGTTGCCGAAGTGGGCCAGCTGGAGCCACCCGCCGGGGAACAGGTGGCTGATCGTGCCCATGGACCAGTCGGTGGCGCTGACGTAGTCCGCCTGCCGCACGCACTGCTCGAACGGCCGCACCCCGTACATGTGCGTGGCCAGCACCCGCGACCGGGAGCGCAGTTTCGGCGCCGCGTCCTCGGCCCCCAGCCGTCGTACCAGCGGGGAGCCCGCGCCGCTGCCGTCCACGACGAACCGGGCGCGGTGCAGGGAGCCGTCGGCCAGCAGCACGTCGGCGCCGCCGGCGCCGACGCGCACGTCCGCGACCGCGGGACGGTGCGGCACGACCACCGCGCCGTAGCGCCGGGCGATCGTCCAGGCGTGCTGGTCGACGTGCGGGCGATACAGGTGCCACTCGGCGTGCTCGCCCGGGACGTTGAACTGCACGGCCTGTTCGGGGACCTGCTGGCGGCCCTCGCTGTGGTGCAGGAAGCCCAGGCTGCGTTTGATCCCGCTGGAGCGCCGGATCTCCGACGGCAGCGCGCTGGTCAGCCCGAAGGCGGCGAGCTCGGGGATGTCGAAGCGGCGGGCGAGAGTGAAGAAGACCTCCGCCGTGTACGGCACCGTCGTCTCCCCGGCGAACTCCTCCTGGCCGGGGGCGGCGTCCACGAGGAGGACGCGCACTCCCTGCTTGGCCAGGATCGCCGCGAGCACGGCGCAGCCCAGGTGGGTGCCGAGGACGGCGACGTCGAATGGGGTGCTGGGAGTTTCCACGGTCATCGCGAGTTGCCTCCGGTGGTCAGAACAGCTTGCGTCCCTTGAGGAAGCGGGACTTCAACGCCGCCTTCCCGGTCTCGATCATGAGCGTGCCCAGCTCGGGGTCGGCCTCGGTCTTCGCCCAGCGCGCCATTTTGAAGAACGTCTTGGGGCCGGGGCTGATGAAACGCACGTCCCGCTCGGCGAAGCCGAAGTGCTTGGGCCAGAAGTCGGCGCGGTGCATCTGGTCGTACAGGTCGTCGGCCGCCTCGCGCGGGCTGAGGTGGCCGGCCTCGACCGCGTCCACCTGTTCGACCATGCTGTCGTAGGCCTTGGCGAAGCCGTCGTTGAAGCCCCAGTAGTGCCCGAGGTGCGGCGCCTTCTCCAGTTCCCTGAAGTGCTTGTCGTCGCCGTCCTGCGCGAACCGGCTGAGCGCACGCTGGATCTGGTAGCAGCCGGCGTTCGCGCCCCAGGCCCAGAAGCGGAACACCGCGGTCCACAGGTCGTACTCGCGCCAGGAGATGAAGGCGGCGTTGACCAGCGAGTCGTTGTAGTCGAACAGCTTCTGCTGCAGGCGCTCGACGAACGCGAAGCGCTCGGCGGAGAAGTCGTCCTCCTTGATCGCGGCCAGCAGCCGCCAGGCCAGCGCGTGCACCGCCTCGGCGGTGTTCGACAGGCCGCGGGAGAACAGCGGGTCGATGAAGCCGGCCGCGTGCGAGAGCAGGAACCAGCGGTCGCCGGCGCAGCGGCTGGAGGAGTACTGCAGCCGCGGCGTGGACACCCACTCGCGCACCGCCTTGGCCCCCTCGAACTGCCGGGCGATGTCGGGGTAGGGCGCGGCGAGCGCGTAGAAGTCCTCCTCGGGGGTCAGGTGCTCGGGCTTGGGATAGGTCCGGGGGTCGACGGTCATGCCCACGCTGCACAGCGGGTTGGTCGACCACTTGTTGTTGTCGAAGGCGATCACCCACGCCCAGCCACGCTCGAACATGTGGTGGACGGTGCCCTCGTACCAGGGGAACGGCGGCCGGTTCTCCTTGCCGTGCCGGAACAGGTCGTCGGTCGGAGTGACGTCGAGCATGTGGTTCCAGACCGAGCGCGAATGGTGCTTGAGCCGGCACGGGTTCTCCCGCAGGCCGAACTTGTCCGCCACCGGGGAACGGAAGCCGCTGGCGTCCACCAGGTAGCGGGCCCGGTACTGCGCGTCCGGGCCGGTGACGGTGACGCCGGAGTCGTCGAAGTCGATCTGCTCGACCCGGAAATTCTGCCTCGCCCGGCAGCCGTACTTGATCGCGACGTGGAACAGGTAGGCGTCGGTGTCCTGGCGGAAGTAGTGTGCGGCCTCGTTGAGCAGGTTCTTCGGCGTGTTGAACTCGTTGGTCTCGCGCGGGTTCTGCGGCTGACCCTCATGGTGCAGCAGGAACCCGAAGTGCCGCTTCACGCCGAACCGCTCCCCGAGCGTCTTCCTGGTCTGCGTGAAGGTGGCCAGCGCCTTGATCTCCGGGACGTCGTAGCGGTCGGCCAGGGCGCGCAGGTAGAGCAGGGTGTAGGGGATCGTGGACTCCCCTACCGCGAACCTGGGGTGCGAGGCGGCGTCCACCAGGAGGACCTTCGCGCCGTGCCGGGCCAGGATCGCGCCCAGCAACGTGCCGGCGATGCCCGATCCCAGGATCGCGACGTCGTAGAAGGTCTTCTCCATGCTGCTGTTTCTCATCGTGGCGATTCCTCTTCTCGGTGGGCGGACGTCAGTGGCGAGGGCTGAGCCGGGTGCGGACCACGCCCGCGATGGCCCCGCGGATGACCGCGCCGATGTGCGGCGGGGCCTGGGTCCTGCCCCAGCGGGCGGCGGCCAGCATCTTGGGCGGCGTGGCGTGGAAGAAGTGGTTGGCCGGGTCACCGAGGTTGAAGACCGGCGGGATGTAGTCGGCGTCCTCGATGTGGTGGAAGACCTTGGCGGCGGCGGCCGACGGGCTCAGCGAGCCGTTCTCCACGGCCAGGCACAGCTCGCGGGTGAGCGGGCCGAACCGGTTGAACTGGTCGCTGATGGGGAACGGGGAGCCAGGATGGTCGCTCTGCTCCAGCTCGCGGAAGAGGCCGTCGTCGCCGGTGCGCAGGAACGCGGTGTGGGCGTTCTCCAGGACCAGCGTGCCCAGCACGGTGCCGATCTTCCAGGTGCGGTAGACGGCGTTCCACAGCTCGTAGTCCCTGAACCCGACGAAGGAGCTGTAGACCAGGTCGTCATGGACGTCGAAGAGGCCCTGCTGCAGCGTCTCGACGTAGGAGAAGCGCTCGGTGGACCAGTCGTCCTCGCGGGCGGCCGCGATCAGCCGCCAGGCCAGGGCGTTGACCACGTCCAGGGTGTTGGTGAGCCCGCGCGAGTACAGGGCGTCGATGAAGCCGGCCGCGTGCGAGGTGAGGCAGAAGCGGTCGCCGACCAGGCGCTTGGCGGAGTACTGCAGCCGGCCGGTCGACACCCACGGGCGGGTGGCGACGGCGTCGGTGAACTGCCAGGCGATCTCGGGGAAGCGCTTGAGGAAGCCGTCGAACTCCCGCTGGGGGTCCGGCTCCTCCTGGGGGAAGCGCCGGGGGTCGAGCGTGAGCCCCACGCTGCACAGCGGGTTGGTCGAGCCGGGGTGGTTGTCGAAGGGGATGACCCAGAGCCAGCCGCCGTCGAAGACGTGGTGGAGCGTGCCGTTGTGCCAGGGGCTGGGCTGGCGGTGCAGCGCTGCCGCCGGGGCCGCGTCGAACGGGCGCACCCCGATCATGTGGGTGAACAGGCTGCGGGAGTGGTGGCGGGCGCGGGTGGGGTTCTCGCGCAGGTCGAAGCGGTCGGCCAGCGGCGAGCGGAAGCCGCCGGCGTCCACCACGTACTTGGCGCGGAAGCGTTCCCCGCCCGCCGCGCGCAGCTCGACCCCGGCGTCGGGGTCGATGTCCACCTCCTCGATACGGGTGCCGGGCCGGGGGTGGGCGCCGTGGCGGACGGCGACGGCGAACAGGTAGGCGTCGGTGTCCTGGCGGTAGAGGTGGGACTCGGTGCGCAGGGCGGTGGGAATCTTGAGCTGGTTGATCTCCTCCGGGTTCTGCGGGCGCCCTTCGCGATGGTAGACGAACCCAAAGTTCTGCTTAATACCGGAATTTCGCGAAATATGACGTTGTATGCCCTTGAAGCTGGCTAATGCCCCGATCTCCGGCACGCGGTAGCGGTCGGCGATGATCCGCGTCATGGCGGAGGTGTAGGGAATGGTCGACTCCCCCACCGCGAATCGCGGATGGGTGCCCTGATCGACCAGCAGCACCTCCACCCCGTTGCGGGCCAGGACGGCGGCGAGCATCGAGCCCGCCATCCCGCTGCCCAGGATCGCCACGTCGTACTGGCCGGACGTCTTGCCGCGCCTGGTCCCTGTCACCTGTCGTCACTCCCAACCTCGGTAGCGGACACATCGAACGCGTGGTGCTGTGCCGCCTGCCGGAGCAGGAGCGTGTCCCACTCGGCGGCGTCGGTGGCGAAGAAGTCCTTGGCCGGGCAGTCGATCCGCAGGTCTCGCCGCACCCGCTTGATCAGCTCCATCACCATCAGCGAGTCGATGCCCAGGTCGAGCAGGCGGAACTCGGTGTCGAGCCGCGACCGCTCCAGGCCGAGGATCTGCGCGAGCTGGTCACGCAGGTAGCCGGAGACGACGGCCGGCCGCTCGTCCGGCGGGCAGCCGCGCAGCTCCTCCAGCACCGGTGCCGCCTCGCCCGCCGGCTCCTCGGCCGCCCGGGCCGCCTCGACCTGCTCCAGCACGGGCTTGGGGCCGCGGATCTCCAGCGTCGCCTTGTAGGTGGGCCAGTCCGCCGCGCACACCACCGGCTGGACCCGGTCCGCCCCCAGCAAGGCGCCCAGCAGCCGGAGCCCCTGCCCGGCGGGCAGCGCCCGCAGCCCGCTGGCGGCCAGAAACGAGCGGACGTCCGCCCCGTACAGCTTGGACGGCAGCTCCCACTGCCCCCAGTCCACGCTCAGACCGGGCAACCCGCGCGCGCGGCGGTCCTGGGCCAGGCCGTCGAGAAAGGCGTTGGCGGCGGCGTAACCGGCCAGGTAGAGAGAGCCCCAGGCGGCAGCTATGGAGGAGAAGCCGAGAAAGAAGTCCAGCTCCGACTCCCGGGTGGCGCGGTGCAGCGCCCACCCGCCCAGCACCTTGGGCCGCCAGACCGCCGCGTAGCCCGCCCGGTCCACCTCGGCGAGAACCTGGGGTCTGGACACGCCGGCCGCGTGGACCACGCCGCGCAGCGGCACGCCGCCGGCCTCCAGGCGGGCCACGGCCGCGCGGACCGCGGCGGCGTCGGCCACGTCCGCCGCCTCGACGGTGACCTCGGCGCCGAGCGCCTCCAGCGCTCGCACCACGGCGATCCGCTCGGTCTGCGCCGCCGTCAGGCCAGGGTCGTCCCAGCGCTCCCGCTCCGGCAGCGCCGTCCGGCCGAGCAGCACCAGCCGCCGAGCGCCGTGCCCGGCCAGCCATCGGGCCACCGTGACGCCGATTCCGCCGAACGCCCCGGTGACCAGGTAGGCCCCGTCGGCGCGGATGGGCGGCGCCGCCTGGAGCCGCTCGGCCGGCAAGGGTCGCCGGACCAGCCGGCACACCAGCGCCCGGGCCTCACGCAGGGCGATCTGGTCCTCCGCGCTGTGCACGAGTGCGTCGAGCAGGCGCCCGGTCCCGTCGGCCGGTCCGGCCGGGTCCAGGTCCACGGCGCCGCCCCACAAGCCCGGATGTTCCAGCGCGATCACCCGGCCCAGCCCCCATAGCCCGGCGGCCGCCGCCCGGTGCTGCCGCCGGCCGGGGGCGGCGGGCACCGCGCCGCGCGTGACCAGGTGCACGGTGACGCCCGGCCGCTCGCGCAGCGCCTGGACGACCTCGACGGCCAGCAGCTCGGCTTGGTCGCGGAAGGCCACCAGCGCGTCCTCGTCGGCCTCGTCCAGGTCGGGCGCGTCGAGCCCGGTGAGGACGACGACCCGGTGCGGCCGCGCCTCGGCGAGCAGCCCCGCCACGCCCACCCCGGGCGCGTGGCGGACCAGCCGCGGGTGTCCGCCTTGCTCGCGCACCTGCTCGGCCAGCCGCTCCGCGACGCCGTGGCCGTCGCGGAACAGGAGCCAGCGCTCGCCGTCGAGGCCGCCCGCCGCGGGCAGGGGCGCCTCCTGCCAGTCCAGCTCGAACACCAGCTCGGCAGGGTCGCGCCAGCGCGCGGCGGCCTGTTCGCCCGGCTGCGCCGTCCGCAGCCCGGTGACCCGGCCGCTCACGCGGCCGCCGGGGGTGCGGAACTCGGCCTCGGCGCTCCGCCTGCGTACTCGCACGCTCGCCACGGGCGGGCCCGGGTCCCAGGCCAGTGTCTCGAATCCGGCCGGCGTGGCCGTCTCCGCGCCGCTCAGCGCCACGGCGGCGGCCACCAGCGGATGACGCTCACCGGCCGGCACCACCACGTCTTCGTCGCCGTCGATCCCGTCGCTCTCCCTGACCGCCCCGCCGTGGAGCACGCCGCGCGCGTGCAGGCGCCAGGGGGCCGACGCCGCCGCCTCGCCGTCGTCGCGGCCCCTCACGGTGAACGCGGCCGGGCCGTCGCCGTCCCGCTCGACCGTGACCTGAAGGGTCTGACCGGCGGCCACCGGCTCGGCCAGCTCCACAGCGGCGGCCCGGTGCCAAACGCCGCCGAACGCATCCGCCGCGGCCTGCCTGGCCAGCTCGACCAGCCGCTCCAGCCCCGCCTCGGCGTCCGCGGCGACCTCATAGGTGGGGAGCGCGACCGGCAGCCGGACGCCGGGGCCCGATGCGCCGGGCCGCCCGCGCATGACCGGGGCGCCCGGCTCCACCTCCGTGAACCAGTGCCGCGTCCGGTCCCACACGTGGGTGGGCAGCGGCACCCGATCGAACCCGGCTCCCCCGTGGACGGCGGCCCAGTCCACCGCGACGCCCCGCAGGTGCAGGGCGCCCAGCGCGGCGATCGTGCGCCGCCGTCCGTCATGGTTCTTGCGCAGGGACGGCAGCCAGAGGCAGCCGGGATCGTCCAGGGCCCGGGCGCCGAGGCCGAGCAGCACCGGCTGCGGGCCGATCTCCAGGAAGGTGCGCAGGCCGTCGCGGTGCAGCCGGCGGATCCCGTCGTGGAAGCGGACCGGCGCGAGCGCGTGCCGCACCCAGTACTCCGGGTCGCGCTGCTCCTCACCCCACTCGTCGCCGGTCACGTTCGACAGCAGCCGGATCTCCGGTTCGTGATGCCTGACGCCTCTGGCCACCGCGCGCAGGTCGTCCAGCATCGGCTTCAGCAGCGGCGAGTGGAAGGCGTGGGACACCTTCAGCAGGCGGTGCTTGACGCCCTCGGCCGCCAGCGCGTCGGTGATCCGGGCGACCTCGCGGGCCGGGCCCGCGATGACGGTGTCGGCGGGGCCGTTGATTGCCGCCACCGAGACCAGCTCCTCGAACCCCTGGATCGCCCGCAGCGCCCGCTCCTCGTCGCAGACCAGGGTCGCCATGACGCCACCCGCGGGCAGGGCCTGCATGAGCCGGCCGCGGGCGGCGACGAGCTCGACCGCGTCGGGCAGACTGAGCACCCCGGCCACGCAAGCCGCGGTGATCTCCCCGACGCTGTGCCCCATGACGACGGCGGGCCGCACCCCCCAGGACATCCACAGCCGCGACAGCGCGTACTCGACGGCGAACAGCGCCGGCTGGGTGTTGCCGGTCAGGTGGATCGGGGAGCCCGCGTCGTCCGGCAGGTCGAGCAGCGCGGCCAACGGCTGGTCGAGCAGCGGGTCCATCAGCTCGGCGACGCGCTCGATCGCCTCCCGGTAGGCCGGCTCGGCGCGCAGATCCTCGCCCATGCGCCCGTACTGCGCGCCCTGGCCGGTGAACAGCCAGGCCAGGCCGCGGTTGCGGTGCGGCGCGAGCGCAACGCCCGTCCAGCCGTCGTCGTGCTCGCCGCGGCCGAACGTCTCCAGCGCCCGCGCCAGCTCCGCGGACGAGTCGCCGACGACGGCCAGCCCCTTGGCCATCCTGCCGCGCCCGCTCTGGCTGGTGCGGCAGACGTCCTCGATCGACCCGGCGCCCGGCGTCCTGAGCCAGGAGGCGTACGCCTTGGCCAGCTCGCGCAGGCTGCCCTCGGTGCGCGCCGACAGCGTCAGCACGCCGTGCTCGCGCCGTGGCCCGGACGCCTGGGCGGGCACCGGACGCGGCGGCGGCTCGGTGACCACGGCGTGGGCGTTGGTCCCGCTGGCGCCGAAGCTGCTGATCCCGCCCGCGCGCACGCCGCCGCGCACCGGCCACGGCCGTCCCTCGTCGGCGACGCGGACGTGCAGCCCTGACCAGTCCACGTTCGGGTTGGGGTCGGTGAAGTGCAGATGCGGCGGGATCTCCCGGTGGTGCAGGGACAGCACCACCTTGAGCAGCCCGGCGACGCCCGCGGCGGCCTCCAGGTGGCCGATGTTCGTCTTGACCGAGCCGACCAGGAGCGGGGCGGCTCGGCTGTGCGCCTGCCCGATGACCGCCTGCAGCGCGCGCAGCTCGATCGGGTCGCCGAGCGCGGTTCCCGTGCCGTGGGCCTCCACGTAGTCGATGTCGGCCGGGGTCAGGCCGGCCTGCTTGAGCGCGTCCCTGATGACGGCCTGCTGGGAGGCCGGATTGGGCACCGTCATGCCGCTGCTGCGCCCGTCGTGCGCGACGGCGGTGCCGCGGACGACCGCCAGTACGTGGTCACGGTCCCGCTCTGCGTCGGAGAGCCGCTTGAGCACCACGATGCCGGCGCCCTCGCCGCGCCCGTACCCGTCGGCGGCGGCGTCGAAGGTCTTGCACCGCCCGTCGGGCGCCAGCCCGCGGAACTTGCTGAGCAGCACGAACGAGTACGGGCTGAGCATGAGGTTGACGCCGCCCGCCAGCGCCATGTCGCACTCGCCGAGCCGCAGCGCCTGGCAGGCGTCGTGCAGCGCCACCAGGGACGACGAGCAGGCGGTGTCCACGACCTGGCTCGGCCCCATCAGCCCGAGGACGAACGAGATCCGGCCGGCGGTGAAGCTGGGCTCGCCCATGAGCTGGTAGGCGTCCACGTCGGCGGGGTCGCCGCGCTCCTGCCGCAGCCGGACGTAGTCGGTGGTGCTCACCCCGAGGAACACGCCGGTGGCGCTGCCGGTGAGGGAGTCCGGCGCGTACCCCGCGTGCTCAAGGGCCTCCCAGGCGACCTCCAGGGCGAGCCGCTGCTGGGGGTCCATGCCGATGGCCTCGCGCGGGGAGATGCCGAAGACCTCGGGCTCGAACCGGTCCACCTGGTCGACGAAACAGCCGTGGCGCACGTAGGTGGTGCCGGGCCGGTCGGGGTCGGGGTCGTACCAGGCCGCCAGGTCGGCGCGGCCGGCGGGGAACTCGCTCACCGCGTCGGTTCCGTCGCTCAGCAGCTTCCAGAACGAGTCGGGCCCGTCGACGCCGCCGGGCAGGCGGCAGCCCGCCCCGACGACGGCGATCGGCTCCGGCGCGGACCCGCCTGCGGCGAGCCTGCCCTCCAGCTGTTCGATCACCCGCAACGCCTCGATGAGCCGGGCGCGAAGGTCGGCCTGTGTCATTCGTCGCTTCCCTTCGACGAGATCGGGTAGTGACCCGAGTCAACGTGCGGCTGCTCAAAGATGGCTTGAACCCCCGCGACCGGGGCCTCGGCCGATCGCAGCCGGGCCGAGGAGCCGGCGAGCACGTCCGCGACCCGGGCGGCGAGCGCGTCGTCGCTCAGCGCGGCGAGCTCGTCCACGGCCTCGTCCACGGTGTCGTCCACGGCCGGTGCCTCGTCCAGGCCGGCGACGATGAACTGGGCGAAGGAGCGGGGGGTGGGGCATTCGAAGAGGACGGTGTTGGGCAGGTCGATGCCGAGCGCCGCCTCGGTGGCGAGCTTGAGCCGCAGCGACAGGACCGAGTCCATGCCCATGTCGAAGAAGCCCTGGTCAGGATCGATGTCGTCGGCCCCGCCGAGCACCTCGGCGACCAGGTCGAGCAGCGGTGGCAGCAGCGCCTCCACCCGCGCCGGCGCGGGCGTGGCCCGGATGCGGCGCAGCAGCGCGGTCTCCACGGGCGGCCCCGGCTCCGATCCGCTGCCGGGCGGCCCGTCTGCACGCGGCCCGGCGGCCGGCGGCGGTGGCGTCTCGACGGCCTCCACCCAGTGCCGCGTGCGCTGCCACGGGTAGGCGGGCAGGGAGAGCACCCGCGGACGGGCAGGAGCCAGCCGCCTCCACTCAAGGCGCGCCCCCCGCACGTGCAGGGCGGCCAGCACATCGAGCGCCTCCGCCCCGCCGTCGGCCCCGACCCCACCGTCGGCTCCGGTGGCGGTTGGGGCTCCTGGATGGGCTGCCTCGCCGGTCAGCCTGACCGCGCACCCGTGCTCACCGAGGTCGAGCACCAGCTCGAACCCGGCGGCGGCGGCCAGGTCGGGGAAGGAGGCGACGCCGCCGGCGCGCGGCGGCGTCCCCTCGGCGAACGCCCGGGCCAGCTCCGCGACGGTGAGCTCACCGGCCGCGAAGGCCGCCAGGTAGGGACCGACGTCCGGAGGCGCAGCCACGGCGGCGGGCACCACGCCCAGCGCCCGCCACAGGCGAACGGCCGCCACGTGCCGAGCCAGCACCTCGATTCCCGCCGGCGACTCCGCCCCGGTCCCCGGCGCCGTCCCCGGCGCTGTCCCCGGCGCTGTCCCCGGCACGTTTCCGGGGGCGGTTCGCGGCGGGTTTCCGGAGGCGGTTCGCGGCGCGGCCACGGTGCGTAGTTCGGTCTCGGTGCGCTCCAGGATGCGCGTCGCGTCGATGCCCGGCAGCCCCCGCGTGACCTCGGCGAACCACTGCCGGCTCGGCGGGCTGGCACGGTGGTGGAACAGGACGGGGCGCTCCTCCCCCGCGGGCACGTGGCCGCGGTGCGGCCCCGCGCCCAGCGCCTCGGCCAGCTCCCGGACGGTCCGTCCCACCACGGCGATCCGGTGCTCGTGGTGGATCCGCCGGGCGACGGAGGTCCAGCACAGGTCCGCGCGGTCCGCCTCCGGCGTGGCGGCCAGCCGCTCGCGCAGCCGCGAGACGGCCTCCTCCAGCGCGGGCGCCGTCCGGGCCGAGACCGCCAGCAGCGCCGGGCCGGTCCCGGCGGCCGTGGACCTCTCGCCGGCGGGCGGCGGCTCCTGGACGAGGACATGGGCATTCGTACCGGTGAACCCGAAGGCGCTCACCCCGGCGACGCGCGTGCCGGACGCCCTCGGCCAGGGCACCCGCTCGGTGGTGACGCGCAACGGGAGCCGGTCCCAGGCGAGCTGCCGCGTCGGCACCTCGCAGTGCAGGTGGGCGGGGATCACCTCGCGGTCGAAGGTGAGCAGGACCTTGATCAGGCCGATGACCCCGGCGGCGGCCTCCAGATGACCGATGTTGGTCTTGACCGACCCGACGAGCAGCGACCGTTCCGCGGTGCCCTCCGGGCGGAGCGCGGCGGCCAGGGCCCGCAGTTCGATGGCGTCGCCGAGCCTGGTTCCGGTGCCGTGCGCCTCCACGTAGCCGACGTCCGCGGCCCGCAGCCCCGCCTGGCGCAGCGCATCGCCGATGACCTCCTCCTGGGCGGCACCGCTGGGCACGGTCAGTCCACCGCTGGCGCCGTCCTGGTTGACCGCGCTGCCGCGGATGAGGCCGAACACGCGGTCGCCGTCGCGCAGCGCGTCGGACAGGCGCTTCAGCACGACCACCCCCGCGCCCTCGCCCCGGCCGTAGCCGTCGGCGGCGTCGTCGAACGTCTTGCACCTGCCGTCCCTGGACAGCGCGCCGCCGGCCGACATGGCACGGAAGATCGTCGGCGTGGCCATCACGTTCGCCCCGCCCGCGACGGCGACCCGGCTCTCGCCCAGCCGCAGGCTCTGGCAGGCCAGGTGCACCGCGGTGAGCGAGGAGGAGCAGGCGGTGTCGACGGCCAGGCTCGGCCCGCGCAGCCCCAGCAGGTACGACAGCCGCCCGGCCGCCCCGGAGAAGGAGTTGCCGGTCCCGTAGTACAGGTCGACCTCGGCGCCGCCGCCCAGCAGGAGCTGCTGGTAGTCGGTGGAGTTGAGGCCGACGAACACCCCCGTGCGGCTGTCGCGCAGCTCTCGCAGGGTGAGGCCGGCGTGTTCGAGTGCCTCCCAGGCGGTCTCCAGGAAAAGCCGCTGCTGCGGGTCCATGCTGCGCGCCTCCCGGGCCGAGACCCGGAAGAAGCCGTGGTCGAAGCCGTCCACCGCGTCGAGGAAGCCGCCGCGCGTGGTGGCGACGGCTCCCTCGGCGAACAGGCGCTCGGCGTCCCAGCGCCCGGGCGGGACGGGGCCGGTCGCGTCCCGGCCGTCGCTCAGCAGGGACCAGAAGGCGTCGCTGTCCTGCGCGCCGGGGACCCGGCAGGCGAACCCGACGACCGCGACGGGGTCATCACCGGTCCACGCCCCATCCGCCGCCTGTGACGCCGTTCCGGACGCGACACCCGACGCGCCGCCCGACGGGCCGGACGTGGTCCTCGCCGTAGCGGTCCGCGGTCCCGCCACCGCGGCGCTCTCCCGTTCCGGTGCCGACGTGGCGGTCGCCGGTTGCGTCGCCGATCGCGACAGGTGCTCGGTCAGCGCGGCGAGGGTGGCGTGGGAGAGTACGTCGGCGGCGTCCAGCGGCCGGCCCGTCACCCGGGTCAGCCCTTCGGCGAGCTCCGCCGCGCCGACCGAGTCGAGTCCCAGCTCGGCCAGCCCGCGCCGTTCGGGGAAGCGCGTGCCTTCGGGGTGGCCGAGCACCCGCGCGAGCAACGCGTGCGCGGCGGCCCGCACGTCCGCCGCCTGTGACGCCGTTCCGGACGCGGCACCGGAGGCCGCCTCGGGGACGGCCTCGGGCCCGGCCACCGGCGCCGTCCCGGAGGCGACACCGGACGGTCCGGGTCCTGGGCCCGCCAGGGCGGGAGAGGGCGCGGACTGCGTTCCCCGCTCCACCCCCGCCAGCCAGTGACGATCGTCGGCCCAGCGCGGCGGCGGCAGGCTCACCGCGCGGACCGGCCCGTTCCAGACCCGGGCCCAGTCGACGGCCACGCCCGCGACGTGCAGCCGTGCCCGCGACCGGGCCAGCATCGCGGGGCCGCTCTCGCCGCGCACCAGCGAGCCCACCACGATCCCGCGCCGGCCGCGTCTGGCCAGCGCGTCGCGGACCGGGCGGGACAGCACCGGATGCGCCCCGATCTCCACGAACGCGGCGTCACGCTCGGCCAGCAGACGATCGATCGCGGGCCAGAACAGAACGGGCCGGCACAGGTTGCGCTCCCAGTACTCGGCGTCCGGCACGCCACCCGACGTCCCCGGATCGACCGTGGACAGGAAGGGGATCGCCGGCGCGGACGCGGCCAGGTCGGCCGTCGCCTGCCTGAGCCGCCGGCCGTAGGGCCGCATCAGAGGCCCGTGCGAGGGGTACTCGACCGACAGGGCGACGGCCCCGACCTTCTCCCGCTGCCAGTCGCGCACGGCCCGTGCGACGTCCTCGGCCGGGCCGCTGACGACGACCGAGCGCGGGCCGTTCACCGCCGCGACCGACACCTCCGGGGCGCGCCGGGCCAGCCACTCCCGGGCGGCGTCGGCGCCCAGGTCGACCGAGGCCATGGCGCCGCTCCCCTTGGCCTGCTCCAGCACCGTGCTGCGCTCGACGATCAGCCGCGCGGCCACCGGCAGCGACAGCGCCCCGGCCACGCACGCCGCCGCGATCTCGCCCATGCTGTGCCCGACGACCGCCGCCGGCCGCACTCCCCAGGAGCTCCACAGCCCGGCCAGGGCGAGCTGGAGCGCGAACAGCGCCGGTTGTCCGGTCGCGGTCGCCTGCAACCGGGCGGGGTCCGGGTCGCGTAGCACGTCCACCACCGACCAGCCGCTGTGCGCGCGTAGTTCGGCGTCGCACTCGTCGAGGATGTCGCGGAAGACGGGATTGTCGTCGTAGACGTCCATGCCGGCCCTCGGCCATTGCGCGCCGTGCCCGGAGAAGGCGTACACCACGGGGGCCTCGGCGAGCCGCGCCGCGCCGGTCATCACCGCGCTGTTCTTGCCGCCGCCGCGGAAGTCCGTCAGCCCGCCGCGCACCTGCGCCGCGTCGGCCCCGACGACGGCCAGCCGGTGCTCGCGGTGGGTACGGCGGGCCGCGGCGGCCGCGGCCGTCCCGTCCAGATCGGCGTCGTCGCGCAGCAGGTCCAGGTAGTCGCCCGCGAGCTCGCGCAGCCCTTCGGCGGTGGAGGCCGAGATCAGCAGCGTCACCGGGCCGGCGGGCGCGGACGGCGACGCCGGCTCGGCGGGGCTCGCCGCGCCGACGACGACGTGCACGTTCGTCCCCGACAGGCCGAAGGAGCTGACGCCCGCCACCCCGGGCCCGCGCAGCGGGACGTTCTCCTTGGGCACCTCAAGCCCGCTGTCGGCCCAGTCGATCATCGGGGTCGGGGTGTCGAAGTGGATCTGCCGCGGCACGACGCGGTGCTGGACCACCAGCAGGGCCTTCAGCAGGCCGGCCACGCCCGCGGTCGCGTCCAGATGCCCGAAGTTGGCCTTGAGCGAGCCGACGAGCAGCCGGTCCCCGGCGGCCCTGCCGCTGCCCAGGACGGCGGCCAGGGCCGACAGTTCCAGCGGATCGCCCAGGGGCGTGCCGGTGCCGTGCGCCTCCACAAAGCCCGGCACGCCGGCGTCCACGCCGGCCGAGGCCAGCGCGGCGCGCAGGAGGTCCTGCTGGGCCACCGCGCTCGGCACGGTCAGGCCCGCGCTGCGCCCGTCGTGGTTGACGGCACTGCCGAGGATGACGCCGTAGATCTGGTCGTGGTCACGCACCGCGTCGGCGTACCGCTTGAGCACCACGACCGCGCACCCCTCGCCGCGGACGATGCCGTCGCCCCGCGCGTCGAACGGCCGGCACCGCCCGCTCGGCGAGAACGCCTGGACCTTGCTCATGAAGATCGACAGCTCCGGCGTCAGCAGCGCGTTGACGCCGCCGGCCAGCGCGGTGTCCACCTCACCGTCGCGCAGAGCGCGGCAGGCCAGATGGACGGCGGTCAGCGAGGAGGAGCAGGCGGTGTTGACCGTCATGCACGGCCCGCGCAGGCCGAAGACGTAGGCGATCCGGCCGGCCGCGAAGCTGAACTCCTTGCCGGTGGCGAAGTGCGGCCCGATCGCCGCGGCGCCTGCGGTCTTGGTGTGCAGCAGGAGGTAGTCGGAGCCGAGCATTCCCAGGTGGACGCTGGTCCGGCTGCCCTCCCACCGCTGCATCGGCACGCCGGCGTCCTCCATCGCCTCGGCGGTCACCTCCAGCAACATCCGCTGCTGCGGGTCCATCTCGGCCGCCTCGCGCGGGGAGATGCCGAAGAAGGCGGCGTCGAACCTGTCGATGTCCGGCAGGAAACCGCCCTGGTCGGAGGTGATCGCGCCCGGCCGTCCGCGATCGGCGTGGTGGAAGCCACTTCCCCAGCGGTCGGCGGGCACCCGCTGCAGGACGTCCTTCCCGTCGCGGAGCGCGCGCCAGAACGCCTGCGGCGTCCGCACCCCGCCGGGGAAGCGGCATCCGACTCCGACCACCGCGACGTCATCGGGTCTCGGCTGCGTCGCGTATCCGGGCATCCGGGCTCCTCTCCGACCGGCGGGCTTCCGGCCGAGTCAGGGATGTTCTTATGCTGAAAGGGAGTGCGCAGATGTCGTTGACCGTCTCCCAGGCCGCTAGGGCGAGACTTGAACGCGCGGCGGCCGTGGGCGCCTGAAGGAAAGGACCACCACGGTGGATCTGCGTGCTGTCTCGAACCCGGCCGCGCCTGTCCCGGCCTCGGCCACGCCCCGGCTGACGCTCTACTGCCTGCCCCACGCGGGCGGGGGCGCCGCCCACTTCCATCGCTGGCGGGCCGTCCTGCCCGACGTCGAAGTCGTCCCGCTGGAACTGCCCGGCCACGGCGGCCGGCTGGCGGAGCCGGTGGTGACGGACCTGGACGAGCTCGTCGAGCTGCTGGTGGGCGAGCTGTCGGCCGCGCCGTTCGCGCTGCTCGGGCACAGCTTCGGGGCGCTGGCCGCCTACGAGCTGGCCAGGCGCGCCCGCGCGGCGGGCAATCCGCCCGCGGTGCTCATCGTCTGCGGGCGCAACGGGCCGGACACCCCGCCGGTCGAGAGCCGTCTGCACACGCTGCCGGACGATGAGCTGCTGGCCCGGCTGCGGCGCCTGGGTGGGATCCCCGACGAGGTGGCCGGGCAGGCGGATCTGCTCCGGCTCTACCTACCCGCGATCCGCGCCGACCTGGCCATGGCGCACGAGCACCGCGGGGCTGCCGGCCCGGCGCTCGACATCCCCGTCGCGGCCTTCGGGGCCAGGGACGACGTGCTGACCGAGCCCCGCCTGCTGGCCGCGTGGGCGCGGCAGACCACCGGGCCGTTCGAGCTGACGCTGCTACCGGGGTCGCATTTCTTCCTGCACGCACCGGCCTTCGTCGCCGCCCTGCGCGACCGGCTTGGGCGGCTGCCGGCCGCCGCGTAGCCCACTGGCAGCCGCGTAGGTCGCCGCGTGGCCTCCCGTGGCCGCCGCCCAAGCAAGACTCCAGCCGGACGTCCGAGCATGGCCGGCATGGAGCAGACACATCCGGACCTTCAGCGGGCGCCGGCCGGCGCCGTCGACCGCTCGCGGATCAACGCCGCGATCACCGATTACGTCAAGGTTCAGTTCCTTGACGAGGCCGAGCCGCTGTCCGAGCTCGACCAGGAGACCCCGCTGCTGGAGTGGGGGATCCTCACCAGCCTGAACACCACCATGCTGCTCAGTTTCATCCGCAGCGAGCTGGGGGTGCCCGTTCCGCTCACCCACATCACCTGGCGGAACTTCCAGAACGTGCGGGCCATCACGGACATGGTCTGCGAACTGTCCGCCCAGAACGCCTGACCCGGGTCGCCTCAAGAGGAAGGAAGAGCACGTGGACGCCGTTTTCGACATCGGCATCATCGGCGGTGGCCCGGGAGGCGCGACGGCCGCCGCGTATCTGGCCAAGGCAGGTCTTTCCGTCGCCGTCTTCGAACGCGAGACGTTCCCCCGGGAGCACGTCGGGGAGTCCCTGGTCCCCGCGACCACTCCGGTGCTGATCGAAACGGGCTGCATGGAGAAGGTCGAGCAGGCGGGATTCCCGCGCAAGTACGGCGCGGCGTGGACCTCGACCGAGCAGCGGGACATCGACCAGATGGGCTTCCGCAACCTGACCAACGGCTTCCGCTCGGCAGAGGTGCTCTTCGCCGAACGCGACCAGTTGGGGGTCGACCGCGACTACACCTTCCACGTCGACCGGGGGCTGTTCGACCAGATCCTGCTGAAGAACGCCGAGAGCCTGGGCGCGAACGTCTTCCAGGGGGTTTCGGTGGGCGAGGTCGACTTCTCCGCGGAGCTGCCGGTCATGCACGTCCGGCTCGGCCGCGTGACCACGCCCGTACCGGTGCGCATGGTGGTGGACGCCAGCGGCCGGCGCACCCACCTCGGCAACCAGCTCAGGACGAAGGTCGTCGACCCGGTCTTCAACCAGTACGCCGTGCACACCTGGTTCGACGGGCTGGACCGCGGCGCGCTGACGGTGAACAAGGAGCAGTCCGACTTCATCTTCATCCACTTCCTGCCCGTGGCCGACACCTGGGTCTGGCAGATCCCCATCACCGACACCATCACCTCGGTCGGTGTGGTGAGCCAGCGCTCGCGCCTGCGCTCCTTCGACGGCGACCGGGAGAAGTTCTTCTGGGGCACCGTCGCCAGCCACCCCGGCCTGCTCGACGTGCTGAAGAACGCCGAGCAGGTCAGGCCGCTGAAGGCCGAGGGCGACTACAGCTACGGCATGAAGCAGATCATCGGCGACCGGCACGTGCTCATCGGCGACGCGGCGCGCTTCGTCGACCCGATCTTCTCCAGCGGCGTGAGCGTGGCGCTCAACAGCGCCCGTCTGGCCTCGCAGGACATCATCGCCGCTGCCGAGGCGGGCGACTTCGGCCGGCACCGGTTCACCACCTACGAGTCCACCCTGCGCCGCGCCATGCGTAACTGGTACGAGTTCATCTCCATGTACTACCGGCTCAACATCCTGTTCACCGCCTTCGTCCAGGACGACCGCTACCGCATCGACGTGCTGAAGATGCTGCAGGGCGACGTGTACGAGGACGAGCCCGAGATCCTCGCCACGATGCGCGAGGTCGTGCGGACCGTGGAGGCGGACCCGCACCACCTCTGGCATCCCTACCTGGGTAACCTCCGGGCCCCCGCCGCGGCGCCCGGATTCTGAGCCGCCCGGGGTCCTGAGCGCGCCCGTGGGCCGCCCCGCGAGCGGCCCGTGACGGCCGTCAGGCGTCGGCGCGGTTCCACCGGCGCTGCTCGCGCAGCGCGCCAGGACGTCGGCTTCCGAATCCACATCACCGTGGGCCCCTACCTGTTGTCGGTCCCGCGCCCTGAATGCCTCGTGACCAAGGGGCGAGGAGTACACGCTGTGGGCGATGTGCAAGCCACCTGCGGACGTGCGAGCCGTCACCGTACAGATCCCCGGCTTCCAACCCGTCCCCGACTTGCCCATCCGATGACATCGCGTGGTGCACGGCGGAGTTTCTGCCTCCATGCGAAAGAAGATCTATGGCGTCACGAAGGTCATTCGTCCCGGGCAGCAATGGATATTCCGGCGTCGCAATGGATGGATCCACGAGCGCAGTATGAGCATCCCACCGAACTGCCCGAACGAGCGTCGTCGGCAGGGGTCCAGCATCTGGGCTTCATTGATCGCAGTCCCACCAACGCCCCTTCAGGGCGAACAGCCCTCGTCACCGAATCGTCGTCAAGATCGCCTTTGTAGCGTCCAGATCCGGTCCGATCCCCCCGCGGGCCCATCTGCCGCTCGCCTCCGTCGGCGGCTTCTCTGCCAGCGGGTATACGGATTCGAATATCGGTCGTCCCGTGATATCGATATTGGACAGTTCAGATGTCGCGTGATCTCCTCTGCGCATGAAGAAGGCAATCCCCCAGGCCCTCCGTTCCGGGCTGGGCGTCATCGTTTTCACCTCACTCCCCCTCATCTGTGCTCCCTCGTACGCGGCCACCGCCTCAGCCGGCGCCGCCACTGTGGCTGTCGAGGTGCGGCCGGGAACGACCGTGCGCGACGACCTGCGTACGGTGTTCGACACGGCCGGGGTGCGGGGCACGTTCGCGCTGCTGGACGTGTCGTCCAGGACGACGACCGTGGTGGACCGGCGGCGCGCGGAGACGCCGATGGTGCCCGCGTCCAGCTTCAAGGTCCCGCACGCGCTCGTCGCGTTGGAGACGGGCGTGGTCAAGACCCCCGACGAGGTGATCCCCTGGGACGGCACGCCGCAGCCGTATCCCGAGTGGGAGAAGGACATGACCATGCGGGAGGCCGTGCGCATCTCCAACGCGGCGGCGTTCCAGGTGATCGCCCGCCGCATCGGCCTCACGCGCGAACGTCAGTGGCTGCACCGGCTTGGCTACGGCAACCAGCAGACCGGGACCGTGGTCGACCGGTTCTGGCTGGACGGCCCGCTGAAGATCTCGGCGGTGGAGCAGACCCGGTTCATGGAACGGCTGGCCACCCAGCGCCTGCCCGCCTCCCGCGCGAACCAGCGTGCCGTCCAGGACCTGATCCTGATGGAGAAGAAGAACGGGTACACCCTGTACGCCAAGTCAGGCTGGCAGAACGCCCCCAACCCCGGCACCGGCTGGTGGACGGGCTGGGTCGAGCGCGGCGGACGCCTGTACACCTTCGCGCTGAACATGGACATCGCCAAGGACGCCGACGCCGCCAAGCGCGCCACGCTCGCCCGTCAACTGCTGTACCGGCTGAACGTCCTGCCCGCGGCGTGATCGTCTCCCCCGCAGACCACGGTGACCGTCGCACGGTCACCGTGGTCGTCACCGTTCAGGCGGCCATCTCGCTGGGCTACTTCGCGGCCATGGCGCACGTCGTCCTGCACCTGCGAGCCGACCTCGGATTGGCCGCCGGAGGGATCGGCCTGGTGCTGGCGCTGCGCAATCTCGTGCAGCACACGCTCTCCCTGCCGGTCGGCGCGCTGGTGGACGTACTCGGCCCGGTACGGATGGGCATTCTGGCGTGCCTGCTGCGCGCGGCCGGGTTCGCCCTGCTGGGCACTGTGTCCAGCCTGCCCTGGCTGATCGTCGCCGTGGTGCTGCTGGGCACGGGCGGGGCGCTGTTCCACCCGGCGGCGCAGTCGCTGCTGGCCGGGCTCGCCGAACGGCGAAGGGCGCGCGGATACGCGGCGTACGCGATGACGTTGCAGGTCGCGGCGGTGGCCGGCCCGGTGCTCGGGCTGGCGCTGCTGAACGTCGGCTACTGGCTGGTGGCATTGACGGCGACAGCGCTGTGGGGCGTGGCGGCGTTCCTGTTCTCACTCCTGCGGCACGTCCCGCGCGTACGGGTGCCGCACGGAGTCGTCTCCGGGGTGCGAACGGTACTGCGGGACCGGGTCTTCATCGGGTTCGCGGCCGTGTCGGCACCCGCCATGCTGCTGACCGACCAGTCGTCGGTGGTCGTACCGCTCGGCGGCGCGGACGCGACAGCGGTCACCGTGTTCTCCTGCGTGCTCGCCATGGTGTCGGCCGCGGTCCAGCCGTGGTGCGCGGTACCCGGGCGCGCCGACCGACCGCACGTGCTGCGCGCGGGACTGCTGTTCGCCGCGGGCGGCCATCTGCTGCTGGCAACCGGCGCGGGCACCGGGCTGCCAGGCCTGGCGCTGGTGGCCGTGCTGCACGGGCTCGCCGACGGGCTGCTACAGCCGGCGGTGTTCCAGACGATCGCCCGGCTCGCCCCGCCGACGCGTTTCGGGGCGTACCTGGGCGTGCAGACGTTCCTGTCGGGCCTGGTCGCGTTCGCCGGCGGCATCGCGGTGGGCGGGTTGTTCGACCGGGGACCAGGCGGCGCGACGGCGGCGCTGGTCATCCTGACGTTGACCGCCTGCGCCGCGGCGGCCTGCGTCCGTCCGCTGCCTGAGCAGGCGATCGTTTTCCCCGGCCGCGCCGAAGAGCTCGGGGACGGTGTCCGCGACGCGACGAGGTCATGACCGGCGGGACCGTCGCCATCGCGCCCATAGCGCCCACCAGACTGGTCGTCTCCGCGCCGTCATCACACCCTGATGGAGTGCTTCCAGGTGTATGGGGCCCGGCGTCGACACCGCGGCGGCATGCTCACTGTCACGGGCATCGCGCTGAACGCCGCCCGGAGCTTGGCGACCGGCACGGCGAAGGTCAGGCGCTGGGCAACCTCGGCCGCCAAGTAGCCGTTCGCTAGCCGGCGTCCCTTCGAGTGACCCAGAGGTTCCCCTGGCTCAGCACCCAGACCTCGTGGGTGCCGGGACGCTGGGACAGCCGCATGCCCAGCCCGACATCCTCCTCCGTATCGGGTAGCTTGATCGGCTCGTGACGCCGGCCGGTGACGTGTTCGAGGGCGGTGTCGTCGAGGGAGGTGAGCCAGACGCCACCCTGCCCATCCGGGGTGAGGTCGGCCTCTCTGTCCGGCAGTGCCACCTTGCCCGTGTGCCATGACCAGGCCGAGCCGTTCCAATGGGCCAGGACCTGCCGCCCGGGCTCCGACTCGTCGCTCGCGTTCCAGGTCCAGTAGGCGGCCACCCAGACGTCATCAGGCCCGGTCGCGACCATGCCGTCGCACGCGAGCCAGGCCCTCGGCTCCCCCTTCGGATGGGGCAGTGCCAGGTCGGGAACGCGCTGCCACCGCCCGCGATCCCATCGTGCGAGCTGGATGCGATGTGCACCCTGGACTCCCGCCGCCCAGAGCGCTCCTCCCTGCCCTCGCGCGAGCACGTCAGCCTCCGCCACCGGTGTGTGGGCGGAGAGCTTCCCCTTGGTCAGCCGAACGGTTCTCCCCCGGGAGTCGATGAACCACGGATCGGTGCCGCTGACGGTCAGCGCCTCGGCCTCCTCCGCCGGGTCCTCCGTTCGGACGGTCCGCGCCTCCCATCCGCTGCCGTTCCATCGAGCCACGCAGGACACGTGGTCATCCTTCTCCAGTCGCGTGCCGTACACCCACAGGCTGCCGTCCTCGGTCACGTCGACCTTGGACAGGTGGTCCGAGCACCTCTGCGGCGGTGCGACCACGTGCCACGTACCCGCGTCGTACCGCCACACCTTCCCCCGGCGCTCGGTGTCGGTCGTGACCAGGCACCCCTGCTCCTTGTCCAGATAGGGCTTCACCGGCACCTCGGCCGTGCCGACCACCCATACCGTCCCGTCCCGCTTGACCGCCAGGTCGTTGGGAAACCCGTCCTTGACGGCCTTGGCGAGCTGCCAGTCATCGATGTGATCGGTGTAGGCGGTCTTCTCCGGCCCCGTGGGCGGCAGCTGGCCGTCACAGATGGGGGTGGATGTCGGCTTGGCCAGGACGGTCGGGGACGGTGGGGCCGCCGCCGGCGTGGCCGAGCAGCCGCAGAGGAGGATCGACACCACTGCCAGCACGGCCGCACGCAAGGATCCGGGCATCGGGCCACCCTACGCCCAAGATGGACATCTTCACACGGCCTCCATCGAGCCGCCCGCGCCTTCGCCGAGTCCGGCGCCGCGGTCCCCCTCGCCGACATCAACGAGACCTCGACATGATCCGCCACCTGGAGCTGGAGGTCGTCGCCGGTCCGCCACAGTGTCCGGCGCGGCGAGGGCGGGCCGCTGGTCGGTGAAGCTCCGCCTTCAGCCTCTGCGGCTGCTCATATGGCGATCATCGAGAAGACGGCCAGGCCATGAGCCTCGCACCCGTCCCGCTCAACGACCCGCACGATGCCCTCCCGCTGGTATCCGGCCTTCTCGGCAACGGGGGTGGACCCGCAACGGAACGGGATCGCACGTTAAGCCGGTTCGGGGAGGTCAGGAGGGGTGTGCAGAGCGGGTCACCGGAGAGCGTCAGCGTGCGTTCCGGTTCCAGCGCCGCCCAGATGTGATCTTGGTCTTGGGGTCGGATCGCCCGGTGGGGCGGTGTCCGGTGCTGGTGATCTCCGTGTCCGGAAGCCTCGGTAACGGACAGGATCGGTCAGGGCTCGTTCGCGCCTCGATCACACCCTGTGGCGTGTCCGGAACTCAGTCCGGAACCAATGTTACGAAACCGCCGTCACGCAGCCGGGTTGCAGTACGTCATTGGGTTCATGACCGTGCCTGTGACCCTCGCCTGGAGTGTCTGCGGGCTGGGGACACGCTGGTGGTGTGGCGGCTGGACCGGCTGGGGCGGTCGCTGCGGCATCTGGTGGAGACCGTCAACGCCCTGTCCGAGCGCGGGGTGGCATTCGCGTCCCTGCACGAGGGGATCGATACCAGCACCAGCACTGGCCGCCTGGTCTTCCACATCTTCGCGGCGCTCGCCGAGTTTGAGCGCGAACTCATCGCCGAGCGGGCGGCGATCGGCCGGCAGGCAGCGCGAGTGCGCGGCCGAGTGGGCGGCAGGCCCGCCAAGCTGCCGGCCGAGCAGGTCCGCCTGGCCCGGGCGCAGTACGCCCCCCAGGGCGTCACCGTGGCTGAGATCGCCCGGGCGTTGGGAGTCGGCCGTGGCACCATCTACCGGGCGCTGCAGCAGGCGCCTTCCTGATCCAGGTGTCCCGCGACATGCAACCTTGAGCATGTGTCATCGAAGTCTGAGCGATGCATCGATCGAGGGTGCAGTTGTCCTGTTGGGATCGATCCGTCTTGCGTTGATCGAGCGAATGGCACTGCTCCGGTCACGGTAGGTCTGCCCAGGTGATGAGTCCGTGCCGGTGGGCGTAGAGGGCTGCCTGCACGCGGGTCCGTAGTCCGAGCTTGGCGAGGATCCGCTCGATGTGGACCTTGACCGTGCCGGGCGAGATGACCAGGGCCTGGGCGATCTCGGCGTTGCTGTTTCCGGCGGCCAGGTGGCGCAGTACGTCGGTCTCGCGTGGCGTCAGCGTGCTCATGTCGTCGGTGGCCGGGCGCGGGGAGGTTGCCGCGAAGCGGTGCAGCAGGCGGGGAGTCACCTGTGGGTCCACCAGCCCCTGGCCCTCGTGGGCGACCCGTACCGCATCGAGGATCAGGTTAGGGTCGCTCTCCTTCAGCAAGAACCCGACCGCGCCCGCCTGCAGCGCGCCGAACAGGTATTCGTCCAGGTCGAACGTGGTCAGGGCGACCACGGCCGGTGCGGGGGCGAGGGCCAGAAGGTCACGGATCGCGGTCAGCCCGTCCATGCGCGGCATGCGGATGTCGGTGAGGACCACGTCGGGCCGGTGCCGCCGGGCCATCTCGACGACCTGGAGTCCGTCCGCCGCCACCGCCACGACCTCCAGATCCGGTTCGGAGGACAGGAGTAGGCGCAGGCCCTCCCGGGTTGGCGCCTGGTCGTCGGCGACGATCACGCGTATGCTCACCGGCGGCCCCCTGGCGTGCCGTGGTTGTCTGCGGTCTCTGGCTCGAGGTGGCCCGCAACCATGTGGGTGTCGTCGATCGTGTTCGGTTGGTTTCCCATGTCGTGAGTCCCGTTCAGGGGCAGACGAGCGGTGACTCGCCAGCCGCGCGGAGCTCGTGGCCCCACGGTGAGCGTGCCGCCGAGCATCGCCGCCCGCTCTCGCATGCCGCGCACTCCGCTCCCCGCCGGTACGGCCGATTGGCCGGGCACCGCCTGCCCATCGTCCTCAACCACGATGGCCACAACCTGGCTGTCCCTGTCGACCCGTACGGCGGCCTGCGAGACCCCGGCGTGCCGCATCACGTTGGTCAGTGACTCTTGCACGATCCGGTAGGCCGCGTGCCGTACCCGCAAGGGCACCCCCTCGCGCAGGGAGTCGCCCTCCAGCCGCACACGCAGTCCCTGACGCGACAGGCGGACGGCCAGCGACCCGAGATCGGTGCCGGCGTCTTCGTCGCGGAGCAAGCCGAGTAGCCGCCGGGTTTCCGCGAGCGCGGTGCCGGAGATCTCGGCGATCGTCTCCAGGGCCCGCTCGGCGTCCGCAGGGGTGCCCCGCCGAGCTCCCACGGCCTGGATCCTGATCGCGCTGAGATGGTGGCCCACCACGTCGTGCACCTCTCGGGCGATCCGGGCGCGCTCCTGGGCCCGCTCGACCAGGGCGAGTTGCCGGGCCCGGTCGTGCTGCAGGCGCAGGGCGTGGCCGAGCGCGACCGGGGCGAGCCCTGCGGCCACCGCCGTGATCAGCTGAGAGGGGTATGTCGGAGTCCCGACCAGCATGAGGTCGAGCAGGACGAGCCAGCAGGTCGCAGCGATCGCGGGCAGCAGCCGTCCTCGGTCACGGTGGTAGGCGGCCGAGCTGAACGCCGCGACCGTCACCCAGGCGCCGACCTGCGGCTGGCTCAGAACGATCGCGAGCAGGACGGACGCACCCGAGGCCAGGGCCGCGGTCAGCGGAAGACGGCGACGCACGGTCAGCGGCGCACACACCGTGCAGACCAGTACCCCCCACAGGGGGGTGAAACCGTCCTGGTCGGCCATGGCGGCGGTCAGCAGCGGCACCGCCAATGTCAGCAGCGCCGTCGCCGCCGCCAGCACGGCGTCCTGGGCGAGTATGGGCAGCGCCCGCCAAGCTCCGATCACGGTCAGTTCACCCCCGGGGGATCTTAGCCACCAGGTCACCGGGGCAGCGCGCCCCGGGCGGGGGCAGGGTCCCAGCGGTCAGGTAGTCGTGGACGTACTGGCGCAGGCAGGTGGCGCCCAGCCCAGACGCGCTCTGCATGAGGTAGGCGGCGTGCCCGTCACCGTGCCTGACCACGCGTGCCCCGGACAGTTGCGCGGCCATGTGCTCGGCGGCGAGGTTCGGAGTGTTGTCGTCGGTGTCGCCGATGGAGATCAGCACCGGCGGCACACCTTGCGCCCGCAGCGGGTGCGGCGGGTAGGAGGGGGCCTTCCCCATGCCGAGGCAGCGGGCGAGCTGGTAGCGGCCCTGGATCCAGCCGATCCGCGGCGCGGCCGCGCGCAGGCGCGATTCGATGGTCAGGAAGCTGCGGTATCCGGGCACCTGAGGCATGAAGTCGTGGCACATCAGCGCACTGTGGGGGTATCCGGGGCCGTCGGCGGCAGGGGGCAGCAGGTTCGCCAGGGCTGTGGCGTCGCCGTCAGAAGCCTTGCGCAGTGCTGCGGCCAGCCTTGGCCAGGCGGGCGGGGTGAGTCCCTCCCGCACCGCGACGAGGAACTCACGCTCGTCCAACGTCCGTCCTGCCGCCGGTAGAGGGGTACGGCGGGCGCGGGCGAGTAGGTCGTCGAACACCTCGATCGCGTCGTGGTCCAGCGCGCACCCGGCCCTGCACCAGTCGCGGAAGCGGCTGAGCTGTCGCTCCTCGGTGAGCGCGTTGTGCAACAGCCATCTCTTCAGTGATGTCTGGGTGTGGTCGGCGACGCCGTCCAGCACCATCCGGGCGACCTTCTTGGGGAATAACTCCAGGTAGGCCTGCCCGAACACGGTGCCGTAGGAGTTGCCGAGATAACGTAGTTTCGGTTCGCCGAGCGCGGCACGCAGCGCCTCCAGATCATGGGCCGCTTGCCAGGAGGTCAGTCCCGCGTAGGCGGTGCCCATGGCTGTGCGGCAAGAGGCGTCGTAAGCGGCGTTCGCCTGGGCGTGCGCGCGCCAGCTCTCCTCGCCGGGCCGCAGGATCAGCCCAGTGAGGCCGGGGGGCGGCGTGGCGCACTCCACGATCGAGGTGCTGCCTCGGCTGACCGCGCTCCTCGCATTGATCAGGACCACATCGAACCAGGTGGTCAACTCCGATACCACCGCGGGCATGGACCGCACATCCTGAATGGTCGCCCCGCCACCGCCGGTGTTGACCACCAGCGAGCCGAGGCTTCGCGACGGGTCACGCGCGGGCATCCTCGCGAGGTCCACCTGGGTCTTCGGGCCGCCGGGTCGCTTCCAGTCGATCGGTACGCTCAGTTTGGCGCATTCGATGCCGTCCCCGCACTCAGCCCATCTCAGGACCTGGACCGGAACTGGGGGCTCAGCCCTCAGGGCCCGGGCCGGAGCTTGCGGCGTGGCGGCCATGGTCACGCCGAAGACAAGAGCGGCCAGCGCTCTGCTCAACATTTTCACGGGTCGAGCATTGCCCTGACCGGCATGCCCGAGCATCTGCCATCCGGCATATTTCCGGGGCGACGTCCGTACGGCAGGCAGCGAGCTCGTTCCCTTCGATGGGGAGTTCGCCCGTGTCGTTTCCGTCTTCCTCTTGTGGAGGCCGAATCCTCCTCGCAACATCCGCCAGCTCGTTCGCGCTGTGGCCGGACTGTGCAAGCCACTGCACACGGAAGTGCTCGAAACCATCGGCCGTGAGCTGCGGGGCGAAGAGAAGCAGAAGATCTCGCGGGTCATCGGAGCGGTGGACTGGGATCGGATCAGCGACGTCTCGGCGGACTCCTACCTTCACCTGTATGAGCACTTCCTTGAGGCCTACGACGCCGACCTCCGTAAGGCGGCTTCGCAGCCGACGACGTCGTGGCCGTGGACCCGGCGATGGGCACGGGAACCTCTGCTCAACATCGCCAACAGCGTGGCTCGGACTGTGGATGAGGAGGAAGGCAAAGGACCAGAAGCTCTACGTCGCCGACACCCTGGACAGCCCCTTTGGCGACACGCACCTTGACCTGGGCTCGATGTACGAGCCGATCGTGCGGTCTCGCCGTGAATCCAACCGAGTCAAGCGCGAGAGACGGCACGCAGCTGCTCGACTTCAAAGCCACCGGGCTCGGCAGGGCGCTCACTCCGCCTCCAAGAGCGGTTTCGAGGGCTTGACCGAGGAAGGCGAGACGCTGTCCGCCTGGCTGAAGGCGCGTGACGTCACCGACCTCGATGTCGTCGGCATCGCGACCGACCACTGCGTCAAGGCCACCGCGCTGGACGGAGCGCGCGCGGGCTTCACGGTTCAGGTCCTGCTCGACTACACCGCCGACGTCGCCGACGACACCACGCGCACCGCGTTGGACGAGCTGCGCCGGGCCGGTGTCGCGCTGAGCGGCGAGCCTGTCGTCGCCTGAGCACGCCGGCCCGGCGTGCTCGTCGGCGGCCTGCGGATCCAGTCCACGCAGGAGTACTGCCCCACGGGCGGGGACGGCCACGGGTCGATTGGCGACCATCCGGAGTCGAGCCGCTCGCACCGACTCTGCGGACGATCTGAGTGACCCGTGGCCATCGCCGCGACCAGGCACAGCATCACGTCGGCCGTGGACCGTCCCCCGAGTGGTGAAGGCCGTGGCGTCAGTCGGTCACATGAGTCGCGTGGTCAATCACACGGTCCGCGTCGAGCGGCGCGGACGACGAAGCCGAAGTCGTCGGCGACCTGGCCCGGGGCGAGCTCTTGGCGTGCACCGCCGTAGCCGAACCAGTTGTAGAAGCACCAGGGGTCGTTGCTGTAGTTGGCCGCCCGGACGATGGGCGGGATGATGTCGGCCTCGTCGTCGTAGAGGACCCTGAGGTTGTCGTCCACGTCGTAGGCGCAGACGCCCAGCACGGGCGGGCAGGCGAAGTCGGCTGCGGCTGGTGCTGCGGCTGGCTGAGCGGACGCGGCGGCCGGTTGTGCGATGCCGGCGGCCAGGGCGAGGGTCAGGGCGCCGGCCAGGGGCGCGAAGGTGGCCGCAGTACGGCGGGTGATGTTCAAGGCGGATGACCTCCTCAGGTCATGGGGGAAGGCGTTCACCCCTGCAAGGGGGGCGGACCGGGCGGCGGGACCTCGGCGCGCCGGTGGTGGGACAGGGCGCGGCAGCGGGTGGGCCGGCGGGCCGGCGGTGTGGGCAGCGGCGCGTTCGCGCGCCAGAGAACGGGGTGACCTCAGTTCGCGCGACCCAGCGCGTGGCGTCAGGCCGCACCCCTTGGCCGGACGGCGGGTCACCGCCAAGCGGCGATGGGAGGATCGAGGAAGGGAGTGTTACCACCGGCCGGGACGAACCCGACAGGCCGGCTGGAGCAGCCGGGGTCGAGGTACAGCAGCCGGGAGAATCGGGTGTTGTTGACGGCCGATTCCGCATGAGCCTCGGGCGTGACAATGCACGGACGCGAGCCGGAGACGGGGCGGACGACCTGCCGCTCGCCTTCGAATTCGGGCTCGGTCCAGAAGCAGACCGCATCGTCGGGGCAGCGCGGGTCAGCAGCGTGAAGGGCGCGGGCTGCGGCGGGCGCGGCGGTGGCGAGGGTGGCGCCGGCGGCCAGGACCGCAAGCAGGGCGAGGGAACGCATGGGGATCTCCTGTCGGTGGTGGGACTCCGCTATCTCATTACCCTCACTCTCCGTGTTCTTTAACATACTCACAGTGAGTAACTTGTCGCCGCCGTGACTCCGAGGAGCACTCGTCTGGAAGCCGCATTCAGCGGTGGATCGCGCGGGCACGTCGTGATCTCCCGAGTCCGCCGGCCGGCGGCTGGCCGCCCGGATTCGCACGATCCCGGGCGTGCGCGGCGTCGAGATCCTGATCTTCCTGTCCATCTTCAAGGTCAGATACCCGTGGCCGCCCGGACTGGCGCGCCGGGAGCCGGCCCACCCGTAGACGGCCGGATCGTACGGGCAGCGGAGCGGCCGATGCGAAGCCCGGCGAGGGCGATGAGCAGCATCGCGACCGAGCACCAGGCCGCCCAGTCGCCCAGGCCGGCGTAGACGGTCGAGGCGCCCTGCTGCGGCACCGCCGCGAACACCGTGGTCATGCCGGGCCTGCCGCTGCGGCCTTCGGCCAGCACCCGTCCCCGGGTGTCGCTCACCGTGAGCAGGCCCTGGCGGGCCGCGCGCGCCACCGACAACCCGCTCTCCACCCCGCGGACCACCGCCATGCGGCTGTGCAGCCAGGCATCGTCGTCGAAGTCCCAGGCGGGGGCGAGCAGCATCGTCGCGCCGGCCTGGCGGTACTGCCGTACCAGCCAGGGGAAGTCCAGGTCCTTGCAGACGATCAGGCCCGTCGTGGTCGGGCCGAGCAGGGTCAGCGCGCGTCCGGGCGTGAACTCCGACTCCAGCCCGGGAATCATGTGGTGTTTGTCGTAGCGGGCCCCGGACGGGTAGGCCAGCGCGCTGTTGGTCCGGGTGGCGCCGGCGCCGAGCGCGACGCCCGCGACGACCGTCACGCCCGGCCTGGCCAGCGGCAGGCGGGCGGTGGCCGCGTCGAACGTCTTCTCCGGCAGCACCGCGATCTCGGCGCCGCGGGCGGCGGCCGCGTCGACCGCCCGGCGGTAGCGCCGGAGCAGGTCGCGCCCCTGCGGGGAGTCCAGTGCCACGGTGTCGCTCGGGTCGTCGGTGGAGATCAGCGCGACCTCGCGGCGCTGCCCGCCGTCCTGGCCGGTGCCGAGCCGCGCGAAGCCGTACGCCAGGGCCAGCGCCACCATCGCGCCCGCGGTCACCGCGACGGAGAGCCGGCGGGTCGCGCCCGGCGCGAGAAGCGCGGCCACGGCGGCGGGCACGAGCAGGAGCAGGAAGGTGATCCCCCAGACGCCGGCGACGGAGGCCGTCTGCAGGACGGGTAACACGTCGGCCTGCGTATAGGCCAGGCTCCACCAGGCGCCGTGCGGTCCGGCCAGCGCCATCAGGTACTCGACGCCGACCCACGATGCCGGTACGGCGAGCACGGCCGACAGCGTCCGCCGCCTGGCCAGCAGCGAACGGTGCAGCAGCACGCCGAGGCCGTACAGCAGCGCCGGCCCGGCGAGCAGGCCGGCCGCCACCGGGACGGGCGTCTCCAGCGTCGCGGTGAAGTACGGCCACCACTGCAACTGCCCGCCGAGCCAGGCGAGGGCGCCCGCGGCGAAGGCCGCGCCTCCCCCCACGCGGGGGGCGGCGAGCAGCACGGGCAAGGGGGCCAGCCACGTCACCCAGGCCACGGGGTGCGGGCCGGTGCCGAAGTGCAGCAGGACGGCCGAGGCGAGGGCCGCGGCGAGCGCGATCAGGACACGTTTCATGACGACGATGCTGCTCGCGGCCGCCCTGGTGGCGCGTCAGTCGTGAGTGTGATCTCCGATGTCACTCTCACCGGCGACCACGAGGCCGCATTCGTAGGCGAACACCGCCGCCTGCACCCGGTCCCGCAGGTCCAGCTTGGTCAGGATGCGGCTGACGTGCGTCTTGACCGTGTGCTCGGTGACCACGAGCGCGGCGGCGATCTCGGCGTTGGACAGCCCGCGGGCGACCAGCCTGAGCGTTTCGCGCTCCCGCTCGGTGAGCGCCGCCAGCCGTCCCGCCAGCCGCGGCATCGGGCCGTGAGCCGGCCTTCTGACCAGGTCCTCCAGCAGCCTGCGGGTGGCGGCGGGGGCCAGCAACGCCTCGCCGGCGGCCACGGTGCGCACCGCGTGCGCCAGCTCGTCGCGGCGGATGTCCTTGAGCAGGAAGCCGCTGGCGCCCGCGCGGACGGCGTCGTAGACGTACTCGTCCAGGTCGAACATGGTCAGGACGAGCACCTTGGCGGCGGTGGTCGCGCAGATCTCCCTGGTGGCCTCGATGCCGTTCCTGCCCGGCATCCGCACGTCCATCAGGACCACATCCGGACGCAGCCGCCCGGCCAGCGCGATCGCCTCGTCGCCGTCCGCCGCCTCGCCCACCACCAGCATGTCCGGCTGAGCGCCGAGGATCAGGCCGAACCCGGCGCGGAAGAGATCCTGGTCGTCGGCGATGAGCACGCGCAGCATGCGCGCTATTCAAGCGGAAGGACGGCTCTGACGAGGAATCCCCCGTCCTGTCCCGGTCCCGCGGCGAGCGTCCCGCCGTAGGCGGTCGCCCGTTCCCGCATGCCGATCAGGCCGTAGCCGCCGCCGTCGCGACGTGGGCCGCCGCCGTCGTCGGCGATCTCGACCACCAGTTCCCGCGCGGTCCAGCGCAGGTGCAGCCGTACGTTGCGCACCCCGGCGTGTTTGCGCACGTTGGTGAGGGCTTCCTGGACGATCCGGTAGACGGCGGCCTCCAGGCTGCCCGATGTCCGCCGCCGCTCGCCCTCCACGGTCATGACCACGTCCAGGCCGCTGCGTCCGGCCAGTGAGGCGAGTCCGGCCAGGCTCGGCTGGGCGGGCCCGAGGTCCTCCCCCGCCGGGCCGTCCGACGCGCGCAGCGCGGTGAGCAGGCCGCGCAGCTCGGTGAGCGCTCCCCTGCCGGTGTCGGCGATCGCGTCGAAGACGGCCTCGGCCCTGGGCGCGTCGCTCCGTACGACCACAGGCCCGGCCTCGGCCTGGACGACCATCAGCCCGACGGCGTGCGTGATGATGTCGTGCATGTCACGAGCGATCCGCGCTCGCTCCTCCGCCACCGCGGCGATGTGCTGCTGTTCGCGGCGACGGGCCCGTTCGGCCAGTTCCGCGGCACGTGAGCGGTTCGCGCGGGCGCTGGTGCCCAGCGCGTAGGCGGCCACGAAGGCGGTGCCGATCAGGCGGAAGATCTCGCTGTCCTCCCCGGGCAGCGCCAGGGAGAAGCCGACGATGACGGCGATCGCCGGGATCGCGGCCAGGCGCTTCCACGTGGGACTGAGGTCGGCGATGGTGTACACGGCGACCAGTGGCCCGAACGGGAGGAACGGCTTCTCCCATAAGACCATGACGGTCATCGCGGCGCCGACGAGCAGCGCCACGGCCATGGGCGCGCGCCTGCGCCAGTGGACGGGCGCGGAGGCGAGCGCGCCCAGGGCGACGATCCACCACGCCTTCGGACTCGGCACCAGCAGCGGACCGAGGGTGGCCGCGGTGGTGACCGCCGCGATCGCGACGTCGCCCCTACGACCGGAGAGCCTGGCGGTCCAGAGCCTCAGAACCCCGCCGGCGCGCCCCACGCTGGTCATCCGCTCCTCCGAGGGTGTCGCTGCCGGCATGCGGAAACCGGGTCGGGCGGGTCAGCCGCGCTTGGTGCGCCAGCGGGAGGTGCGGAAGCCGTCGGAGCGCTCCAGGAGGTAGGTCAGCCTGGCGGCCGTCTGGCGTACGCCGTCGTCGTGGCGGTGTCGTTTGTCGGGGGCGAGGCGGGAGCGCAGGTCGAGGATGTGGGCCAGCTCGCCGGCGACCTCCGAGACCAGCCGGTAGCGGATGCCGAAGGAGTGCAGGTCGCCGTGCACGTCGTCGACCAGGTCCTCGTCCACCTGTCGCTGGAGCGGTTTGAGCTTGGTGAGCAGCTGGGCGTCCATGCCGGCCACGGGCGCCCTGCGGCGGGTGTCGTCGGCCGGCACCGCCACCAGGGCGCGGATCCGGACGAATGCCAGCGCCCGCTCGGTGTCCGGGGTGGAGGGGTGTTCGGCGAGGTCCAGCAGGCGCCGCAGGGTCTCCTGCGTTTTGTCGTCGAACATGAGGACAAGTCTATGCACTCCAGCTCAGGCGCTCTCCTGTGTCCGGATGGCCCGGCGAAGGCCGTCAGGGATGGAACACGGGCGGACGGGCGGCGGTGCACTGGTGGAGGGCGTTCGCACGACCACCGCGCGAGCCGCCCGGTCGCGCAACGCCACCCAGAGCACGCCGGGCAGCCCGACGGCGAGAACGACCAGGCCGAAGCGTCCGGTCACCAGCCCCGCGAGGAGCAGGGCGGCCAGGGCGAACGGCCAGTACGGCCGGCGTCCGGCGGCCCTCTGCGACTGCTGCACGACGTCGCTCGGCTGCGCCGGGACCAGGCTGACGACGTCGTGCATGACCACGTCACGGCCGGGCGCGGTGGTGCGGCCAGAAACCCACGATGGGGAATCCGCCGGTCCTGGGTCCCCGTTACCTGCGCCGGGCGATGGAGAGGTCCGCGCCGGAGCGGCGGGCCGTCAGGCTTTCCGAGGGAGCCCCGTCATCGACCGGGTCCGGCCGATGGTCGATGACGGGGCGAGGTGCTACTTCAGCACGTCCGCGGCGACGGGCGACTGGTTGCCCTGCGCGTCGACCGCGACGACCTCCGCGCGGTACCTGGCGCCGTCGCGCTGGACCGGGACCGGAATGTCCATGGAGGCGGCGGCGGGCACCACGTCGAAGCGGTTGGCGACCTTGGTGGTGAGCACCTCGGCGCCGTTGTCGGCGCGGGTGACGCGCACCTTGTAGTGGTACACCAGCTCGTCGTCCTGGGCCTGTTGGATGCGCAGCGCGAGCCGGCCATCCTTGCCGGTCCGGGCCGTCAGCGGGCGCGGGGACGTCCAGGCCGGGGCCGTGCGGTTGCGGTTGGCGTCGGTGTAGGTGAAGTTCTGCACGACCTGGGCGTCGGCGCCGGCCGTCCTGATCTCCCAGGACCTGCCGGCCAGCGTCCCGTCGCTCTGGAACGGGGGCTTCCAGTTCGCCGACCACTTCCCGCCGGTGTAGATGTCGTGGAGGTCGGCGTTGAGGTTGATGCGGTTGACGACGGTACGGCCTCGGTAGACCTCGACGGCCAGCCCCTGGGCGGTGGGGGTCTCGAAGCGGTTGGCCAGCTGCCCTTCCGCGTCGAGCATCTGGTACCCGTGGTCGATCTCGATGTAGGACGAGCTGCCGTCGTTGACCGCGGTGAAGTTCTTCTGGTGGATCGAGCGCGGGTCGTTCACGTTCAGGTGCGAATGGCCCGAGAAGTAGACGGCGCGCGGAAACTTCGACAGATCCTCGGTCAGGCGCGGGTTGCTGGTCTGCTGGCCGTCCATCACGGTGCCCGGAGCCGGCCGGTGCCCCTGGACGATGATCGGCAGGTCGCGGTAGGCGGGGTCCGCGGAGATCTGCCCGAGTTGGTCACGCAGCCAGGTGGCCTGGGCCGCGGAGTAGTTCTCGGTGTTGACGGTGATCAGCGGAATGCCCTTGATGTCCGTGCGGTAGTACCCGTCGCCGGAGTCGGGGAACCACTCCTTGGGGTAGCCCGCACGGAGCTCGGCCAGGGTCGCGTCATGGTTTCCGTACGACATGAACACCTGGGTGGCGTTCATGCCCTTGCGCGCGAGGTTCTCCTTGAAGATGCGGGCGGTCAACTGGTGGTCCTTGCCGCGGCCGTCCCAGTTGTCGTTGATCATGTCGCCGTTGGAGAGGATGGCGTCCGGGGTGCCCAGAACCGACGCGATGGTGTCGAAGTAGGACGACCAGCGGTGGCGGTCGGCTTCGTAGTCGCCGATGTGAACGTCCGAGACGATCATCATGCGGGCGATTGGCTGCTCCCCCTCGCGAATGAGGTACCCCTCGGACTTGACGGCGCCGGGCTGGTTGCCCTTGAAGGCGCGTGCCGTCAGATTCGTGTCCTCGGTGATGCGGATGGGCTTGCCGGCGAAGGTCGGGCTGCTCTTGGTGGGAATGCTGCCGTCGGTGGTGTACCGGATCGTCTCGCCCTGCCTGGCCCGCAGCTCGACGGACACCGCCTGCTCGTAGCGACCGCCGTCGACACTGAAGGCCGGGGCCTGCGGCGTCCCGCCCGGGGCGGCCGACGCGCTCTGTGCCAGCGGGAAGAGCCCCAGACCGATGCCGACCGAGACGGCTGCGATGTGGCGCCAGGCGGCCGGTTCTCGGCGGACGGTGAAGTCGGCATGTCGCATGTGGTGCTCCCCGATCTTGTCGCGGCGCGCTGGGCGCCACGACACGTGCTTCAAAAGTGAACGACTTGAACCTGGAGCACCAAGATGTACGGAACCGGCGACCTGCATGAAGTTCGCGCGACCTGCAAGGTAAGAACTGAGCACCCCTCACCGGGAGAGCGGCACGATCGCCGTCCTGCCTGGTCAGGGGTGGTTCCCGGGCGGTTACTCGGTGCCTTTGAAGTGCCGTCTTCCGCAGGGTCTTCGCGGCGGCGCAAGATGCCCTGGTCACCCAAGTCGTAAGGAGTGCCGTCGATGACCACGTCGTTCGCCGAGATCGAGAGCGAGTTCAACACCTTTATCGGTGCCATCCGGTACGCCACGATGGTCACCGTCGACGCCGAGAACCGTCCCCGCACCCGCATCCTCATCCCCGTCTGGGAGAACGTGGACGGGCGGCCGCGCGGGTGGCTGGCCACCTACCGGACGCCGGTCAAGGCCGCCCACCTGGCGGGCAATCCGCACACCTCCTTCTCCTACTGGAAGCCCGGCAACAGCTCGGTCGCCATCGACGCCACGGCCGCCTGGGTCGACGACCTGGCGACCAAGCGCCGCGTCTGGGACCTCTACCGGGCGACCAGCCCGCGCGGGGCCGGTTACGACCTCGGGGCCTTCTGGCGGTCGCCCGCCGACCCCGCGCTGCACGTCCTCCGCCTCGAACCCTGGCGCGTCCAGGTGATCCGCGGCACCGATCTCCGCAGCCGCATCTGGACGCCGCCGGAATGACCCGGCCGCGGAAGGCCGCGGGTGGGGCCCCGGCTGACAGGGCCGCCCGCTCACCGGTCAGTCCTCGTCGGGGAAGACCAGTTCGTCGCGGGTCGCCACGAGTTCGGCGGGCGGCGGCTTGATGTCGATCGGGTCGCCCCAGCCGGAGAGCCGCACGTCGGCGGTCGTGACTCGGCGGTCCTTGTCGTTCCAGAGGGAGTCGGGCTCGTCATAGCGCGTCTGGCACCTGCGGACGAGCTGGTCGGCGCCGAGCCACAGCCGCCACTTCACGGGCAATTTGCGGTAGCTCGCGTACGGTCCTGTGGGCTTCTGAAGGTCGGCCACCCACAGGCGCGGGTTCAGCCTGAACAGTGCGCCGATGGTGGTGCTGCCCTCGTAGAGGGTGGTGCGGGTGCCGTCGTAGACGCCGGCGGGCCTCTTGGCCGTGGTGGTGGCCAGCACGTGCCGGAGGGTGGCGGGATCGCTCAGCCTGATCTTCCCGCCCGAACCCCGTCATGACCGAGGAGCTGCCGTTTCAGCGCCTCGACCGGCCCGGGACGGGTGACCGCTTCGGCCCGCGGGCCGAAGACCGAGATCGAGGCCGTCAGCACCAGAGCCGCCCCGATCGTCCATCGCCCCTTGCTCATACGCTCCCCGCTCGGTCGCATGCCGTCCGGAACGGAGGGCGTGGAAGATGATCGCGCAGGAAGATCTCAACGCCGTCACGACGGACGCCCGCGCCCGGCGTCAGGCCGCCGCGTCGTGGGCGGCGGACCTCAGCGCGGGTCCGCAGCGTGGGCGAAGGCCGCGGACCGGTCCCGGAGCAGGGCGGCGAGCTCGGGAGAGTCGACCACCTCGAAGGGCCATCGCAGCCAGAGCAGGCCGCCGGCGAGCACCTCAAGGCGTACGTCCGCGATCCGCCAGTGTGTCGCCGGCTGGCCGGTGGCGGTGGTCGTCGGGGCGAAGTCGGTGGCGAAGCCGCCCATGTACGCCTGCACCTGCTCGATCGGGGCGTGGATGAGGATCGTCGCCGTGTGCCGGCGGGGCGGAGCGCCGAGCCGGCTGGTGACGAACGCGACCGGGTCGCCCCCGGGGACCTCTTCGGGCTCGAAGCGCACGCCCGTCGCCGACGCCGCCGTGATCCGGTCGACGCGCAGCACCCGCCAGCCGCGGTCGAGGTCGCGGCAGACGAGGAACCACCGGGTCTGCCGGGGCACCAGGGCGGCGGGCTCGACGTGGCACGGGGACTCCCGTCCGGTGTCGGCGCCCTCGGTGCTCATCACGCGCAGCCGGACCCGCTCGGCGTCCCGGCACGCCAGCGCCAGGACCGCCAGCACGCCGGCGTTCAGCGGCGCCGGATAGGCGCCGGCCACGGCGTTCGGCGTGCTGCCGAAGGCGACCGAGGAGCGCAGCGCCCGCACCCGCCGGCGCACCGCCGGAGGCATCACCTGCTCCATCTTGGCCAGGGCGGTGAGCGCCACCTCGCCGCCGCCGGCCGCGCCGCCGGCGGCCGACGAGGCGAGGGCGGCGGCCACGGCGAGCGCCTCGTCCGGAGTGAACACCAGGGGCGGCAGGTCGCTGCCCGTGGACAGCCGGTAGCCGCCGTCGGGGCCGCGGCGCGCCTCGACGTGGTAGCCGAGGCGCCGCAGCCGCTCGACGTCCCGCCGGAGGGTGCGGCCGTCGACGCCGAGGCGGCCGGCGAGCTCGCCGCCGCTCCAGGACCGGCGGGCCTGCAGCAGCTCCAGCAGGCGCAGCGCCCGCCCGGTCGTGGTCTGGTCCGGCATACCCGCCGAGCCTAGTAGAAGTGGACAGGAAATGACCTAAAAGCTCCCTAGGTTGGAGTTCGGGCCGGATGGACCGGCACCGTTTCCCCTGAGGTGAGTCATCTTGAGCATCCTTGTCACCGGCGCGACCGGCGCCGTCGGCCGTCACCTCGTCACGACGCTGCTCGCCCGCGGCGCCGCCGTGCGCGCGCTGAGCCGCAAGCCCGATGACGCGGGCCTGCCGGCCGGGGTCGAGGTCGTGGCCGGCGACCTGGCCGACGCCGCCACGCTCGGGCCGGAGGTGTTCGCCGGCGTCGATCGTGCCTTCGTCTTCCCCGCCGAGGGGGTGGAGGCGTTCGTCGCCGCGGCCACCGCCCGCGGCGTCCACCGCTTCACCGTGTTGTCCTCCCTCGCCGCCGCGAAGGAGTTCCGGCGCGACCACGGCTCGGCGAGCCAGCTCCACCACACGGCGGTCGAGTCCGCCGTGACCTCCCGCGCCGACGCCTGGACGATCCTGCGTCCCGGCACGTTCGCCGGCAACCTGCTCTCCTGGGCCTGGCAGATCCGCTCCGGCGCACCGATCCGGGCGCCCTACCTCGCGTCGGCGCAGGCCCCGATCCACGAGTACGACATCGCCGAGGCCGCCGCCGAGACCCTGCTCTCCGACGATCACCTGGGAACGGCGATCCCGCTCACCGGCCCGCAGGCCCTGACCCGCGCCGAGCAGGTGGCGATCATCGGCGAGACCCTGGGCGTGGACATCCTGCTGGTGGAGATCACGCCGGCGGAGTTCCGCGCGGAGACCGGGCGGTTCATTCCCGAGCCTGTGCTGAAGATGCTGCTCGACTACTGGCACGACACCCTCACCGTCCCCGACGTGCCGCGTCCGGTTACCGCGGTGACCGGACGGCCGGGCCGCACGCTCGCGGAGTGGGTCGCCGACCACCGCGCGGACTTCACGGCCGGCTGACCCTCACGCCGGCGGTGCGGGATCGTCGAAGATCATGGTGTGGCCGAGCGGCCAGCCGGGGTCGCCGGTGCGGGCGAAGCGCACCCAGGCGGCGTGCATCGCGTCGGCCAGCACCTGCGGCGCGCCCGGTCCCGCCGTGCGGGCGACGCCGGGCGCGTCCAGCACGTCGAAGACGAAGGGCAGGTCGAGGTTGTGCACCGCGCCCACGCGTCCGCCGCCGGCCGGGCTCTCGACCGGCGACTCCCAGCGGAACTCGTAGCCGTAGGCGGGCCTGGCCTCGCGGATCCAGCACGTCTCGCGGGTGAACAGGTGCCGGGTGACGGCGCGCCCGACCCGCTCGGCGGGGGTGAGGCCGGGTTCGTCCACCTGGACGCCGAGGTGGTCGAGCGCCGCCCGCGCGGCGGCCTCGTCGAGCCCGGCGGCCATGCAACTGACGAACACGTCGGCCTCCTGGGACGTGCAGCCGACCAGCAGCGGAAGGCGCCCGCCCGCGCCCGCGCGCAGGGCGTCCAGCGGGACGGCCGGGATCAGGTCGCCGTCGACAACCGGCTTGACCGGCACCGAGTCGTTCAGCCCGCCGGAGCCGCCGGTCAGCGGCGGCGGCTGTGCGGCGACGAGCGCCTCGGGGGGCAGCGCGGCGAAGGACGACCTGGTCGGGGCGATCCCGAGGCGGGCGGCCAGTGCCCTGGCGTGGTCGCGCGCCTCCTGCTCGCCGGCGACCAGGGTGGCCGAGCCGCTCATCACGATCGCGCGCCGGAACAGCCCTTCGGCGCGCGGCATGGTGAGCAGGGTCGCGACGGCCGCGGCGCCCGCCGACTGCCCGGCGACCGTCACGTTGCCGGGGTCGCCGCCGAAGGCCGCGATGTTGTCGCGCACCCACTCCAGCGCGGCCAGCCAGTCGAGCACCCCCCGGTTGAGCGGGGCGTCGTCCAGGGCGAGGAAGCCCTCGAAGCCGAGCCGGTAGTTGACGGCCACGCACACCACGCCGTCGCGGGCGAAGCGGTGGCCCTGGTGCCAGGCGGCCCCGTTGCCGCCGATGGAGAACGCGCCGCCGTGGATCCAGACCAGGACGGGCAGCCCCGTCTCGCCGGCGCCGGGGGTGCGCACGTCGAGGTTGAGGCAGTCCTCGCCGGTCTCGAAGACGTCGGGCGCGTACAGGCCGATGTCCGCGCCGGCCGCCTGCGGGGCGGCGGGGCCGCGCGTGACGGCGGGCCGCACGCCGTCCCACGGCGGCGGCGGGACGGGCGCGCCGAAGCGGTGCTCGCCGAAGGGCGGGGCGGCGTACGGCACGCCGAGGAAGGCGAGCCCGCCCTCCTCGGCCCTGCCCTCGACCAGCCCGGACGTGGTACGGACGATCATGCGCGACGCCATCCGGCCGTCCCTTCGACGATTCTCACGGCCGCCCGGGTGAGCGGTTCGAGGCCGTCCTCGTACACCTTGTCGAGGGTGTCGGCCGAGTCGAACAGGTACATGGGGGCCGACAGGAAGTGCACCAGCGGCACCCCTTCGGGGTGGAAGAAGGCCCCGTCGGTGGGCGGCATCGGGGAGAAGGCGTCCGGCGGCAGCACGAACGAGCGTCTCAGGTCCTCCGCGACGAGGGCCGCCGCCACCAGGCTCTCCAGCTCCGGCTTCCGGGTGGTGAACCACCAGCCGGGTTCGGGGTCGCCGGTGGGGACCAGCTCGCCGTCCACGGCCACGCACCGGCGGGCGGCGTGCTCCAGGTGGAGCTGGAGCACGACGTCGCCGAGCAGGCCGCGGTGCTCTTCGATGAAGGCCCGGGTGCCGGCGGCGTGCGCCATGTGCCCCGCGGTCAGCAGGAAGAGCAGGTTGTGCGGCCGGTCCCGCTCGGGCACGGCCGCCCAGTACCGGGCGGCGGCCAGCACCAGCGCGATCCCCGAGGCGTCCTCGACGGCCGAGGCCCAGGGCGCGTCGTGGTGCGAGCCGATGATCACCCACTGGTCGGAGCGGCCGGGCAGCGTGCCGATCACGTTGTTCGAGAGGGCCGGGCCGGTCTCCGACTCGACGGTGAGCGTGCCCGTGCAGGGGCCCGCGTCGACCAGGTCGAGCACCCGCCGCGAGTCGCCGCCCGACAACCAGACGGCCGGCAGGTCGCGGTGCACGGCGTCGTAGGGCACGTAGTAGTCGCGGGTCTCCCACGGCACCCCGGTCAGCGCGCCGGCGAACGCGGCGGCGCCGCCGTCGATCACGCCCTGGAGCACGTCGAGGTAGTCGAGCTGGAACGGCAGCGTCTGGACCAGGTCGTCGAAGACGCCCTCGGGGTCGTGCACGGCCGTCGCCAGGTCCCTGACGTAGGACTGCGGCAGCTCGGTGAAGGCGTACTCGGGCACGACGATCGCGCCCGGCACGACCTCGCGGCTGACCGGCGCGGTCACGGTCGCCTTCGGCGTGGTGTACGGCAGCGCGGACGCCGCCACCCGCACGACCGTCGACGGGTCGGCGTCCAGGCGCACCACCAGGGACGCCGTCACCGGCCGCCAGACGGGCAGCTCGACCGGCGTGAGCCGTACGTCGCGCAGCCCGAAGCCGGCGAGGCGCCCGGCGGCCCACGCGGCGGTCCAGTCGTCGGCCGGGTAGCCGGGCCGCCGGACGCCGCGCGCGGTGACGGTCTCGATCCACTCCATCATCCGGGCGGCGCCGGGGATCAGGTCCGGGATCATCGTTTCACGCCTCCGAAGGTGAGCCCCGCCACGTAGTAGCGCTGCAGCGCGACCATGAGAATGAACGGCGGCACGGCGGTGACCAGCGCCGCGGTGGTGGTCAGGTGGTAGGTGACGCCGACCTCGCTCTGGAAGTTGGCCAGCCCCACCGGCAGCGGCCACAGCTCCTGCTCGTTGGCCACGATCAGCGGCCACAGCAGGTTGTCCCACTGCGCCAGGAAGTGCACCAGGAACAGGGTGATGAGCGCGGGCCGCAGCAGCGGCACGGCGATGCGCGCGAAGATGCGGAACTCCCCCGCGCCGTCGACCCGCGCGGCCAGCAGCAGCTCCTTCGGGATGCCGAGGGCGAACTGGCGCACCAGGAAGACGCCGAACGCGCTGATCATGCCCGGCACCATCATGCCCTGGAACGTGTTGACCCAGCCGAGCTCCTTCACGATGAGGAAGACCGGGATGACCATGACCATCGGGGTGAGCCCGAGCGTGCCGACCACCAGCGCGAACAGGACGCGGCGGCCGGGGAAGGACAGGTGGGCCATCGCGTGCCCGGCGGCGGCCGAGAAGAGCACGTCCAGGACGCCGGTGCCGACGCACAGGATCAGGCTGTTGCGCAGGTACGTGGGCAGGTTGCCCGCGCCGAACAGCACCCCGATGTTCTCGGGCAGGTGGAAGCCGTTGAAGACCAGCCCGCGCAGGTCGGTGTCGTCCGGCGCCGAGGCGACGACGACCATGGCGTAGACCGGCAGCAGCATGAACCCGACCGCGACGATCAGCCAGACGGCGCGCAGCACTCTCATTCGTCGCCGCCCTTCAGGAACGCGAACTGCAGCGCCGAGACGATCACCATGGCGACGAGCAGCACCATGCCCATGGCGGCGGCGTAGCCCATGTGCTCGTAGGGGAAGGCGTTGGCCCAGATGTAGTACGGCAGCACCTGGGTGGCGTCGGCGGGCCCGCCGCCGGTGAGCAGGAAGGCGGGCACGAACGCCTGCATCGATCCGGCGACCGAGATGACCAGGACGAACAGCAGCGTCCTGCGCAGCAGCGGAAGCGTGATGCGGGTGAACGTGGTGACCGGCCCCGAGCCGTCGATGGCGGCGGCCTCGTACACCTCGCCGGGCAGCGCCTGCAGGCCGGCGGTCAGGATGATCACGAACAGCCCCATGCTCTTCCAGACGACCATCACGACCAGGGCCCAGATGGCCAGGCCGGAGCTGGTCAGCCAGGACTGCGGGGGGATCCCGGCCAGGCCGAGGAGGGTGTTGGCCAGGCCGCGGTCGGAGTAGATGATCACCCAGACCATGGACGTGGCGGCGAGCGGCATCACGGCCGGGATCATGACGAGCGCCCTGAGCCAGCGGTTGAGCCGTCCTGGCCTGCTCAGCGGCACGGCCACCAGCAGGGCCAGCACGATCGTCGGGACGACCGTGCAGACCGTGTAGACGACGGTGATCCACGCCGAGTTGAGGAAGCCGGGGTCGGCGAACATGCGCTCGTAGTTGGCCAGGCCGATCCAGTTGGGCGTCCCGGCCATCTCGTAGTCGGTGAAGCTGAGATAGATCGCGGACAGGAACGGGACCAGCCAGAACACCACGAAGAACACGGCCACCGGCAGGGTCAGCGCCACGCCCGCCGTGGCCTGGGGCCGGGCCCTGACCCTGCCGAGCACGCTCACCGGGCCGTGCGGACGGGCTCCGACTCCGCCGAGCACGCTCACAGGACCGGTCGCACGGTGGCGTCGAAGGTCGCCGCGGCCTGGGCCGGGGTCGCCTTGCCGTGGGCGACGGAGTCCACGGCGCCGGACGCGGCCTTGGCCAGTTCGAGCGCGCCGGGGATGATCGGGCCGAAGTCGACGTGCGGCAGGCTGCCGGCGACGATCTCCATGATCTCGGACTTGCCGCGCGGCCCGGCCTCGCGCCAGCCCTTGGTCGGGATGATGATGCCGTTGTCGAGGTTGGCGGCCACCGACGGGGCGCCCTGGAGGTAGTTGACCAGGTGCCAGGCGGTGAACTGGTTGGGCGAGTCCTTGGCCACGCCCCAGCCCCACGTGTAGGCGGGGACGACGGACGGCCCGCCGTCCCAGGTGGGCATGGGGGCGACGCCGTACTGCTTGCCGAAGGTGAGCTTGTCCTTGCCCAGCTTCTCCAGCGCGGGGCCGAGGAAGGCGCCGCTGACGACCATGGCCGCCTGGCCGGAGTAGAACAGGCCGAGCGCGCCCAGCGGGTTGGAGAGCTTGGGGTTGCCGATGCCCGACATGTACGTCAGGGCGGCGATGCCCTGCTCGGTGGCCAGCGACGCCTTGCCGCCGCCCGCCGCGACGAGCTCGCCGCCCTTGCCGCGGACGAGGGCGGTCAGCGTCATGAGGGCCCACTGCGGATCGCCGTAGAGCCACTGCAGGCCGACCCGCGCCCGGTCGGCCGAGGTCAGCTTGGCGCTGTACTCGGCGACCTCCTCCCAGGTCGCCGGGGGCTTGTCGGGGTCGAGCCCGGCCTGCTCGAACCGGTCCTTGCGGTAGTAGAGCAGGCAGGGGTTGAAGTCGATGGGCACGCCGTAGGGCACGTCCTGGTAGGTGAGCGGGGCAGTCGTGCCCGGCTCGTAGTTCGCCAGGGGCAGGGCCTTGGTGTCGACGGGGGCGAGCCGCTGCTTCTTGGCGTGGGCGGGGAAGCTCCAGTGGCCGATCTTGAAGACGTCGGGCGGGGCGCCGCCGCTGAAGGCGGTCAGCAGTTTGGCGTCGAGCTGGCCCACGGGCAGGTAGAGCAGCTTGACGTCCACCTTGAACTCGGCGATGTAGCGGTGCACGAGCTCCTGGAACTGCTGGCCGGTGTCCTGCGAGCCGTGCAGCCAGACGGTGACCTCGCCGTGCGGCCCGGCGGCCGCGGCCTGCTGCCGGGGCTGGTCCTTGCCGCATCCGGCGAGCAGGGTGAGCGCGCCGGCGGCGAGGAGCCCACGCCGCGTCAGATCCGCCATGGTGGTTCTCCTAGGTGAGGTTCTTGAGCGCCTGGTTCTGCCAGGCGGTGTTGGTGGGGAGCTCGGGGGCGCCGCCGGCGAACGCCCCGCGGGCCTGGGCGTCGGCCTGGAGCCGGTACCTCAGCCAGGCGGTCACGTAGCCGAGGAAGCCCCCGCCGGTGTTCTGGATGTCGTTGTGTCCCGCGCCCTTGAGCAGCGCCCGGCCCGCTCCGGCGGTGGCCTGGTCGTAGTAGCCCTGCACGGTCGCGGCCGAGGAGATCAGCCAGTCGTCGGCGCCGCTGAGGAAGAGCACCGGGCAGGTCAGGGCGGCCACCGAGAACTCGTCCCCGGGGCTGGCCATCCACTGCGCGGGCACGGCGATCGGCACGACGGTCTTGATCAGCCCGGCGGAGTGGTTGGCCGCGTTGACGACCCCGCCCGCGCCCTGGGAGTGGCCGACGGCGCCGACCTGGGCGGTGTTCAGCTTGCCGTGGAAGACGCTGGCGGGGTCGGCGTCCAGGCCCACGAGGTGCTGGGCGGCGGCGAGGATCTCGGCGCCGGTGCCCGTGGTGGTGTCGGTGGAGGCGACCACCGCGAAGCCCCAGGAGGCCAGGTGGTTGAGCAGCCCCGGATAGTTGTCGGGGGTGGCCCACGAGCCGTTGCCCCACGTGACGATCGGGTGGGTGACGCCGCCCGCGCCGAGGTTCGAGGGGTAGTAGAGCCGGTGGCCGCCCGAGGTGCCGGTGGCGACCGGCCACGGACCCGTCGCCTTGTAGATGGTCTCGATGGTGGAGGCGGCGTCGGCCGCGGTGGTCCACGACAGGAATCCGGCCGACATGAGGCCGAGCGCCCCTGCCCGCAACGCCTGCCGACGAGTGATGTTCTCCATGGTCACCTCGTGGGATATTTGGAGACGTGAACGTCTCCTAAGAGAGGGAAGTACGATCGGTGAGCGATGTCAAGAGATGAACAGAAGGAAGTTCCGGCGGTTCGGCCGCTTCCCCGGGGCCGGCACGGGCTCTCCCCCGACACGGTGCGCGAGTCGCAGCGCGACCGCCTCGTGGAGGCCATGCTCCGGCTGGTCGCCAGGCGCGGCTACGCCGCCACGAGCGTGCCCGACGTGATCGCCGCCGCGCGGGTCTCACGCAACGCCTTCTACGCCCAGTTCGCCGACAAGGAGGCGTGCTTCCTCGCCGGCTGCGAGCGCGACCTGCCCGAGATGATCGACTCGATCCGGGCGGCCGCGTCGGAGGCGGGCGACCGCTGGCGCACGGCGCTGCGGCTGGGCCTGGCCGCCTACCTGCGGTGGTGGCAGGAGCGCCCGGAGTACGCGCAGGCGTACTTCGTGGAGTTGCCGAGGGCGGGCGAGCGGGCCGTCGAGCAGCGTGACACCGCCTACCGGCCCTTCCTGGACATGCTGGCGGCGCTGGCCGCGCGGGCCAGGCTGGAGGACCCCTCGCTGCCGCCGCTGCGCGCCGCGATCCCCCGGCTGATCGTCTACGGCACCACCGAGTTCATCGCCTCGGAGGTGCGCGCGGGCCGCGCCGCCACGCTGACGTCGTCGGCGGGCGACCTCTACCACTACACGGTCGCCCTGCTCGCCGGCCCCGATCACGGCATCGGGACCACCCCTTCCGCCTGAACCCGCCACCCCTCGGGGAAGCAGCCCGAGGCCGCCATGTGGGCGACGGCGGCCAGCAGGCCGCCGTTGCCCGGCAGGTAGAGGGGCAGCAGGCCGGGCCACTGGTGGTTGTGGCCGCTGGGCAGGTACGTGTTCTTCGGGGCGTCCATCAGCAGCGCGTCCACGGCGGTGCCGGGCTCGCCGAGCCGGGCCGCGCACATGGCGAGCATCGGGAAGTCCCAGCCCCAGGCGCTGTCCCAGTCCCAGTCGGCGAGCACGTCGTGCAGGGTGGCCCGCATGGTCTCGGGGTCGATCAGCGGGGTGGGCGGCACGAACCCGAGCGCGCCGGTCATCGAGGGATGGTCGGTCCTGACCGTGTACGGCTCCACGCCGATGGCCGTGTACACGCCGTCGCGCACCAGCGGCCGGGCCAGGCCGTCCAGCACCCGCGCCCACTCCGGGTCGGGATCGAGGCCGAGCAGGCCCCGCCACCGCTGGGCCGTCGCCAGCCCCCACCACCAGTAGGCCAGCTCGAACGCGGGGTCGCGCACCGTCCTCCTGGACTCGTGGTAGGACTCCTGCGCCGGCACCAGCGGCGGCCCCAGGTGCCCGCCGGCCGCGAAGGACGCCATGAACTCGGCCGTCTCGAACACCAGGTCCCGGTACTCCTCCAGCGCCCCCGGACGGATCCGGCGGAGCAGCTCGGCGAAGGAGATCAGGTGCGGCTGCTGCCAGACGATGAAGGCGCCGATCTCGCTCGGGCTCTCCCTGCCCTCCGGCCCCACCTGCTTGGGCCAGCGGGCGCCGCGGAACCCCTGCCGCGCGGCCGTGGCCCTGGCCCGCGGCAGGATCGAGCGGTACCACGGCAGGCTCCGCTCCAGCAGCTCCGGCCGCCCCCACAGGGCGAAGTGGGCGGCGTGCCACCAGTGCATCTCCAGGTGGAACTTGCCGCTCCAGGAGTTGACGGCCAGCCCGGTCTCCTGCGGCGGGGTGGTGCCCGCGCAGTTGACCGCGGTGAGGTACTGCGAGAGCACGACCCGGCGTTCGAGCTCGGGCGCCCGCGGGTCGGCGCTGCCCTCGAAGCTGACCGCGCCGCCGCGCGTCCAGAACCGCTCCCAGTGGGCGGCGGCGGCCGTACGGACCTGGGAGAAGGACGGCAGGCCGGCGCCGACGGGGTGCCGGGCGAACTCGACGACGAGCTCCAGCTCCTCGCCCTCGATCAGGTACACGTGGGGGGCGGGCGAGGTGAACCGCGCCGCCCCCGTCCACTCGGCGGCCACGTGGTAGCCGTCCTGGTCCAGGACGCGGGTGAAGTCGCAGCGCGAGCCGCGCCGCGCGCACGTGGTCGTGTGCCGGTCGGGGCTGTCCCAGTCGGCGGTGGTGTGCCAGCCGTCGCTGGCGTAGGGAAAGGCGATCTTGATGTCCGTGCCGCCGGTGACGCGTACGGCCAGCAGGTCGCGCTCGGGATGACAGACCGTCTCCACCTCGTGCGGCCGGCCGCCCAGCTCGAAGGAGCTGGACAGCGTGCCGGTCCACAGGTCGAGGATCTGCGCCGACCGGCCGAGCGGGGCGTCCTCGCCGGCGTCGAGGCCGATCCGGCCGAGGTGCAGGCGGTGCGGGTTGACGTGCAGCCAGCCGCCCGCCTCGGTGGCCGGATACAGGTCGGGGTAGCCGACGCCGTCGTAGTCGGTGAGCGCGTCCTCCAGCACGTGGCCCTTGGGGTTGGGCATCGTGTGCCAGCCCCACTGCGCCTGCGTGCCGAGCGGCGCGAACGTCTGGAGCCCGGTGGCGTCGGCGGTGAAGGCGAACTCGCCGTTGCCGACGGTGAGCGGGCACCCGGCGTCGGCGACGTTGTGCCGGCGCACGAGTGCCCTTCGGTCTATGCTCACGCACACCCCGGCGTGCCGGAGGCGCGCTGCTGGCGCATGGTCGTCACGTCGCCCGCGACGGCCGACTGGGCCATCGGGCCGAGGTCGAGCACGACGTCGGTGAAGGCGAGCGACGCCTTGCGCATCACCGGCAGGTCGATCGCCTCGGCGCCGAACTGCGGCGAGAACAGCGTCTTGGGCGCGGCGATGGGCGCGATGACGGGCAGCAGGTGCTGGTTGTACGGCGTGCCCTCGCCGCCGAAGCTGCAGTGGTGCGGCACGGTGGCCAGGTCGGCCGCCGACAGGCCCTTGAGGATCGCGGTGCGCCGCACGTCCCAGTACTCGATGTGGCCCTTGACCAGCTCGCGCAGCGGCGTGCTCTCGCTGACGGGGACCCACAGCAGCTCGGTGAGGGTGGGGCTGGCGACGAGCTGCTTGCCCGGCAGGCCGTTCGGCCTGGCGACCGCGTCGTAGCGCTTGGCGCCGAGGTGTTCGAGCACGACGACGGAGGAGACCTTGCCCTGGTCGTACTCGGCGTCGAGCTGGGCGGCGAGCTGACCGGCGCCGCCCTCGCGGACGTCGGGACCGGTCAGGTGCTGGTAGAGGTGGCCGGTGACGAACGCGAACTGCACGGTCCGCGGACGGCACTCCACCGGCAGCGTCGACAGGTAACGGGCCATCTCGATCATGGTGAGCGGGCCGTTGTCCCACACCGGGCTCATGCCGTCGGTGTGGCTCTCCACGACGATCTTCTGGGCGCTGCCGCCGGGCAGCGTGGCGAGCAGGGTGCGGGTCGTCGTCGGCGTCCAGGCGGCGTTCACCGTCAGCGACGCCTGGACCGGCTGTCCGGCGGCCAGCGCGTCCTTGATCTGCTTGCCCTGGTCGGCGCCGACGTACGCGCCGGGCACGCCGTACGGCAGGCCCTCGTAGGGGGCGTACATGTCCTTGATCTGGGCGTGCGGGAGCTGGCTGACCTCGATCACGCCCAGCGCGCCCGCGGCGGCGGCCGCCTTGAGGTCGGCGTCGGCCGCGGCCGGGGCCTCCATCGACTCCGAGCCGAGCAGGTTGATCGTCATGCCCGGGTCGTACATGGAGTAGCCGAGAGTGGGCGGATAGAACAGCAGGTTGGGCACGCTGGTCCAGGGCAGGTCCCGGACGACGATCTTCCCGGCGGCGTTGGCGGCGGTGATGTTCGTCCCCGCGGCCAGGTGCACGAGCGGCGCCGAGACGCCGCCCGCGCCGGTGGAGGAGGAGAACGGCACGGGCGCCGCGACCTGCACGGACGTGCCGCCGACGGTCAGCCCGGTGCCGAGGTTGTCCCAGCGGTCGATGGCGTAGGGCAGGGAGGAGAGCTGGAGGCCGGGGATGGCCGCCATCTCCTCCTCCAGCCAGTCGACGTAGCCGGCGTGCGCGGCCGAGCCGGTCGGCCTGGGCCCGAACGTTCCCTGCCGGGTGGCCAGGGCGCTCAGCCGGGCCTCGGAGGCGAACGCGGCCGGGTCCACCCTGACCGGGCAGACCGTGGCGGACGCCTGGGCCAGGGCCGGTTGCGCGGGCGCGACCAGCGGGAGGAGAAGGGCGAGGAGAGCGAGTCGTCTCACGTGGGGGGTCCTTCCATCGAATCGTTTTAATGCATGGCCCGCGACAGTCCCCCGAGGCGCGGCCGAGTTCTCAGCGGCGGGGCGGTCCGGTGGTCCCGCGGACGATCAGCGTGGGCGACACCGACGACGCCACCGACCGGGTGCGTCCTTCGATGCGCTCGACGAGCAGGCGCGCGGCGGTCGCCCCGATCACCCGTCCGTCCTGGTCGACGCTGGTGAGCGAGATGCGCTTGAGCGAGGCGATGCCGATGTTGTCGTAACCGGCGACGGAGAGGTCCTCCGGCACCGACAGGCCGGCCTCGTCGGCGGCGCGCAGGACGCCGAGCGCCGCGATGTCGGCCCCGGCGAAGATCGCGGTGGGCCGGTCGTCGCGGGCGAGCAGTTCCCGCGCGCCCTCGTAGCCGCCCTCCTCGGTGAAGGAGGTGGCCAGCACGTCGTCGGCGAGCCCGTGGGCGCGCATCGCCTGGCGGTAGCCTTCGGCGCGCACCATGTGCGGCAGTCCCTGGGCGCGGGCCCGCTCCAGGTGGGTGATGTGCGCGATGCGGGTGTGCCCGAGCCCGACCAGGTGGTCGACCACGAGCCGGGCCCCCATCACGTCGTCGTCGACGACCGCGTCGTGGCCCGCGGCGCCGCCGTGCCTGCCCACCACGACGACCGGGACGGCCGCCGCGATGGCGGCGAGTTCGGCGTCCGTCATGACCGGCGAGATCAGGATGAGCCCGTCCATGCTCCGGTCGATCATGGCGTCGGTCATCCTGGCCTGCGTCTTGGGCTCGATGCCGCCGGGCCCGAGCAGCACCTGGTACTCGGTGTCGCCCAGCCGGCCGGTGATGCCCTCGATGATGTCGGGGAAGAACGGGTTGCGGGTGTCGGAGAGCATGACGCCGAGGGTGTAGGTGCGTCCACGCAGGGCGCGGGCCGCGGCGTGCGGGCGGTAGCCCAGCTCGTCGATGGCCTGCCGCACCTTGGCCTGCATCTCCGCGCTCACGCCGTACGCGCCGCGCACCACCTTCGACACGGCGGCCGTGGAGACCCCGGCCCGCCTGGCCACGTCGGCGATCGTCACCCGTCCGCTCGTCACACGCCATCCTTTTGGGTTCTCGTAGAACGAACTACACACTTTGCTGGAAGCAGAGGCTAGCCCGCCACCACTGCTCAGGTCCACCCCTTGACGGAGGTTTCGATCTTGCCGTAGAACGTTCTACACATTCTCCCCCTCATGAACAGGAGCACGAGCGTGAGAGCACCAACTCGTCCGCTCGGCGCGGCGATAGGCGCCGTCCTCGCCCTGTCCCTCTCCGGCTGCGGATCCTCCGCCCCCGAGGGGACCGGTCAGGTGAAGCTGACCCTCTGGCACAACAGCGCGGACCCGGCGCCGCTGCTGGAGATGTACAAGAAGTTCGAGAAGCAGTCCGGCCACAAGATCGAGCTCGTGTCCATCCCGTCCGACGGTTTCGAGGACACCACCCAGACCAAGTGGGCCACCGGCGAGCGCCCGGACGTCCTGGAGTACCACGCGACGGTGAGCGGCCTGCTCGCCCTCAACCCGGCCGAGAACCTGCGCGACCTGACCGGCGAGGCGTACATCGCCCGGTCCGGCGACCTCTACCAGGCCGCCGGGGCCGTGGGCGGCAAGGTCTACGCTGCCATCACCGGCTTCCCCCAGGTCTTCGGCCTCTACTACAACAAGAAGGTCTTCACCAAGGCCGGGCTGACCCCGCCGGCGAACTTCACCGAGCTGGCCGCCGCCTGCCCCAAGCTCAAGGCCGCCGGCGTCACGCCGGTCTTCGAGTCGGGCGGCTCGATCTGGCCCGTGCAGATCCTGCCCATCCTCTACCTGGCCGGCGCCAACCAGGCCAACGCCTACGGCAAGGCCATCGCCGGCCACACCAGCACGCTGGCCGACCCCGGCTCGCCCTTCGTCGCCGGGCTGACCGCCTACGCCAAGCTGAAGGCCGACGGCTGCTTCAACAAGGACATCGTCACCGCCAAGTTCGAGGACTCGATGAAGGCCCTGGTGACCGGCGAGGCCGCCATGGTCGCCCAGCACTCCGACATGCTCCCGGCCCTGCTCGCGGCCGCCGGCGGCGACCAGAAGACCGTGGACGAGTCCGTCGGCTTCGTCGGCCTGTCCAGCGACAAGCCGCTGGTGACCTACGCGCCCGGCCCGATCGGCACGTTCTACCTGCCCAAGACCGGTGATCCGGCGCGGGAGAAGGCCGCGCTCGACTTCGTGCGCTTCATGACCGGCCCGGCCTACGCCGAGTACGTCGCCGCGGCCAAGACCTTCCCGGTGCTCAAGGGCGTGCCCGATCCGCAGGGCGTCTCCTCCGTGCTGCAGGACGTCAAGAAGGCGTACGACACCGGCGCCGTCATCGCCTTCAACTCCGACATCCCCGGCATGGGCGGGCTGGCCCAGCTCATGTCCGAGCTGATCGCCGGCCAGAAGGACCCGCAGAAGGCGGCGACCCAGCTCCAGGGCCAGGTCGAGCAGGCGGCCAAGGCGGCAGGGCTGCCCGGATGGTGATGCGGAACAGGGCGGCCTGGCTGCCGTGGGCGCTGCCCGCGATCGTGCTGGTCACGGTCTTCTTCGTCGCCCCGTTCCTGCTCAACGTGCGGTTCGCGTTCTCCTCCTGGACGAGCTTCCGGGCCGAGATCACCTGGAACGGGCTGGAGAACGTCCGCACGCTGATCGACCAGGACCTGCTGGCCAACGCGGTCACCGTGACCGTGCTGTACGCGATCCTGTGCATGGCGATCCAGAACACCGTCAGCCTCACCCTGGCCCTGGCCCTCCAGCGGACCAGCGGCATCAACACCGTCTTCCGCTCGGCGTTCTTCCTGCCGACGCTCATCTCGCCGCTGGCCGCCGGGTACATCTGGCGCGGGCTGCTGGCCCCCGACGGGGCGATCAACTCCTTCCTCGGCATCGAGTGGGCGTGGCTGGGCGAACCGTCCACCGCGCTGGTGGTGGTCGCCTTCATCGACGCGTGGAAGTGGAGCGGGCTGATCACCCTGGTCTACATCGCGGGCCTCAACTCCATCCCGAAGTCGCTGCTGGAGTCGGCGACCGTGGACGGCGCCGGCCCGTGGACCCGGCTGCGGCGGGTGGTGTTCCCGATGCTCGCCCCCGCGCTGACCTTCAACGTGGCCGTCACGCTGGTGGGCGCGCTCAGCGCGTACGACGTGATCGCCGCCACCACCGGCGGCGGCCCCGGCGACCACACGCGGGCCCTGAACGTGGTGATGCGCCAGCAATGGGGCCAGGGCTTCTTCGGCTCGGCCAGCGCGCTGGGCTTCACCGTGACGCTGCTGGTGATCGCGACGGCCGTGCCCCTGGTGTGGTGGCTGCGGCGCAGGGAGGTGACGGGATGAGAGCGGCGCTGAAGTACGCGGCGCTGACGATCTTCGCGGTCCCGTGGGTGCTCGTGCCCGTCTGGCTGGTGGTCGTCAACTCCTTCAAGCCCGCGGGCGAGGCCGCCGAGCTGGGCCTCGGCCTGCCCAGGACGTGGGCGATCGCCGAGAACTACGGCATCGTGCTCGACCGGGGCGGCTACCTGACCGGGCTGCTCAACAGCCTCAAGGTGACCGTCCCGATCGTGATCGCGGTGGTGCTGCTCGGCGCGGCGGCGGCGTGGGCGTTCGGGCGCAGCCGGTCGCGGTGGCTGCAGGCCGCCTACTTCGTGATGGGGTTGTCGATCCTGCTGCCGCCGTCCATCATCCCGACCGTCTACCTGCTGCGCGCCCTGTCGCTGGACGGCGGCTCGCTCGGCTACGTGCTGACGATGACCGGCTGCCGCCTGGGCGTGGTGATCTTCCTGGCCACCGGGTTCGTCCGGGCGTTCCCGCCGGACCTGGAGCAGGCCGCGGCCATCGACGGCGCCTCGCGTCCGCAGGTGTTCGTGCGCATCCTGCTGCCCCTGCTGCGGCCGGTGCTGTTCGTCGGCGGCGTGATCCTGATCATCAACGTCTGGAACGACTTCTTCTTCGCCCTCTTCCTGCTCCAGGGCAGCGCGAACGCCACGCTGCCGCTGAGCCTGTTCCAGTTCGCCTCCGGCACTCTGCAGAGCCTGAACTGGAACCTCGTCTTCGCCCACGTCCTGCTCACCACGCTGCCCCTGGTGGCGGTGTACGCCGTCGCGCAGAAGCGCGTCCTGGCCGGCCTCACGGAAGGTGCACTGAAGGGATGACCACGCACGACATCGCGCTCGACTGGGTCAGGCGCGAGATCAAGGAGGGGCGGCTGCCGTGCGCGGTGTTCGGCGCCGCGACCTCCGACGGGATCCAGGTGCTGGAGGCGTTCGGCACCCACGACGGCCGCGGGACCAGGACCGACGACCACTTCGCGCTGTTCTCGGTGACCAAGCCGCTGATGGGCCTGCTGGCCCTGCGCCAGGTCGAGCGCGGGCTGCTGTCGCTGCGCCGCCCGCTGCGGGACGTGCTGCCGAACTTCGCCCGGCCCGACGTGACGCTCTGGCACCTGCTGACCCACACCGGCGGCATCGCCGAGCAGACGCTGACGCCCGACGACCTGGTGGAGCACCTCCTCACCGCGCCGTCGCTGTTCGAGGCGGGCACCCTCAGCCACTACTCCAACCTGGCCTTCGCCGGGATCGCGGAGATGGTCCGCGACGTCACCGGCCGCGACGTGGCCGAGCTGGTCGACTCCGACCTGAACGCGCTGGTGCCGGGCGGCGGGCGGATCACCTTCGACCCGGCGTGCGAGGCGGCCGAGGTGCACGGCCTCGAACTGCTCGGGCCCGGCTTCGACTTCGACGCGTTCGTCCGGCTCCGCCATCCGGCGGGCGCGCTGTTCTCCCGCGCCGAGGACCTGCTGGCGCTGGGCGGGGCGCTGCTGCGCGGCGACCGCGCGCTGATCCATCCGACCACCCTGGCCGCCATGACGACCCCGCAGACGACGGGCCTGGTCAAGCTGCAGCCCGACCCGGTCAACGCCGGGCAGGACTGGGGGCTCACCTGGAACCTGCGCCACTCGGCCCCCGGGCTGCTGGAACGGCGGCTGTACGGGCACGGCGGCGCCTCGGGCTGCCAGTGGTGGATGTACCCGGAGCAGGACGCGTGCTTCGTGCTGCTGATCAACGTGATGGCGCCGAGCCTGTCCGGCGTCGACGTCGACGGCCTGCACAACGCCTTCACCACCGGGCTCGATGCGTGAACCGGGACTCGGGGGTGCTCGACGTGCAGGTCTCGGGCGCGCAGACGCCCTACATCCGGCCGGCTCCGCCCGGTGCGCGGGCGGGCCTGACGTGCGGTCTGGCGGATCCGGTGGGCGTGGACGAGCCGTCGCCCCGCCTGTCGTGGGACGCCCGGACGGCCGCGGCGGCCACCGTGGTGCTGTCCGCGGACGGGCGCGAGGTGTGGCGGTCCTCCGTGCCCGCCGGATCGCACGGCGTGGACGTGCCGGACGAGCTGCTGACGCCGCTGACGCCGTACGCGTGGGAGGTGGAGGGGCTGGCGGCGGGGGCGTTCACCACGGGCCTGCGGGCGCGCGGCGCATGGGACGCCCCCTGGCTGCCGGGCGATCCCGAGGCCGGGGTGAGCCTGCGCGGGACGTTCGCCTGGCGACCCGCCCCGGGCCGCGCCTGGCTGGCCGCCACCGCGCTCGGCGTCTACCGGGCGCTGCTCAACGGCGCGCGGCTGGGCGAGGAGGAGCTGGCCCCCGGCTGGACCGACTACGGCCACCGCACGCGCTACCGGCTGCTGGAGCTCACGGACCTGCTGGTGCCCGGCGAGAACGAGCTGGAGCTGTGGCTGGCTCCCGGCTGGTACGCCGGTCACGTCGCCGGCGGCGGCCCGCGCCGCTACGGTGACCGGCCCGCCGTCAGCGCCCAGGTGCTCGTACGGGACGACGACGGCCCGCGCCGCGTGTTCGCCACGGACGCCGCCTGGACCCGGCGGGACCTCGGCCGCCCGCGCGCCGACCTGGTGATGGGCGAGACCGTCCAGGCGCCCGCCGTGGGGACCGGCCCGGCCGGGACGACCGCCGCGCCGGAGATCCTGGTGGAGGCCGACCCCGCTCCCCCGGTCCGGGTGATCGGCACGGTGCCCGCCGTGTCGGTGACCGAGCCCGCGCCGGGCGTGCAGGTGGCCGACTTCGGGCGGAACGTCGTCGGTCGCGTCCGGCTGCGCGTGGACGCGCCGGGGCCCGTGCGGATCGTCGTCCGGCACGGGGAGGAGCTGACCGCGACCGGGCGGCTCTACACCGACAACCTGCGCACCGCCGACCAGCGTGACGAGTTCGTCCTCGACGCCGGATCACACGTCGTGGAGCCCGCCTTCACCCTGCACGGGTTCCGCTACGCGGAGGTCACCGGCTGGCCGGGCGCGCTGAGGCCGGACGACCTGGAGGCGGTGCTGCTGTCGTCCGCGCTCGCCGTCACCGGCTCGCTGACCGTGAGCGATCCCGCCGTGCGGCAGCTCGTCGCCAACATCGGCGCGTCGGCGGACGGCAACCTGGTCAGCGTGCCGACCGACTGCCCCCAGCGCGACGAGCGGACCGGCTGGACGGCCGACATCTCGGTGTTCGGCTCGACGCTCAGCTTCCTGCGGCACACGCAGGCGTTCCTGTCCGGCTGGGTGACGACGCTGATCGACGGGCAGCGGGCCGACGGCGCCGTCCCGCACGTCGCGCCGGTGCTGCCCGAGTACGGTTACGACTCCCCCGTCTGGTCCGACGCGCTGGTCGAGGTGCCGTGGCTGCTGTGGCGGCGCTACGGCGACGACCGCACGTTGCGCCGCGCGTACGACCCGATGCGGCGGTGGGCCGCCTACTGCCTGGCGCAGTCCGACGACGGCCTCAGGCCGGGCCGGGCGCTGGGCGACTGGCTGGCCCCCGGCACGGTGGAGACGCCCAGAAGCCTCATCGCCACCGCCGCGCTGGCCCGCAGCCTCCGCCTGATCGCGCACGCGGCCGCCGTGCTCGGCGAGCCGCACGCCCCCGAGTACGACGAGGCCGCCGCCCGCGTGTCGGACGCCTTCCGCCGGGCCTTCCTCGACGGCCCGAGGCTGCGCACGCAGACGCAGACCGGTTACGCCGTCGCCCTGGCCTGGGATCTCGTCCGGCCGGAGGACCGCGCCGCGGCGGCGCGGGCGCTGGCCGAGCTGGTCCGCGCCGACGGGCACCGGCTCATGACGGGCTTCGTCGGCACCCCCCTGCTGCTGCCCGTGTTGTCGGAGACCGGCCACCACGACCTGGCATGCCGGATCTTCAACCAGGAGGGTTACCCGTCGTGGCGCTACCAGCTCCGCGCCGGGGCGACGACCATGTGGGAACGCTGGGACGCCTGGCACCACCGGTACGGCCTGCAGACGCCGTCCATGAACTCCTTCAACCACTACGCCTACGGCTGCGTGGGCGACTGGCTGTTCCGGCACGTCGCCGGCCTGGGCGACGACCCGCGCGGGACGGGCGGCGGGTTCGGCGAGCTGCTGCTGCGTCCGGGGCCCGTCCCGCTGCTGCGGCAGGCGCACGCCCGCTACGCGAGCGCGTCGGGGGCCGTCGAGTCGGGCTGGCGGGCCGGGCCCGACGGGGTGCAGTTCACCTTCGCCGTCCCGGAGGGCGTGACCGCCCGCGCGGTGCTGCCCGTACGCGGCGCCTGGGACGGGATGACCGTCAACGGCACCTTCCTCATGGGCCTGAACGAGCAGCTTCCGACCACCAGGCTGGCCGACGGCGGCTGCGCCCTCGACCTGCCGCCGGGCCGCTGGTCGTTCACGGCCCCCGCCGCCGCCACGTCCCACCTGCTCCAGGAGTGGGACGACCTGGGCCGGTGAACGTTCAGCCGGCGAGGTCGCCGAGCCAGCGCAGGGCGGTCAGGCTCGGCATGAAGCCGTACTCGCCGCCGCGGGTGACGACGAACCGGGGCAGGGACTCCAGGCGCCGCCGTACGGGACGCCGGGGGACGGTGAAGTCGCCGGAGCCGTCGGCGGAGCCGGTCAGGGGATCCCTGGCCGGGCCCCCGCCGAAGAAGACGCCGTCGTTCAGCCATTCGGTCTGGACGAACTCGAACTGCCGCCCGAGATGGGCTCCGACGAAGGCGAACATCAGCCCCCGGTCGGCGCCGTCGTCGTCCAGGACGCCGTCGGGCAGCGGCGGCCCGTAGACCGTGCCGCGCCTGATCATGCGGTGCAGCCTCGGGACGCCGGCCACCGCCGCGTCCCTGGGGTTGGCCCGGCGGATGTGGCAGCCGCCGGGAGTGGTGAAGCCGGCGGGGTCGTCCTGCCGGTACAGGAAGGCGCTGCGGCGGGCGGCGTCGGCGCCGAGGGCGGGGTCGTCGTGCAGCGGGCTGAGCGCCAGCGGCGCGCCGCTGCGCCAGCGACCCATGATCTTCGCGGCCAGCAACTCCTCGTCCTGCGGATCGGTGGCGTTGTCCCTGAGGTAGCGACGGAACAGCGCGACCCGCTGGTGCAGCTTGCGGATGGCCACGTAGGTGCCGTTGCGCCCCAGCTCGTCGGGCTGGGGTGCCTGGACGCCACCCAGCTCGTCGGGCCGGCCGAGCACGAACTCGCCTGCCTTGAGCGGCGTCTCCAGGGGGTTGGACCCGGCGATGCCGCTGCCCTCGACGGCGGGATGGCTGACGCCGTCGCGGTAGCCGAAGGGCTCGGTCTCGGTGGGCAGGGCGTGGCAGTTCTGCCGCCAGACGGCCGTCACGCCCGGCAGTGCGTCGTAGGCGGGGCGGGCGCGTTCGATCGCGGCCTGCAGGCGCGCGTTGTCGGGCGCGAGCGCCGCCAGCACCACGTGCACGTCCGGGGTGCCGAGCGGACGCTCCCAGCGGTCGGGTCCGCTGTCCCCGGTGTCCCCCAGGGCGGCGGCGCGGGCGGCCATGCCCTGCCGGAACTCCCACGCGAACGTGTCCAGCGAGGCCTGCGGCACGCCGAGGGCCTTCAGCCCCTGGTAGGTGAGCGCGACGCTGACCCACGTCTCCCCCAGCGGGCTCACCGGGTCGGCCGCGGAGGTCACCACGGCGCTCACTCGCCGCATCAGCTCCCGGCCCTGGGCGCGGTCGTCGATGCGGAACAGCAGGTACGTCGCCGCGTACGGGGTCGGCCGCGCGCTGAGCACCCCGCGTTGGATGTCGTCCAGGTCGAGCGTGGCCGGAGTGTGTTCGTTCACCGGATGCCGCTCACGTGGCTCTGACGAGGTTGTTCCAGAAGGCGCGCAGGCTCTCGTCCACGCCGAACAGCGAGCTGAAGATCGTGGAGTCGGCGAGGATCACGTCCCCGGCCCGGTCGCCGCGCGGGGGCAGCCACAGGAACATGTTGAACTCGGTGTTCCCGGCCTCGACGAACGGGTGCGTCGGCCGGGTCAGGTCGATCGGCTGCCGGCCCAGCACCCGGACGGCGTCCGGGTCGTCGGTGGTCACGGCGTAGTGGGGCAGGTGCATGTGGAAGTTGAAGTGGGACACCCCTTCGAGCCACCCCTTGGCGTCCAGGTCCCTGGCGATGGTCAGCGGGGCGTTCTGCCCGGTTCCCATCACGGCGGGACGCAGCCCGTACCGGTTCTCCACCGGCACCCCCAGGCCCGCCATCAGCGACCGGGTGTACCCGCCGAACCGCTGCTGGCGGGGCACGAGCGCGTCGCCGTGGTGGTGGTACTCGACGTCGCGGACCGCCAGGTCGCCGGTCGCGCCGACGTCATGGTGCGGCCCGAGGGCCAGGCAGGTCCCTTCGCGGGTGAGGAAGTCGCGCACCGCCTCGATCTCGGCGGCCGTGGCCTCCTGTGCCGTGATCATGTGGTCCAGCCCCCACACGAACAGGGTGTCGGTGTCGGCCAGCACCCGCTCGTCCAGCGGGGTGTGGAACCCGGCCTGGTCGACGCGCTGGTACACCGGCACCGGGTACCCGGTGACCTCGTGGACGAACCGCTGGAAGGGCAGCCAGCCCCAGAAGAACAGTTCCAGGCCGCCCGCGATGCCCTGCTGGAAGCGCATGGGGTCGGACCACTGCGGGTCCTCGTAGGCCGGCCACTGCACGCGGCGCACCTCGGTCATCGTGGAGAACCGGTTGTCCAGCCCGGTGACGTCCCGGCCGGCCTCGGCCGGATAGCTCCACGCGACGTAGATGCTCACCCGCCGCCGGCCGGGGGCGTACGGGCGCGGCACGTGGTCCTGGTTGTAGGTGCGCGCCGTCTTCGGCTCACTCATCTGATCTCCCGCGCCGTCCTGGGCCGTCACTGCAACTGGTCGAGCATGTCCGACAGAGCGCTCTTGATCCGCAGCGCCTTCTTGATCTCGTCGGCGGTGACGTACGGGTACTCGCCGTACTCGATGAAGCTGGGGCAGTGATGCTCGCGGACGAACCGGACGAACGCCTCGGGGTTGGTCTTCCAGTCCTCGGGGAAACCTTCGAGGTTCTCGAAGACCGTGTTCACCCCCGCCCTGGTGAACAGCGCGATGGCGTCTTCGGTGTACTTGTCGAAGTCGGTGTCGAAGATCCCCTGGTACATGAAGCGGGTGTCGTCGTCGAACAGCACCCAGCGCAGATAGTGCAGTTTCAGGGGAGCCAGCAGGCCGGGGTCGTCCCGCAGCGCCTCGGCGAGCGTGTCGCCGTAGCCCCGGATGGCGTCGGCCCGGCCGGGCTTGACCCGGGCGATGACGGTGAATCCGTAACAGGCGGGGCCGCGCGGGAAGACGGGGCCGTACTTGCCCTGCTCCAGGTGATCGGTCTCCTTCGGGATGACGACCGCCTGCGGCGTGATCTCCATGACCGTCCTCTCCGACGTGGTGCTCGTGGGAGGAAGGCTGAAGCGACCTGACTGGCTCCATCGTCCCATACGGAGGTGGCGCGTCGCGGTATCCCGGCCGCCCGTGTCAGCCCGAGGAGCCGGGGACGCGCTCGGCGCGGCGGGAGGTGAGGCGATCGGGGGCCGGCCAGCGCACGGCGTGGGCCCAGCCCGCCCGCTCGAACCAGCGGATCAGCCGCGCGCTCGGGTCGAGCTGGCCCTTGAGCACGCCGTGCCGGGCGCAGGTGGGGTCGACGTGGTGCCAGTTGTGCCAGCCCTCGCCGAGCGTCAGCATCGCCACCCACCACACGTTGGACGACCGGTCCCTGGTGCGGAACGGGCGGTCGCCGAAGGTGTGGGCGATCGAGTTCACCGACCAGGTGACGTGGTGCACGACGGCGTAGCGGACCAGGCCGCCCCACAGGAGCCCGCTCCACGCGCCCGCCCAGGACATCGACCAGAGCCCGCCGGCCGCGGCCGGAAGCGCGAACGACAGCAGCACGACCGCCGGGTAGGCGGCGTCGAAACGGCGCACGTCCGCATCGGCCAGCAGGTCGGGCACCCAGTGGCGGCGGCTGGAGCGCCGGCGGGCCGTGTAGAACCAGCCGACGTGGGCGTGCAGCATGCCGCGCAGCAGGGCCGGGCCGCTGTCGCCGTAGCGCCACGGCGAGTGCGGGTCGCCCTCGCGGTCGGCGTACTTGTGGTGGCGGCGGTGCTCGGCGGCCCACAGGGTGAGGGGGCCCTCGACGGCCATGCCGCCGGCCAGCATGAGCGCGATCCGCAGCGCCCGGTTGGCCCTGAAGGCGCGGTGGGTGAACAGGCGGTGGTAGCCGATGGCGATGCCGAAGATGCTCACCAGGTACATCACGACCGCGATGGCCAGGTCGCGCGGGCCGATGCCCCAGCCCCAGGCCGCCGGCACCGCGAGGGCCAGCAGCAGCACGGGCAGGACGACCAGGACGACCAGATAGGCGGTGCGGCGGCCGGTGGTGACCGTCACCGTCTCCGCCGTGCCCGGCTGCGGCAGGGGTGACGTCACGTTTCCTCCCATGAGCGGTACGGGTCGATCAGGCTCCTTATTCAATGACCAGGCCCATGGACTGCGGCAATGTCCTGACAGTGACGGAGTAATTACCGTGAGGCACCAAAACAATGCACTCGATTGTCATGAAGAAAGGGTGTGACGCCTCCCTAGATTGTGATTGCGCAAAGTGATCATCCCTGTGCGCTCCGATATCAGGCGGAAGGTCCACGGAATGGGTGCTGTCGATCAGGCGACCACGGGCGGCTATCTGGAGAGGTACGACCAGGCGCTGGCTGAAGACCCGATATCGGCGTTCGGCCTGGTCCGGGAGTGGATGCGGACCGACTGGCGGAGCCTGTTCGCCGAGCTGCGCGAGCGGCGTCCGGTCTTCGTCACGCCCGCCTTCACGGTCGTCACCCGCTTCGCCGACGTGATCGAGGTGCTCGCCCACGAGCAGGTCTTCTCCGTACGCGCCTTCGGTCCCCGCCTCGACGCCGCGCTGGGCGCCCCGTTCATGCTGGGCCGGGACGCCACGCCGATGAACTGGCGGGAGAAGGGCCTGATGCAGCTCATGCTCGCCCCGGAGGACGCGGCCGGCGTGCGCGAGCTGACCGGCCGCCTGGCCGACGAGCTGCTCGACGCCGCCGAGCCGGGCGGGCGGCTGGAGGCGGTCGAAGGGCTGTTCCGCCCGGTCGCCCTCGGCGTGTGCGCGCGGTATTTCGGCGTTCCCGGCCCCGCCCCGCGGACCCTGGGCCACTGGACGCGGGCCATCGTCGCCGACGGCTTCGCCAACTTCCTCGGCGACCCCGAGCTCCAGGCGGCGTCCGTCAAGGCGGGCGCCGAGCTGGTCGGGTACCTGCGTGACCTGCTCGCCGAGCACCGGGCCACGCTGCGCGCCGGCCGGGACCTGCCCGACGACGTCTTCGCCCGCCTGGTCCGGGCGTCCCTGCCCGCCGTCCCCGACGACCGCATCGTGATCAACATGGCCGGGCTGCCGCTGGGCTTCGTGGAGAGCGCGCCGGGGGCCATGGCCGAGGCGGTCGAGCAGCTCCTGCTGCGCCCGCGGGTGCTGGCCGAGGCCACGGCCGTCGCGGGCGATCCCGAGAGGTTCGACCCGTACGTCTGGGAGGCGCTGCGGTTCAGCCCGTTCTTCAAGCTGCTTCCCCGGCTGTGCGAGCGCGACCACGTGCTGGCCGCCGGCACGCCGCGCAGCACGGTGATCCCGGCGGGCACGTTCGTGCTCGCGGCGCCGGCCTCCGCCATGTTCGACGCGGCCGTGGTGCCGGATCCCGGCGAGTTCCGCCTCGACCGTCCCCGTCACCATCGGCTGTTCTTCGGCTCGGGTCATCACGCCTGCCTGGGCGTGCACGTGGCCGAAGTGGTGATCGCCGAGACCGTGCGCCGGCTGCTGCTGCGTCCGGGCGTGCGGCTGCTGCCGCCGCCGCAGGGCCGGGTGGAGCGGTCACTCGGGATCTTCCCCGACGCCTTCGCGCTCGGGCTCGGCGCCGGCGTCCGGGAAGGCTGACGATGGCGAGCCGAGCACGCAGCATCGCCACGGACGGCCTGTCCAACCGGCTCAGGTTCCTGGCCCTGACCCACGGCCGGCCCCTCTGGGACCTGCTGCAGAGCAGCCGTCCGGTGCGGCGCCGGATCAACGCCTCGCTGATCGACCACGCGATCCGCGAGATGCCGCCGCGCCCCGAGCCGCTGAGCACCATGGCCGACTACACCTCGTGGGCCTCCCTGACCGACCGCACCTACAGCGGCAGGCACCTGCCTCCGGTCGCCGTCGCCGAAGATCGGCTGCCCACGCCGGAGCGAGCCGCCGACCTGTTCGCCCGCGGCGAGTCCATGATCCCGTGCCCGCGTTCCACGGTGCTCTTCGCGTACTTCGCCCAGTGGTTCACCGACGGCTTCCTGCGCGGCGACGTCAACGTCCCGCGCGACCCGCGCAAGAACAGCTCCAACCATCACATCGACCTCAACCAGGTGTACGGCCTCGACGAGGCCGCGACGGCCGCGCTGCGCGCCTTCGACGGCGGGCTGCTCAAGAGCCAGTCGCTCGGCGGCGGCGAGTTCCCGCCCTACCTGTGCGCGAACGGCAAGATCAAGCCGGAGTTCGCCCCGCTGCGCGTCATCCGCTTCGACCAGCTCTCCGACGCCCGGCGCGACACGCTGTTCGCCACCGGCAGCGACCGGGGCAACGGCCAGATCGGCTTCACCATGCTGACGGTGCTGTTCCTGCGCGAGCACAACAGGGTGGCGCGGCTGCTGGCCCGGGAGAATCCGCGCTGGGACGACGAACGGCTGTTCCAGACCGCCCGTAACGTCCTCATCGTGCTGCTGATCAAACTGGTCGTCGAGGAGTACATCAACCACATCACCCCCTACCACTTCCGGTTCGCCCTCGACCCGTGGCTGTCCACGCGGCTCGACCGCGCGGCCTGGCACCGGCAGAACTGGGCCTCCGTGGAGTTCAACCTCGTCTACCGCTGGCACAGCCTGGTCCCGTCCCGCCTGTCGGTGGCCGGGCGGGAGCTGCCGATGGCCGAGACCTTCTTCGCCGGCTCGCTGCTCCCCGAACCCGGGCTCGGGCGGCTGTTCGAGGACGCCTCCCGCCAGCGCGCCGGGCGTATCGGCCTGTTCAACACCGACCCGGTGCTGCGCGAGATCGACGTGGCCAGCCTCGCCGACTCGCGGGTGCTGGGCCTGGCCCCGTACAACGGCTACCGCGAGCACTGCCGCTTCCCCCGGGTGCGCGCCTTCGAGCAGATCACCGGCGACCGGCGGGTCAGCGGCGCGCTGCGCGACCTCTACCGCGACGTCGACGACGTCGACCTGTACGTCGGGCTGTTCGCCGAGGAGCCCGGCTCCCCCGACGCGATCCTGCCGCCACTGCTGACCAAGATCATCGCCATCGACGCCTTCTCCCAGGCGCTCACCAACCCGCTGCTGGCGCCGCGGATCTTCAACGCCGCCACGTTCTCCCCCCAGGGCCTGCGGGTCATCGCGGCCACGCGCACGCTGTCGGACGTGCTGCGCCGCAACACGCCCGAGGACCCGGCCCCCCGCTTCGTCAGCATGTCCCGGCGGGCCCGGCCGTGACCGGCGACGACGATCCGGCCGCCGGGACCCTGCGCGCCCTGGCCCGGGAGCTGGTGGACGTCGCGGTCGCCATCCACGGCGCGGCGTCGCACGCCACGGCCGCGCTGACCGACGACGCGCTGCTGCGCGCCGTGCCGCGCGCCCCCTCGGCGGCCCGGCCCGCCTATCGGGCGCTGCTGCGGGCCACGACGAACGGCCGGGGCCTCGGCTACTCGTTCGCCGGGGGCCGGCTGGCGACCGCGGCCGCCAAGGCCGGCGCCCTGCTGGGGGCCGAGAGCCTGGCCGTACGGGTGCTGGCCACGTCGTTGCGGTTGCGCGTGGCGGCGGTGGCGGTCGCCCATCCCGAGCTGACCGAGGACCCCATGCTCGCCCGGCTCATCGAGGCGGCCGCCGCCGACCGCGACGTGGAGGCCGTCCGGGCCCTGCGCGCCCTGCTCAAGGACCGTGGCGCGGTGCGCGCGCTGAGCCAGCTCGCGCCGGTCTTCGGCGAGGTCCTGGCACTGCGCGCGCTGCTGGACGAGAACCCGCTCAACGACGCCGCCGCCTGGCTCATCGCGACGGGGAGGGGCTTCGCCACCGCCGATCCGCTCCTCGGGCTGAGCAACAGGGCGATCGCCGTCCTCGACGTCGGGGAGGGCGCCGCGCGCCGGGTCGAGCTGAGCGCGGCCGAGTCCGCCCGGCTGTGCGCGCGCGGCTCGCTGCTCGGCTTCCTGTCCAACATCAGCACGATCGGCACCACCGGGCGGGCCCTCCTCCAGAGCGTCGAGGGGCCGGACGGCGTGATCCGGCACGTCCTGCACGCGCCGGGCATGCGCCTCGGGCGTCCCGACGGCGAGTCGCCCCAGGACCTGCTCGGCGCGTTCAGCAGCGCCGTGCTGGCCGCCAGCCCCTACAGCCGCGCCCTGGCACAGGCCGTCGCCGACTACGGGCCGCCGCCGGGCGCCGAACTGGCGCTCGTCGGGCACAGCGCGGGCGGGGCGGCGATCATGAACCTGGCCCAGGACCCCGCCTTCTGCGCCCGGCACACGGTCACGCACGCCGTCGCCGTCGGCTCGCCCGTCGACTTCAAACGCCCCGCCGACCCGCGCACCTGGGTGGCCAGCGTCACCAACCAGCACGACATCATCCCCACCCTCGACGGGCAGGGCGCCGGCACCTGCTTCGACCTGCACCCCGACTGGTACGTGGTGGACTACAGCGATTCCACCCACATGTTCCCGCAGTGCCACAGCATCGAGCGCTACCTCGCCAACCTCACCGACGACCTGCCCGAGGCCCGCGACGTCATCGAGCAGCGGCTCGCCCCGTACCGGGGGCGGGTCGTGCGCTCGCAGGCGTACCTGCTGTTCGATCGTCCGCCCGCGCCGGAGCGGTCGCCCATCCCTGCCGTGTCGATCGACAGGCCCGAAGGGGTCGTCGAGCTGCCGATCATTTGCCGCGACGGCGAGGCGCTCACGGCCTGCTTCGCCGTCAGCCCGGCGGCGGTGGCGGGGCTGCTGGAGGGCACGGGGCTCGGTCCCGTCGTACGGGTGGCGGGGCGGGCGCTGGTCGTCGTGCACGCCGCCCGGAACCGGCGCACCGGCGTGGGCGACTACGCGGAGCTGCAGGTCGGCGTCGTCGTGCCGGGGCCGTTCCGGTCGCCGGAGCCCGGCCCGCCGTGGCGGGGCCTCGCTCTTCCCGACCTGCTGCGGGCCGCGGACGTGCGCCGCTCCGGCGCCTTCCTCGTCGGCTCCGCGGTCGACAGCGCGGTCGTCCAGGCCCTGGGCGCGCGGCTGTGGGGCGGCGAGACGTACCTGACGGCTGTGGAGCTGCGGCTCAGCGCGCGGTCCGCGCATCTCGCCGCCGACCGGATCCTCACCCTGCGCGGGCGGCTCGGTCCCGGCCTGCCGCTGAACGATCCCGGCCTGGTCGGCTACGCCCGGGAGGCCGGCGCGGTGCTGCGGTCCCACGTACGCGCCCGCGGGCGGGCCCGGCTGCACGCGGCGCCGTCGTTGCGGCTGGCCGTCGAGCCGGGGTCGGCCCACCCGCTGGCCGGTCGGCTGCGCGAGCTGGGCCTCGACGGAGCCCGCCCGCTGCTGTGCCTGTCGGCCACCACCCGCCGGACGCTCCGGGACGCCGCCGTCCCGGTGCCGACGGGCTGACGGAGGAGCCATGCCCACCCGGATCGCCGCGATCGTCGCGCACGCCGAAGTCCTTCGCGCGGACGCCCGCGCCCTCGCCGCCTGCGCCGAGCGGCTGCGCGCCGTCGAGGCGGGTCTGAAGGCGGGCGACGGGACGCCCGCCTGGTTGCGCTCGGCGGTGACCGCCCATCTGGCGGCGTGCGTGACCGCCGCCGCCGATCTGGAGGCGTCCGCCCGCCACCTGCTCCGCTACGCGGCCGAGGCGGGCGCCGAGCACACCGGGCACACGCGGCCCGGTCGCGACGAGCCCGGCCGGTAGCGGCGCGGGGTCAGCCGTCGGCCCGGGGCTCCGGCTGCTGTCCGGGGTCGGGCGTGGCCGCCGCCCGCTCGCGCGCGGCCCGGGCTTCGGCGGCCTTGGCCCGCCCTTCGGCGCGCACCAGGTGGACGACGCCGACGATGAAGGCTCCGCCGACCACGACGGGAGGCGCGAGAGCGGCCACGATCTCGTACACAGGGACACCTCTTTCCGGGCGGGCTGCCCAGGATACGCAGAACCTCCAAGCCTTGGCGGTGCCGATGTCAGGACCAGGGCCGCTAGAGGGCGAAGCAGACCAGCGGCGCGATCAGCACCGCAAGCGGCCCGCTCAGCTGCAGGACGGCCGCCGAGTAGGCCGCCGCCGACACCCAGCGGGGCCGGCCGCGCCCGTCGAGCAGGCGCTCCAGCCGTTCCACCACACCGGCGTCGGCCAGGGCGAACGTGGCCGCCCCCGGCGCCGCGCCACCGGCCGCCATGCGTACCAGGGCCCGCGCCAGAGGCAGCTCTCCGTGCACGCGGCGGGCGTGGTCGTCGGCGATCGTCTCCAGCAGCACGGCCACCGGCAGCACGTAGGCGTCGTAGGCCGGATGGTGGTCGGCCACCACGTCGACCAGCAGGCGCTGCCGCCGCCGCTCGCGAAGGGTCTTGGCCGTGGCCCGCGCCGTGTGCACGGCCAGCCAGTTCAGCAGGCCCGCCGACCAGGCCAGGGCCAGCAGGTGCAGCGGGCCGAGGCCGTCCAGCCCGTGGCCGCTGAGGATCTGCCGCAGCAGCGTGTGCATGCCGTGCGGGAACACCGCCGCCAGTGGCGCGACCGCGGCCACCAGCCCGAGGCCGACCGCGCCCAGGCCCGCGCCCAGCCCGATGGCCTGCCAGAGCGCCAGCGCCGCCCGCGGGCAACGATATGACCAGGCCGCCCCGGCCAGCGCGCGGGCGACGCGGCCGCCCAGCGTCACCGGCGGCAGCGCCACCCCGGCGGCGACGAACCAGGCGATCACCGCGCCGGTCCGTCCTGCTCCTCCAGCGCCTCGCGCAGCGCCGCGGCCACCTCGGGGGGCACCGTGCCGACGAACCGCTGCACGGCCGCCACCACGTCGCCGGCCTCCGCCAGCGCCGCGCGCATGGCTTCGGCGACGAAGGCGTCCTTGCCCGCGGTGGCCTTGTAGAGGTGGGCCCGGCCGACGCGCTCGCGGGCGACCATGCCCTTGTTCGCCAGGCGCATCAGCACGGTCAGCACCGTCGTGACGGCGGGCTGGGAGGGCAGGCCGGCCGCGAGGTCGTGGGCGAACATGCCCTGAGGATGCCGCCACAGGGCTTCCATGATCGACCGTTCGAGATTGCCGAGTTGCATCCGCGCCTCCTGCCGGGTTCTACCCGAGGTAGAAGGCTACCGCCCGGACGTGCTCAGGGGCCCGTGCGGACGGGCTCGGCGGGATGCGGGCCCGCCGATGAGTTTCGCGTCCGCGGCGGGTCTGTCCCTGTGCATCGCAGGCCGCGACCGAACAGTGAGGGACCATGAGCGCGAACGCACTACCGCCCGTCGTCGACGCCGAGACCTGGCGGCTCCGCCTCGACGAGCTGCGGGCCAGGGAGAAGGCCGCCACCCGTGAGCTCGACGCCATCGCCGCCCAGCGCCGTCGCCTGCCGATGGTGCGCATGCCCGACTACGTCCTGGAGGGCGAGGACGGGCCGGTCCGGCTGGCGGACGTCTTCGAAGGCAGGCGGCAGCTGATCGTCTACAACCACATGTGGTTCCCCGGCAAGGAGTGGCAGTGCCCGGGGTGCACGGGGTTCACCGCGCAGTTCACCCGCCTGGAGTTCCTGGACGACTACGACGCCCGGTTCGTCGTCGTCACCCAGGGCCCGATCGAGGAGGCCCTGGCCTACCGGCGGCGGGTCGGCAACCGGATGACCTGGTACTCGACGGCCGGCAGCCCGTTCGGGGCCGACGTCGGCGCGCCGCCCGGCGCGGGCTTCGCCGTGAACGTGTTCCTGCGCGACGGCGACGCGGTTTACCGCACCTGGCACACCGACGGCCGGGGCACCGAGCAGCTCACGCACACCTTCGCGCTGATCGACCTGCTGCCGTACGGGCGGCAGGAGGAGTGGCAGGACTCCCCCGACGGCTGGCCGCGCTCGCCGGCCTACAGCCGCTGGCCATCCTCTCAGGACATCGCCCGCCGCTACGGGCCGGACGATCAGGTTTAGCGATCTTCCGTCATGTCAGGGGGAATGACATGACGGACGACTTACAGCCCATGCCCGATGACTGGACGAGAGCACTGGCCGTCGTGGCCCACCCCGACGACATGGAGTTCGGCAGCGCCGGCGCCGTGGCCGCCTGGACCGGGGCCGGCAAGCAGGTCGGTTACCTCCTGCTCACCCGCGGCGAGGCGGGCATCGACTCGATGCCGCCGGACCAGGCGCGCAAGGTGCGGGAGGAGGAGCAGCGGGCGAGCGCCGCCATCGTCGGCGTCTCGTCGGTCGAGTTCCTCGACCATCCCGACGGCGGGATCGAGCACTCCCCCCGGCTCCGGCACGACCTGGTGGCGGCGCTGCGCCGGCACCGGCCCGAGCTGGTGATCACCTTCAACCACCACGACTTCACCTTCACCGGGAAGTGGAACAGCCCCGACCACCGCGTCACCGGCCGGGCCGTGCTGGACGCGGTCCTCGACGCGGGCAACCGCTGGATCCTGCCCGACGCGGGGGCCGAGCCGTGGGGCGGCGTCAAGTACGTGGCGATCGCCGGTTCCGTGCGGCCGACGCACGCGGTGGACGTGACCGGGCACCTGGACGCGGCGCTGGCCTCGGTCGAGGCGCACGCGGCGTACCTGTCGGCGCTGGGGGTGCCGCCGGGCGGGGCCCGGGTGCCGCTGGAGGGGTTCGTGAACGCCGCGGGTCAGCGGTTCGGCGGCCGTCCGGCGGTGCCGTTCGAGCTGGTCTCCTGCTGAACGCCGCCCGGCCCGGCCCGCCGCGCGCGGACCGGGCCGGGGGCGGCTCGCCGGCCGTCAGCCGACCTCGTCGGCCGTCAGTTGACCTCGTCGGCCGTCAGTTGACCCCGCCGGTCGTCAGTTGACCTCGTCGACGTACTCGGCCAGGCGTTCCTCGTCCACGACCAGGTACGGGTCCGAGGTGGGCAGGACCAGGCCGGCGTCCTTGAATCGTTTGAGGAAGAATCCGACGCGCGACCGGGTGGTGCCGACCATGCCGGAGAGTTCTTCCTGGGTGATGCGTTCCTCGATGGCCCGCACATTCGGGGCACGGCGCTTACCGATCTTTCTGGATAAGCGCAGCAGAACGGAGGCCAGACGCTGCTCGCTGTCCATCGTGACCATTGTCGCGATCACTTCCTGCTGTTCCCGCAGGCGTAGCGCGAGATAGTCGATGAATCCGTCCATGAGTTCGTTCTCGGCCATGGCGGCGCGGAATCGGGCGGCCGGGATGCGGCGCACCCAGGTGGTCCGCATGGCGGTGGCCGTCTCGCTGCGCTCGGCCCCGAGCAGGGAGGACTCGCCGAAGATGTCGCCGGCGGTGAAGATCGAGAGCAGGCATTCCTTGCCGCAGCGCGCGTACATCTGGGTCTTGACCTGACCGCTCTCGATCACGTAGATGTTGCTGTCGCGCTGGCCGCAGTTGTAGATGTTGGTGCGTCTCGGCACCCGGATCGAGCAGGCGCCCGACGTTTCCTGCGAGATGAAGGAGCGGAGCCCGGCTCTCAGTTGCGCAGCGTCCGATGACTTCATTTACCCCGCCCCTCGGAATTCATTTCATGTCGTCGTTGCCCCTACCCATCAATCGACTGATTAACAAGGCGCCCCATAATTCTCTGATATGTCCGGAGAATTACCTGGAAGCGGATTTCGGCTGTTATCGGGCGGCTGCGGAGTCAATAAAGTCCCGGGCCATATCCATCAACTCCGGGTCACCTTTGAACAGCGAGATGTGGTCGCCGTGCGCCCGCAGATGCAGGACGGCGTCCGGCAGCGCCGCCGCCACCGCCTTCGAGCCCGCCGGGTGGGCGGTCTCGTCGTCGTGACTGGAGACCACCAGGACGGGCCGGTCGATCCCGGCCAGCCAGGGGCTCACGTCCGTCGTCATGATCTCGCCGTTCAGGCGGCAGTAGCGGTGCAGCAGCTCGGGCGTCGCGTACGGGTAGACCACCAGGTGCGCCAGGTCGGGCGGCACCGAGGAGAGCATCGTCTGGCAGAGCACGGGATGGATGGCGGCGGCCCGGTCGGGGCCGGCCGCGGCCATCTCCATGAGCCCCACCAGGTTCTGCTGGTGGTGGGTCCGGTCGGCGCCCTTCACGGCGGCGAAGTCGCCGTGCCACAGGCTGAGCGAACCGACGCGACCGGGATCGAGGTGCGCGGCGGCCAGGCCGATGACGGCCCCGCCGCACAGGCACATCAGGTGCGCCCGCCGGACGCCGAAATGGTCCATGACCGCGAAGAGGTCACCGGCCTGCGCCGGCACCCCCGCGTCCGGCTCCGCCGAGCGGTCCGGCACGAACAACGCGCGGGTCTCCCAGGTGAGGACGTGATGGGTGCGGGACAGGAACCGCATCCACTGCTCGCACAGGCGGGCCGGCATGCCGCAGGCGGCCACGATCACGACGGCCGGGGCCTGCGGGTCGCCGGCCGCGTAGGCGGGCAGCGGCGGGCCGCCATCCGCCGGCACGACCTCCTCGCGCGTGCACAACCCCTCGAAGCCGTCCCGGGCCGCGCCGTCCACGACCTCGTCGACGGCGGCCGGCGGCAGGTCCTCGCCCATGCCGTCATGGAGCGCGAGATGGTCGCTGACCAGGCGTTCGAAGGTGTCGAGCGAGTCGTGGTCGGTCAGGGCGAACTCCGGTGCGCCCAGCCGTCGGGTCACACGGCCCAGGAGGGAGGCGAGGCCGGGCGGGCCGGCCAGGCGCACCGGATGCCGCAGGACGTCCACCAGCGGCCGCGCGTCCTGCACGGCCCGGGTCAGACGTCTCAGTTCGGCGGCCACGAGATGATCACCGCATTCCGTGGATCGTCAGAGGGCGCGCGGGTCGCCGCGCGCCGCGGGCTTCGCGAGGTCACGGCGGGCCTCATCGGGTGGTGAAGGGGTGGCCGGTGGTGGTGGCCGTGGCGATCCGGTTGTGCGGGTTGGTGTTCTGCCCGGTGACCAGGACGGCGCCGTACCGGTCGAGGCTGACCCGGCCGCCGTACTCCTCGATCTCGTCGGTGTCCGGGTAGACGTCCACCTTGGTCGGGACGTACCGGGCGGCGAACCCCAGGCGCATCTCGTCGGTCAGGCCCTTGTGCGGCAGCGAGGCGTGCATGAGCGTCGACCAGAACAGGATGGCCTCGCCCGGCCTCATCACCATGGAGACGGCCTGCGACTCGTCGGGCTTCCAGTCGGGGTCGATCTGCAGGTCGCGGTAGTCGTAGCCGAAGAAGCCGCGCCGGACGCCGTCCTTGTCCTCCTGGTTGATCTTGTTGGGGTCGTAGTGCATGCGCTTCGTCTCGTCGTAGAACATCGTCTCGTGGGTGCCGGGGATGAACTGCAGGCACCCGGTGTCCTCGTTCGCCTCGGTGAAGGCGGTCCAGACGGTGATCGTGCCGCCGAACTCCTCCGCCTGCGGCCAGACGATCTGCGGCTTGCCGGAGGCGTTGGCGAAGGTGTCGGCCTGGTGCCAGTCGGTGCCCTCGTCCCCGGGGTACTTGGGGAAGAACTCGGTGCGCCAGCAGAGCACGTCCGGGCCGAGCACGCTGACCACGCGGTCCACGATCTGCGGCCGGCTGATGTGGTCGGCCAGGAAGGGCGAGTCCAGGTGCCGGTCGTAGTTGGAGATGTTGGTGTTGCCCGAGGCGGCGTCGTCGCGGTAGACGGCGTTGCTGCGGTCCATGAGACGCATGCGCTCGCGTCGCCAGTTCTGGCGCATCTCGTCGATCTCGTAGACCTTGAACGGGCCGAAGTAGCCCTGGGTGTGGAAGCTCTTCAGCTCCTCGGGGGTCATCGAGTGCTCGCCCCGGACGGTGGTCTCGTGCATGGTCTATCCCCTCACGGTCAGTCGTTCCTCGACGCAGGAGGCCAGGGCGGCGACCGACGCCTCCTCCTCCAGCTCGCGTCCCGTCAGCTCCAGCCCGAAGCGCTCGTTCACCTGGGCGATGATGCGGGTCATCGCCAGCGAGGTCGCGCCCAGGTCGAACAGGTCCACCCGGGGTGGCACCTCGTCGCGTTCGAGCACGTCCTCGGCGATGCGCTGCACGACCTTGGCGGCCGACGATGCCTGCGCGGACCTGGCCAGAGCGGCGCGGTCCGCCTTTCCCTGCGGCGTCATGGGGATCTCCGACACGATGTGGTAGGTGGACGGGCGGGCGTGCGCCGGCAACCGGCTCGCGGCCCGCTCGGTGAGCTGGTCGATCAGGTCCGGCCCCGGATCGCCGTCCGGCACGACGAAGGCCAGCAGCCGGACGTCGCCCTCGCCGTAGTCGCGGTGGGCCACCACCGCGTGGGCGACCCCCGGATGGCCGAGCAGGCACAGCTCGATCTCCCTGGGCTCCAGGCGGAACCCGCGGACCTTGATCTGGTCGTCGGACCGCCCGAGGTAGGCGTACTCGCCGCCGGGCAGGCGGGTGACGACGTCGCCGGAGTCGTAGCGGCGGCCGCCGTCCGGCGCGACCCTGAACCGCTCGGCGGTCAGCTCGGGCCGGTCCAGGTAGCCGCGGGCGAGCCCTGGGCCCGAGACGTGCAGGTTCCCCGTGGTCGCCGGGCGGCCGTGCTCGTCGAGCACGTCGAGGCGCAGGTCCGGGATGGGCACGCCGATCGGGCTCAGCTCGGGATGGCCGAGGTCGGCCGCGCGGACGCGGCGGTAGGTCACGTGGACGGTGGTCTCGGTGATGCCGTACATGTTGACGAGCTGCGGGTGCTCGTCGCCGTAGCGGTCGATCCACGGGGCCAGCAGCTCGACGTCCAGCCGCTCGCCGCCGAAGACGATCCGGCGCAGCCGGTACGGCGACGGCTCCTCCTGCCGGGCGTCGGCCGCCACCAGGTGCCGGAACGCGGAGGGCGTCTGGTTCAGCACGGTGACGCCCTCCGCCACCAGCAGCCGGCGCAGCGACTCTGGCGACCTGGCCACGTCCGCCGGGACGATCACCAGCCGGCCGCCGTACAGCAGCGCGCCCCAGAGCTCCCACACCGAGAAGTCGAAGCTGACGGAGTGGAAGAGCGTCCAGACGTCGTCGTCGCCGAAGCCGAACCACTGCTCGGTCCGCTCCAGCAGGCGCACGACGTTGCGGTGCTCGACCAGCACCCCCTTGGGCGCGCCGGTCGAGCCCGAGGTGTAGATGACGTAGGCCAGGTCCTCGTCGCGGGCCGTGGCCGCGGGGCGTCCCTCGGGCGGCTCGGCGTCGGCGAGCACGACCTCGCCGGGCAGGACGCCGCCGAGCCGGCCGGCCACCCCTGACGTCGTGACGACCGTGCGGACCCCGCTGTCCTCCAGCAGGTACGCGATCCGCCCCGCCGGGTAGCCGGGGTCGATCGGCACGTACGCGCCGCCCGCCTTGAGTATCGCGAGCAGCCCCGCCACCAGGTCGATGCCGCGGTCCGCGCACAGCCCCACCAGCGCGCCGGGGCCGGTCCCCGCGGCCTGGAGCAGGCAGGCCAGCCGGTCGGCGCGGGCGTCCAGGTCTCCGTAGGTGATCTCCTCGGCGCCGCAGGTCACGGCGATCCGGTCGGGGGCCTTCGCGGCGCGCTCGGCGAAGATCTCGTGCAGGCAGCGGCCGATCATGTCGCGTACATCCCCCAGTGGTGCGGGGTGAGGCCGGTGTCGTGCATGCTGCCGGGCACGAACATCCTGGCCCAGGTGCCGCCGCCGCGCTCGGGCGCGATGCGCTGCTGGAAGTACAGGTCCCGCACCTTCTCGTCCTTCACGTGCAGCGCCAGGACCTTGTAGTAGGTGCTCAGCGACTTCATGTGGATCAGCCAGTGGATGCGGTCGGCCGCGCCGAAGGCCTCCTCGTAGACGAAGACGGTGGCCTCGCCGGGCAGGTTCTCGTTGATGGACTCGGCGGCCTCGCGGGCGAACGTGCGCCCCTCGGACCGGAAGTCGTAGTCGAGCTGGGCGGTCCGGTGCAGCAGCAGGCCGCAGTTGCCCGAGTGGACGAGCTGCTCGTAGGGCTGCGGCACCTGCTCGCGGGCGCCGGGCAGCCCGGTGATCTCGCCCTGCTGCAGGTAGACCGTGGACTGCTTCTCGCGCTCGCCGTCGACCGCGGTCCCGTACATGCCCCAGAACTGGGGCAGCAGCACGGTCTCGGTCATGCTGCCGTCGACGAAGATCTCGTCCCAGCCGCTGTCGGCGGTGTTGTCGCGGTACTCGCCGTCGGAGGTGCCCATGTGCACCATCTGCTCGTAGGCGTGCAGCGAGCTGAGGTGGATCAGCCAGTGCAGCCGGTCCTTGGTCCCGAACGTCTCCTCGTACACGAAGACGCTGGCGACGCCCACCTGCTTGGCGGTCACCATCTCGGCCATCATGCGGGCGAACTTGCGCCCCTTGGCGTGGGCGCCGTTCCTGACCTGCGCGGTCCGCTCGACGATCACGCCGGCGGTGGCCGAGTTGATCAGATCCGCCGCGGGCACCGAGGTCTGCTGCTCGGCCGGCGGGATGACGGGATTCGGGTTGGTCATCGTTCCACTCCGTCTGTCGGCTTGTTCGTCACGCTAATGAGGGCCCGCCGTGCTGCCTGCTCAATAGTGAGCAGGGGCTTCACAGCGGGATGTTGGTGTGGTCGCCGCGCAGCGGCACGGCCTTGAGCAGGGCCTCGGCGAGCCGCCGCCGGGTGCCGGCGGGCTCGATCACCTCGTCCACGACGCCGATCTCCACGGCCTTGCCGACGCCGCCGGCCTCGCGTTCGTGCTCGGCGACGAGCCGGCGGCGCAGCTCCTCGCGCCCGTCCCGCGGGCCGTCGCGCAGCTTCCTGCGGTGCAGGATGTCCACGGCGGCCTCGGCGCCCATGACGGCCACCTCGGCGGTGGGCCAGGCGTAGACCGCGGAGGCGCCCAGGGCGCGGGAGTTCATGGCGACGTACGCGCCGCCGTAGGACTTGCGCAGCACGAGCGTCACCCGGGGCACGACGGCCTCGGCGAAGGCGTGCAGCAGCTTGGCGCCGCGCCGGACCACGCCGTCCCACTCCTGCCGGACGCCGGGCAGGTAGCCGGGCACGTCCACGAGCACGACGAGCGGCACGCCCAGCGAGTCGCACATGCGGACGAACCGCGCGGCCTTCTCGGCCGCCGCCGCGTCGAGGCAGCCCCCCTTGCGCAGCGGGTTGTTGGCGATGACGCCGACGGTCCTGCCGGTCAGCCGGCCGAGCGTGGTGACGAGGTTGGGCGCCCACTTCGGGTGCAGCTCCTCGCCGGGGCCGTCGAGCAGCCGGGCGACGATCGGGTGCACGTCGTAGGCGCGCCTGGCGCGTTCGGGGAGCAGGCCGCCGAGCTCGGGGTCGTCGCGGGCCTCCCAGGGGCGCAGCTCGCCCTGGCCGCCGAGCAGGGTGGTGATCCGGCGGGCGGCGGCGACGGCGCCCTCGTCGTCCGGGGTGGTGAGGTGGGCCAGGCCGCTGCGCCTGCTGTGCGGGTCGGGGCCGCCGAGCCGTTCCATGTCGACGTCCTCGCCGGTGACCTTGCGGACGACGTCCGGGCCGGTGACGAAGACGCGCCCGCTCTCGCTCATGATCACCACGTCGGTGAGCGCCGGTCCGTAGGCCGCGCCGCCGGCGGCCGGGCCGAGCACGACGGAGATCTGCGGGACGGCGCCGGAGGCCCGGACCATCGCGGCGAACACCTGGCCGACGCCGTCGAGCGCGGTGACGCCCTCGCCCAGCCGGGCGCCGCCGGAGTGCCAGAGGCCGACGACGGGCGCCCGCTCCCGGACCCCGAGGTCGATGGCCCGGACGATGCGGGCGCAGCCCTCGGCGCCCATCGCGCCGCCCATCCGGCCGGGGTCGGTGGCGTAGGCGACGGCCGGTCCGCCGCCGATGCAGCCGCGGGCGGCGAGCACACCGCAGCCGTCGTCGTCGTCCTCGCCGGGCAGCGGCCGGACGGTCCCGGGGTCGAGGAGCGCGCGGACCCGGTCCCGCGGGTCGCGGTTCATCCCCAGGTCACCGGGAGGGCGTGCACGCCGTACACGAACATGTCGGAGCGGAAGGGCACCTCCTCCAGCGGCACCGCGAGGCGCAGCCCCGGGAGCCGGGCGAACAGCGTGGACCAGGCGATCTCCAGCTGGGCGCGGGCCAGGAGCTGGCCCATGCACTGGTGGATGCCGAAGCCGAAGGACAGGTGCTCCTGCCGGTCGGCGAGGTCGCCGAAGCGGCCGAAGTCCAGCCGGTCCGGGTCGGCCCACACCTCCTCGTCGCGGTTGGCCGCGGCCAGCACGACGACCACGCCCTCGCCCTTCCTGATCAGCTTGCCGCCGACCTCGACGTCTGCGGTGGCCGCGCGGCGGGCGCCGTAGTCGATGACGGTCTGGTGGCGGATGATCTCCTCGATGGCGGCGGGCAGCGCCTCGGGACGTTCGCGCAGCTCGGCCAGGCGTTCGGGGTTCTCCAGCAGCGCCACGGTGCCCACGCCGATCTGGTTGGCGATGGTCTCGTAGCCGGCCACCATCAGCAGCGTGGCGATGCCGACGACCTCCTCCCGGCTGACCTTGGCCGCCTCGCGGTGGGCGCCGAGCCGGCTGAGCAGGTCGTCGGCCGGCCGCTGCTCGCGCTCGGCGACCAGCCGCTCCAGGTAGTGGCGCAGGTCCTCGCGGACCTTCATGCGCTGCTCGGGCTCCACGTTGCGGTCGCCGATGACCTTGGTGGTCTCGTGGAAGTAGTCGCGGTCCTCGTACGGCACCCCGAGCAGCTCGGTGATGACCTGGGAGGGCAGCGGCAGGGCCAGCGTCTGGACCAGGTCGGCCGGCGGGCCCTGGGCGGCCATCTCGTCCACGAGCGCCTCGGTGATGCGCCGGATGGCCGGGCGCAGCGCCTCGACCCGCCTGCGGTTGAACTCCGGCAGCAGCAGGCGGCGCAGCCGCGAGTGGTCGGGCGGGTCCATCCTGATGAAGGTGCCCGGCCCCGGCGGCTGCGAGGTGAGCCGGGCCGGGAAGCCGGGGGTGGCGAAGTCGGAGCTGAACCGGGCGTCGCCGAGCACGGCGCGGGCGTCCTCGTACCGCGTCACCAGCCAGACCTCGCTCCCGTCGAAGTCCAGCCGGACGCGCGTGATGGGCCGCCCCGCCTGCAGGTCCCGGTATTCGGACGGCGGATCCAGCGGGCACGTCCTGGGGATGGGGTAGGAGTCCATGCCAGCAGCCTCGCCTCGGTGGCCGCGTCCGTCTGCTCAACTGTGAGCAGGCGCGTGCGGACATGGCGATGGCGGGGCCGCGCACGGCCCCGCCACCCGGTGCTCCGGGGTCACGCCCTGGCGGCACGCCCCTGGTTGGGCGCGGCCTTCTGGTCGGCCTTGCCCGCCTTCGACCTGCCCATCGACATGTCGCGCAGCGGCACCTCCTTGAGGAAGAGGCTGGCCACCAGGCCGATGCCGACCGCGATCGCGCAGGCCAGGAACAGGTCGCCCAGCGCGTCGGCGAGCACCGCCGGTGCGACGCCCTCGCCGCCCTGACCGGCGACGCCGAGCCGGGACGACATGATCGAGCCGAGGATCGCCAGCGAGACCGGCCCGGCGATCATCCGCCAGAACTGGATCTGGCTGGTGCCGACGCCCACCTGCTCCATCGGGATCGCGCTCTGCGTGACGGCCGTGGCCATCGGGAACGCGATGCCGATGCCGACGCCGATGAGCACCATGGCGACGATCGGCAGGCCCTGCCCGCTGTCCGGCCCGACGGCCGACAGGATCAGCAGCCCGGCGACGATGGCGGCCATGGCGAACACGCCGAGCAGCCGGTAGCGCGGCATGGCCGTCATCGCCTTGCCGGCGATCGGGGCCATGAGCATCAGGCCGAGCATCATCGGGATCAGCAGCGTGCCGGAGTGGGTCGCGCTGACGCCGAGCACGCCCTGGTAGAGCAGCGGCACGTAGAAGGCCGTGCCCATCATGGCGAACGCGGAGAAGAAGGCCACCACGGCCATGACGGACACCTGGTTGCTCCGGAACAGCGCGAACGGCACCAGCGGGTTCTTGGCCACCCGCGTCTCGACGAAGTAGAACGCCACCAGTAGCACGGCGCCGCCGATCAGCAGGGCCAGCACCTCGGGCGAGGTCCAGGCGTGCCGGTCGCCGGTGAGCGTGAGCCCGATCAGGATCGGGACGAGCCCGGCCACGAGCGTGACGACGCCGGCGAAGTCGATGTCGCGCCAGCTCGCGCCGCTGCGCACGAACGGGACGCCGATCAGCACGGCGCCGATCGCGAGCAGCCCGATGGGCACGTTGACGTAGAAGACCCAGCGCCAGCTCCAGTTGTCGGTGATGAACCCGCCGAGCGGCGGCCCGATCACCATGCTGAGGCCGGAGAAGCCGAAGAAGACGCCCTGCATCTGGGTGCGGCGCTCCGGCGTGTAGACGTCGGCGAGCAGCGTGAAGACGTTGGCCATCAGCACGCCGCCGAACAGCCCCGCCAGCCCTCGCGCGCCGACGAGCTGGGGCATCGTCTGGGCCGCGCCGCACAACCACGACGCCACCAGGAAGCCCGCCAGGCCGACGAGCAGCACCGGTTTGCGGCCGAACATGTCGCCGAGCTTCCCGGCGATCGGCACGACGACGGCGGCCGCGACGGCGTAGGAGACCCCCACCCACGCGTACAGCGACAGGCCGTGCAGGTCGGCGGCGATCCGGGGCATCGCCGCCCCCACCACCGAGACGTCGATCGACGCCAGCGCCAGGGCCAGGAGTGCGCCGATGGTGGCGAACAGCTGGCCGCGCGTACTCGAACCGGTTTGGTTCATGTCATCGCCTCCCTTGTTCTTGGCAGCCGTCCCACTTCTTCGCGGACCCATGCCGACTCCAGCCCACACGAAAGCGCCCCGCGGGTCTGCTCAACACTGAGCATCCGGGGAGCGCCCGGCTTCCTACCATCGGCCGCATGACGACGAACCCGGCAGAACTGGTCAGCGCCCGTCGGGGCGATCATGTGGCACTCGTCGTGGACGGCGAGCGCGAGCTGCGGGTGGCCGACTGGACCGCCCGGTCGGAGGAGCTGGCCGCCCGGCTGGCCCCGGTCAGGACGGCGCTGCGGCACGACGACTGGATCGGGCACGCGGTCGCCGCGGTGGCCGTGCACCTGGCCGGCGGCACCGTGCTCGGGCTGCCGCCCGCGCTGCCGGAGGAGGAGGTCCGCGCCCGGCTGGCCGAGTGCGGGGTGAGCCAGGTGCTGCCCGGCCCGCTGGGCGACGCGGCGGGCGCCCGGGACGACGACGTCGCCGAGATCCTCTACACCTCGGGCACGACCGGCCGTCCCAAGGCCGTGGCGGTCCCCGTCGCGAACCTCACCTACGGCCACGAGGGCCGCGGGAAGCTGTTCACCGGCGTGGACGGGGTGCTGGCCGCCGTCCCGCTGGGCACGAACGCCGGGCACAGCGCGCTGATGACGGCGATGACCGCCCCGGCGACCACGCACGTGCTGACCGACCTCGGGCCGGAGAACGTGGCCCGCATGCTGGAGAAGCTGCGGGTGCCGATGGCGATCGTCCCGCCGTCCACCGCGACCCGGATGGTGGCGCACGGCTGGCACGAGCGGTACGACCTGTCCGGCCTGCGGGCGCTCATGCTGGGCTCGGCGCCGGTGCCGATGGCCACGGTGGCCCGGCTCATGCGGGCGCTGCCGGGCGTGCGGATCGTCATCGGCTACGGCTCGACGGAGTCGGCCCCCGCCTTCGTGCACCGCCCGGTGGAGACGCCGCCCACGCCGGACGACGAGGGGCTGCTGGGCCGCCCGAGCGCGGGCACCGAGGTGCGGGTCACCGACGCGGGCGAGATCTGCCTGCGCTCGGCCGCCCCCCGCCGCTGGTACCTGACCGACGCCGCCGCCGACGAGCGCACCTTCCGCGACGGCTGGACCCACATGGGCGACCTGGGCGAGCTGGACGGGGAGGGCCGGCTGCGCTTCTTCGACCGGGCCGCCGACGTCATCACCGCCGGCGGGCGCCGGATCTCCTCGCTGCGGGTCGAGCACGCCCTGCACTGGCATCCCGAGGTGGTCGAGGCCGCCGCGGTCCAGGGGCCGCGGGGCGTCACGGCGGCCGTCGTGCTGCGCTCGCCCGTGCCCGAGGACGAGCTGCGCGCCTTCGCCGCCGACCGGCTGGACCCGGCCGAGCGGCCGGCGCGGTACGTGGTCGCGAAGTCGCTGCCGCGCGGGCCGATCGGCAAGACGCTCAAGCGCGAGCTGGCGGGCTAACCGGCGGTGGCCAGCTCGTGCAGCTTGGAGACGGTCTTCCAGTTGCGGGCGGTGGCGGTGACGCCGAGCTTCTTCTCCCAGAAGGAGTAGGACAGCTTGGTGTTGCGCACCCCGTCGGGGCACCAGACGTAGATCTCCTTGCCGACGTGCTTGAAGACGTCGGGCTTGAAGGCGTCGGGGTCGAGCGCCTTGATCGGCCCTGCGTCGGGCTTGTCCGACAGGAACGTGACGAGGTGCAGGGCGTCGTCGGCGGCGACGTCCCCGAGCGGGTTGGCCTTGAGGATCTCGCCCAGCTCGGCGCCCGTCCTGGCCAGGACGGGCACCGAGACGCCGAGGTCGCGGGCGAGCGCGGCCTGGATCTCGGCCGCCGCCGCCTCGGGGCTCTTCCCGCTGGTGTAGACGACGTTGCCGCTCTGCAGGTGCGTCTTGACGTCCTCGAAGCCGAGGCCCTCCAGCAGCTTGCGGAGCTCGGCCATGCTCACCATGTTCCGGCCGCCGACGTTCACTCCGCGCAGCAGCGCCACCTGCCTGGACATGTCGCTCAACCCCTTCTGCCCGCCACCGCCTGGGGACGGAACTGCCTGATGCGCTCGACCAGATAAGCCGCGTCGTCCTTTACCCACCAGATGAGCGCCGAACCGTAGGAGTGCTGGCACTGCATGCCGAGGACGTAGAGGCCGGGGGACGCGGTCACACCGCGGTCCTGCGTGATGCCGCCGCCCTCGTCCTGGACGGGCGCGTGCACCCAGGAGTAGTCGTAGCGGAAGCCGGTCGCCCAGACGACGGCGTCGACGTCGGCCGAGCGGCCGTCCTCGAAGCGCATCGTGCGGCCCTCGGCGTCGACCGTGCGGCCCACGAGCTCGAAGCGGTGCCGCTTGGCCAGCTTCTTCAGGCTCGGCCCGACCAGGATCGTCTTCTTGTGCAGCCGGTCGCGCTCGCCCATCAGCGGCTTGGCGATCAGCCCGAACTTGTCGCCCCACCAGTGCAGGCCCTTGCCCAGGAACCGGCGGCCGAAGTGCGGCAGCGGCGAGCCCTGCGACAGCAGCACGCGGCGGCCGGCGGCCAGCTCGGGCGCGATCTGGGCGCCGGAGTTCGCCGCGCCGACCACGACGACGGTCCCGCCCGGCACCTGGGACGGGTTGCGGTAGCGGCCGGTGTGCACCTGGTAGACCTCGGGGTCCAGCCGACCCGCGAGCTCGGGCACCTTCGGCACCCGGTAGGCGCCGGTCGCGATGATCACCTGCGGCGCCTCGTCTGTGCCCTTCGTGGTCTCCAGCCGGTAGCCGCCCTCGATCGGCTCCAGGGAGGTGACGCGGGTGCCGAGCCTGACCGGCAGGTCGAACTCCTCGCCGTACGCCTCGACGTAGTCGGCCATCTCCTCCTTGGTGGGGAAGCGGTTCTTCCGGCCGGGGAAGCGCAGGCCGGGCAGGGCACAGTACTCGGCGATCGTGAACAGCTCCAGGGAGTCCCAGCGCTGCCGCCACGCCTCGCCGAGCCGCGGTTCCTCGTCGAGGATGACGAAGGGGATGCCGGCCTGTTTCAGGTAGTAGCCCGCGACGAGCCCGCTCTGGCCGCCACCGACGACGATCACTTCAGTGTCCATGCGGCCATCGTCGCGCGCGGGCGCGAGGCGGTCTGCTCAACACTGAGCAGTTCCTGACATGCGAGTACGCGGAGCCCCCGGCCCCGCGTACTCGGCTGCGTGCAGCGCCTACTTGAGGTTGAAGTTGAGGGTGACCTCCGCCGAGCCGTCGGTCTTGGAGACGTACCCTCCCTTGCCGCTCAGCCCCTTCAGCTCCTCCGTGCCGGAGTTCGGCACGACGGACCAGTCGGCCTTGGCCACGCCGCCGTCGAAGGTGCCCGTCGCCTGCAGCACGAAGGAGCCCTTCTTGCCGCGGACGCTCCCGACGACCTTCTGCAGGCCGACGAAGCTGGCCTCGGTGTCGCTGGCGTAGGCCATCAGGTACTCGGCCTGCCCCTCGCCTTCGATGTCGCCGGTCCAGGCGTTGGTGACGTGGGCCTGAGTGAGCTTGGGCTGGCCCTTCTTCTCCTCGTAGGGCTTCTCGTCCCAACCGGTGATCTGGTACGAGCCCTTACCTTGGGTAGTCATGTCAGCTCCCTTTTTTGCTCTCTTTTTCGCTACCCCTGACCCTGGGCGCTATGCGTCGGCCGTCGGTCAACGCTCGCGTCCGAGGACGATGCAGGTGTTGAAACCGCCGAACCCGAAGCTGTTGGACAGCGCGTAACGGATGTCGGCGGCCCGCAGCCTGCCGGGTGCGAGCCGGCAGTCGCGGTTGATCGGATGGCGCAGGTTCAGGTTGGGATGGACGAAGCCGCGGCGCATCTGCACCACGGTCGCGATCGCCTCCACCACGCCGGCCGCGCACATGCAGTGGCCGACCAGCCCCTTGGTGGAGTTGACCCACGGCCGGCCGAAGCTGTCGCCCAGCGCCCTGCGCAGCGCGGCCAGCTCGGCCACGTCGCCGCTGGGCGTCGCCGTGGCGTGGGCGTTGACGTAGTCGATGTCGCGCGGCCCGACGCCCGCGTTGGCCATGGCGTTGACCATCACCTTGGCCTCGCCCTCCTCGCGCGGGTCGGGCAGGCTGTTGGCGTCCAGCTTCAGGTCGTAGCCGCACAGCTCGGCCAGCGCCGTCGCGCCGCGCGCGGCGGCCGAGCGGGCGCTCTCCAGCACGACGCAGCCGGCGCCCTGGCCGGGCACGAACCCCTCGTGCTCCTCGTCGAACGGCCGGCACCTGGCCTGCTGCGGCTCCTCGACGCCGGCGACCGCCCCGAGCGTGGCCAGGCCGCGCTTCTCCATCGGCGACAGGTCGGTCATGGCGCCCACCACCAGGCAGACGTCCACCGCCCCCGACTCCACCAGCCGGCTGCCGTTGATGATGCCGACGTTGCCGCTGGCCGAGGCGCCGCCCACGGTGTAGCCCTCGCCCCTGATGCCGAACACCTGGCTGAGCGTGCCCACCCGGTCGGTGTCCATGAAGTGCAGCGCGAACCTGGCCGGCAGGTGGGCGGGGTTGTCCTCGTACTTGGGGTGCAGGTCGTGGGCGTAGCCGGAGCTGAGGTTGTGCCCGGCCACGACCAGGCCCATCCGCTCGGGGTCGGCGCGCGCCTCGTGCAGCCCGGCCTGCTCGTACGCCTGCATGGCGGCGACCAGGTCCATCTGCAGCGGCTGCGGCGAGCGGTTGGCCGCCCGCAGCGCGTTGCGCACGATCTCCTCGGGCAGGCGGCGGCGGGCCGCCACCGCCTCCCGGAAGCGGAAGCCCTTGACCAGGGCGGCCAGGCGCGGCCCGCCGTCGCCGGGGTCGGGCACCGGCCCGATCCCGCACCGTCCGGCCCGCAGCGCCCTGGTGAACGACGGGACGGTGGAGGCGATCGAGCAGACGATGCCCATGCCGGTGACGACGACCTTCATGAATGCCTCGCCAGCAGGTCCACCAGGGACCGGATGTCGTGCACCTCCTGGAACTCCGACACCGGCACGGTCAGCCCGAGGTCCTCCATGCTCATGGTGACCACGTCGGCCCGGTCGACGCTGTTCGCGCCCAGGTCGGTCAGGGTGCCCTCGGTCGTCACGTCGCCGGGCCGCAGGTCCGGCAGCACCCTCAGGACGTTCTGCTTGACGGTCTCGAAAATCTCCGCGTTTGTCATGGTGCCAGCCATTCGTAGGTTCGGTGGTAGTCCTTCGTCCCGGTGTTCACCAGGAGGTCGCGGTCGAAGCGGGCGCGGGCGAGCAGGTGCTCGTACGCGCCCACGTCGACCTGCCTGTCCCGCTCCGGCACGAGGCAGGTCAGGGTCTCCGGCAGCAGCGCCGCGTACTCGTCGAAGCCGAGCTCGCAGCGGCCGTCCAGGTGCTCGCCGATCCGCATCGCGGCCAGCGTGCTCGCCGACTCCTCGTCGACCAGGCCGCTGAAGAACTCCGACGAGCAGCCCGAGCCGTAGGAGTAGAGGCCGACCCGGGCCGGGCCGTCCAGGGTGGCGTGGTCGATCAGGCTGGCCAGGGCCAGGTAGACCGAGCCGGAGCAGAGGTTGCCCACCCGTCTGGGGTAGGCGAGGGAGGGCAGCACCCGCCGCTCGAAGTCCTCCTCGACCGACGCCGTGCCGCCGCCCGACTCGCGCATCAGCTTGCGGTGCGCGGCCTTGACCATCCCGGCGAACGGGGTGTGCATGGCCAGATGGTCGAAGGTGGTGGCGAAGTCGGCGTCCTCGACCCTGGACCGGTAGCCGGCCAGGCAGCTCGTCAGGCAGTCGAGGTAGGCGAACAGCGAGCGGTCGGAGTCGGCGATGTCGAACGTCGGCCCCGGCCGGGCCGAGTCCATCGTCTCGTAGCTGTGGTTGCCGAACGCCCCCAGATCCAGGTCCAGGATCCGCGGCCGGTCGCTGATCAGCACGGCCGCCGCCCCGGCGCCCATGGCGGGCTCGGCGTAGGCGGCGCGCTCGTCCACCAGCGCCACGTCCGTCGCGATCACCAGCGCCTTCGCGCCGGGCGACACGCCCGAGGCGACGTACGCGGCGGCGAGCTGGACGGCCGCCGTGGCCGCGTAGCACGCCTGCTTGACCTCCACGACCCGGCAGCTCCTCGGCAGCCCCAGGTACTCGTGCACGTAGGAGGCCACCGACTTGCTGTAGTCGAGGCCGGACTCGGTGGAGGTGATCAGGATCTCGATCCGGTCGTCGCCGGCGATCGGCCGGGCGGCGTTGACGGCGTTGGTCACCGGGTCCTCGAAGGGCAGGCCGACCGAGCGGTTGCGCATCATCAGGTTGCCCAGGCGCTCGGCATCGAGCCCGCGCCCCTCGAACAGCTCCGGCACCGGGATCTGGGCCAGGCCGCAGTAGACGTTCAGTGCCTCGATTCCGACGTTCACCTCACACGCTCCCACACGAAGTCGACCAGGGCGTCGATGCTGGGCACGCCGCCGAAGGAGGACAGCGGCTCGCGCACGCCGAGCCGGTCGAGCACGGCCAGGATGATCTCGACCCGGTCCACGGAGTCCGCGCCCAGGTCCTTCAGGTGCGCCCGGCCGTCGATCTCGACGCCGGGCAGGATCTCGTCGATCGTCTTGTGCACGACGCCCTCGACGTGTTCACGCGTCGTCATCGGTGTCTCCCCTCCTGAGAACGCGCAGGGTGCTGACCGCGATCGTGCGGCCCCGGTCCTCCATGACGAGGTTGACGATCTCCTCGTTCTCGTCCTCCGGCGCCGGCCAGCACTCCAGGCTCACCCGCAGCACCGAGTCGGCGTTCGCGTTGCCCAGGTAGCACAGCCGCTGGTCGAGCACGACCCGCCGGAGGAAGTCGGCGACGCCGATCCCCCGGCTGCGCCAGAAGCGCAGCAGCACCCAGTCGACGATCGCGAAGTAGGAGGCGAAGTAGAGCAGGCCCACGCCGTTGAGGTCCCTGGACGGCTCCACCGGGTAGTCGGCGGTGAACGTGACCGGGTCGTCCGGTTTGCGGGCCAGGAACGTGCCGGTGCTCCGCGCGTGGCCGTAGATCTTCCGCGGCGAGTACGCGCCGGGCAGCGTCGGCAGGTGCTCGTGCCTGAAGTCCACCGGCGACGACTTGACCAGCCCCTCGTTGCTGCCGGGCGCGCTGCGCGAGATCCAGCGGTTGAAGGTCTCGACGTAGATGCAGCCGGGGTCGTCGAAGGCGTAGAAGCGGTCGGGGTCGAGCTCGCCCGTCCGGCCGCCGCCGCGGCCGATCCGGTGCAGGGCCAGCACCGACTCGCTGCCGAAGCCGAACAGCCGGGAGGTGACCTCCAGCTCGTCGCCGAACGTCAGCGCGTTGACGTGCAGGTCGCGGCTGCCCCTGACGTGGAAGTAGTAGAACGACAGGTACGTCGGGTCGCCGGCGGCGTTGCGCGCGTCGAAGGCGTTCGTGCCGCACAGCGCGCTGACCGTGTCCCAGGTCCAGTCGCCGACCTCGCCCATGAACAGCGAGCTGGGCCCGCACATCCCTGGCTTGACCAGCTCGGTCCTGGTCACGGTGCTGTCGTCAATTCTGTTCATCATGGAACTCGCAGATCAGCCGGTTGACGTGGTCGGGGCTGGTGAGCTGCGGGAAGTGGCCCGCGTCGGGGATCTCCTCGTACCGGGAGTCGGGGATCAGGGCGTGCAGCAGGTGCGCGGTCTTGGCCGGGATGACGGTGTCGTACCGGCCCTGGACGATCAGCGTGCGCGCCCGGACCTCCGGCAGCCGGTCGCCCAGGTCCGGGCGTTCGGCGAACACGTCCAGGTAGCGCAGGCCGACCTGCGGGGCCATGCTCTCGGCGCGCAGCAGCAGCCGCATCAGGGCGTCCCGCCGCTTGCGCAGCCGCTTGGACCCGCTGCCCTCGATGACCCGGTCGAAGTCCTGGGTGGCCACCACCTCCAGCTTGTCGATGTCGCCGACCCGGTTGCCGATGCGGCAGGAGCTGCCGATCAGGATCAGCGACTCGGTGTCGTCGGGATGGTCGAGCGCGTACGCCAGGGCGACCAGCCCGCCGAACGACGCCCCGGCCACGTGCGCCGGGCCGCCCGCCACGTCGTGGCAGAGCCGGGCCAGGCCGCTGAGCGACAGGTCGGCGGCGGCCGTGGTCGCGCCGACGCCCGGATGGTGCACGCTCGTCACCCGGTAGCGGTGGGCCAGGCCCTCGAACTGGCGGGCGTAGACGCCGGCGCCGATGTTGAACGGGTGCATGAGCAGCAGGGCCGGTCCCGAGCCGGCGCTGAACAGCTCGACGTCGCCGTCCGCGGTGGTGACGATCTCGTGCTCGACGTCGGGCTGGTGTTCGCGCAGGATCGCCAGGTTGGGGTTGTCGGGGTTCCTCCGGGTCTCGTTCTTCCGGCCTTTGGGACGGGCGGATTGCGAGGCGTCGGCCTTCTGATGGGCGGATTGCGAGGTGTCGGCCGTCTGACGGGCGGACTGCGGGGCGTCGGCGCCGAGGAGGGCGCCCAGGCGGGCGGCGGCGTCCTTGGCCTCCTCGACGCTCAGGCCGACCGGCACCGCCAGGCGCACCACGCCCTCGCGGCCGAAGTGCGGAGCGCCCCTGATGCCCGTCTCGCGGAAGATGCGCACGTGGTCGGCGTCCTTCAGCAGCACGCAGTGACCGCCGGGCGGGCCCTCCAGCGCGACGCCCGCCTCCGACAGGCCCTGCCGGAGCGCCGCCACCGCGTCCGCCCGGGCGCGGACCTGGTCGGCCACCGTCTCGCGGTCCTCCAGGGCGGCCGCCATGATCCGGCGGTTGGCCAGGCCGACGTCGCTGCCCCAGGTCTCCAGCCGCTCGGCGACCCGCTCGCGCAGGGCGTCGTCGCGGGTGGCGAGCAGGCCGCCGAACGGCACCCCGAAGTCCTTGGACAGGCTGATCGTGGCGCTGTCGGCCAGTTCGAGCAGCTCGCCGACGACCTCCCACACGTCCCGGCCGCCCGCGACCGCCATGGCGTTGTCCACGACGCGGGCGCCGTCGATCACCAGGGGGACGCCGTGCCGGGCCGCGGCCTCCTTGACCGCGCGCAGGCTCGCCAGGGAGGTCGGCGCGCCGCCGGCCGCGTTGTTGGCCACCTCCACGCAGACGAACGACACCGGCTCGTCCCCGGCCAGCTCCGCCTCCAGCGCCTCGACGTCGATCTCCGGGCCGCCGGGCAGCTCGACCGGCTTGAAGCCGTTGTCGGCCAGGCTCAGGAACCAGGTCGGGAACAGGCCGTTGTGCAGCACCCGACCGCGCCGGCCCGGCCACGACCGGCACAGCAGCGCCTCGGCCGCCCGGCCGGAGCCCGTCGGGACGACGAAGGGGAACGGCAGGCCGTCGATCTCGGTGTCCGGACGGGCGGCCGACCGTTCCGTCAGGCGCCGCAGCCGCTCGGCGATCCAGGGGGCGTCCAGCTCGGCCCAGGAGTCGGTGATCAGGTCGGTGGTGACGTGGTGGGCGGGGACCCGGGCCGGCTCGCCGCCGTACCGGTTCAGCAGTCCGGCCGTGTCCGGCTTGTCCGCTGCCGGCTTGGCTTCGGGCTTGGCTTCGGGCTTGGCTTCGGGCGGCTCCTCGGTGGTGGCGGGGCGCAGGTCCGGGTCGGCGATCATGAGGATGATCTCCGAGACCGGCGTGCGGTCCTCCCCCTCCGGCTGGCACAGGTAGATGGGCACGTTCACCGGCCGGAACTTGTTCTTGAACTGGAAGTTCCCCTCGCCGAAGATGCCCGCGGAACGCAGCTCGTCCAGCGCCTGGCGCACGTCCGGGGCGGCGTTGGCCGACTCCTCCGTCTCCACGCCGAAGCTGGCGCCGAAGCTGAACATCGTGCAGCCCTCCTCCACGAGCCGCTCGATGATCTGCACGATCGCGAACTCCAGCCCGCCGAGTGGCATGCCCTTGGGGTAGAACTCGACGTCCAGCAGGTAGCCGTTCTCCGACGGGATCTTCGTGATGACGACGGCGTTGGCCACCTCGTCGTCCAGGTAGGTGACGAAGACGCGGTGCCTGCCGTCCAGGCGGCCCTCCTCGATCTCCCGCCGGACGACCGACACGTACGGGTTGACCATCTGCTTGCGGCCGGCCCAGTCGTCCACCAGCGCGGCCAGCCTGCGGTCCATCGCGGGGTCCTCGCCCGAGCGGTACTCGGCCGTCCGGCACTCGCCCGCCTTGCAGAAGCGCCGCACCATGTAGCGCAGGCGTTCCATCCGGCCGCCCTTCAGCGTGAAGGAGCCCAGGTCGTCGAGCCGCTGCACGGCCCCGAACGGCGTCGCGCTGTACGGCTCCCCGGCCACCTCGCGCACCGGGAGGAGGGACAGGAAGTTGGGCCGCAGGCCGCGCGCCCGCGCGTAGGCGGTGTACTCCTCGACCAGCTCCTGGAAGTACTCCTCGGAGCCGGCGTAGCTCCAGGCCAGCAGGTTGCCGCCGTTCTCGGAGACGTGCAGGTAGCCCTTGCGCGCCGAGCCGATGAAGGCCAGCGGCGCGATGTCGCGTCCGGCCAGGCCGCCCTCCTTGGCGTGGCGGCGGTCGATGCCTGCGACCAGGTCCCGCAGGTCCGGGTGCCGGTGCAGGTCCCGCTTCAGCAGCACGGCCGGCTCGCCGTCGCGCGTCCTCGTCTCGAACGGGGCCGGCCCGTCCGGCTGCTCCGGGGGCTGTACGGACTCCGTGCCGCGCTCGTCGCGCAGGTGCGCGGCCAGGTCGGCGGGCGTGGTGTGGTCGAACAGGAGGGTCTTGCGCAGCGCGCCGACCTGCTTCTCCAGGACGCTCACCACGCGCAGCATCTCGAAGGAGGTCAGGCCGTTGTCGGCGAAGCTGCGGGCGGGGTCGAGCGGGCGCTCGATGATCGCGCCGACCAGGTCCGCGAGCTGGTCCTCCAGGGTGCCTGCCGTCCCTCGCGCCTGCTGCTTCGACGTCGGTTCGGTGGCGGGCTTCGGGGCGGGTTTCGGGGCGGGTTTCGGGGCGGGTTTCGGGGCGGGTTTCGGTTGCGGTTCTTGGGTGGGGGCGGAGTCGGTGATGGCTGATTCGACGGCGCGGGCCAGCCGGTCCACCGTGTCGTACTCGTACAGCTCGGCTGCCTGGAGGTCGAGGGAGAAGGCGGTGTTGATCGCCTTGACCAGTTCCATCCGGAAGATGGAGTCGAGTCCCAGCTCCTCGAAGGGGGTGTCCACGTCCACGCCGGCGGGGTCGGCGTCCAGGATCGTGGAGAGCCGTTCGCGCAGCATCTCCTCCACCCCGGCGGGGCCGCCGGCGCTTCCGGCGGGCGCGACCGGCGTCTCGTCCAGTCGCGCGGCCTCCACCCGCTCGGCGGGGGCGGGGGCGGGAACGTCGGGCGTCCGGCCACCCTTGGCGGCGCGCAGGCGCACCCTCCCGTCGCTGGTCCGCCGCACGACCGCGCCGTCCGAAGACGCGGCGGCCGGGGCGGCGGCGCGGGACGGCTCGGGCGCGGTGAACCAGTGCTCGACGCGGGCGAAGGGCGGGCCGGGCAGCGAGACCCGCACCGGGCGCGGCCCCTGCCACAACCCCTGCCAGTCCACCTCGCTGCCGGAGACCCACGCCTCGGCCAGGTCCTCCGGCCCGGTGCCCCACGGCGCCGGGGCGTCCCTGCGGGCGGTGCCCCTGTGCACGCCCGCCGGTTCGCCGCTCAGCGCCCGTACCGCCTGCTCGCGATCGCTGACCACCACGGCGAGCCGTTCGGACAGGTGGCGGCGTCCGTTCTGGAGGGTCCAGGCGATGCGGTCGAGGCCGATCTCCGGATGTTCCCGGATGTACCGGGCGACGTTCCGCGCGTACTCCTCCAGGGCCTCCCGGCGGGCCGCCGACAGCACCAGCACCCGCGGCTCCCCCGCCTTCTCCGGCGGGACCTGCTGCCGGTACGCCTCCAGCACCACGTGCGCGTTCGTCCCGCCGAAGCCGAACGAGCTGACCCCCGCCACCCGGTCCGGCCCGTCCCACGGCGTGAGCCGCGTGTTGATGGTGAACGGGCTGCCCTCCAGCCGCACGTACGGGTTGGGACGCTCGTAGTGGATCGTCGGCGGCAGCGCCCCGTGACGCATGCAGAGCAGCACCTTGAGCAGCCCGGCGATGCCGGCCGCCGCCTCCAGGTGGCCGATGTTGGTCTTCACGGTGGCGAGCGCCACGTGCGGGACGTCCGGCGCGGGCCGCCCCCGGTCGGCGTACAGCCGGGCGAACGCCTTCTTCATGCCCTCGATCTCGATCGGGTCGCCGAGCCTGGTGCCGGTGCCGTGCGCCTCGATGTAGCTGACGCGGGCGGGATCGACGTCCGCCTTGCGGTAGGCGTCGACCAGCACGCGCGCCTGCGCCTCGGGGTTGGGCGCGGTGAGCGAGCTGGCCCGGCCCCCGTGGTTGACCGCGCTGCCCCTGATCACGGCGAGGATCTGGTCGCCGTCCGCCAGCGCCGTCCGCAGCGGCTTGAGCAGGACGGCGCCGCAGCCCTCGCCCCGGCCGTAGCCGTCGGCGCGCTCGTCGAACGTCTTGCAGACGCCGTCCTCGCTGATCATGCCGGACTTGGCGAAGGCGATGTAGAGCCCCGGGCTGAGCGTCAGGTTGACGCCGCCGGCGATGGCCGCGTCGCACTCGCCGTCCTCGATGGCGCGTACCGCGTGGTGCAGGGCGACGAGGGAGCTGGAGCAGGCCGTGTCGACCGCCTCGCTCGGGCCGCGCAGGTCCAGCAGGTGGGAGACGCGGTTGGCCAGGATGCAGTCGGCCACGCCGCTGGCCGTGTGGGCCTCGACCGGCACGCCGTGCTCGCGCAGCAGGTCGTCGTAGTCGCACGCGGACACGCCCGCGAACAGGCCCGTCCTGGTGCCGGCCAGGTCGGCGGGGCGGTAACCGGCGTCCTCGACGGCCCGCCAGACGGTCTGCAGGAACAGCCGCTGCTGCGGGTCCATCATCGCCGCCTCCTTGGGCGAGATGCCGAACAGCGCGGCGTCGAAGGAGCGCACGTCGTCGAGGAAGCCGGCGCGGACGTTCGCCGTCTCGGGGTTCTCGCGCAGCTCGCGCCGGTCCTCGGGGACCGGGCGGGTCAGGTCGCGGCCCTCGGTCAGGTGGCGCCAGAAGTCGTCCAGGTCGGCGGAGCCGGGCAGCATGCCCGCCATGCCGACGATCGCGATGCCACCCGTCGCGGGCCTTTCCGTCGCGCTCCCAGCCGTCGTGCCGGTCGCAGTGCCGGTCGCTGTGCCGGTCGCTGTGCCGGTCGCTGTGGTCGGTGGGTTGTCAGGGGTGGTCGGGGAGGTCCCGGCGCCGGGCCGTGGGGGCGAGGTCACGGTCTCCGGCGCCGGGCCTGGCTCGGCGTCCTCCTGCCGCTCGGTGGGGGCGAGAGGTTCTGCGGCGGGGGCGGGTGGGGTGGCGGGCGAGGGGGTGGCGGGGGCCGGTGGGGTGTGGGCGGCGGCGATCTCGGCCGGGTGCTCGGCGAGCAGGTGGTCGCAGAAGGTGTTCAGGTCGGTGGCCTCGAAGAGCACGGTCGGCAGCAGGTCCAGCTTGTACCGCTCGTTGACCTGGTCCACCAGCTCGGCCATGGAGATCGAGTCGAACCCCATGTCCATCAGCTCGGCGTCGAGGTCCACGTGCTCCTCGCCCACCAGCAGGAATCCGGCCGCCGCGCGACGCAGCTCCGCCCGGACCGCCTCGATCAGATGGTCGTCGGACCCGGTCGTCTCCGTCGCGGACATGGGCTCACTCATCTCCATAACCTCGGATTCGGGATTCGCGGGCGGCTGGGACCGTTCGGGGGCGGGCTCGGCGGGGCCTTCGACCACGGCGAAGCTCGTCTCGGCTCCGGCCAGCCCCCGGGCGAAGGCGGCGAGCCCGGCGGCGGTGCTCATCGGGACGCTGCCCCAGCGGCGTTCGAACAGCCGGCGGGTGGCGTCGTCCACCTTCATGCCGCCCTCCTCCCACAGCGGCCAGCCGACGGCGAGCGTCCTGCCGTGCCCGAGCCGCGCGCGCCGCTCGGCGAAGTGGTTGAGGAAGGCGTTGGCGTAGGCGTAGTCGATCTGCCCGATGTTGCCGGTCTCGGCGGCCACCGACGAGAACAGCGCCAGGAAGTCCAGCGGCTGGCCGCGCAGGGCCTCGTCCAGCAGGACGGTGCCCAGGATCTTGGGCTCCAGCACGGCCCGCGTGTCCTCGGGACGTTTGCGCACGGCCCGCGCGTCCCGATGGATCCCGGCGGCGTGGATGACGCCGTGGAAGGGGCCGTACCGGTCGCGCAGGTCACGCAGGTCGGCGGCCGAGCACACGTCGGCGCGCACGTAGACGGCGGGCAGCCCGGCGATCCGGCGCTCGATGTCGTCGCCGGGCTCGGAGCGTCCGGTCAGGACCAGCTTCGCCGCCCCGCGCCCGGCGAGGAAGCGGGCGAACGCCAGCCCGATGGCCCCGGCGCCGCCGGTGATCAGGTACGTGCCGTCCGGCCGGACGTCCAGCCCGGGCGGCGGCGGCTCGTACGGCTCCATGCCCTTCACCAGGCGGGCGCCGTCGCGGTAGGCGACCTCGGAGACCCGCCGCTCGGGAGCGGTTCCGGCGGCGGGCGCCCGCAGCTCGGCCGCGACCTGCGCCGGGGTGGCGCCGGTGACGCACACGCCGCTGAACGCCGTGTGCTCCAGGGCCAGCGTCCTCAGGGCGGCGGCCAGGGCGGTGTGGTGCGGCTCGCGGGTCGCGGCGGACACCACCACCCTGAGCGGGCCCCCGTCGCGCAGGACGGCGGTGGCCGTGCGCAGCAGGGCGTCGAAGGCGGCGGTCCCGGGGAACGGGTCCGAGGGGGCGATCACGACGGCGTCGGGGGTCCGATCCAGGCCGCCGAACTGCCGGGCGGCCTGCGCGGGGGGAACGTCCGCGTCGCCGAACTGCCGGGCGGGCTGTTCGGGGGGATCGTCCGGTGGGAAGGCGTCGCCGGGGCGGAGTTGAGTGCCGCCGAGCGCTTCGGCGAGCCGGTCGTCGTCGGTGATGACCAGGAGGGCTTCAGGTTCCCGGTGTCCTTCGGGGAGTGCGGCGGGTGTCCAGCGGGGCCGCAGGTAGGTGCAACGCCCGTCGGCGGCCTCCCCCGCTCCCTGACCGGACGCCCGCTCGGCGGCGAGCTCGGAACCCGCCTGAGAGGCGGCCGCGTCGGCGGGCGTCGGCTGAGAGGCCGGAGGTCTGGGCATGGGGCTGGGTCGGTCGGCGGGCTTGCCGACGGGCTCACCGGCGGCCTGGTCGGTGGGGTGGGTGGTGGTCTGGGCGGTGGGGTGCGTGGTGGTCTGGTCGGTGGGGTGCGTGGTGGTCTGGGCGGTGGGAGTGGCCGTGGGGAGCCAGTAGGGGCGGCGGTCGAAGGGGTAGGGCGGGAGGGTCACGCGGCGCGGGTGGGGGGTGGGCCAGTTGGCGGCCCAGTCCACCCGGGCCCCCGCGACCCATCCGGCCCCGAGCCCCTCCGCGCCGTCCTCCGGCGGAGCCTGGCCGGCGCCGGGCTCCGCCGTCCCCACGAGGACGCCCTCGGCCTCGCCGTCGCCCGCGAACGAACGCAGCCGGGCGGCCAGCTCGTCCAGGCCGGCAGCCCGGACGGCGAGCCGTTCGGGCAGCTCGGCGCGACCCACCTGGGTGGTGTACGCGAGCTCCGCCAGCCCCGCCCGCCCGCTCGCCGCGACGTCGGCGACCTGGCCCGCCATGGCGCGGAGCTGGTCGCGGGTACGCGCCGAGAGCAGGATCACCTGCTCCCCCGCGTCGGCGGGCTCCGGCGGCGTCCCGGCGGTGGGCACGTACTCCTCCAGGACGACGTGCACGTTGGCCCCGCCGGCGCCGAACGAGCTGACCCCGGCCCGGCGCGGGAACGTCTCGCCGTCCAGGAAGGGCCGCTGCCAGTCGGTCAGCCGGTCCGGCGGCCGGAAGGGGGACGCGGTGAAGTCGATCTTGGAGTTGGGCGTTCTCAGGTTCGCGCAGGGAGCCACCTGGCCGTGCTGGAACTGCAGCAGCACCTTGGTCAGCCCGGCGATGCCCGCCGCGCCCTCCAGGTGCCCGATGTTGGCCTTGACGGAGCCGACCATCCGGTCCACGCGGTCCCCGTCCGCGACGCCCTCGGAGGCGAAGGCCCGGGTCAGGCTGGCGATCTCGATGGGGTCGCCGAGCGCGGTGCCGGTGCCGTGGGCCTCGACGTACGAGATGGTCCGCGGGTCCAGCCCGGCCCGCCGGACCGCCTCGGAGACCAGGTCGGCCTGGGCGCTCGGATTGGGCACGGTGTACCCGGCGGTCTTCCCTCCGGCGTTGGCGAAGGCGCCCTTGATGACGCCGTAGATCCGGTCGCCGTCCCGCTCGGCGTCGGCCAGGGGCTTGAGCAGCACCGCCCCGACGCCCTCCCCCGGGACGAACCCGTCCGCCGCCTCGTCGAACACCTTGCAGGCGCCGTCGGCGGCGAGCATGTTCAGCGAGCAGAGCGCCACGAAGTGGGCGGGGTGCAGGATCAGGTTCACGCCGCCCGCGATGGCCTGCGCGCACTCGCCGCGCCGCAGGCTCTCGCAGGCGAGCTGGACCGCGGTCAGCGACGACGAGCAGGCCGAGTCGACGGCGAGGCTCGGCCCGCGCAGGTCGAAGAAGTACGACACCCGGTTGGCGATCGACCAGTACGCCGAGTGCGCCCCCGCGAACCTGCCCTCCGGCCAGCCCTCGGCCGCCGCCATGCGCCCGTAGGAGCCGTACATGGTGCCGACGAAGACGCCGGTGCTCGGCTGCCTGGTGTGCTCGCTCAGGTAGCCGGCGTCTTCGAGCAGGGTCCAGGCGGTCTCCAGGAACAGGCGTTCCTGCGGGTCGGTGATCTCGGCGTCGCGCGGCAGGATGCCGAAGAACGGCGCGTCGAACTGCTCCACGCCCTCGATGAAGCCGCCCCACTTGCTGTAGGTGCGCTGCTTGCGTCCGCGTTTGGGGTCGTACAGGGCGTCCAGGTCGAAGCGGTCCGCCTCGGTGATGCAGTTCGCGCCCTTCGCCAGGTTGCTCCAGAAAGCGTCCAGGTCGGGGGAGGCCGGGTAGCGGCCGGTCATCGCGACCACGGCGATGTCGAGGGCCTGCGCGGCGGGCTCGCGGCGCGGCGCGGGCCGCGCCGGCTCCTCCGGCGCGGGTTCCTGGCCGAGGGCCGCGCGCAGGCGCTCGCCGTGCTCGTTCTCCAGGTACGCGGCCAGCTCCTCGATCGTCAGGTTCTCGAACAGCAGCGTGGACGGCAGCGGCCCCAGGTCCTGCTCGAACCGGTGGATGACGTTCTGGCTCACCAGCGAGTCGATGCCGAACGTCTCGAAGGTGGCGCGCTCGTCCAGATCGGTGCTCCCGTACTTGAGCACCTCGGCGAACACCCGCTTGACGTAGCCGCGGGCGCCGGTGCCGGGAGCTGTGGCGGCCGCCGTCTCGCCCACCAGGACGCACTGGTCGAGCTCCGCGACGGGCGTGCCGGGGATGCCCAGGGTGCGGGCGGGAGTGAGACCGGCGTCCCGGAACGCCCGCTGCCATTGCGGCGCGCCGAGCAGCGGGCTGTGCGGCAGGCGCAGCTCCTCGTCGGTGAAGCGCCACCAGCCCGGGGTCAGCCCGAACGTGAGGGTCAGGAAGTCGGCCGCCCTGGTCACCTCGTTGACCAGCAACCGTCCGCCGGGACGCAGCAGCGCGGCGGCGTTGCGCAGCGTCCGGCCGACGTCGGCGGTGGCGTGCAGGACGTTCGTGGCCAGCACGACGTCGTAGGTCCCGGGTTCGAAGCCCTGCTCGGCCGGGTCGCGTTCCACGTCGAAGAGGGCGAGCACGAGGTCCGGGCGGCGCGCGCCGAACTCCCGCTCGCCGTGGCGCAGGAACCCGGGCGAGACGTCGGTGTAGGTGTACTCGACGTCCTGGCCTTCGAGGGCGTCCAGCACGAAGCCGGTGCTCGCGCCCGTGCCGGCGCCGATCTCCAGGACGCGGCGGGGGCCGCCGCGGGCGACCTCCCCGGCCAGCAGCCGGTTGAAGTGGTCCGAGACCGCCTGCCCCTTGTAGACCTGCTCGACCAGGCTCATCGAGCCGCCGGGGAACAGCACCTCCATGGGGTCGCGCTCGCCCGCCAGCACGCCGGGCAGCGCCTCGACGCAGGCGGTCAGCAGCTTGACGTGCGGCTCCAGGTCGGGGAAGCGGGCCAGCACGTCCGCCGGCGACGTCTGCGGCGCGGGCCCGTCCAGCAGGTCGAGCACGGCGGCGCGCAGCCGTCCGCGGTCCGCGCGCACGTTCTCGACGGCCCTGACCCGGTCGGCCGACCGGTGGAGCAGCCCGCGGGCCAGGTCGTCCAGAGCGGCGAACGCCGTCCGCGCTCGTTCCAGTTCACCGGGCTCGCCGGTCCGGCCGGGCTCTCCGGCGGCGTCCGGGGTGCGGACGCCGATGTGGGCCAGGCCCTTCGGCTCCGCCTTGACGACGAGCGCCTGCCGCGCGCCCGAGCCCAGGACGGACGCCAGCGCCGCCATGCCCTCCTCCGGCTCGATCGAGCCGATGCCCAGCTCGGCGAACCGGCCGTCGTAGCCGCCGCCGGAGACCGCGCCGACGCTGCCCCAGTAGCCCCAGTTGATCACGCTGACCGGCCGGTCGGGCAGGCTCAGCGCGTAGGCGTCCTCGAACGTGCTGGCGGCCGCGTAGTTCGCCTGGCCGCCCACCTCGACGAACGAGGCCGCCGAGGAGAAGTAGGCCAGGAAGTCGAGCGGCAGGCCGGCCAGCGCCTCGGCGAAGACGGCGGCGCCGGCCACCTTGGGCGCGAGCACCCGGTCGAACGCGTCGTCGTCCATGTTGGCGAGCGTCATGTCGCGCAGCACCAGAGCGGCGTGGAAGGCGCCGTGGAGCTCGCCGAACCGCTGCCGCGCCGCCTCGACGGCCCTGCCGAACGCGGCCCGGTCGGCCACGTCGGCCCGCAGGTACACGGCCTGGCCGCCGAGCGACTCGATCTCGGCCAGCTGCTCGCGGATCTCGGGGCTGATCTCGCGCCGCCCGACCAGGGCCAGCCGCGCTCCTGCGGTGGCGGCCAGATGCCTGCTCAGGGTGCGTCCGAGGCCGCCGGTCCCGCCCACGATCAGGTAGGCCCCGCCGTCCCGGTAGGGGCTGCGTCCGGCGGTCAGGGGCAGGGGTTCCAGGGTGCGGAGGTGGCGGTGGCCGTCGCGGAGGGCGACCAGCTCGTCGGCGCAGCTCTCGGCGCGCACCAGGCGGGCGAGGTCGGCGGGCGGCTGCGGCGCGGCCCCGACGTCGATGACGGCGACGGTCCAGTGCGGGTGCTCGGCGGCCACCGCCCTGGTCAGTCCGATCACACCGGCCGCGTGCGGGACGATCTCCTCGCCCCCGACCCGCACGGCTCCGGCGACGACCACCTTCACCGTGGGGCTCCAGCCGCCGCGCCCCTGCTCGGAAAGCCGCTTGACCAGGCGGAACACGTCGCGGGTGGTGGGGTCGTCGGCGGGCGGGCCGCTCCGGTCGGGCAGGGCGAGGACGTACACGGTGTCGTACCGTTCCTCCGGCGCTGCGGGCGAGGCGAGCGGGGCCAGATGGCCGTCCTCGTGGGTGTCCAGGAGGGCGCGGGCCAGCGGCTCGGCGGCGGGGGTGTGCAGCACGAGAGCCCGGCCGCCGCCCGCACCGGGCTCGGTGGCGGGCTCGGTCCGGCGCCAGACGGGGGCGAAGATCATGCCGTCCGCCGGGCGGCTCGGCCGGGTCCGCAGGACGACCCCCCGGAACTCGGCCCTGACCCGCCCCGCGGAGTCGGCGAGGCGGACCGTGTACCCGTCCCGGCCCTCGTCGGTCACGTGGGCGTGGGCGGGGCCGGTGATCGGGCCGTCCAGCTCGGCCGACTCCACGCTGAACGGCATCGCGGGCTCACCGCCCTCGGGACGCAGCGCCGCGACGGTCTGGAGCGCGCCGTCCAGCAGCGCCTCCCAGCGCGCGCCGTCGCGCAGGACGCCGAGCGCCTCGCCGTCGCCGACCCGGACCTCGCGCAGCACCCGGAACCCGGGCCCGTAGTGCAGCCCGGCGCGGTCGAAGGCGCGGTAGAGGTCGTCGGCCGGACGGCTGTCCGCGCACCGGGCCTCGACCTGGGCGACGTCCAGCCGCCCGAGTGCGCCGTCGCCGGTCCGCAGGGTGCCGCGGGCGTGCCCGTCCAGCTCGAAGCCGCCGTCGTCGCGCACGACCACGTCCAGGGCGCGGGCCTCGCGCACCTCGAACGGGCGCAGCCACCGTACCCGCTCGAAGCGCACCGGACCGGACAGCCCGCCGCGCTCGGCGGCGATCGTCAGGAGGGCCACGCCGGGCAGCACGGAGGTGCCGCCGATCCGGTGGTCGGCGACCAGCCGGTCGTCGGGGCGGATCCACATCCCGGGGGCGGGCCCGGCGGGGTGGTCGTCGCCGGGCCCGGCGGGGTGGTCGTCGCCGCCGATCCAGTGGCGCCGGTCGTCCGCGAACGGGTATCCCGGCAGCGGCACCCGCCGCCCGCCCGCCGTCAGGTCGTCCCAGGGGAGGTCGTCGCCGCCGGTGTACCGCTCGGCGAGGCGTCCCGCCTCACCGCGTGCCGGGCGGGCGCCGTCGCGCAGCTGGCCGCGCAGGTCGGCGAGGTCCCCGGCCACGTACGCGCACCGGGCCCCGGCCAGGTGCGGCCTGCCCACGGCGAGCGTGCGGGCGACGTCGCGCACGTCGAGCTCCGGGTGGGCGTCGAGGTGGCCGGCCAGGCCGGTGCGCAGCCGGGCCAGGGCCTGCTCGTCCGAGGCCGACAGGGGCACGACGACGTCCTCGCGCCCGCCGGCCCGCGGTTCGCGGGAGGGCGGCTCGGCGACCACGACGTGGCAGTTCGTCCCGCTGAAGCCGAAGCTGCTCACCGCCGCGACCCGCTCGCCGGAGCGGCCGGGCGTCCAGGGCGACAGCTCCGTGACCACTTCGAGCGCGCCGTCCGCGAAGTCGATCTTCGGGTTGGCCCGGACGAACCCCGGCGACGGCGGCAACTGCCGATGCCGCAACGCCAGCAGGGTCTTGAGCAGCCCGCCGATCCCCGCCGCCATGGTGGTGTGGCCGACGTTCGCCTTGAGCGAGCCGATGCGGCACGGGCGCTCGCGGTCCGCGCCGAACACCTTCGCCAGCGCCTTGACCTCGATCGGGTCGCCCAGCTCGGTCCCGGTGCCGTGCGTCTCGACGTAGTCCACCGCGCCGGGCCGGATCCCGGCCCGCCGGTGCACCTCGGTCAGCAGTTCCGCCTGGGAGGAGGCGCTGGGCGCGGTGATGCCGTTGCTCGCGCCGTCGCCGTTGACGCCGCTGGCCCGGATCACGCCGTGGACGTGGTCGCCGTCCGCCAGCGCCCGGTCCAGCCGCTTCAGCACGACCACGCCGACGCCCTCGCCCAGCACGATGCCGTCGGCCGACTCGTCGAAGGGCGCGCAGGTGCCGGTGGGCGAGAGCATCCCGGCCTTGCTGCACCAGATGTGCATCCTCGGGGTGTTCATCACCGCCACCCCACCCGCGACCGCCGCCTCGCACTCGCCGCGCCGGATGCTCTCGCAGGCCAGGTGCACGGCCACCAGCGAGGACGAGCACGCGGTGTCCACGGCCATGGTCGGCCCGCCGAAGTCCAGCAGGTACGCGATCCGCGCGGGCAGCACCGAGGAGGCGTTGCCGAGGAAGGCGTGCCCGGTGTCGTCGCGTCCGGCCGCCGCCAGCAGGCCGGCGTAGTCGCCCGCGCCGCAGCCGACGAAGCACCCCCACGGCCTGCGGCCGGACCTGGCGGCGTAGCCGGCGTCCTCCAGGGCGTGCCACGCCTCCTGGAGGAACAGCCGCTGCTGCGGGTCCATCGTCTCGGCCTCCAGGGGCGAGATGTTGAAGAAGGCCGCGTCGAAGGCGTCGACGTCGGTGAGCATGGCGGCCCACTTGCTGTACGTCCGGCCCGGCGCCATGCGGTCGGCGTCGTACACCCGCGAGACGTCGAACCGCTCGGGGGGCACCTCGCGGATGCTGCACCGGCCGTCCGCCAGGTTCCGCCAGAACGTCCGGAGGTCGGGCGCGTCCGGGAACCGCCCGGCCATGCCGATGACGGCGATGTCCCCCTCCCGGACAGGCGTCTTCTCTCGTGCGGGGGTGGGCTCCTCACGGGCGGGGGGCTCTTCGGTGGGCCTCACCGCCTCCAGGGTGACCGTGCCGGTGTTCGCGCGAGGCTCGGCGGTCGTGGGGTCCGGCTCGGCGCGGTCGCCGTCGAGCGAGGGCAGCCGGACCTGGCCCGCCCGCTCCTCCGGATCGCCCGGTCCGGGCGTCTCGTCCCGCTCGGCGGGCGTGGGTTGCCTCGGTACGGAAGGCCGCTCCTCCGGGGCCGGCTGCTCGGGGGCGGGACGCGGCGGGGGCACGGTCAGCCCGTCGGCGGCCACGGCCTCCCGTACGGCGTCCACCAGCGCCGGGACGGTCGGGTGGTCGTAGACGGCGACGGAGTCCAGGTCGAGCCCGAAGCTCCGGTTCAGGTCCCGGACGATCTCCACGGCCCCGATCGAGTCCAGACCCATCTCGCTGAAGCTCAGCGAGTCGTCCACCTCGTGGGCCTGGAGGTAGAGGTGGCTCATGAGCGTGCCCTCGATGACCCGCCGCACCTCCCCCGGCTCAGGCCCGCCCCCCGCAGGACCCCCCTTCACGGGACGGGCCTTCGCTGACGCGCTTCTGCCCGTGTCCGCCTTCGGGGCGTCGCCTCTGAAGGTGTCCACCTTGGCGAAGTAGTCGTCGACGCGGGCCAGCGACTCCTCCCCCAGCACGCGCTCGTGCATCCCCGACTCCCCCGCGATGACGCCGGTCAGCCGGTCGAGCACCCGTCCGGCCAGCTCGGACTTGAGCGCCCGCAGGGCGGGCAGGGGCAGCGCGGCGATCGAGCGGGCGTGCCTGAGCGCCGCCTTCAGCACGGCGCCCTGCGGCAGGACGGTCACCCCGGCCCCCCGCCGGGCCAGCTCCTCACCCGTCACGGACCGGCCGGTGTAGAGCATCTCGTGCGCCGCCGACCGGCCGAGCCGCTCCTCCAGGATGTACGTCGCGCCCATCCCGGGCGTGAAGCCGAACTTCATGAAGTTGGCGCTGTAGACCCCCTCGGCCGCCATGATGACGAGGTCGGCGAACAGCCCGAAGGCCAGCCCGCCGCCCGACGCGTGCCCCTGGACGGCGGCGACGACCGGCCGGTCGCACCGCAGCAGCCCCTCGTACAGGAAGGGCACGTCCGTGAAACGTCCTTCGCCGCCCGCAAGGGTGCGCAGGGCCTCCGGGGTGGCGCCCATGCTGAAGACGTTGCCGCTGCCGGTGAGCACGACCGCCTTGACGTCCTCGCGCCCGGCGATCTCGGCGAACGCGGCCTGGAGGTCGTCGATCAGCTCCCTGGTGAACATGGACGCGCCGGACCCCATCACCACCAGCGCCACCCCGTCGGGCAGCACCTCGAACCGCAGCCCTTCCCCGTCCGGCACGAGCTCCACGGCCTGCTCCTCCGGCGTCTCCACGGCCTGCTCCTCCGGCGTCTCCACGGCGGGCGGCCCGGTGGGTGACTCGAACAACGGCTCGGCAGGCTGCTCGGAGGTCGCGGTGGCGCGCTGCCAGCGTCCGAGCCAGCAGCTCTCCTCCTGGAACGGATAGACCGGCAGCGACACCAGACGTCCGCCGTCGTGGCACTCGCGCCACGGCACCTCGGCTCCTCCGGCCCAGGCGGCCGCCACCTCTTCCAGCCGTCCGGCCCGGAACAGCCGGACGCAGTCCGCCGCCGACGGCGTCCCGTCCTCGCCGCCGGAGCCGGAGCCGGTGAAGACGCCGGGGCCGGGGTTCGCGCCCGCCGCGTACGCCTCCAGCCCGTCCCGCAGCTCGGCCACGTCGCGCACGACGAGCGCCAGCCGCTCCGCCATGCCGGTCCGTCCGACCTGCGAGGTGTAGGCGAGGTCGGCCAGAGCCGTGCCGGGCCCGGCCAGGTCGGCGACGGTGTCGTCCAGCGAGAGGCCCTGTCCGAGATGGATCAGCGCGGCCGGGTCGAGGCCGAGGTCGCCCAGCGAGTCGGCCGGGTCGAGCTGGTCGGCGGGGATGCCGAGCAGCGCGGCCACCCGTTCGACGGCGCCCCGGGAGCTTGAGAGGGAGCCGTCCGCCGTGGCGGTCTCCGCCAGGAAGCGGGTCCAGGCGCGGGCGTAGTCGCGCAGCGCCTCGGGCGTACGGGCGGAGAGCACGACCAGGCAGGGCCCGTCCGCGCCCGGCCCGGGAGCGGGCTCCGGCGCCTCCTCGACCAGGACGTGCGCGTTCGTGCCGCCCGCGCCGAACGCGCTGACCCCGGCCCGCCGGGGTGCGCCGCCCGCGCGGGGCCAGGGTTCGAGCGCACGCTGCACGTGGAAGGGCGTGGCGGCGAAGTCGATCTTCGGGTTGAGCTCGTCGGCGTGCAGGGACGGCACCAGTTGCCCGTGCTGGAGCTGGAGCAGCACCTTGGTCAGCCCGGCGATCCCGGCCGCGCCCTCCAGGTGGCCGATGTTGGACTTGACCGAGCCGATCGAGCAGTCCGCGCCCTCCGGCAGGGCCTGGCGCATGCCCTCGACCTCGATCGGGTCGCCGAGCGAGGTGCCGGTGCCGTGCGCCTCGATGTAGCCGATGCTCGCCGGGTCCCAGCCGGACCTGCGGATCGCCGTGCCGATGAGCTGGGCCTGCGAGCGCGGGCTCGGGACCGTGGCGCCGCTGGTCCGGCCGGTGTGGTTGACGGCGGTGGCGGCGATGACGCCGTAGACGTGGTCGCCGTCCGCCAGGGCCCGCGAGAGCGGCCTGAGCAGGACGGCCCCGACGCCCTCGCCGGGCACGTACCCGCTGCCGCCGGCGCCGAAGGCGCGGCACCGGCCGTCCTCCGACAACCAGTGTCCCTGGGCGAGTTGCAGGTACTTCTGCGGGTGGACGGTCGCGTTCACGCCGCCGGCCAGGGCGAGGTCGCACTCGCCGCGCCGCAGGCTCTCGACGGCCAGGTGCACGGCGGTCAGCGAGGAGGAGCAGGCGGTGTCCAGCGCGATGCTCGGGCCGTGCAGGTCGAGGGTGTAGGAGACGCGGTTGGCGATGGAGGCGTGCATGGCCGTGGGGGCGACGCCGCCCTCCCCGCCCTCGACGAGCTGGTAGTGGTTCCACATGACGCCCGCGAACACGCCGACGTTCTGCGCCGACAGCGACTCCGGCGGGTGGCCGGCGTCCTCCAGCGCGTGCCAGCAGGTCTGGAGGAACAGCCGTTCCTGCGGGTCCATGCGTTCGGCGTCGCGGCGGGAGATGCCGAAGAAGGCGGGGTCGAAGCGGTCGACGCCGTCGAGGAAGCCGCCCCACTTGCCGTACGTCCTGCCACGGGCGCCCTTCTCGGGGTCGTAGATCTCGTCGTGGTTCCAGCGGCCGGCCGGGACCTCCTCGATGCAGTCGCGTCCCTCGGCCAGGTTGCGCCAGAAGGCGCGCAGGTCGGGGGCCTGCGGGTACCGTCCGGCCAGCCCGACGACCGCGATGGGCTCTTCGCCGCGCACCTCGCCGGGCTCGCCGCCGCCCGCCGCCCGCGCCTCCGCTCGGGGCGTGGCGGCCGCGCGCCGGGAGGCCGCGCGGGGCGAGGGTTGCGGCGGGGCGGGTGGCAGCAGCGCGGGGACGCGGTCCGCGTCGCCGTGCAGCACCGTCAGGACGTCCTCGCTGCCGCTCAGGGCGCGGTCGAACACGTCGAGGGCGGCCTCGGTGGGCAGCGGGACCATCCCGGTGGCCGCGCGGGCGCGCTCGACCGTCTCCGGCCCGACCCGCATCCCGCCCTCGGCCCAGTACGGCCACGCGATCGCCAGGGTCCGGCCCGGCCGGTCCCGTCGCGCCGCCCGCCGCCGGGCGAACTCCTCCAGGTACGCGTTCGCGAAGGCGTAGTCGGCCTGCCCCGGGTTGGCCAGCGACGCCGACACCGACGAGAACACCACGAAGCAGTCCAGGTCGTCGTCCCTGGTCGCGGCGTCCAGGTGGCGCACGCTCAGGGCCTTGGCCGCCACCACGGCCTCGATGTCGGCGGCCCGTTTGCCCGGGTAGAGCCCGTCGCGGTTGACGCCCGCGCAGTGGACGACGCCGTCGATGCGGCCGTGGCGCGCCCGGACCGTGGCGAGGGCGCGCTCGACCTGGTCCGGGTCGGTCAGGTCGGCGGAGATCTCCGCGTTCCTGCTGACCGGCACGGCCGTGGCCTGGTGGCGGCGTGCCAGGTGCTCGGCGAGGAGGCGGCCGATGCCGCCCGTCCCGCCGGCGATCACGTACACGCCGCCCTTCCTGATCGGGACGCGCCCGCCGGGCTCGGGCTGCTCGGGCGGCTCGGGCGGCTCGACCGGGAGCCAGCGGCGGACCAGGCGTTCGCCGCGCTCGTAGCGGATCTCGGGCTCGGCGGAGGCGTCCCGCAGCACGTCGGCGGAGGCGGAGACGTCGGCGGAGGCAGGGGCGTCGGAGGAGGCAGGGGCGGGGGCGGGGGCGTCGGCAGGGTCCAGGCGGATGCTGCGGCAGCGGATCAGCGGGGTCTCGGCGGTGATCGTCCTGGCCAGCGCGCCGACGGCCTCGTGGGCGGGGTCGTCGCCGGTGTGGGCGTAGGTGAGGGTGACCGGCCGCTCCGGCTTCGCGGCGAGGACGGCCTTCGCGGTCTCCCAGACGGCCAGGCACGGGTCGGCGGGCTCACCCGGCGTGGCCCGGATCACCAGGTGCCGGGAACCGTCGTACCGGGCGCCGGGGGTGATCTCGCGGTACTCGCCGGGGTCGTCGCCGTCCTCGGGGTGGGGCACCCACACGTCGCGGAAGCAGCGCGTCTCGCCCGGCTCGGGCTCCGGCTCCGCCGGGGTGAGGTCGTAGGCGGAGGAGAGGTGGGCGGCGAGGCTGTCGATGTCGCCGTACTCGAACAGCAGGGTCGGGTAGAGCCGCCGCCCGACGATCTTCTCCAGCCGTTCGCTGATGTCCACGAGCGTGACCGAGTCCAGGCCGAGGTCGTAGAAGCCGGTTCCGGTGGGCACCTCGCCGGGCGGGCGGCCGAGCGGCCCGGCGACGAGCTCGCGCAGGCGGCCGACCAGGTCGCCGGAGCCGTTGTGGCCGGTGGCGGACGGCTGCTCAGGGCGGGCCGGGTCGTCGAGCAGTCGCTCGATCAGCCGCGGTGACCTGATGCGCTTGCACGACAGCCCGCCGAACCCGGCGACGAAGCGCCCCCGCTCGTCGTAGAGGCCGAAGTCGTTGGTGATCACGTCGCCGGACGGCGCGATGCTCTCCGGGCGCGGCGCGTACACGTGGAAGGCCGCGCCGAGCCGCCGGGGCGCGCGGAACTCGGCGATGTAGACCGGGATGAACGGCTCCCGCCCCGACGCCTGGGTCTGGCCCAGCCCGGCCAGGGTGGCCGCGTCCAGGCGGGCGGGGTGCAGGTGGAAGCCCTCGTGGCCGGGGGCGGGCGCGTCCTGCCGCAGCTCGGCGAGCAGGTAGCCGTCGCCGTGGTGCAGCCGTCCTGCGCATTTCATCGGGGCGCCGTGGCTGATGTCCTCGGCCCTGGCGCGGGCGTACAGGTCCTCCATGTCGCCGTGCCGCCGAGCGCCGCGGCGGAGGGCGTCCAGGTCGATCGGGCCGGGCTCGGGGCCGGTCGGCGTGCCCACCTTGCCGGTGAAGTTCCGCCGCCAGCCGGACAGCGGCGTCCCGTCCCTGCTCCAGCGGCTCTCCGCCCGCACGTCGGCGCCGTCGACGGTGACGCGGATCTCCCGGTCGGCCTCCGGCTTGGTGACGATCGCCTCGGTGAACAGCACCTCGCGCAGGACGATCTCCCCGGCGTCGCGCCCGGTCGCCATCAGCGTGCGGAACACCAGATCGAGGAACGTCACCCCGGGCATGACGGACACGTCGTGCACCCGGTGGTTCCGCATGATGAAGTCGGTGTGCTTCAGCGTGGTGTGACACTCGATCGCGGGCATGGAGTCAGCGCCTCCCCGTGGTGATGTTCAGGTCGAGCAGCGAGCTGGCGTCGTCCGGCGGACCGGGATCGGGACCGGGACCGGTGCCGGAGGCGCCGGCCGGGACCGGGTCGCGGGCCGTGTCACGGGCCGGGGCCGGGTCGCGTTCCAGCCACAGGCGCCTGCGCCGGAAGACCGGCGCGGGGGCGGGCTCGCGTTCCGGCCGCACGCCCGGCCGCGGGTCCGGCTCGCTCAGCACGAGGTGCGCGTTGGTGCCGCCGAGCCCGAACGAGCTCACGCCCGCAACTCTGGGCGAGGGCCAGTCCCGCGGCTCGGTGGCGGGCTCGAAGGGCGAGGCGGCGAAGTCGAAGCGCGGGTTGGGCCGCTCGCAGGACAACGTCGGCGGGATCCGCCCGTGCTCGACGGCCAGCGCCGCCTTGATCAACCCGGCGATCCCGGCCGCGCTGAGCGTGTGCCCGATGTTGGTCTTCACGCTGCCGATCGCGCACGTTCCCGGGTCGCCGCCGCCTTCCGCGAACACCCGCGTCAGGGCGCGCAGCTCGATGGGGTCGCCGATCAGCGTGCCGGTGCCGTGCGCCTCGATCAGGCCGATCTCGCCCGGCGTGCGGCCGGCCGCCGCCAGGGCCCGGCGGACCACGTCGGCCTGGGCCTCGGGGTTGGGCGTGGTGACGCCCATGGTGCGTCCGTCGTTGTTCACCGCCACCGCCTCGATGACCGCGTGCACCCGGTCGCCGTCGGCCAGCGCCGCGCGCAGCGGCTTGAGCAGGACGACCCCGCACCCCTCCCCCGGCACGAACCCGTCGGCGCGCTCGTCGAACGTGTGACACCGTCCGGTGGGCGACAGCGCCTTGGCGGCGCTGAGCTGGAGGTAGTCGTTCTCGTCCAGGAGCACCTCCACCCCGCCCGCCAGGGCGACCTCGGCCTCCCCGGCGAGCAGGCTCTGCGCGGCGAGCTGCACGCCGACCAGCGAGGAGGAGCAGGCGCTGTCCACGACGAGGTTGGGGCCGCGCAGGTCGAAGTGGTGGGCGACCCTGGCCGCGATGAAGTTCTGGTCGGAGGCCAGGCCGCCCGGCCGGACGCCGACCCGGCGCCCGTAGTCGGACATGCGGGCTCCGGCGAACACGCCGGCCCGGCGTCCGCGCAGCTCGGCGGGGTCGTAACCGGCGTCGGCCAGGCAGGCCGCGCAGCACTCCAGGAACATGCGGATGGCCGGGTCGAGGGCGCGGGCCTCGTCCTCGCCCAGGCCGAAGTAGTCGTTGTCGAAGTCCTCGATGCCGTCGACGAAGCCGCCCCACTTGCTGATGCTGCGGCCGAGGGCCGGTTCGGGCGAGTACAGCTCGCGGTGGTCCCAGCGGGAGGCGGGCACCTCCCGCACGTCGCACCGGCCCTCGGTGAGGTTCCGCCAGAACGCGGCCACGTCGGGGGCGCCGGGGAACCGGCAGGCCATGCCGATGATCGCGATCCTGCGATCCTCGGCGCCCGGAAGGGCAGACCCGGAGGCGCCGCCAGGCGCACTCTCCCGGCCCTCCCCCCACGCGCCCGTCTCGGGGGCGTCCGGGAGAACGACGGTCGGCTCGGGGACGTCCGGACGGTCGGCGGTCGCTTCGGGGACGTCCGGACGTTCGGCGGTCGCTTCGGGGGCGTCCACGCTGTCGGCGTCCGGCTCCGGAACGTCCAGGCGGTCGCGGAGCTGCTCCAGCGTCGGATGGTCGAGCAGCAGCGACGGCTCCAGGCTCTCCCCGAGCCGTTCCTCGATGCGCTGCACCAGCTCGGCCAGCATCACCGACTCGACGCCGAGGTCCCCGAACTCCGCCGCCGGGTCCAGGGCGTCCACGGGGATGCCGATCGTCTCGGAGAACAGCACGGCCAGCCAGTCGGGTCCGCCGGTCCGCGCCGGCTCGGGAGCCGGGCGGGCGGTGGCCGGGCGGCGGTCCGCCCGCTCGGGGAGCCGGATCAGCGCCGGGACGTCCACGGACGCGCCGGACGGCGGGCACGGCAGCACGGTCGCGCCGCGCGGCAACCCGATCACCCGGTCCAGCACCCGCAGCCCCTCCCGGTCGCCGAGCGACGCGAGCCCGACGGCCTCGCCGACGTTCGGCTTGCCGCGCGCCCCGCCGGACTCCCGCCACTGCGGCCAGTCGACCGACCGGAACTCGGTCCGCCCGGACCGCCGCCTGACCCCGGTGCAGTAGTCGAGGAAGGCGTTGGCGGCCGCGTAGTCGGCCACCCCGGCGGCCAGCGCGGGCACGGCGGCGCACACGGAGGAGAAGGTGACGAAGAAGGCCGGACGGTCCCCGGCGCACGCCTCGTCCAGCGCCTCCAGGAGGTCGGCCTTGGGCGTGAGCACGGCCCGCAGGTCGTCCTCGGACTTGTGGGCCAGCGACGGACGGCCCTGGCTGGAGCGTCCCGCGCAGTGGACGACGCCGCCGATCGGGCCCAGCTCGCGCCGCACGCCGTCCAGGAAGGCGGCCACCCCGGACGGCGGCCCGGTGTGCACGACGACCCGGGCGCCCGCGCGTTCCAGGTCGAGGACGGTGGCGACGGCCTCCTCGCCGGAGCCGTCCCACTGCTCGCGCGGCGGCAGCGGACGCGCGCCGAGCAGGGCGAGCCGGCGCGCGCCGCGAGCGGCCAGGTGGCGGGCCACCAGCGCGCCCAGCCCCCTGGTGCCGCCGCTCACGACGTAGACGGCCGAGGGGTCGAGCCGCGGCTCGGCGTACGGCGCGGACAACTCCCGCAGATCGGGACGGAACCGCTCACCGTCGCGGTAACAGACCTCCCCGTACGGCTCGGCGGCCGCCCATTCGGCGCGGATCTGCGCGGCCGTGGGCCGGTCGCTGTCCAGCACGGTGGCCGTGACCGCCGGGTACTCGGCGGCGAGCATCCGCACGAACCCCGCCATCCGCGCCCCCGCCAGGCTCGGCGACGCGCCGCCGAGGTCCAGCAGGCCGCTGGTGACGTGCAGGATCCGGAGCGGGCGGCGCCGGGCCAGGGCGTCCCGCAGCACGGCGAGCCGGTCCAGCTCGCCCGCCGGGTCGGCCTCGCCCAGGTCGCGCAGGTCGATCCAGCCGGTGAACTCCTCCGGGACGGGGTCGCCCGCGCCCACGGGCACGACCTGGTCGCCGAGCGAGCGCGCCAGCTCCTCCGAGGCGTCGCCGAACAGGCACACCACGGTCCCGCCGCCGAACGTTCCGGGGTCGCGGGCGGGCTCCCCGGACGGCGCCCAGGTCCGTTCGAAGAGCGGCGTCTCGGCGACGGCCGGTCCCGGGATGCCGGAAGCGGGCTTCTGGTCGCCGGAAGCGGGCTTCTGGTCGGCGGCGGCCGGTCCCGGGGCGCCGGAGGCGGGCTCCCGGTCGGCGGAGGCGGGTTCGAACGGCCAGCACCGCATCCGGTCGAACGGGTACGACGGCAGGCCCACCAGCCGCGCGCCCGGCGGCGGCGTCCAGTCCACGTGGCCGCCGTCCACCCAGTGCCGCCCCAGCTCCAGCAGGTCGCCGGGCCGTCCGGACAGCTGGTCGCCGGACCACCCGGACGGCGGGACGCCGGGACGGGTCCGGCCGCGCAGCACGTCGGCGGGCTCCGACCGGGCGAACCGCTCCAGCCGTTCGCACAGCTCCGCCACGTCCGCGACGACCAGGGCGAGCCGTTCGCGCAGCGGTTCCCGCCCGATGCGGAGGGTGTGGGCGACGTCGGCGAGACTCTCGGGCGTCGCGCGCAGGTGACCCGCCAGCCGGCCCGCCATGGCCCGCAGCCGCCGCTCGTCGTGGGCCGACAGCACGATGAGCTGCGGTCCGTCGTCGGGCGTACCGGTCGCGGTGGACGTACCGGTCGCTGCGGGCCTGCCGGTCGCTGCGGGCGGGGCCTCTTCGATCACCGCGTGGGCGATCGTCCCGCCGGCGCCGAACGAGCTGAGGCCCGCCCGCCGGGGCGCGCCGCCGGGCCCCTCGGGCCAGTCGGCCGCCTCGCGCTGCACGCGGAAGGGGATCTCGTCCCAGGCGATGTCCGGGTTGAGCTCGTCGGCGTGCAGGGAGGGCACGAGCCGCCGGTGCCGGAGCTGGAGCACGATCTTGGTGAGCCCGGCGATGCCGGCGCCCGACTCGACGTGCCCGAGGTTGGACTTGACCGACCCGATCGGGATGCTGCCCGGCGCGGCCCCCACCTGCCCGAACACCCGCATGAGGGCGTTGATCTCGATGGGGTCGCCGAGCGCGGTGCCCGCGCCGTGGCATTCCAGGTAGCCGATCCCGGCGGGGTCCACGCCCGCGTCGGCCAGCGCGCGGGCGACGAGCTCGCCCTCCTCGACGGGGCTCGGCACCACCCAGCCGTTCGTCCTGCCCGAGTGCACGACGGCGGTGCCCCTGATCACGGCGTGGATGCGGTCGCCGTCCGCCTTGGCCCTGGACAGCGGCTTGAGCAGGACGACCCCGGCGCCCTCGGCGGGCACGAAGCCGTCGCCGCCCGCCCCGAAGCTGTGGCAGCGCCGGTCACCGGCGGTGAGCCGCATGCGGGCGTGCTGGACGAACTTGTTCGGATGCAGGTTGAGGTTGACGCCGCCGGCGATCGCCAGCTCGCACTCCCCCTGGCGCAGCGACCGGACCGCGAGGTGCAGCGCGGCCAGCGACGACGAGCACATCGTGTCGACCGACATGCTGGGCCCCTTGAGGTCCAGGTGGTAGGAGACGCGGTTGGCCACGCCGCCGAGCGTCGCGCCGGTGTCCTGGGGCGTGCCGCGCAGGCTCTGCTCGACGCCGAAGAAGGGGTACTCGTTGTACATCACACCCGCGTAGACGGCGACGTTCGAACCGTGCCGGTCGCGCAGGCGGGTGCGCGGGTAGCCCGCGTCCTCCAGGGCCTCCCAGGTGACCTCCAGGAAGACGCGCTCCTGCGGGTCCATGAGGGCCGCGTCGCGCGGGGTGATGCCGAACAGCAGCGGGTCGAAGTCGGTGACGCCGTCGAGGAAGCCGCCCCACATCAGGTCCACGGGCCAGCCGTCGCGGGTCCTGTCGGCGGGGACGCGGGAGAGCGAGTGCCGCCCGGCGGCCAGGTTCTCCCAGAACGTGCCCAGGTCGGGGGCGTCGGGGTAGCGCCCGGCGATCCCGATGACGGCGATCGCGCCGTCGTCTGCACTGTCCGTCCCGGCGGAGCGCGGTTCGGTCCGATCGGTCCGGTCCGTCGGGGGCGGGGCGGGGGTTCTGGCGGACAGGGCGGCGGCGACCCCGGCCAGGTCCTTGTGCTCGAAGAAGAGCGTGCGCGACCGCTCGCCCAGGTCCCGCTCCAGCCGCGCGTTGAGCTCCACGATCTGGGACGACGTCAGCCCGTACTGCTCCAGCGGCACCCGCGTCCCCAGCCGGTCGGCGTCGATGCCCGAGACCTCGGCGTAGACGCCCTTGAGGTAGTCCTCCATGTCCCCGGCGGCGGACTCCGACGCGACCGGCTCCGCCCGTTCGATCCAGTACGGCTCGGCCTCGAACGGGTAGGCGGGCAGCGCGACCCGTCCGGGCGGCTGCGGCCAGAACCGGGCCCAGTCGACGTCCTGACCGGCCACCCAGGCCGCCGCCGCCTCGGCCTCCGCGCCGGTCGGACGCCCGCCGGAGCCACCGGTGAGCACGGACGGATGCGTCCTGCCCGCCGCGAACGCCTCCAGCCCCTCCCGCAGCCCGGCCGCGTCACGGCAGACGACGGCGATCCGGTGCGCGAGGGCGGCGCGCCCGGTCTGGGTGGTGTAGGCGATGCGGCGCACGTCCCGCTCCCCGGTCTCGGCCAGGCGGCGGGCGGCGGCCACCAGCCGTTCCGGGGTCGCGGCGGAGACCAGGACGGTGTGCTCCCGTCCGTCCTCGTCCGAGTTGCCCGGGGTCTCCTCGGGGAGGGGCGCGCGGACGACGGCGTGGGCGTGCGTGCCGGTCGCCCCGAAGGCGTTGATCAGCGCCCGCCGCTCGCCGGTCCACGGCTGCGGCTGCTCCGGCACGGTGACCGCGTCGGTGGGCGGCTCGGCGAGCAGGGTGGGCGCCAGCCGTCCGTGCCGGAGCTGCAGCAGCACCTTGGCGAGCTGGGAGGCGCCGGACGCGGCTTCGAGATGGCCGATGTTCGGCTTGAGCGTGCCCGCCGCGACGGGCTCGGCCCGCTCGCCGAAGACCTCGGCCAGCGCCTCGGCCTCGGCCGCGTCGGCCAGGGCGGCTCCGGCCGCCGCGCACTCGACGTAGGAGACGTCGCCGGGCCCGGCACCCGCCCGCTCCAGGGCGCGGCGCATGGACGCCGCCATGGCGTCGGCGCTCGGCGCGGTGAACCGCCCGGTACGCCCGGTGTGCGCGACCCAGGTGGCCTCGACCACGCCGTGGACGGCGTCCCCCGCCCGGACGGCGTCCGCGACGGGTCGCAGCAGGAAGGAGCCGACGCCCTCGCCGACCGTCCAGCCGGGCCGGTCGGGGTCGAAGGCGGCGGCGCCGGCCTCCTCGGCCAGCAGGCCGAGCCCGGCCAGCAGCCCGGCGTGGTAGGGGTCGGCGAGCAGGTTGACGCCCGCGACCACGGCCGCGTCGCAGTCGCCCGTACGGATGGCCTGGGCGGCCAGGTGCAGGGCGGTCAGCGTGGACGAGCACGACGTGTCCACGGCGATGCTCGGCCCGGTGAAGCCGAAGAAGTACGAGACGCGGTTCACCATGTCGGACGCGGTCGCCGAGACCACGGCCGGGCCGCCCGCGCGCCAGGCGGCGGCGCCCGCGTGCTGGTAGTCGTGCCACATCGAGCCGACGAAGACGCCCACCCTGGGCGCGGTCGCGTGCAGCGAGGCGGGGGTGTGACCGGCGTGCTCCAGGCACTCCCAGACGTTGTGCAGCAGGAGCCGGAGCTGCGGGTCGAGCGTCGCGGCCTCCTTCGGCGAGACGTGGAAGAGCAGGCTGTCGAAGCGGTCGATGTGCTCCAGGTAGCCGCCGGGACGCTCGCCCCTGGGGCTCGGGCCCAGGCTGCGGGTGCCGGTGCTGAGGTTGCGCCAGAAGCCGTCCAGGTCGTCGGCGCCGGGGTAGCGTCCGGCCATGCCGATCACGGCGAGCCCGCCCGGCCGATCCTCGTGCGCCGGCTCCTCGGGCGTCGGCTCCCCGCGCCGGGCGGGCTCGGTGCGGAGGGCCGGTTCCGTCTCCGGGGTGGAGAGCACGGGGGTGGAGAGCACGGGAGTGGCGAACACGGGCGTGGCGTCGCCGTTCGCGTACTCCGCCGGGCCGCCCAGGAACGCCTGGAGGAAGCGGTGGCCGTCGTCCAGGTCGAACTGGTCGCGCACCTGGTCGAAGGCGACCTCGCCGATGGGACAGAGCCCGATTCCGCAGGCCGCCTGGCCGGTCATCAGGAGCTGGCCGAGGTAGCCGGCCTCCAGGGTCAGGTAGCGCAGGCTCTGCTCGCCGTACAGGGGCTCGATGCCCTTGGTCTGGCCGATGAGGTAGAGGCTGAAGCCGGCGCGGTCGTACAGGTCGCGGTTGTAGACGAAGTGGGCCGTACGGTCGAGCTGGGGGCGGCCGTTCACGAGCTGGAGCGCGTGCTCGACCGGGTTGTAGTAGTAGATCCCCTCGGCGACGCCGCTGATCGCGCCCTTGGCGACGTGCAGGTACGCCTGCACGGCGTAGGTGTCCCCGGCCGACGGGTACAGGTGGCGCGCGCGGTCGCCGAGCCGCCGTTCGCGCAGCAGCCCGAGCAGCCGGCACAACGACCGGTACGGCAGCGAGCCGGGCGCGAAGTCGCGCACGCTGGCCCGCCAGGCGTAGTGCTCCTCGGGCACGTCCAGGCGGTCGAGGCGGATGAGGCTGGCGTCGGGCTCCAGCGGGCGCAGGTTCCAGCGGCCCGCCTTGAACGCCTCCCGGTCCTCGGGCGAGAAGAAGTCGACCTCCCCCGGCCCGTCCGCCTCGACGTCGGCCTTCACAGGCTGCTCGACGGGCTTCTCGGTGGCGGGCTTCTCGGTGGCGGGCTTCTCGGTGGCGGGCTTCTTCGTGGGGGGCTTCTTCGGTGCGGGCTCGTCGGTGGGGGCGCCGACGACGGTGGCGATGCCGGTGACGGTCGGGTTCTCCAGCAGCAGCGCCACCGGCACCCGCCTGCCGTACCGCTTCCGCAGCGCCTTGGAGACCTGGACCATGGTGAAGGAGGTGACGCCCTGGTCCCACAGGTCCTGGCCGGGATCGACCTCCTCGACCCCGATCAGCTCGGCGAACAGCTCGGCGATCTCCGTCACCGTCCGCCCCGCCACCTCGGGCTCGGGCTCGGGTTCCGGCTCGGGGGCGGGCTCGGGCTCGGGGGCGCGGTCGGTGAGCGGCCACGGGAGCGCGTCCCGGTCCAGCTTGCCGTTGGCGGTGGCCGGGAACGTGCTCACGAACGCCACGTGGTTGGGCACCATGTACGCCGGCAGCGTCCCGGCCGCGTGCGCCCGCAGCTCCCCCACGTCCGGCTCCGCGCCCTCGGCCATCACGTACGCGACCAGCTTCCGCTCCCCCGACCGGTCGTCGCGGGCCAGGACGACGACGTCCCGCACGCCCGGATGCTGCCGCAGCCGGTGCTCGATCTCGCCCAGCTCCACCCGGAACCCGCGGATCTTCACCTGGTTGTCGGCCCGCCCGAGGAACGTGATGTTCCCGTCGGGCAGCAGCGCGGCCCGGTCGCCGGTCAGGTACATGCGCCCGCCCGCGAACGGGTCCGGCACGAACCGCTCGGCGGTCAGCTCGGGCTGGTTGCGGTAGCCGAGGCTCAGGCACCTGCCGCCGATGTACAGGTCGCCCTCCTCGCCTTCGGGGCAGGGCCGCCGGTCCTCGTCGAGGATGTAGTAGAGGGCGTCGTCGATCGGCCGCCCGTACGGGATGCTCCGCCACGACGGGTCGACCTCGCCCACCTCGAACCAGTTCGACCAGACGGTGGCCTCGGTGGCCCCGCCCAGGCTGACCACCCGCGCCCGCGGAAAGGTCGCGCGCACGGCGTCCGGCAGCGGCAGCGGCGTGTAGTCGCCGCTGAGGAAGACCAGCCGCAGGTCGCCGGTGCCCTCCCCGCCCTGCCGCTCGGCCAGCAGCGGGGCGAGCTGGTTGAGCGTGGTGGGCGCGGAGTTCCAGAACGTGATCGGCTCGTCGATGAGCACGTCCAGCAGCAGTTCGGGGTCGCGCTGCTGGCCCTCGTCGGCGATGTAGAGCGAGGCGCCCCGGCCGAGCAGGCCGAAGATGTCGAACACCGACAGGTCGAAGCCGAGCGAGGTGACGCAGAGCCCGACGTCGGAGGCGTCGAAGTCGAAGGTGCGGTAGCACCAGTCGAGCAGGTTGAGCAGCGGCCGGTGGCTGACCTCGACGCCCTTGGGCTTGCCGGTGCTGCCCGAGGTGAAGATCACGTACGCGAGGTCGTCCACGGTGCCGGCGAGGGGCGGGTCGCCGCGGTCGTCGCCGCCGGCGTCCAGCTCGACGGCGCGCACGCCCTCGGGCACGGCCCAGCCGGGCGTCTGCGCGCAGGTGAGGACGATCCCGGCGGCGGCGTCGTCCAGCATGACGGCGGCCCGCTCGTCGGGCAGGGACGGCTCCACCGGCAGGTAGGCGCCGCCCGCCTTGTGTATCCCGAGGACGGCGGCCACCATGTCGGGCCCGCGGCACAGGCGCACGGCGACCACCGTCCCCGGCCCCACGTCCAGCTCCTTCAGCCGCCAGGCGACGGCGTTGGCGCGCCGGTTCAGCTCCCCGTACGTCATGGTGCCGCCGGCGTGCCGCAGCGCGACCGCGTCGGGGCGGGCGGCGGCCTGCCGCTCGAACAGCCGGTGCGCGGGGCGCAGCCGGTCCTCGAAGGCCGCGAACAGCTCGGCGAGGTCGGGGAACTCCGGCTCCAGCGCGTCCCAGTGGTAGTGCAGCCGGTCGCCCTCCCTGATGACGATGCAGTCGAGCGCGACGTCCGGGGTGTAGGTCATCCAGGGCCCGGCCTCGACGCCGTCCGGCAGGGGGTGGTCGGTCAGGTCGAGGGTGCTGGTGTAGACGACGGGGAAGGCGTAGGCGCGGCGGCGGCGCTCCTTCATGACGTGGCCGCGCAGCGTGGCCAGGCCGGTCAGGGCGCCGTTCGCGGCGTCGGCGGCGATCCGGTCGGGGTAGGACTCCGCGTCGGTGACCCAGCTCAGGGCGGTGTGCTCGCCGGGGCGCCGCGGCTCGGACTCGGCGGTCCAGCGCACCACGGACACGCTGAACGGATCGGCGAAGCGTGCGCGCAGCGCGCCGGCCAGGGCGGCGAAGACGGTCTCGTCGGACACCGCGGCGACGCTGCCGCTCAGCCGGACGCGGCGCGCGGGCGTGGTGGCCAGCCCGGGCCCCGGCGGCAGGTCGCGGAACCGCTCGTCCCAGTAGCCCCCTTCGCGCGGACGCTCCGGGGCGGCCGGGGCCTCGGCGGGCGGGCGCGGCTCGGCGGACGGGTCGGCGTACAGCCTGAACAGCTCGCGCAGCACGATGTGGATGCTCCGGCCGTCCAGCACGGCGAGGTCGACGGCCGCGTGCACCGTCTCGCCGCTGACCCGCAGCTCCCAGTGCGGCCAGCGGCCCAGCGGGAACGCCCGCCCGGCCATCTCCGCGGCCGTCTCCCCTGCCGTCTCTCCCGTCTCGGCGCCGGGGATCTCGGGGATGTCCCAGTTCTCCGGCGCGTGCGGCCTGACCCGCAGCGTCCCGTCGTGGGTGACCTCCGAGCGCAGCGCGTCGTGCGCGGCCACCAGGCGCAGCCAGGCCCGTCCGAGCCGGTCCCGGTCCAGGTCGCGGACGTGGAAGCTGTGGTGGACCTGGCAGCCGTCGTAGGGGTGCGAGCCGCCCGCTCGGGCCACGTAGTACGCCTTCTGCAGCTCGTTGAGCGGCCGGATCTCCTCCTCGCCGGTGTCGGCGGCCAGGGCGCGCAGCGCGTTGGTGAAGCGGGCGAACAGGGTCTCCGGCTCGCCGGGCGCGAAGCAGCCGGGCACCAGGTCCCAGCGCACCCGCAGCTCGCCGTCGTGCTCCCACATCTGGTGGTCCAGCGCGACGCCGGAGGTCTGGCTCAGCGCGTACGTCACCGGCGGCACGGCCTCGTCGGGCCGGGCGTCCAGCAGGCTGGTGAAGACGACGGGCAGCGCCGTGCGCTCGCGCAGCTCCCGCATGACGGTCACGCCGGGGACGCCCGCGTGGCCGAGGTCGCGCCACAGCCGCCGGTGCACCTCCTGGACCGCCTCCGGGAGCGGCTCGCCGAGCGTGCTCTCGGCGGCGAACACGGCGGTGCCGGTGAACGGCCCGACCACCTCGTCCACCTCGCGCGGCAGCCAGGCCCGGCCGGTCGTGGTCACGGCCAGGGAGCAGTCCTCGCCCCTGCCGACCGTCTCGGCGAACAGGGTCAGCACCAGGGCGGTCGGCGAGACGTCCAGCTCGGCGGCCCTGGCGCGCAGGGCGCCCCACTGGGCGGCGGTCAGCGAGCCGGTCAGCGCGGAGCGCGGCGACCCGTCGGGCACGCCGGCGGCGGGGCCGGGCGGCAGGTCGGCCAGGCGCTCCCGCCAGTAGTCCAGGTCCTCCTGGTGGCGGGGGCCGCGCCGCCGGGCGTCCAGCGCCAGCAGGCAGTCGCGGACGGACAGCCCGCTCTCCTCCAACGTGTGGCCGGGGTCGCGGTAGCAGCGCCACCAGTCGCGCAGCAGCACGTCGAGCCCGCGGCCGTCGGTCACGCTCGCGTCGATGCCGAAGTGCACGGTCCCGGGCGTGGTGACCTCGACGGCGAACGGCGGCCAGACGCCGGGCTCGTAACGCCGGTGCGCGAGGCGTTCGCGGGCGCCGGGCTCGTCCACCGGCAGGTCCCAGGAGGGGGCCCGTTCCAGGATCCGCTGGGTGCCGTCCTCGCCCAGCTCCAGGCGCAGGGCGTCGTGGTGGTCGACGACGCGCTGCCAGGCCGCGCGCAGGCGGTCGGGGTCCACGCCGGGCACCTCGAACTCGCGGTAGACCTGGCAGCCGACCGGGTCGGGGGTGGCGTCCTCGTCCGCGCCCATGACGTACGCCTGTTGCAGGGGCGTCAGGGGGAACGGCTCGTGCCGGTCGCCGGGGGCGGCACTGATCGCCCCGCCGGTCTTCGGGGTGTCGTGCTCCGCCGTCCCGGCCAGCTCGGCGATCCGCGCGGCCAGCTCGGCCGGCGTCGCGCAGCCGCCCAGCCGCTCGACGGGGAGGTCCAGCGAGAACTCCCGCTGGATCTCGAACCACACCCGTACCGCGGAGATCGAGTCGAGTCCGCTGTCCTTGAGTGAAGCGTCGGGGGTCAGCTCCGCACCGCCGGGCAGCACCTCGGCCAGCAGGCGGATGACCGTCTCCGTCACGCGCTCGTCGTGCTCCATGGGCCTCCTCCCTCACTGCGACGCTAGTGAGGACGGCGGGCGCTGCCTGCTCAAGACTGAGCAGGCGGCGCAAGGCGATCGGCCGTAGCTTTCTGACCATGCCTGGTTCCTGGATAGCGGGCGGCGAGCCCAGAGCCGACGCCCGCATCAGACTGTTCTGCTTCGCGCACGCGGGAGGCGGCTCGGCGCTGTTCCGCAAATGGGACGAGCACCTGTCGCCGGACGTCGACGTCTGCCCGGTGGTGCTGCCGGGGCGCGAGTCACGCCTGCGCGAGCGGCCCTACAACCGCATGGAGCAGCTCGCAGGGCCGCTGTCGGAGGCCATCGAGCCGTACACCGACCGGCCGTTCGCGCTGTTCGGGCACAGCATGGGTGCCGTGGTGGCCTGGGAGACGGCCCGCCGCTTCCCGCCCGCGGTGCTGTTCGTGTCCGGACGCCGCGCGCCGCACCTGCCGACCCGCCGCCGCCGCTTCACCGACCTGTCGGAGGACGAGCTGCTGAGCGAGCTCGGCAAGCTGAACGGCACGCCGTCGGAGGTGATGGACCAGCGCAGCCTGCTGGAGGTGTTCCTGCCGGGCCTGCGCGCCGACTTCGAGCTGAACGAGACGTACACGCCGCTGCCCGGCCCGCGTCCGGACTGCCCGATCTCGGCGCTGACCGGCGACGCCGACCCGGAGGTCGACCCGGACGAGATCAGCGCCTGGGCCGACGCCACCGGCGGCGGTTTCACGCTGCGCGTGTTCGGCGGCGACCACTTCTACCTCAAGGGCCCGCGGCCCGAGGTGCTGACGGCGGTCCAGGAGGACCTGAACCGCCATCTGCTCAACGTCTAGCCGTCCTCAGCGTCTAACCGTCCTTGGACAGGTCGCGCAGCCGGGCTTCGAGCAGCCCGGCCGCGGCCTCCATCAGCCGGTCGGCGATGACGTCCACGTGCCTGGCCCGCCAGTCGGCCAGCTCCGTGCCCGCCACCCACCGGTTGAACGCGCCCATCGCCGGCCCGCAGTGGACCTGGTAGTCCACCTGCCGCCCGGCCTCGCCGCGCAGCGCCAGCCTGATCGTGTGCACGAAGTACCAGCGGAAGACGAGCGCCATCCGGTGCTTGGGGTCGCGCTCGGCGCGGGCCAGCTCGGCCGGCCGGCGCGCGGCCAGGAACGCCCGGGTCTCCTCCCACACCTCCTCGAAGGAGCGGCGGAAGAACTTGTCCTGGATCGTCCGCCTGGTCCGCTCGTCGATCTCCTCCAGCGAGCCGTACTGGCGGTAGAGCTGGTAGAGCTTGTTGGCGCGGGCCGGGAACAGCGTGCCCTTCCTGGCGACCTGCACCTGAGCGCCCATCTCGAACATGTCGCCGGCCGGGGCGTAGGCGGTGTCCTGCACGTCGAGCCCGGCCAGCAGGTCCTTGACGGCGTCGGACGTCCCGGCCTGCGGGGTGCACTGGTTGACGCTGCCGGTGACGATGAAGTCCGCGCCGAGCACGAACGCCGCGGCGGCCGCCTCCGGTGCGCCGATGCCGCCGGACGCGCCGACCCTGATGCGCCGGGCGTAGCCGTGGGCGGCCATCTCCTCGTCGCGCAGCCGCAGGATCGCCGGCATCAGCGCGTACGGCGAGCGCCCGTCGGTGTGCCCGGCCGAGTCGGCCTCGACGCAGACGTCCGCGCTGACCGGCAGCTCGGCGGCGACCTCCGCCTCGGCCGCGCTCAGCGCCCCCTCCCGGACGAGCCGGTCCAGGACGGCCTGCGGGGCGGGCCGCATGAAGGCGGCGGCGACCTCCGGCCTGGAGACCTTGGCCACCACGTGCCGGACGGCGACCGGCCGCCCGGCCGGGTCGCGGTGCGCGCCGCTGTAGCGGTAGCGGACGAGGGGCGCGGTGATGTGCGGGTAGGCGGCGGCCTCGACGTACCGCACGTCGCGGCGGAGCAGCAGGTCCACCGTCTCGCGCTCCAGGCCCTCCTCGTCGAAGCCGTAGAGCAGGTTCACGCCGTAGGGGCCGTCCGGGCCGAGGGCGGACTGGACGGTGTCGAGCGCGTCGGAGATCTGGTCCAGGGTGAGGCCGCCCGCGCCGAGAAAGCCCATCAGCCCGGCCCGGCCCATCCTGATCACGAGCTCGGCCGAGGCGATGCCCTTGAACATCGACCCGGCCAGGTAGGCGTGGCGGACGCGGTAGTCGGCGCGGAACTCGGCCGAGCCGAGCACGATCCCGGCCTCCCGGACGGCGGGCGCCTCGACCGGTTCCCGGACGGCGGGCTTCTCGACCGGCTCCTGGTCGGCAGAGGGCTCGGGCGGGTGGCGGCGGGTGACCGTCCACAGTTTGGTGAGCACGTCGCCGGGGCCGATCTCCTCCAGCTCGGAGACGCCCTGGGCCATCAGGTAGCGCAGCCCGTCCACCCACCGCACCGGGTTGCAGATCTGGCGGCGCAGCAGCTCGGCCGCCTCGCCGGCCCGGTACGGGCGTCCGGTCACGTTGGAGACGACGGGCACCCGCGGCTCCTCGATGCGGACGCCCTCCAGCGCCTCGGCGAAGGCGTCGGCGGCCGGTTCCATGTAGCGCGAGTGCGAGGGCACGCTCACGCTCAGCGGCACCCACTTGCCGGGGCCGCCGCGGCTGAGCGCGTCCAGCTCGTCCTTGGGCCCGGCCAGGACGACCTGTTCCGGGGAGTTGTAGTTGGCGATGTCGATGCCGGTGCCCGCCACCAGCTCCTCCAGCCGTTCGCGGTCGGCGCCGAGCACCGCCGCCATGGCGCCGCCGCCCGCCGCGGACATCAGCTCGCCGCGCCGCTTGACCAGGCCGAGCGCGGTCTCGAAGTCGAAGCAGCCGGCCGCGAACAGCGCCGCGTACTCGCCCAGGCTGTGCCCGGCCAGGTAGTCGGGCCGGCCGCCCTCCTCCTGCCGGGCGAGGAAGCTCAGCGCGTTGACCGTGAACAGGGCGGGCTGCACGTAGCGGGTCTCCCGCAGCCGCTTGGGGTCGCCGCACAGCTCGGCGACGGAGTAGCCGAGGATCTCGTCGGCGCGGGCGCACAGGTCGGGGTACCGCTCCAGGACGCCCGCGCCCATGCCCTTGCGCTGCGACCCCTGCCCGGGGAAAACCCACACGACGGACATCAGGCGCGTTCCTCTCTAGCGTTCCCAGGGGAATCTCTTCTCGGTCGCGTAGTCGACGAGCCTGCGGCGCACCTCGGGGCTGGACATGAGCCGGCCGAACTCCTTGACCGCCACCTGCTCGGTCTCGTCCGACAGGATCCACAGCTCGCGGAAGTAGCGCTTCATGTCCGTGACGATCGACCGGTCCAGCTTGGTCAGCCGGTAGGCCAGCCGCCGCACGAGCGCCTCCGGGTCGTCCGACACCTCGTCCACCAGGTGGAAGGCGGCGGCCTCCGCGGCGCTCACCGGCTGGGTGCTCAGCGTCATCGCGTACGCCTTCTGAAAGCCCGTGCGCCGGATCAGGAACGGCAGCACGCAGCACGGCAGCAGCCCCCACAGCGCCTCGGGGAGGCTGAAGGTGCTGCGCTCGCTGGCGAAGACGAAGTCGCTGGCCGCGGCCAGGCCGACCCCGCCGCCGGCCACCCGGCCGTCCACCCGGGCCACCACCGTCACGGGCGTCTCGGTGAAGCGGCGCAGCAGGCCGTAGAACGCCCGGCCGCCGTCGGCGACGTCGCTGCCGGCCGCCTCCTCCAGGTCCATGCCGGTGCAGAAGACGCCGTCGCCGCCCTCCAGCAGCAGGATGCGGCAGCCGGGCGCGCGCTCGGCCTCGTCCAGGGCGGCGCCCAGCTCGTCGATGGCGCGGTCGTCGATCGTGCGGCTGCGCAGCCGGTGCCGCAGGGTCGCCGAGGTCAGCTCCATCTGTACTCCCGGTGGAAGTCCGCGATGCGGTCCAGCACCAGCAGGCCGCGACCGCCGAAGGCATCCTCGTACAGGTCGCCGTACGGTTTGGGGTCGAGCACCGCGTCCCGCACCCCGAAGGCGCGGTCGGCGCTCAGCTCGGTCAGCGCGTCCAGCTCCGCGACGCCGATCTCGCGCCGCTCGTCCAGCGCCCGGCCGATGCCGCTGCGCCCCTGGGCCGGGATCACGCCGCTGTAGAACTCCGACGCGCAGCCCGACCCGTACGAGAACAGCCCCGCCCGTTTCGGCGCGTCGAACGCGCCGTGGTCGATGAGCGAGCACAGCGCCAGGTAGAGCGCGGCCGAGTAGGTGTTGCCCACCCGCACGCCGTAGGCCAGGGACGGCGCGACCCGGGCCGCGAAGTCGGCCTCGATCTCCCGCGCCCCCATGCCCTTGAGCTTGCGCAGCAACATCCGGTGCGCGCCCTTCACCATCCCGGCGAACGGCGTGTGCAGCGCCAGGTAGTCGAAGGTGTCCACGATGTCGGCCCCGGCCACCCGCCGCCCGTAGGCCGCGAAGCACTCCTCCGCGCAGCGCATGTACGCCAGCAGCGACAGGTCCGGATCGACGGCGTCGGTGTCGTGGCGCGGCCGGGCCGTGTCCATCACCTCGAAGGTGTGGTAGCCGCTGGCGCCGGGGTCGAGCCGCAGCACCCGCGCGTCCGCGCCGACCAGCATCGCCACCGCGCCGGCGCCCTCGGAGGGCTCCCAGTAGGTGGACTTGGCGGTGCCGCTGGCCGCGTCGGTGGCGATGGCCAGCGCCTTCACGCCGGGGATCGGGCTCGCGCCGACGACGGCGGCGGCGCACTGGAGCGCGGCCGTCCCGCCGTAGCAGGCGTGCTTGACCTCGAACGAGCGGCACGCCGGGTTCAGCCCGAGGTGGTGGTGGATGTAGGTGCTGATCGGCTTGCCGAAGTCGAGCCCCGACTCGGTGCCGACGACCAGCAGCTCGATCCGGTCCTTCTCCTCCGGGGCGAGCGCGTCCAGCAGCGGCTTGGCGGCGTTGACCGCGTTGGTGACCGGGTCCTCGCAGGGCAGGTTGACCGAGCGCTGCTCCATCATCAGGTTGCCGAAGCGGTTCACGTCCAGGCCGCGCGCGTCGAACAGCGCGCGGACGTCCGTGTACGCCCTGCCGACGTACGCGTTGATCGCCTCGATCCCGAGAGCCATGGCCTAGGGCACCATCAGGACGTCGTGGATGCTGGTCGGCACGAACAGCCGGTCCCACTGCCCGCCGCCGTGCCGTTCCGGGACCCGTTCCACGTCGTAGACCTCCTTGCGCATGCCCTCGCCGCGGTCCACCTCCTGAACGGCCTGGTAGTCGTCCAGCTCGCGCAGGTGGATGAGGGCGTGCAGGCGGTCCTGCCGGCCCCACGTCTGCTCGTAGATGAAGGCGGTGGCGCGGCCTTCGAGGTTGGCGTTGAGGTAGCGGGACCAGTCGTAGAGGAACTGCCGCCCCTCCTCGCGCAGCTCGTAGCGCGCGTCGGCGGTGCGCAGCACGATCGCCCCGGCGGTCGCCGAGTTGAGCTGCTGCTGCTGCGTGGTCTGGTACGTCGCGGGCGGCACGAACGTGCCGGGCACGTCGTGCACGTCGTCGGTGAACCCGTGCTGCGGGCACATGACGGTCTCCTGGAGACTGCCGTGCACGAACATCTTCTCCCAGTTGCCGCCGCCCTTCTTGGGCAGCCGGTCCTTGAGCGAGATCTGCTGGAACGCCTCGTCGTGGTCCACCATCTCGATGAGCTTGCTGTACTTCTCGGGGGACTTCATGTGCACGAACCAGTGCAGCCGCTCGCGTACGCCGAAGACCTCCTCGTAGCAGAAGGTCGTGGCGACGCCGGCCTGGGCGCGGTTCATGTAGTCGAGCAGGTCCACGCTGAAGTCGCGGCCCTCGCGGGCCATGCCGTACTCCAGCATCCCCACGCGGTGGATGATCAGGCCCGCGTTGCCCGAGTGCAGCAACTGGTCGGGGGGCAGGGTGGTCTGATACTGCGCCGGCTTCGTCATGCCCCGAATGTCGCCCACGGGGGCGGGAAGCTCCGCTCAATATTGAGCAGGCCCCCGGCGCGCCTGTCGCGGGCGGGCTCAATATTGAGCAGCAGGGCGGCGGCCCGATCGGCCTAGCCTCTCCTGTGCCTGACATGCCTCTGGGAGCCCACGAACTGCTGGTCTTCATGCTGCAGCTGGGCCTGCTCCTCGGTCTCGCCGTCCTGCTGGGCCGGCTGGCCGTGCGCCTGCGCATGCCCGCCATCGTCGGCGAGCTGACCGTGGGCGTGCTGCTCGGCCCGTCGTTGCTGAACCATCTCGCCCCCGCCCTGAAGTTCACCCAGCTCCACCTGCTGGACGCGGTGGGCCAGGTCGGCGTCCTGCTGCTGGTCGCCATCACCGGCGTCCAGCTCGACTTCGGCCTGGTCCGGCGGCGCGGCGCGACGGCCGTCAAGGTGAGCGTCGCCGGTCTGGTCGTGCCGTTGGGGCTCGGCGTGGCCGCCGGTTTCCTGCTGCCCGCCTCCCTGCTCGTCGAGGGCACCAGCGTGACCGTCTTCGCGCTGTTCCTGGGCGTGGCCACGTGCGTCAGCGCCATCCCCGTGATCGCCAAGACGCTGACGGACATGAAGCTGCTGCACCGCGACGTCGGCCAGCTCTGCCTGACGGCGGGGATGGTGGACGACGCGTTCGGCTGGTTCATGCTCTCGGTCGTCTCGGCCATGGCGACCACCGGCGTGCGCACCGGGCAGATCGTGTTGTCGCTGGTCTACCTGGTCGCGCTGGTGCCGTTCGCGCTGTGGGTGGGCCGGCCGCTGGTCCGTTGGACGATGCGGGCGGCCACCCGCTCGGACGAGCCGGGCCCGGCCGTGGCCGCCGCCGTGGTGCTGGTGCTGCTGGCCGCCGCCGGCACGCACGCGCTCGGCCTGGAGGCCATCTTGGGGGCGTTCGTCTGCGGCGCGCTGATCGGACGGTCCGGCCACGCCGACGCCGCGTGGCTGGCCCCGCTGCGCACGATCGTGCTGAGCGTGCTCGCGCCCCTGTTCTTCGCGACGGCCGGCCTGCGCATGGACCTCACGCTGCTGTCCAGGCCGGACGTGCTGGCGGCGGCCGGGGTCGTGCTGGGGGTGGCGATCGTGGGCAAGTTCCTGGGCGCGTACCTCGGGGCGCTGCTGAGCCGGTTGAGCGCGTGGGAGGCGTTCGCGCTGGGGGCGGGCATGAACGCGCGCGGCGTCATCGAGGTGATCGTGGCGATGGTCGGCCTGCGCATCGGCATCATCGACACGGCGATGTACACGATCGTGATCGTCGTCGCGATCGTCACCTCGCTCATGGCGCCGCCGATCCTGCGCGTCGCGATGAGACGCGTCGAGCTCACCGCCGAGGAACGCCTGCGCCGGGCCGAGCACGAGCAACTGGTCGAGCCCGGCCGCCGCGGCTGACCTATCGGGGGACGACGACCGCCGTGGCCAGCAGCCCGGGGGCGGCCGTCCAGCGGCCCGCGAACTCCGCCAGCGGCGCGTCCGGCGGCAGCAGCCTGGCGCGGAAGCGGCCGTCGAGGGAGAAGGCGAGCGAGCCGTCGTCGAACCCCAGCCACTCGCCGGTCAGCGGGAACCACGCCTTGTAGACCGACTCCTTGGCGCTGAACAGCAGCCGGTCCCAGCAGGTGCCGGGCCGCAGATCGCGCAGCTCGCGGACCATCGCGGCCTCCTCGGGCCGGGCCACCATGCGGAAGACGCCTTCGGGGAGCGGTTCGTGCGGTTCGGCGTCGATGCCGATGCTGCGCACGTCGCCGGCGTCGGCCACGGCCGCCGCGCGGAACCCGGCGCAGTGCGTCATGCTGCCCACCGCGCCCGCCGGCCAGCGCGGCGCGCCGCGCCGGCCGGGGACGATGGGCGCGGGCGGGATGCCGAGGGCCGCCAGCGCCTCGCGGGCGCAGTGGCGGACGGTGGCGAACTCGCGCCGGCGTTTGGCGACCGCCTTCCTGACGGCGTGCCGCTCCTCGGGGAAGAGCCGCACGCCGGGCGGGTCGCCGTAGGCGGTGGAGACGGCGACGTTGTCCGGGACGAGCGTCTCGATCATCGAGTGTCCCTCCTCCTGGGCCGGCGGGTGCCCCTCCGTCTACCCACAGGCCGCCGTCGTCACCGCTCTCCGGCGAGCGGTTCGAGGACGAGGACCGGGATCAGGCGCTCGGTCTTCGCCTGGTAGTCGGCGTAGTCGGGGTAGGCCGCCACCGCCCGCCGCCACCAGACGTCCTTCTCCTCCCCCGACACCTCGCGCGCCCGGTAGACGCCGGTCGCCGTGCCGTCCTGGAGCTCGACGACGGGCTCGGCGAGCACGCTGGCGTACCACTGCGGGTTGACCGGGGCGCCGCCCAGGGACGCGACGGCCGCGTAGCGCCCCTCGTGCTCGACCCGCATGACCGGCGTCCTGCGCAGTTTGCCGGTCTTCGCGCCCCGGTAGGTCATCAGCACGACGGGCCGGTCCTTGATCGTGACGCCGTCGGTCGTGCCGGTGCGCAGGATCTGCTCGACGTGCTCGCGGACCCAGTCCGACGTGCTGGGCTCGTACTCGCCGGTCGGCCCCTGCCCGGCCCGCCGCGCCGCCTCCGCCGGGCCGTGCCGCCGGCCGGGGCGCTTGTCCACGTTGTCGGTGAGAGCGTTGATCAGGGCGGGCAGCCCGGCCACCGTCCCGGCCGGCAGCCCGGCCACGGTCTCCTCGGCCAGGTCGACCCAGAGCCGCTTGACCTGCTCGGCCAGCGCCCGGCCGCTGTCGGTGAGCTCGACCACGCTGGCCCGCTTGTCGGACGGCGCAGGCGTGCGGCGGATGTGACCGGAGGCCTCCAGCTTGCGGCTCATGAGCGTCACGCTGGGCGGCTCGCACCCCAGCGCCTCGCTGAGCTGCGCCTGGATCCTCGGCCCGGTGCGGGCGAGTTCGAGCAGGAGCGCCTCCTGCCCGGGATGCAGGCCGAGCGGGGCCAGCAGGGCGGCGGCCCTGGCCCGGTGGCGCAGGCTCAGCAGGCGGATCGCCTGGTTGACGGCGTCGGCTTGCGCGAAGTCCATGATCGCTCCTTGACGGAAATTAGTTATCTGCATAATAGTTATCCGCGTAACCAAATCCTACACGGCCGGGGCACGGCCCGCGGGAGCCGGGGCCGTCCCCGGCGCGGCGCACGCACGCCGCGCGTCCACGGCGGCGAAGCAGACAAGAACGGAACAATCCATGACGAGCATCGGCGCCGCCGCCCGGCGGGCCACCCCACGAACCATCCCGTCCTGGCTGATCCTGGCGCTGGCCTGCGCCGGCCAGTTCATGGTCATCCTGGACGCCTCCATCGTGAACGTCGCCCTCCCCGCCATCCGCGCGGAGCTCGGCTTCACCCCCACCGGGCTCGCCTGGGTGGTGAACGGCTACCTGCTGGCCTTCGCCGGCTTCATGCTGCTGGGCGGCCGGGCCGCCGACCTGTTCGGCCCGCGCCGGACGCTGGTCGCCGGGCTGCTGCTGTTCTCCGCCGCCAGCCTGGCCGCCGGCCTGGCCACCGCGGCGGAGGTGCTGGTCGCGGCCCGCGTGGCACAGGGCGCCGGGGCCGCCATGATGACCCCCGCCACGCTGGCCGTGATCAACACGTACTTCACCGAGCCGGGCGCACGTGCCAGGGCGTTCGGCGCCTGGTCGTCCGCGGGCGGCGTCGGCGGGATGATCGGCGCGGTGGCCGGCGGCGCCATCACCACCGGCCTGTCGTGGCGCTGGGTCTTCCTGATCAACGTGCCGGTCGGCGCGCTGCTGATCGCCGTGGCCCTCGCGGCGCTGGTCACCGTACAGAGCGCGCGGCGCGAGCCGCTCGACCTCACCGGCGCGGTCACCGCGACCGCCGGCCTGGCGGCCCTGGTCTACGGGGTCATGCAGAGCGCCGAGCACGCCTGGTCGTCCGGACGGGTGCTCGTGCCCGTGCTCGCCGGCCTGCTGCTGCTCGCCGTCTTCGTCGTGGTCGAGGCGCGCTTCGCCGGAAGGCCCATGCTGCCCCTGCGGCTGCTCCGTATCCGGGGGGTGGCCGTCGGGAACGGCATGCTGCTGCTGTTCGGCGGGATCACCATCGCGATGTGGTACTTCACGTCGCTGTTCCTGCAGAACGTCCTGGGCTTCAGCGCGCTGCTCGCGGGGCTCGGGCAGACGCCCGCGGCGGTGACGTTCATGCTGGTCGCCCGGGCGTCCGCCGCCCTGCTGCCGCGGGCCGGGGCGCGGGCGCCGGTGCTCGGCGGCGGCGCGCTGTTCGTGGCCGGGTTCGGCTGGCTGTCCCTGGCGCAGGCCGGCGGCGGCTACCTCACCGGCGTCCTCGGACCCACGCTGCTCGTCGCGGCCGGCATCGGGCTGACCTTCCCCACCCTCATGGCCGCGGCGACCGCCGAGGCGCCCGAAGGCGCGGCGGGCGTCGTCGGGGGCCTGGCCAACACCACCAGCCAGGTGGGCTCGTCGATCGGCCTGGCGGTCCTCGCGACGGCCGCGGGCGCCGCCGGCTCCCCCGAAGCCCTCGCCGACGGCTACGGCCTGGTCTTCCTCATCGCGGCCGGGCTCGGCCTGGCCCTGGCGGCGGGCGGCTTCCTGCTGCCGCGCCGCGCCTGACCCGCCCCCAACCCTTCCACCTTAAGGAGATTTCCATGTCCATCGCCTTCGATCCGATCGCCGTGGGCCGCACGAAGCTGGCCAACCGGGTCGTCATGGCCCCGATGACCCGCAGCCGCGCCCGCGACGGGCTGGTGACGAGCCTGACGGCGCGGTATTACGCCCAGCGCGCCTCCGCCGGGCTGATCGTCACGGAGGGCGTCCAGCCGTCGGTGATCGGCCAGGGCTATCCCTTCACGCCCGGCCTGCACAGCGCCGCGCAGGTCGCCGCCTGGCGCGAGGTCACCGGCGCGGTGCACGCGGCGGGCGGCAAGATCTTCGCCCAGCTCCTGCACACCGGCCGGATCGGCCATCCGGTGCTGCTGCCCGAGGGGGCGGTCCCCGTCGCGCCGTCGCCGGTGGCCGCGCGCGGGCAGCTCTTCACCCCCGACGGCGTCAAGGAGTTCGTCACCCCGCGCGAGCTGACGGAGCCCGAGATCGAGCGGACCGTCGCCGACTTCGCGGACGCCGCCCGCAACGCCGTCGGGGCCGGCTTCGACGGCGTGGAGCTGCACGGCGCCAACGGCTACCTGATCCACCAGTTCCTCGCCCCCGGCAGCAACCGGCGCACCGACGGCTGGGGCGGCTCGGCGGACGGGCACGCCAGGTTCGCCGTGGCGGTCGTCTCCGCCGTGGCCGGCGCGATCGGCGGCGACCGCACCGCGTTGCGGATCTCTCCCGGGATGCCGAACAACGACATGCACGAGCCCGACCCGCGGCCGGTCTACGAGGAGCTGCTGGGCCGGACGTCCGGGTTGGGGCTGGCGTACCTGCACGTCATGGAGGCCGCCGACCGGGAGCTGACGCGTGCCCTGCGGCGGCTCTTCCCCGGCCCGCTCGTCCTGAACCCGCACACCGGCGACCGCCCGACCGGCCCCGAGGACCTGGCGCTGATCGAGGACGGCACCGCGGACCTGATCGCCTTCGGCCGGCTCTTCCTCGCCAACCCCGACCTGCCCCGCCGGCTGGCGACCGGCGCGCCGCTCAACGCCCCGGACCCGGCCACCTTCTACGGCGGCGACGCCGCGGGCTACACCGACTACCCGGCCCTGCCCGCCTGACCGGCCGGTCGCGGGGCGCGGACCCGCCACCCTTTTTGATCTTCAAGGATGCGGCCGGCCGGAATTTCGGTCGGCCGATAAAGCGGCTCCCTTGCGGAGTAGGCGGTCGGAGGCGGTGTCAAGGAAGGTCCGCGCCCCACGCCCCGGCGGCGATTGGCCCGGACCCGCGCGAACAGGACGCCACCAGCCTCGATGCGCACCTCCACCCGCCGGAGTCACCGAAACGTGATCGGCGCTCTTTTCCCACGCATTCTTCGCCTCGCGCATGATTCACGGGAGAACAATTCCTCGGCGAATTCAGGGCGGGCGGATCGCCGGAAATTCACCGCCGCCCGATCGCTATTCAAATGATTCGGGAAAAGCGCATTGTCCGATCAATTGCGTCCCGGAATTCAGCGAACAAGGCTGCGGGACGTCATGGAACGATCCATATGCGAGAGGCCGCCGAGGATGCCAGCATCGTCGGATGGCCCAAGAGGTGGAATCCATGACCGAGCCCGCGATCCGTCCCAACGAGACGACGGTTCCGGTGCTGCCCTGCCCTTCCCCCGAGCAGACCCTGGAGTTCTTCGAGGCGCTCGGGTTCACCGTCACCCACCGGCAGACCCGGCCCTACGTCTATCTGGCGATGCGCTGGAGCGGGTTCGACCTGCATTTCGGTCCCGCGCCGAAGGACTTCGACCCCGCCCGGGACGCGACCGGGGCGTGCCTGGTCCTGGTCGACGCCGTGGCGCCGTACCACGCCGCGCTCGTCGCGGCCATGCGCCGGGCCTACGGCAAGGTGCTGAGCTCGGGCCTGCCGCGGATCACCCGCTACCGGCCCGGCGCGTCCAGGTTCACGCTGACGGACCCGTCCGGGAACTCGATCATGTTCATCCAGCGGGACGAGCCGGCCGAGCTGGAGTACGGCGGCTCCAAGAAGCTGACGGGCCTGGCCAAGGCGCTGGACAACGCCCGGATCCTGCGCGAGTTCAAGAACGACGACCTGCAGGCCTACCGGGCGCTCAAGTCGGCCGTGCGCCGGCACGGCCCGCAGGCCCCGGCGGCCGAGCGGGCCATCGCCCTGTGCCACCTCGCCGACCTCGCCACGGCGCTCGGCGAGCCCGCCGAGCCGTGGCTGGCCGACCTGCGCGGCATCGAGCTCACCGCCGACGACAGGCGGCGCGTCGAGTCCGAGCTCGGCCACCTCGCCGACCTGCGTGAGTGGCTCGGGCCGAGCTGACGGCGGGCGGACCGGCGGCGGACGGCCGGGCCGCGGCGGGCGTCAGGAGGCGGGGGTGTTGTGCATGATCTTGACCATCCGCACCTTGCCGTTGGGCTCCGGGGTGATGCTGTCCACCGTGCGCGCGGTCACCTCGAAGTCCTTGGCGACGGCGGCCACGGCGTCGCGGACCCGCCCGGCCAGGTCGGCGGGGGCCGACGGCGAGGGCACCAGCAGGATCTCCACCGCGCCCGGCCGGTACTGGAGCACCTGCACGCCGCGCACGCCCGCCGTCGGCATCACGGCCGGGTTGGTGAGGAAGTTGGCGTGCACCGTGCGCCCGTCGGCGGCCACGACGCGGTCCTCGGTCCGTCCCTGGATCCGGCGGATGATCGGGGTGTGGAAGGCGCGGCACGGGCAGTCGTCCGGCTCGATGAGCACGCGGTCGCCGAGCCGGTAGCGGATCAGCGGCATCGCCTCGGCGTGCAGCCGGGTCACCAGGACCTCGCCCTCGCCGTCGGCCAGCGACACGCCGCCGTCGTCGTGCAGCACCTCCACCACCACGTCGGCCGAGCGCAGGTGCATCGCGCCCTCGGGGCAGGTGCGGCCGATCGTGTACGCCTCCACCGAGGCGTACACCTCGTGGCCGCGCGCCCCGAAGTAGTTCAGCACGTGCTCGCGGGCCTCGGGGGTGAGCGTCTCGCCGGCGAAGATGACGGTGTGCACGCGACGGTAGGCGATCTTCCTGCGGCGCAGCTCGTCCACGAGGGTGACGATGCAGCCGGGGAAGCCCCACAGGAACGTCGGCCGTCCGCGCAGGAACGCCTCGACCTGCTCGTCCAGGCTGCGGCTGGTGTTGACGTGGACCGTACGGGCCAGGCCGAGCCGCTGCAGCCGGTGCGGCCGGAACTCGCCCACCCGGAAGTAGCCGATCCGGTCCCAGGGACGCAGGCCCGAGGCCAGCAGGTCCTGGAGGTAGGTGGCGCGCAGGTAGCCGAGGTCGCCCTCGGAGTAGAAGGGGCGGATGGGCACGCCGGAGGAGCCGCTGGTGGGCGCCTCGCGGGTGTTGTCGGGGGTGAACCCGGCGGCCATCAGCTCGGCGGGCGGCAGGTCGCGCAGCGTCGTCCGGTTCAGCATCGGCAGGGCGGCCAGGTCGGCGGCGGTGGACAGCGCCGCCACGGCGTCGGCCGGGAACACGCGGCGGTAGTACGGCACGTTGGCGTGCGCATGGCGGACGAGCCCCGTCAGCAGCCGGTCCTGCACGACCTGGAGCCGGGCCGGGTCCATCCGGTCCCGCGACCGCGCCAGGTAGAGGTTCCGCACCACCGGCACCACCGGGATCGTGCTGGGCAAGCCCTTCATGAGGTCTCCTTCTTCAGCGTGGCCAGCATGACGCCGCCCTTGACCACCTCGCCCGCGCAGTACGCCAGCAGCGCGCCGAACGCCGTCGCGGCGGGCACCAGGAACCAACCGGCGGCGGCGACCACCGCGAACTGCAGGCACGCGGCCACCGCGGCCAGCCGCCGTCCCCGGTCGTCGGTGTTCTCCACCAGCAGGAACGCGGGCAGCACGGCCACCGTCAGGGCCGCCTCGGCCAGCAGCGCCGCGCCGGTCGCCACCATGCCCCGCTGGCCGCCCGCCAGCACCACCCCGAGCACGACCACCGCCAGGGCGCCGGCCGGCACGGCGGGCGCGAGGATGCGCCGCGCCATCCGGCGGGCGCCGGCCTCGCCCGTGCCCTCGATCCAGACCGCCACCCGCGGCTGGAGGATGCGCAGCAGGTACGACACGCCCATCACGACCACCGACAGCGCCACCGACCACACGTAGAAGACGCTGGTCTGCTGCGCGTCGCCCAGGTGGGCGAAGTACGCGAACGTCACCGAGGTGGCCGCGACCGCGGTCACCTCGCCGACGCTGAGCAGCGCCGCCGCGCGCACGGCCGGGCGGTAGGCGCCCTTGTCCGCCCTGCCGGCGCGCCCGCGGATCAGCCCGGCCGCCAGCACGGCGTTCAGCACGGCCAGCACGCCGACGTGCAGGGCCAGCAGCGCGTTGGCCCGCATCCCGGTCAGGGCCACCAGCCCCACGCCGGACGCCTGCGCGACGGCGAGCGTCAGGTAGGCGAACACGTCGGCCCGCGCCCGCCCGCGCAGCCGGTTCAGCGCCGCCATGACCGCGCAGCAGCCCAGCCCGCAGGCGTAGGCGGCGGCGGCCGCGTACCGGGCCGGCGCGCCGCCGGGGTCGGCCGCCGCCAGGGCCAGCCAGACGGGCACGGCCAGCGCGAACGGCGTGGCCGCCAGCAGCATGAACAGCGGCCGCAGCGTCTGCCCGCCGCGCCGCGGCACCAGCGCCAGCGCCGCCTTCTCGATGCCGCTGGACGTCAGCGCCAGCAGCCAGCCGGACACGCCGTTGGCGGTGGCGTACAGGGCGAACTCGTCGGCGCCCCAGAGGCCGAGCAGCACCAGGTTGGCGGTCCACAGGGCGGCGCGGAACGCGCCGCGCCCGGCGAACAGGGCCGCCGTCACCGCCACGAGGCGTGGCGGCGGCCTGCGGCGCAGGCTCACGGTCACGGGCCGGCCTGTGCCGACTCGACGAACCTGCCCTTGCCGCCGGGGGTGAGCGTGACCCGTTCGGCCTGCTCGAAGCGCACCTCGACCGGGCCGCCCACCTGCTTGGCCAGCCCGTCCCGGTAGGCCGCGGCCACCTCGTCGAAGTCCCGGCCCGCCTCGGGGACCAGGTGGACGGTGACGTTGCCGTCGGCGTCCTGGCGGACCATGCTCTCGGCCACGCCAGGCGTCCACATGGCCAGCGACAGGAACGTGGCGGTGTAGACGCGGTGGCCGCCGGGGAAGGTGATGTAGTCGTCGGACCGGCCGCCGGTCACCCGCATGCGCATGAACCGGTTGCCGCAGCCGCACTCCCCCGGCACGATCATGCCGCGGTCGCCCAGGCGGTAGCGGACCAGCGGCATCGCCCGTTCCCTGAAGTGGGTCACCACGACCGCGCCGTCCTGGCCGTCGGGCACCGGCATGCCGTCGTCGTCCACGATCTCCAGGCGGACGCGGTCCTCGTCCACGTGCATCGCGCCCCGGTCGCACTGGGTGGAGACGGTCAGCACCTCGTAGGCCGAGTACTCGTCGTACACCGGCACGCCGAAGCCGTTCTGCAGCAGCTCGCGCACCTCGTCGGTGAGCAGTTCGGAGTCGGTCATGACCATGCGCAGCGTGCGCCGCAGCCGGGCCACGTCGGCGGGCGAGGCGGCGCGCAGCAGCCCGCGCAGCACCACCGGGTAGCCCATGATCAGGTGCGGGCGCACCTTCAGCACGTCGGCCAGGATCTTCGCGTCGCCCTGCCCGGCGCCGATGACCGTGCGCGGGAACAGGCCGAGCCGCTGGAACCAGCGCAGCGGGCGGGGGAACGGCTTGATGTGCGCGATCCGCCACCACGGCCGGTAGCCCGACAGCAGGAAGCGGCGGAAGATGGTCGCGCCGTGGTAGCCGTAGGCGGCCACGTCGTGCCGCACCTCCAGGACGCGGCCCGTGGTCCCGCTCGTACGGTCCAGCCGGTAGTCCTTGGCGCTCAGGCCGGGCGTGTGGAAGCGGGACAGGTCGCCGTCCAGCACGGTGGCCTTGTCCAGGATCGGCAGCTTCGCCAGGTCGGCCAGGCTGTGCAGGGGCACGTCGTAGCGCGGGTCGGCGTAGTGCGGCACGTGCGCGCGGGCGAAGGCCAGCAGGTCGCGCAGGCCGTCGAGGGTGAGCCGGTCGGTCTCGGCGCGCGGGCGGCGGATGGCGCGGAAGGCGTCCACGACGTGCCGCACCTCCCGCACGGCGACGCCCAGTCCATGGCTCACAGGCCGTCCCCGATCTCGAAGCGGAGCAGCCCGGTGGCCTCGGCCAGCACGCCGGCCAGGGCGTCCCGGCCGGAGGCGGCGACGGTCAGGTAGCCGAGCTTGGCGCCCGCCCGCGTGTAGCGCTCCACGTGGTCGCCGGGGGCGGCGGCCAGCACCAGGTCGACGACGCCGGGCAGCGCCCTGACCTGCTCCTCGCCGTCCACCCGGACCAGCTTGCCGTCGCGTTCCGCGTTGAGCACGCGGACCGCGCCGTACCGGGTCGCCGCCGGGGTCAGGGACGGCGTCTCGCCCATGGCCGACAACACGTACTGCTCGACCACGTCCACGCCGTGCACCAGGCCCAGCAGCTCGGCCAGGCCGTTGCCGCCCAGGCGGGCGCCCATCTCGACGAGCACGACCTCGCCCGTCCCGGTGACCAGCACGTCGGCGCTGAGCGGCCCTTCGCGCAGCCCGGTCTCGGCGCAGATCGCGTCGAGCATCGGGCGCACGGCGTCGGTGACGTGGTCCGGGCCCGGCATGGTGTGCTGGACGGTGATGAACAGCGGCGGCGGGGTCAGCTCCCGTTCGGCCAGGCCGATCAGGGCCACCTTGCCGCCGATCACGAACGCCTCGGCCGTGTAGTGGGCGCCCTCCAGGAACTCCTCGGCCACGACGCGGCCGGACAGCGACCACTCCCTGGCCAGCCCCACGGCCTCGGGCAGCTCGTCCGGCGCGCGGCACAGCGACACGCCGCGGCTGCCGGAGGAGTCCACCGGCTTGACCATGAGCGGGAAGCCCAGGTCAGAGGCGTCGCGCAGCACCTCCTCCGCGGTGCCGCTCACGTGGCGGGGGCCGGGCAGGCCGAGCCGGGCGCACATCGCGCGGAACCAGCCCTTGTCCACCGAGCCGCGCACCGCGCCCTCCGACAGCCCGCACGGCAGGCCGAGCCGGGCGGCCAGGGCGAGCTGCGAGGGCAGGTTGACGTCGCTGGCCGGGGAGACCACGCCGGCCAGGTCGTCGCGCTCGGCCAGGGCCCGCGCGACCCGCGGCACGTCGCGGGTGCTGAGGTCGAGGAACTCGTCGGCGTGCGCGACGCCGGGGGCGTCGGCCCGCATGTCCACGCAGATCGTGCGCACGCCGAGGCGGGCCGCGGCGCGGATGGTGCTGATGGCGCCGTCCGCGCCGCCGAGAACCGCGATGGTGCGGCCGGCGCCGGTCATGTGAGCCTCCCGGCGAGCAGGTCAGCGGAATCGACCGGCACGTTGGCCTCCCGTACGAGGAACAGCGGCGGACGGGCCTGACCGCGAGAGATGTGCAGAAGCGTGCGGGCCATCATGCTCAGCCCGAACAGGGCGGCGGCCAGCGCCAGCCCGAACAGCAGCGCGCTGCCGGTGATCCCGGCCAGCAGCGCCACGGGCAGGCCGATCAGGCCCGCCCACACCGCGGCCGAGATGGGCCGCGACGAGAAGCCGAAGAACAGGTCCAGCGAGTGCCTGGCCAGCCCGCGCACGGTCACCTTGGACGAGCCGTGCACCCGCGGCCGGTGCGCGGTCGGCACGGTCGTCCAGGCGCGCGTCAGGCGCGGCAGCGTGGCCAGGAAGTACGGCGTGCCGAGCCGCAGGTCCACGATCCGGCGCGCGATCTCCGTGCGGACCAGGCGGAACGTCGTGGCGCGCGGCGGGATCTCGATGCCCAGCAGCCGCCGCGCCAGCCAGTCGTGCACGATCGACGCGGTCCGCCGCGGCCAGGGGTCCTTGCGGTCCACCCGGATGCCGAACACCGCGTCGTACCCGTCGGCCGCCCGCTCGATCAGCCGCTTGGCCTCGGTGGGCGGGAACTGCAGGTCGGCGTCGAGATGCAGCACCCAGGGGTTCCGGGCGTACCGATAACCGGCCGAGAAGGCGGCCTCCACGCCGAAATTCTTGGACAACGATATGAACGACACACGATTGTCACTCTCGGCGATCATTCGAATGCGCGCGAGCGTGTCGTCCGTACTGCCGTCGTCGACGAAGAGAATTTCGAGTTCGCCCTGGTCACCCAGCGCGTCTGCGATTTCGCGATAGGTGTCAGGGATGTTGTCGGCCTCGTTCAGGCACGGAACGACCACGGTGAGTGCCAGGCCGTCCGGCGGAACCGGAAGCGGATGCTCATTCATGGAACGGTCTTCACCACGTGTATCAACCCCGGTTCACCCTGTGACAGGGCCCGGGCATTCCCACCCGGCTCGACCCCGGTTGCGGAATATATCCATACGAGTCAGTCAAAAGATAGGTATTGATTTCTTTCCGGACGGTTTGTTAGGAAGATCTCCGACGCGGGGCCGCTGGGTCATGCGCATTGTCAGGGGGCATTCATGTATGTGCTCGGCATCAGCCAGGTCCACGACTCGGCGGCGGCCCTGGTGGCCGACGGGAAGATCGTGGCCTTCGCCGAGGAGGAGCGGTTCACCAGGGTCAAGCACGACGGCCGGTTTCCCGCGCAGGCCGTGCGCTACTGCCTGGAGGAGGCCGGCATCACGCTGGCCGACGTCGACCACGTCGCCTACTACTGGCAGGCGCCCCGCGAGACGTTGCACGCGCTCGGCCACTTCGCCCGGCACCTGCCCCACACGCTGGCCGTCTTCCGCAACGACGCCGGCGACTACGGCGACAAGGCCAGCGGCCTGCTGGAGACGCTGTCCGACCAGAAGGGCCAGGCCCACCCGGACGACTACAACGTGGGCGGCGCGCTGCTGCTGCACCTGCGGCGCGGGTTCACGCTGGAGAAGATCCTGCGCGAGTCGCAGAACTTCCGGGGCCGGACGAAGTTCAAGGTCCACCTGATGGACCACCACCGCGCCCACGCCGCCAGCGCGTTCTTCATCTCGCCGTACCAGGAGTCGGCGATCATCACCTGGGACGGCATCGGCAGCGACGGCACCTCCACCTACCTCGGGCTGGGCAAGGGCGGCCGGATCCACGACATCCGCCGGGTCAAGTTCCCGCACTCGCTGGGCGCCATGTACGCCGGCGTCACCGGCTACCTCGGCTTCAACCCCACCCGGGACGAGGGCAAGGTCATGGGCCTGGCCGCGTACGGCACCGACCGCTACGTGGACGACTTCGCCGACCTGGTCCGCCTGGGCCCCGACGGCCACTTCGAGCTGGACCTGAGCTGGTTCCGGCACCACGCCACCGGCAAGCACCAGATGTCGGCCAAGTTCCTGGAGCGCTTCGGCCCGGCCAGGCCGCGCGAGCGCGCCATCCCCAACCAGCACTACGCCGACGTCGCGTACGCGCTGCAGGCCACGCTGGAGCGCACCGGCCTGCACGTGGCGCGCTGGCTGCAGGCCAAGACCGGGCAGACCCGCCTGGTCACCGCCGGCGGCGTCGCGCTGAACAGCGTCATGAACGGCCGCATCCTGCTGGAGACGCCGTTCGAGGACTTCTTCGCCCAGCCCGCCGCCGCCGACGACGGCTCGGCGCTGGGTGCGGCGCTGCTGCTGGGCGTGGAGAAGTACGGCATGCGCCGCCCGCGCGACGAGGAGTACATCTTCCTCGGCCCGCAGTTCGGCGAGGAGGAGATGGAGCGGGCGCTCCAGGACGCCGGCCTCGACTACCGGCGCACCGACGACATCAACGACACGACGGCGCAGGCGCTGGCCGACGGCAAGATCGTCGGCTGGTTCCAGGGCCGCATGGAGTGCGGGCCGCGCGCGCTCGGCAACCGCTCGATCCTGGCCGACCCGCGCCGCGCCGACGCCAAGGACCGGCTGAACGAGAAGGTCAAGCACCGCGAGCCGTTCCGCCCCTTCGCGCCCTCCTGCCTGGCCGAGCACGCCGGCGAGTACTTCGCCAGCGGCTACCCCTCGCCCGTCATGCTGCTCGTGTTCGACGTGCTGGAGCACCAGCGGGACAAGGTGCCGGCGATCACGCACGAGGACGGCACCGCCCGCGTCCAGACGGTCTCGGCGGCCGACAACCCGCGCTACCACGCGATGATCTCCCGCTTCGCGGAGCTGACCGGCGTGCCCATGGTGGTCAACACCTCGTTCAACGACAACGAGGAGCCCATCGTGTGCACCCCCGAGGACGCCGTGCGCTGCTACCTCAAGACCGACATGGACGCCCTGGCCCTGGGACCGTTCTTCACCGAGAAGGTCGTTCATTGAGGCGTTGGTTGTGGCTGGCGCCCGCCGTCCTGGGCGCCGGGGCGGCCACCCTGATCATGGTGATCCTGCCGCCCGACCGTACTCTGGACAACCCGCTCGAAGCGCTGTGGAAGGTCAGCCCGCTGGTGTTCGCGGTGCTGGCCGTGGCCGGGTTCCCCCGGCGTCCGGGGCTGGGCATGGCGCTGATGTGCGCGCTGGTCGTCGGCTACATGGGCGTGCTCGACACGGTCAACGTGCTGCACATCTTCTCCTACGCCGAGTCCGCCGACCAGAAGGCCGCCTTCCCCGAGCTCTACCAGTTCATGCTCTTCATGAACTCCTTCACCGTGCTGGCCGTGCTGTTCGCCTACCGGCTGGGCGGGGCGCGCTCCGACCGCGTGCTGAAGGTCGGGCTCGCCAGTGTCCTGGTGGTGATCTCCGGGCTGAACGACCTGTCGATGTGGCTGCTCGGCGACTGGCCGCAGGGCCGGCCCGGCACGCTGACGTGGGCCTCGCACATCGCGGTGTTCGTCGGCGGGCCGCCGAGCGTCGCCGTGGCAGTGATCTTCTTCCTCGTCCACCTCGTCCTGGCCGGGGTCGTGCTGGCGCTGCCCGTGCGGCGGTGGCTGGACCGGCTCGTCCCCGCAGCCGCATGAACGCCGACTTAGTCGTCGTCGGCTCCGGTCTGTTCGGGCTGACCGTGGCCGAGCGGTGCGCGTCCGAGCTGGGGATGCGCGTGCTGGTGCTGGAGCGCAGGGACCACGTCGGCGGCAACTCCTACAGCGAGCGCGAGCCGCAGACCGGCATCGAGGTCCACCGGTACGGGTCGCACCTGTTCCACACGTCCAACGCGCGCGTGTGGGAGTACGCCCAGAGGTTCACGTCGTTCACGCCGTACGAACACCGGGTCTATTCGGTGCACAAGGGGCAGGTCTACCCGATGCCCATCAACCTGGGCACGATCTGCGCCTTCTTCGGCCGCCACCTCAGCCCCGACGAGGCCCGCGACCTGGTCGCCCGGCAGGCCGCCGAGGTGACCAGCGCCGGCAACCTGGAGGAGAAGGCGATCTCGCTGATCGGCCGGCCGCTGTACGAGGCGTTCATCCGGGGCTACACCGCCAAGCAGTGGCAGACGGCCCCGGCCGAGCTGCCCGCCGAGATCATCGGCCGGCTGCCGGTGCGCTACACCTTCGACGGGCGCTACTTCGACGACCTCTACCAGGGCCTGCCCACCGACGGGTACGCCGCCTGGCTGGAACGCATGGCCGACCATCCCAACATCGAGATCCGGCTCGGCGCCGACTTCTTCGACGTGCGGGAGAGCCTGGCCGGCGCGGTGCCCGTCGTCTACACCGGGCCGCTGGACCGCTACTTCGGCTACGCCGAGGGCGAGCTGGGCTGGCGGACGCTCGACTTCGAGACGTCCGTGCTGCCGACCGGCGACTTCCAGGGCACGTCGGTGATCAACTACGCCGACGAGGACCTGCCGTGGACGCGCGTCCACGAGTTCCGCCACCTGCATCCCGAACGCACCTGGTACCCGTCCGACGCCACCGTGATCATGCGGGAGTACTCGCGCTTCGCCGGCCGGGCCGACGAGCCGTACTACCCGATCAACACGCCGCAGGACCGCGCCCGGCTGCGCCGGTACCGCGACCTGACCAAGGGCGAGCGGGACGTCTGGTTCGGCGGACGCCTGGGCACCTACCAGTACCTCGACATGCACATGGCCATCGCCGCCGCCCTCACCCTGTACGAAAACCGCCTCCGCCCCCACTTCGCCCCCCACGCCTCCGAATAGGACTGCCCCTCCCACACCTGGGCTTGGGGCCGTCTCCCCCACACCTCCTGGTGGGATGGCCCCCTCTCACCCCGGGCTTGGGCCGTTTCCGCCATGCCTTCTGGTGGGGCGGCCAGCTCTCGCGCGCGGGGCCATCACCGCGCGGCTGCCCTTTCGCCCTTTTCACGCCCCCACCACACCCCTTCGCCTCCCGCGGGACCGGGCCGCCCGTGTGGTGGGCGGCCCGGTCGCCGGTTGTTCAGGGGGTGGCCTGCCAGGAGGTGCGGACGAGGGCGCGTTCGGTGGCGGCCAGGTGGGTCGCCGCCGTGAGCCAGGCGCGGGCGTACCCGTCCGGATCGGCCTCGGCCGGCCTGCCGAACACGTCACGTTCACGCCGGTCGGCCTCGTCGGCGAGCGCGACGGCCAGGTCGGCGGCCGTGCGGAACCCGGCGCGGCGCAGGGACGCGGCCTGCCCGCGGGCGTCGCCGCCGCGCGCGGACTCGGCGACCGCCCTGCGTCCGCCGGAGACCGCCAGCTCGACCAGCCGGCGCACCCGCCACAGCGGCGCGCCGTCCAGCGGGTCCATCTCGGCGTACGCGTCCCGGCCGGGCGAGGGGTCGGCGTCGGCGGGCGAGGGGCCGGCGTCGGCGGGTGGCAGGTGCGAGCCCTGGAGGCGGTCGTAGCCGAGGTCGGCCCGGCCCTGCCACTCGGGGGGCAGCCTGAGCGTCGCCTCCTCCCCCGCGACCGGCCCCACGGCGAGCGGGACGAGCGTCGCCGCCCGGCCGGGCTCGACCCTGGCCACCACGCGCACCCGCAGGCCGGGGCGCGAGGCGAGCCGCCGCAGGTTCTCGACGTACGCGAGATCGGGATGACGGTTCGCCGGAACCAGCCGGACCACCGGCCCCTCACCGCCGACCACCGCTCCCCCGGCTTCGGCCGGTTGTGGCGGGGCGGTGGGTGGGAGGTGGCGGGCCAGGACGTGGTCGCCCGCCGCGCCGACGATCACCAGGTCGCAGCCGACCGGCTCCCGTACCTGCTCGGCGGCCTCCTCCTCGCTCCACGCCCCCGCCGACAGCCGGGCCCCCACCGCTTCGGACAGCGGCCGGGCGAACAGCGCGCCGAGCGGCCCGTCCGTCCAGGCCAGGCCGGCGACCGGGGTGGCCCGTACGCCCTTGCCCGCGCCGAGGCGGCCGTCCGGGGACACGGTGGCTCCGGCGATCAGCAGTCCGCCCCGGGCCAGTTGCGCGTGGCTCATCATGGCCGCCCCGATGGCGACGGTCGCGGTCGCCGCGCCACGGGCACGGGCCGGGCCCCCGGGCTTGACGTCGGCCACCGAGAACCAGCGTCCGTCGTCGGTGACGAGGTGGGTGACCACCCCGCCGTAACCGGTGCTGCTGATCACGGGCTCGCGGAAGACGCCGTACACCTTCAGGCCGCCGTTCGGACGGTAGCCGCGCCGTACGGTGCCGACCAGCGCCGGGTCGGGATCGGACGCGGCCAGCCGGCCCACGGTGAGCAGCAACTCCCGCAGGGCGGAGACCAGGTCGGCGAGGCGGTGGCTGTCGTAGCGGGCACGGGCGGCGCGCAGCCCGCGCACCACCCGCAGTGTGGCGGCCTCGGCCCTGGGCAGCCCGGCCAGGCGGGCGGTGTGGGCGGCTCTGAGCAGCTCGGCCTGCGGCACCGCGCCCGCGCCCGGCACACCCGCCGACAGCACGGCGGCCGCCGCCCGCCACAACCCCGCGGCCGCCGCCACCTGCGCCGCCCCGGGCGCAGCCGGAACGACCGCCTCCCCCGAGCCCCGCCCAGATCCGGCGCCCGCCTGCCCGGCCCCTGAGCCCGCCCCGGACGCAGCACCCACCTGCTGCCCGGCCCGTGGACCCGACCCGGAGTCGCCACCCGCCTGGTCGGCTTCTGGGCCGGGCCCCGGCTCGGCGCCCGCCTGGTGGGTGTCCGGTCGCCGGCCGGGTTCGGTGGCCGGCTGGGCGGGGCGTCCGTCGGTGGAGGGCGTGTCCGGTTGCCCGGAACGGGACGGGGATGTGTCCGTCTCCACGTCCAGGGGCAGGGTGTCGGCCGGGTCGGCCAGGGGGCAGGCGGTGAGGAGGGCGGCGCGGTGGAGGCAGCGGGGAGCGAGGAGGCAGGAGCAGCGGGCCTGCCCCTCCTCCGCGATCACCCCCGACGGCCCCGGCGACAGCGTGACCACCGCGTCCTCGCCGCACGTGACCACCACGTCGGTGCCGTCGGCCACCCGGCCGAGGGCGGCGTACTGGTCGACGGCCGCGTCCAGCTTCTTGCGCAACCTGCTGGTCAGACCGTCGACGGCGGCGGCCACCACGTGCGGCGCGGCGGGCGGGAGCGTTGCAGAGGTGTTCACCGGACTTCTCCCCGGAGGCGGTCCCCCACCCAGCGGGCGAGGGCGAGCGGGCTGAGCGCGGCGACCGGCATGCCGGCCGCGACGAGCTGCTGGGCGATGGGCAGCGAGTAACGGGGCACGCCCTGGTCGTCGAGCGCCGCGCAGCCCATCAGGTGGACGCCGGACCCGGCCAGCGAGCGCACCTCCGCGAGCAGGCCGCCCACCGGGTAGCCCTCCTCGAAGTCGCTGACGACGACCACGAGCGTACGGCTCGGCACGGTGACCAGCGTCCGGGCGTGCGCGAGCCCGGCGGCGATGTGCGTGCCACCGCCGACCCGCACTTCGAGCAGCAGGGACAGCGGGTCCTCCACCCGGTCGGTCAGGTCGATCACCTGGGTGGAGAACGCCAGGAAGTGCGTCGAGAGCGTCGGCACGCCCGCGAGGACGGCCGCCGTCAGCGCGGACCACACGACCGACGCCTCCATCGACCCCGACACGTCGACCACGAGGATCAGCCGCCAGTCGGCCTCCTTCCTGGCCCGCGTGCTGAACACCGGCCGTTCCGGCACCACCACGAGCCGCCCGTCGTCGAGGCGGCGGGTGTGGGCCAGGTTGGCGCGCAGCGTGCGCGGCAGGTCGAGCCGGCCGCCGGGCCTTCTGGTCGGACGCGGGCTTGCCAGGCCGGTCAGCGCGGGTCTCAGCCGGGTCGCCAGCTCGCGGGTCAGCTCGGCGACCAGGCGGCGGACGAGCGGCCTGAGCTTGGCGACCTGCTGCTCGGGCAGCCCACCGGCCAGCGACAGCACGGACGTCAGCAGCTCGACGGACGGCCGCACGGCGGCGGGGTCCAGCTCGGCGAGCACGTCGTGCCGTCCGGCGTCGGCGGCCCTGGCCAGCACTTCCTCGCGTACGTCGCCGCCGAACAGGGACTCCAGCTCGTCGGCCCATTCGCGGGCCGTGGGGAACGGGTCGCCCTGGCCTCCGGTGTCGCCCTGCTGCCCGAAGTCGTCGGCGCCCTCGCCGCGGCCGGCGCCGTAGAGCTCGTCCAGGGCGCGGGCGTACGGGCGGGCGCCGGCGGGCAGCCGCTCGCGCTCCTGCCCGAGCAGCAACCGCCACCGGTCGGCCGGACCGATCCGCATCCCGCCCTCCACCCGCCGCCCGGACACCGGCTCCCCGCATGCCGCCTGGCGCGTGGACACCGGAGGCACCGGTTCCCCGCCCTCCACCAGCGGGACCGGACCGCCCTGCGAGGCCGCGGCGTCCTGCGAGACCGGGGCGTCCTGCGAGACCGGGGCGTCGGGCGAGGCCGGGGCGTCGTGCGGGGGGAAGAGGCCGAGGGTGTGCAGGGCCGTCAGGCCGGCCAGGTCGGCGGCGGTCCAGGTGGCCAGCAGGTCGGGCGGCGCGTCCAGCGTCAGGTCCGGACGGTCCCCGAGCCGCTCGGACACCGCCGCCAGCAGCCGGCCGCGCGCCGCCGGGGCGAGCGTGTCGAACCCACCGCGCAGGGCGGGCAGCCGGTCGAGGAACTCCTTGTCCGCCAGCTCGTCCACCCGGTCCATCAGCGGGCCGAGCGCGGCGGGCGCCGCCTGGAGCAGCGGTCCGGCGGCCGTGAGCACGCCGGTCAGCAGCAGGCTCAGCCGGCGGCGGCCGTCCGGGGTGGTGGCGGTGTCGATCCAGCCGGCGGCCCGCGCGCCCAGGAGCTCGGGGCCGTCCAGGTCGAGCAGCACGCGGGCGGCCAGCGCGGCCCCCTGGACGAGCGGCGCCCCGGTGCTCGCGAGCGCGCCCAGCGCGTCGTCCAGCCGCAGGCCCAGCCGGTCCTCCCCGGCCCGCGTGGCGAGCGCGACCAGCGCGACCGCGTCCTCGGGCCGGTCGCTGCCGGCGAGTCCGGGCAGCGACCGGACCGCGGCCTCCAGCAGCGTGACGGCCAGCTCGCCCGCCTGCTCGCGTCCTTCCGGCGTGGTGCCGGGAAGGTGCTCGCGACGCAGCGCCTCCAACAGGTCGAGGGCGTCGAGCAGCTCGGGAAGGGTGGCCGTGGCGGGCAGTGTGCCGGCGGCGTCGGCCAGCCGCTGCCCGACCAGCTCCGGCAGGTCGCAGCGGGCGGCGGCGCGCAGCCCGTCGAGGATGGTGCGGCAGGTGGGGCCGCCGTCCGCGGACTCGCGCCGGTAGGTCTCCCGCAGCGTGCCCGCCGCGGCCTGCGCCGGGGTCACGCCCCGGACGCCGGCCAGGTCGAGCAGCGCGGGGGCGGCGGGCGTCCAGGACAGGCGCCATTTGGTGGTGAGCGCGCCGGCGTCGCCGGTGCCCGCGACCTGGATCGGCTCGCCGTAGCCGATGCCGCACACGTGCAGCCGGCGCAGCAGCACCTCCCGGCGCGCGTCCAGGTCGGAGCGGAGCGGGTCGAGGCGCACCTCGCGCGGGTCGGGGTCGTCCGGGCAGGGCAGCCTGAGCGCGGCCAGCTCCTCCTCGACGGCGGGACCGAGCCCTGAGCGGGGGGTGCCGGGGGCGGTGCGGCCCCTGGCCGTCCCGACGAGCACCGTGTCGAGCGCCTTGGCCAGCGCGCGTCCGCGGCCCAGGGGTTCGCCCTGGCCGAGGACGGTCGTCACCGCCTCCAGCAGCTCGCCGCGGCCGGGTGCGGGCAGGCCGCGCAGACGGGCGAGGTCGCACGCCAGGCGCAGCGTCTCGACGGCCTCGCCGGTGCCCGCCGTGTGCCCGGCGGCCCGCAGCTCCCTGCACAGGTCGGTGATCGCGCGGGCGGCGCCGTCCCTGACCCGGTCCGGCACGCCGTCCGCCTCGAACACCGCCTGCTGCCAGCGCGGGTCGCGGATCCCGGCCGGGTAGCCCGACCGGGAGTCGAGCAGATCGAAGGCGTACGGGACCAGCGAGGTGACGGCCCGCGCCCCATCGGGCGCGGACCCAGCGGGCGCGGACCCAGCGGAGGCGGTGGGAGCGGAGTCGGAGGGGGCGGAGGCGGGGGCGGGGGTGTCGTCGGTGGCGAGCAGGGCGGGGGCGTGGAAGGCGCCCACGACCGCGGTGACCCGGCGTCCACCGGCCGCGGCGGCGGACACCACGCGCCGCATGTACGCCTCCCGCGCCAGATCCCTGGCCTGGACGCCGCCGCCCGCAGCCGCGTCGCGCCGCAGCGCCCAGCCGACGCCGAGCGCGGCCCGGCGGACGGCCTCCGGCTCGCAGCCCGGCGCCAGGACCTCGACGGCCCGGTCCCACATGTCGTCGCCCGCCCGCCCGGTGCCCGCGGCGGCCAGCGCGTCGGCGAAGCGCGGCGCGTCGGCGGCTTCAGCCTCAGGCCCGGCGGCCTGCCGGCCCTCGGCGGCCTCGGCCTCGGGTCCGGCGGCCTGCCGGCCCGGGTCCGACAGCGGGAGGTCGCAGCACAGCACCTCCACGCCGCGCTTGGCCGCCCACCGGATCGCCACCAGCTCAGGGGAGAAGTCGGCGAACGGGTAGAAGCCGAGCCCGTCCGCGCCGTTCCCGGCCAGGGCGACCGGGGCGACGGTGGCCGGGTCGGCGAGGTGGGGCAGCCACTGCTGGAAGTCGGCGGGCAGCTCGACGCACACCGTCTCCGGGTCGGCCGCCTCCAGCAGCTCGGGCAGCACGACGGCCAGGGCCGGGCTGTGGTGCCGCACCCCCACCAGGTACGGCCGGGTCGCAGCGGCCAGCCCGGCCACCACCACCCGCGGATCCGCCGGGTCGAGCGGCGCGGCCGGGGTGGCCGGGTCGGTCGGGGTGTGGGGGGTCAACGGAGGTTCTCCCGCAGGTCCCAGAGGCGGCGCCACATGGCCGAGCCGTCCTCGGCGCGCCGCCGCACCGGCCCGTCCCAGTAGCCGAGCAGCCGTCCGTGGTCGGCGGGGTCGTCCTTGCGCACGACGCCCAGCAGGTGGCCGGGCACCAGGTCGAGGATGTCGCCACCCGGCAGGTACGCGGCCGCGACGCCGAGCGAGGCCGCCACCTGCACCGCCTCGGCGGTCGACATCACGGTGCCCGGCCGCTCGACGTCCCAGCCCTCGCCGGACCGTCCGGTGCGCAGGTCGCGGAAGACCGTGACCAGCGCCTCCAGCACCGCGTCGTCCACGGCGAACCCGGCGCCGGCGCGCTGGACGACCGCCGTGGCCTGCCGCCGCACCAGGGACGTCTCGGCCGCGGCGTCGGAGATGGGATCGACGGTCTCGAAGTTGAAGCGCCGCTTGAGCGCGGCCGACATCTCCGACACGCCGCGGTCGCGGAGGTTGGCCGTGGCGATCACCGTGAACCCGGGGACGGCGGCCACCTGCGCGTCGTCGGTCCCGGCCAGCTCGGGGACGCTGACCCGCCGGTCGGACAGGATGGACACCAGCGCGTCCTGCACCTCGGGCAGGCAGCGGGTGATCTCCTCGACCCTGGCCACCCGCCCCGATCGCATGGCGGTCAGCACCGGGGAGTCCACCAGCGCGCCCCGGCTCGGCCCCTGGGCCAGCAGCAGCGCGTAGTTCCAGCCGTAGCGGAAGGCGTCCTCGGTGGTGCCGGCGGTGCCCTGGACGGTGAGCGCGCTGGTGCCGCAGACGGCCGCGGCCAGCAGCTCCGACAACATCGACTTGGCCGTGCCGGGCTCGCCGACCAGCAGCAGGCCGCGCTCGCCGGCCAGCGTCACGACGCAGCGCTCGACCAGCGCGCGTTCGCCGACGAACTTGGGCGCCACCTTGAGCTTGGACGGCAGGCCGTCGCGGGCGGGCAGGGAGAGGGTCTCCTCGCCGCTGCCGCAGATGAAGGTCACGACGGCGCGCGGCGTCAGCAGCCAGCCGGGCGGGCGGGGGCCGTCGTCGTGGGCGGCGAGGAAGGCCAGTTCGGTGGCGTACCGCTGCTCGGCGGAGACCACCTGCGTGGCGGGGGTCGCCTCGTCGGTGAGGGTCATGGGGTTTCGTGTCCTTCGTGTGTGATGACAGGGTCAGCGGCGGCGGCCGCGTTTGACGTCGAGCTGCTCGAACCGGGGCACGTCGCCGTCCTGGACGCGCCGCCAGGCCCTGGCGTACAGGTCGGCCACGGGTTCGCCGGGCACGAGGAGGCCGCCGAGGCCCGCGTTCGGGCTGAACATCGGGAGCTTCCACTGCTCCAGCGGGAGCCGCGGCGTGCGCTCCTCCGACCAGCCGCCGGTCAGGAACAACGAGCGTCCGGCGCGGGCGCGCACGGCCTGGACGACCAGGTCGGTGCGGGCCAGTTCGGCCCGCGCGGCCTTGAGCCGGGCCGGCTTCCAGCCGGTCCACCGGGCGGTGTTGCGGTCGGTGGGGTCGGGCATGGCCAGCAGCATCAGGTAGACGGCGGCGGCGTCCTCGCCGAGGCCGTGCGCCTTGGCGACGTCCACCACCAGGTCGGGCACCGAGCGGGTGGGGTCCTGCGGCCACCAGGTCCCGTCGGCGTCCCGGTCGCCCTGGGCGGGGTCGCCGGGGTCGGCCAGCAGCGCCGCGAAGCGCGGGTCGAGGGCGGTGCGCAGCGCGGACACGGCGGGGAACGAGCCGTTGAGCCCAATCAGGGCCCGCAGGTAGGGGTCCTCTCCGGCCGCGTCGAGCAGGTGCGGGCGGAGCGCGGGCGAGGGCTGGCTGTCGTAGGTGGCCATGACGACCGCGCCGTACCGCTCGTAGCCGTCGCCGACCTCGGTCGGCGTGCCCGCGACCTTCTTGAACGCGGGCAGGCCGACGTACTGGTCGAGGTCGATCAGCAGCCCGGGGTGGGCGAGCCGGTCGCGGACCGCCGACAGGGCGGCGGGCAGCCCGGCGCGCAGCGGATCCCCGGCCGGCAGCCGGTGGGCCAGCCAGGCGGCCGTGGCGACGGCCGTGACCAGCGACCGCTCGCCGAACCCGGTGCCCTGGCCGACGGGGTGGACGCGGTCGCCGCGCACCTCCCACTCCAGGTCCACGCTCAGCTCGGGAGCGGCGGCGGGGTCGAGCACGGCGCGCAGGGCGGGCGCCGGGTCGTCCAGGATGCGCAGCGTGCGGGCGGCCTCGCCGAGCAGCCATTCGGGCAGGGCGAGCCGCTGCCCGACGCGCTCGTTCCACACCCGCGCGGCGGCGGCCGCGTCGGGGCCGTCGGTCCACAGGCGGGCCGGGTCGGCGGGCAGCAGCGCCGCTGTGACGGCCCGCCGCACGCCGGCGCCGAGGGCGCGCAGCTCGTCCTTGGCGACGGCGGCCTCGGCCACCTTCACGCCGATCGTCGCGCGGGCCTCCTTGTCGAGGAAGGTCCGCGCGTAGGTGTCCACCTGCGGGAACCCGGCCACGACCAGCCGCGCGGCGGTCCATGAGACCCCGGTGAGCCGGGCGAACTCCTCGGCGGCGGCGTCGTGCCAGGGGGCCGGGCCGCGCGCGGCCGCCTCGGTGAGGAACGCCGCGAACCAACTCGCCTCCCGGTCCCCGCCGACGGGCGAGGTGTCGCGGACCGTGTAGGGCGCGGGCACCTCGAACACCTCGGCGGGGTCGTGGCACAGCGCCGTCCATTCGAGCCCGTCGGCGTCCGTCTCGCGCAGGTCGAGGAAGGCGACGAACGCGCCGCCGCCCAGCGGCAGCACGCCCGAGAGCGAGCCGTCCGCCGGGGCGCCGTCCGCGCCGACCATGTGCTCGCGCCTGAGCGTCACCGTCATGCGGCGCCAGCGGGACGAGCCGGCCGCGACCGGCAGGCCGCCGTCGCGCAGCTCGCCGAGCAGCACGCCCAGCGCGTCCCGGTGCTCGGCCGGGGTGGTCGGCGCCGCGCACCGGTACGCCACGGCGGCGCAGTGGTCGAGCAGGCGCTCCCATCGCAGGCCGGAGGCCGGCATCCCGGGCAGGCGGAGGTGGTTGGCCACCTGCGGGCGGTCCTGACCGGCGGTCACGGCCCCGCCCACCGCGCGGATCTGCTGGAAGGCGGCGTCGGCGTTGTGGCGGTGGTAGCCGCGGCCGTCGCCGATGCCGTTGAGCGCCTCGTCCAGCAGCAGGTCGGCAGGCCCGGACGGGCCCCGCTCGGCGGCCGGGTCGCCGGCCAGCGCGCGGTTGAGGTTGGCCACGACGGCGCGCACCGCGTCCTGCTGGGTGGCGGCGAAGCCGACGATCCCGGCCACGCCCTTGACCAGCGCCTCGTGGGTGATGCCCGGCAGCAGCGCGCGGACGGCCGCCGCCAGGTCGGCGCCCTGCGGCGTGGCCGCTTCAAGCAGGGCCGCGGCGGTCTCGCGGTCCGCGCGGCGCAGCGCCGCCGAGCCTTCGAGGTCGCGGGGGCGCAGGCAGTACCAGTAGCGCTCGGGCGGCAGGATGGGCGTGCCCGCGCCGAAGGCGCCCGGCTTGGCGTCGGTCCGGTACTCGGCCAGGACGACGCCGTCGGCGTCCACGAGGCTGATCCGGTAGCTGCCGCGCACGACGGCGCAGGCCCGATCCGTGCCCGGGAACGTCAGCAGCCGCACCGGCACTCCGGCGTCCGGCGGCAGCGTCACCGAGACGCCGGACAGGTCCTCGGCGCGGTGGGAGCCGTCGGGCAGCTCGACCACGCGCAGGCCGTACAGGCCGTCCACGGGGGCGCCGACCGGGGTGGGCTCGTCGGAGGGCGCGGGCAGCAGCCAGCCCCCGGATGGCCGGACGTCCGGGATGCCGGCGAGGAAACCGGGCAGCGACTTCCTGCCGACGCCGCCGCCGGCGGGGTCGAACTCGTACCAGCCGCTGTCGTGCTCCGCCCAGATCCACGTCCAGAACGACGTGCCGTCGGTGAGCAGGGGCCGCTCGTCGGGGACGGCCGTGTCACCGGCGTGCAGCACGCCGTGGCCGGTGGTGCGGCCGCCGCCGGGCACGGCCAGGCTGACCGGGTCGTCGCCCTGGTAGTAGTCCAGCCGCGTGCCCCGGCTCCGGTCGGTCCCGTCCAGGTCGCGCACCCGGTCGGCGGAGGTGTGCCAGTAGCCGCGCAGGCCGTTGGCGCGGTCGCGGGAGTCCCAGTAGACGAGCAGCTCGCCGTCCACGTAGTGGAAGCCGGGATCGCTCCAGGTGTCGTCCCTGGGGACGCGCAGGTCGTGGGTGAGCAGGACGCCGTCGGCCGAGAGCACCCGGGCCTGCGCCGTGCCCGCGACGACCAGGTTCGGCCAGGCGTCGCAGACGACGAGGTCGTCGATGTCCTTCTCCGGCACGAGCTGGGTGGCGGCCTGCTCGAAGGCGGGCCAGCCCAGCTCGTCGATGACGCCGGAGCGCAGGGCGCGGGCCAGCACCCCGGCCACGTCGGCGTCGGTCACCGCCTGGCGCACCTCGTCCTCGGCCAGGGCCAGGGCCTCGCCGGGCAGCCAGGACAGGCAGCACAGGGCGTCGGGCAGGTTGGACAGGCCGGCGGCGGCCGATCGGCGGGCGACCAGGCGTACCCACTCGGTCAGCAGCGGACGCCCGCCCGGCGCGGCGGCCAGCGCGCGGACGGTGGCCCTGCCCTCGTCGTCGTGGTCGAGGTAGTCGGCGCCGCGCCGGAAGGCGGTGTGGAAGCGGCCGTCGGCGGCCAGGGCGAGCAGGTCGCGGCGGTCGTCGTGTCCCGCCCAGTGCGTCAGCCGGAGCCGGGCGCCGTCGCCGGGGTCGGCCAGGGGGATGCCGAGGGCCAGCAGCAGGTCGATCAGGTCGGCTTCGTCGTCGACGGCGATCGTCGAGCCGGTCGCGGCCAGCTCGGCGCGCAGCCGGTCGGCCATGCGCTCGATCAGGGCGTGCAGGGCGGGCAGGTGCGGCGCGACGCCCCAGGCCCGCTGCCGCGCGGCGAGGAACCTGCGCAGCCAGCCGGCGGCGCCGTCGGCCGGGCGTTCGGACTCGGGCACGTCGGTGTGCAGGCCGGCGGTCGCGCCCGCGCTCTCCAGGATGTCGAGCCAGAGGCCCGGCAGCTCCCGGTCGTGGCTGTCGGGGATGACGTTCAGCAGCGTGCCGCGCAGCTCCGGCCGCTGCCTGGCCAGCGCCGCGACGGCCGGGGCGTGGGACCTCCACCAGCCGGTCGGGGCCTGCATGGCGGCCGGCAGGGCCAGCACCTCGGCCAGGTAGTCCTGCTCGGCCGCCTCGGCGTCCACGCCGGCGGCCTTGGCGAGCCTGCGGATGTCGGCGGCCATCTGCGCCGAGGGGGCGAGGCCGCCGGCGGTCCTGCGCACGCACAGCCGCGCGTACCTGTTCAGCGCCTCCGCGGCGGGCAGGCGGGCGGTCAGCTCCTTGGCGTACCCGGACAGCGCCTTGACCGGCAGCGCCCCGGCCAGCGCGAACTCCAGGAACACCGCGTCGAGGCGGTCGTCGTCCACGGGGAGGCCGTGCTGGGCCTCGGCCCGGCGGGCGGCGGAGAAGAGCTGCCCGGCGTACTGGGCGTTGTCGGCCGCGGTGAACACGCGGGCGGCCTGCTCGTAGAAGGTCGGCAGGAAGTGCGGGACGGACGCGGCGAGCTGCCCGGCCAGGCGCTGGTAGGCGTCGAGCGCCGTCTTGGGCTTGGTCCTGGCCTGCCGGGCGACGCGCTCCAGCTCCGGCACGACGGCCAGGGCGTGGTGCCCGTCCTGGGGGTGGTGGACCAGCACCCATTCGGGGAAGCCGAGCGAGCGCCGCAGGCCCAGGCCGACCACCGCGGCCTCGCCCTCGGGCACCAGGCCGAGGAAGCCGCCCACCGCGTCCTCGGCGCCGCTCAGCTCCTCGGTGACCAGGCGCACGATCACCCGGTCGTCGAGGCCGGGGTGCCGGTAGGCGCGGGCGACCAGCGGCACGGCCCGCTCCCCCGCGCCCTCGGTGCCGGCCGGCAGCACCGCGCCGGCGTCGAGCAGCTCCCGCGCCTCGGCGTTCTGCGAGATGTCCCCGGTCATGCGCTCTTCCCCTCTTCGACCTGCCGGCCGGCGTGCAGCGCGGCGGCCATCCTCATGCCTTCCGACCAGGCGACCGGGCCGACCTCGCGCAGCGTGAGCGTCCTGCCGTCCTGGTCGCGCCAGGTGAGATCGCCCGTGGACGTCTCGCTGTCCCAGTAGGGCTCGCCGATCCAGACGGCGGCCTCGGTGAGCCGGCCGGCGTCGCGCACCTGGCAGGTGGCGTAGCCGCCGGAGACGCGGTAGCCGAGCTGGGTGGCGCGGGCCGCCACGCCGAACCGGGAGGCGTACGTGCCGCCCGCGAAGTCCTTCACCTGGCGCACCCCTTCGCCCTGGTCGGCGGGCTTGCGCCAGATGGCCCGGTGGATCTGCTCGACCTTCTGCGTGATGCCCAGCTCGGCGGCGAACTCGCGCAGGTCGTCGAGGTCGGGCAGGAGCACCGGGTGCGGCAGCGTCACCGTGCGCGGGGCCAGCCTGACGGTCTCGCCGTCGAGGTTGACCATGCGCAGCTCGCCGGAGGAGGTCGCGTCGCGCAGGAAGCCCACCTCGTCGGGGTCGTCGCCGACGACCGCCACGTCACGCAGCGCCGTCCGCCACGCCTCGTCCGGCCACACCCTGGCGATCAGCTCGGTCGGCACGGGCAGCGAGGACACCATCCAGGCGTCCACGTGCGCCACACAGGATGCGGCGTGCCGGTCGAGCCATTCGGCGAAGCGGCGCAGCCGGTCCGCCTCGGGGTGCTCGCGCACCGCCTTCGGCAGTGTCTTCAGCTGCCGTCCGGCCGAGCGGCCGGACGTGGCCCTGGCCGTGACCCGGCCCTCTATCAGGGCGACCTCGTACGCGTCGCCCGCCGCCAGCCAACCCAATTGCCGCCGCCTCTCCTCGTGCAGGCATGGCGTGAGGCCATGCCGTGAAGCCATGGGAATGTGTCGAGGCGCGGATCGATCTCCCGCCGCCACGTTGCGCGGAACGTTATCGGCGATCACTGACAAATGCCTACCGACTGCCCGACGAGCCGGTTACGGGGCCGGGTCACCCCGGCGAGCGGGGGCGCACGGGGATGGCGTGAATTCCCTCCGTACCGGCTAAAGAGCAGGGCAGGATCGGCGCGCGCAGGCTACGGGCGCGGGCGGCGGGGGTAGGCCAGTCCGGGCCGGGCGCGCCGGCCGGGGAACGGGCGCGCGGCTCGCTCGACAGGGGGATGGCCGGTGAAAGTCGTCGTCGATCTGACGCGTTGCCAGGGGTACGGGCAGTGTGCCTTCCTCGCGCCCGACGTCTTCACCATGCGCGAGGAGTCCCTCCTGTACGACCTCGACCCCGGCGACGAGCGGCGCGAGCACGTGCTGCGCGCGGCGGCGGCCTGCCCCGTCCAGGCCATCCACCTCGACTGGACGGCCACCCGGCTCACGCCCGAGCCGCCCGGCCCGCCGGCGCGCGGGATGACCGACGGGCGCATCGTCATCGTCGGCGCGTCCCTGGCCGGGGCGCGGGCCGCCGGCGTGCTCAGGCGGGAGGGCTTCACCGGGTCGCTGACCGTGATCGGCGACGAGCCCGCCGAGCCGTACGACCGGCCGCCGCTGTCCAAGCAGGTGCTCATGGGGCAGGTGGCGCCCGACCACGTCATGCTGCCCCACCTGCGCGAGGTCGAGGCCGAATGGTTGTGGGGCACCCGGGCGACGGGCCTGGACGTGGCCGGCAAGCGCGTCCTGCTGGCCGACGGCCGCGAGGTCGGCTTCGACCGGGTGCTGCTGGCCACCGGCACCCGCGCCCGGCCCTGGCCGCACGAGGAGCAGGCCCGGCTGACGGGCGTGCACACGCTGCGCTCGATGCGGGACGCCGCCGGCCTACGGGAGGCGCTGGCCGCCCGCCCCAACCGGGTGCTCATCCTGGGCGCCGGGTTCACCGGCAGCGAGATCGCCTCGGTCTGCCGCGAGCTGGACCTGCCCGTGACGGTCGTCGAACGCGGCCCGGCCCCGCTCGTCAACGCCCTCGGCGGCGTGATCGGCGACGTCGCCGCCCAGCTCCACCGCGAGCACGGCGTGGACCTGCGATGCGGCACCACGGTCACCGCGCTGGAGGGCGACGGGCAGGGACGGCTGCGCGGCGCCCATCTGTCGGACGGCAGCACGGTCGAGGCCGAGGTCGCCGTCGTCGCACTCGGCTCGGTGCGCAACGTCGAGTGGCTGCTCGACTCGGGGCTGGCCGCCGGTGTGTGGGGCGTGGCCTGCGACGCCGGCTGCCGCGCCGTGGACACCAACGGCCTGGTGACCGACGACGTCTTCGTCGCCGGCGACATCGCCCGCTTCCCGCACCCGCTGTACCAGTACCAGTTCATGACGCTGGAGCACTGGGGGAACGCCGTCACCCAGGCCGAGATCGCGGCCCACAACATGGTCAGCGACCAGACCCACCGCTGGCCGCACCTGTCGGTGCCGGTGTTCTGGTCCAGCCAGTTCGGGGTCAACATCAAGTCGGTGGGCGTGCCCACCTTCGCCGACGAGCTCGTCGTCACCCAGGGCTCGACGGACGAGCGCCGCTTCGTCGCCGTCTACGGCTACAAGGGCCGGATCACCGCCGCGGTCACCTTCGACCAGGGCATGTGGCTGGAGTTCTACCAGCGGCTGATCGAGCGGGCCACGCCCTTCCCGCCCGCCTTCCGGCACGTGGACATGCGGGGGGAGGCGCGGCCCGTGCCGGCCCGGGTGCCCGAGCGGCTGGTCGCGGCCGAGGGGGCGACGGTCGTGGTGACCGGCCACGACCCGGCCGAGCGGCGCGCCTCGCTGCTGCACGAGCCGCAGAGCTGACCCGGCAGGAACCCAAGGACAGGAGTGCAGGACATGACCTCGGACGCCGCCATGCAGCGCATCCTCGACCCGGCCGGCCGCGCCGACCCCTACCCGTTCCTCGGGGAGCTGCGCCGCAACCCGGTGACGCGGCTGGCGGACGGTTCGTACGTCGTCAGCACGTACCGGGAGATCGTCGAGCTGCTGCACGACCCGCGGGTCAGCTCCGACCGGCGCAACCTGGCGAACGCGCCGGAGGAGCCGGAGCACGCGCCCGCCTTCATCAGGCTCGACCCGCCGGAGCACGACCGGCTGCGCCGCCTGACCATGCGCCACTTCGGCCCGCCGCACGCGCCGGGCGTGGTGGACGGGCTGCGCCCGATGATGCTGGCCACCACCACCGAGCTGATCGACGCCCTGGCCGGCAAGAACCGGGCCGACGTCGTGGACGAGGTCGCCTACCCGCTGCCGATCGCCGTCATCTGCCGGCTGCTCGGCGTGCCGGCCGAGGACGAGCAGCAGTTCCACGCCTGGGCCGACCAGATCGTCGAGACGCTCGGGCCGGGCGAGGAGGACCGCGCCGAGCGGGCCCGCGAGCGCCAGGCGGTGTCGCAGAACCTGGAACGATACCTCGCCGGGCTGGCCGAGGCGCGGCGGCGGGAGCCGGGCGACGACATGTTGTCCGGGTTCGTCACCTACGAGGGCCCGGACGGCCGCATGACGCCCGAGGAGGTCGTCGCCACCTCCCTGCTGCTGCTCATCGCCGGGCACGAGACCACGATCAACCTGATCGCCAACGGCATGCTCACCGTGCTGCGCGACCCCATGCTGCTGGAACGCCTGCGCGCCGACCCCGACCTGGTCATCACCACGGTCGAGGAGCTGCTGCGCTTCGAGCCGCCCGTGCAGCTCGTCTCCTCCCGGGTCACCCTCGACGACGTGGTCGTCGGCGGCGTGACCATCCCGGCCGGCTCGCCCGTCGTGCTGGCGCTGGCGGCGGGCAGCCGCGACCCGGCCCACGTGCGCGAGCCCGACCGGTTCGACCCGTGCCGCCGGCCGAACGAGCACCTGGGGTTCGGGGGCGGCGTCCACTACTGCTTCGGCGCGCCGCTGGCCCGGCTGGAGGCGCAGATCGTGCTGGGTGAGCTGGTGCGCCGGGTGCGCAATCCGCGGCTGGTCGCCGACCCGCCGCCGTACCGCCCCAGCCCGGTGCTCCGCGGCCCCCGCCACCTCCTGATCGACTACGACGGCATCACCCCGGCCTGACCCGCCCGCCGCGCCCCCGCTGGGGCCGGAAGCCGGAGGTCGCCGTCGCTTCCTCCTGGTTCGGGCGTTTCGCTGGGTTGTGACGTTGATCTGTGACTTCGGGTGCAGTTGAATGAGCGGGTGCGTGCTGGGCGGGTGGTGTCTCCTGTTCTGGTTGGGCGGGAGAAGGAGCTCGCCCGGCTGGTCGCGCTGGTCGCCGGGGCGCCCGCCGTGGCCGTCGTCGAGGGCGAGGCCGGCATCGGCAAGTCCAGGCTGACGGCCGAGCTGCTCGGCGGTCCCGCGGTGGCGGGCCTGCGGGTGCTGAGCGGGGCCTGCGTGCAGATCAGGGAGCCGTTCCCGCTGGGCCCCGTCGTCGAGGCGTTACGCGGACGGGCGTCCGAGCTGGCCGGCGCGGCGCTGTCACCGGTCGCCGGGGCGCTGCGCGAGCTGCTGCCCGAGCTGGCCGGGGTGCTGCCGGAGACGCCGCCGCCGCTGGACGACCGGGCGGCCGAGCGGCACCGGGTCTTCCGCGGGCTCGCCGAGGTGCTGACCGCGCTCGGCCCCGCCGTCCTGGCGGTGGAGGACCTGCACTGGGCCGACGGGCAGACGGTCGAGTTCCTGACGTACCTGATGTCGGTGCTGCCCGGCACGTTGCGGGTGGTGCTGACGTACCGGAGCGAGGAGGCGTCCGGGGCGGTGCGGGCGATCACGGCCCGCGCCCCCGACACGATCACGGCCGAGCACCTGGTGCTGCCGCCGCTCGACGCCGCCCAGACCCGGGTGATGGCCTCGGCGATCCTCGGGGCCGAGGAGGTGACGGCCGAGTTCGCCGAGCACCTGTGCGGGCGGGCCTCCGGCCTGCCGCTGGCCGTGCAGGAGCTGCTGGCGCTGCTGCGCGACCGCGGCACGCTGATCCGGTGGGAGGGCGGCTGGGCGCGGCGGGCCCTGGAGGAGCTCGACGTGCCGAGCGGCGTGCGCGCCTCGGTGCAGGAACGGGTGGCCCGGCTCTCCCCGGGCGCCAAGGAGGTGGCCGAGCGCGCCGCCGTGCTGCAGCTCCCGGTGCCCGTCGCGCTGTTGTCGGGGCCCGACGTCGGGGCGATCGACGAGGTGCTGGGCTCAGGGCTGTTCGCCGACACCGGCGGCCTGGTCGGGTTCCGTCACGTGCTGGCGGCGCAGGCGGTCTACGAGGCGATCCCGCTCGGCCGCCGGCAGGCCCTGCACGCCGCCGCCGCCGACACCGTACGCGAGCTGCGCCCGGTGCCGCTGGGCCGGCTGGCCCACCACCTGCGCCAGGCCGGCCGGGCCGGGCAGTGGGTGGCGGCCGCGATCGAGGCGGCCGAGCAGGCGTCCCGGCTCGGTGACGACGCCGAGGCCGCCCGCCTGCTGGAGGACGTCCTGCGCGGCGCCGACCTGCCCGCCGCGCGGCGGGCCGAGCTGACGGTGAAGCTGGGCTGGGCCGCGCTGGAGCTGCTGCGCCCGCCGCCGGTCGCCGACCTGGTCACCGGCGCGCTGGAGCAGGACGTGCCGCCCCCCGTGCGCGGCCACCTGCGCCTGCTGCTCGCGCTGCACCTGGAGCGCACCCGCACCGACGGCGCCCGCATCGGCGAGGCCTTCGCGCGGGCCGCCGACGACCTGGCCGGCGAGCCGGGGCTGGCGGCGTGGGCCATGGCCGGGGTCGGCCGCCCGCCCAGCGGCCTGCCGCCGGAGGAGAGCAGGTCGTGGCTGGAGCGGGCGCTGGCGACCCTGCCCGCGGTCGCCGACCCGGCCATGCGGATGCTGGTGCTCGGCAAGATCGCGATGATCTTCGTGGTGATGGGCGACCCGCGCTGGGCCGTGCTCGCCGACGACCTGCTGCGCGAGACCGGCGGACGGCGGCTGCTGCGCCGCGAGGTCAACGCCTACCGCTCCATCGGGGGCGCGGCCCTGTTCAGCGGGCACCACCGGCGGGGCCGCCGCCTGCTGACCGCGGCGGTCGAGGAGGGCGCCGAGCCCGACCTGCGCGAGCGGCTGGAACTGCGCTGCCTGGTGAACCTGGCCGCGGCCGACTACTTCGAGGGCTCCTGGCAGGGCCTGCCGGCCAGGCTCCAGGAGCTGCGCGACCAGTTCGGCGACGAGCCGCACGAGCGCATCCTCCTCGACATCGTGACCGCCTGCCTGGCCGTGGTGCAGGGCCGTCAGGAGGCCGCGCTGCCGTCGTTGCTCGACGCCGCCGCCGAGGCCCGCACCCGGGGGCAGTACGACGACCTGGTGCTGCCGCTGGCGATGTCGCTCCGGCTGAGCGCCGCGCGGGGCGAGCCGGAGGCGGCGATCGAGGCGGCCGTCGAGGCGGGCCGCCACTGGGAGGCGAGCGAGCTGTGGCCGGTGGCGGTCCGCGCGCTGCCCGCGCTGACCGAGGCGCTGCTCGTGGCGGGCCGTCCCGAGGAGGCCGCCGACGTGGTCGCGCGGCACGCCGCCCGGCTGGCCGGGCGCGACGCGCCGCTGGCCGGGCCCGCGCTCGCGCAGGCCCGGGGCCTGCTGGCGGCCGCCGGGGAGCAGTGGGCGCGGGCCGCGGCCGAGTTCACCGCCGCCGCCGACGCCTTCGAGACGGTGCCGGCGCGGTACGAGGCGGCGCAGGCGAGCGAGCAGGCCGCCGCCTGCCTGTTCGCCCTCGACGACCCCGAGGCCGCCGTCCGGCTCGGCCGGGCCGTCGCGGTGTACGCCGAGCTCGGCGCGCGCTGGGACCTCGACCGCGCGACCGGGCTGGGCCGCAGGTGGGGCGTCCGCCCGGCGGCGCAGAGCGCGCCCGCGCAGGCGGGGAACGACCACGCCCTGTCGGCCCGGCAGGAGCAGGTGGCCCGGCTGGCGGCCGAGGGGCTGACCAACCAGGAGATCGCCAGGGAGCTGTTCCTGTCGCCGAAGACGGTGGACAAGCACGTCAGCGCGGCCATGCGCAAGGTGGGGGCGCGGTCGCGGACGGAGCTGGCCCGCCACCTCCTCCCCAGCGACTAACCCCAATATGGGGATTTTTCCCCATAGGGCACCCCATACCCCACCCCATACGTCTGCCGCGACACTTTCGGCATGTCCGACACCATCCAAGACCCCGACCGGCCGGACCCGGACGACCCGGCCCCCGACGTCCCCTCCCCGCACGAGGAGACCCCGGAGCCCCCCCGCCCACCGGACGGCTTCGAACCCGTCTGACCCTTCAGGACGGTCACGGAACCCCGCCCTTCCCGGACGGCCATGCCGCCGTCCACACCCTCACGGACGGTTCCTCCCTCCGGGCCGTGGGCCCGCCGCCGCCGTCCGAACCCCTCCCCCGCCAGAAAGGCCACCATGGCACTGCCCCGCCCCCCGCTGGCGCGCCGGACAGGCGTCCTGCTGACCGCGGTCACCGCGCTCGCCGGCGTGCTGACCGCCGGACCGGCGACCGCCGCGACACCGGACACCCCCGCCCCCGGCGCCCCCGCCGCTCCAGCAGCGCCCACAACGTCCGCGCAGCCCGCCAAGGACGTCGCCCTGTCCGGGGTGCGCGCCCAGAAGGTCGTCGTCACGCTGATCACGGGTGACAAGGTCCAGCTCACCCGGTCCGCCACCGGCCGGTACCGCGTCGAGCCGGCCCCCGGCACCCGCCAGGACGGCCGCCGCATCAACCTGTTCACCCAGTTCACCCCGGACGGCGTCTTCGTGCTGCCGGACGACGCGGTCTCCGCCGTCCAGGCGGGCCTGGTGGACAGGCGGCTGTTCGACGTCAAGTACCTGGCCGAGAACGGCTACTCCGACGAGGTGGCCAAGCGGCTGCCGGTCATCGTGCAGTACCCGGGCGACCAGCCGGAGGCCGCGGTCAGGCGCTCGGCCGCCGCCGTCCCCGCCAGCGAGCCCACCCGGACGCTGGAGAGCATCCACGCCTCCGCCCTCGACGTCACCAAGGCCGAGGCGGGCGCGTTCTGGGAGGCCGTGCGCGGCGGGCGGCCCGCCGGCGAGGGCCTGGCCAAGTCGCCCGGCACGCTGCGCGGCGGCATCGCCAAGCTGTGGCTGGACGCCAAGGTCAAGGCCGACCTGGACGTGAGCGTCCCGCAGATCGGCGCCCCCAAGGCATGGGAACGCGGCCAGGACGGGACCGGCGTGAAGATCGCCGTACTGGACACCGGCGCCGACACCGGCCACCCCGACCTGGCCGGCCGGATCGCCGACAGCAAGTCGTTCGTCCCCGACCAGCCCGTCCAGGACGGGCACGGGCACGGCACCCACGTCGCCTCGACCATCGCCGGCACCGGCGCGGCCTCGGGCGGCAAGTTCAAGGGCGTCGCCCCGGGCGCGCAGCTCGTCGTCGGCAAGGTGCTCGACAACACCGGCTCCGGCCAGGAGTCGTGGATCATCGAGGGCATGGAGTGGGCCGCGCGCAGCGGCGCCAAGGCCGTCAGCATGAGCCTCGGCGGCCCGCCCAGCGACGGCACCGACCCGCTCAGCCAGGCGGTGAACGACCTGACCGCCGAGACCGGCACGCTGTTCGTGGTCGCCGCGGGCAACCTGTACGAGGCCGAGACGATCAGCATGCCCGGCGCGGCCGACGCCGCGCTGACCGTGGCCGCGGTGGACAAGAGCGACAAGCTCGCCGCGTTCTCCAGCCGCGGGCCGCGCCCCGGCGGCGGGCTCAAGCCCGACATCGCCGCGCCCGGCGTGGACATCGTGGCCGCGCGGGCGGCCGGCACCGCCATGGGCTCCCCGGTGGACGACCACTACACCGGCGCCTCCGGCACCTCCATGGCCACGCCGCACGTGGCCGGCGCGGTCGCGATCATGGCGCAGCGGCACCCGGACTGGACGGCCCAGCAGCTCAAGTCCGCCCTGATGTCCACCTCCACGGACGACGGCTTCACCGTCTACGAGCAGGGCGCCGGCCGGGTGGACCTGGACCGCGCGACCCGGCAGCAGGTGTTCGCGACGAGCGGCGGCGTGGACTTCGGCCTGCTGGAGACCGGCAGCGCGGCGAAGACCGGCGAGATCTCCTACCGCAACCTGGGCGACCAGCCCGTCACGCTCACGCTGAAGGCGGCGATGGGCGCCGCCAAGCCGGTCCTCGCCGACGCGACGCTGACCGTCCCCGCCGGCGGCACCGCCGCCACCACCGTCACCCTCGACCCGGCCGAGCTGCCCGTCGGCCTCTACAGCGGGGCCGTGACGGCCGAGGCGGACGGCGTCCGGCTCAGCACGCCGCTCGGCGCCGTGCGGGACGCCCCCAAGTACGACCTGACCATCCGCACCATCGACCGGGACGGCAAGCCACGCACCCCGTCGGCCATGAGCGTCCTGGACGTCGACGGCAACAAGGGCGAGCTCGGCCCCAACCGCATCGACGACGTGGGCCTGGTGGTGAGCCGCGTCCCGGCCGGCACTGTCAGCCTGCTGCAGGTGCTCGACTGGGTGGACGCCGACGACCGCGCCAACCGGGCCTGGCTGTTCGAGCCCGAGCTGACCGTCACCGGCGACATGGAGATCACCCTCGACGCCCGCAAGGCCACCGAGGTCGGCTTCCGCGCGCCGAAGACCGCCCAGCCGCTGAACAACACCTACGACGTCTTCTTCCAGCGCACCCTGCCCAACGGCAAGGTCTTCGGCGGCACGCTGCTGTCCAACCGCCCGCTCGGCGCCTGGGAGAAGGTGTGGGCGCTGCCGACCAAGAAGGTCACCAAGGGCGGCTTCCGCTTCGCCGGCCAGTGGGAGCTGGGCGTGCCCGAGGTCACCATGACCATGCGCACGCCGAGGCGCACGACCCTGCACCCGGTCACCCGCGTCCACACGATCGACGGCGGCGAGATCCACCCGGGCTACGTGCCGTTCGAGGGCGCCAAGGACCTGCGGGTGGTGGACGCCGGCAAGGGCCGTCCCGAGGACCTCGCGGGCAAGGACCTGCGCGGCGCGCTCGTGCTGATCGACGCCGAGCCCGCCGAGGGCGTCTTCGGGCCGGCGTGCGGCCTGCAGATCGAGCGGGTGGGCCCGATCAGGGACGCGGGCGCCGCCGGCGTCCTGGCCTTCAACGAGAAGGCCGCCACCTGCCCGATCCCGCTGCCCATCTCGCAGAAGCCGTTCAGCGGCCCGTTCCAGCCGGTCAACATCCCCGTCGCCTACGTCTCCAACGCCGAGGGCCGCAAGATCCGCGAGGAGGCCGGCCGGGGCGGGGTGACCGTCCGGGTCGAGGGCACGCCGAACACGCCGTACTCGTACGTGTTCCGCCCGACCGTGGACGGGCGCGTCCCCGACTCGATGCGGTACGAGGTGACCGAGCGCCGGCTCCACCAGGTTGACCTCGACGTGCACGCCGGGCCGTACACGAAGTACATGAACTGGCGGGCCTCGTGGCGGACCGACGACATCTCGTACACCACGACCAACACCAACATCCTCCAGTGGCCGGTCCCGCTGCCCGAGCGCAGGACGCAGTGGATCTGGCCGCTGGACCCCAAGCTCGTGAGCGAGGCCGGCCTGTCCGCGCTGGTCACGTCCGCGCCCGGCGAGGAGGTCCAGGAGTCCCGCTACCGGCACGAGGTGTTCGACCGGCCGGGCACCACCGTCCAGAAGTGGTTCGCCACCCCGAGCACGCCGGGCGCCTCGACGGCCTCCGACAAGCTGTACGCGCTCGGCGGCCCCGCGGACGCGCCCCCGCTCAGGCAGCTCGTGATCGGCGTGCCGTGCGCGATCTGCGTGCACGACGGCAACCTGTGGGTGACGCCGTCGATGGTCAACGGGGTCGGGGACCGGCGTGACGACGGCGTCGCGTTCGGCGACCTGGTGCCCCAGTACGAGCTGCACCTGTACCGCGACGGCAAGGAACTGCCGAACGCCCCCCTGCCGGGCTTCGACACGCTGCCGCGCTACCCGCTGCCCAAGGAGCCGGGCACCTACCGGCTGACGGCCAGGAACGCCCTGTCGGACATCGAGTGGACGTTCACCGCGCCGCCGTCCAAGGAGCAGCTGCGGCCGGGCGCCAACTGCTACGCCTGGTTCGTCGACGGGCTGGTCGAGCAGTGCCGCACCACCCCCGCGGTCTACGTCAGCTACGACCTCGGTGACACCCTGTCCGCCGGCAACACGGTGGCGGCCGGGCGCAGGCACACGTTCGAGCTGGAGGCCTACCACGGGCCGTCGGCGGCGAAGATGCCGGCGATCGCGGGCGTCAAGCTGTGGACCAGCACCGACGACGGCGCCACCTGGCAGCCCGCCGACCTCAGGCGGGGCCGGGACGGCGTCTACACCGCCGGTGCGAAGTACCCGGCCTACCGCGCCACCAAGGGCGCGGTGAGCCTGAAGGTGGAGGCGTGGGACGCGGCGGGCAACCGCCTCAGGCAGACCACCCTGCGCGCCTTCAACCTCCGCTGACCCCGCCGACCGCGGCCGCCCACCCCGGCGGCCGCGGTCACCCGCCGGGCGGGACCCGCTGACCTTCCCGGCGCGGTCACCAGTCCAGCGTGACGGGCGAGCCGGGTCGTACGCCTTCGAGCAGCCCCTCGACCAGCCCGGCCAGCCCCGGCGGGAAGACCCGCTCGGTGGTGCGGCCGAGCTCGCCCGCGCTCCACCAGCGATGCCCGAGCCCGTCGTCGGCGGACTCGGGCAGCTCCATGCCGGGGACCCGGGCGAAGAAGTACGTGTGCACGGTGTGGAACCGGCGTCCCCGCACCGACCACTCCCCGGCGTTGACGGCCACCGGCCCGCCCAGGTCCGCCCTGCCGATCCGCTCATGGCGGTACGGTGAGCACCCGGCGGCGTACGGCCATCGGGACGGAGAGCGAAGGGACCCGCGCACCATGAACGCCACCGGACCGGACAAGGGCCCGGCGGCGGCCTGGCGGCGGGCCCGCGACCGGCACGGCTGGCTCGACCACCTGTCCCGCGCCGTGCTGCGCTACGACAAGGCCGACGGCGGCCGGTTGTCGGCGGCCCTCACCTACTACTCCTTCTTCGCCACCTTCGCCCTGGCCCTGCTGGCGTTCGGCATCCTCGGCCACGTCATGGACGACCCGACGGTCCTCGCCACGGTCCAGCACTACCTGAGCGAGAACTTCCCGCGCCTCGACGTCCAGGCGTTACGGGAGGCCGGGGGCACGGCCGGCGCGGTGGCCTTCGTCGCGCTGCCGATGACCGGGCTGTTCTGGATGGACACCCTGCGCTCGGCCACCCGGGCGATCTGGGGGCTGGAGGAGTATCCGGGGCGCTTCCTCCTGCGCCAGCTCATCGACCTGGGCGTGATGGCCGGGCTCGGGATGCTGCTCGCCCTGTCGCTCGCCGTCGCCTTCGCCGCCGAGCGGCTGCTGACCTGGCTGGCCGTGCTCACTGTGGGCGTCGAGGCCCTTCCGGCCCAGTGGGTGCTCACCGCGGCCGGGATCGTGCTCGGCCTCGGCGTGAACACGCTGCTGGCCATGGCGCTGCTGACCGCGCCGCCGCGGCTGCGGGTGCCGCTGCGCCGCGTGATCGGCCCCGCGCTGGTGATCACCGCCGGGCTGGAGATCCTCAAGACGATCGGCCAGGTCTACGTCAATCTCACCGCGGCCAATCCCGCCTACCGGGTGGTCGCGGGCGCGGCGGGCATGCTGCTGTTCCTGAAGGTGCTCAACCAGCTCATCCTGTTCGCCACCGCCCTGACGGCGACCGCCACGTCGGGCCACGTCAAGGATCTGGCCGTGCGGCGGGCCCGTTGACAGGGTAACCAACCAAGCGCATGCTCGTTTCGACGAGGGGGCCGACCGGCTCTCCCCTGTCGAAGGGATCATCGATGCGACCAGCCTCACCGGCCTCCGACGACCTCACCCCCCGCGGGCGCAGCCGCCGTACCCTGCTCGTCGCGGGCGGGATCCTGGTCACCGGCGCGGCGCTCGGCCAGGACCCGGCCTACGCCGAGGCCGACTACGACGTGGTGGTGGTCGGCTCGGGGGCCGCCGGGATGACCGCCGCCCTCACCGCCGCCAAGCGCGGCCTGAGCACCGTCGTGCTGGAGAAGGCGCCGACGTTCGGCGGGTCGGCGGCGCGCTCGGGCGCGGGCATCTGGATCCCGTGCAACGAGGTGATCCTGGCCGCCGGGGTGCCGGACACGCCCGCCAAGGCCGCCGCGTACCTGGCCCGCGTGGTGGGCGACACCGTCCCGGCCGCGCGGCAGCAGGCGTTCCTGGACGCGGGGCCGCAGATGATCTCGTTCGTGACGCGCAACAGCCCGCTGCGCTTCCGGTTCATGGAGGGGTACTCCGACTACTACCCGGAGTTCCCCGGCGGGATGCCGGGTGGGCGTTCGATCGAGCCCGACCAGTTCGACGGCAACCTCCTCGGCCCGGAGCTGGCCCGGCTCAACCCGCCGTACATGGCGACCCCGGCGGGCATGGTCGTCTTCAGCGCCGACTACAAGTGGCTGACGCTCGCCCTGGTCAACCCGAAGGGCGCGGAGGTGTCGGCGGCGTGCCTGCTGCGGGGCACGCAGGCGGCGTTGCGCGGCGAGAAGCCGCTGACGATGGGCCAGGCGCTGGCCGCCGGGCTGCGCGCCGGGCTGCTGGCCGCCGGGGTGCCGGTGTGGCTGAACACCCCGCTGCTCGGCCTGCACGTCGAGGGCGGCCGGGCCGCGGGCGTGGTCACCCCGGCCGGGGTGGTCAGGGGCAGGCGCGGGGTGATCGTCGCATCGGGCGGGTTCGAGCACAGCGCGGCGATGCGGGCCGAGTTCCAGCGCCAGCCCATCGGGACGAGCTGGACCGTCGGCGCCAAGGAGAACACCGGCGACGGCATCGAGGCCGGCGAGCAGGCCGGCGGCGCGCTGGACCTGATGGACGACGCCTGGTGGGGGCCGGTGATCCCGCTGCCCGGCGAGCCGTACTTCTGCCTGGCCGAGCGGACCCTGCCAGGCTGCGTCATCGTCAACGGCGCCGGCCGGCGATTCGTCAACGAGGCCGCGCCCTACAGCGACGTCGTGCACGTCATGTACGACCGCAACACCCCGTCCGACCCGCACATCCCCGCCTGGCTGATCATCGACCAGCAGTACCGCAACAAGTACCTGTTCAAGGACATCGCGCCGCTGCTGCCCTTCCCCGACTCCTGGTACGACAGCGGCGCCCTGTTCAGAGCCCCGACGATCGAGCAGCTCGCCCGCAGGATCGGGGTGCCGGAGGCCGCCCTGCGCGCCACGGTCACCCGCTTCAACGGGTTCGCCCTGGCCGGGCGGGACGCCGACTTCCACCGCGGCGACAGCGCCTACGACCACTACTACGCCGACCCGTACGTCCGGCCGAACCCGTGCCTGGCGCCGCTCTGGCTGCCGCCGTTCTACGCCTTCAAGATCGTCCCTGGTGACCTGGGCACCAAGGGCGGCCTGCGCACCGACGCGCGCGCCCGCGTCCTGCGCGCCGACGGCTCGGTGATCCCCGGCCTGTACGCCGCCGGGAACGCCAGCGGCGCCGTCATGGGCCACAGCTACGCGGGCTCGGGCTCGACCATCGGACCGGCCATGACCTTCGGCTACGTGGCCGCGAACGACCTGGCCGCCGGCTGACCGTCAGTCGGCCGTGTACGTGATCGACCGGACGTCGTAGCCCCTCGCCGTGGAGCCGCGGACGTGCATGAACATCGCGCCGCCCTCGTAGGACCAGGCGCACGCGTAGCCCTTCGGCTCCTTGGCGCAGCCCTGGAAGTGGTGGGTGACGCCGCGCGGGTCGTACCTGACCCGGAACAGCGTCCGCACCGCGTCCTCGGCGCCGACCTCCAGGGCGGCGTACCGGTCGCCGCGCTTCCAGGCGGCGAACAGGTGCCCGGCCGCGGCGGACGGCCGCACGACGTGCCGGGACAGGTAGACCTTGGTGACCTTGGAGCCGGCCACGGCCATCGCGATGCCGTTGAGGCCGCCGGGCACGCGCACGCTGGTGTGCACGTACCGGCACACGCCGCGCGAGCAGCCGTCGAAGCGGTCGGGCGCGCGGTAGGCGTAACCGAAGATCGTGCGCACCGCGGCGGGGGTGGCGACCCCGGCCGCGGCGGCGCGGTCGCCGGCCAGCCACGCGCGGAACAGCTCGCCCGCCACCTTGCCGGGGGCCGGCGCGGCGGCGAGCGCAGGCGTGGTGGCGAGCGCAGGCGTGGTGGCGAGCGCAGGCGTGGTGGCGAGCGCAGGCGTGGTGGCGAGCGCGGGGGCGGCGGGAAGGCCGAGCGTCAGCGTGGCGGTCGCCGCGAGGACGGCGCCGCCGAGAACCAGTCGTCTGGACACGCCCCGACGTTAGGACCCGCCCCTTGCGCAGGGATTGCTCCCGACTTGCAACCCTTACCCCCGCCCCGGTTCCCCTGTACCGGGGCGGATGCTCAGCGTGACGGCCTGTTCACGGATGACAAGCCGGGATCGTACAGTGTCAGGATGACGGTCGAGATCACGTGGTCGCGGCGGCGCGCGGCGACCGGCCGGGGCTCGCCGTCGCCCGCGCACCTGACGTAGCCGTCATCCTCACGGACGAGAAGGACCACCCCCATGGCTCAGATCAGTCCCCCCAGCCCGCCCGAGGCCGGCAGCGGCCAGCCCAGCCTGAAGCGGGTGATGGGCCCCGGCCTGTTGCTGCTGTTCATCGTCGGCGACATCCTCGGCACCGGCATCTACGCCCTGACCGGCCAGGTCGCCGGCGAGGTGGGCGGCGCGGCCTGGCTGCCCTTCACGATCGCCTTCGTCGTCGCGCTGATCACCGCCTGCTCCTATCTGGAGCTGGTGACCAAGTATCCGGAGGCCGCGGGCGCCGCCCTCTACGTGCACAAGGCGTTCGGCAAGCACGCGCTGACGTTCCTGGTGTGCTTCGCTGTGATGTGCTCGGGCATCACGTCGGCGTCGGCGGCCTCGCGGGCCTTCGCCGCCAACCTCGCCACCGGGTTCGGCCTCGACGCGGGCAACGGCGTCATCCTGCTGATCGCCGTGGGGTTCATGCTGCTGATCCTGGCCGTCAACCTGCGCGGCGTCGGCGAGAGCGTCAAGCTCAACGTCGTGCTCACCGCGGTCGAGCTGTCGGGGCTGCTGATGGTCATCGTGCTCAGCGGGTACTTCATCTCCGGCGGCCACGCCGACTTCTCCCGCGTCGTCGCCTTCGAGACGCCCGCCGACAAGGGCGTGTTCCTGGCCGTCAGCGCCGCGACGTCGCTGGCCTTCTTCGCCATGGTCGGGTTCGAGGACTCCGTCAACATGGCCGAGGAGACCAAGAACCCGACCCGGATCTTCCCGCGCATGATGTTCGCCGGCATCGGCATCACCGGGGTGATCTACGTGCTCGTGTCGATCTGCGCGGTCGCCGTCGTCCCGGTCGGTCAGCTCGCCGCCAGCGAGACGCCGCTGGTCACGGTGGTGCAGACGGCGGCTCCGGGCGTGCCGATCGCCTCGCTGCTGCCGTTCATCTCGATGTTCGCCGTCGCCAACTCGGCGCTGATCAACATGCTGATGGCCAGCCGGCTGCTGTACGGCATGAGCAAGCAGGGCGTGCTGCCGCCGTTCCTGTCGGCGGTCCACGCCACCCGGCGCACGCCGCACGCGGCGATCCTGTTCACCACGGTGATCGCCATCGGCCTCATCACGTTCGTCTCGCTGGTCCCCGACAGCCCCGTCGTGGCGCTGCTGGGCGGCACGACCTCGCTGCTGCTGCTGGCCGTCTTCGCGGCGGTCAACGTGGCGGTCCTCGTCCTGCGCCGGGACGTCACCGGCGCCGAGCACTTCAACGCGGGCCGCGTGCTCCCCGTGGTGGGCACGGTAACCTGCCTCTACCTGGTGCTGCCGTGGTCCTCCGGGCGCCCGGCGGGCCAGTACGAGATCGCCGGGATCCTGCTGGTGATCGGCGTGATCCTGTGGGCGGCGTCCTGGTCGTCGGCCAGGCGCCGGGCCGCCCGGCGACCATAAGACCGGCGACCTTAAGTCCGGCGGAAGCAGACCGTAAGCAGGCTCCGGCACGCTGGGAACCACACAGAGCGGAACCGGAAGGGACATATCAGATGCGCAAGGTCAAGCTGCAGCTCCAGATCACCACGGACGGCTTCGTGGGCGGCCCCGCCGGCGAGATGGACTGGGTCACGTTCCCCTGGACCGACGACATCAACGCCCACGTCGCGGCGCTCTGGGAGCCGGTCGACACCATCGTGCTGGGCCGCAAGCTGGCCGAGGGCTTCATCCCGGCCTGGGAGTCGCGGCCGGCGGGCGAGACCGAGGAGGGCATCGACAAGATGATCAACACTCCGAAGGTCGTCATCTCCCGCAGCCTCACCGAGTCGCCCTGGAAGAACGCCGTCGTGGCGGGCGGCGACCCGGCCGAGACCGTCGAGGAGCTGAAGGCGAAGCCCGGCGGCGACGTGATGGTGGCCGGCGGCGCCTCGATCGGCCGGCAGCTGATCTCGCGGGGGCTGATCGACGAGCTGCACCTGTTCGTCAACCCGGTCGCGATCGGGGCCGGGCTGCCGCTGTTCCCGGCGGGCGAGGGTTACCACCGGCTGCGCCTGGTCGGCGCGCGCGCGTTCGACTGCGGCGTGGTGGGCCTGCACTACGAGCCGGAACGGTCCTGAGAGGTCCGCCCTCCACCGTGGCGGGCCGTGAACCGCGGAAGGCGAAAGAGAGCACGTGCCCGGGAATGGCCTCCCGGGCACTTCGCTTTTTGGTCAGAACGCCGCTGACCAGGAGATAGTCCGGCCGTCAATGACGTGAAAGCGAAGGCCCGGGAGAATGGCGGTCAGTCCATCTCGACGGCGGCCTGGGCGAACTGGGCGGAGTAGAGGCGGGCGTAGGCGCCGTCCGCCGCCAGGAGGGCCTCGTGGGTGCCCTGCTCGACGATTCGGCCCTCCTCCATGACCAGAATGAGGCTGGCGTCGCGGATCGTGGACAGACGGTGGGCGATCACGAAGCTGGTCCGGCCCTCGCGCAGCGAGCTCATCGCCCGCTGGATGAGCACCTCGGTACGGGTGTCGACCGAGCTGGTGGCCTCGTCCAGGATGAGGATCGCCGGCTCGGACAGGAACGCGCGGGCGATCGTGATGAGCTGCTTCTCACCCGCGCTGACCGTGGCGCCCTCCTCGTCGATCACCGTGTCGTAGCCGTCGGGCAGCGTGTGGGCGATGCGGTCGACGTGGGCGGCGCGGGCGGCGGCCTCGATGCGCTCGCGGGTGGCGCCCTCGGCCCCGTAGCCGATGTTCTCGGCGATCGTGCCGCCGAACAGCCAGGTGTCCTGGAGCACCATGCCGATGTCGGCGCGCAGCTCCTCCCTGGACATCTCGGCCGTGTCGACGCCGTCGAGGGTGATGCGGCCGCCGGTCACCTCGTAGAACCGCATGATGAGGTTGACCAGGGTCGTCTTGCCCGCTCCCGTGGGGCCGACGATGGCCACGGTCTGGCCGGGCTCCACGGTCAGCGACAGGTTCTCGATCAGCGGCCGGTCGGGGGCGTAGCGGAAGGAGACGTTCTCGAACGCCACGCGCCCCCGCAGCTCGGCGGGACGGGCGGGCTCGGCCGGCTCGGCCGACTGCTCGGGGGCCTCCAGCAGCTCGAAGACCCGCTCGGCCGAGGCGACGCCCGACTGGACGAGGTTCGCCATGCCGGCCACCTGGGTCAGCGGCTGGCTGAACTGCCGGGAGTACTGGATGAACGCCTGCACGTCGCCCAGCGAGATCGCGCCCGAGGCCACCTTGAACCCGCCCACGACGGCGACCAGCACGTAGTTGACGTTGCCGATGAACATCATCGCCGGCTGGATGAGGCCGGAGATGAACTGGGCGCGGAAGCTGGAGGCGTACAGGGCCTGGTTGTGCTCCTCGAAGGTGGCGACGGCCTCCTGCTGGCGGCCGAAGATCTTGACCAGGGTGTGGCCGCCGTACATCTCCTCGATGTGGCCGTTGAGCTTGCCGGTGGACGACCACTGCTTGACGAACTGCGGCTGCGACCGCTTGCCGACGACGGTGGTGACGTAGACCGACACGGGCACCGTGACCAGGGCGATGAGCGCCAGGACCGGCGAGATCCAGAACATCACCACCAGCACGCCCACGACGGTCAGCACCGAGGAGATGAGCTGGCTCATGGTCTGCTGGAGGGTCTGGGCGATGTTGTCGGTGTCGTTGGTGGCGCGGCTGAGGATCTCGCCGCGCGGCTGGCCGTCGAAGTAGCTGAGCGGCAGCCGTCCCAGCTTGGCCTCGATCCGCTCGCGCAGCCGGGACGCCGCCCGCTGGACGATGGTCGTCGTGAGCCGGAACTGCGCGATGCCGAGCAGCGCCGCCACCACGTAGATGGCCAGCACCCAGCCCAGGACGTGGGCCAGTGCGGTGAAGTCGATGCCCTGGCCGGGCACGACGTTCATCGAGGCGACCATGTCGGCGAAGTTGTCCTCGCCCTTGGCGCGCAGGCCCGCCACGGCCTGCTCCTTGGTGAGCCCGGGGGTCAGCCGGGCGCCGATGATGCCGGAGAAGATCAGGTCAGTGGCGTGGCCGAGGATCTTGGGCCCGGTGACGGTGAGCGCGACGCTGGCCGTGCCGAGCGCCAGCACGACGCCGAGCATCGCGCGTTCGGGCCGCAGCAGGCGCAGCAGCTTGCGCAGCGTGCCGCCGAAGTCGAGCGCCTTCTCGGCCGGGCCGGCCATCATCCGGCCCGGCCCGAAGGCGGGCTGCGGGCGGCGCGCGGGAGCCTGGGCGGTCATGCCGCGGCCTCCTGTTCGGTGAGCTGGGACAGCACGATCTCGCGGTAGGTCGGGCAGGTCTCCATGAGCTCGGCGTGGTCGCCGCTGCCCACCACCCGCCCCTCGTCGAGCACGAGGATGAGGTCGGCGTCGCGGATCGTGTTCACCCGCTGGGCGACGATGACGATCGTGGCGTCGGCGATCTCCTCGGCCAGGGCGGCCCGCAGGCGGGCGTCGGTGGCGTAGTCGAGGGCGGAGAAGGAGTCGTCGAACAGGTAGATCCCGGGCCGGTGCACGAGGGTCCTGGCGATGGCCAGGCGCTGGCGCTGGCCGCCGGAGACGTTCGTGCCGCCCTGGGAGATCGGCTCGTCCAGGCCGCCGGGCATCGCCTCGACGAACTCGCGGGCCTGGGCGATCTCCAGGGCCCGCCACAGCTCCTCGTCGGTGGCGCCGGGCCGGCCGTAGCGCAGGTTGGAGGCCACTGTGCCGGAGAACAGGTAGGGCGACTGCGGGACCAGGCCGACCGCGCGGGACAGCGCCGCCGGGTCGAGGTCGCGGACGTTGACGCCGTCCACCAGCACGTCGCCGGCGGTCGCGTCGAACAGCCGCGGGACGAGGTTGAGCAGCGTGGTCTTGCCGCTGCCGGTGCTGCCGATGATCGCGGTGGTCCGGCCCGGCCGCGCGGCGAAGCTCACCCCGCACAACACCGGGTCCTCGGCGCCCGGGTAGCGGAAGTCGACCGACCGCAGCTCCAGCTCGCCCCGGTGGCCGTCGGGCGTGACGGGGTTCGCGGGCGGGTGGACGGTCGAGTCGGTGCCGAGCACGTCCTCGATGCGCTCGGCGCAGACCTCGGCGCGCGGGATCATCATGAACATGAACATGGCCATCATCACCGACATCAGGATCTGCATCAGATAGGAGATGACCGCGGTCAGCGCGCCGACCTGCATGGCGCCGTCGGCGATGCGGTGGCCGCCGAACCAGATGACGGCGACGCTGGAGACGTTCACGACCAGCATGACCGAGGGGAACATCAGCGCCATCAGCCGGCCGACCCGCAGCGAGACGTCGGTGAGCCGGTCGTTGGCCACGCCGAAGCGCTCGCGCTCGTGCCGGTCGCGAACGAACGCCCGGATGACCCGGATGCCGGTGATCTGCTCGCGCAGCACCTGGTTGATCCGGTCGATGCGCTCCTGCATGGTGCGGAACAGCGGCCGCATCCGCCAGACGACCAGGCCGACGATGACGATCATCACCGGCAGCACGACGAGCAGCAGCGACGACAGCGCGGTGTCCTGGCGCAGCGCCAGCACGATGCCGCCGACGCACATGATCGGCGCGGCCACCATCATCGTGAACGTCATCAGCACGAGCAGCTGCACCTGCTGCACGTCGTTGGTGGTCCGGGTGATCAGCGACGGCGCCCCGAACCTGTTCACCTCCTGCGCCGAGAAGCCCTGCACGCGGTGGAAGATCGCGGCGCGCAGGTCGCGGCCCAGGGCCATCGACGTCCTGGCGCCGTAGTAGACGGCCACGATCGAGCAGACGATCTGGACGAGCGTCACGCCGAGCATCACCAGCCCGACGCGCATGATGTAACCGGTGTCGCCGGTGATGACGCCGTGGTCGATGATGTCGGCGTTGAGTGTGGGGAGATAGAGCGTGGCCAGTGTCTGCACGAACTGGAAGAGGACCACGAGGGTGATCTCCTTCCCGTACGGCCTGAGCTGGACCCGCAGCAGGCGCAGCAGCATCAACGGACGCTTTCTGTGATGGGGGTGCGGTAGGAGGGCAGCAGCAGCCCGTCGAGCAGGACGGAGACGAGCTCCTCGTCGTCCATGTCGCCGAAGTCGTCGGACAGGCCGAAACCGCGGTGGACGCTCACCGAGACGAGCATGAGCAGCAGTTGCGCCGTGGCCATGGGCGAGCGGCGCAGATGGTCGCGGTCGGGCTCGACGAGGGCGGCGATCGCGGCGGTGATGCGGGCCCGGCTGTCCAGCATGTGCTCGCGGAACTCGGCGTCCTCGGCCATGAGCTCGCGGGGCACGGTGAAGATGTTGACGTTGGCCTTCATGCCGGCCCGCAGCAGCGCCGCCACCTCACGCAGCCGGGCGCGCAGCCCGGCGGTGGCGCCGATGGCGGCGAGCGCTTCCTCGGCCGGACGGGGGTCGAAGGCGCTCATCAGGGCCGCGCGCAGCAGCGTGGCCTTGTCGGGGAAGACGCCGAAGATCGTGCCCTCGGCCACGCCCGCGGCCTCGGCGATCTGGCGGGTGCTGACGGCGGTGCCGTGCGCGCGCAGCAGGGGGACGGTGGCCTCGATGAGGGCGGCACGGCGGTCTTCGGGCGCCATCGCGGGCACCCGTCGCCTCTTGGTCATGCGGACGAGCGTAATGAGTGAGTACTCGCTCGTTCAAATCATTATTTGCCGGACATGTGGATCGGCAGGTCAGCCCGCCGGCTTGTCGTCGGCCAGGTTCTTGAGCCACACGCCGGCGCCCCGCATGAGCACGTCCAGCTCACGGCGCAGTTCGGCGTTCTCGCGGCGCAGCCAGAGCAGCTCGTCCCGCTCCTCCAGGGAGAGCACGCCCGTTTCCGCCGGCTGGACCGGTCGCGGGTGGTGGCGGCCCTCGGGGGCCGGGTCGTGCGTGCGGAACGCGTCCTCCCAGGGGCCGAGGACGTCGGCGGCGGCCGGGGCGGGCCCGGCCACCGGCGCCGGGGCGGGGGTCGTGGCGGGGGTCGCGGCGGCGACAGGGGCCGGGGCGTCGGCGGTCCTGGTCTTCGGCAGCGTGAGGGTGACCAGCGCGGCGACCACCGCGACGCCGCAGCCGATCAGCAGGGCGGTGCGGAAGCCGGTCTCCGAGGGCAGCGTGTGGCCGCCGACCGTCACGGTGAGCTGGGCCAGGACGACGCCGATCACGGCGGCGCAGACCGAGGTGCCGATGGAGCGCATCAGGGTGTTGAAGCTGTTGGCGGAGGCGGTCTCGCTCCTCGGGACCGCGCCCATGATGAGGGCGGGCATCGCGCCGTACGCCAGGCCGACCCCGGCGCTGCCGACGCAACCGGCGATCATCAGGCCCCAGCTCCAGCCCATCAGGCCGAGCGCGGTGCCGTAGCCGGCCGCGATGACCAGCGCGCCGACGAACAGGCTGGCCTTGGGCCCGCGGGCGGCCGACAGCCGGGCGCCGAGCGAGGAGACCGCCATCATCATCAGCCCGGACGGCGCCATCCAGAGCCCGGCGGCCAGCATCGACTGGCCCAGGCCGTAGCCGAGCGCCGCGGGCAGCTGCAGGATCTGCATGAGGACCAGCGACTGGGCGTACATGGCGAAGCCGACGAGGATGGAGGCCACGTTGGTGAGCAGCACCTGGGGGCGGGCGGTGGTGCGCAGGTCCACGAGGGGGTCGCGGACGCGCAGCTCCCACAGCCCCCACAGCAGGGCGAGCAGCACCGCGCCGCCGAGCAGCCCGAGGGTGGTGCCGCTCGACCAGCCCCAGTCGCCGCCCTTCGACACGCCGAGCAGCAGGCAGACCAGCGCCGCGCCCAGGCCGAACGCGCCGACCAGGTCGAGCCGCCCCCGGACGGCGGCGGCGGGCGTGGCCGGGACCAGCAGCCAGATCAGCACCCCGACCAGCACGCTCAGCGCGGCCGAGCCCCAGAACAGCACCCGCCAGTCGGCGTACTCGGCGACCGCGGCCGAGATCGGCAGCCCGAGCGCGCCGCCGATGCCCATGGACGAGCTCATCAGCGCGATGGCCGGGCCGACCCGCTGGGGCGGCAGCAGGTCGCGCAGCGCGCTGACGCCGAGCGGGATCATGCCGACGCCCAGCCCCTGGAGACCGCGTCCGGCGATCATGGGGATCAGGGAGCCGGACAGCGCGCACACCACCGACCCGGCGACGAGCGGCACCGAGCAGACGAGCATCATGGTGCGCTTGCCGTAGAGGTCGCCGAGCTTGCCGATGACGGGGGTGGCGACCGCGCCCACCAGCAGCGTCACGGTGATCACCCATGACGTGTCGGCGGCGCTCGCGTGCAGCAGCCGCGGCAGCTGGCCGATGAGCGGCACCACCAGCGTCTGCATGAGCGAGCCGACGATGCCGGCGACCGCGAGCACGCTGACGATCCCGCCGCCGGAGCGCGGGCTGGGCGCGGAATGCACCATTAATCCCCCTATTGTCCGAATGCACCCTACACAGGATGTGCCCCCTGCACAACCTGTGCGCCCTGCACATCGACCTGGTCACGAAAGGGGCCCTGCGCCGAGAGGGCAGGTCAGCCGCGGTCGCGGGCGCCGCCGTCGAGGACCTGGTCGATGTGGGCGGCGAGCTCGACGTCGCGCTCGGTGACCCCGCCGGCCTCGCGCGTCGAGAGCCGGAAGCGGATGCCCTCCGCCGTACGCTCGATCTCGGCCTGGTGCCCCAGCGTGGCGCCCTCGTTGTGCACCGCCTCGCTCAGCCAGCCGTAGCTGTCGGGCGTGATCGGCACGTCCTTGACCAGGGCGTCGCCGTCCCGCCGCCAGCCCTCCAGCGCCGCCAGGGCGGTGTCGATGTCCTCGTCGGTCAGGCGCTCGGCCATGTTGCCCCCCAAGTCGTCGGCTTCCCGACGCTCGGCTACCACCGATGGGCCGCTTCACACCCGCCATTTCCCTCTATAGCGTGTAGTACTACGATTCGTAGAGAGAACGTGGCATGCGGGAGCCGGCGGCGGACGGCCGCGAGGTCGTCGTGCTGGAGGCCCGCGCCCCGGCGGTCGCCGCGAACCTGCTCGCGGGTCGGGCCCGCGGACGCTCATGCAGAGCGAGCCCCCGATGCGGCCGATGGCCGCCGTCGCGCCGCGCCTGGCGGCGCCGGGTTTCGGACGTCTGCCGCGCGCGCTCAGCGACCGGATCTGACACTCGGAGCGCACGCCTGCGCCGTTTCTGACATAGGGGTTGACGCCGCCGGGACGCCCGGCCACCGCCGCCGAGCCCCTGACAGGCCGGTAATCACAAGATCGTTTATATAAATGCTTGAATTACAGCATTTACGACCTGACTTACTACGCATTTCGGGCAAGTCATTTCTGTCAGGACGTACAAACTGTTTGCCGAAACACGGTGAAATGTGATCAGTTTACGGACGTGAGAGATTTTCTCATTGTCGGGGGCGGCGTCGCGGGCGCCTGTGCGGGGTTCTTCCTCGCCAGGTCAGGCACCGTGACCCTGCTCGAAGCCGAGCAGGTCACCGGCCACCACTCGACCGGACGGTCGGCGGCGCTCTTCTCGGAGTACTTCGGCAACCGCGCCGTCCGGGCTCTCACGGCGGCGAGCAGGGACTTCCTCGCCGCGCCTCCACCGGGTTTCGCCGACGTCCCGCTGCTGAGCCCGCGCGGCGTGCTCGCGCTGTGCCCGCACGGCGGCGAGAAGCTGTTCGACGAGGTGCTGGCCGAAGGGCGGCGGGCCCCGACGCCGGCGGTGGAGATCGACCCCGCCGAGGCTTCGAAGCACTGCCCGATCCTGCGTCGTGGCCGGTTCAGCAGGGCGATGCTCAAGCCCGGCGCGATGGACATCGACGTGGACGCCCTCCACCAGGGCTTCCTGCGCGGCGTCAAGGCCCGCGGCGGCCAGGTGGTCACCTCCGCCCGGGTCCGGGCGCTGTCGCGCACGGGCGGCGTCTGGCGGGCGGTCACCGACGCGGGCGAGCACACCGCGCCGATCCTGGTCAACGCGGCCGGGGCGTGGGCCGACGAGGTCGCCGGGCTGGCCGGGGTGCGGCCGGTGGGCCTGCGCCCGCTGCGCAGGACCGCGTTCCTGGTGGACCTGCCCGAGGGGACGGACGCCCGGTCCTGGCCGATGGTCACCGACGTGGCGGACACGTTCTACGTCAAGCCCGAGTCCGGGCGGCTGCTGGTCTCCCCCGCCGACGCCACGCCCGTCCCGCCCTGCGACGCCCGCCCCGACGACCTGGACGTCGCCGTCGGCGTACGGCGCGTCCAGGAGGCCACGACGCTGGAGATCCGCAGCGTCCGGCACGCCTGGGCGGGGCTGCGCAGCGAGGTGGCCGACGGGACGCCGGTGATCGGGCCGGACCCCGGCGCGCCGGGGTTCGTCTGGCTGGCCGCCCTGGGCGGCTACGGGGTGCAGACGTCGCCCGAGGCGGGCCGGATCGCCGCCGCCGCGGCGACGGACGGGGCCGCCGAACCGGCGTACGCGCCGGGCCGGCTCCGGAACGACTTGGAACGCCTATGAGGAAGGCGACGGGGGCGTGTGAGGCAAAGGGGCCGGTCGCCGTTCGTACATTCCTGACAGAGAGGTGGAGATGACCGGCAACACCCGCGGCTTCACCGGCCGGGCGGTCGACTTCGGCCCGTTCCGTCCCGTCCCGGCGTTGATCGAGGAGCAGACCGACCGGTGCCCGGAGCGGCCGGCGGTCACCTACGACGGCAGGACCCTCACCTACAGGCAACTGGACGACCTGGTCAACGGCCTGGCGGCGACGCTGGCCGGGCACGGCGTGGGCAAGGGCGACGTGGTCGCCGCCCTGCTGGTCAACTCGCTGGAGCTGCCGGTCGCGTACCTGGCGCTGATGAAGCTGGGCGCGGCGTTCGTGCCGCTCGACCCGTCGTGGCCGGTCGAGCGCGTGCGCGACACGCTGGACGTGCTGCCGGACGGGCCGATCCTGTGCGCGGGCGGCGAACCGCTGCCGCCGGGCGCGGCCGATCGGGCGGTGATCGTCGGGATCGACACGATCGTCCCGACCGCCGAGCGCCCGGCGGTCGAGCTGGGCCCGGACGACCTGGCGTACGGCTACTTCACCTCCGGCACCACCGGCACCCCCAAGTGCGCGATGAACCGACACGGCGGCCTGGCCAACCGGCTGCGCTTCATGACCCGCTACTTCGCCGCGACCGGCGACGACGTCGTGCTGCAGAACAGCAGGCACACCTCCGACTCCGCGCTGTGGCAGCTGTTCTGGCCGCTGACCACGGGCGGGCGCACGGTGCTGCCCGTGCAGGGCGACTTCCTCAACCTCCGGCACACCATCGACCTGATCGCCCGGTACGGCATCACCACCGCCGACTTCGTCTCCAGCGTCTTCAACGCCCTGGTCGCCATCGTGGACGGCGACGCCGCCGCCCTGCGCGCGCTGTCGTCCCTGCGCCGGCTCGTCGTCGGCAGCGAGGCGGTCAGCCCGCGCGCGGTGCACCGCCTGATGGCCCTGCTGCCCGGCCTCGACCTGACCAACGGCTACGGCCCCACCGAGGCGTCGATCGGGATGGTCTTCCACCGGGTGTCGGCGGCCGACGGCGACGCGGTCCCGCTGGGCCGCCCGATCGACAACTGCTACGCGGTCGTGGTGGACGACGAGCTGCGCCCGGTCCCGCCCGGCACGACCGGCGAGATCGCGATCGGCGGCGCCTGCCTGGGCGCGGGCTACCTGGGCGACCCCGCCGCGACGGCCAGGGCGTTCGTCGGCAACCCGTTCCCCGGCGAGATCCCGGGCGAGCGCCTCTACCTCACGGGCGACCTCGGCCACCTGGACGACGACGGCCGCCTGTTCTTCGCCGGCCGCAAAGACTTCCAGGTCAAGATCCACGGCGTGCGCATCGAGCTGGGCGAGATCGCCGCGGCGGCCCAGCGCTGCCCCGGCGTGCTGCAGGCCGAGGTGCTGGTGGCCGAGCAGGCGGGCGTCAAGGCGCTGGCGCTGTTCGCCTCCGGCAGGGGCCTGACCGAGGCCGCGCTGGCCGCCGAGCTGCGCCGCACGCTGCCGCGGACCAGCGTCCCCCGCTACTTCTTCCCGCTGGCCGAGATGCCGCTGCACGACAACGGCAAGGTGGACCGCGGCCGGCTCCAGGAGATCCTCGACGGCCGGCTGGCCGAGGACACCGCGCTGCTGGCCGAGAGCGCGCCGACCGCGTGCCTGGGCGACCAGGTGCTGCGGGCGATGCGCTCGGCGCTGGGCTGGCCGGGCCTGACCGCCGAGACGCACTTCGCCGAGTCGGGCGGCGACTCCATCCAGGCCCTGTCCGTCGTCCACATGATCACCGCCGAGACCGGCGTGCGCGTGGACGTCAAGGACCTGTACGACCACCCGACGGCCGGCGCGCTGGCCCGGCTGATCGAGCGGCGGCGGCAGGACCACGAGGCCATCGAGGAGGAGTCGGTGCTGATGGCGCGCGACTCCGTGGTGCCCGACGGGGAGCCCATCCGGCGGGCGTCCAGGCCGGAGCGGCTGCGCACGGTGCTGGTCACCGGGGCCACCGGGTTCGTCGGCAGCCGCCTGGTGCACGAGCTGCTGAGCCGCGGCGGGCTGCGGGTGTGCTGCCTGGCGCGGGCGGCCGACGACGAGGCGGCCACGGCCCGGGTCGCGGCGGCGCTCGCCGAGCGGGGGTTGTGGGAGCCGCGCTTCGCCGACCGGCTGGAGGGCTACGCGGGCGACCTGTCCTTACCCGGCCTCGGGCTGGACGGCTCCACCTGGGAGCATCTGGCCAGAGCCTGCGACCTGGTGCTGCACAACGGCGCGATGGTGAACTTCCTGTTCGACTACCGCGCCCACCGTCAGGCCAACGTGCGCGGCACGATCGAGCTGGTGCGGCTGGCGATGGCCCACCACCCGGTGCCGCTGCACTACGTCTCGACGCTGGGCGCGCTGCAGACGGAGGCGCTCCACAGGGGCGAGCGCGTCCCGGAGGACTGCGACCCGGCGCTGGCCAGGCCGCCGGGCGGCGGCTACAGCCGGTCGAAGTGGATCGCCGAGCGCTACCTGGCCGAGGCCCGGCGCCGGGGCGCGCTGGTGACCGTGCTGCGGCTGGGCGAGATCATGCCGAGCGCCGACAACGGCTATCCGAACCCGGTCGCCTTCACCCACCTGCTGCTGTCGGCGTTCGTGCGGCTCGGCGTGCGTCCGGACGTCGCCACGCGCACCGACTACACCCCGGTCGACTACGTCGCCGCGCGGGTCGGGGCGGCCGTGGCCGACCCCGAGGTCTGGGGCCGTACGCTGCACGTCTTCCGCGCCGAGAGCGTCCGCATCGACGACGTGCCGGCGCGGGCGGGCGTGCCGGTCACGCCGATCCCGTGCGGCGACTTCGCGCGGCTCGTGCGCGAGACCGGCCGGGCGAGCGGGGACCGCGAGCTGATCACGCTCGCCTCCCTGCTGCCCGCCGCGGCGGACGAGGAGGAGCTGCGCCGGGCGTTCGGCGGGCTGCTCACCGACAACCCCGAGCTGTTCCGCAAGGACGAGTGCCACAGGCTCGAACAGCGATGGCGGCTCGGCGAGGGCACCCTCGACGGCCCGATCGCCGCCTACCACGCCCGCCTGGCGGGCACGGCCGGGCAGCGGGTGCCCACCGGTTGATCAGGAAAGGTCAGGAATGCGCTACCGCAAGATGGGAAACCTCGGCTGGGAGGTCAGCGAGGTCGGCTACGGCATGTGGGGCATCGGCGGCGGCCCCGGCGGCTTCACCGGCTGGGACTACGACGTCGCCCCCCGGTGCCTCGACGAGGCCGTCGAACTGGGCTGCACCTTCTTCGACACCGCCTGGGTCTACGGCCGCGGCGTCAGCGAGCAGCTGCTCGGCGCCCTGCTGCGCCGCCACTCCGGCCACCGGCTGTACGTGGCCACGAAGATCCCGCCGAAGAACCGCGAATGGCCCCCGAAACCGGACGACACCCTTGACGACGCCTACCCCGCCGAGCACATCCGCGAGTACACCCACCGCAGCCTGGACAACCTGGGCGTCTCGCGCATCGACCTCATGCAGTTCCACACCTGGGAGGACCGCTGGGCCCGCGACGAGCGGTGGCAGGAGGCGATCAGGGACCTCAAGAGCGAGGGCCTGATCGACGCGGTCGGCATCAGCGTCAACCGGTGGGAGCCGGCCAACTGCCTCGCCGCGCTCGACACCGGCCTGATCGACGTCATCCAGGTGATCTACAACATCTTCGACCAGGCGCCCGAGGACGAGCTGTTCGACCGGGCGCTGCGCGACGGTGTGGGCATCATCGCCCGGGTGCCGTTCGACGAGGGCACCCTCACGGGCAGCCTGACCGCGGACAGCACGTGGCCGGAGGAGGACTGGCGCAGCACGTACTTCGGGCCGGAGAACCTGGGGCCGAGCGTCGAGCGGGCCGAACGGCTCAAGGCGGCGCTCCCGGAGGGGCTCTCGCTGCCGGAGGTCGCGCTGCGGTTCGTGCTGCACCACCCGGCGGTCAGCACGGTGATCCCGGGGATGCGCAGGCCGGCGCACGTGCGGGCCAACCTCGGCGTCTCCGACGGGCGTCCGCTCGACCCTGACCTGCTGAGCGAGCTGCGGCGGCACCGCTGGGACCGGGTTCCGGCCTGGTGGTCGGGGTGAGCGGGCCGCTGGTCGCCATGTGGGCGCACTCGCGCTCGGCCTCGACGGCGTTCCTGCGCATGATGATCGAGCGGGGCGACGTGGCCGTCCTGCACGAGCCGTTCCTGGCGCTGACCGAGGAGGGCTCGCTGACGCTGCCCGCGCCGGACGGCGGCCAGGTGACGGCCCGCTCGGAGAAGGACCTGCTGGTCCGGCTGGCCGAGCTGGCACGGGCGCGGCCGGTGTTCGTCAAGGAGGTGCTCGACTACGAGTACCCGCACCTGTTCAAGCATCCGGAAGACCTGGCGGGGATCGTCCACACGTTCATCGTGCGCGACCCGCGGCCGACCATCGCCTCGCACTACGCCATCAAACCGGCGGTGACCTGCGACGAGATCGGCTACGAGCGGCTGTTCCTGCTGCACGAGCTGGTCCGGGAGGCGACCGGCCGGCGGCCGCTGGTGATCCGCACCGAACGGCTGATCCGCGAGCCGGCGGCGGTCGTCGAGGAGTTCTGCGCCTACACCGGCCTGCCCTTCCTGCCCGGCTCGCTCAGCTGGGCCGCCGGCGACCGCCCGGAGTGGGGGCGGACCCGCCGCTGGCACCTGGACGCGAGCGGCAGCGCCGGGTTCGAGGACCGCGGCAACGTCTACGCCGCGACCGTGGACAACCATCCGGCCCTGCGGGCCTTCTACGACCACCACCTCCCCTTCTACCAGCGCCTCGTCCAGGACGAATAGGGAGCATCCATGTCAGAGTCACCGGGCCGGCTGTTCGCGCGGGCCTACGCCGAGGACCCCGGCCACGCGGAAGTGACCTTCGACTACACCATCACCGAGGCGCACGAGCCGACCAAGGACCGGCCCCGCCTGACCGTGCGCAACCTGCTCAAGGTCGTCCCCGTCGAGGGCGACACGGCCCGGTTCTGGACGGAGTCGCCGCCCGGCGAGGAGGAGCGGCGGTCGGTGCGCGACTCGGACGTGCGCCGCGAGGCGGCCTTCAGGTTCGGCATGTCGGAGGCCAAGGTGCATCCGATCCGGGCGTGGGTGCAGATCCCCGACGGCCTGGCCGCCGACCCGGACGCCCTGGCCACCTTCCTCGACTACCGCCTGCTGGTCCGGCTGGCCACGGCCGAGAACCTGGCCCTGACCACCGCCCTGCTCGGCCATCCGGAGATCGCCCGCCTGCCGTACGACGACTACGTCCACGGCGTGCTGTCGGCCTGCGACGAGGTCGAGCAGTCGGGCGCGACGCCGCACGCGATGATCGTCAACCCGCGCGACTACTACCACCGGCTGATCGGCCGGGGCGGGCTGCTGGCCGAGCTGGCCGAGGGCAACGGCATGAAGGTCAGCCGCAACCGGTGGGTCGCCCCCGGTGACGCCCTGGTCGGCGACATCTCCGTGGCGGCCAGGCTGCTGGACGCGGGCCGCTCGGTGATCCGGGTGGCCGAGCCGCCGCCCGGCACGTTCGCCCGGCCGGGCGTGGCCGTCTGCGCGGAGGTGTACGAGGGCGTCGCGGTGCACCTGCCGGGGTTGTTCTACCTGGTCACCCCAGCCGGGGAAAACACCGTATTTCCCACTTCATAGCAATCGAGTAGAACGAGAACGACGAAAGGCGGTGACCGTGTCGGACACGAGCCAGGAATACCGGCGCAATGGTTGGTGGCGCGACGAGACCTTTCTGGACGACTTACGCCGCAACATGGCCACGTCCCCCGACAAGGCGGCACTGATAAGCCGGCGGGTCGCCGACGGTGTCACCGACGTCGTCACGTACGCCGAGCTGGGCGCGATGACCGACCGCATCGCGCACGGCCTGGTCCGGCTGGGCGTGCGGCCGGGCGACTTCGTCGCCATCCAGCTCCCCAACCGCAGGGAGACGCTGCCCCTCGCGCTGGCGTGCATGAAGGTCGGCGCCCGCATCGCCCCGCAGATGCCCATCTACCGGCACCGCGAGCTGGACTTCATGATCCGGCTGACCGAGGCGAAGCTGTTCGTCACCACGAGCCGGATCGGCCACCTGGACACGGCCGAGACGGGGATGACCCTGGCCCGGGAGATCCCGAGCCTGGAGCACGTGATCGTCGTCGGCGGCGACGGCCCGCCCGGCTCGCTCGACTTCGACGAGCTCCTGCTCAACCCGGAACCGGGCGACCCGGCCGACGTCGAGGGCCGCGAGCTGGGCCCCGACGACCCGTTCCTCATCCTGTTCACCTCGGGCACGACCGGCGAGCCCAAGGGCGCCCTGCACAGCCAGAACACCCTGTACGCCGACATCAAGGGCTACGCGGAGGCGTTCGGGCTGGACCCGAGCCTGGTCATCATGACGGCCCAGACGTCGATGCACTACGTCGGCCTGGTGATGGCCTACCTGACGGCGCTGACGCTGGGCGGCACCGCGGTCACGGCCGACGCCTGGGATCCGGGCGTCTACCTCGACCTGATGGCCGACCACGACGTCACCATGTACTACGGCTCGCCGCCGTTCGCCCGGGAGATCAGCGAGGAGCAGGCGGCCCGGCCGCGCGAGCTGCCCAGCCTGAGCGTCTTCGTCTCCGGCTCGGCCCCCGTCCCGCCGCACCTGGTGGAACGGGTCACCGAGACGCTGGGCGTGCGCGTGTACGCGTTGTGGGGCATGACCGAGAACGGCGGCGTCACCATGACCAGGCCCGAGGACCCGCCCGAGCGGGCCGGCGAGAGCGACGGCACGGTCATCTCCGGCATGGAGGTGCGCATCGTCGACGAGGAGAACAAGCCGGTCGAGAAGGGCGAGATCGGCGCGCTCCAGGTCCGCGGCGCGGCCCAGTGCCTCGGCTACTACCTGCGCGACGAGATCTACGCCAAGTCGATCACCCCGGACGGCTGGTTCGACACCGGCGACCTGGCCCGCGACGACGGCTACGGCGGCGTGCGCATCTCCGGCAGGACCAAGGACGTCATCATCGCCAACATGTGCCTCAAGCTGCCGGTCAGCGACATCGAGGCGCTGCTCGGGCGGCATCCGGCGATCCGCGACATCGCCCTCATCGGCATCCCGGACCCGGCGCTGGTCGAGCAGGTGTGCGCCGTCGTCACGCCGTCGGGCGAGCCGCCCACGCTGGAGGAGTTGCGCGCCTACCTCAAGGAGGCCGGCGTGAACGACTGGTTCTGGCCCGAGCGCCTGGAGATCGTCGAGGAGATGCCGCGGACCGTCACCGGCAAGATCCGCAAGGTCGAGCTGCGGGAGCGGTTCGGCGCGGCGTCGGACTGAGGTGGCCGGTTCACGGGCGCTCCCGCTCGCCGTCCTGTGCGGGAGCGCCTTCCTCGGCGCGATCGACGTGCAGCTCGCGAACATCGCCTTCCCCGACATCCTGCGCAGCTTCCCGCGCAGCAGCCTGCCGGAGCTGTCGTGGGTGTTCAACGGCTACGCGATCGTGTTCACCGCCGCGCTGCTGCCGGCCGGCGGCCTGGCCGACCGGTTCGGCGCGCGGCGGGTGTTCCTGACCGGCCTCGCGGTGTTCGTGGTCGGCGCCGCCCTGTGCGCGGTCGCGCCGTCGGCCGGCGCGCTGATCGCCGCCCGGGTCGTGCAGGGCGTGGGCGGCGGGGTGATCACGCCGCTGACGCTCGCGCTGATCCTGCCGTACTACCCGCCGGAACGCCGGGGCACGGCGATCGGGCTGTGGAGCGCGGCGCAGTCGGTGGCGACGGCGTCGGGGCCGTCGCTGGGCGGCATGCTGGTCGGCGTCTGGGACTGGCGGACGGTGTTCTTCCTGCACCTGCCGGTCGGAGCGGCCGTGCTGGCGGGCGCCTGGCGGATCGTGCCCAAGGGGGCGGGCGAGGCGGCCACGTCCCGGCTGCCGGACATCGCCGGGCTGCTGCTGCTGGTGGGGGCCATCGGGCTGCCCTCGCTGGCGATCGTGCAGAGCGACGCGTGGGGGCCGGGCAGCCCCGGCACGATCGCGGCGCTGGTCGCGGGCGTCGTCGTGGCCGTGCTGTTCGTCCGGCGGGCGCGCACGCATCCCGCGCCGATCGTGGACCTGGGCGCGCTGCGGGCGCGCGGCACGCAACGGGCCAACCTCGCGATGTTCCTGGTCGGGCTGGTGATGTTCGCGCTGCCGCTGGCCAACATCCTGTTCCTGACCGGGATCTGGGGGTACTCCGTGGCCGCCGCGGGGCTCGCCGTCACGCCGGGGGCGCTCGCCCAGGTGCTGACCGCGCCGCTCGCCGGGCGGCTGGCCGCCAGGACCGGCCATCGCCTGCTCGCCCTGTGCGGGGTGGCGCTGCTGGCCCTGTCCACGGCGTACCTGGCGTTCGCGACGGGGGACGCCCCGGCGTACCTGACGGTCGTGCTGCCCGCGGTGGTGCTGTCGGGCGTCGCGGTGGCCGTGCTGATCACGTCGCTGAGCGGCGCGGCGGTGGCCGAGATCCCGCCCGCGCGGCTGGCCACCGGCACCGCCCTGTCGGTGACCTCGCGGGCCGTCGGGGCCGTCATCGGCGTCTCGGCGCTGGTGCTGGTGCTGTCGGGCGACCGGCTCGGGGCGATCGGGGCGTACCAGGGGGTGTGGCTGACGATGCTCGGCCTGTGCGCGCTGGTCGCCGTCGCCGTCGCCGGCCTGCGCGCCCCGCGGGCCGAGCCCGCCGCGCAACGCGCCTGACCGGCGCACGGCCTCAAGGGACGGGCCCGTCGGGTCAGTCGGGGGCGTAGGCCAGGACGTGGTCGTGCAGCAGGCGGCCGGCCCGCGGGTCGTCCCGCTCGAACGCCTCCACCAGGGGTTCGTGGTCGGCCGCGTTCTCGTGCGGCCGCATCCGGAACAGCCGGATCGACACGTGCGTCCAGACCTCGACGCCGAGCGACTCCCACACCGACGCCAGCAGCGCGTTGCCGGACGCCGCGACGATCTCCCGGTGGAAGGCGACGCCGTGGCGGACCTGGTCGTCAAGGGAGCCGGCGGCCGCGGCGGCGTGCAGGCGGGCCACGTGGGCGCGCAGCGCGGCCACCGGCGGCCGGCCGAGGCGGGTGGCGGTCTCCTCCAGCCCGGCCCGGACCTGGTAGACCTCGCGCAGGTCGTCGAGGGTGAAGCCGCGTACCCGGGCGCCGCGGTTGGGCGCCGACTCGACCAGCCGGAGCGCCTCCAGCTCGCGCAGCGCCTCGCGTACGGGGGCCTGGCTGACCTGGAGCTCGGCGGCCAGGCGGCGCTCGACGATGCGCTCGCCGGGCTCCCAGCGGCCGCTGATCAGGCCGTCGAGCAGCACTTTCCTGATCTCCTCGCGCAACGGCGGCCGCACCACGGGCTCCACAGATAATCCTTTCATCGGATGATCGATCATATGGTGTTTAATGGAAGCATGGAGAAAGACCTGGATCCACAGGAGACCGCCGAATGGCTCGAATCGCTTGAGGCGGTCCGGCGGGCGGCCGGTCCCGATCGGGCCGATTACCTGCTGCGCAGGCTCGCCACGAGCACGCGCTATCTCAACACGGTGCCCACCGCCGAGGAGCCCGCCTACCCCGGCGACCTGGAGCTCGAAGAACGCGTCGCGGCCTACGACCGGTGGAACGCCGCCGTCATGGTCAGCCGGGGCAGCAAGCTCGGCCTCGGCGGCCACCTGGCCACCTACGCCTCGGCCGCCTGGCTGTACGAGGTCGGCTTCAACCACTTCTTCCACGGCACGGACGACCAGGTCTTCTTCCAGGGGCACGCCTCCCCCGGCATCTACGCGCGGGCCTTCCTCGAAGGGCGCCTGAGCGAGGAGCAACTCGACCTGTTCCGGCGCGAGACGCAGGGCGGGCTGCCGTCGTACCCGCACCCGAGGGCGATGTCGGGCTTCTGGCAGTTCCCGACCGTGTCGATGGGCATCGGCCCGCTCAACGCGGTCTACCAGGCACGTTTCAACCGCTACCTGCACAACCGCGGCATCAAGGACACCTCGCACAGCCATGTCTGGGCCTTCCTGGGTGACGGCGAGATGGACGAGCCGGAGTCCACCGCGGCGCTGACGCTGGCCGCCAGGGAGGGGCTGGACAACCTCACCTTCGTGATCAACTGTAACCTCCAGCGGCTCGACGGCCCGGTACGCGGCAACACCCGGATCGTGCAGGAGCTGGAGAGCGTCTTCCGGGGCGCGGGCTGGCACGTCGTCAAGGCGCTGTGGGGCGCCGAGTGGGACGGCCTGCTCGGCTCCGACGAGCTCGTGGCCAGGCTCGGCGAGGTGCCGGACGGCCAGTTCCAGACGTTCGCCGCCGCCGACGGCGCCTACATCAGGCAGCACCTGTTCCAGGGGCTCGACGTGCCCTACTCCGACGACGACCTGCGGCGCATCGTCGGCGGCTCGCGGGCCGGGCACGAGCCGCGCAAGGTGTACGCCGCCTACCACCGGGCGCTGCAGAACCGCGGCGCGCCCACGGTGGTCCTGGTCCAGACGGTCAAGGGCTGGACGCTGGGCGCGGGCGTCGAGGCGCGCAACGCCAACCACCAGATGAAGAAGCTCACCCTCGACGAGTTCCGCGTCATGCGCGACCGGCTCGGCCTGCCGGTCCCCGACTCGGCGCTGGCCGGGGAGCTGCCGCCGTACCTGCACCCGGGGCCCGGCTCGGCCGAGGCCGAGTACGTCGCCGAGCGCCGCCGGGAGCTGGGCGGCCCGATCCCCCGCCGCGCGGTCGCCGGCCGGCCGCTGCCGCAGCCGGGCGAGCGGCCGTTCGCGGCCCTGGCCAAGGGCTCGACGCAGCCGATCGCCACCACGATGGCGTTCGTCCGGCTGGTCAAGGACCTGATGAAGGAGCCGGAGACCGGGCGGCGCTGGGTGCCGATCGTGCCCGACGAGGCCAGGACGTTCGGCATGGAGTCGCTGTTCCCCACGGCCAAGATCTACTCGCCGCTCGGCCAGCGCTACGAGTCCGTCGACCGGGAGCTGCTGCTGGCGTACAAGGAGGCGGTGGACGGGCAGATCCTCATCGAGGGCATCACCGAGGCCGGCTCGATGGCCTCCTTCACCGCGGCGGCCACCAGCTACGCCACCCACGGCGAGCCGATGGTGCCGTTCTACATCTTCTACTCGATGTTCGGCTGGCAGCGGACCGGCGACCAGATGTGGGCGCTGGCCGACCAGCTCGGCCGCGGCTTCCTGCTCGGCGCGACCGCCGGCCGCACCACCATGACGGGCGAGGGCCTGCAGCACGCCGACGGCCACTCCCAGCTCCTGGCCTCCGCCAACCCCGCCTGCCTGGCCTACGACCCGGCCTTCGCCTACGAGGTCGGCGTCATCGTCCGCGACGGGCTCACGCGCATGTACGGCGAGGCCGCCGAGGACGTGTTCTACTACCTGACCCTCTACAACGAGCCGCTGCCCCAGCCCGCGATGCCCGAGGGCGTCGAGGAGGGCATCGTCAAGGGCATCTACCGCTACTCCGCCGGCGGCGGCGCCGCCCACCTGCTGGCCAGCGGCACCGCGATCCACTGGGCGCTGGAGGCCCAGCGGCTGCTGGCCGACGAGTACGGGCTGGGCGTGGACGTCTGGTCGGTCACCTCGTGGAGCGAGCTGCGGCGCGAGGCCATGTCGGCGACCGGGGTGCCGTACCTGCGGCAGGCGCTGGCCGGGACCGAGGGGCCGGTGATCGCGGTCAGCGACTGGATGCGGGCCGTGCCCGACCAGATCAGGCCGTGGATCGACCGGCCGTGGACCTCGCTCGGCACCGACGGGTTCGGGCTCTCCGACACCCGGGAGGCCGTGCGCAGGCACTTCGGGGTCGATCCGCGCTCGATCGCGGACGCCGTGCTGAAGGCGGTGGAGGAGTAGCAGCGGGGGCGACTCGTCCCGGCGTAACCGTATTTATCGAGGAATCTCCCTAAGTTAGGGCCTGGTGCACCAACCGTGTTCTGCTGATCCCGGGGGGAGACGGGTGAGAACACGGTTGCGCCGGTCGCTGCGTACGCGGCTGGCACTGCTCGCCGGCATCGCCATGCTGCTGCTGAACGTCGTCGTCAGCGGCTTCGTCATGTTCGGCATCCACGACGACGTCGCCGACGTGCGCGCCAGCGACGTGTCCGGGCGGGCCCTGCGCGTGCTCCTCATGGTCAAGCGCAACCAGCTGCCCCAGGTGCTGGAACCCCTCGGCCTCGACGGCATCCAGGTCGTCGACCCGGCCGGACGGGCCGTCGCCTGGACGCCCAACCTGGCCGGCGCCCCCCGCCAGACGGCCCACATCCCCCGCGACCAGGCGAACTACGTCAGCAGGAGCTGCGACCTGCCGGCCTTTCCCGGCCGGTGCGAGCTCGTGGTCGCCCTGCGCGCCTACCAGCCCGAGGGCACCTGGATCATCTACGCCTTCGACCCCGCGGTCCCCTGGTTCGTCAGCCCGCAGGTCGTGCTGTTCCAGATCGTGGTGTCGGCGCTGCTGGTCGGGCTGACCTTCTTCGGGGTGTCGCGGGTCGTGGCCAGGACGCTCGCCCCCGTCAGCGCCATCACCAAGAGGCTCGCCGAGATCACCGCGGACGGCGGCGGCCTGCGGGTGCCCGTCCCGGACACCGACGACGAGATCAGAGCCCTGGCCGAGACCGCCAACCAGACGCTGGAACGGCTGGAGACGGCGCGGGCCCGCCTGGAGGCCGCGATGGAGCAGCAGCGCAGGTTCGCCGGGGACGCCTCGCACGACCTGCGCAGCCCGATCACCGCCATGCGCGCGCAGGTCGAGGAGGCCATGCTGCATCCGGAGGAGACCGACTGGCGGGAGACCAGCACCCAGGTGCTGGCCAGCCTCGACCGGCTGCAGGCCATCGTCACCGACCTGCTCACACTGACCAAGCTGGACGCCGGGGCGCCGAGCGACCACCGGCCGGTGGACCTGGGCGAGCTGGTCACCGCCGAGACCGCCAGGCCGCGGGCCAAGCGCGTGGTCACCGGCCCGGAGGAGGGCGTGGTGGTCATGGGCGACCGGCTGCAGCTCACCCGGCTGCTGACGAACCTGCTGGACAACGCCGAGCGGCACGCCGAGACGCAGGTCACCGTGACGGTCCGGCAGGAGGGCGGCCGGGCCGTGCTGGAGGTCCTGGACGACGGCGCAGGCATCGAACCGGCCCACCGCGAGCTCGTCTTCCAGCGCTTCACCCGCCTGGACGACTCCCGCAACCGCGACGCCGGCGGCACCGGCCTCGGGCTGCCGATCGCCCGCGAGATCGCGACCGCGCACCACGGCACGCTGACCATCGAGGACTCCCCCAAGGGCGCCCGCTTCGTCCTCCGCCTCCCCCTCGCCTGACGGGTGCGAGGCCGCGGGGTCTGGTGCTTGGCGGAGCCGCGGGGTTCTGGTGCTTGGCGTGGCCGCGGGGTTCTAGTGCTTGCCGTGGCCGCGGGCCAGGCTCTTGCCGTGCTTGGCCTTGTCGGCCTGATGGCCGGCCTTCCGCCCCTTGCCGGAGCCGGCGGCGGACGTGGCGCCGGACCTGGCGCCGGTCACGGCGGGCCGCTGGGCCGGCGGCTGGGCGACGGGCTGGGCGGCCGGACGGCGGCGGGAGCCGCTCTGCTCGGCCGCGCGGTCGGAGGCCCCCTCCGAAGGGCGCTCGCGCGCGATGGCCACGGCGTGCATGATGCCCTCGTGCTCGGTGGCCTGGTTCGGCGCCGGGTCGGCGTAGGAGGGCGTGCGGGTGGCGGCGGGTGGGCCGCCGTCGCCGTTCCAGGACGTCGTGAGGAGCACGCTGGTGACGAGCGCGGCCAGGGCGGTGAGCTGCCGCCAGCGCTGCGGCCGGCCCGGCTGCGGGATCGACACCGAGAACGGCAGCAGCTCGCGGTGCGCGCGAAGCCCGCGCGCGGCGTCGGGCATGGTCCGGCGCACGGCGTGGTTCCGCTCGCCGGTCCTGCGTACCGCGCGGTCCCAGCCCGGGATCCGCCGCCTGGCGTCCGGCCGCGCCCCGGCGACGGCCCCCACGTCCCGGACGCCCACCGGGACGGGACCGGCCACCGGGACGGGACCGGCCTCCGGGACGGGGGCGGGAACGGCTTCCGGGGCGGTGAGGGAGACCTCCGGGGCGGGGGCCGCGGGGAAGAGGGTGGGAGGAAGGAGGTCGCCGGTGTTGGGCAGGGGGGTGGACAGGGGGATGGCGGCGGTGTCGTGGGGCTCCTCGTCGCGCAGCGCGGCCACCCGGGTCAGGCGCCGCCGGGCCTCCTCCCCGTCGATCCGGCGGGCGGGGTCCTTGGTCAGGAGACCGGCGATGACCGGCGCGAGCGGCCCGGCCAGGTGGAACGGCGCGGGCTCGGAGGTGAGCACCGCGGTCAGTGCGGCCAGGTGGCCGCTGTGCGGGAAGGGCGACTGGCCCTCGACGGCCGCGTACAGGGTGGCGCCGAGGGACCACAGGTCGGCCTGCGGGGTCGCGTGGCCGCCGCGCAGGCGTTCCGGGGCGATGTACGCGGGCGTGCCCACCACCATGCCCGACTGGGTGATGTTGGCCTGGTCGTCGAGGGTGGTGGCCAGGCCGAAGTCGGTGAGCAGGGCGTGCCGGTCGCCGTTCAGCAGGATGTTGCCGGGCTTGACGTCGCGGTGCACGATGCCGTCGGCGTGCGCCGCGCTCAGCGCCTCCAGCACCTGGAGCCCGAGGCGCGCGGCGTCGGGCGGGGACAGCGGCCCGCGTTCGGCGATCACGTCGGCGAGGCTGCGCGAGGGCACGAGCTGGAGCACGATCCACGGCCGTTCGTCGGCCACCACCACGTCGTAGACGGCGGCGATGTGCGGGTGGCTCAGCCGGGCGGCCAGCCGCGCCTCCCGCATCGTCCGGCCGAGCAGCCGCTCCCGCTCGGTCCCCAGCGCGTGCCCGAGGGTGACCTCCTTGACCGCGACCTGCCGGTCCAGCAGCTCGTCGTGGGCCCGCCAGACCCGGCCCATGCCACCGCGGCCCAGTTCGGACAGCAGCCGGTAGCGTCCGGCCAGCAACCAGCCCGCACAGTGCGAAAGTGACATGCCGCCCTGCCTACCCGATCATCCCGCCCTCATGCAACGGCCGCACAGGCTTCGAGTCGATCCTGTGAGAAGGGCGGGCGCGGGGTCACCCGTTCGTGGGGAAGCCGAGGTTCACACCGCCGTGGGACGGGTCCAGCCAGCGCGAGGTCACCACCTTGCCCCGCGTGTAGAACTGCACCCCCTCGGTGCCATGCACATGCGTGTCACCGAACAACGACGACTTCCACCCACCGAAACTGTAGAACGCCATCGGCACCGGGATCGGCACGTTGATCCCCACCATCCCCACCTCGACCTCGTTCTGGAACCGGCGCGCCGCACCCCCGTCATTGGTGAAGATCGCCGTGCCGTTGCCGTACACACCCTCGTTGATCACCCGCAGGCCCTCCTCGTACGAGGACACCCGCACCACCGACAACACCGGACCGAAGATCTCCTCGGTGTGCGTCCGCGACCCCACCGGCACCTGATCCAGCACCGTCGGCCCCAACCAGAACCCGCCGCCCCGGCCGCCCAGCACCTCCGTCTCCCGGCCGTCCACCACGAGCTTGGCACCCTCGGCAACACCCAGATCCAAGTAGGACGCCACCTTGTCCCGATGCGCCGCCGTCACCAACGGCCCCATCTCCGACCGCGGATCATCCCCCGGACCCACCACCAACCGGCCCACCCGCTCCACGATCTTGCCGACCAGCTCATCCCCCACCGGATCCACCGCCAGCACGACCGAGATCGCCATGCACCGCTCACCCGCCGACCCGAACCCCGCCGACACCGCCGCATCAGCCACCAGATCCAGATCCGCGTCCGGCAGCACCAGCATGTGGTTCTTGGCCCCGCCCAGCGCCTGCACCCGCTTGCCGTGCGCACTGCC